>JAURXM010000131.1 GCA_030654395.1 Aquabacterium sp.
AAGCCAGCGCGCCAGCACCGCGTTTTTGTCGGAACCCGTGGCGAGCACGGCCACCCCCGCAAGGATGGGCACCCAGATGACGAGAGAAAGAATGGTGTCGATCATGGGTCAGTTCAGTCGGGCAAACCAGGTGACCAGGGCAAACACCCCGATCAGCATGGCGAAAGCGTAATGGTAGATATAGCCGGACTGAAAGGCGCGCATCAGTCGGGCTGCCCGGTCTATCAGGCGTGCAGTGCCGTTGATCGCGCCGTCGATGATGGCCTGGTCGCCACCGCGCCACAAACCGCCGCCCAGCAGGCGCGCGCCACCCGCAAACAGCCAGCTATAGAGTTCGTCGAACCAGTATTTGTTGACGAGCATGCTGTGAATAAAGCTGAAACGCTTCTGGATCGCTGCCGGGATATCCGGGCGTTTGAGGTAGAAGAAAGCAGACAGCCCTACACCTGCCGCCGCCAGCCAGAACGGCAGCGTTGTGATTGCGTGCAGGCCCATCGCCATCGCGCCATGAAACTCCTGATTGAGCTCGTGCATCACCGGATGGCGATCGGCGACATAAATTGCGTTGCCAAAGAAATCGCCAAACAGCATCGGCTCGATGGTCATGTAACCGATTGCCAGTGAAGGCAGCGCCAACGCCAGCAGCGGGCCGGTCACCACCCACGGTGTTTCGTGTGGATCGCCGCCATGAGCGTGATCGTCGTGGTCATGTCCGTGCTCATGATGCGCGTTGCGGAACCGCTCCTTGCCATGAAAGACGAGGAAATACATGCGAAAGGAGTAGAACGCCGTAACGAACACGCCGATCAGCACCGCCCAGTAGGCAATGTTCGCCGCCGGAAGATGTGACAGCTTGACCGCCTCGATGATGCTTTCCTTGGAATAAAAGCCCGACAGGAAGGGCGTGCCGATCAAGGCCAATGATCCAATCAGCGAGGTGATCCAGGTGATCGGCATGTATTTTTTCAGGCCACCCATGGTGCGGATGTCCTGATTGTGGTGCATGGCAATGATGACCGAACCAGCGGCAAGGAACAGCAGCGCCTTGAAGAAGGCGTGCGTCATCAAGTGGAACACCGCAACCGAGTAAGCCGAGGCGCCGAGCGCGACTGTCATGTAACCCAACTGCGACAGCGTCGAATACGCCACCACGCGCTTGATGTCGTTCTGCACCATCCCGAGAAAACCCATGAAAAGTGCGGTAATCGCGCCGATGATCATGATGAAGCTGAGTGCCGTGTCGCTCAATTCAAAAATGGGTGACATGCGAGCCACCATGAAAATACCAGCGGTCACCATGGTCGCCGCATGAATCAGCGCCGAGATGGGGGTTGGACCTTCCATAGAATCTGGCAACCACACGTGCAGTGGGAACTGGGCCGACTTGCCCATCGCGCCAATGAACAAACAAATGCTGATGACGGTGACCAGCATCCAGCTGGTACCCGGCAGGTTCAACAGCGCCAGTTCGTCGGTCTTGGCAAACGCTTCGGTGTAGTTGAGGGTACCGGCGTAAACCGCGATCAGGCCGATGCCGAGAATGAAGCCGAAGTCACCCACACGGTTGACCAAAAAAGCCTTCATATTGGCAAAAATGGCTGTCGGTTTGTTGAACCAGAAACCAATCAGCAGGTACGACACCAAGCCAACCGCTTCCCAGCCGAAAAACAGTTGCAGCATGTTGTTGCTCATGACCAGCATCAGCATGGAAAAAGTGAACAAGGAAATGTAGGCAAAGAAACGGTTGTAGCCAGCGTCTTCTTTCATGTAGCCGATGGTGTAGATGTGCACCATCAACGACACAAAGGTGACGACGACCATCATCATGGCGGTCAGGCCATCGACCAGAAAACCAATCTCCATCTTCAGGCCGCCCACGACCATCCAGGTGTAGAGCGTTTCGTTGAAACGCGCGCCATCAACGACGACGCTTTGGAGCGTCAGGGCCGACAACACAAAGGCCACCAGCACGCCCAGAATAGTCAGGCTGTGGGTCAGGCGACGACCGATCAGGTTGCCACCCAAGGCGGTGCCCAGAATGCCGGCCAGCAATGATCCGACCAGCGGCGCCATGGGCACGGCAAGCAAGGTGGAGGCTGATAGGGTTTGACTCATCTTGTGTTCTTATCTACTCAAAAGGACGTATGGCGAAAAAACGCAAAGGGGACAGCAAAAGCGTGCAGCATCATGCTCAACCCTTGAGCGTGTTGAGTTCGTCCACATTGATGCTGGCCTTGTTGCGAAACAAAAGCACCAAGATGGCCAAACCAATCGCCGATTCTGCGGCGGCTACGGTCAGGATGAAGAAAACAAAAATCTGGCCTGCCATGTCGTTCAGGTAGTACGAGAACGCCACAAAGTTCATGTTGACGGCCAGCAGCATCAGCTCAATGGCCATCAGCAACACAATGAGGTTTTTGCGATTCAGGAAAATACCAATCACTGACAGCGCAAACAACATCGCGCCCAGTGATAAAAAGTGGCCAAGGGTGATCATGCTTTTTTCTCCTCGACGACGGCGGCAACCGGCTCAGGTGCAGCCATGATCGGGTTCATTTTTACAAGACGCACACGGTCCGTACTCTTGACGCGGATCTGATCCGCTGGGTTGATGGATTTAGAGTCTTTGCGTTGACGCAGGGTCAGCGCAATCGCGGCAATCATGGCGACCAGCAAAATCGCAGCGGCCACTTCCAGCGGGTACAGGTACTGCGAATACAGCACCTTGCCGAGCTCTTTGGTGTTGGACAGTTGCACGGCAGTCTCGCCAACGGCAAGCGCATTTTGGGGCACTTCACTGAGACGAAAACCACCCATCAGCACGGCCGCCATTTCCAGCGCGATCAAGGCGCCAACGCCAGCGGCCAGCGGGAAATGCTTCCAAAAACCCTTGCGCATGCCGTCGAGGTTGATGTCCAACATCATCACGACAAAGAGGAACAGCACCATCACAGCGCCGACGTAAACCAGCACCAGCGTGATCGCCAGAAACTCGGCCTTCAGCAAAATCCACAGTGCGGAGGCTTGAAAAAAGGCCAGCACCAGATACAGCGCAGCATGCACCGGATTGCGGGCGGTGATGACTTTGAAGGCGGCGAACAAAAGCACCGCGGCAAAGGCATAAAAAAGACCTGTATGAGCGTCCATGTTGTTATTGATTCTTTCGTGCGGGCAGCGAGTGGATCGAAGTCAGGATCGGTCGGTTGGGTGGCTTGTCAGTTGGCTTAACGGTACTTGGCGTCAACCGCCCGGTTGGCCGCAATGTCAGCTTCGTAACGGTCACCCACGGCCAGCAACATGTCTTTGGTGAAGTACAGGTCACCGCGTTTTTCGCCGTGGTATTCAAGGATGTGGGTTTCGACAATTGAGTCAACCGGGCAGCTTTCTTCACAAAAGCCGCAAAAAATGCACTTGGTCAGATCGATGTCGTAACGCGAGGTGCGCCGGCTGCCGTCTTCACGCACATCCGACTCGATCGTGATGGCCATGGCCGGACAGACCGCTTCGCAGAGCTTGCAAGCAATGCAACGTTCTTCACCGTTCTCATAACGACGCAGAGCGTGCAAGCCCCGAAAACGCGGACTCTGCGGCGTTTTTTCTTCAGGGAACTGCACCGTGATCTTGCTGCGGAACATGTACTTGCCGGTCAGGGCCATGCCCTTGAACAACTCAATGAGCATGAAGCTCGAGACAAAATCTTTGACAGAAGCGACTGACATATTAATTTCCCGCAATGAAGGAGCGCACAAGGTGGTTCGTCCACCCAGCAGGGGCCGCGGAACCGGCTCTGCCGGGCCGCAGGCGCAGTGGCCCCCCAGGGGGGCAGAGAGCTACACAAAGTGAGCGAACGTGGGGGCACATTTATTTCACCAGATGCTGTAAGGCGTCTGCATCCAGGCTGCAACAACAACCAACCAGACCAGCGTGACGGGGATGAAAATCTTCCAGCCCAAACGCATGATTTGGTCATAGCGAAAGCGCGGGAAGGTGGCACGCACCCACAAGAACATCGTGACCACGACAAAGGATTTCAGGCCGAGCCAGATCCAACCCGGAATCCAGTTGAACAAGGCCGAGTCGATCGGCGGCAACCAGCCACCAAGGAACAAGATCACGCACAACACTGAGACCAGAATCATGTTGGCGTATTCAGCCAAAAAGAACATCGCGAAGGCCATGCCGGAGTACTCGACCATATGGCCGGCGACGATTTCTGATTCGCCTTCAACGACGTCAAACGGATGGCGGTTGGTTTCAGCCAGACCGGCGATGAAATACACCACAAAGATGGGCAACAACGGCAACCAGTTCCATGACAAGAAGTTCAAACCGCGGCTGGCCGCCATGCCCTGCGCTTGCCCCATGACGATGTCGGTCATGTTCAGACTGGCCGAAACCATCAGCACCACCACCAAGCAAAAGCCCATAGCGATTTCGTAGCTGACCATTTGCGCAGAAGCGCGCATCGCCCCCAGAAAAGCGTACTTCGAGTTGGACGCCCAACCGGCGATGATGACGCCGTAAACCTCTAGCGAGGTGATCGCCATCAGAAACAGCAAGCCCGCATTGATATTGGCCAGCGCAACGTCAGGACCAAACGGAATGACTGCCCAGGCAGCGAGCGCCGGCATGATGGTCATGATCGGGCCGAGCACAAACAAGCCCTTGCTGGCCGCCGTGGGCATGATGATTTCTTTGGTCAGCAGCTTGAGTGCATCAGCAATCGGCTGCAACAAACCGAAGGGTCCGACGCGGTTTGGCCCCAAACGAATCTGCGTGAAGCCAATCGCCTTGCGCTCCCACAGCGTCAGATAAGCCACGCAACCCATCAACGGCAACAACACAGCAACGATCTTGATGAGCGTCCACAACACCGGCCAAACGGTGGTAGGCCAAGCGCCCCCCATGAGGCCTTGACCAGCCAGGAAAATACTGTCGATCATGCGTGAACCTCTTGCTCTTGCGCTTCTTTCGCTGGCTCTGGGCTAGCCGCCGCTTGGCGGGCATCGGCAGTCAATTGCAATGCAGAAGCCCGTCGGACCAGACCGTCGAGTTGGTAAATAGCGGCCACTGCAGGTCGACCCACCGGGGCCGAAGATGCCATCGCCAGTGCCTGAGTGGTGTTGCCGAGCTTGTCGGCCGGCACGTGCGTGAGGCCTTCCGTCGCGGGGCCAAAGACCTGCGCCAGGACTTCTGCCGAGGAGTCGAAATCAAAGCCCGGCAAACCGAGCATATTGCCCAGCACGCGCAAGACTTTCCAAGCAGGACGGGTTTCGCCCAAGGGCTTGACGACAGCATGAAAACTCTGAACACGACCTTCGGCGTTGACGAAAGTACCCGATGTTTCGGTGAACGGAGCGATCGGCAACAGCACGTCACAAAAAGCCATGTTGGCCTTGAACGGGCTCAGTGTCACGACCATCTGCGCGTGACCCAGACCAGCGGCCGCTTGCGCGCCAGCAGCTGAGTCGAACTCAGGCTCGTTGTTGAGCAGGATGACCGCTTTGAGTTGGCCGCCCAGCATTTGCCCAGCATTCAAACCCGCTGCGACTGGTTGTGCGCCAGCCAACTGTGCGCCCACCGTGTTGGCGGCTTCTGTGAGGTAACCCAAAGTGGCACCGGTTTGCGTTGCAATCCAGTTGCTCAGGGCCAGCAGGTGGCTGGCTTGGGCGTGGTGCGCGGCAGCATTGCCGAGCAGGATCGCTTTGCGCTCGCCGCCAAGCAGCGACGTGGCCATGGCCTTGGCCGCAGCGCTGACAGCCGGTGCCTGCAAACCGACCGGCAAAGCCGCGCCGGTTTCTGCGGCAATGGCGGCAGCCAGTTCAGTCAGTTGTTTGAACCAGTCAGCTGGCTCGACTATCAAGCGACCAGCCAGTGGCAAGGCCCAAGCGTCTGCAGCTGACAACTCATGGGTTGAGACCATGGCGTGTACCGCGCAACCCTTGCGGGCGGCTTGGCGAATGCGTTGCGCGAACAGCGGGTGGTCTTTGCGCAGGTTGGAGCCGACGACCAAGACGCGTTGCAAGTTAGTGAGTGAAGCAATCGACGTCCCCAACCAGCGCACTGCATCGCTCGGCGTGAAGTCGGCGTTGCGCAGGCGGTAGTCAATGTTCTCGCTGCCCAGACCGCGCATCAAAGCGCCAGCCAGGTACAACTCTTCGACCGTGCTGTGCGGGCTGGCCAGCGTACCGATACTGGCCGCGCCATGGTCGGCCTTGATGAGCTTGAGGCCGTTGGCGACATACTCCAGCGCAGTTTGCCAATCCACCGTGGCCCACTTGCCGCCCTGCTTGATCATCGGGCTGGTCAAGCGTTCGTTGGTGTTCAGTGCTTCGTACGAGAAACGATCGCGGTCAGCAATCCAGCATTCGTTGATGTCTTCGTTTTCAAGCGGCAAGACACGCATGACCTTGTTGTTTTTGACCTGAACGATCAGGTTGCTGCCGGTCGAGTCGTGCGGGCTGACAGACTTGCGACGGGACAACTCCCACGTGCGGGCGCTGTAACGGAATGGCTTGCTGGTGAGCGCACCGACCGGGCAGATGTCGATCATGTTGCCTGACAGTTCAGAGTCCACCGACATGCCGACAAAGGTCTCGATCTCGGCATGCTCACCACGGTGCGACATACCGAGTTCCATCACGCCAGCGACTTCCTGGCCGAAACGAATGCAGCGCGTGCAATGGATGCAACGGCTCATTTCCTGCATCGACACCAACGGTCCGACGTCTTTGTGGAAGACCACGCGTTTTTCTTCTTCGTAGCGGGAACCGCTGCCGCCATAACCCACAGCCAAGTCTTGCAGTTGGCATTCGCCGCCTTGGTCGCAGATCGGGCAGTCCAAAGGGTGGTTGATCAGCAAAAATTCCATCACACCCTTTTGGGCTTTGATGGCTTTGTCGGTTTTGGTGAACACCACCATGCCTTGGGTCACGGGTGTGGCACAGGCCGGCATCGGCTTGGGTGCCTTTTCGACATCAACCAGACACATGCGGCAGTTGGCTGCAATGCTGAGTTTCTTGTGATAGCAGAAATGCGGAATATAAGTACCGGCTTTTTCGGCCGCATGCATCACCGTGCTGCCCGCTGGCACTTCCACTGTCTGGCCGTCAAGTTGGATTTCAACCATTGATTTGCTCTCGCTCTTGCTTTTGCTTATGCTTTAACCGTGGGCCACTGGCAGCGCGTCAACCGGGACCAGGCAGGTCTTGTGGGTGATGTGGTGCTCAAACTCAGCACGGAAATGCTTGATCATGGCGCGTACCGGCATCGCCGCAGCGTCGCCCAGCGCGCAGATGGTACGGCCCTGAATATTGTCGGACACAGAGTTCAGCATGTCGAGATCGCTCTCGCGGCCTTTACCATGTTCAATGCGGTCGACCATGCGCCACAGCCAACCCGTGCCTTCGCGGCACGGCGTGCACTGGCCACAGCTCTCGTGCATGTAAAAGTAAGACAGACGCAGCAGGCTTTTCACCATGCAACGGGTTTCGTCCATCACGATGACCGCGCCTGAACCCAGCATCGAACCCGCCTTGGCGATGGAGTCGTAGTCCATGTTGGTGGCCATCATGATGTCGGCGGGCAGCACGGGCATCGACGAACCGCCGGGGATCACTGCTTTGAGCTTGCGACCACCGCGCATGCCGCCGGCGAGTTCTAACAAGGTGGCGAAGGGCGTGCCCATCGGAATTTCGTAGTTGCCCGGGCGTTCCACATCACCGCTGATGGTGAAAATTTTGGTGCCACCATTGTTCGGCTTGCCGCATTCCAGATACGCCTGACCGCCGTTGCGGATGATCCAAGGCACCGCAGCGAAGGTTTCAGTGTTGTTGATGGTGGTCGGCTTGCCGTACAAACCAAAACTGGCCGGGAACGGCGGCTTGAAACGCGGCTGGCCTTTTTTGCCTTCGAGCGATTCAAGCAAAGCGGTTTCTTCACCGCAAATATAAGCACCGAAGCCATGAGCCGCATGCAACTGAAAGCTGTAAGTGCTGCCCAGAATATTGTTGCCCAACAGGCCTGCTGCACGGGCTTCTTCCAACGCTGCTTCGAAGCGCTGGTAAGTGGTGAAGATTTCGCCGTGAATGTAGTTGTAGCCGACCGTGATGCCCATGGCGTAGGCTGCAATCGCCATGCCCTCGATCACGATATGCGGGTTGTACTGCATGATGTCGCGGTCTTTGGCGGTTCCGGGTTCGCCTTCGTCTGAGTTGCAAACGAGGTATTTTTGGCCCGGGAACTGGCGCGGCATGAAGCTCCACTTCAAACCGGTCGGGAAACCAGCACCACCCCGGCCGCGCAGGCTACTGGCTTTGACTTCCGCAATGACCTGATCCGGCGTCATGCCTTCACCGCCGTCTTGACCCAGAATTTTGCGCAGGGCTTGGTAGCCGCCGCGGGCTTCGTAGTCTTTCAGGCGCCAATTGTTGCCGTCCAGACCCGCCATGATTTGCGGGTTGATGTGACGGCCATGAAACGAGGTCTGCACGCCGGTGGCGGCAAACTGGGAGAGCACATTGGAAGCGGTCGTCATGGTTACTTGGCCTCTGCGGATGTCAAGCCGTCGATCAATTGATCGAGCTTGTCGTTGCTCATGAAGCTGCACATGTTGACGTCGTTGACCAGCAACACCGGTGCGTCGCCGCAAGCGCCCAAACACTCGGACTGTTGCAGCGTGAAAAGACCATCAGCCGTGGTACCACCCATGGTGACACCGAGTTTTTTCTCGAGGTACACCAATGCTTTGTCGCCGGCCCGCAATTGGCACGGCAAGTTGGTGCAAACATTCAGCTTGTACTTGCCGACTGGGTGCTGGTTGTACATGTTGTAGAAGGTCGTGACTTCGTGCACGGCAATCGGCGCCATACCAAGGTAATCGGCCACAGCTTTTTCGCTCTCGGCGCTGACAAAGCCCTGGGCCTGCTGCACGATGGTCAAGCAAGCCATGACGGCCGACTGACGCTGGTCTGCAGGGTACTTGGCGACTTCGCGGTCAAAGAGCGCGCGGTTGGTGTCTGAAATCATGAAGGTGCGTTGGGTGCTCATCGGTCATTCTCGCCGATCACGATGTCCATCGTGCCAATCACTGCAACGGCATCGGCAATCATGTGGCCGCGTGACATCTCGTCCATGGCCGCCAAATGGGAGAAGCCAGGTGGGCGAATTTTCAAGCGATAAGGTTTGTTGGCCCCATCGCTAACGATATAGATGCCGAACTCGCCTTTCGGGTGCTCAACGGCTGCGTAAGCTTCGCCTTCGGGCACATGAAAGCCTTCGGTGAAGAGCTTGAAATGGTGGATCAGCTCTTCCATGTTGGTCTTCATGGATTCACGGTCAGGCGCAGCCACTTTGTGGTTGCTGGTGATGACCGGGCCGGGGTTGACGCGCAGCCAGTCAATGCACTGCTGGATGATGCGGTTGGACTGACGCATTTCTTCGATGCGAACCAAGTAACGATCGTAGCAGTCACCGGTTTTGCCAACCGGCACGTCGAAGTCCATCTGGCTGTAGGCGTCGTAGGGCTGCGTCTTGCGCAAGTCCCAAGCGAAGCCCGAACCACGCAACATCGGGCCGGTGAAACCAAGACTCAAGGCACGTTCTGGCGAGACCACGCCGACACCCACGGTGCGTTGTTTCCAGATGCGGTTGTCGGTCAACAGGGTTTCGTATTCATCGACATAACCCGGGAATTTTTTGGTGAAGTCTTCGATGAAATCAAGCAGGGAACCTTGACGATTTTCATTCAGCTTCTCAATCGCCTTGGCGTTCTTGACTTTGCTGACCTTGTACTGCGGCATGCTGTCAGGCAGGTCGCGGTAGACGCCGCCAGGACGGAAATACGCTGCGTGCATGCGCGCGCCGGACACGGCCTCGTACATGTCAAACAAGGTTTCGCGTTCGCGGAAGCAATAAATCAACATGTTCATCGCGCCGCAGTCGAAACCGTGCGCGCCCAACCACATCAAGTGGTTCAGCAAGCGCGTAATCTCAGCGTACATCACGCGGATGTATTGCGCGCGAACAGGGACGTCAACGCCCATCATCTTTTCGATCGCCAGGCAGTACGCTTGCTCATTCGACATCATCGAGACGTAGTCGAGCCTGTCCATGTAAGGCAAGGACTGGATGTAGGTCTTGCTTTCAGCCAGTTTTTCAGTGGCGCGGTGCAGCAGGCCGATGTGTGGATCTGCGCGCTGGATGACTTCACCGTCGAGCTCCAGCACCAGACGCAAGACGCCGTGTGCAGCCGGATGTTGAGGTCCGAAGTTCAGCGTGTAATTCTTGATTTCAGCCATGTCTTAAGCCTTGACCGCCGTGGAACTGCTCGTTCCGGCGTAGTTGTCTTCGCGGATCACACGCGGCGTGATCTCGCGCAGCTCGATCGTCACCGGTTGATAAATGACGCGCTTTTGTTCTGGGTCGTAACGCATCTCGACGTGACCTGTGGTCGGAAAATCCTTGCGAAAAGGATGGCCGATGAAGCCGTAGTCCGTCAGGATACGACGCAGATCGTTGTGACCGTCAAAAACGATACCGAACAAGTCAAAAGCTTCGCGCTCAAACCAGTTGGCGGAATTCCAGATGTCGTTGACAGAAGCCACGACAGGAAAGTCATCATCTTCACAGAAGACTTTCAGGCGCACACGCTGGTTCAGGCTGACCGACAGCAAGTGCGAAGACACACAAAAACGCAGGCCGTCGTGCGAGCCATTGCCGTAGTCGGAATAATCAATGCCGCAAAGGTCAAGCAACTGCTCAAACTGACAGCCTGGCGCGTCGCGCAAAATCAGGGCAGCAGCCAGGTAGTCAGCGGCCTTGACAACGATCGTGAGCTCACCAAAAGCGACCGAGGCGCTTTTGAGCTTGCCGTTCAATGCAGTCGCGACAATGTCCTTGATTTGCTCGGCAGTGGCTGGATGCAGTGGTCCCATCAAGCCCTCGCAATGGTGTTGGTGCGGCGAATTTTTTGCTGCAATTGGATAATGCCGTACAGCAATGCCTCGGCGGTTGGCGGGCAACCCGGCACGTACACATCGACGGGCACGATGCGATCGCAGCCACGGACAACTGAATAACTGTAATGATAGTAGCCGCCGCCGTTGGCACAAGAACCCATCGACAGCACCCAGCGTGGCTCAGCCATCTGGTCATAAACCTTGCGCAGCGCCGGACCCATCTTGTTGCACAGCGTGCCGGCAACGATCATCAGATCGGACTGACGCGGACTGGGCCGGAACAACATGCCAAAACGATCAATGTCGTAGCGCGCAGCACCGGCATGCATCATCTCGACCGCGCAGCAAGCCAGACCAAAGGTCATGGGCCAGAGCGATCCGGTTTTAGCCCAATTCACCACCGAGTCGTAACTCGTGGTCATGAAGCCTTCGTTGAAAACACCTTCAAGTGACATACCAGTACCTTTGTGGCGGAATCTATCGGTCGCTATTTAAATGGGAACGCTCATTCCCAATCCAGCGCGCCTTTTTTCCATTCATAGATAAAACCGACGACCAAAATGCCGAGAAAAATCATCATGGCCCAGAAACCGACGATGCCGATCTCCTTGAGCGCCACAGCCCACGGGAACAGAAAAGCGATTTCAAGGTCGAAAAGAATAAAGAGAATGGCGACCAAGTAGTAGCGTACGTCGAACTTCATACGCGCGTCTTCGAAGGCCTCGAAGCCGCATTCATAAGGAGAGTTTTTTTCGCTGTCAGGGCGATGCGGACCCAACAACCGCCCCAGAACCTGGGGCACGACACCGACTGCGACACCCACCAGAATAAACAACAGGACAGGGAGGTATTGTTCAAGGTTCATCGTGCTGGCGCCGCTTAGGTTGCTGACTTGTAGAGTTGGTCTGCATAGATTTTTTCACACCAAGCCTACACGCACTTGACAAGCAACTCGATAGTTCGGTTTGGCATTCCCGACAAAAAAAGGGGCTCTGTCAGCGCTCATATCTGGTGCGGTCGGCGAGACTCGAACTCGCACAGCTTTCGCCACTACCCCCTCAAGATAGCGTGTCTACCAATTTCACCACGACCGCGGTTTTTTTCTGTCTGAACGCATGAGGAAAACCGAAGTTTTGGCCTTCCAGACAGTCTCAGAGTTTACTCTGAAAATACATCAATTTGAGCTGACTGCTGCCAGCCTTGAGGCTTATTTCGTCGGAATTTGACCCGCCCCAGGCGTCACTGTGGCCGGTGGCACGCTGGCATCGGTGCCGGCAGCCGCTGGGACAGAAGAGGCGGGGATCTGGCCAGCACCTGGTACAGCAGGCAGCATCACTGAGGAGCCCTCAAGCACGCTCGAACCAGGGCTTGCCTTGGGACCACCAAAGTAGGCCAACGCCAGCGTAGCGACGAAGAAAATTGTCGCCAACACAGCCGTCGCGCGCGACATGAAGTTGGCGCTGCCACTGGCACCAAACAAACTGCCTGAACCGCCACTGCCAAAAGCCGCACCCATGTCAGCACCTTTGCCGTGCTGAACCAAGATCAAGCCAATCATGACGAGAGCTGCCAACATTTGGACAGCCAGGACGATGGTCAATGCAACATTCATAAAAACTCCTCAATACCTAAAGATCTTAAAAATTTACGCCGCCACGCACTCAAGTGGCTGCAGAAACAATGCTCAAAAAGTCAGCCGCCTTGAGTGATGCGCCACCGATCAGGCCGCCATCAATGTCAGGCTGCGCCAGCAAGGTAGCGGCATTCGCCGCGTTCATGCTGCCACCATAAATAATCTTCACGCGACTAGCCTGCCCGGTGGCAGCTGCGAGCTGCGCACGCAACACGGCGTGCACGGCTTGGGCTTCTTCTGGGCTGGCCGTCTTGCCAGTGCCAATCGCCCACACTGGCTCGTAAGCCAGCACAATTTCGCTGATGCAATGCCCATTGGCTTGAATCACAGCCGCCAATTGACGCTTCACCACTTCGGTGGTTTGGCCAGCTTCACGCTCAGCCAAGGTTTCACCCACACAGACAATCGGCGTGATGCCAACAGCCAAGGCTTGTTGCGCTTTGGCCGCCACAAGCGCATCTGTCTCGCCGTGGTACTGACGACGCTCGGAATGACCAACGATGGCGTAACGGCAAGCGAAGTCTTTCAGCATGGCTGCACTGACTTCACCGGTGAAGGCGCCTGCCGGCTGGCTGGAGACATCTTGCGCACCCAAAGCCACCGCGGCCAAGGCCGGTGTCGTTGCAACCAAGGCCTGGAACTGCGCAAAATAAGGCGCCGGAATGCAGACAGCCACATCACACGACAAGGTCTGGGGCAAACCGCTGGCCAGGGCGCTCAAGAGCGCTTCATTGGCAGCCAAGCTGGCATTCATTTTCCAGTTACCTGCAATCAGTTTTGTCATCGCCAAACTCGCTGGTTACCAGGTTAAAACAATTTTGCCAACATGCTGATTCGACTCCATCAGCGTGTGCGCTTTGGCGGCATCTTCAGCGGCAAATACTTTGTAAATGACAGGCTTGATCGCCCCGCTTTCAACCAATGGCCAGACCTTGCTCCGCAGTGCGTCAGCAATCGCTGTTTTAAAAGTCAGCGGCCGAGGCCGCAATGTCGAACCGGTGATGGTCAAGCGCTTACGCAGCACCATGCCAGCGTTGAATTCAGCCTTGACACCGCCCTGCACTGCAATGATCACCAAGCGGCCGTCTTCAGCCAAGCATTCGACTTCACGCGACACGTAGCTGCCGGCGACCATGTCGAGAATGACATTGACACCCTTGCCGTCGGTCAGCTTGCGAGCCTCGACCGAGAAATCAGCCGTCTTGTAATTGATCGCATGGTCTGCACCCAAAGCGATGCAAGCTGCGCATTTTTCGTCGCTGCCAGCCGTTGCAATGACCGTCGCGCCCAGCGCCTTGGCCATCTGAATCGCCGTCACGCCGATGCCACTGGTGCCACCTTGAATCAACAAGGTTTCACCCGCCTGCAAACGAGCCCGGTCAAAGACATTGCTCCAGACCGTGAAAAACGTCTCTGGCAAAGTCGCCGCTTCGATGTCGCTCAAGCCGGCCGGCACTGGCAGGCACTGGCCCACAGGCGCCACGCACAACTCGGCATAACCGCCACCCGCCACCAAGGCACAAACGCGGTCACCTAGTTTGAAACCCGCTGCTGACATCGCTGCAGCATCACCCGCCACGATCTCGCCCGCCACTTCAAGGCCGGGAATATCGGAGGCACCTGGTGGCACCGGGTAATTGCCCGTACGCTGCAGCACATCGGGACGGTTGATCCCGCTGGCCTTGACACGAATCAACACCTCGCCAGCACCCGCAACGGGGTCCGGACGTTCGCCGATGCGCAGCACATCGGGCGCGCCGTAAACAGTGATTTCAACAGCTTTCATCGCGACGTGAAGGCTTTAGCCCTGATCGTTCTGTTGGCCTGGACGCTCGATCAGCGCTTTCATGGACAGCTTGACGCGACCTTTTTCGTCGGTTTCCATGACCTTGACGCGAACGATCTGACCTTCTTTGAGGTAGTCAGACACGCGCTCAACACGCTCGTGGGCGATTTGGCTGATGTGCAGCAAACCGTCTTTGCCTGGCAGCAGATTGATCAGTGCGCCGAAGTCCAGCAGCTTGGTGATCGGGCCTTCGTAGATCTTGCCGATTTCGACTTCAGCGGTGATCTCAGCGATGCGGCGCTTGGCCTCGTCAGCCTTGGCCGTGTCGTTCGACGCGATGGTGATGGTGCCGTCTTCTGCGATGTTGATCTGTGTGCCGGTTTCTTCGGTCAGTGCGCGAATGACAGCGCCACCCTTGCCGATCACGTCACGGATTTTTTCCGGATTGATCTTCATGACGTACAGACGTGGCGCGAAGTCAGACACTTCGGTCTTGGCTTCGCCCATGGCTTCTTGCATTTTGCCCAAAATGTGCATGCGGGCTTCTTTGGCCTGAGCCAGCGCCACCTGCATGATTTCTTTGGTGATGCCTTGGATTTTGATGTCCATTTGCAGCGCAGTGATACCGGCGGTGGTACCGGCCACTTTGAAGTCCATGTCGCCCAGATGATCTTCATCACCCAAGATGTCGGTCAGCACGGCGAAGCGGTTGTCTTCTTTGATCAAACCCATGGCGATACCGGCCACGTGGGCTTTCATCGGCACGCCAGCGTCCATCAGCGACAAGCAGCCGCCGCAGACCGAAGCCATTGACGACGAGCCGTTGGACTCCGTGATTTCAGACACCACACGCATGGTGTACGGGAACTCTTCTTTGCTTGGCAGCACAGCGATCAGCGCGCGCTTGGCCAGACGGCCGTGACCGATTTCACGACGCTTTGGCGAACCCACACGGCCCGTTTCGCCAGTGGCGAACGGAGGCATGTTGTAGTGCAGCATGAAGCGGTCTTCGTAGTCACCGGACAGTGCGTCGATGCGCTGTGCATCACGCTCGGTGCCCAAGGTGGTAACCACCAGTGCCTGGGTTTCGCCACGTGTGAACAAGGCAGAACCGTGGGTGCGCGGCAGCACGCTGTTGCGGATTTCAATGGCGCGAACGGTGCGCGTGTCGCGGCCGTCAATGCGGGGCTCACCAGCCAGAATCTGGCTGCGAACGATCTTCGCTTCGATGTCGAACAACATGCCTTCAACGGTGACGCTGTCAAATGCCAGGCCGTCGGCTTTGAGCGCGGCCATGACGTCAGACGTCACCACGCGGCAAGCTTGCGTACGGGCTTGCTTGGTGCGAATTTGGTAAGCCGCTTCGAGCTTGGCTGCAGCCAACTCATTGACCTTGGCGATCAAAGGCAGGTCTTTGGCAGGCGCTTCCCAGGCCCAAACTGGCTTGCCAGCATCACGCACGAGTTCGTGAATGGCGTTGATGGCGATGTTGCCTTGCTCATGGCCAAACACGATCGCGCCGAGCATGATTTCTTCAGACAGTTGCTGGGCTTCTGACTCGACCATCAGCACTGCGGCTTCGGTACCGGCCACAACCAAGTCCATCGTCGAATCTTTGAGCTGGGTCTTGCCTGGATTGAGCACGTACTGGCCGTCGATGTAAGCCACGCGAGCAGCACCGATCGGGCCATTGAAAGGGATGCCGGAAATCGACAGCGCAGCGCTCGAAGCGATCAGCGCAGGAATGTCGCCTTCAACTTCAGGGTTCAGAGACAACACATGGATGACGACCTGAACTTCATTGAAGAAGCCTTCAGGAAACAAAGGACGGATCGGACGATCGATCAGGCGCGAAGTCAGGGTTTCGAACTCGCTAGGACGGCCTTCGCGCTTGAAGAAACTGCCGGGAATGCGGCCAGCGGCGTAGGTTTTCTCAAGGTAATCGACGGTCAACGGGAAGAAGTCTTGACCGGGCTTGGCGACGGTCTTGGCGACCACGGTGGCCAGCACAACCGTGCCGTCCATGTCGACCAACACAGCGCCGCTGGACTGACGGGCCATTTCGCCGGTTTCCATCGTGACCTTGTGCTGGCCCCATTGGAAAGTTTTGCTGACTTTGTTGAAAATGCTCATTGTTTTGCTCCATGTAAATCGGCTGCATGAGGCTGCAACCTGGGGCCCGGAGCGGGGCTGGCTGAACACGATGCCATTCCAAAAGATGCCTGAAAAACCAGCATACTGCAGGACTTTTCTTGTGGAATGACACAGCGCGTGCTCGTTTTGCCTTGCTCCGAAGTAAAAAACGCCTGAGCTAGTGAACTAACTCAGGCGCTCTTAAAGTTTGTCAGCGATTACTTGCGCAGGCCAAGTTTGGCGATCAGCGCAACGTAACGGGAAGCATCTTTGGACTTCAGGTAGTCCAGCAGCTTGCGGCGACGGCTGACCATGCGCAACAGACCACGGCGACCGTGGTGGTCTTTGGCGTGGGTTTTGAAGTGAGGCATCAATTCGTTGATGCGGCCAGTCAGCAGAGCGACTTGGACTTCTGGGCTGCCGGTGTCGCCAGCTTGGCGTGCGTTGGCTTGAACAATGTCAGCCTTGATCGATTTTGCAATCATGATGTTCCGATTTCTACGTGGACTTGCGAACGAAGCAGTGTTCCCACTGTGGGAGTTGACCGCTGACCGTCGTGTTTCTTTGCTGATTCAGCACGTGTTTAAAGCGTAGCTAGAGCAGCAAAGCCTCAGATTATAGCCCAGGGTTTGGGCTGAGCTCGGCCAACGGCCAGCGCGGCTTGACATCAAAGGTGTAAGCCGTCTGCAGGTTTTCCAGCCCCGCTTGCAGGCGCATCCCCGCTGCCAGCGCAATCATGGCGCCGTTGTCGGTGCACAAATGCAGTTCGGGGTAATGCACGCGGATGCCGCGCTTCAGGCAAACTGCATTGAGCTGGCGCCGCAGCTCAGCGTTGGCACCCACGCCGCCGGCCACCACCAAGCGCTTGAGCCCGGTCTGCGCCATGGCGCTCATGGATTTCTTCAACAACACCTCGACGATGGCCGCTTGCGTCGAGGCTGCCAGATCTGCCTTGCGCACCTCAAGGTCATCACCCAACTTTTTGGCCTGCGTCAACACGGCGGTTTTCAGGCCAGAAAAAGAAAAGTCCAAATCCCCGCTGTGCAACAAGGGGCGGGGTAGCTTGAAGGCAGCGGGGTCGCCCAACTCGGCCAACTTGGCCAAGTGCGGGCCGCCCGGGTAGGGCAAACCCATCAGCTTGGCGGATTTGTCAAAGGCTTCACCGGCCGCGTCGTCAATGCTTTCGCCCAGCAACTCGTAGCTGCCGACGCGGTCCACCCGCATCAGCTGTGTGTGGCCACCCGAGACCAGCAACGCCACAAACGGAAATTCCGGTGGGTCGGCGCTCAAAAATGGCGACAGCAAATGCCCTTCCAGATGGTGCACACCCATCACCGGCTTGGCCAAACTGGCGGCCAGTGAACAGGCCACACCCGCCCCCACCAGCAAAGCGCCCGCCAGCCCAGGCCCACGCGTATAGGCCACCACATCGACGTCCGGCAGCGCGCGGCCGGCTTGCGTCATGACATCAGCGATCAGCGGCAACACTCGGCGAATATGGTCGCGGCTGGCGAGCTCCGGCACCACGCCGCCATAAGCCTGATGCATTTCAATCTGACTGTGCAGCGCGTGCGCAAGCAGCGCCGGCACGCCGACGCCTGAGGTGTCGACCAGCGCCACGCCGGTTTCATCACAACTTGATTCAATTCCTAAAACTAGCATGGGGTGAGTTTACGAGTCCGGCCAATAACCTTGGCTTGAATATTGCTGAATCACACTCATGATCCCGCTTCAAAAACCATCCACGTCCTTGCGTTTGGTCGTGATCGCGCCGGATTTGTCGGTGCTCGAGACCGACGACGAAGCCGCATTGGCGCTGATTGAACGCTCGCGCCAATTGCGCATTGGTCTGCTCGAAGGTGGCTTCAACCTGATCGCCACCCTGCCCGCCGACACCTTCTTGGCCGAGCGGCTGGCGCAGTTGCAACCCGACATGATCATCGTCGACGCCGAAAGCGACGCCCGGGATTCGCTTGAGCACGTGGTCATGGCCACGCGCGACGCCCGCAGGCCCATCGTGCTGTTCACCAACGACGACGACACCAGCCACGTCAAAGATGCCGTGGCAGCGGGCGTGTCAGCCTACATCGTGGCCGGTTTGGAGCCAACCCGCATCCGCCCTATTCTCGATGTGGCGATGGCGCGCTTTGAGCATGAACAGGGTTTGCGCCAGGAACTCGCCGACGCCAAAGGCGAGTTGCAAGACCGAAAAATCATAGCCCGGGCCAAAGCCATGGTGATGCAGCGACAAGGCCTGAGTGAAGCCGTCGCCTACGACAGACTACGCAAAGCCGCCATGGACAAAGGCTTGCGCATGGGCGAAGTCGCTCAGCGTCTGCTGGACGCCGCTGACCTGCTGGGCTGAACCCGCCTAAATTGGTGCAGCGCACAAAAGCAGTGCGCCACAGCCACTGCCCGCCCCTCATTTAGCACCATCACGCCCTCAAAGTGGCTGAAACAAGCGGTCAAGCGCTGGCACAGCTTTTGCACTAACAAACTCATCGACTCATCACTTCAACGGCGAAGTGGTGAGTCACCCGAACAAAGGCGTTCGTACCCAGCAGCACAGCCATGTGTCTGCACGGTCCGAGCGCCTTTTTGTTTTTTCGACTCTTTTTCTTGTTCTTCACTTTTGGAGTTACCGACATGACTGAACTGCTGAAATCTTCTCTGACACGCCGCTCCGTGCTGCAAGCTGCCTCGGTGGGCGCCATCGGCATCACGCCGGCACTGCGCGCGGCGGTTTATGCGCAAGGCTCTGACGCCCCGGAAAAGAAGGAGGTCAAGATCGGCTTCATTCCGCTGACCGACTGCGCCTCGGTGGTGATGGCCTCGGTGATGGGTTTTGACAAGAAATACGGCATCAAGATCATCCCGACCAAGGAAGCCAGCTGGGCCGGTGTGCGCGACAAATTGGTCAGCGGTGAGCTCGACTTTGCCCACGTCTTGTACGGCCTGGTCTACGGCGTGCACATGGGCACGGCCGGCCCGAAGAAAGACATGGCCGTGCTGATGAACCTGAACAACAACGGTCAGGCCATCACGCTGTCTAAAAAGATCGCTGACAAAGGCGGCATCGATGGTGCCGGCCTGGCCAAGTTGATGGCCAGCGAAAAACGCGACTACACCTTTGCGCAGACCTTCCCCACCGGCACCCACGCCATGTGGCTCTACTACTGGCTGGCAGCCAACGGCGTCAACCCGATGAAGGACGCGAAAGTCATCACCGTGCCGCCACCGCAAATGGTCGCCAACATGCGCGTCGGCAACATGGACGGTTTTTGCGTTGGCGAGCCCTGGGGTCACCGCGCCATCATGGACGGCATCGGCGTCACAGCGACCACCACCCAAGACATCTGGAAAGACCATCCTGAAAAAGTCTTGGGCACCACCGATGAGTTCACCAAAAAATACCCGAACACCACGCGCGCCGTGATGGCGGCTATTTTGGAAGCTGGCAAATGGATAGACGCCAGCTTGAGCAACAAAAACAAGATGGCCGAAACCATCGCCGAAAAATCGTATGTCAACACCAGCGTTGATGTCATCAACCAGCGCATCTTGGGCCGCTACCAAAACGGCATGGGCAAGACTTGGGATGACCCGAACTACATGAAGTTTTACAACGACGGTGCGGTCAACTTCCCGTACCTGTCGGACGGCATGTGGTTCATGACGCAGCACAAGCGCTGGGGCCTGATCAAAGAGCATCCGGACTACCTGGCGATTGCCAAGCAAGTCAACCGCATCGACATCTACAAGCAAGCCGCAACTGCCGCCAAGGTCAGCCTGCCAAAAAGCGAGATCCGCAGCAGCAAGTTCATGGACGGTGTGGTCTGGGACGGCAAAGACCCGAAGAAATACGCTGACAGCTTCAAGGTTCACGCCTGAGTCTCAACACCACAGCTGCTGAACGATTTGTTTGATGCGATTCACCTGAAAAGAGAGTAGGTCTAGCCATGGTCAGTGCCATATTTCACAACCCGCTGGGGACTGCAGAGGCAGCCGTCGATGCCCCGGCCACCGACATGGTGCTCAGCCCGACGCCGGTGCGACGCAGCGTTAAAAAACCAACGCCAGCAGCGGTTGCCAGCAAGCCCCAGTTCGACCTGTCTTGGTTGTGGCTGGGCTGCTTGCCGCCTGTGCTCGGTTTGGGTTTGCTGGCGCTGCTGTGGGAGTTGGTGTCCATGGGTACAGCGGCGGCCATTCCGTCGCCCAAAGACACTTTGATTCAGGCCTTCGATCTTTTCAGCGATCCGTTTTACGACAACGGCCCAAACGACCAAGGCATTGGCTGGAACGTGCTGTCTTCACTGAAGCGCGTGGCCATGGGCTTTGGCTTGGCAGCGCTGGTCGGCATTCCGGTGGGCTTTGCGATTGGCCGGTTTTCGTTTTTGAGCCGCATGTTCAACCCGCTCATCAGCCTGTTGCGCCCGGTCTCGCCACTGGCCTGGTTGCCAATTGGCCTGCTGGTCTTCAAGGGCGCCAACCCAGCCGCCATCTGGACCATCTTTATTTGCTCGATCTGGCCCATGATCATCAACACGGCGGTGGGCGTGCAACGCGTGCCGCAAGACTACATGAACGTGGCGCGGGTGCTGAACCTCTCTGAGTGGAAGATCGTCACGAAGATTTTGTTCCCTGCCGTGCTGCCCTACATGCTGACCGGCGTGCGTCTGGCGGTCGGTACAGCTTGGCTGGTGATCGTTGCGGCAGAGATGCTCACCGGCGGTGTCGGCATCGGCTTTTGGGTCTGGGACGAGTGGAACAACCTGAACGTCAAGAACATCATCATCGCCATCTTCGTGATCGGTCTGGTCGGCCTGATTCTGGAATACATCCTGATCAAGATCGCCACCGCCTTCACCTTTGAAGAAGTCAAGAACTGAAAGCCCATCATGCACACTTCATTGAGCACCAAGTACATTGAAATCCAGGGCGTTGAGCAAACCTTCAAGACCAAAAAGGGACCGTTTTGCGCACTTAAAGACATTGACCTGACCGTCGCCAAAGGCGAGTTCTTCGCGCTCATCGGTCACTCCGGCTGCGGCAAGTCCACCTTGCTGAATTTGCTCGCCGGCCTGACCACGCCGACTGAAGGCACGCTGCTCTGCGCCAACCGCGAAATCTCTGGCCCCGGCCCTGAGCGTGCGGTGGTCTTTCAAAACCACTCGCTGCTGCCTTGGCTGACCTGCTACGAAAACGTCTACTTGGCGGTCGAACGCGTCTTCTCAAAAACCGACAACAAGGCGCAACTGAAAGAGCGCACCGACGCCGCGCTGACCATGGTCGGCCTGACGGCTGCGGCACAAAAGCGGCCCGGTGAAATTTCTGGCGGCATGAAGCAGCGGGTCGGCATTGCCCGCGCTTTGTCGATGCAGCCCAAGGTCTTGCTGCTGGACGAACCCTTCGGCGCACTCGACGCCCTGACCCGCGCCAAGCTGCAAGACGAGTTGCTGCAAATCGTCGCCACCACCCAAAGCACGGTGGTGATGGTCACGCACGATGTCGACGAAGCCGTGCTGCTGAGCGACAAGATCGTCATGATGACGAACGGCCCCTCAGCCACCATTGGCGACGTGCTCGAAGTGAAGCTGGCACGCCCACGCAATCGCGTGGCACTGGCCGAGAGTGCGCAGTACCTGAGCTATCGAAAAGCCGTGATTGACTTTTTATACACCCGACAAAGCCACGTCGAAAAGTCCGCCTGATCCCTGTTGCAGATTCACCCCTCGATTTCAAACTTCGCATCACTGAAAGAACAAGGCCATGGACATGCGTGTCAAAAAACAAAAGCTGGTGATGGTCGGCAACGGCATGGCCGGCGTGCGGACCCTCGAAGAATTGCTCAAGGTCGCACCCGATCTGTACGACATCACGGTGTTTGGTGCTGAGCCGCACCCCAACTACAACCGCATCTTGTTGAGCCCGGTACTGGCCGGTGAACAAACGCTGGACGAGATCGTGCTGAACAGCTGGGAGTGGTACAGCGACAACCACATCACGCTGCACGCGGGCAAAAAAGTGGACAGCGTTGACCGCGTCAAACGCGTGGTGCATGCAGAAGACGGCACTGAAGCATCCTACGACCGGTTGCTGATTTGCACCGGCTCGAACCCCTTCATCTTGCCAGTGCCAGGCAAAGACTTGAAAGGCGTGATCGCCTACCGCGACATCGCCGACACCAACGAAATGATAGCCGCCGCCACCCAGTACAAAAACGCCGTTGTCATTGGCGGCGGACTGCTCGGCCTGGAAGCGGCCAACGGTCTGATGCTGCGCGGCATGAAGGTCACTGTGGTGCACGTCATGCCAACGCTGATGGAACGCCAGCTCGACAGCGTGGCCGGCAAGCTGCTGCAAAAGTCACTCGAAGCCCGCGGTCTGAACTTTCTCATGGGCGCGCAGACACAAGAGCTCACCGGCAACACCGAAGGCCGCGTCGCCTCGATCAAATTTAAAGACGGCACAGAACTTACCACTGACTTGGTGGTGATGGCGGTGGGCATTCGCCCCAACACCACGCTGGCGGAATCGATGAACCTGCATTGCAACAAAGGCATCGTCGTCACCGACACCCTGCAAACCGTCACCGATGCGCGCATTTACTCGGTGGGCGAATGCGCAGCGCACCGCGGCATTGCCTATGGTTTGGTTGCGCCTTTGTTCGAGCAAGCCAAGGTTGCCGCCAACCACTTGGCGTTGTTCGGCATTGGCCGTTACACCGGTTCGCTGACCTCGACCAAACTCAAAGTCACCGGCATTGATTTGTTTTCGGCTGGCGACTTCATGGGTGCGTCATCGGGCCGGCCTGAAGACGCTGGCACCGAAGAAATCATCATGAGCGACCCGTTCGGTGGCGTCTATAAAAAGCTCGTCATCAAAGACGACAAGCTGATCGGCGCCTGCTTGTATGGCGACACGGTCGATGGCAGTTATTACTTCAAGCTGCTGCGCGATGGTCGCAGCGTGGCGGACATTCGCGACAAGCTGATGTTCGGTGAATCCAACATCGGCGACGTCGGCCATGAAGGCCACAGCAAAGCCGTGACCATGCCCGACACGGCCGAAGTGTGCGGCTGCAATGGCGTGACCAAAGGCAGCATCTGCAAGGCCATCAAAGAAAAAGGTCTGTTCACACTCGACGAAGTGCGCAAGCACACCAAAGCCAGCGCCTCATGCGGATCGTGCACCGGGCTGGTCGAGCAGATTTTGATGTTCACGGCGGGCGGCGACTACTCGGCCACGCCCAAACTCAAAGCCATGTGCAGCTGCGCCGACCACGGCCACCAAGCCGTGCGCGAAGCCATTCGCGCCAACAAGCTCTTGAGCATTTCCGACGTCTACAAGTTCATGGAATGGCGTACACCGAACGGTTGCGCCAGCTGCCGCCCGGCCATCAATTACTACGTCACCAGCAGCTGGCCAAAAGAAGCCAAAGACGACCCACAAAGTCGTTACATCAACGAACGCAGCCACGCCAACATCCAGAAAGACGGCACCTACAGCGTCATTCCGCGCATGTGGGGCGGCGAGACGACGTCCAGCGAATTGCGCCGCATCGCAGACGCTGTCGACAAGTACAACATCCCAACCGTCAAGGTCACCGGCGGCCAGCGCATTGACTTGCTGGGTGTCAAAAAAGAAGACCTGGTGAACGTCTGGAAAGACATCGGCATGCCGTCCGGCCACGCCTATGCCAAGGCGCTGCGCACGGTCAAGACCTGCGTCGGCAGCGAATGGTGCCGCATGGGCACGCAAGACAGCACCCAGATGGGCAAAGACCTAGAGCGCGCCATGTGGCGCATGTACGCACCGCACAAGGTCAAGTTTGCCGTCAGCGGTTGTCCGCGCAATTGCGCGGAAGCTGGCATCAAAGACGTTGGCATCATCGGAGTCGACTCCGGCTGGGAGATGTACATCGCTGGCAACGGCGGCATCAAAACCGAAGTCGCGCACTTTTTCACCAAGGTCAAAACCGCGGCCGAAGTGCTGGAATACACCGGCGCGTTTTGCGAGCTGTACCGCCAAGAAGGCTGGTACCTTGAGCGCACCGTGCACTACGTCAACCGAGTGGGCCTCGACTACGTGAAGAAAAAAATCCTCGACGACCACGAGGGCCGCAAAGCGCTGTGGGAACGCCTGCAATTCGCCCTCGACGGCGAGCCCGATCCTTGGTTTGACTTCAAGGAAGCCGAAGTCGACACACGCCAATTCGAAAAACTCTCACCGGCTTGAGCGCAGCTCGTCAAGTGCAAAGGAATCTGAACCATGTCTGAATGGAAAAAAATCTGCCTCGTCACCGACATCCCGGTGCTCGGCTCGCGCCGTGTGGCGCGCGCCAAAGGCGTTGACGTTGCCGTGTTTCGCAATGACCAGGGCGGCGTTTTTGCCTTGCTGGATCGTTGCCCGCACAAAGGCGGCCCACTAAGTCAAGGCATCGTCTTTGGCACCAGCGTGGCCTGCCCGTTGCACAACTGGACCATCAGTCTGGCCGACGGCTGCGCCAAGGCACCCGACGAAGGTTGCACCCCGAAGTTCAGCGTCAAGGTGACTGACGGCAGCGTATTTCTGGACAGCGACGAACTCGCCAGTCACGCGATCGACTTACTCAGCCCCGTGGCCAGGCCGGGACATAAAACTGCGATCACCACCGAGGTCTGACTTGACCTCGACCAGCAGCACCAACTTCAACACGGTGCGTGAAACCAAGTCCACCTGCCCTTACTGCGGTGTGGGCTGCGGCGTCATCATCGAGTCGCAAGGCAAGGAGATCACCGGTGTTCGCGGTGACCCGATGCATCCGGCCAACTTCGGCCGGCTTTGCACCAAGGGCTCCACACTCGCGCTGACCGCCTCCGCCGTGGTGACGCGGCAAACGCGGTTGCTGCAGCCGATGCAGCGCAGCACGCGCGGCGGCGTTGCAGAAATCGTCACTTGGGACAGCGCGCTCGACCTCGCCAGCCAACGCTTTGCGCAGATCATTGGTGAGCATGGCCCTGACGCTGTGGGTTTTTACATCTCCGGCCAACTCCTGACAGAAGACTATTACGTCTTCAACAAACTCGTCAAAGGTTTGATCGGCACCAACAACGTCGACACCAATTCACGCCTGTGCATGAGCAGCGCCGTGGCAGGCTACAAGCAAACCTTGGGTGCCGACGCGCCGCCGAATTGCTACGACGACGTCAACCATGCGCAGTGCATTTTCATTGTCGGCAGCAACACCGCTTACGCGCACCCGATTTTGTTCAGGCGCATTGAAGATGCCAAAGCCGCCAACCCGGCGCTGAAGATCATTTTTTGCGATCCACGCCGCACCGACACAGCCGAAATCGCTGATTTGTATTTGCCCATCCTGCCCGGCACCGACGTCTCACTGTTCAATGGCTTGCTGCACATCATGCTGTGGGAAGGCTGGACGGACGCGGCTTACATCGCAGCGCACACCACCGGTTTTGAGGCACTCAAAGCGACGGTGCGCGACTACACACCCGAGCTGGTATCGCAAACCTGCGGCATCAACAAAGAAGATTTGCTGACCGCTGCGCGCCTGTTCGCGACCTCTGCTGCCACGCTCAGCCTGTACTGCCAGGGTCTGAACCAGTCGAGCAGCGGCACCGCCAAAAACGCCGCGCTGATCAACCTGCATCTGGCCACCGGCCACATCGGCAAACCGGGCGCCGGGCCGTTTTCACTGACCGGCCAGCCGAATGCGATGGGCGGCCGTGAAGTCGGCGGCTTGTCCAATTTACTGAGCGCCCACCGCGACCTCGCCAACCCGCAGCACCGCGCTGAAGTCGCCGCCTTGTGGGGCCTGCCTTCGGTGCCCGAGCAAGCTGGAAAGTCGGCGGTCGAGATGTTCCAAGCCGCAGCCGATGGCGAGATCAAAGCCTTGTGGATTGCCTGCACCAACCCGGCGCAGTCGATGCCCGACCAAACCACCGTGCGCCGCGCCCTTGAACGCGCCGAGTTCGTTGTCGTGCAAGAAGCCTTCGCCACCGCCAGCACCTGCGACTTTGCCGACCTGCTGCTGCCCGCCACCACCTGGGGCGAAAAAACCGGCACGGTCACCAACAGCGAACGCCGCATCAGCCGCGTCCGGCCGGCCGTTGCAGCCCCCGGCGAAACACGGCATGACTGGTCGATTGCGCAAGACTTTGCACAGCGGCTTGAAAAGTTGCTACCGTCAAGGCACCTGACCGGCCAATCGCTGTTCCCCTATTCGTTGACCGACGAAAGCGCTGGCGTCGAAGCCATCTGGAACGAACACCGCGAGTCGACCCGTGGCCGCGACCTCGACATCACCGGCATGAGCTACGCCATGCTCGACGAAGCGCCGCAGCAATGGCCCTTGAAAGGAGGCCAAACCGTGGGCAAGCAACGGCTGTATGAAGACGGTATTTTTCCCACGGCGGATGGCAAAGCACGCTTTGTCAACACGGTCTACCAACCGGTGGCGGAACCGCGCGAGTCGCGCTTTCCTTTTTCACTGACCACCGGCCGCCTGCGCGACCAATGGCATGGCATGAGCCGCACGGGCACGTTGGGCCGCTTGTTTGGACACGTAGCCGAACCGGCGCTGCAGATGAACGTGCAAGACATGACACGCCGCCTGCTCAAAGAAGGCGACTTGGTGCACGTCACCTCCAAGCGCGGCTCCATCGTCGTGCCCTTGCAAGCCTCGCCTGAAGTCGCTGTCAGCCAAGCCTTCATGGCGATGCACTGGGGCGAAGAATATGTGAGCGGCGTTTCCAGCCACGGCGAGCGTCTGGCCGGGGTCAACGCCTTGACCACTTCAGCCTATTGCCCGAGCTCCAAACAGCCGGAACTGAAACACGCCGCCGTCAAAATTCTCAAGGCTGAACTGCCTTGGTCTCTGCTGGCCATGGCCTGGCTGCCCGATGACGAAGCCCTGTCCGCACGGACCCAACTCAAACACCTGATGGCAGCTTTTCCCTTCACCAGCTGTGTGCCGTTTTCAAACAACACCACACTGGCCGACCGCAGCCGCGAACGCACCGGCGTGCTGTTCCGCGCTGCTGGCTATGAAGCGCCCAGTGCCAGCGTCTTGGCGCAAATCGAAGCGGCACTCGGCCTGAGCGGCCCGGACGCGCTGCGCTACGCCGACCCCAAAAAAGGCCAGCACCGCACGGCCAGACTGGAACGCCAAGGCGATCAGGTCGAACTCACCGGCTTTGTGTTGGCCGGAGACACCAGCGCCGAAGCTTGGATCAAAATCCTGCTACTGGAAGAATTGCCAGCGCAAGCCTACGGTCGCCAACTTCTACTGCCGGGAGCCAAAGCACCCATGGCGGTGCAGTCTCGCGGCAAACCGATCTGCACCTGCTTCAACGTGACCGATGCCGCCATTGCAGACCAGTTGGCACTGATTCACGAAGAAGCTGGCGGCGCAGCCGATTTGATGCGCGACGAACAACGCTTGATGGCCTTGCAAGGCACCCTCAAGTGCGGCACCAACTGCGGCTCCTGCGTGCCAGAACTCAAACGCTTGGTGCGCTCGACAAGGCCAGTCCCTGCATGAGTTAATAACTGAAAGTTATCAACATTCACCGACAATAACCACCATGGGTATCAGTCACTACATCAAGGAAATTGGCCGCGGCAAAGATGGCGCTCGCTCGCTCAGCCGTGAACAGGCTGCAGACCTGCTCGGCCAAGTGCTGGACGGCGCAGTGACCGACCTCGAAGTCGGTGCCTTTTGTCTGGCCATGCGCATCAAAGGCGAAACACCGCAAGAAATGGCCGGTTTTTTAGGTGCAGCACATGCGCGCTTGCAGCGCTTTCCGGCCTTGCCAGACAGTGCTGTCTGCACCGTGGTTTTGCCCAGTTACAACGGCGCTCGCAAGCTACCGGTCTTGACGCCACTGCTGGCCTTGCTGCTGGCCCGCGAAGGTTTGGCCGTGCTGGTTCATGGCACAGCCACCGAATCAACGCGGGTCTTGAGCTCGGACGTGCTGCACGCGCTGAATATTCCCGCGCTGACCGCGGTGGCCCCGATTGAAGCCGGCAGCGTTGTCTTTGCCCCGACCGAGCTGCTGAGCCCAGGTTTGAAACGCTTGCTCGATGTGCGACGGCTGGTCGGTCTGCGCAACCCGGCGCACAGCTTGGTCAAACTCATGAACCCCTGCCTTGGCAAAGCGCTGGTCGTGAGCAGCTACACGCATCCCGAATACGCTGTCTCGATGGCACAGACCTTGGCCTTGATGCAGGCCAACGCCTTGCTGCTGCGCGGCACGGAAGGCGAAGTTGTCGCCGATGCGCGTCGCATGCCGCCGATGGATGGCTATGTGCATGGTCAGCGCATTGAATTGCAGCAAGCCCAAGCCGGCACACTCGCCAGTTTGCCGAACCTGCCAAAAGCCATTGATGCGGCCAGCACCGCAGCGTATATTGCGTCGATTCTGTCCGGCGCAGAACCTGTGCCGGCTCCGATCACGCGGCAGGTGGAACACATCTTGCAACTGACATCGCAACTATGACCAGCGACAACACCTCATTCAAAAACGTCCTCGGCCAATGCACGCTGGTTGGTGCTGGCCCAGGCGACCCTGAACTGCTGACGATCAAGGCGCTGAAAGCCATTCAAGCCGCCACCGTGCTGTTCGTCGATGACTTGGTCAGTGACGAGATCGTCGCCTTTGCGCCCGCCACCGCCCGTATCGTTTACGTTGGCAAGCGCGGCGGTTGCAAATCCACACCGCAAGCCTTCATCGAAAAACTCATGATCATGGCGGCCCACGAAGGTGAAAACGTGGTGCGCCTCAAAGGCGGTGACCCCTTCATCTTTGGCCGTGGCGGCGAAGAGCTTGAGCACCTGCAAGCCGCCGGGATTCAGGTCAAAGTCATCAACGGCATCACCGCTGGCCTGGCCGCCGTGACAAGCCTCGGTGTACCACTGACGCACCGCCAACATGCACACGGCTTGGTGTTCGTAACCGGCCACGCCAAACCCGGCGATACGGGCACCGACTGGCAAGCCTTGGCGGCCACCGCGCACAGCGCCCGCCTCACCTTGGTGATTTACATGGGCGTGAGTGGTGCAAGCCGCATTCAAGACGAGCTGTTGACAGGCTTGCCCGCCAGTACCCCTGTGGCGGTGATTCAAAACGCCTCACTGGCCACGCAGCGCCACATCAGCACCACGTTGGGCGCGTTGGCTCAGGCCATCCAAGACAACAGCATGGCCAGCCCTTCGGTCATCGTGGTCGGTGACGTGGTCGGCGCCTTGGCTCTGGCAGCGGCGCATCCAGAGTCAACCGACCGCGAAGCTGTCCGGGCCGCATAAACGCGCCGACCGGTTCGCCCGGGAGCCATACACTCCCCGCATGCATTCATTTGACGTTGTCATCATTGGCGCTGGCGCCGCCGGCCTTTTTTGCGCGGGCATGACCGGCCAGCTGGGTTTGAAAGTTCTGGTCTTAGACCACAGCGAGAAAGTCGCCGAGAAAATCCGCATCTCGGGTGGCGGCCGCTGCAACTTCACCAACCGCGACGCCACCCCGGCGCAGTTCTTGAGCGAGAACCCGCACTTTTGTCGCTCTGCCCTGTCGCGTTACACGCCGCAAGACTTCATTGAACTGCTGCAAAAGCACCAAGTCCCGTTTCATGAAAAGCACAAAGGCCAGCTTTTTTGCGATCGCTCAGCCGAAGACATCATCAACCTGCTGCTGGCCGAATGTGCCGCCGGCGGTGTCGAGCGCTGGCAGCCGTGCAGTGTCAAAAGCGTCAAATGCGTGAAAAGCGCAGCGACTGGGGATGCCAGCTTTGTCAGCGGCTACCAAATCGACAGTGACCGCGGGCTGATCAACGCCGCGCAAGTGGTGATCGCCACCGGCGGGCTGTCGATCCCGAAGATCGGTGCGACCGATTTCGGCTACCGCATCGCCAGCCAATTTGGCCTGCGTTTGGTCGAGCCTCGCGCAGCATTGGTGCCCCTGACATTTGACGGCGCGGGCTGGGCCCCGTATGCGCAGTTGGCCGGCTTGGCGCTACCGGTGCAAATTGAAACCAGCCCGACCGACGCCACGCCCAAGCAGCGCAAAAAATCGGTGGTTTTTTCGGAAGACTTGCTGTTCACCCACCGCGGCCTGAGCGGTCCGGCCGTGCTGCAAATCTCCAGCTTCTGGCGCGAAGGTCAGCCGGTGCGTATCAACTTGGCACCCGGCACCGATCTCAACGCCACGCTGCTGAAAGCCAAAAGTCAGTCGCGCAAACTGATCGCCAACGAACTTGGCGCGATGGTGCCGAGCCGGCTGGCGGACGCTTGGGTCGGCGACGACCCTGCCCTGCAGCGCCCCATCAGCGACGCGCCCGACAAAGCATTGCAAACACTGGCCGCGCGCTTAGCCGACTGGCAACTGGTGCCCACCGGCACCGAGGGCTACAAAAAAGCCGAGGTCACCACCGGCGGCGTCGACACCCGCGACCTGTCTTCACAAAGCATGGAGTCGACCCAGCCCGGTCTGTACTTCATCGGCGAAGTTGTCGACGTCACCGGCTGGCTGGGCGGCTACAATTTTCAATGGGCTTGGGCTTCCGGTTTTGCCTGTGCACAGGCGATGGCCATGAAAAAAGCCTGAAGCCCCATTTCTCTGGCTATAATCCTAGGCTTTGCTAGCAAACCCGCGCCTGACCTGATCCTGATCAGATCAATTGAAGGTGCATCCATTTGGATCCATTCATCGATGACCACTATCCGTGTAAAAGACAACGAGCCGTTTGACGTCGCACTGCGCCGCTTCAAGCGCACTATTGAAAAACTCGGTCTGCTGACCGACTTGCGCGCCCGCGAGTTTTACGAGAAGCCAACGGCTGAACGTAAACGTAAAAAGGCTGCCGCCGTCAAGCGTAACTACAAGCGCATTCGCGCCATGCAGTTGCCGAAGAAACTGTACTGATCGTTCTCGATCGGTTCAGCCTTCACCGGCATCCGGCACAGCCCGCTTGAGGACGCTCTAGCGGGCTTTTTTACGCGCGCAAAATCTAACACACCCCGCTCTTCCACCCGGCCCACACAAGGACTCCCCATGACGCTCAAAGAACAAATCACCGAAGACATGAAAAACGCTATGCGGGCCAAAGACGTTGAGCGTTTGGGCACCATTCGCCTGCTGCTGGCGGCCATCAAACAAAAAGAGGTGGATGACCGCGTGATGCAAGACGATGTCGCTGTGGTGGCCATCGTCGACAAACTCATCAAGCAGCGCAAAGACTCCATCGAAGCCTTCCAAAAAGCTGCCCGCACCGACTTGGCCGACAAAGAAGCCGCTGAGATGAAAATCCTGCAGGCTTACCTGCCCGCCCGCATGAGCGCTGATGAAGTCAGCGCGGCCGTCAAAGCCATCGTCGCCGAACTTGGCGCTACAGGCCCAGGCGACATGGGCAAGGTCATGGGAGCGGTCAAGGCACAGCTGACAGGCAAGGCTGACATGGGCCAAGTCTCAGCAGCGGTCAAGGCGGCGTTAGCTGGGGCCTGAGACTCTTGACTCTGCCCCTCAGATGACTGCGGGGCAGCCAACAGTCGGCTTTAATGAAGCTTTCTTTTTCACGCCTATTTCAGTCGGATAAAAGAGTGATCTGACTCGAAAAAAAAGCGGTTGATGACTTTTCGAGCGTAAGCTTTAGGAGCCAAAAACGAACGGTCACCAATGACTGCTTTCGTCGAGCACAAACCGCATCCTCAAAGCATTTACCCTGGTAGAGATTTTTGCTGTTGGCTTGGTATCGGCTATATTTGTAGTGAAAATTAAATCAACATACAAACCGAAAATTACGGCGATAAAAGCGGTTACAGGACTGCTGTTCCTGATCATGCAACATTGCCAAATATGGATCATTTGGCATCAGCGAACAAATACTGCTTTTCAGGTAGCTATGCACAAAGCTGCCGTCTGTCCTTTTGCGTAATAGCCATTGTTCTACGACTCATCTAAATCGCACTTTTTAAGGAAACGTGAGAATTTAGTGACCTAGACGTCGGGACACCTCAGCAGCGCAGCGTCGAAGCGGTGTTGCAATGACTCCATCCCAGTCGCCGTCAAAGGTGGCCGATGGTCCCATGACGAGGATACCTAAGACCAGATGGCCTGCGGAGTCAAATACTGGACTGCAGAAGGCGTCAATGCCCGGAATTGGTTTGCCTAACGCGCGGGAAAGTCCGTGCTGGCGGGTTTCGGCGAGTGCAGTCTGTACATCCTCAGGTGTCAATGAAAATTGCGAATTACCACCGTAACCCTGTCTGGCGACTTCATTGAGCAGCAAGTGTTCGACTACCTTCGGTGGCATGTAAGCCGCAAACATTCTGCCGGTCGCAGTGTTGGCAAGTGACATCACTGTTCCAGTTCGCAAGTTGACGTGCAGCGACTGAATCGGCTCTTCAAGTCGAACGATGGTGGGGCCCAAATTGCCCCAGACAGCCAATGCAACGCTCTGGCCAGTTTCGTTGGCGAGCTCCTCAATTAACTCCGACGCTTCTTTCACCGGGTCCATCCGCTGGAGCCGTGTCAACCCTAACTGCAAGGCCAATGGCCCGAGTTCGTAATGACCTGCACTGTTCTGCGTGACGAAGCCAACCTTGAGAAAACTCACCATGTACGGATGGGCCTTCCCTGCCGTCATTCCAGCCTCCCTAGACAAGTCTTTCAGCGCAATTGGCCGTACATAACGTGCCATCTGCAGCAACAAAGAACTGCCAATTTCGATGGATTGAATGCCACGCCGGCTTTTTTCCATGTTCTGAGCCTCTGATTTAAAAAATGAAAGTGTATCGACTGATAAGGAATGAGGGTAAACCATGATATTAACGTGTTAACTTGAAACTATCATACGCTTAGTAATTAGCAGATGCATCAGTGAATATCGTATTTGCATGGCTATGCATCTAAGCAGACAAACTTTCAAAGGTTTTGAATGACTCAAGAAAATATGACGGTGGACGTACTCGTCGTTGGTACAGGTGCTTCCGGTATGGCCGCAGCCATCACGGCGGCATCTCAAGGGCTCAAAGTGCTGGTAGTCGAAAAAGAAGCTCGATTTGGTGGTACCACGGCCCGCTCCGGTGGCTGGCTATGGATACCCGGAACACGACTTGCCACAGAGCAGGGCATAAAAGAGCCGGTTGGAGCAGCGAAGACTTACTTGAAGCACGAAACGACAACACATTACGATGAAGCGCGCGTGGATGCTTTTTTGGAATATGGTCCGAAAGCAATCGATTTCTTCACCCAAAAAACTTGCGTCCAGTTCGACATGCCGGCAGTTTTCCCTGATTACCATGCAGAGGCTCCTGGCGGCCAACCTGGAGGACGTTCGATGGTGACACGTCCGTTTGACGGCCGCGAACTCGGTCCGCGCATCAAGCTACTGGCTCCGCCGCTTCCAGAGCTTACGGTCTTTGGAATGATGCTGGGCTCGGGTCCTGAGATCAAGCATTTCATGCGCGCATTCAAGTCCGTGAGTTCGTTTGCGTATGTCACCAAGCGTTTGAGCAAGCATTTACTCGATGTACTGAGTCATGGCCGAGGCATGAATCTCACTAATGGAAACGCACTTGCTGGCCGATTGGCCAAGGCGGCCATGGATTTGGAAATTCCTGTCTGGCTGTCATCTCCCGTCAAGAAGCTTGTTGCTGAATTCGACGGTGTCGCCGGGGCGATCGTGGAGCACGAGGGAAAGACGATTCGTGTGAATGCAACCCGTGGCGTTGTGCTGGCGTGTGGCGGCTTTCCGCACGAACTCGAGCGTAGAAAGAAACTCTTTCAGCATGCACCCACCGGCAAGGAGCACTACTCGCCTTCTCCCGAATCAAATACGGGCGATGGTCTGCGTCTTGCTGAATCGGTCGGCGGACTGGTCGATAGCACAATTCCACAAGCGGCCGCTTGGGTCCCTGCATCAGTAACAACTCGGTCAGATGGGTCGAAAGGCGTCATGCCTCACTTTATCGACCGTGCAAAGCCAGGGGTCATTTCTGTGACACCCAAGGGAAAGCGCTTCACAAACGAAGGAAATTCATACCATGACTTCGTCCAAGCGATGGTGCGGGCGTGTGAAGGCGAAAAAGAAGTCTCGGCATGGCTGATGTGTGATCACAAGGCTTTGCGCGGCTATGGGTTGGGCTGCGTCGCCCCGTCTCCATTGCCAATAGCCCGTCATATAAAAAGCGGCTATTTGAAGCGTGGTCAATCTGTTGCCGAGCTGGCCAAGTTGATCGGAATCGAGCCCTCGGTACTTGACGCAACGGTGCGCGAATTTAACCAAGGCGCCCGCGCCGGCGAGGACCCAGCTTTTGGCAAAGGAAGCACGGCCTACAACCGCTATCAAGGTGACAGCCTCGTGCAACCAAACCCATGCGTTGCACCGCTTGAAAACGGGCCTTATTACGCGATCAAACTTGTCGTCGGGGACATTGGCACCTTTGCAGGCCTCGTGACTGATGAAAAGACCAGAGTGCTAGATGGATCGGGCCAGCCAATCAAAGGACTATACGCAGTCGGCAACGATGCGGCCAGCATTATGGGAGGTAACTATCCGGGGGCAGGCATCACGCTTGGGCCAGCGCTGACCTTTGGTTATGTTGCGGGCCTTCAACTAGGCAAGCCTAGAGAGGCAGTCCAAAAAGTAGCGCTTCAGGTTGAGTCACGTGAACGTATCGCCATTCGGTTGTGATTCGATGCACAGTCTCAACAAATATTAAGGAGCCACGATGCCACTTCCACCTTTCATTGCACCCCACCTTCTTGACGGGCAACTGGCCCTGATCACGGGTGCCGGTCAAGGCAACGGTCGAGCGCTTGCTCTTGGGCTAGCACAAGCCGGTGCACGCGTGATCGTTACCGACGTAAACAAAACCACTGTTGAAGAAACAGCGCAAGCAGTTCGCAGCGAAGGTGGTGAGGCTTGGGCGTTTGTTCTCGACGTCACATCACCAGAGGCATGCAATGCCCTCGCTTTGCGCGTAGGCCAAGAGATCGGAGAGATCAATGTGCTTGTCAACAATGCGGGCATCATTATCCGAGAAGGTACGGCCAGCATCAATGCTGCGTCCAACTGGAAAAAGACGATTGACGTCAACGTACACGGCACATTCAACGTGACTCATGCATGGCTAGCGGCGATCAAATCGACCAAAGGCTCAATTATCAATATCGCATCAATAGCGGCATTCGCAGGGCAGGCTGGCAGCCTCGGCTACTCACCGTCCAAAGGTGCGATCAAGATGTTTACGCAGTCTCTTGCCGCCGAACTCGCGCCACTCGGCGTGCGTGTGAACGCATTGGCGCCGGGTGTGATCGCGACACCCATGACTGCAGCGACGCGAGAGAGCCCAGAGCGGTTGGCGACTTTCATGAGGCGTATTCCCATGGGCCGCGTTGGTCAGACGGAAGATCTCGTGGGTCCGGTGATCTTCTTAGCATCTGGAATGTCTCAATACGTCACCGGGGTCACGCTGCCCGTTGACGGCGGGTTTCTGGCTACTTAATCTAATTACAAGAGGTCGAGTCCGATTTGGACGACGAGACCCATTTTTTTATCAACCAATGAAGGAGACAACATGAAACTGAAACGCATCTGCACAGGGCTCATGGCCACTGCTGCACTCACTTTAATGACTACAACCGTTTCTGCACAGGACATCAAGCTTGGTTTTAACGGCGACCTGTCGGCTTCGCCCTCGGCGCAAAGCGGGCATGCTGCCGTAATAGGTATGGAAGCGGCGATTGCCGACATCAACGCAGCAGGCGGTGTTCTTGGCCGCAAGCTGTTGCTTGTTACGAGAGACGACACTTCTGCACCACCGAAATCCATTCTGAACATGAGTGAACTGATTGACAACGAAAAAGTTGCTGCTGTGTTTGGACCGACAAACTCAGGCAATGCCATGGCCTGGAAACACATTCCCAACCAGAAGAAAGTTCCAGTGATCGGCAACGTAGGGTCAGGCACCGACATCACTAAACCAATGAGTCCGGGTGCTGACAATTACATGTTCCGCGTCTCCATGGTCGATCGCGACCAGGTCGCAGTGCTGATGGCCTACGTAAAGAAAAATGCGGCCTCATCCAAAGTCATCGGTTTGATGGCCGAAACTACAGGCTACGGTCAAGGTGGCCTGAAGGATATGCAGGAAATCGCACAGATGCAGGGCATTAAGCCTGCCGCAACCGAGCGTTTCGGCGTTGGAGACACCGACATGACATCGCAGCTTAGCAAGATGAAGGCCGCCGGCGTTGATACGGTGGTTGTCTGGGCACAGGGGACGCCGATTGCGCAGTTGGTTCGCAGTATGGAGAAGATCAATTATTTCCCGTTGACGCTGACTTCATGGGCCGCCGACAACATCACGTTCTACGATGCGGCTGGTAGCACATTGGCTGAAAAGCCGTTGTTCATGCGCACCGTGAGCGAAACGCGTACCCCTGCGCAGCAAAAATTGTTTGAACGCGTCGGCAGCAAGCTAAAAGCGCCCAGTTCATTTTCCTTTGCGCTGCACGGATACGACTCTGTTCTTCTTTACGCAGAAGCCGTCAAACAGGCCAAAAGCATCGAAGGCTCTGCAGTTCGCCTCGCGCTGGAGGATTTGAAAATCCCCGTCCAGGGAGTTTTAAAGACTTACAACAAACCATTCAGCAAAGCCAACCACGAGGCATTGACCGCGAAAGATCTGGTGTGGATTCGCTGGAAGGACGGAAAGCTGATGCCTTACACGGACGCATTGATTGGCACACTGACAAGCGCTGATTTCAAGCAATAAGCAAAGTTCAATTCCAAAAACGACAGGATATCCAGTCTGATGAAAAGTCTTACGGTCCTGTCGGGAGACACAACATGTTAGTAGCAATTTTGCAGGCGATTATCAGTGGACTATCGGTGGGCGGCGCCTATGCCCTAGTGGCTCTTGGCTTCAGCATCACATTCACGACCACTAAGACGTTGAACTTTTCTCACGGCGAGTTTGTTTCGGCTGGAGCTTTCATCGGCATGAGTGCACTTTTTCTGGTGCTTGGTAAACCCATCAGTTCGACGACTTTCGGCGATGCTGTGCCTGGCGCGGGTGCACAGTTGCTGGCATTGACGGCGGCACTGGGTGTCATGGGCTTGCTCGGCTGGTTGCTTTACGTTGTCGGTGTTCGGCCTTTCGCCGGTAGGCCTGGCATGGCTTGGGTGATGAGTACATTGGGCTTCGGCGTTATTTTGCAGAGTATTGGCCTTGCGGTCTGGGGACCAAAACCAGTTGTAGTGCCATCACCTGTGAGCGATGAGGTGATCCGTGTGCTTGGCATCGGGGTACGACCACAAGAGCTGCTGACGCTCGCAGTGGCTATCGTCATCATGATCGGCTTTGACCGCGTGATGAACCGAACCATGGTTGGCAAGGCCATGCGTGCGGTGGCTGCTAACGGTAATGTAGCTAGCTTGATGGGCATCAACACCAACGCCGTGATGATTGGTGCATTTGTCGTCAGCTCAGCACTGGCTGGGCTGTCCGGATTTTTGCTCGCGCCCATAGCGCAAGCGTCCCTCTTCATGGGGCTGACCGTCGGGCTCAAAGGCTTTTCGGGCGCAATGATCGGTGGCCTCAACAACCCTCGCGGTTGCGTGATCGGTGGTTTCGTACTCGGTGTTTTCGAATCAATGGTCAATCTCTGGCAGGCGCAGTGGCGCGAGGTAGCGGTATTCGCATTGGTCATCCTTGTGCTTGCCTTTCGTCCCACTGGCCTGTTCGGTAGCAAGATGGTGGAGAAAGTATGAAGCGCGGTCAACACCCTTTAATGGTTGCGCTCGTGGCCGCGGGTTTAATGGGTGCAACATCGCTGCTCGGCAACGACTACTACTTGCGAATCGTCTTCATGATGTGCGTGTATTACATGTGCGCTGCCGGTATGAACGTGCTGGTGGGATACGCGGGCCAGAAATCCCTTGGGCAGGCTGGATTGTTCGCTGCCGGTGCTTATGCAGTGGCGCTTCTTACTTCTCGCACAGACATGAATCCCTGGCTTGCTCTGTTTCTTGCGGCGGTTATTTCGGGAGTCTGTGGTGTGCTGATCGCTCTACCGTCGTTACGTGTCAAAGGGCCATATTTGGCGATGGTGACCTTGGCATTCGGCATTGTTGTCGAAAAAATGGTCGGTGAGTGGACAGAGGTGTTTGGCGGCGCGCAGGGCATCTACGGGATCAAACCTTTGACTTGGAATGATCAACCACTGACTTCTGTGCAGTGGGTCTGGTTTGGTATTGTGCTGTGCGGGGTGACGCACTTGCTGCTGCGCAATCTTTTGCAGGGCCGTTTCGGGCGCGCATTGCTCTCGCTACAGGCCGATGAAATCGCATCATCGTCGGTTGGTGTTCGCGTTTACCGGGCTAAGGTAATCGCATTTGTTGTGGCAGCTGTCACCTGCGGAATCGCTGGTGCACTTGTGGCCCAGCAGAACCAGTACATCAATTCCGACTTCATCACATTCCATCTGTCGATCTTTATCTTGTTACTGGTGTTGTTCGGCGGTGCCGGCTCGATGTACGGACCGATCGTCGGCACAGTGATTCTGACGCTGGTTGACGCACTGCTAGCGCGTTGGCCATCTGCGCAGCATTTCCTCTACGGTTTTCTATTGCTGTTCGCTCTTTACGTGATGCCCGGTGGCGTGGCTGGGTTATTCTCTAAATGGTTCAAACGAGACAATGAGCCGGTGCTCGTGCCAAGCGCTAACCTGCCGGTGACACGCATTTGTCCGGTCGCAGATGAAGACCTGCTCGTAGTGCTAGACGTGAGCAAATCGTACGGTGGCGTGAAGCCCGCGCAGGATGTTTCGTTTCGCTTGCAGCGCGGCCACATCAATGCGCTTATCGGACCGAACGGTGCGGGCAAAAGCACGATGATCAACATGCTGACTGGAGTGGTCGATCCAGACAAAGGATCGATCCGCTTTCTAAATCAGGAGATCGTCGGTAGTCCAGTGCATGCAATTTGTTGTCTGGGCATGGGTCGTACGTTTCAGAACCTGAGGCTCTTCGCAGACTTATCGGTACTCGATAACGTGATGCTAGGGAGGCACAGCCGGATGAGCAATGGTTTCGTCGCATCCTTGCTAGCACTTCCGAGTGCATTAAAACAAGAGGCCGTTACTCGGGAGCGAGCACTGGAACTGCTCAATCTTGTGGACATGGTGCACCTCCAGAACCAACCCGCCGGCAGCCTGCCGTATGGTCTACAGCGTCGTGTCGAACTTGCGCGTGCCATGGCCACCGAGCCTCAGCTGCTCCTGCTCGATGAGCCGGCCGCCGGATTGAATCCGCAAGAGACTGCAGAGCTCGGACAGTTGCTGGTGCGAATTAGTAAGTGTGGAGTCACGATTTTGATGGTGGAGCACCACATGGATTTGGTGATGTCTGTCTCCGACCATGTGATTGTGCTGGACTACGGTATCAAGATCGCAGAAGGCAAACCCGCCGACGTACAGGCGAATACTCGCGTTGTTGAAGCTTACCTAGGCATTGACGATGAAGCCGTGGCGGCTTGAGTAGGAAAGATCATCATGCTCAAACTTGAATCTGTCAAAGTTTCTTACGGTGCTATCCAAGCCGTCAAAGGCGTGAGCCTAGAAGTGCGGGAGGGCGAAGTCGTCACCATCATTGGCGCCAATGGCGCCGGCAAAAGCACCTTACTCAAAAGCATCGCGGGCCTAGAACCTGTCGCAGAAGGCTGCATTTTTCTCGATGGGAAGGACTGCACATTGGTGCCTGCTTACCAGCGCGTGGGATTGGGCGTTGCCATGTCGCCCGAAGGGCGCGGCGTCTTTGCGGATCAGACGGTGCGAGAAAACCTGATGCTGGGGGCTTATTCGCGCAAGCAAGGCACGGCGGCAATCGAAGCGACCATTGAACGCGAGTTCAGAAGGTTTCCTCGCTTGAGGGAGCGTCAGGACCAGTTGTCCGGCACCTTGTCTGGAGGGGAGCAGCAAATGCTTGCGATTGCTCGCGCCTTAATGAGCGAGCCGCGCCTTCTTCTGCTTGATGAACCTTCGCTCGGACTTGCGCCTCTGATCATCAAAAGCATTTTCGATGCGATACGCCAGCTCCGTGAATCGGGACTGACGATCCTGTTGGTTGAACAGATGGCCAAGCAGGCACTGGGTGTTGCTGACCGGGCCTACGTTCTTGAGACCGGACGCATCACCTTAGAGGGCTCGGGTAGGGAGCTTCTAAAAAATCCCAAGGTCATAGCCGCCTACCTTGGTACGCATTGACCGTTTTTAACTTATTCAAAAGGACATATTCCCATGAGTTCCAGCAAAAAATTTGCCAGTCAGGCTGATCTTGAAGAAAAAAAAATAACCTTTATTCAGATCTCCGAACACGCTTGGGCCTACACCGCTGAAGGTGACCCCAACACCGGCATCATCATTGGCGATGATGCTGTGTTGGTAGCTGACACTCAGGCCACCCCGGCGATGGCTGCCGATGTTGTCCGCCGTATTCGTGAAGTGACCGACAAACCCATCAAGTACGTCGTGCTGACTCATTACCACGCGGTGCGCGTGCTGGGTGTGACTGCATATCAGCCTGAGCAGATCCTCGCGAGCCAGGACACGTACGATTTGATCGTCGAGCGCGGCGAGCAGGACAAAGCTAGCGAGATCGGCCGCTTTCCGCGTCTGTTCCAGAATGTCGAGACCGTGCCACCTGGCATGACTTGGCCGACGATGACGTTTACCGGCAAGATGACGCTGTGGCTGGGCAAGCTCGAGGTTCAGCTCCTGCAACTCGGCCGCGGCCACACCAAGGGCGACACGGTCGTATGGCTGCCGCAGGAGCGTACGCTCCTGTCTGGTGACCTAGTCGAATTCGATGCCACACCTTATGCGGGAGATGCCTACTTCAAGGACTGGCCGCAAACGCTTGACAATGTCGCCGCGCTCAAACCAGCGGCCCTCGTTCCCGGACGGGGTGCGGCGCTCACCACGACTGAGCAGGTCGCCCAAGGCCTCGCAGGCACGCGCGGTTTCATCGCTGATGTTTATGCCAGTGTGCAAGATGGCGTGAAGGCAGGCAAAGATCTTAATACCGTCTACAAGGCAACCTACGCCAAACTCAAACCCAAATATGGCCAGTGGGTAATATTTGATCACTGCATGCCGTTTGATGTCACGCGTTGCTACGACGAGGTGACTCAGTATCCCGATCCGCGCATCTGGACCGCTGAGCGTGACACGCAGATGTGGCAGACCCTAGAGGGTTAATCCGCAATCTAGCGTCCGAGCAAGGATGGCAACTCGAACGAGAAGAACGGTTGCCATTGTCTTCGTTCGCTGATGCTGCAACGCGTTTGAGCGCTGCCGCACATCATGACCCGAAAAGCTAACTGCAAAGAAAGTCACCCATGCACCCCCCCTCCAACGGTTCTGAGCGGCGCTATCAGTCAGGGTTTGGTAACGAGTTCGCCACTGAAGCAGTGCCAGGCGCACTCCCGCAAGGGCGTAACAGTCCGCAGCGGGCGCCTTTTGATCTTTACCCCGAACTGCTTTCAGGCACTGCATTCACAGCGCCGCGTCACCAGAATCGCCGGACCTGGTTGTATCGGCGTCAGCCTTCGGTCGTCTCAGGGCGTTACCGCCCATATTCCCAGCGGCTATGGAGCACTGGAGGTGACCGAGCCATCAAGTTGGCACCCGAACCGATGCGCTGGAATCCGTTGCAGTTGGACGGTATCGACGCTGACTTCGTCGACGGTATGTGCACACTCGCAGCGAATGGTGATGCGCAAGCGCAAAACGGTATCGCTGCGCACGTCTACCTAGCCAGTCGTTCCATGGAGCGGCGTGCTTTCGTCAACGCCGACGGTGAAATGCTCGTTGTGCCGCAACAAGGCCGACTGCTGATCACTACCGAGATGGGTGTGCTCGACGTGAAACCTGGCGAGATCGCACTTCTACCGCGCGGCGTAGTCTTTAAGGTCGCCCTGCCGGATGCAGGTCAAGGTCCGGCGCGGGGATATATATGTGAAAACTACGGTGCGCAGTTTTGCCTGCCCGAACTCGGCCCGATCGGGTCTAATGGGCTTGCTAATGCGCGTGACTTTCTTGCACCGGTAGCCGCCTATGAAGATGGACATGGCGAATACCAGATCGTCAAGAAGTTTGGGGGTCACTTTTGGCAAGCTGACATGAAGCATTCACCCTTCAACGTCGTCGCTTGGCACGGCAACCTTGCCCCCGTCAAGTACGACACCGCCAACTTCATGGCTATCGGCTCTATCAGCTACGACCATCCAGACCCATCCATCTTCACGGTGCTCACCTCGCCCAGTGACACGCCCGGTACAGCCAATTGCGACTTCGTTATATTTCCGCCGCGTTGGCTCGTGATGGAGGGGACCTTCCGTCCACCTTGGTACCACCGAAACCTTATGAGCGAATTTATGGGCCTCGTTTACGGCGAATACGACGCGAAGCCTGGCGGCTTCAAGCCGGGCGGCGCGAGCTTGCACAACTGCATGGTGCCGCATGGGCCCGACGAGGAGGCCTTCGATAAGGCGAGCCTAGCGGATCTTTTACCGCAAAAGCTGGAAAACACGCTGGCCTTCATGTTCGAAAGCCGTTACTGCTTCATTCCTACTGCATACGCGTTGGAAAGTCCGGCGCTGGACACTAATTATTCCGACTGCTGGGCCGGCCTCAAAGATCTATCCGAGCGATAAGCACAATCAACATGACCCATACCGAAAATTTGCTTAGCTGGGTCGCGACGGCCAACGAACCCGATTGCGATTTCCCGATCCAAAACTTGCCGTTCGGGCGCTTCCGTCCCAAGGGGGAAAGCGGAGCCTTCCGGATTGGTGTTGCCATCGGCGACCAGGTGCTCGACCTCAGTGCCGCTTGCCTCGTGGACACCGACGACATGAACGTGCTGATGGCAGCAAGCCACTCTGATCGACAGGCGTTGCGCTCTGCACTGACCGAGGGCCTGCAGCAAGGCAGCCCCAAGCAACCAACATGGACGAAGTGCCTGCACCCACAACTGAAGGTGGAAATGGCCGTGCCGTGCCGTATTCACGATTACACAGATTTTTACACAGGCATCCACCACGCCACCACCGTCGGCAAGTTGTTCCGCCCCAATGAGCCTTTGATGCCCAACTACAAGTGGGTGCCCATCGGTTACCACGGACGTGCATCATCCATTGGCGTAAGCGGCCAGCACCTTAAGCGCCCACTAGGCCAGACTAAAGTCCCAGATGCACAGGCGCCGAGCCTCGGACCCTCAAAAAAATTAGACTACGAACTAGAACTTGGTTTCCTCATCGGTCAGGGCAACGCACTTGGAGAGCCCATCGAGATTGTCAACGCCGAAAAGCACCTATTCGGCATCACCTTACTCAACGACTGGTCAGCCCGGGACCTGCAGGCTTGGGAGTACCAACCGCTTGGCCCTTTTTTATCTAAAAACTTCGCGACCACTCTGTCACCTTGGATCGTCACGATGGAGGCACTCGCACCGTTCCGTGCAAAGTTCGAGCGCTCGGCTGGGGACCCACAGCCGTTGCCATACTTGGACTCCGCTGACAACCGTGACAGCGGCGCATTCGACATCACGCTCGAAGTGTGGATGCAAACTTCAAAGATGCGAGAAGCCGCCGATCCAGCAGTGTGTCTTTCCCGCTCCAACGCAAAGCAGGCGGCCTACTGGACTGCAGCCCAACTGGTGACACATCACACAATCAACGGCTGCAACCTGCAGACTGGCGACCTGTTGGGCTCAGGCACCCTCTCGGGCCCGACACCAGAGGAGGCTGGCTCCCTGCTCGAACTGACCATGGGTGGAAAGAACGCGATCAGCCTGCCTAACGGCGAGGTTCGCACTTTTCTTGAGGATGGTGACACCCTCACACTGCGCGGCTATTGCGAGCGACGCGGTGCGGTGCGCATTGGCTTAGGAGAAGTGAGTGGGACAGTTCTAGCCTCATGAATATATCCGGCGCGCTCGCTGATGCCCCTGAAATCGAAACTCCCACTCATCGTTGCAAAGTGGGCGAACAATTACGCCAAACTCAAAAACAAACAGTAAGCGTGCGTCTTAAATTTGCTGCTGGCGATAGTTGCTGCCACAAGCAGTATGAATCCATGGCACACAGTGTCATGTGTCTTGCAACTGGCCAAAACCGCAAGAGTGGTGGGCATGGCCGCTAAGACGCTTCCTGCGCGAACGTTGTGGCTTTTAAGTGTCTGCGCGTTCTCGAGCATGGCCTCAATGCGCGTTTGCGACTCCTTGCTGCCCGTGTTAGCTATGGATTTTTCGACGACGGTCGGGCACGCCGCCCGCGTGATTTCCTCGTTCACGCTGGCATACGGGGTACTACAGCTGTTCTACGGCCCCTTAGGCGATCGATACGGGAAAATGCGCATCATTGGTATTTCCATGCTGGCATGTACCTTTGGAAGCGTGGGTGCAGCGCTGTCGGTGACTCTTGATTGGCTCGTCGTTAGCCGGATCTTATCGGGCGCAGCCGCAGCAGGCATCATTCCGCTGGCTATGGCTTGGATCGGTGACAGCGTTCCATACGAAAGTCGCCAAGGAGTCCTGGCGCAGCTTCTGGGTGCGACAGTATCCGGCATGATTGCAGGGCAGTGGCTCGGTGGCGTCATAGCGGACATATTCGGATGGCGAACCGCTTTTTCTATCCTTGCCCTATTGTTCCTGACCAGCGGGCTGATATTCGTGAGCAGGGGTGCACATTTCCCACTGCATCCACCCGGACAGACTCGAAGTCTGATAGCGCGTACGTTGGACGTGTTGGCTGTTCCATGGGCGCGGGTAATTCTTGGTACGACCTTTGTTGAAGGGGCGCTAGCGTTCAGTGCGCTGGCGTTTATTCCTACCCATCTTCACACCCAGTTCGGTTTGTCCATGGCTGCCGCTGGTGGGGTTGCGGCACTCTACGGTGCCGGTGGCCTAGTCTATAGCCGGTTTGCCAGGGCGTTAGTGCATCGACTAGGCGAGGCGAATCTGGCAAGGCTCGGCGGTGTCTGCATGGCCTTTTCGTTCGGTACGCTTGCTTGGGCCACATCCTGGGGGTGGGCTCTACCAGCCTGCACGGTTGCGGGTTTCGGTTTCTACGCACTGCACAACACCCTTCAAACCACTGCAACGCAAATGGTGTCCGAGGTACGAGGAACAGCGGTCTCGTTGTTTGCTTGTTCCCTTTTTCTTGGCCAATCACTTGGCATGTTTGTGGCCTCATGGCTGCAAGATAACTTTTCGGCAACGGTCATTTTTGCAGTATCAGCGCTCGGACTCCTAGCGCTTAGCGGGTACTTCGCGATTGCACGACAGCGCACCTTGAGGGGTGCTTGAAAGTATGACCACACAATACCGGCAATCGACTGCAGTCCAGGGCGTACTGATTGGCGCGATGGCTGTCTGGGGCCTGAATGTGACGGCAGTCAAGTTGCTGACTGAGTCATTCGAACCGACAGTGATTGCTGCCCTGAGAATGGTCGTGGCCTGCGCTGCGTTAACAGCCATCATGCTGTGGAAACGCTGTGGCATGCCAGTGCTCACTTGGCGTCAGTTTATCGCGATGATTGTTTGCGCCGCTCTGATGGTCTATGTCAATCAAATATTATTCGCCGAAGGCTTGCAACGGTCGACAGCAACCAACTGCGCGCTCATCATGGCCTTGAGCCCTCTAGCATCTACCCTACTAGCAGCCGTCGCATTTCACGAGCGCCTGACAATGCAGCGCATGTGCGGTGTGGCGCTTGGATTTTCTGGTGTTGCGGCAGTGGTGCTAAGCCATCCCGGTGCCGGCATGTCGAGCGCAGGTGCCGGAGACCTGATGCTCTTCGCCGCGGTTGTCAGTTTCGCCGCCGGCGGGGTGATCATCCAAAAGTTGTCGCGACAACTGCATCCTCTGTCCATCAGTTGGGCTATTTACCTGATTGGCACAGTCCTGTTGGTCGGGCACACCGTCATCGGGCCGACCGCTTTGAATGCTGCGATGCTGTTTCCTGGGTGGCGAGCGTGGTCGCTTGTGTTGTTCTCAGGCATTGTGGCCACCGCCGTCGGCAACCTTATCTGGAATCGCGCGATTGCCACGATCGGGGTGGCCCGCACAGCTGTTTTTTTGTACTGGGTCCCGGTTTTTGGTGTTGCATTCGCCGCCCTGTTACTCGGCGAAGCTTTAACACTTTGGCATCTTGCCGGCTTTGTTGCGGTCATCGCCGGTACGTACCTAGGCACGCGGCAGCCCACTGTCATGCCTGTCGTTGCGCCTTGAATGTCCCCTTATCTACATCCACACCATGACCACCTATAACCCGTTGCTATTTCAATCCATACAACTGCGCGAACTCACTCTTACCAATCGGATCGTGATTTCGCCGATGTGTCAGCATGCGGCAGCAGGCGGCCATGCGACTGCATGGCATCTGGTCCATCTGGGGAAATTCGCGCTGGGTGGCGCCGGACTTATCCTCACCGAGAGCACCGCCGTCGATCCTAGGGGCCGAATCGGAACGGCTGATCTTGGCTTATGGAAGGACAGCCAGATCGCGCCCATGAAGGAGGTCGTCGATTTCGTACACGCCAATGGCGGCGCGATCGGTGTACAACTTGCCCATGCAGGTCGTAAGGCCGGTAGCGAACCCTTATGGGAAGGCGGCGCTGCATTAAGTGACGCACGTTTGGCCAGTGATGCCGAACCATGGCAAAGACTTGGGCCCAGCACATTGCCGGCAGGCCCCGGTTGGTCTGCGCCAGTGGCGCTGGACCACGAGGGCATTGCGCAGGTCATTCAGGGCTTTGTAGATGCAACCTACAGGGCTGAGCGTGCAGGCTTTGACGTGGTTGAGCTGCATTTTGGGCACGGCTACCTTGTGGCCAGTTTTTTGTCTCTCAATGCGAATCAACGAAACGATGAATGGGGTGGTGGCCTTGATAACCGCATGCGTCTGGCACTCGAGATTGCAGCTAGCGTTCGCGAGGCATGGCCGGCACACAAGCCGCTCTTTTGTCGCATCTCTGCAGTCGATGGCTCCGTTGATGGCTGGAGTCTTGAAGACTCGATCGTGCTTGCTCGAGCACTTGCTTTATGTGGCGTTGACGTTATTGATTGCTCCTCCGGGGGGCTCACTGAGGAGACACGTTCGCTGCCGGTGCCGCGCGGACTGGGTTTTCAGGTTCCTTTCTCAGATCGTATCCGTCATGAGGCGCAGGTCAAAACGCTGGCTGTCGGAATGATTGTTGATGCCAAGCAGGCCGAAGATGTGCTGGCTCAAGGCAAGGCAGACCTAATTGCCTTGGGTCGCGAAGCACTCTTTGATCCTTATTGGCCTCATCACGCTGCAGCAGCGCTTGGAGTCGATCCCGCCTACCAGCGTTGGCCGCTGCGCCATGGTGTCTGGCTTGCTAAACGGGCACCCAGCCTAGCGTACGCGCGAGCAGAAGCCGCCATACCTTTAACTGCAACAGAATCTCAGGAGTGATAACAATGAACGTCAGAATGGGCTTGATCCGTAAAAAATCGGACTGGACAATCGAAGATTTTCAGTCGTATTGGCTCAACCAGCACGGTCCGCTCGCCTCCCGTGCGCCAAACCTGCGCGGTTACTGGCAAAACATCGTGATCGACCGACTTCAGCGTGGTATCGAATTCACGCGAGGTCCGTGGGATTTTGACGGAGTATCACAGCTTTGGTTCGACGATGCACCACAAGCAGACCACGCCTTTACGGCCAGTAGCATTGCGCAACAACTTATTACTGACGAAAAGCATTTTCTTGGCGATCTGCACATTGTCACAGCGACACAAAAAATAGTGGTCGCCGCGCCAGAGGCGACCCGGGGACAACTTCTCAAGCGTATTTCCACTCTCCGCAGGCGAGCAGATGTGACAGAGGACGATTTCCGTCGCGAATGGACGGTGCATGCTGACATGGTGCGGCAGATGCCGGGAGTGAGCGGGTACCGGCAAAACGTCGTGATCCACCGAGAGCTCGTCAAGGGTCAGCCTTGCAGCTATCAGCAGCTGCCCATCGACGGCATTGTCGAGCTCTGGTTTGAAGACACGACAAAGCTGGGCGCAGCCTTCGCTTCACCTCAAGGGCAGAAGACGATGGCCCATGCCAAGACTTTTTTGTCGGAGATCACAGCATTTTTAGTCCAAGAGCGCAGGATCGCTTGAACAAGCAATGCTCCCCGCATGGTCGAGTTGGGAAGCAAGATATTTTTGTATTTCTCGTTCGTTGCAATGCTGGAATATTTCAATCAGAGCAGAGTCATCGGGCAACGACCGCTATGCCGTCAGGACCCCTTAAACGGTCATCGGAGTGGCGTCTATACAAACATCGTAGATGTCGGCTGTCGGGTGCTTCATCCAACAGTCTAGGATGCAGTCACTGGCGTAACGTCCACCAACTCCGATGCCAGTAGCAGTCATTTAAAAATCTCTCGACGCAGTGCCACTTCACCTCAATGTTCAGTGCCTAAGTAGGCAGCGATCACCGCTTCATTGGCCTGAACTTCTTGAGGCGTACCTTCGGCGATCTTGCGACCGAAGTCGAGAACGACGATCTTGTCGGAGATGTCCATGATCACCGGGATGTCATGCTCGACGATCAAAAAGCTCATGCCGTACTGCTGCTGCACGCGCTTGATCAGCGCCGTCATGGCGGTTTTTTCTGGCGTGCTCATGCCGGCCATGGGTTCATCAAGCAGCACCAGCCGCGCTTTTTGCATCAGAGCGCGGGCAAACTCCACCTGCTTTTGGCGACCGTAAGGCAATTCGCCCGGCAGCAGGTGCGCGGTGTCCGGCATGCCTAAAAATTCAAGCACTTCGAAGGCCGCGGTCTGCGCAGCGCGCTGCTCAGCACGCGCTGCGGGCGACAAGAATGCACCTTGAAGTAAGCCAGAGGATCCTTGGCGGTACGCACCGACGAGCAAATTTTCAAGCACCGTCAGACCGCTGAACAAGGCCAAGTTTTGAAAGGTTCTGGCAATGCCGTAACGCGAGATCTGGTGCGCCCGCATCGCGGTGATGTCATGGCCGTCAAAGCTGACCTGGCCGCTAGTCGGCCGGTACATACCGGTGACGCAATTGAACAGCGTGGTCTTGCCAGCACCGTTCGGGCCAATCACGGACGTGACGGAGCCTTTGGCCATCGAAAAAGAGACATCGTCCAAAGCGGTCAGGCCCTGAAAACGCATCTGCAGATCGGTGAGTTCGAGGAGGGTTTGCGTCATGGCTGTGTCGTCTCGGTAACGGATGATTTGCGCGCTGCACCCAAGTAAGCGTCACGCATGATCGGACTGTTTCTGACCTCTTCAGAAGATCCACTCAGCGTGATCTGGCCGCGTTCGAGAATGTAGGCGCTGGAGGCGAACTCCAACGCAATGCGGGCGTTCTGTTCAACGATCAACATCGACGTGCCCAGCGTCTGACCAACAACAATCAGTTGCTTGTAAATCGCCTGAACGATCAGCGGCGCCAAACCGAGCGACAGCTCGTCCACCAGCAGCAAACGCGGCCCACCCACAAGGGCACGCCCCAGCGCCAGCATTTGTTGTTCGCCACCAGACAGCCAGCCGGCGGATTGCTTGCGACGCTCTAGCAGCCGTGGAAACAGCGCATACACCGCATCCATGCGTTCGCGCACGGCAGAGCGCGGCAAGATGGCAGCGCCCACAGCAAGGTTGTCTTCGACGCTGAGCTGTTTGAAGATCAGTCGGCCTTCAGGGACTTGGCCCATGCCCATGCGCACCAAGCGGTGCGGTGCAACGCCAACAATTTGAGCGCCACCAAAGTCGATGTTGCCGTTGGCAACGTGACCGTTGTGCAACGGCAGCAGACCCGTGACGGCACGAATCAGCGTGGTCTTACCGGCACCATTGGCACCCAGTAAGGCCACGATGCTGCCCTTGGGAACCGACAAGCTGACGTTTTCAAGTGCCAAGCCCTTGCGGGCGTAACCGACTGACAGATTTTTGATCTCAAGCATGTGACTCATCATTGACCCCGCCATAACGCGATGCGATTTTTGATTTGACGTCCCATGCCTGCGATACCGCCCGGCGCGAAGATCAACAGCACGATGACCAGCGTGCCGAAGATCGCCTGCACGAACTGCGCACGGTGCTCGATCAGCAGCAGCCGCACCAGCCCAGTCGATTCGTTAGCCTGCGACGCAAAGCCCGTGATGATGGACGGCAACAGCAACCACACAGCCGCACCGATCAGCGCCCCTGGCAGCGAGCCCATACCACCGATGATGATCATGGCGATGAACTGGATGGCGAACTGAATGCCAAAAATTTCTGAGGTCGCATTGGTCAGGTAGTACGCATACAAAGCGCCCGCCACAGAGGCAATCGCCGAACTGAAGGCAAAGGCCTTGAGGCGCAAGATGCGTACATCAACACCCGCCGAGGTCGCCGCCAGTTCGTGGTCGCGCATGGCCATCATGGCCCGACCCTCTCGGGTCTGCATGGTGTTGCGCAGCCCCATATAGACCAGCACCACCAACGGCACCAAGAAGAAGTACCAGCGCATGGGTGTGTTCAGGGCCACCGGTCCGAGACTGGCTTGCTCATAAGGCACACCGACGACGTCGAAGAACTTGAACTGATACTCCAAGAACACAAACATCACGATGTAGTGCAGTGCAAACGTCGACAGCACAAAGTACAGACCACGCACGCGCAGCGAGGGCAACCCCGCCAGCAATCCAGCCAATGCACCGGTCACACCGGCAGCCACCAGCACCAGCGGAAAGGGCCAGCCCCACTGGGTGCCAGTGATGGCGGCAGTCATCGCACCAACGGCGTAAAAAGCGGCATGACCGATGGAGATCAGACCGGCGCTGCCCGTCAAGTAGTTCAAAGACAGCGCGCCCAGCATGGCGATCAACATCAGGTTGACTTGGGTGAGACCGATGTTGAGAAGCTGCATATTGGACAGGCGCACACCGAAGATGGCGCGGTCGGTCAACAGCACGGGCAAGTAGCACAGCAGGGCCGCAACAATGATCAGCCACAGCCAGCGCTTTGGGTTGCTGACTTTGACCGTCGGGTTCAAGTTAGGAGTGGTCATCACAATATCTGCGAGGCGTTAGACGCGGCCGAGTTCTCGTTGGCCAAACAGACCCCAAGGACGAACCATCAAGATCAGCAGCAGCAAGCCGTAAATCAAAATGTCGCTGGACTTCGGAGAGATGTAGCTGGCGGCGAGTTGCTCGATCACGCCCACCAACAAGCCACCAACGATCGCACCGGGAATACTTTGCAAGCCGCCGATCACGACGGCCGGCAGGGCCAGCAGTCCGATATTTTCCAGATCGGTTGAAGCGATCTGCAATTGACCCAGAAATACGCCGCCAATAGCCGCCAGCGTGCTACCGATGGCCCAGGCAAGACGGTTCATGACGTTGACGTTGACGCCCGACACCACGGCGGCCTCATGGCTGTCAGCCGTGGCGCGCATCAGCAAGCCAACGGATGTGAATTTAAAGAAGGCGCCAAAACCGGCCATGCAAGCCCAGCTCACCAACGCAGCGGTTAAGTGCAATTGAGAAATACGCACATCGCCCCACATGAAGATGCCGGTTGGCAACGGTGTGGTCAAGTTACGGCCCTGTGGGCCAAAAATCATTTCGATCACTGCTTTCAGCACCATGGACAACGCAATCGTCACCATGATGACGGCCAGCATAGGCCGGCCAGCCAGCGGCTGAATCAGCAACACGTGAATCACCACCCCGAGTAACGCAGCCCCACCGATGATGGCCGCCACGGCCAGCGGGAAAGGAAGCTGCAGCAGCGTGATGGTGCTCACGGCCAGAAAAGCCCCACACACGACAAACATGCCTTGCGCGAAGTTAAATACTTCGGTGGCTTTGAAAACCACGACAAAGCCTAGGGCGACGAGCCCATAGATGCTGCCGAGGGCCAGGCCGCTGAAAAGAACTTGTGCAAGCATGTTTGCCTTGAGAGGTTATTGCAATTACTTGGTGTACTTGGCGTAGTCGCTGTACTCGCCGAAGTGTTTGAACTTCTTGCCAGCGTAGTCATAGCCAAACATCTTCAACACCACAGGGCCGGTGTGGTTGGTGGGCGTGTAGGTGAAAGGCGCGGCCAAGCCTTTGCTGTCCACCACGAAACCTTTGTTCATGCTTTCAACCAGCTTGGCGCGGGTTGGCTCAGGTCCTGCCTTGGCCAAGGACTCAGCAGCCATCTGCGCCACCACCCAACCAGCCACATAGTTGATATCTTCCTTCATGGCGCTGCGACCCACCTTGTCGGCGAAAGCGGACATTTCACGGTTGCCGGGGGTCTGGTCCGAGCCACCCGGCGTGAAGCAGCTCACGAAGGCATAGTTGGCGCCTGCGTCAGGGCCCATGGCCTGAAATACTTGTGGGGCGCCCAAGTAAGAGATACCGAAAGTCGGAATTTTCAAACCGTACTGTTGCATCGCCTTGAGTGTCAGGATGGCGGTATTCGACACGCCGTAAACGGTGATCAGATCGGGCTTGGTGGCCACGATCTCCAGCACCTGCGGCGTCACGTCCACCGCGTTCACCTTCATGGTGACCATGGTGGCGGTGCCACCGTACTTCTTGGCGATTTCCGACACGTACTCGTGGTATTCCTTGCCGCCAGTACTTTCAATGGCGACCGTCATGATCTTGGGTGCTTTCAGCTTCAAGCTGTCAACGTAGTGGCCGATACCCGTTTGGGCCATTTCGCGGTAACCGCAAAAGCCGTTGTAGACCATCGGCGAGACAGGCTCTGACAGTGCGCGGGTGGGCGTGTAAGTGCCGACGATGGGCACCTTGCCCGACTTGATGACATTGGCCAGCGCTACTTGTGAGGCCGAGGTACCCATGCCGGAAATAGCAATCACCGGTGTCTGACCGACCAGCTTTTCAAAAGCGATCTTGTCGGTGGCGGCGTTGTAACGGTTGTCTTCGGCAAGCACATTGACTTTGCGACCATGGATGCCACCGGCTTCGTTGACCTTGCGCATGTGGTCCTGAAAACCGTTGGTCCAAACAGACTGCGAGGCCGACGTTGGACCACTCAAGTCCATGGTCACACCCCAGTCGACACGGTTCGCATAGACACCATCGGCGGGCGCCTCAAACGCGCTGGCGCTGAAGGCCAGTCCGCTCAATAGCAGGGCAAGGCCTGAAGATCGGAAGTTTCTAGTGACTTTCATGATGTCTCCTTTAGGGGTTGCCCGCCAATTGGCAAGCGATGGTTAATGACGACTTACACCGAGATAACAAGCAAAAAAAAGAGGCTGTAAATCCTCTAAATTCTGAAGATATATTTTTTATTCCGATAAGAATAGCATTTATACCGATGAGTATTCACATCGTTTTCCCTTAGAGCGCCGCACCGCCGTCCATGGCCACTTCCGAGCCGGTCATGTAGCGGCTGTCTTCGCTGAGCAAAAACAGCACGAGCTTGGCAATTTCTTCTTTGGTACCCAGCCGCTTCATCGGCACTTGCTGCACGCGGCGCAGGTTGTCTTCATGGCTGCGGATACTGATCATGTCGGTGTCAATCACACCGGGATGGACCGAGTTGACACGAATGTGACGGTCGGCCAACTCAAGCGCTGCGGCCTTGGTCATGCCGCGCACCGCCCATTTGCTCGCGGTGTAGGCAATCGAGTTAGGCGCGCTGCGCAAGGCCACGGTTGAAGACATGTTGACAATCGCACCGCCACCCGCGCGCTCGAATGCCGGCACCGCCGCACGCATGCCTAAAAAAGTGCCGAGCTGGTTGACACGGGTGTGGCGCTCAAACTGTGCGGTGTCGGTATCGAGCATGGACATCGGCGTGTACACGCCAGCGTTGTTGACCAAGCCACTCAAGGGGCCTAGTTTTTCGGCCATGGCCACGGCCTCGGTCCACTGCACCTCGCTGGTAACGTCCAGCGGCTGAAACACGCATGCAGCCCCCAGTTCGCTGGCCAGCGACTGCCCGACGTCCATCAGCACATCGCCAATCACCACCTTGGCGCCCTCGGCCACCAGCTGTCGCGCTTGGGCTTCACCCAGTCCGCGTGCACCGCCTGAAATTAAAAATACCTGGTCTTTGAAATTTGCCATGTCGACTCCGTGTGTTCTTGATGTCCTGAATGCGCTGAGTACTGTCAAGCCCTCAGGCCGTTTGAGTGACACCAGCGCTGAGCGCAATGCCGCTGTAACCGTCGGCGACCACCTTCTCGCAAATCGCTGTGTAGTTGCCCAGCCCCCCCACATAAGGCAGCAACACACGCGGCTTGCCGGGAATGTTGGCCCCCATGTACCAAGAGTTGGACTTGGTGAACAGCGTGGTCGAGGCGACCTGGTTGACATGATCGACCCAGTCGTTTTCAGCGCTGGCCAGAGGCTCCGCGCTGGTCTTGCCCTGGGCTTGCATGTGTTCGAGGCAGCGGGCGATCCAGTCCACGTGCTGCTCGATGGCCATGATCACATTGGTCAACACCGATGGGCTACCCGGGCCGGTGATGATGAAGAAGTTCGGAAAATCCGCGACCATCAAACCCAAATAAGTGCGTGGGCCTTGCGCCCACTTGGCCTTGAGCGTCTGGCCGCCGCGACCACGTAAATCTATGCGATCCAATGCGCCGGTGACCGCGTCATATCCGGTTGCAAAGACAAGGCTGTCCAGCGCATAAGTCTGATCGCTGGTCTGCAGCCCGCTAGGCACGATAGAGCTGATCGGCGTAGCGCGCAGGTCTACCAAACTGACATGCGACAGGTTAAAAGTCGCGTAGTAATCGGTGTCGACACAAATGCGTTTGGTGCCAATCGAGTGATCGGTTGGTGCGAGCAGCGCCGCTGTGTGTGGATCCTTGACCGTGCCGCGAATCTTGTTGCGCACAAACTCGGCAGCTTGGTCGTTGGCTAGCTGGTTGCTGAAGATGTCGTTGAAAGCGTGCGTGTAGTTGGCGCCACCTTTTTGCCAGCGCCGCTCGTACTCCTGCTGGCGTTCGGGCTCGCTGGCATCGAAGGTGGCCCGTTGGCTGTAGTCATACAAAATGCCCGAGCGCGTGTTGCGCGCCTTGGCTCGGTTCTCTGCGTAGTTGGCTTTCCACTGGCGCTGTTCTTCGTCCGCCAAGGGACGGTTCCAAGCTGGAATGCTGAAGTTTGGTGTGCGCTGAAACACCACCACCTCCTTAGCTTCCCGCGCGATCGTTGGAATCAATTGGATCCCAGACGATCCGGTGCCGATCACGCCCACCCGCTGACCCCTGAAATCCACTTTCTCGTGAGGCCAGTTACCGGTGTGGTACCAAGGGCCCTGGAAGTCAGCCAAGCCGGTCATGTCCGGCACTTTGGCTGCAGATAAACAACCTGCCGCCGAAATCAGAAATCGTGCGGTAAACGTATCTCCGTGATCAGTTTGAACGTGCCAGAGAGCACTGCCTTCGTCATAGGTGGCCGAAGCCACGCGGGTTTGCAGCGTGATGTCTCGACGCAGATCAAAACGATCCGCGACGTGGTTGATGTAACGCAGAATTTCTTCTTGTCTTGGATAGCGTTCGCTCCACTGCCACTCCTGTTGCAGTTCTTCAGAAAAAGAGTAGGAGTACTGCATGCTCTCCACGTCGCAGCGCGCGCCCGGATAGCGATTCCAATACCAGGTACCACCGACGCCTTCACCGGCTTCAATGGCGCGCGCGCTCAAGCCCAATTGCCGCAAGCGCACCAATGCATACAAACCGGCAAAGCCTGCGCCAATCACGACGGCATCAAAGTTCTGGGCAAGCGGCGCGCGGGTGGCGCCCTTTTCAATCTCAGTCATGGGTTCTCGTTCTGAAAAATAAAAAATTGTTCAATGGACTCAGTCAGGCTCGGTGCAATTCATCACCCAACACAGCGCCTATGTAATCGACTAAAAAGTGGCCCGCCTTGACAAAGTTGCCCTGGGTCAGCACACCGTGGATATGGTCATTCAAGTGCAGCGCGGTCACGCGAACGCCCTCGTCTTCTAACCTTTGCGCATAAGCCCGGCCTTCATCACACAGCGGGTCATTGCCCACCGTCAACACCAATGCCGGTGGCGTCTTCGCCAGACTCTCAGCCAGCAAGGGCGAAGCACGCCAGTCGAGCCGGTCAGCCTGTTCGGGTGCATAGTGCCCGATGAAGTAATGCATGGTGGCGGCCGTCAGAGGCACGCCCGCCGTGACGCGCTGATATGACAGGCTTTGGGCACGCAGGTCCACCACCGGATAAATCAAGAGTTGAAATGTTGCCGGCGGCAAGCGTTCGTCACGCCCCATCAACGCCAATACGGCCGCCAGATTACCGCCTGCGCTGTCGCCGCCAACGGCCAACCGGCCTGAAATGATGTCCAGTTCAACCGTGTGGTCTGCAACCCACTGCCAAGCGGCAGCACAGTCGTCGACAGCGGCCGGGAAAACATGCTCAGGAGCCAGTCGGTAATCGACCGCCACCACGCAGCAGCGGGCGCGGTTGGCCAGTTGCCGACACATGCGGTCGTGGCTATCAAGGTTGCCTATGACCCAACCACCGCCATGCAAGAAAACCAAACCAGGAAGTAGTTCGTCAGCCTGGGTACCTGCACCCCTGTAGACACGCAACTTCAAAGCACCGCCCGGGCCAGCAATGCTCATGTCACGCACTGACGCCACCGCCTCTGTCGTTGATTGCATCAGGTCCCAACCCGCGGCGTAAGCGCTGCGCGCGTCGGTCGGGCTCAACGCCTCAAAGGGGGGGCGACCACTCTTTGAGGCCAGCTCCAACAGGTTTTTGACATCGGGGGCAAAGGTGTTCATACAGGTTTATCCAGCGTAGGCCGTAGCGTCAATCTGGACTGACATCCTCGATCGCACGGCGTGAAAAAATTTCGAATTTTAGAAATGTAATTTTAATTTTCGAAAATATAACAAACAGAAGCACGGAAAAATACTGGTTTACCCGCGGACAGCAGCCATCTCAAGCGCGTCAATGGCACAACCCACACGGGCCTCCGACAACGATGACGTGACAGTAGAAACCCTAATTTACCGAAAAGTATCCAAAGACTACCATTCAGAATATTAAATACCTTTTCGGTAAAAAAGACAAGCGAATTGTCCTTACAGACGCGTCTTGATCGATCTGAGTTATTTGATTTATCGCTCTCACTTAAAAGGAACTGTCCATGGTCAATATTCAATCTTCGCCATTCACCCGTCCAGAAATGTTCTCACCCGACGTCATGGTCGAAGACGAAAAATGGTACGCGTTAGGCAAGATGGGCAAGGTCCGCCCCCTCATGTTCGACGTCACCAACGGCGGCTGGGTCAGCATCCTCAAGGCTGAGGGCAAGGGCACCATTCAGCGCCACCGCCACGCTGCGCCAGTCACCGCTTGGACGATTGACGGTGCTTGGGGCTACCGCGAGCATGACTGGATTTCTCGCGCTGGCAGCTTTGCTTATGAGCCAGCCGGTCATATTCACACGCTCTACATTGACCCAGACGTGGGCAAGATGACGGCGCTGTTTCACGTTATGGGACCGCTGATTTATCTGGACGAGCAAGGCAATGCCGTTGACTACGACGATGTGTTCTTGCGCCTAGACCGCTATACCAAACACTGCCGCGAAGTTGGCCTGGGTGACGACTACGTCAAGTCCCTGATCCGCTGATTTGAAAATTCGCTGATCTTTATTCTCTGCAAGGAACTCCCATGTCATCACAAATGCACTTGATGCAAATGCTGGTCTCCACGGCCACCACCCACACGCTCATGAGCTGGACTGACCCGAAAGACGACCAGCTCGGCGGACTGCAAGATTTTGCTTATTGGCAGCATGTAGCGCGCACGCTGGAGCGTGGATGTTTTGACGGGGTCTTTTTTGCGGACAGTCCTGCCACACACGCGGTCTACAAAGGCAGTGTGGTGCCTTCAGTCCAGTACGGCGTGTCATGGCCCAACCACGACCCAATGCCACTGGTCGCAGTGATGGCGGCCGCGACCACGCATCTGGGTATTGGTGTGACGCTGTCGACCACGGGCACAACGCCCTACTTGGCCACGCGGCGCATCTCGACACTGAACTACCTGAGTCGCGGTCGCGTGGGCTGGAACATCGTTTGCGGATTCAGCGAAGCCGAGCAGCTGGCCAATGGTTTGGGGGCACAAACGCCGCATGACGAACGCTACGACCAAGCCGACGAATTCATGGACATTTGCTACCGCCTTTGGGACAGCGTGCCCCACAAGTCGATCTTGATGAACAAAACCAACGGTCAGTTTGCCGACCCCGACTTGATCAAGCCGGTGGACTACAAGGGCAAGTACCTCAGCTGCAAGGCTGTCGGCCCCGTGCTGCCGTCGAACTACGGTTTGCCACTGCGTTTTCAGGCTGGCTCGTCAGGTCGCGGCATGGAATTCGCCATGAAACATGCCGAGGTGATTTTTGCCATTCACAACCATTTGCCGGGCATGATCAAGAGCACCGACAACCTGCGCGCCGCGGCAACCAAACACGGCGCCAACCCTGACAACCTCAAGATCATTTTTGGCTTGCAACCCATCGTGCGCAGCACCGAAACCGAAGCCAAACAACGGGCAGAAGAACTGCTCGAACGCATTCCGCTGGACGCCACATTGGCAAGGCTGTCCGGCATCATCGGCACCGACCTGAGCAAGTTTGATCCCGACAAGCCGCTGGCCGAACTGCAAACCCAAGCCTCGCAAGGTTTGCTGGCTGTGTTCATGAATGGCGGCGATGGCAAAACATTGACGCTGCGCGAAGCTGCTTCCAAGTGGGCTCTGTCCGTGGGGATCCCACAAATCATTGGTACACCAGAACAGGTTGCAGATGAGTTCGAACGCATCTGGCGCGCCACGGGTTGCTACGGCTTCAACCTGAGCCCGACCACCAACCCGGACAGCGTTGACGACTTCGTTGACCACGTCGTCCCCCTTCTGCAGCAACGCGGTATTTTCCGAAAATCCTACAGCGGACAGACCTTCCGCGAAAACTTGATGAGCTGATGGCATGAGCACGACAGACACACAAACTGCAACGCCGCAAGCCATGGTGATTGACCCAGCAGAGCTTCGTCAATGTCTCGGGTCGTTCGTCACCGGCGTGACGGTGATCACCGCGATCGACGACCAAGGCGTGCCCTTCGGCATGACCGCCAACTCTTTCAACTCCGTTTCTCTAGACCCGCCTCTGATCGTCTGGAGTCTGCGCATGAACGCCAGCGCTTTTCCGGTCTTTAGCCAGGCCAAACGCTTTGTGGTCAACATTCTTTCGGAGGACCAAGTCGATGTGTCCAACCGTTTTGCCAAGTCAGGGCCTGATCGCTTTGACGGTGTCGCCACCACGCCGGGCCTAGGCGGCTTGCCGCTGATCGACGGTTGCGCCGCGTACCTCGAATGCAGCACGGAAGCCACCTACCCCGGCGGAGATCACCTGCTGTTTTTAGGGCGCGTAGAGCGCCTGCTTGGCAGTGCCCGCAAGCCGCTGGCCTTTGGCGCTGGCCGTTACATGGTGGTCCACCCTTACGACAACACCCTGAAAGGCGAAGTCGGCTCGGGCAACATTGCCACGCAACGCGCCGTGCATTTGGCCCGCCCGTGTCTAGAAGACCTGACGCGCGAGACTGACAAAACCGTGGGCCTGGGTGTCTGGGGCAACATGGGCCCCACGCTGATCTGGTGGATCGAAGCCAGCAAACCGCTGGACGTGCGCCTGCGCGCAGGCATGGTGATCCCGCTGCTAGGTTCTTCGACCGGCAAAGTCTTCGCCGCCTTCTCCGACCCGATGCTCACGAATCGGTATTTGGATGCTGAAATTGCCGCTCAACAGCATCTCAGCGACTCACCGTTCAAAACACGCGAAGCGGTCGACGCGCACTTGGCACACGTGCGCAAGGACCGCTTGGCGTCGATCGAAGATGCGGTCATCGTCGACGTCAATGACTTGGGCGTGAATGCTTTCAGCGCCCCAGTGTTCGACGCTTCAGGCTCCATCGTGCTGGCTCTGACCATGATGGGAGATGCCAGCTTCAATCTGCAAGACCCCGCCGTGGCAAAACTGCGAGAAGCGGCCGAACGCCTTTCAGCACGCTTGGGCTACAAGGCCTGACCGCCCATGGAAACGCCACACACCGTGCAAGAAGTTGACGTCCTGATCATCGGGGCCGGATTTGCAGGCCTGCACATGCTGCACAATGCGCGCGGTATGGGCATGTCGGCGCGGGCGATAGAAGCGGCCGCCGATGTGGGCGGTGTCTGGTACTGGAACCGTTACCCTGGCGCACGCTGCGATGTGGAGAGCCTGCAGTATTCGTTTTCGTTTTCAAGCGCACTCGAACAAGAGTGGGTTTGGACAGAAAAATACGCTGCCCAGCCAGAAATCTTGCGCTACATCGAGCATGTTGCCGATCGCTTTGACTTGCGCCGCGACATCACCTTCAACACACGTGTCACCGCAGCAATCTTTGATGAAAAGTCTTGCCGCTGGCAGGTGACGACGAATGCTAGGGAACAGATCTCGGCGCGTTTTTGCGTGATGGCGACCGGGGCCTTGTCGGTCACTCGCTTGCCTGATATTCCGGGTATTGCCGATTTTTCCGGCCCGATTTATCACACCGGTGCGTGGCCACACACGCCGGTTGATTTCGCTGGCAAGCGGGTCGGCATCATCGGCACAGGCTCGTCCGGCATCCAGGCCATCACAGCCATTGCCAAGCAAGCAAAAGAGCTGGTGGTCTTTCAAAGAACCGCCAATTTTTCGATTCCCGCCTGGAACGAGCCCTTGCAACCAGCGGTGCAAGACGCGTGGAAAAAGATCTATCGCGACTACCGACTGCGTGCCCGCGAGGTAGGTTCTTTGTATGAGTTCAGCGACAAGGGGGCGGCGCAAGTGAGCCAAGAAGAACGTGTCGCCGAATACCAGCGTCGCTGGGACAAAGGCGGCGTGAACTTCGTCCATGCGTTCAATGATTTGATGATCGATAAAAGCGCCAATGACACGATCGCTGACTTCGTGCGCGCCAGAATTCGCGGGATCGTCAAAGACCCTCAAGTGGCAGAGTCGCTATGCCCGTACGATCACCCGCTGGGTGCCAAACGTATTTGTGTCGACACCGGTTATTACGAATCCTTCAACCGTGACAACGTCACCTTGGTGGATTTGAAAAGTACACCGATCACCGCAGTCGAGGCCAACGGCGTCAGCACGAGCGAGGCCAGCTTTGAGCTCGACGCACTGGTCTGCGCCACCGGTTACGACGCGTTGACTGGCGCGCTGCTGAACATCGACATCCGTGGCGTCGGTGGCCAACAGCTCCAACAAAAATGGGCCGATGGCCCGCGCACATATCTTGGGTTGATGACCGCCGGATTCCCCAATATGTTCATCGTCACCGGAGCCGGCAGTCCGTCAGTGTTGGTCAACATGGTGGTCGGCATTGAGCACCATGTTGAGTGGATTTGCGACTGCCTGAGTCATCTACAAAAACAACAACTGGCGTCCATTGATGCCACGCTGGAGGCTGAGGACAATTGGGTCGGTCACGTCAACGCAGCGGCTGATCGAACTTTGCTGCCGCTGGCAAATTCATGGTTTATTGGCGCCAATATTCCAGGCAAACCCCGCGTGTTCATGCCCTACGTTGCCCGCATCGGGGTCTACCGCAAAGAGTGTCAGGACATCGTCGACAAGGGGTACGAAGGCTTCACCTTCGCACCCTAGCAACCAGCCACAGCGACTGCTCCGTCAGGGAATCATCACCACACGGCCAACCACACGGCCGTCGCGCAGGTCTTTCAATGCAGCGTTGGCGTCTTCCAACCGACGCCGATCGATTGGCACGATCGGCATTCGAGTGTTCTGAATCAGGGCGATGAGTTCGCGCAACTCTTGTGGGCTGCCAATGTAGCTGCCTTGAATAGTCGCCGAGCGAATCGCCAGCAAGGGCACCGACAACGACATAGCGCCACCAAACATCCCCACCACCAGCAGCCTACCGCCACGGTCTAGCAACCGAAAACCCTGCGCTGCGGTCTGCCCACTTCCAACCAAGTCAAGCACAAAATGAATCGGCCCACCCACCGCCCGGCGAATTTGCTGATCGGCATCAGGCAGCGTCGGGTCAATCGCCGCGAGCGCGCCGCACTCTAGGGCAGCTTGGCGCTTCTGGGCGTCAATTTCCAGCACGACCGCCCCCTTGCCGCCCATGATGCTCAGAATATTGACGGCCATCAGGCCCAAACCGCCAGCCCCGATCACCACCACCGGCTCCAGCAGGGCGCGGGGTCCGCCTTTTTTCAAGGCGCTGTAGGTCGTCAGACCCGAACAAGCCAGCGGCGCCGCACTGACCGGGTCGATGCCGCCCAGATCGATCAAGTAACGCGGATGTGGCACCACCACATGGTCCGCATAGCCGCCGTCCCGATTGACCCCCAAAAAGCGGGAGTTGGTGCACAAATGCTCTTGGTCTTGCTGGCAAAAGCTGCATGCACCGCAACCGATCCAACTGCAAACCAAGCACTTGTCACCGATTGAAACGCCCTCGGCGTCGGGCCCCACAGCCACCACTTCACCACTGGTTTCGTGACCCGGCGTGAAGGGGAAGTTGCAGCGCGACTCGAACGAGACCACCTCGTTGTTGCCCAAGTCAATGCTGCCGTCTGAAATGTGCAAGTCACTGTGGCAGACCCCGGCGGCCAGCACTTTGAGCAGCACTTCCGAACCGACAGGCGCGGGCATAGGCTTGTCGACGGGCACCAAGGCCCGACCGAACCCCGTGAGATGAAAGCAACGCATGGTGGTCATCTGGCTTACTTCATGTACTTTTCGTAGTCAGCGTACTGACCGAAAGCTTTGAACTTCTTGGACTGAAAGTCGAAGTTGTAAGCCCGCAAGTTGACCAAACCGCGGTGGTCGTCCTTGGTATATTTAAGCGGCGAAGAAACACCTTTGGTGTCAATCTGGAAACCAGCGTTCAGCATAGCCACCAACTTGGCACGGGTCGGCTCGGTACCCACGCTGCGTATTGACTCAGCGATCAGTTGGCCGATCACCCAGCCGCCGACGTAATTGACATTTGACTTCTGGTTGCCGTAGCCGTACTTGTCGGCGGCAGTAGACATTTCGCGCAGGCCGGCGGTGTCTTCCGACTCACCGGGTGAAAAGCAACTCATGAAATAGTAATTGGCAGCCGCTTCAGGTCCAATGGCGGTGTAAATTTCGGGGGTTCCCAAGTGGGTGATGCCAAAGGCCGGAATCTTCAAGCCGTATTGAAGCATGGCGCGCATGGTCAAAATCGAGTTGTTAGGAACGCCATAAATCGCCACCAAATCGGGCTTCATGGTGCTGATTTCCAACACTTGCGCAGTCACATCGGCCGCCCCCGTCTTGACAGGAAATGCTTTGGAAGAACCGTTCACTTTGGCAACTTCAACGCCGATGTAGTCGGCAAATTCTTTGCCGCCGGCAACGTCCAAGTGCACCACTGCCACCTTGGGATTTTTCAATTTGAGCCGATCGCTGAAATAACCGACACCGGCCTGCGCCATTTCTTTGGTGCCGCAATAGCCAGCGTAATACATCGGGTTGGCAGGCTCGTAGCCCAACTTGTTGAGCGCATAAGCACCCACGATCGGCACCGTACCGCGTTTGATCTGCGGCATCAGGGACGCCTGAGCGGACGAGCTGCCCATGCCGGAAATGGCCAGTACCTTGGTTTGCGTGACTAAACGCTCGTAGTTCACGCGCACCAAAGAGGTCTCGTAGCGGTCATCTTCGACCAACAAATTGATTTTTCGGCCATGGATACCGCCCTCGTCATTGACCTTGCGAATGTAGGCTTTGACGCCATTGGTCCACGGCACCTCATTGGCAGCGGTCGGACCACTCAAGTCCATCATGACGCCCCAATCAATTCGGTCCTTGTAGACGCCGTCATCGGGCGCCTCAAAAGACCAGGCGGCTGTCATGGCCGACGCCAAGCCCAGCGCAAGCCCGACGCCTCGCAAGACGTTCATGGGTTGAGCGAAAGATGGGCCTGCGTTCGAAAGATCAGCATGGAGCATTTTAAATACTTTCGTAAAATCGAAAAAAAATTTGGTTTTTGGAATTTTTATCTTAGGATGCTCCTCAAAAATACTTACTAGTACATTCCCCTACGTACAAGAAACAAATTTCGTTTTTTAGTTCGTACTCAACAAATCATTGCCAGTTGCTCGCCACTCAAACCAACCTCAACCGCGATAAAAATGATGATCTAACGACGAACCGTCCTCCAATCGGCGCCGCATTGGCTGCTTTAACGCTGAATCCGCTGGTCTGCGCACAAGCCACAGCATGGCCTGAACGACCCGTCAAACTGATCAACGGTTTGGGTGCAGGCGGCGCATCAGACATCCTGACCCGCCTATTGGCTCAGCGCCTGCAGCAACGTCTTGGCCAACCTTTCGTGGTTGAAAATCGGCCCGGCGCTGGTGGCAACATCAGCATGGAGGCCGTCGCCAAAGCGCAGCCTGACGGCTACACCGCGTGCTCAGCGACGATTGGCACCTTGTCCATCAACCAGTTTTTGTATTCGAAATTAAATTTCGACCCAGTCAAAGATTTCGTGGGCGTTTCAACCTTTTGGGAAAACACCAATGTGTTGGTCATTCCAGCGTCGCACCCCGCCAAGGATTTCAAAGAATGGCTGACTTGGGCGCGCAACAAGAGCGATGGGATCACCTACAGTTCTTCAGGCATCGGTACCACCCCGCACCTGTCGGGTGCAGCCTTTGCGCAGAAGGTCGGCATCAAAGCCATTCATGTGCCGTTCAAGGGTGGCGCGCAAGCATCTGCAGAACTCGCTGCTGGACGGATTGACTGCTCGATCGACAACATCGTTAACCAGACGCCCATGCTTCGCGGCGGGCGCGTGCGGGCTTTGGCTGTGACCTATTACGAGAGATGGGCTTCTTTGCCTGACGTCCCCACCATGGCAGAGGTCGGGATTTCCAATTTCATCGTGACCTCATGGGGCGCACTGATCTTGGCTGCCGCCGCACCTCGAGTCATCGTAGAAAAATTCTCACAGGAGGTGCGAGAGAGCTCCAAAGAACCGGCCATGCGGGAGCAGTTTTCAATTCCGGGGCGAAATTCGTCTCTTCCAGCCTGCAAGAAGCACCGACGTTGCCGCACGCGAGCGCATCTGGCGCGAAAGTGGAATGAGCCACTGTCTTTGACAAGGACTTCCTGCTTGTTCAAAAAAAGAACAGCTGATTTGGAGAGTCAAACCAAAGACAAACCGCCATCCATCATCAAGGTGTGGCCGGTCACCAAGCCCGAAGCTGAAGAAGCCAAGAACATCACCGCATGCACGATGTCTTCTTCAGTGCCGGTTCTTTTGAGTGGGATGCTTTGCAGCTTGTTTGCCACATAGTCCTGATTGGAAAACAAGTCTTGAGTCATGCCGGATGGAATCGCCGTGGGTGCCACTGCATTGACACGTACCAGAGGTGCCCATTCAACCGCCAGCACCTTGGTCATGTGCGACACCGCTGCTTTCTGGATGCCGTAAGGCGTGCCCTTGCCAGAGACCACCACACCATTGACACTGCCAATGTTGACAATGGCACCGCCGCGTTTGCGCATCGGCTCACCAAATACTTGGCAGCTGCGGTAGACCCCGTTCAGGTTGACGTCGGTGAGGGTCATCCATGTTTCCTCGTCACAGCCTGCAAAGTCAGACCGAATCTGAATGCCATGAGCATTGATCAATACATCTAGTCCCTCGGTCACTTCGATCTCTGCCTGTACCGACTGCAAAGAAGCACGGTCGCGCACATCGGCAATGCGATGTGCGATACGCGGGTTGATCTGCCCCCCTTCAATCGGTGACGAATCAAGAGACCAGACAGACGCCCCTAAAGAAGCAAACCCGCGGCACAGTGCCGCACCTAGGGTGCCGCGCCCCCCTGTGACCAAAACTTGCGCAGCCACCAAGTCACGGTATGGAAACGCATAGTCTCCACTGGGGGGAAAGTTACCCAAGACGGCCATGACTCAGTCCACCGTGGCGCCTGAGATAGTCACACCCTCGGCCCACATCTCTATTTGTCGACTCACAAACTGGCGAAACTCGTCCGGCCGGTTGCCCACCACGGTGCTACCCAGCTCGCTCATTTTTTGCATCACATCAGGCTGTTTGAGCGCTTCGATCAAATCGTTGGACAACTTATCCACCACCGGTTTTGGGGTCCCTTTTGGCGCAAAAAATCCAGCCCATGGGGCAGCGTTGAAATTGGCAAACCCTTGCTCTGCCACCGTCTTGTATTCAGGTGCCCCCGGAGCGCGCTGAGGCGTAGTGATGGCAATCATTTTGAGCTTGCCTGCTTTCAAATGCTGCTGAACTGCTGGCAAACCAGTGATGCCGACCATCAAGGTCCCACCCAGCAGGTCGGTGATCATCGGCGTGCTGCCACGATAAGGAATATGGACCAGTTGCACGTTGGCTCGGGACTTCAATATTTCCATACCCAAGTGCGATGCGGTTCCATTGCCATCGGAACCATATGACAGCTTGCCCGGCTCTTTCTTGAGAAAGGCAATCAACTCCGAAAGGTTGTTGGCTGGAACCTGAGGATTCACCACAATCGCGTTCGGGTAAATCGTCGCTTGGGTCAAGGGCTCAAAGTCGCTCAACGGGTGGTAAGGCATTTTTTTGAACAAGGACACGTTGATGGCATGCGATCCGGTCACGCCCAGCACGATGTTGTAGCCATCGGGTGCAGACTTGGCCACCAGGTCAGATCCAACATTACCACCCGCTCCGGCCTTGTTGTCAATGACCACGGGTTGCCCCCATTTGGTACTGAGCTTTGCGGCTACCACGCGCGCCGTGATATCGGTGGCACCGCCGGGTGGAAAGGGCACAACAATGCGAACCGGTTTGCTTGGGAAGTCAGTGGTTTGTGCCAACAAAGGCGCCCCCACAACACCTGCCGCAAGAACAGCAAAGGTAAGGGATATTTTTCTCAACATGGCATTTTCTCCTAGGGTGACTTCCAAAACGGAAGAGGATGCGAATCAGTGGACGCACACAACAATTGGCAGGCCCAGTCCGAGGCTTGTGCAACCGACAGGCTGTCTGCACAATAGCGCATAAATTTTTCAGATAGTAGTGTCTCTGTGAACGGCATTTGCGCATCGCCTAGCACGGCCGTGATCTCTTTTTCGTGGCACGTGCCATCGCTGCATTCCAGCAACAATCGTGCCCCACGCATCTGCTGCTTCGTCCATTGAGGCTCTACCTTCACCTGTACCTTGGCCTCAATTGCCCTTAGCAACGGATCTTGAAACTGTGGCTCGCGGTACACCCATGGGTCTAGCCGGCCCCACCGTAGCATGGAAGCCAGACCAAAGGTGAGTGAAAACTGCGCCTGTAAAGGCGTTTGAGGCGCCCTGTTACCGCAATAGACAGTGGCCTCTTCATAGACCTGCAATGAGATGCTAGTTACCTTTTCCAGCGCCACTGCATTCCTGATCACAAAGGCAGCCAAGGCGCCATAGTGCACATGCCGCACAGCGGCGTAGGGTTTGAAGTAGGCCTGCAAAATATGAAATTCCGTGGCGGTATCAAAGTGCCCAAAGGCTTGCCCCAAACCGACCAAAGCATATTCAAGGACAGTATCGCTGGGCGCGGTGATGCCGCTCGCCGCCGCCAAGGCAGCGCTTTGCCCCAATTGGGCAGAGTGACCCAAATAAGTGTTGCGCGATGTGTCACCCGAACGCACAGGCGAGTACAAACTCATGGGCAATTGACACGCCGCTATCTGCACCGCTTGGGCGATTTGCACGGGCCGTAGACCCAGCGCATGCGCTACAGCAGCCGCAGCTCCCAATGACGGCCAGTTGCCATCAACATGCATGCCTTTTTTGATGCGCAAGCTGGCGCCAAAACGGGCTCCTATTTCATAGCCCACTACAAAAGACTTGAGAAACTGACCGTAGGTCAGACGGGAAGACATTGGCAAAAGTGCAGCTAAGACCGCCACACCTGGTCGCCCATGGGCGCCTGCATGACCTTCACAGGCTTCATCCCAGCAAGCAGCCATGGCCAGCATCATCGCTGCGTTAGCGTTAGTCAAGCCCAAAGCCGTGGACGAAGAATCTCGTGAAAAGTAAAACGAGCCCGGATCGGCGGCCGCTGCACGATATTCAAACTCGGCCACAGGCCCCGCACGCCGCCCCGCCACAATGCAACCCAAGGTGTCCAACACGAGCCAGCGCGCATGTGTTTGCACCGCTGGTTCCATAGCAAGCACAACTGTATCCAACCAATCCACAACCGAAAGCAATTGAGCGTTCATAGCGTTAATTCCCACACATTTTAAAAGCCAGCAACGCGTTCACCTGAGGCCAACTGGCGACATCCCAGAGGTCTGCAACCGCAGACTGCATCTCGGCCATCGTCGCGCCGCCGCTGAACGCAGCTTGACGCAGTACCTTCGCCGTGATTTCTTCGCGGCTAAGCGTGTTGCCAGGATCTCCTTTGGGCTCGTCGACACGGCCGTGCAGAAGTCGGCCGTCGGTGGTGTGGACCGTCACCTTGCCAATCCAACGCTGGGGGTAAGCGGCATCGACTTCTGCATCTAAAACCATCTCCACGCGTTGCCCCATCAGTCGTGTGCTGTCGTCAAGGAAGTGCTGCTCAAACTCGACCAAGCCCGCGTGTCCGAATCGCGCGACCAGTGCGAGCACCGTCCCCATAGAAAACTGCGCCTGATACACCGTCGACGGATCGATTTTGCTGCTGAGCAGGTCCAACGCACCTTGGTGCACATGCGTCACGACACGCGCCAAATCCTCGGGCTTAAGCTGGTGAACCTGCATCACATGGGCGAGCGCATCTGCCGCCGGATGGGTGTGCCGACAGGCGGCGTGATATTTAAACGAGGTCTCTGCCGTCGCCCAGCGCGAACCCAAGCCATCTGTCAGTTTGGCTAGATTGGCGTCCGTTGACATACCCGCAGCCATACCCTGTGGACCTTCAAAGATGTGTGCCGCACCGGTAAAACCGTCCTTCGCCAGGTAGGCCGACATCAAGCCTGCGGCAGCCGCATGCGCCGTGTGCAGTTGTTTGCTATCGGCCCCAGTCCGCAAAAATTCCCACAGGCCCGCCGATTGCGTCCCCGCGGAACCGAAGGCGTGCTGCATCTGAACGCTATTCAGACCAAGCAAATGACCGACCGCGGCGGCGGCGGCCAGCGTGCCGGCAGTGCCGGTGGTGTGAAAAAACTTGTAGTGGGAACGGCCCAGAAATTCACCCACGCGGATGCCAACTTCGTAACCTGCCACAGCAGCCGTCAGCAACTGCAGCCCACTGGCACCGAGCGCTTGTGCCACGGCCACAGCCGCTGGAAAAACAACCGTACCAGGGTGAAAAACAGAACCGTTATGAACATCACCCTGCTCGACTGTGTTCGAGGCCGCCGCATTGACCATGGCGGCCAAGTAAGGACTGGTGCGCGTGCGATCGACGATCACTTCAGAAAGACCTACCTGCGGCCCCATCGCCAGTGCGAAGCGCGTGATCGTTTTGACTGCCGGGGAACTGTGCCCAGCGACCGCCGAGCCGAGCCAGTCAACCAGCAGATCTTCAGACCGTCGAACAACCGTTTCCGGAATATCCGTGAACTGCAAGCCGGCGGCAAACGCAGCAAGTTGTCGGGTCGGAGAATTCACGCGCAGTGAACCAAAATCAGGAACCTGCCACCTTCATCCGGTTGACCAGAATCGAGCCCACGGTTTTGGCGCCGTAGTTGTAGGCGTCAGCGCCTACGGCTTGGATGCCCATGAGCATGTCTTTGAGGTTGCCGGCGATGGTGATTTCTTCCACCGGAAAGGCGATCTGGCCGTTCTCGACCCAGAAGCCTGACGCGCCACGCGAGTAGTCACCGGTCACGTAGTTCACGCCTTGGCCCATCAACTCTGTGACGAACAACCCAGTGCCGAGTTTTTTCAACATGGCGTCGAGGTCATCGCCAGCGCGCGTCTTGCGGCTGGTCATCACCAAATTGTGCGAACCGCCTGCATTGCCGGTGGTGCGCATGCCGAGCTTGCGGGATGAGTAAGTGCTCAAAAAGTAACCTTGCACAATGCCGCCATCGACAATTTGGCGCGCCTTGGTTTTGACACCCTCGTCGTCGAACGGTGCGCTGCCTTTGCCTTTGAGCACATGCGGATCTTCGCTGATATCGATGTGTGTGGGAAAGGCTGCCTTGCCCAAGCTGTCCAGCAAGAAGGTGCTCTTGCGGTACAGCGCGCCGCCGCTGATGGCCTGCACAAAGCCGCCCAGCAGACCCGACGCCAGCGGCGACTCAAACAACACGGCGCATTGCGTGGTCGGAATTTTTCGGCTTTTCAAACGCGACAAAGCGCGTTCGGCGGCGTAACGGCCAACCGCTTGCGGGCTGGCCAAGTCAGCCGCGTCACGCATCGAGCTGTACCAAGCATCGCGCTGCATCTGGCTGCCTTTGCCGGCAATCGGCGAGACTGAAATACTGTGCCGCGAACTGGCATAACCACCGCGAAAACCACGCGTGTGGGCACTGAAAAAATGGCTTTGCTGCGCCGACACGCCAGCGCCTTCGCTGTTGGTGATCAGGCGGCTGGTACTCAAAGCGGCGGCTTCACATTCGAGCGCCAGCACGGCGGCTTGCGCCGAGTTGATGGCCCAGGGATGGAACAAATCAAGGTCCAGGTGCTTGCGCGAAATATCGCGGTCCGCCGGCAAGCCCGAGGTTTTGTCTGTGGCGGTGAAGCGGGCGATGTCGTAGGCCGCTTGCACGGTCTGCTCGATGGCGGCTTTGGAGAAATCGCTGGTAGAAGCGTTGCCGCGTTTTTGGCCGACGTAGACGGTGACGCCCAATGATTTGTCGCGGTTGCGCTCGACATTCTCGAGTTCGCCTTTGCGCACACTGACGCTCAGGCCACAGCCCTCAGAGGCCTCTGCCGCCGCGTCCGTGGCACCGATTTTGGTGGCATGGGACAAGGCGCTGTCGACCAAATCTTCAAAGAAATCCCGGTGATAACTGAAGCCCGACTCGGGCTGCGCCATCAGATGGGGATCTCGCGGGGAACGCTTCAATGTTTTTTGGGTCATGGGTCGCTATGATACTGACTGCAATGAACAACAAGACTATCAAAGGCTATTGGTCCAACGGACGCTTCGTCAAGCCCGAAGAAATTCTGGCTGAAGAGCCGGGCCCCCCTAGCAAAACCCAACTCAAAGCCGAGGCCGGCGAAAAGCAGGTCTTGGGAGAGGCGTTGCTCACGCTGCGCCCCGACCTCATCAAGCGGCTCAACCTGCCTGAAAAACTGCTCGACGCCATCAAAGACTGCAAGAAGATCACCCACTTCGAAGGTCGGCGGCGGCAAATGCAATTCATCGGCAAGCTGATGCGCCCGCTCGACCCCGAACCCATCCGCGAAGCCATCAGCGAACAAACCAACGGCTCCGCCCAGCTGACGCTGTCGCTCCACTTGGCTGAGCAGTGGCGCGACAAACTGATCGCCGAAGATGGCGCCCTCAGCGATTGGCTGACCGCCTATCCCGACACCGATTCGCAACAGCTGCGCGCGCTCATCCGCCAAGCCCGCAAAGACATCGTGCCTGAAAAGCCGGGCGAAGCGCCGCGCCATGGCAAGTCGTTTCGCGAGATTTTTCAGTTGGTCAAAGAAAAGATGACGCATGTCAAGTCTTGAAGCCGGCCGCCCCGAGCTCAACCGTTTTGAGCCGGTGCGGATCGGCATCGTTTCCGTCAGCGACCGTGCGTCTACCGGCGTCTATGAAGACAAAGGTCTGCCTGCCCTGAAAGACTGGCTGACGCGTGCGCTGCACAACCCGATTGAATTTGACGCGCGCTTGATTCCCGACGAGCAAGCCGGCATCAGTGCAGCACTGATCGAGTTGGTGAACGCTGGTTGTTCGTTGGTGCTGACCACCGGCGGCACCGGCCCGGCCCTGCGCGACGTGACACCCGAGGCGACGCTGGCGGTGAGCCACAAAGAAATGCCCGGCTTTGGCGAGCAAATGCGGCAGATCAGCTTGAAGTTTGTGCCGACCGCGATTTTGTCGCGCCAGTGCGCCGTGATCCGCGAGCAGAGCTTGATCTTGAATTTTCCTGGCCAACCCAAAGCGATTCAAGAAACGCTGGAAGGCTTGCGCAACGAGGCCGGTGAAAGCGTCATGCCCGGCATTTTTGCCGCCGTGCCCTACTGCATTGATTTGATCGGCGGGCCGTATCTGGAAACCCGAGCCGAGGTCTGCAAGGCCTTCAGACCCAAATCAGCCATCCGGCCCATCGCTTAAAAACCCGCCTGCGTTTTACTTGCCCATCAGCTGATTGAGTTTGTCGGCTGGAAAATTTTCTTTGCGCGCAGCGTCGTTTGGAATGCAGTCTTTGCCTAGCACTGTCGGCGAAGCTGACAGTTTTTCAATCGCCTGCCAGAGCAAGGCAATCTGCTGTTCATGGCCTGCCGCGTTGTCAATCAAGCCGCGCATGGCCTGCGACACCGGGTCGTCGTTTTGCGTGATGCCGTAGGCTGAAAAACCCATCTGACTGGCCGCTTCTTCCCGCTTCACAGCAGCATCCGCTTGGATGATGCGGGCCGGGTTGCCGACTGCCGTGGCACCCGCAGGCACTGGTTTGACGACCACCGCGTTAGAACCGATGCGTGCGCCGTCGCCCACCGTGAAGCCGCCCAGCACCTGAGCGCCAGCGCCGACCACCACGTTGCGGCCCAGCGTCGGGTGCCGCTTGGTGCCCTTGTACAAAGAGGTGCCGCCCAGCGTCACGCCTTGGTAAATTGTGCAGCCGTCGCCGATTTCAGCGGTCTCGCCGACCACCACGCCCATGGCATGGTCAAAAAAGACACAGCTGCCGATCTTCGCGCCCGGGTGAATTTCAATCCCGGTCAGCCAGCGTGCCATGTGCGAGATAAACCGCCCCAGCCACTTCAGCCCGTGGTTCCAGCACCAATGCGCACGGCGGTGCAGCAGCAAGGCGTGGATGCCGGGGTAGCAAGTCAGAACTTCCCAAGCCGTGCGGGCGGCTGGGTCGCGGTCAAGAATGCACTGAACGTCGGAGCGGAGTCGAGAAAACATGGTGAGGAGTCTACTGCGCGTCAAGTCTGTTTGCCGGCCGCTTGCGACATGGCCTTGGCGACACCGCGCAAAATATGAATTTCTTCGCCGGAGAGTTGCGCGCGGTTGAACAGCTGGTTCAGCCGTGGCATGAGTTTTTTTGGCGCTTGCGGGTCTAAGAAACCGATCTCAGCCAAGGCCTGCTCCCAGTGTTTGAGCATGCCAGCCACTTCAGCGGCATCGGCTTGCCGCGCGGGCGGCGTGGCAGACTGCACCGCAAAACCGCCCAGCGCCTCACGCCAGTCGTAGGCAATCAGTTGCACCGCCGCCGCCAAATTAAGCGAGCCGAAATTCGGGTCGGTCGGAATGCTCAAACAAGCGTGACAGCGGTAAACATCTTCGTTCTGCATACCAAAGCGCTCGGAGCCAAACAAAAAAGCCACAGACTCGGGGCGCTCTCCGACCGAGTGCCCAGCCTCTTGTGCAGCCGGTGATGTCAAGGCAGCAAAGTGCGCGCGCGGCGTCACCGTGGGTGGACCAAAATCACGCGGCGTCATGGCCGTGGCGCACAAATGGGTCATGCCGTCCAAGGCTTCCTCCACCGTCTCGACCACGCGGGCATTCTTCAAAACATCCAGCGCACCGCTGGAGCGCTGTTTGGTTTCTTCGCGGTTCAGCACATTGGCCCAACGCGGCGCCACCAACACCAAATCCGTGAAACCCATCACCTTCATGGCGCGTGCGGTGCCGCCCACATTGCCCGCGTGACTGGTGTTGATGAGGATAAATCGGGTTTTCATGGGCATTTGGGGCTGAAGCCCCTTAAAATGGCGCTATTGTCACCTGCCCGCCGGTCACCGGTCTGCAGCCCTCCCGCTCTTTCTTACTGCTTATGTCCAATCTCCACCCCATGCTCAACGTGGCCGTCAAGGCTGCGCGCGCCGCTGGCGCCATCATCAACCGCGCCGCGCTTGATGTTGAATCAGTCCGTGTTTCGGCCAAGCAGACCAACGACTTCGTCACCGAAATCGATCAGGCCGCTGAAGCTATCATCATCGAGACACTGCTCACGGCCTACCCGGGCCACGGCATTTTGGCGGAGGAATCGGGCAGCGAGCAAGGCGCCAAAGACTCAGAATTCGTCTGGATCATTGACCCCCTAGACGGCACCACCAACTTCATTCACGGCTTCCCGGTTTACTGCGTCAGCATTGCATTGAGCGTGCGCGGCAAGATCGAACAAGCCGTCGTTTACGACCCCACCCGCAACGACTTGTTTTGCGCCACCAAAGGCCGCGGCGCGTACATGAACGACCGCCGCATTCGGGTTGCCAAGCGCACACGTTTGCAAGAATGCCTGATCAGCACCGGCTTTCCGTACCGCCCAGGCGACAAACTCAAACCCTACCTGAGCATGCTCGGCGAAGTCATGACCCAGTGCGCTGGCGTGCGTCGCCCCGGCGCTGCTGCACTTGACTTGGCCTACACAGCAGCCGGCTTCAACGACGGCTTTTTTGAAAGCAACCTGCTGCCTTGGGACGTTGCGGCCGGCTCACTGCTGGTGACCGAAGCCGGCGGCTTGGTCGGCAACTTCACCGGCGAAGCTGACTTTCTGGAACAAGGCGAATGCTTGGCCGGCAACCCACGCATCTACGCCCAGTTGGTCACCACCTTGGCCAAGTACAGCAAATTTGCCGGCGCAGGCGACAAAGCCAACGTCCGTCAAGCCTTGCAAGAAGACGCTGCTGAAACCACGGATGCCACGGAGATAGCTGACGCAGCTGTCCCCGCTGACAAGCCAAAGACCCTGCAAGGCCGTAAATCACAAGCCAGCAGCAAAGCCCACGAAACACTGCCCGACGCACCGTTTTAAAGCCACGTTAAAGGCCGCTGGATCAGTCAGATGTTGCTGCCAGCGATCAAGCGAAGTCGCACATTCTCGGCTTGGGGCAGGCGCACCAAGACGCCCTGAAAGTAAACCTGCAGCGCTCCTAAATTAGGCGATTCGACGAGCCAAGGCGGAGTTCCATAAAAACTTCGGCCCGATGCACTGGCAAAGGCATAGTGAAAAACTTTGCCACGGCTGTCTTTGAGGCACACAAACTGCCCACCTGCGCCAACCACATTGATAAGAGCACCATCTTGGATGGCGCGGGCGGAAGTGAAGGTAGCAATCGGTCCTTGAAACTTGCTGCAAGGCATTTCTTGGCCTTCCGTCGATGCCGCAGTCGCTACAAGAGCAGGCGGCTCCGTATTCAACGTGCCAAATGGAGAGCTGAATGGCAACCTTGCAGGCTGAGCCTCTAAAGCCATGGGCGCGCCAGTTTCCGAAGCAGGAATTGAAGGCAATGCCTGCACACGACCCGCCAGCAAGAAATGACCGCCATCGGCAACCCACAGACGAAAGCAGACAGCGGCCACCACCCCCAAAAGCACAGCGCTACAGCCGACCAGTGGCATGGGAAACTGCTTTGCCTTAAAAGAGGGTCTAGTGGTTGCGGCCATGGCCACTGCAACCGGTGTTTTCCTGGCCTGGGCCAAGCCAGACAGTTTGAACGGCACCGCCGAAGAATCGGCCACCTTGCGATGTGCAAAAAGACGAGTTTCCTGCGCCTTCAAAGACGGTAAAGGGGATACCTCTTTGCTAACGCCTTGTGGAAAATGAGCTTGGTGTGCCAACGGACTCTTATCAGCCTCGGGGCTTTTAAAGACGGCGCACAACTCGCTTAGCTCACGCAAACAAGCGTCGTTGAACAAAGGCAGCTGTACCGGTAAAGAAATTGGCCGCCTCATTGAATCGATCTCGCAACGGGCCGACCCAGTGAGTCCATGCGACAAGGCCGACTGCGCCACCACAGAAATCGAACAGCCGCCTCCCAAAAACAATGAGGCCATTTACTGGCACAGATGCTCAGCCCCGAACTGGTCAGCATTGAATGAGTCTTTCAGAAAAAAACAAGGTTTGAAATTCGTAAATAAGACTACAAAGTTTGTAACCACACCACTATTACGACGAAAAAATTAATATAAACAATTAATTTTTAATTTAAATCACCCGAATGGACTATTTCCAATAGCCAATTCACGGTTAAGCGCCGATCAAAACGCTGACAGCGAAGGGCACGCTGGAGGGCTGGCATGCCGAGGGTTTGGCTGAGTTGTTGGGCCTACCCAAAAGCTGGACAGAAGCAGGCTGCGCCCTGTCTTAGGTTAATTTTCTCAGCTGAAGAGGTGGTATTGTTGGGGGTTCGATTGGCCATGCCCTAGAAACCTGAGAGGTAAATGAAGGCAAAGCTAGGCACCCGTCAGCATATTTTTAGGCCAACGCATTGATTTCTAAGGACAAATTTAATTCAGACACCTCGGGCAATGAGGCGTCTAAGCACACGCCCATGATGGCCCAGTACCATCTGCTGAAAGCCGACTATCCAGACACTTTGTTGTTCTACCGGATGGGCGATTTTTATGAGCTGTTTCATGCCGATGCCGAAAAAGCCGCCCGCCTGCTCGACATCACCTTGACCTCGCGCGGGCAGTCTGCAGGTGAGCCGATTCGCATGTGCGGCGTGCCTTTTCATTCGGTTGAAGGCTACCTCGCCAAGTTGATCAAGCTGGGCGAGTCAGCAGCTATTTGCGAGCAAATGGGCGAGGCCACGGGCAAGGGCCCGGTCGAGCGCAAAGTGGTGCGCGTGGTCACACCCGGCACGCTGACCGACAGCGCGCTGCTGAGCGACAAAACAGAATCTATCTTGTTGGCGGTGCACCAAGGCAGCCGCAACACTTGCGGGCTGGCTTGGCTCAGCGTGACGCAGGGCGAGATTCATCTGGCCCACTGCGCCAGCGATGAAGTCGAAGCTTGGGCGGCGCGCATTGGCCCCAGCGAGCTGGTCTACAACATTGACGTCACGCCGGCCTTTGAAGCCCGCCTGACGGCATTGCTTAAATCCGGACCTGCCGGCCACGCCGCCACATTGACGCCCCGGCCGGCCTGGCAGTTTGATGCGTCCTTGGGTGTGCGCCGCCTGCTGGCGCAATTGCAAGTGGCGTCACTGGCTACGTTTAGCGCCGAAGCACTCAGCGAAGCGCATGCGGCGGCGTCTGCGTTGCTAGGCTATGCGGAACACACCCAAGGCCGCGCGCTCAGCCATGTGCACAGCCTGCAGGTGGTTCGCTCGGGCGAGATGATCGAGCTACCGCAAACCACGCGCCGCAACTTAGAGCTGACGCAGACGCTGCGCGGCGAGGACTCACCGACGCTCTTTTCCTTGCTCGACACCTGCACCACCGGCATGGGCAGCCGCTTGCTTAAAAACTGGCTGCTGTCACCTCGGCGTGAACGCAGCCAAGCGGCCGCGCGCCTAGACGCCATCACTTGTCTGCGCAGCGGCTTGCAACAAACTTTGCGTGCGCGCCTGAAAGGCAGCACCGATGTTGAACGCATCACCGCACGCATTGCGCTGCGCCAAGTGCGCCCGCGTGAGCTGATTGCACTGCGCGACACGCTGCAAAAAGCCGAGCAGTTGAGCCCGGCCCAAAACTCGGCAACTGAATTACCGGATCTACTGCAACGTATTTTTGAAGACCTGCAAGCCCCGCCCGCTTGCGCTGCGCTGCTGAGCCGCTACTTGATGGACGAACCCGCCGCCTTGATACGCGACGGCGGCGTCATCAACCACGGCTGCGATGCCGACCTGGACGAGTTGCGCGACATTCAAACCAACTGCGACGCTTTTTTGCTCGACCTTGAAGCCCGCGAAAAAGCGCGCACGGGCATCAGCAACTTGCGGGTGCAGTTCAACCGCGTGCATGGGTTTTACATCGAGGTCTCGCAAGGCCAAGCGTCCAAAGTGCCCGACGATTACCGGCGTCGCCAGACCCTGAAAAACGCCGAACGCTTCATCACGCCCGAACTCAAAGCCTTTGAAGACAAGGCTTTGTCGGCGCAAGAACGGGCCTTGGCACGCGAGAAGTTTTTGTATGAAGAATTGCTCGATCAGCTGCAAGACTTTGTGCCCGCGTTGAGTCGGCTGGCCCGCGCCATTGCATCGTTGGACGCCTTGTGCGCGCTGGCCGAACGCTCACTGACCCTGAACTGGGCGCAGCCGGTGTTTGCCAAAGAGCCGTGCATTGAGATCGTCGGTGGCAGGCATCCGGTGGTCGAAGCGCGCTTGGCTGAAACCGGTGGCGGCAGCTTCATTGCCAACGACTCTGCACTCAGCCACAAGAGCCGGATGCAGGTCATCACCGGCCCCAACATGGGCGGAAAATCTACCTACATGCGGCAAGTGGCGCTGATTGTGCTGCTGGCCTGCGTGGGCTCTTACGTGCCCGCCACGGCCTGCCGGCTTGGGCCTATCGACGCGATTCACACGCGCATTGGTGCGGCCGATGACGTTGCCAACGCGCAGTCCACCTTCATGCTGGAGATGACCGAGGCTGCGCAAATTTTGCATGCCGCCACGCCGCATTCGCTGGTGCTGATGGACGAGATCGGGCGCGGCACCTCGACCTTTGACGGCTTGGCGCTGGCCAGCGGCATTGCAACTTACTTGCACAGCAAGTCGCAGGCGTTCACCTTGTTTGCCACGCATTACTTTGAGCTGACGGAGTTTCCCGCCAAGCACCACGGCGCGGTGAACGTGCATGTGAGCGCGGTCGAGTCGGGCTCGAACATCGTCTTCATGCACCACATCGAGCCCGGCCCGGCCAGTCGCAGCTACGGTATTGCCGTTGCCAAACTGGCGGGCGTGCCGGCGGCTGTGGTGAGCCATGCACGGCTGGCGCTGGGCGCGCTAGAGATGCAACAAACCGAAGCCCGCGCGCAGGTTGATCTTTTTGCACCGCCACCAGATCAGCCTGCGGCTGAACTCAGCCTGCTTGAAAAAGCCATGGACACTATCGACCCTGACGCCCTGACCCCGCGAGAAGCGCTCGATGCGCTGTACCGGCTCAAAAAACTGCTCTCTGCCTCTACCTGAAACTATCCTTCTCTCATGACTTATTGCGTCGCTATCAAACTCAATGCTGGCTTGGTTTTCTTGTCAGACTCCCGCACCAATGCGGGCTTAGACCACATCAGCACTTTCAGGAAAATGATTGTTTACGAGCGCCCCGGCGACCGTTTCATGGTCTTGCTGTCGGCTGGTAATTTGTCTGTTTCGCAATCCATCCGCGAGATCTTGCAGATCGAAAAATTGCCAGACCCGGATGGCGGTGAACCCATCACCATCTGGAACGCCAAGAGTATGTTTGACGCAGCCCGCGTCCTAGGTTCGGCGGTGCGCCGAGTCTATGAACGCGATGCGGTCTCCCTCAAACAGGCCGATGTGGACTTCAATGTGTCGATGCTGTTTGGTGGCCAGATCAAGGGCGAAGGCATGCGCCTGTTTCAGATGTACTCAGCCGGCAACTTCATCGAAGCGACCAGCGAAACGCCTTACTTTCAGGTCGGCGAATCGAAGTACGGCAAGCCAGTGCTAGACCGCGTCATCACCCCAGAAACACCGCTGAAAGAAGCCGCCAAGTGCGCACTGGTCTCAATGGACTCCACCATCAAATCCAACTTGTCGGTGGGTTTCCCACTCGACTTAGCCGTCTACGAAGTCGACAAGTTTGAGAGCGACAAGCTGGTCTGCATTGACCAGAGCAACCCCTACTACCAGATGATGCACAACAACTGGGGCACCAAACTGCGCGAAGTGTTTGACAGCATTGCAGACCCGGTGTGGGACGACGCGCACAGCGACACGCCGCTGAAGATGCCGGCAGATCGACATGACGTGCTGAAAAAAATCCGCACCCCTGAAGACAAGCTGATTTAAGCTCAGCCGACCCAGTTGACCCAGCCCATGTGCGCAGTCAACAAGACCAGCAAGCCGAAGACGATGCGGTACCAGGCAAACACCACAAAGCTGTGTGAGGCGATGTACTGCAGCAACCAGCGGATGCAGACCCAGGCGCTCAAGAATGAAAACAGCAGGCCAACGCTGAACATGGGTATGTCGGCCAGCGACAGCAGCGCCCGTTCTTTGTAGAGACTGTAAACACCCGCGCCAATCAGCGTGGGAATAGCCAAGTAGAAAGAAAAGTCTGTTGACGCCTTGCGCGACAGGCCGAGCAACATGCCGCCAATGATGGTTGCGCCGCTGCGGCTAGTGCCCGGAATCATGGCAAAGCACTGCACCACTCCGACCTTCAATGCGTCCACCAGCGTCATGGTGTCGGCGTCTTCAATGCGCGCAGATGCAGGGTTGTTTTTATGGCGATTTTCAGCCCACAAAATGATGAAGCCGCCGACGATGAATGCGGATGCGACCACCACCGGGTTGAACAAATGGGTCTTGATGGTCTTACCAAACAAGAGTCCCAAAATGACCGCAGGAACAAAAGCTACCAACACATTCAGGGCCAAGCGTTGCGCCTTTTTTTCTGTTGGTAAGCCAACCACGGTATCGTGAATTTTTTGCCAATAAACCAGAATCACCGCGAAAATAGCACCTGTCTGAATAGCGATGTCAAAGACCTTGGCTTTGGCATCATTCATCTCGAGCAAAGCACCCACCAAAATCAAATGGCCGGTAGAAGAGATAGGCAAGAACTCGGTCAGTCCTTCGACGACGCCCATCACGGCGGCTTTGATCAGCAGTGCAATATCCAATTCATGTTCCCCAAAAGTTGCTTTGATTATGCTTGAGGCCTTCGCTCCGCGGCCTCACCCGCGGCGTCCATCAAAGCGACATGAACCATGCTCTGCGTTTTAATCGTTGAGCCCTTCATTACCTCCAAATTCAATCACCATGCCCAACACACCTGCGTCATCAGAAGCCCATCGAGTTCTTCAGTTTTGGCTGGGTGACGGCCTGCAACTTGGCTGGCCCAGCCAAGACATGAAGGAGCGTTGGTTCATGGGCGATGCGGCACTGGACCTGCAGATCAAAGACGCGTTCGGCGAGCTGCTGCTGGCGGCATGGCGCGGTGAGCTGCACGACTGGGAAGCGCTGCCGATCAACCGGCTTGGGCTAGTCATTTTGCTAGACCAGTTCTCGCGCAATATTTTTCGCGGTGAGGCTCAAGCCTTCGCAGGTGACAGCCACGCGCAGCGGTTGAGCCAGATGACACTGGGGACAGCTGATGAGTCATCATTGCCTTGGGTCGGTCGCGTATTTTTGTACATGCCGCTGATGCACGCTGAGGACCTTGAACTTCAGCGCGAATGCGTTCGTCGCTTTGAAGGCTTGTTGGCTGAAGCCCCAGAAGCACTCAAAGAGCAGCTCGAAGGCAACCTCGCATTTGCCCGCCAGCACGAAGCCATCATTGAACGCTTTGGCCGCTTCCCGTATCGCAACGCAGTCCTTGGCCGAAGCAACACGGCAGCTGAAGACATTTTTTTGACCACCGGGCCGCGCTTCGGTCAGTGACCGCGCCCCTGTGACCCACGGCCTTGACCCCGATGCGGTGGATGACGATCATGCCGTTGACCCATGCCATAACCACGACCTTGCTGCGCCCAGCCTGACCGATAAATCGGCGCCGGCTGCACATAGATCGGAACTTGCTGCGAGTAAATCAAACCCGGTTGCATGTAGACAGGTAACGGTTTCCCGTAATACGGCTGAGGCTGTACAAAAATAGGCAGCGGCCTGGCGTTGGTCATGCCAATGGTGACACCGGGTGAGCCCAAGCCGATGGACCAATGTATGTCGTCTGCCCGCGCGCTGGACGCAAAGCCTGCGACGCCGATCAACAAAGCGGTCGCGGCCATGACCTTGGCGATGTTGCGTGATGGGAAGCTGATGGTTGGCATGAAAGTTTTCATTTCTAATTCCTTGTATGAGCACGAAGCACCCATGAACTCATTAACGCCCATCAGCCGCAAACGGACTACCCGCTCTAGCGTGAAGTGCGTTGCTAAACGTAAGTGCAAGGTGCCCCGTCTAAAATAACCACCATGAGTTCTACGCCTGCTTCTGCACCTCCCGCCGCACTTTCCGCCAACGCCTCTGCCAAGGATGTCGTCAAGCCCAGTAACTTCTTGCGACAGATCATCGAGAAAGACTTGGCTGAAGGCACCTACGCCAACCGCCATTGGGGTGGCTCGCCTGGTGACGCGGCGCACCACGCCGTCGGCCCCGTCGACCCGGCCAAAGTGCGGCTGCGCTTTCCGCCTGAGCCAAACGGCTACTTGCACATTGGCCACGCCAAAAGTATTTGCCTGAACTTTGGTTTGGCGCGTGACTACGGCGGCGTTTGCCACTTGCGCTTTGACGACACCAACCCCGAAAAAGAAGACACCGAATACGTCAATTCCATCATTGACTCGGTCAAGTGGCTGGGTTTTGACTGGCAGGCCCAAGACGGGTCAGGCGGCGCGCACCTCTACCACGCCAGCGACTACTTTGACTTCATGTACCGCGCCGCCGAACACTTGGTGCAAGCCGGCTTGGCGTATGTTGATGAGCAGAGCGCTGAAGACATGCGCATCAATCGCGGCGACTTCAGCCACCCCGGCAAAGACAGCCCTTTTCGCAGCCGCACACCGACTGAGAACCTGACGCGTTTCAGGCAAATGCGCGACGGCGAACTGGCCGACGGCGCCGCCGTGTTGCGCGCCAAGATCGACATGGCGTCGCCCAACATCAACCTGCGCGACCCGGCCATTTACCGCATTCGCCGCGCTACGCACCACAACACCGGCGACAAGTGGTGCATCTACCCGATGTACACCTTTGCGCACCCGATTGAAGACGCGCTGGAACAAATCACGCACAGCATCTGCACGCTGGAGTTTGAAGACCAACGGCCTTTTTACGACTGGTTGCTGGACAAGCTGGCCGAAGGCGGTTTGATCGCCACGCCGCACCCGCACCAATACGAATTTGCCCGCCTGAACCTCACCTACGTGATGACCAGCAAACGCAAGCTGGCGCAACTGGTGACTGAAAAACGCGTCAACGGCTGGGACGACCCGCGCATGCCCACCATCGTCGGCCTGCGCCGCCGTGGCTACACCGCCGAAGCCCTGCAACTCTTTGCGGAACGCATTGGCGTCACCAAAAGCGACAGCTGGATTGACTACAGCACACTGGAAGGCTGCCTGCGCGAAACGCTGGACGGCTCGGCAGCGCGCGCCATGGCCGTGCTGGACCCGGTCAAGCTGGTGCTGAGCAACTGGGACGAAGTCATGGGCGCAGGCACGCTGGACGACTGCAGCGCGCCGATTCACCCGCACCACCCAGAACTCGGCAAGCGCCACTTCAAAATCGGCAAAGAGGTCTGGATTGACCGCAGCGACTTTGAAGCCACACCGCCGAAAGGCTTTTTCAGGCTTTACCCGCCGCAGCCTGCCGCCGATGGCAGCATGACGCCGGGCAACAGAGTGCGACTCAAATACGGCCACGTGATTGAATGCACTGGCGCGGTCCTGGACGCGGCTGGCCAGGTCACTGAAGTGCAGGCTCGCTTGATCCCCGACACCAAAAGCGGCACGCCCGGCAGCGACGCCGTCAAAGTCAAAGGCGTCATCACCTGGGTCGGCGTAGCCGACGCGGTGCAAGCCGAAGTGCGCCTGTACGAGCGCCTCTTCAGCGAAGCCCACTCGGGCACTGGCGACAAAGACTTCTTAACGCAACTCAACCCAGACAGCATTCAACTCATCACCGCTTACGTCGAGCCGTCGCTGGCCGCCGGTGGCGCCATCGGTGCCAAGGCCGACGACAAGTTCCAGTTTGAACGCCACGGCTACTTCGTGGCTGACCGGGTAGACCACACCGCCGCCAAGCCGGTGTTCAATTTGGCGGTCGGTTTGAAGGACAGCTGGGGCAAGTGACGGTCAACATGCTGCATCTGTCCCACGTATCATTTGCCTACCCGGACTGCGTGGTGCTGCGTGACTTCTCTGCGCAGCTGGCGCCAAGCGTAGCGCTGGTGCTCGGCGGTGACGGGCGTGGTAAGACCACGGTTCTAGAACTCTTAGCGGGTGTGTTGGCTCCTGATGCCGGTCGTTTGCAACTTGGCGGTGTGTTTTTAGACGAGCAACCTGAGGCTTACCGCCAGCAGGTGTTCTGGAAGGACCCACGCTCAACGGCGCATGACGCCCTCACGGTGAACGACTACCTGCAGTCTGTGCAGCGCGCTTACCCCGGCTTTGACGAGGCTGTGCTGGCCGATGTGATGGACGGCCTAACGCTAGGCCCGCACCTGCACAAAAACCTGTTCATGTTGTCCACCGGCTCCAAGCGCAAGGTGTGGATCGCAGCGGCAGTGGCCTCCGGGGCCAAGCTGACCCTGCTTGACGGCCCCTTTGCGTCATTGGATCAAGCGTCGATTAACTATGTCTTGCAGTTGCTGACCGAAGCGTCAAGCCAGTCCACGCGGATTTGGGTGGTGGCCGACTACGTCCCACCGAGTGACGTGCCGCTGACAACCCTCGTCAACCTCGGCGATTGAACCGCAGGCCGCAGCCGACAGTGCGGGTTATTTCTCGACCGGATTGGCTGTCAACCAGTTCGCCGGGTAAGCCCGCATGAACTCTTTGGCCTTCTCGTGACGGGCGTTCAACCAAGCGTCGTAAGTGCCCTCGCCCAAGATCGCTGGCATGCGCTTTTCGTTGCCGCCTTGTTGGTAGCGGTGCAGCAACGCATGGCTGTTGGCGTTGACGGTCAGCAAGGTGAAGCTGATGATTTCTTCACCGTCTTTGGCCCAAAGCTCCCACAAACCCGCCACGCCCATCGGCTTGCCATCGACGCGGCTGATGCGTGTCGGCACGGCTTTTCCGCTGCGCCAGTCGTCTTCAAAAAACGCCATCATCGGCACGATGCAACGCTGACCCTTGAGCCAGGTATCGCGAAAATTGGTCGACGTGGTGACGGTTTCTGACCGCGCATTGACCAGCTTGGTCGAACGCAACTTGGCGTCCGACGCCGACTTGACCCAAGGCGGCACCAAGCCAAACTGCCCGACCCCCAACTCGCGCGCACCCTTGTCGGGCGCAGCGCCCTCGATCGGCTCGACGGTTAATTCTGGAGCGGAATCTGGTTCGGCACTGGCGTCAATCAATGACGGCGCTTTGCGGATAAAAACACCCAGCTTGCGCGGCCAAATGTGACGCTCCAGCGCAGATGAAGGGGCAGCCACCTGAAAGGCATCGGGGTAGAGCGTGCCAGTTTGCACGCTTTCGTAATGAACACTCATGCAGGGATGCTAACTCACTGGGCAGAGGGAAGCAGGCGTGAAATGCTATGCTGCGCCGCCATGATCATTTCCAACCCGACCCGCCTGATCTGCTTCAACAAGCCTTACGGCGTGCTGAGTCAATTCACGCCTGAGGGGCGTTGGCGCGGACTGAAGGATTTTCTGAACATCCCTGACGTGTACGTGGCCGGCCGGCTCGACGCTGACAGTGAAGGCCTGCTGCTGCTGACGAATGACGGCCAGCTACAGGCGCGCATTGCTGATCCGCGCTTCAAGATGGAAAAGACCTATTGGGTGCAGGTCGAAGGCGAGCCCGGAGAAGAAGCGCTAGCGGCTTTGCGCCAAGGCGTGCAACTCAACGACGGCATGACGCGCCCTGCCCGCGCCAGCCTGATGAGCACCGCGCCAGACGTGTGGGAGCGCGACCCGCCTATACGGGTGCGACAGTCCAAGCCCACCACATGGCTTGAGCTGGGCATTCGCGAAGGCCGCAACCGGCAGGTTCGTCGCATGACCGCCGCAGTGGGTTTCCCCACACTCCGGCTGATTCGTTCAGCCATCGGACCACACACACTGGACGGCTTGGCCCCCGGGCATTGGCGCGACGTCGACAGCGTACTTTGACACGGGACATGGCTGAGCGCGGTCGGCGTCTTGGCTGACACACGCCATCAGATTTGCGTCCATTGTTTGGCTGGCCAAAAAACCACAAATTAACTTCTCTGATTTTTGAAATTTTGCGTCAACCAACGAACGACCAAGGAGCCCCTATGTTCAAGCACGTTTTACTGCCCACAGATGGATCGCCGCAATCAGAAGCGGCCATTCAACAAGGCATAGAGCTGGCCAAAGAGACGCATGCCCGCGTCACAGGAATTCACGTGGTCCCTGAGTTTCATGTCTTCACCTACCGGACTGACATGCTGGAAGACACGCGTGAGCAATACGCCAAAGACTCGCAAGCGAAAGCTGCCAAGATTCTGCAATCTATTGAAAACGCAGCGCGCGCAGCAGGTGTTCCTTGCGACACGGTCTGCGTCACGAGCGATGAACCATATGAAGCCATCATCCGAACGGCCGATGAACAAGGCTGCGACTTGATCGCCATGGCCTCGCATGGGCACAAGGGCATCAAAGGTTTTTTGGTGGGCAGTGAAACCCAAAAGGTGCTGACGCACAGCCACCGGCCGGTGATGGTGTTGCGCTGAAATCTACGCCGGACTGAGTCTTAGGTGGCGGAGCGCAGATGCTGATGTCGCCAAGCCCCAAAGGCGCACAACAGGGCCAGCAAACTGGTTCCGACTGATGCCCAATAGACGCTGACCAGTCCGAAATGCGTGCTCAACACACCACCGGCCAGCCCACCAAACAGGCCCGGAAAGCCGTAAGCAATGACGGTGTAAAGTGCCTGGCCGCGGCCCCTCAAGCGGCCACTGAAATGCTTAGACAACAGCGCGATGCAAACGGTGTGGTGCGTGGCAAACGTCAGCGCGTGCAAAGCCTGCGCCACCAGTAACAATATCAACACTTGCGCGCTGCTGGCCGTGATGCCCATGCGCAGCACCATCGCCGCAGAACAGACCATCAACCAAGCCGTCAAACTCAAACGCGGCAGCCAACGCGATTGCGTGAAAAACCAGCCGATCTCAACCACCACCGACAAAGCCCAGAGTAGCCCAATCATGGTTTTTGTGTAACCCAATGAATCTAAATACAAAGAAAAGAAAACATAAATGCCAATGTGCGAGAGCACATGAAAAAAGGCCGAAGCAAAGAACCACTGCACCGCGCGCTGCCTTAACACCGGCATCACGTTGACGTGCTGCGCATGCTCAGGCACGGCCTCTTTCAGGTCAGGCAAGAACCAGACACTGACGGTCACCGCCAAAATAGTGCCCACCGTCCAGGCCGGAAACTGGCGCATGCCGTCGTGCTCAAACCAAGCCCCCGCTGCCAGCACCGTGACCAGAAACCCAAGCGATCCCCACAAGCGAATGCGCCCATAACGCCGCGAATCGAACACGCCGCCCTGCGTCACCAGGTGCGCCATGGCGGCTTCGCTCATGGGCATCATGGCGCTGGTGTGGGTGAACATCACCAGCAGCACCAAAAACAACCATTCCACGCCACCGTCAAACCACAGGCCTGTCGCCGCCACCAAGGCCGCGCAGGCGCTATAGCGCAGCAGCTTGATGCGCTCGCCAGTGCGGTCGCTCAGCCAGCCCCAGCCGTAGGGCGCAAACAGCCGTGTTGCCGCCTGCAAGGACACCAGCACGCTGATGGCCAGAATGCTGAAGCCCAGCTCTTTCAGCCACAAAGGCAAATACGGATTGAAAAATCCGATGTGCGCAAAGTAGCTGGCCGACAAGGCGGCAAAGGGAACGAGTTGGCGGCGGGTGCTCACCGTCAGAGCAAGCTCAAGCCGCGCCGGGAACACGCGCGGGGATGCGCGACATCGGCGCGTGCACATCACCGCACTGCGCGCGCTGCTGCAGCACATGCTCCATGACGACCAGCGCCAGCATGGCCTCGGCAATCGGCGTGGCGCGGATGCCAACGCAAGGGTCGTGGCGGCCCTTGGTCATGACGCTTGTCGCCTGCCCGGCCATGTCAATCGACTCGCGCGGCGAGATGATCGAGCTTGTCGGCTTGATGGCGATAGAGACTTCCAAGTCTTGCCCGGTGCTGATGCCGCCCAACACGCCACCAGCGTTGTTGCTCTTGAAGCCCGCTGGCGAGAGCGAGTCGCCATGCGTCGTGCCGCGTTGGCTGACGCTGGCAAAACCGGCCCCGATTTCAACGCCTTTGACGGCGTTGATACCCATCATGGCGTAGGCAATGTCGGCGTCCAGTTTGTCAAACAAGGGCTGGCCCAAACCCACCGGCATGTTGGTGGCAACCACGCGAATGCGCGCGCCGCAAGAGTCGCCAGACTTTCGCAAGGCGTCCATGTAATTTTCGAGGGCAGAGACATCTGCCGCCGGGGCAAAAAACGGATTGTTCGGCACATGATCCCACGACTCAAACGGCACGCTCATGTCGCCAATTTGCGTCATGCAGCCCATGAAGGCAATGCCGTGCTGCGCCGCCAGCCACTTCTTAGCCACCGCACCAGCCGCCACCATCGGTGCCGTCAGGCGGGCCGACGAACGGCCACCGCCGCGCGGGTCGCGCAGGCCGTATTTGTGCAGGTAGGTGTAGTCGGCGTGCCCGGGCCGGAAGGTGTCGAGGATGTTGCCGTAGTCTTTGCTGCGCTGGTCGGTGTTTTTGATCAGCAGGCAAATCGGCGTGCCGGTGGTCTTGCCTTCGTAGACGCCGGAGAGGATTTCGACCGCATCCGGCTCGTTGCGCTGGGTCACGTGCCGGCTGGTACCCGGGCGACGGCGATCCAGGTCGTGCTGAATGTCGGCCTCACACAGCGCCATGCCGGGTGGGCAGCCGTCAATGACGCAGCCAATGGCCGGGCCGTGGGATTCACCAAAGTTGGTGACTGCGAAAAGGTGTCCGAAGGTGTTGCCGCTCATAGCCGGTGATTATCTCCGACCGGGCCCAGGGACAAAAGATACTGACCTTAGCCTTGTTTGGCTTCGGCTTCGACTTCGGCCGGCCAGTCGCGAATGTAGGCCTTGAGCATCTGGTTCTCAAAGTTCTGGCTGTCGACCACCGCCTTGGCAACGTCGTAGAAGCTGATCACGCCCATCAGCACTTTTGCCTCCATCACGGGCAAGTAGCGCGCGTGATGGTTCAACATCATCCGACGAACATCGTCAATTTCGGTGTCCGGCGTGCACGTCAGCGGCTGAGCGTCCATGGCTTTACCCACCAGCGCGCTGCCGATTTCACCGCCGTTTTTAACAATGCACTGAATGACTTCACGAAAGGTCAGCATACCAACCAGTTGGCCGGACGCCATCACCACCAGTGAGCCGATGTCTTTTTCGGCCATGGTTTTGGTGGCGCTCGACAACGGTTCGTCAGGCTGTACGGTGTAAAGGGTCGTCCCCTTTACACGCAAAATGTCTGCGACTTTCATGACGGGTCTCCTAGTGTTTTATGCGCTGCCAATATAGCCCAGAATCGCGCTTCGCACTGAAACAGTTAGTCGAATTTTTCGATGGGTTTGCCCCGTGGATCGTCGAGCTGACCCAAGGTGCTTTCGAGCAAACGCTCGAGCTTTTCGCAGGCGCCGGTCAAGGCTTGGTCGAGGTTGCTGGCAACGTTTGTCACCGCCAGCGGCTGCAAGCCGCGCGGCCGGGCTTCCATGACGCAGCGCTTGTCATCACCACCAGAGCCAGGCTTGTGCCCGTTCTCGTCACTCAAATGCGCTTCAATGCGGGTCAGTCGATCACGGAATCGGCGCAGCCGCGTTTCCAGCAAAGCCTGTACGTGGTTGCTGAGCGGCAAGCCGCCTTTGATGTTTTTATCAGTATTGATCTGGACTTGCATGGGGGTTCTCTCCTGTTAGCGGGTAGAGATTCATGCTAGCGCAAAGCAGGGCTCAACAACGGAATCCGCACACGCTTGAGCGATTGGATGACGCGCATCCAGGCCTTGTCCTACAGCTCAGAGAACCTCGCGCAAACGGGTCTCGGCCCAACCCGCACGCGACCAGAGCTTGCGTGTGGCGTCGGTCTTGTCGAGCAGCAGTTCGTCCACCAGTGGCTCGATTGGTGTGCGGTCTGGATCTACCAACAAGACGTAGCGCGCCTCGTTGTCACCCTCAGCGTCTGCCAACTGGCCAATCCAGTGCAAGCTGCACAAGGCCTCAAGCGACTGTTCGAGTTCCAGCAGATCTACCCGCAGGGATTGCGCCATGTTCGTGGCCAGTTGGCCCCGCGGCATGCTGCTGCGGCTTTTGTCGAGCAATTGCAACAACTCCAACGCCAACTGAAAACGCCAGCCGTGGGCACTGGCACGCCGAGCCACGCCCGCCAAAAGGCTGGGCAAATACGCCGCTATGACGGCGCCCATCAGCACAATGATCCAGGCCACATAAATCCACACCAGCAAGATCGGCAAGGTGGCGAAGGCGCCGTAGACAACAGAATAGGACGGCACCATGCTCAGGTACACCGCCAGAATTTTCTTGGCCATCGCAATACCTACTGCCACGAACACCCCACCCGTCCACGCATGCGCCCACTTGACATAGGTGTTCGGCATGTAGTGATAGAGAGCGGCCATACCGCCCGCCAAAGCCACAAACTCCAGGGAATCCAGCAAGAGTTGCAACAACTCGGAAGGCCCAACCATGCCATTGCGGGCAAAGGGCAGTAAATACGACGTGGCCGCCAAACTGGCCCCCAAAAACGCAGGTCCGAGGGTCACAGCCGCCCAGTAAATCAACACCCGCTGAGCGAAAGGTCGGGGATGGCGCACACGCCAAATGCTGTTGAATGTCCGGTCGATCGTCAAAATCATGGCGACCGCCGTCACCACCAGCACCGCCAAGCCGGCCACTCCGAGTTTGCTGGCCTGCCGGCTGAACTGCGTCAGGTAGCCCAGCACCTGCCTGGAAATATTGTCTGGAATCAGGCTTTCGATCAGCCACACTTGTAGCGACCCCTGTAGCTTGGCAAACATCGGAAAAGCCGTGAAGATGGCCAGCGCCACCGTGAAAAACGGCACCAGAGCAATTGAGGTGGTGAAGGTCAGACTGCTGGCCGTCAGACCCATGTGGTCCTCGCGGAAACGGTTGCGCAAGGTGATCGCCGTGTCACGCCAAGGGAACTGCGATAGGTCGGCTAATAGCTGCTTCAAAGTCATGACCGGTATCATGCCACCTGCATGAACAAAACCTTGAAAATCGACATCACACGCTGGCTTGCCGTGGCCAGCCTGACCGGGCTGATCGCCCTTGGCCTGGCTTGGGAGATGTGGCTTGCACCCATCAGACCAGGCGGTTCGCTATTGGCGCTCAAAGTCCTGCCGCTGGTGTTGCCGCTGGCGGGGGTTCTCAAAAACCGCATGTACACCTACCGCTGGCTCAGCTTGTTCGTCTGGATTTACTTCACCGAAGGCGTGGTCCGCGCTTGGAGCGATAGCGCCCCCGGGAATTACTTGGCCATGGTTGAAATCGGGCTGTGCTTGCTGCTGTTTGTCGCCTGCGCCTGGCACGTTCGCGTGCGCCTGAAAAAACCAGCCGTCCCGGTTGACCAACCCGCTACGATACCCGCCGAAACACCATGAACAACGATTTTTTACAAAACCTCCGCAGTATTTGCGGCGACGCCCATGTTTTGACGGACGGCGACCTGCAAGCTTGGGAAATGGACTGGCGCAAACGCGCGCGCGGCAAAGCGCTGGCCGTGGTGCGCCCCGCCAACACCGACGAAGTGGCGCGCATTGTCAAAGCCTGCGTGGCAGCCAAAGTGAGCCTGGTGCCGCAAGGCGGCAATACCGGCTTGGTGGTGGGCTCCATCCCCGACGACAGCGGCCAACAAGTGGTGCTGAGCCTGCAACGCCTGCGGGCGGTGCGCGAGATTGATCCCGCCAACATGACCCTCACCGCCGAGGCTGGCTGCATTCTTCAAAGCCTGCAAGACACCGCGCGGCAGGCCGGCTTTTTGTTCCCACTGAGTTTGGCTGCGGAAGGCAGCTGCACCATCGGCGGCAACCTCGCCTCTAACGCGGGCGGCACACAAGTGCTGCGCTACGGCAATGCCCGAGACTTGTGTCTTGGTCTCGAAGTAGTGACCGCGTCTGGCGATATTTGGCACGGCCTGTCGGGCCTGCGCAAAGACAACACCGGCTACGACCTGCGCGATTTGTACATCGGCAGCGAAGGCACTTTAGGCATCATCACCGCCGCGACCTTGAAGCTCTACCCTTTGCCAGCCGCGCGCCTCACGGCCTGGGCGGCCGTCGGCTCCATGGACGACGCAGTCAAGCTGTTGGGCATGGCGCATCAACACCTTGGTGCGGGCCTGACCGGCTTTGAAGTCATGGGCCAATTTGCACTCAGCTTGGTGGCCAAGCACTTCAGCCAACTCAAAGTTCCGCTGTATGAAACCTCTGCATTCTGCGTGCTGCTCGAATGCTCAGACCAAGAGTCGGAAGCCCACGCCCGCGTGCAGTTTGAACGCTTGCTAGAAGCCGCGCTGGAGAGCGGCTGCGTGAGCGACGCCGTGGTCGCTGAAAGCTTAGCGCAGGCCAAACAGCTGTGGCATGTGCGCGAAAGCATTCCGCTGGCACAAGCTGAAGAAGGGCTGAACATCAAACACGATATTTCAGTGGCGGTGTCGCACATGAGCGAGTTTGTTCGCAGCACCGACGCCCTGCTGGAGCGAGAAATTCCGGGCGTACGACTGGTTAACTTTGGCCATTTGGGCGACGGCAATTTGCACTACAACGTCCAAGCCCCGGTCGGCAGCGATGGTCCGGCTTTTTTGCGCGACTGGGAAGACCAAGTCAACACGCTGGTGTATGAATCAGTGCAAAAATTCGGCGGCTCAATTTCAGCCGAGCACGGTGTCGGCAGCCTCAAAGTCGAGAAGCTAGAAATACACAAATCCCCCGTCGCTCTGGGTCTGATGCGGGCTCTGAAAACCGCGCTAGACCCGAACAACATCATGAATCCGGGCAAAGTCCTGCGAACAGAATGACCGCCATGACACAAGCCATCCGCTCCCAATACGAAGACTTCATGCGCCACGTGGACACGCATGGCGTCTTCAAAGCTGACCGCACCGGCACTGGCACCAAGAGTGTGTTTGGTTACCAAATGCGCTTTGACCTCAACGAAGGTTTTCCGCTGGTGACCACCAAGAAGGTGCACCTGAAATCCATCGTGCATGAGTTGCTGTGGTTTCTGCAAGGCTCTAGCGACAACAACTGGCTCAAAGCGCGCGGCGTTTCCATCTGGGACGAATGGGCGCGTGAAGATGGTGACTTGGGCCCCGTCTACGGCGTGCAGTGGCGCAGCTGGCCAACGCCTGAGGGCGGTCACATCGACCAGATCGCCGAGGTCATCAAGACGCTCAAAACCAACCCAGATTCACGCCGCATCATCGTCAGCGCTTGGAACGTCGCCGACCTGTCGAAGATGGCGCTGATGCCCTGCCATGCGTTCTTTCAGTTTTATGTCGCCCCCTCGGATGTGGCCGGCCAACCCGGCAAACTCAGTTGCCAGTTGTACCAACGCAGCGCCGATATTTTTCTCGGCGTGCCCTTCAATATTGCGAGCTACGCGCTGCTCACGCACATGGTGGCGCAGCAGTGCGGCTTGGCGGTGGGCGACTTCATTTGGACCGGCGGCGACTGCCACATTTACAGCAACCATCATGAACAAGTGGCGCTGCAACTGAGCCGTGAACCGATGGCCTACCCGACGCTGAACATCAAGCGTCAACCCGCGTCTATCTTTGATTACGAGTTTGACGACTTCGAATTTCTGAACTACCAACACCACCCGGCGATCAAAGCGCCCGTGGCGGTCTGAGTTCGCCGTGACCACACCCCGCATCAACCTGATTTTTGCGCGCGCCGCCAACGGCGTGATCGGCAAAGACAACAGCATGCCTTGGCACCTGCCAGAAGACCTCGCGCATTTCAAACGCCTGACGCAAGGTTGCCCCGTCATCATGGGCCGAAAAACGTGGGACTCTCTGCCGCCACGCTTTCGGCCGCTGCCGGGCCGCAGCAACATTGTCATCACGCGCCAAGTTGACTGGCAGGCCAAAGGCGCTGTGCGCGCCGGTAGCCTGCCAGAGGCGCTGCAGCTGAGCGGTGATGTACCCGAGGTCTGGGTCATTGGTGGCGCTGAGATTTACCGGCAAGCCGAACCCCTCGCCGTACGCGCCGAAGTGACCGAGATTGCGCAAGATTTTGAGGGCGACGCCTACGCGCCAATCTTGGGCTCCGGCTGGACAGAGACTGCGCGCGAGCCGCACCTGTCAGCTACTGGCCTGGCTTTTAGTTTTGTGACCTTTGAAAAAAAGACGGCTGACGCAACATGAAAATCGCCACGTGGAATGTGAACTCGCTTTCGGTGCGTCTGCCGCAAGTGCTGGACTGGCTGGCCGCCAATCCGGTGGATGCACTGTGTCTTCAAGAACTGAAGTTGCCCGACGAGAAATTTCCGCTACAAGCCCTGCAAGACGCAGGCTATGCGCACTGCGCTGTGTTCGGCCAGAAAACCTACAACGGCGTGGCCATCTTGAGCCGTCTGCCTTTGCGCGATGTGGCCAAAAACATAGACGGTTTTGCCGACGAACAATCGCGCGTGATTGCCGCCACAATCGACACGCCTGAAGGCGCCGTGCGCTTGGTGAACGGCTACTTTGTCAACGGCCAAGAACCGGGCAGCGAGAAGTTTGCGTACAAGATGCAGTGGCTGACCGGCCTGCGCCACTGGCTCAAGCAAGAACTCGCCAACACGCCCAAGTTGGTGCTGGTCGGCGACTTCAACATCACCTTTGACGACCGTGACACGCACGACCCAGAAGGCCTGCGCGAAACCATTCACCACACGACCGCGGAGCGAGAGCACTTCCAAGGCCTGCTGGACTTGGGTTTGACCGACGCTTTTCGCCTGTTTGAACAACCCGAGAAAAGCTACTCGTGGTGGGACTACCGCGAGTTTGCCTTTCGCCGCAACCGCGGACTGCGCATTGACCACATCTTGGTCAGTGAGCCACTGAAGACGCAAGTACGCAGCTGCGTGATCGACAAACTACCACGCAAGAACGAGCGCCCCAGCGACCACGTGCCGGTGGTTGTTGAGATCGCGTAAAAGAAAGACGGGGCCGGCTGTTTACTCCAGCCCCAATTCCTGAATCTTGCGGGTGATGGTGTTGCGGCCAATGCCTAGCTTTTGAGCCGCTTCAATCCGCCGTCCTCGGGTGTTGACCAGAGCGGTTTGAATCAGCTTAGACTCAAACCGTCGCGTCAGCACTTCCCACACATCGGTTTGTCCACTCACCAGCAAGGCGAGTGCTTCAACTTCTAAATCGGCTTCCCAATTGCCTACTGCGGCGGCGTTCAAGGGCCATGCGGATGCAGATGTACTGGTGGCCGACAGTCCTACAGGCGCTTGGATCTCTGAAGGCTTCACCGCCTGCGCATCCGCCTGCACCAACGTTGCGTCCGACTGCAGGTAGATGGCCCTGGGAATTTCGGGCGCGCTGGCCAAGACTTCTGGCGGCAAGTCCTTGGCTTCGATCACCTGCGCCGGTGCCATGACGGTGAGCCAGTGGCAGATGTTTTCCAACTGCCGCACGTTGCCCGGAAAGCTGAAGGTGCTGAGCTGCTGCAAGGCCGCGTCGGCAATGCGTTTAGGCTCAACACCGAGTTGCTTGGCGCTTTGCTGCAAGAAGTGGCGAGTCAGCATGAAGACGTCTTCACGTCGCTCACGCAGCGCGGGCAGGCGCAGGCGAATCACATTCAGTCGGTGATACAAGTCTTCTCTGAAATGACCGTCTTTGACGCATTGCTCAAGGTCTTGGTGCGTGGCAGCGATAACGCGCACATTGGCTTTAACTGCGTTGTGCCCGCCCACGCGGTAAAAGTGACCGTCTGACAAAACACGCAGCAAACGGGTTTGCAGGTCAAATGGCATGTCACCGATTTCGTCCAGAAACAGCGTGCCGCCGTCAGCCTGCTCAAAACGGCCGCGCCGCATGGTCTGCGCGCCGGTGAAAGCGCCGCGCTCGTGACCGAAGAGTTCGGACTCCAGCAAGTCTTTCGGAATCGCTGCGGTGTTGATAGCGATGAACGGCCCGTTGGCGCGCGGCGAATGTTTGTGCAGCGCACGCGCCACCAATTCTTTGCCGGAACCGGATTCGCCCGTGATCATGACCGTGACATTGCTTTGACTGAGCCGGCCAATGGCGCGAAAGACGTCCTGCATGGCGGGCGCTTGGCCGAGCATTTCGGGCGCCAGGGCCATGCGCTCTTCTGCCACCTCTTCGCGCTGGCTTTCTTCAACCGCGCGGCGGATCAGCTCGACCGCTTTGGGCAGGTCGAACGGCTTGGGCAGGTATTCAAATGCGCCGCCCTGAAAGGCTGAAACAGCACTGTCGAGGTCAGAGAACGCCGTCATGATGATGACCGGCAGACCGGGTAATTTCTCTTTGACGGTCTCTAACAAATCAAGGCCCGAGCCACCCGGCATGCGGATGTCGCTGACCAGAATTTGCGGGCCATCTTCGTCTGTGGCGGTCGCCAGTGCAGCCAGCACTTCGCGCGGATTGGTGAAGCTGCGCGTGGGCAGACCCTCTCTCAAGAGAGCCTTTTCCAGAACGAAACGGATGGACTGGTCATCGTCAACGATCCAAATCGGTTTCATGTGACGCTATCCCTATGTATCAACTCAATGGATTGGACAGACCTCAAGGCAGAGGAATCAAGATCTTGAAGTCTGTACGGCCCGGCACACTGTCGCACTCAATCAAACCGTGGTGTTGCTGAACGAAGGTTTGCGCCAACGTCAGTCCCAACCCGGAGCCGCCATCTCGCCCTGACACCAGAGGATAAAAGATACGGTCTTTGATGGAGTCCGACACGCCCGGCCCATTGTCAATGACATGCAATTCCAATGCCAAGCGATAACGCTGTTTACCGAAAGTCACCTGACGCGCGATGCGAGTCTTGAAAATGATCTCAGCATCACCGGCGGCCACGCGCTCGCCGAGCGCTTGTGCCGCGTTGTGCGCGATGTTCAGCACCGCTTGGATGAGGTGCTCACGGTCACCGCGAAACTCAGGAATGGAGGTGTCGTAATCGCGGGTTGCTTTGAGTCCCTTTGGAAACTCCACCTGAATAAGGGAGCGCACGCGCTCACAAACCTCATGGATATTCACGTCCCCCACAAGATGCGGTCTGCGGTGCGGGGCCAGTAAACGATCAACCAAAGACTGCAGCCGATCCGCTTCGTGAATGATCACCTGCGTGTACTCAATCAGCTCCTTCGATTCAATTTCCATTTCAAGCAACTGCGCTGCACCCCGTATGCCGCCTAGGGGATTCTTGATTTCGTGCGCCAGGTTGCGGATCAATTCTTTGTTGGCTTGCGCCTGGTCGATGAGTCGCTCTTCGCGGTCTTGCTTGGCTTGCTGCTCAAGTGGCAGCAACTCAACAATGACTTCGCCGGGCACATCCGTCTGGGCCACCACCACATGCACCGGCAAGGGGTCGGGACTGGCCCGCCGCAGCCAGGCGTCATAGCGCAAGGCGGCAAACTCATTACTGCCCGCACCCACCAGCGCGTTGCGCAAAATCAGCGGGTCAGTGAAACAGTCCGGAAACTGCGAGCCTTCGATGGTGCGGCGCGAGATACCGAGGGCATCTTCCAGAGCGGCGTTGGCAAACACCACGACGCCGTCGAGATGCACCACGGCCACAAGGGTCGCCAAGAGGTCAAAGGCCTGATAGCGGGTGGCCGCTGAGACAGGTTGTAACGGGTTCGTGTTGGGGGTTTTCAAGTGGACTATTTTGACCCATTAACTGATGGTGTGAGCTTATGGGGCGGACTGGCTCGGCATTAAAACAGCCGTCGGCAGGCGTGCTATTTCGCGCTTCAATCCAGCGATGTCGGCCATGAAACGATTGACGCCTTCTTTGAGCTCATTGACACGGTGTTGGTAGCGCTGCGGATCGCGTGTTTCAGTGCCGAGCATTTCGGGCTGGCCGTTGTTGTATTCCCTTTGCTGATCGGCCAGCCGAGTCTCAGCGGTTTTCAGCTCAGCCAGCAAAATACTGCGGGCATCGCTGTCGCGAACGCGCTGGGCTGCAGCGTTTGTCGTTGAGCCAGGGGTGGTGTCCGTGCCTCGCCGCGCATTGTGGGCTGGCGTGCTGACCACGGCTGGGTCCACGCGCGTGCCCGGCACCAGCGTGACGTTACCGCCCTCCACCACTTGGCAGCCGCGCGCCACAGCCAAGGCAGCGTCGTTGAGGTATTCGTTGCCACAACGGTAAATCGCGCTTTGGGCTGTCGCCACCAAGCTGGTCGCGGCGAGGGCCAGACAGACTGCAAGGCGTCGAGAAAATTTCTTCATGGGCCACAAAGTATGCGACAAAGCACGCGAAAGACCAAACAAAAAAGGACAGCCGAAGCTGTCCTTTTGTCTGCAACACTGACCGACCGAAGCCGGCGCAGCTCTGCAAAGCCCGCTTTACAGCGAGTAGTACATGTCGAACTCGATCGGGTGCGTGGCTTGACGCAGACGCGTGACCTCACCCATTTTGAGTTCAATATAAGCGTCGAGCATGCTGTCGGTGAAGACGCCGCCCTTGGTCAAGAAGCTGCGGTCTGCGTCGAGGCAGTCGAGCGCTTGGTCCAAGCTGTGGCAAACCGTTGGCACCAAGGCGTCTTCTTCAGGCGGCAGATGGTACAGATCTTTGGTGGCGGCTTCGCCAGGATGGATCTTGTTTTCCACGCCGTCCAGACCAGCCATCATCAGAGCCGAGAAGGCCAAGTATGGGTTTGCTGAAGGATCAGGGAAACGTGCTTCGATACGGCGGCCCTTGGGGTTCGCAACGTAAGGAATACGGATCGAGGCCGAGCGGTTCTTGGCCGAGTAAGCCAGCTTCACAGGGGCTTCGAAACCAGGTACCAAACGCTTGTAGCTGTTGGTGCCAGGGTTCGTGATGGCGTTCAAGGCACGAGCGTGCTTGATGATGCCGCCGATGTAGTACAGCGCGAATTCGCTCAGACCAGCATAGCCTTCGCCTGCGAACAGGTTCTTGCCGTCTTTCCAGATGGACTGGTGAACGTGCATGCCGGAACCGTTGTCACCAACGATGGGTTTGGGCATGAAAGTAGCTGTTTTGCCATAAGCATGTGCCACGTTCGTGATCACGTACTTTTGCAGTTGCAGCCAGTCAGCGCGCTGTGTCAATGTGCTGAAACGTGTGCCGATTTCCATCTGGCCCGCGTTGGCCACTTCGTGGTGGTGCACTTCAACAGGGATGCCAACTGATTCAAGGATCAGGCTCATTTCGGAGCGCATGTCCTGGAAGGAGTCAACAGGAGGCACTGGGAAGTAGCCACCCTTGACTGTTGGACGGTAACCGGAGTTGCCGTGCTCGTATTCCTTGGATGTGGACCAAGCGCCTTCTTCAGAGTCGATCTTGAAGAAGCTGCCGGACATTTCGTTGCCCCAGCGAACCGAGTCAAACACGAAGAACTCTGGCTCTGGACCGAAGAAGGCAGTGTCGCCCAAGCCGGTTGACTTCAAGTACGCTTCAGCGCGCTTGGCCAACGAACGTGGATCGCGTTCATAGGCCTTGCCGTCTGTCGGATCAATGACGTCGCAAGTCAGGATCAGGGTAGGCTCTTCGAAAAACGGGTCGATGTTGGCCGTATTAGGGTCAGGCATCAACTGCATGTCGGAGGCTTCAATGCCCTTCCAGCCAGCGATAGACGAACCGTCAAAGGCATGGCCCGACGTGAACTTGTCTTCGTCAAAGTGGGATACAGGCACGGTCACGTGCTGTTCTTTGCCGCGGGTATCGGTGAAACGGAAATCAACGAACTTAACTTCGTTGTCCTTCACCAACTTCATCACGTCGGCGACGGTCTTGTTGGCCATCAGGTGCTCCTAGAGAGAGGCTTAATGAGAATGCAGGAAAGAATTTAACTCTGTTCCCAGATCAGAAACAGCGCAAAGTGTAATAGCAGAATCCGTGCCTCGCGGACCAAAGCGATCAAGGTTTTCATGATCTAGCCCTCTATTTCACCCAAAAACAGCATCAGAGTGATTGACGCCCAGTCAGATCAGACGAGCGGACACCACGTCGAGAGATGTCAATTGCACCAACAAAGTGCGCTCCAAACGGATAACCCGCTAGCGCACCGATATTGGGCCCAAAGATGCACCAAGTTTGATCAATCCATCGTGCAGGCATGTAAAGGCAGACTCAAGGGCCGCACCCTCCCCTTTGACGCCCAGCTCAATGTGGCTGCCATGCACGGGGTGAGATACGCAGGGCAGGCTGAACACCTTGATCGGCGCATAGCACGCTTCGATGTCGAGCATCAACGGTGTCAGGACAGACTCAAGTGCCCCATAGACAACAACCGATTTTTCTAGCAAACGCCCCTGTCCATGCAAGTCGGCATGCCGCTCATCCAGCGCCCAAGCCATCATCGGCCAAGCCATCACAGGAAAGCCGGGAACAAAATGCACCCTTCCCAGCAGACTGAAACCTGGGATGCGGTTATAGGGATTAGGAATGATCTCCGCACCTACGGGAAAGAACCCCATTTGCAAGCGCCGCAACGTATCGGCTGAGGCCTCGTCAAACGGCTCACCAGCTTGCTCTGCCATCTCTAAGCAACGGGCCAAGATGTGCTCACGCGCTTGTGGGTGCAGCGTCAAATCAAGCCCCATCGCACGGGCAGCGCAGGCCCTCGTGTGGTCATCAGGCGTGGCACCAATCCCGCCGAATGAAAACACCACGTCACCGCTGTCCACTGCATAGCGCAAATCAGCGGTGATGCGATCAGGGTCATCGCCCACGTAACGCACCCAACTGAGCGCCATGCCGCGCTCTGAGAGCAATTCGATCGCTTTTTTAAGGTGTTGATCTGGCCTGCGGCCACTGAGAATTTCATCTCCAATGATGATGATGCCGATCATATTGCGCCTGGTGTGATGGGATAGACAGGCGTAGCTGTCGCCCGCAAGGTAGACAACGCCGACAGCAAGTAGTGCGTGAACCACAGACTGGAAAACGCAAAAACAAGTGTGTAGATCCAAACAGAAGCCAACAGCATCAACGGCGCCAAATACACGGTTAGTGCACCCAGCGCCCACAGCGCGGCAGGCGCAGCACCAAGGTAGCCACAAACAACCCCCATGATCAACAAGCTTGAGCGGTGGCTTGTTAGCAACTGTTCCCGCTCAGAGGCTGACGCCACATCGGCCAGCGCATCAAACGCCATGACGCGGTAGGTCAACCACCCCCAGATCAATGGAGGCAAGATCATGGCCACCAAGGGAACAAACCACAATGGCGCAGTCACGATCATTGCCGCCAAGGCCTTCAGGGATGTGCGCAGAGACCACCCCAGCGAACGCAACCAAGATGTCTCTTGTGTGCTCGATATACCCGCAAACCGCCTTTGCCTTACCAGCTTCACCATGGCTGGCGTCATCAAATTCGCAACCAACAGCAAGCAAACGATCAGCACAAGTGGCACAGCCAAGAGCACCAACAACAAGGGCACCAACGCTGCGCGCAAACCACCCAGGCCGACACTGTCCAGCCATTGCAGCATCGCCCCACTGAGAGACCATGTGTCCAAACCGTGCCGCACTAGGGCGACGCCATCAGCCCACCCCCACCAAGTCAATCCACCTAGAACGGCACCAGCCAAAAGCAAAGGCATGAAAGACAGCTTGATCACGCGCGGGTGCAAACTGTAGGCCAACGCACGCCAAAGTGAATCGAGCATCAACAACTCAGGCCTCATAGGTCAACAGCCTCTTCAGACCCAGCCATTGCTGGCGCCAGAAGCCCGCACCATAGTCCCGCGCGCCATGCAGAGGCAATTGATCGCGGATGCCAGTCGGAGCAAACTGCCCGTCAAACCTAGCTGTTCCGAAGAGCATGTCCCACAAAGGAAACAACACCGCAAAGTTACAACCACCCAGAGTACCAATGGCCGAGCCTTCATGGCCGACACCAATGCCGTGATGCAAACGATGGAAACGTGGGCCAACCAAGAGCCGCTCACCAAGCCAGCCAAAGCCGATGCGGGCATTGGCATGAGCAAGGTTCTCGACCAACTGCGTCAAGGCAACCACAGCAACGAACTGGCCTGGCGGCACCCCAATCAAACGTGCTGTCAAAGCGATGATCACGTCAACAATGATGCTGTCAAGCAGGTGGTTCCTGTTGTCACTCCACATGGTCATCTGTCGTTGACTGTGGTGCACTGCGTGCAGCGCCCACCACTTATTGATGTGGTGCTGCCCCCTGTGCGTCCAATATCCCAAGAGATCAAAGACCAGTAGATACAACACAAAGCCAGCCCAAGCCGTATCAGTGATGCCAGGCCAGTAAGGCGCCATCAAGGCATCGAGTTGTACGCCGTCTAGGCCACTCAACCTCGCCTGTCCAAAGGCCATATCCAGCAAAGGTTCAACCGAAAAAAACATCGCCACCTGGAACAAACCCAAACGGTGCATCAGTGTGTAGCAGATGTCTACCCGGACTGATGCCCTGTCTACCATGCGCTCCACAGGGCGCCACCATTGCAAAGGCCCGATGAGGCACAGCATGATCAGCAACTGGATCAACCCCACCAACAGCCAACCCGTGCCAGCATAGGCATCTTCCAGAAAATTCCCCAAGCCCATAGAAAAAGCCAGGGGCTGCACCCACACCTCAAAAAGCCATTGCTGAGCCTGACCAAACGCATCAGTCACAGGTGCGATAAAGCTTTGGTCGATCATGGTGTTGATTTGACTGGTGCGGTGCCAACACGGGCAAAATCGGGATGATCACGCAGCGTGGCGAAACACATACCCCGCGCTTGCAAACCGACAATCAGTGGCTCCAACACCGCTGGAGCCCATGCGTCCTTGCGCGACCATATCCCCAAGTGCATGACCAAAATGTCACCGCTGCGGATACCCTTCAAGGCCTGAGCTAACAAATGCTGGTTGGGGTAGCGATCGCTGGGCAACTCGTCACCCAAGAATCCGGCGGCGCTCCACCCCACATGCTGCCAGCCACAAGCCTTCGCAGCAGCCAACAAAGAGGGTGAGACCTTGCCGCCTGGCGCTCTGAACAAGGCCCGCATGGGTTGCCCCGTCATTTGCTGAAAACGACGCGCGGGTTGGGCCAATTGGTCACAGTACTGCTGGGCAGAGACGCCCTGCAATTGCCCAGCCTTGTCACCTGCCGAACCCTTGACCGTGAACCCCAATGCTGTATCGCGCTTCCAAGTGATGTGATCCCATGTGTGCGAACCAAAGTCATGCCCTTGGGTGGCCAACGTTTTCCACCACGGCGCCCAATGGGCATCAAGGGTGCTGCCTTCTGGGCGATCACCTGCGGCTTGCGTTCTCTCGTTAGCCAAGAAGAACGTCACTTTGACGCCATGGCGGTTCAATACATCCACAATCAAAGGCGCCACGCCCATGTGCCCGGTATCGATGGTGAGGTAGACAGGTTTGCTGCAATGTGCCAAAGGCGCAGCACTGACGGACCCATTGCAGACTGCGCACAATGCCCACCATGCGATCAGCCTATGAAGGGCGATGCGGTCACTGGCGTGGCGCATGATCCAGTGTCCATACACCATGGGGAGAGCGACCCAGCGGGATTTGCCTAACCACCTTTTGAGTCACCGTGTCGATGAATGTCAGCTTGCGCGCCCAACGCGAGGTCACCACGATGGTCTTGCCATCTGCCAGCATGTCCATGCAGTCCGGGCCACCTGGGGCGGGATAGGTGGCCACCACAGTCATGGTTTGCATGTCGATTTTGCTGATCGTATTGGCCACACGGTTGCTTAACAAGACATGCCGCTTGTCGCCCCAAGCCCGAAAAGCGTGTGCGCCCTCTCCTGTCTTGATGCGCTTTGTGAGTACCGGCTTGGCGCCTGTCACATCGTAGACCTCCACGAAGCTGTCGCCTGTCAAGGCCACCATGAGCTGTTTGTCATCAGGCGTCAGGAAAACATCGGCTGGCAACTTGCCAACAGGTACCTTCCAGCGAGGCGTCTGCGTGGCCAGATCAATGGCAATAAGCTCATTGCTGTCTTGCATGGTGACGTAAGCCAACTTGCTTTTGCTATCGATGTAGATGTGGCTGGGCGTCTTGCCTGATGCCACCCGCTTGGCCAGCGTCAAATCCACACCACCACCTGCACGCGGCGTGGATTTGAAGATGTCAATGTGATCGAGTCGGTTTGCAGCCGTCACGAACCACTTCATATCAGGCGAAAATCGCAACTGATAGGGATCCGCGATGTGTTCGATGACACGTTGGACTTGGCCCGTTTTAGGGTCCAGTAAAGTCAAAGAGTCGGACAAGGCATTGGCCACCATCAGCGACTTTTCATCAGGCGTCAGGTACAGGTGATGTGGCTCTTTGCCAGTAGGCACGCGGCGCAACTCCTTGAAGCTGTGAGGATCAACGATGCTGATCGTCGCATCCAGCGAATTCAAGACAAAAATAGGCGCAGGCTCACGGGCCGCTGAACTCACGCCGGATTGTGACCAAGCTGAGCTAGCCGATAAGCACATACTCAAAGAAACAATCAGCCTAGTCCAAGTACGGCTCGTTGAGGGATTCAAATTCACTTTGGGTTTCATCACTTCTGCGCATGCGATCAAGCCCTCAAGTGTAAGCCCCCACTAATTTTTGTCGCCACCCATTACAGAACCAAGCAAACTGCCAGCTGTCAGGCCACCCAGCAGAGAGCCCTCTTCACGACTGCGACCACCAGTTTGTGGTGCAGCAGCAAAGATGCGAGAAGCCAATCTGGAAAAAGGCAAACTCTGCAACCAAATCTGACCGGGCCCAGTCAATTTAGCCAAAAACACACCCTCACCACCAAACAGCGCTGTTTTCACTTTGCCAACGTACTGGATGTCGAAATCAACCGCTTGGGTGTAGGCCACGACACACCCTGTATCGACCAACAAGGATTCTCCTGCTTTGAGTTCACGGCAAACCACCGTGCCGCCCGCATGCACAAAGGCCAAGCCCTCCCCCTCAAGTTTTTGCATGATGAAGCCTTCGCCGCCAAAAAAACCTGTGCCGAGCCGTTTTTGGAAAGCAATCCCCAAAGACACGCCTCGGGCCGCACACAAAAACGCATCCTTCTGGCAAAGCAGCGTGCCACCCAATTGCTTGAGGTCCATCGGCAGAATCTTGCCTGGGTAAGGTGCAGCAAAGGCAACGCGCTTCTTGCCGCTGCCTTGGTTGGTGTAGATGGTCGTAAACAGACTCTCGCCCGTGATCAAGCGCTTACCAGCCCCCATCAGCTTGCCAAAAAGGCCTCCTTGCTGCTGCGAGCCATCGCCAAATACGGTGTCCATTTCTATGCCGACATCCATGAACATCATGCTGCCAGCCTCGCCAATCGCTGCCTCGCCGGGGTCCAACTCGACCTCTACGAACTGCATCTCAGCGCCTTTGATCTCGAAATCAACCACATCCATGCTCATACGAACCCCATCATCAAGCCAATACCCCGATATTACGGGGTTCACAAGCCCTGAAACAACAGTGAGAATGAAGTTCACAAAAATCAATGCAGGGGTACGATGAGCCCGGGGTCTATCTGACTTCCGCAGCCATGCTGCGCCCAAGCAGTATCACGTTGCGATGCCACCTCTCGAACCACTCCATATACCTACACTCATCTTGGTGATCGGCGTTGTGCTGTTCATGGCCGCAGGCATCATGACATTGGTCGGCCTGACGCAACGCACTTACCGAGGCTTCTGGTGGTGGACAGGTGCGCAGTGGGCCAATATGTTCAGTGCAATCGGCCTGCTGTTCCATAACAGCCACCCGTGGATGATTCCTGTGTCCGTGCTGTTGTCACTGCAGTGGCCACTGACCATGCTGGTCGGCATGCGTCAGTTCTACGTTCGCAGCAACTTCAGAACGCCACCTTGGGTCGATCCAGCCTTGCTGGTGGTCGCATTTTGCTTATATGTACTGGTGTGGCGCCATGATCCGAATGACGTTGGCGCACGCATCGCCACCTTCAGCCTGCTCAACATCACTTGCTTCACTTATACCGCGTGGCAAGTGCACTCCATACGCGATTGGCGTCAAAGCCCTTATTTAAAGGCCACGCTCTGCCTGCTGGTACTCGCCGTCTTGGTACAAATTCCACGCATGTTTGCCGCATTGAACAGTTGGGGCGCCCCCGTCTTGGACCCTCAGCAGATTCAGCAGCCTATCGTTTTGATAGGCCTGGTGGCCGCAGTCATGTTCTCTGTGTACATGTGTCTGTTGCTGACCTACGAGCGCACTGAGCAGGATTTGCGTGAATCGCACCGGCAACTTCGCATCTTGGCCGATTTCGACATGCTCACACATGTCCCCAACAGACGGCACTTCAACGAAATGGCCACGCAAACCCTGCGCTTGTGCACACCTGGGCAGTCCGTGCTCATGGCCTTCAACATTGACCACTTCAAACAGGTCACAGACGAAAGTGGCCACGCAGCGGGCGACGAAGCCTTGAAGCTCGTGGCCGGCAGCGCGCGCAAAATTTTGCGCAGCCGTGACTTGGTTGGCCGACTGGGGGGCGATGAATTTGTGGCGCTGCTGCCCGATACAACGATCAAGGACGCACTACACGTGGCAGACCGTATCGTGAGGAGCGTGGACAAAGAGCGCTCTGCGCTTCAGCAAAAGCCGCTGAGTTTGAGCTTTGGTGTTGTTCAAATTCAGCCGGAAGAATCACTGCCAGAGGCGACGCAACGTGCGGATCAATCTCTGCAAGAGGCTCGCCAAAGCCAAGGACAACACTGATCCCCTTTGTAGGATCGGCTGAGGCAGCCGTAACAGGCGACAATACACGGATGTCCAAATTCGATGTGGTGGTGATCGGCGCAGGTGCAGCCGGTCTGTTTTGTGCCGGTGCGGCTGGTCAGCGTGGCTTAAAAGTGCTGCTACTTGATCACGCCCCTAAGGTCGCTGAGAAAATCCGTATCTCTGGCGGTGGTCGCTGCAACTTCACCAACCGGGAAGTCTCACCCGCCAACTTCATCAGCGAGAACGCGCACTTCTGTCGCTCGGCTTTAGCTGGGTACACACCTCAACACTTCATCGCGCTCATGGAAAGCCACGGCATAGCCTGGCATGAAAAACACAAAGGCCAGCTGTTTTGTGACCGCAGCAGCGGTGACATCATCGAGATGTTGATCAAAGAGTGTGACGTGGGTGGTGTCGTGCGCCAGCAACCCTGCGGTGTCCAAGCTATTCGATGCACCGACGCCACCACCCAACCGGGGCACCGGTTTGAACTTGACACCAGCAACGGCCTCGTTCATGCCCACCAACTGGTCATCGCAACAGGTGGCTTATCCATCCCGAAAATAGGCGCGACCGACTTCGGTCAACGGCTTGCTGCGCAATGGGGGCACACCATCGTCCCGCTGCGGCCTGCGCTGGTCCCTTTGACTTTTACCGCGGAGCAATGGGCGCCACTGGTGCCTTTGGCTGGCATCTCACTGCAGGTTGAGGTCAGTGCGTCCTTACAAAATACGGCAGCAGGTGGCAAGAGAAAAAAAACAGAACCACCGCTTTTCCTAGAAGACTTGCTGTTTACGCACCGAGGCCTGAGCGGCCCAGCCATCCTGCAGATATCAACCTATTGGCACGCAGGCCAAGCACTGACCATCAACCTGACGCCCACGATTGACTTGGCGAGCAGCCTGAAACAAGCCAAAACAGGGTCTCGCAAACAGCTGTCCACACAATGGGGCCAGTCCTTGGGCGACGCCGTGCCGCAGCGGCTGGCACAAACTTGGTTAACCCAACAGAGCAACACCAACACAGCCCTGCGCACCGATGCCCTCTTGGCCGAACTCAAAGACAAAGACCTCGAAGCGCTAGGGCGCTCAGCCAATGCATGGTCCATCACACCCAGTGGCACAGAAGGCTACGCCAAGGCAGAGGTCACCGCTGGAGGAGTTGACACGCGTGAACTCAGCTCACAAACCATGGAAAGTAAGCGCGTACCGGGCCTTTTCTTCATTGGGGAAGTCGTGGACGTGACCGGCTGGTTGGGTGGGTACAACTTTCAATGGGCGTGGTCGAGTGCCATGGCTTGCGCCCGGGCTTTGACCCCACAACCAGATTAAGATCTCACCTATGAGCAACCATACCCACTTCGGCTTTCAGCAAGTTGACGAAACCCAAAAAGCACAACGTGTACGCGGTGTGTTTGACTCGGTCGCCAATAAATATGACGTCATGAACGACCTGATGTCGATGGGCTTACATCGACTCTGGAAAGCCTACGCCATCGCAGCAAGCGGCGTCAGAGAGGGCCACAAGGTTCTGGACATCGCCGGCGGCACAGGTGATTTGGCTGAGTCATTTGCCAAACGTGTCGGCAGTACCGGCATGGTCGTGCACACAGACATCAACGAGGCCATGCTCAGCACCGGTCGTGACCGCTTACTCAACAAAGGCCTCAGCCTGCCGACCACCCTGTGCGACGCCGAACAACTGCCCTTTCACTCAGATACCTTTGATATCGTGACGGTCGCATTCGGACTGCGCAACATGACGCACAAGGACAAAGCCTTGGCAGAGATGTGCCGTGTTTTGAAGCCGGGCGGGCGCCTGCTGGTACTGGAGTTCTCGAAAGTCGCCAAACCTCTTGAGAAAGCCTATGACTGGTATTCGTTCAAGGTGCTGCCCAAGTTAGGCCAACTGGTTGCAGGCGATGCCAGCAGCTACCAGTACCTCGCCGAATCCATCCGCATGCATCCCGATCAAGCCACGCTCAAGGCCATCATGAAAGAGGCCGGGTTTGGTCATGTCGACGTGCACAACATGACAGGCGGTGTCGTCGCATTGCACATTGGCATCAAGTGCTAAGCCAAGTCAATCAGTCAACTCCGGCCGAGTAGCTCCGCCTTCAGGCCGTGATCTGATGGGTGCTCACCCAGCCAAATCTTCAACAAGGCGCGGTAAAAATCCTCGCCTTCTATGTCCTTACCCAAAACCTTGCCATCTAGGCTGAGATGGGTGCCCGTATCGGGCACATAGTCCAACCGAATCACGCCCCCTTTGGTGACTTCACCGGCACCCCGCAATGCATGCTCCAACGCATCCAAGCGAGCCTGCAAGGCGTGCTGATCAAGCTCAGACAGGTTGTCAACGACACCCCTCAGTAGCGCATCAGCCATCCGATCAGCGGACACATCACGCAACAAGACAATATGGATGCTCTTGGCGCCCGGCTGATTAAGTATGGCCTCTGTCGTGGTTTCTTTGTGCGCCACATACAAACCCACTGCGTACACTTTGATGATCATTTTGACGCGTACGCCAGCGCCATTGAGCGTGAGCACCTGTCCTGCCACGCTCGCCTGATCGTCAAACTTGATACCCGCCACATCACGCTCGGCATGGCTAGGCAAACACAACATCAAACCCAGAAAAAATACCAAGGTTTGGGACCAGAAGCTTGAGCTAGGTGTTTTCATCGCTAGGCCATCCACGTGAGTCAATGCAAACCAATGTAGCAATACATTTTGTTACATCATAAGCACAATATCTACCCACATCATGACCGTTCATCACACGCCACACCGTTTGATGACCGTGCACTTCACCCACAATTCACGCTCTGACACCAGACTAGCCTTGCTTGACGATGCACTCACGGCGAATCAAGGCCATCGCGTCTTTCAGCTCGTAGTCAGCATCGCTTTGCAAGGTCACCCTGGCCTCTTCCATGAAGGCAAGCCACAGCTTCGTGTAGTCCGACTGGTACTGCACGGGCGCATGCGCAAGGATGTACTGGCTAGCCAAGTCTGGCTGCAGGCCTGCCTTGCGGATTTTGCGGATCAAGGCGGCTGCGCCTTTTTCGCTCAGCATGGTCTTGCCTGCGGTCTTGGTGGCCACGCACAAAAATAAAGTCAACAAGGCACCCTCGTCGGTGTGCCCATCCGTGACCTTCTTCCAAGTCTGCGAGGCTGAGCGGTCATGGTGATCAACATCACTCAAACCACTCTCGATCCAAAAATAACGCCCCATGAATGCGGGAGTCTGATGAAACAGCTTCCTAACTGGCAGGGTGGCATCCAATATTTTCGGCAAATCTGCCAAAACAGCCTGCCGGACATCGTCCACAACGGCGCGTATGTGAGCAGGCAAATCCACAGGCATCGCCAGCGTCAGCGCAGACTGCGCACCTGCCGCGTTTTGACGCAAGGCCAACACCATGTCGCCGAATGCACGCCAATCAGGCACTTTGCCCCGCTTGGCCGCATGAATCAACAACACCGTGCGGATCACAGCCTCCGCATCCGGGCCTGACTCCTCCAGCTCTGCTGCGTCCAAACCCAGTTCTTCAACCAGAAAAATAGCCGCGTCCATCAGGTGTGCTGCATGGCTACGCTGAGCGAGTTCAAGCCTGTAATCAGCCAAGCTTCTGAGCGACCACTTGGCCAACTGAGGGATGTGATCATCTGTGAAGCCTTGGCGCTCATTCATACCAAAGTGACTGGTCTGAGGCATGGCAATCAAGCGCTTGAGCATGTCAGAGCCCCCTTTTGATCGGGACAAAAACGAATGATCACGCAAAGATTCGGCAGCCAAGAGCAGATCACCACCGGTCGACTCTTCCAAGAAGAGGCTGACCAAATTGATGATGCGGTCTTTCGCTTTTTCAAGCTCAGGTCGCAAAAACTCGCTACCGAAGTAACTCGCTATTTGCACCATACCTTTGGGCGCATCACGGGCAATGTCATCAAGCTTTTGCTGATGGATCAGGCCGTGCTGGACGCCATACTGCAGTGCTTTTTCAAAGAAAGGCCGTGCGTCATAGAGCGAAATTGACGAGGGTTCGACCGAAGGATTCTCTGACATTTAAATCGCCGATTCCTCGTCCGACTCCAAGACCACCGTCGTGACCCTACCGCGGTCTGTGTCGCCGGTTTCGACCTTGCCATCGTCGTCCTCATCCTCACCAGCCTCGTCACCGCCTGCGTCAAATGCACGCACCTTGGCGCGCAGCACCAGCAGCATTTCAATGAACAAGTCAGGGCACTGATAACGCAGTATCCAGGCCAACTCCATCCAGTCTTGGTCCGCCACCTCTTCTTGCTCGAGTACAGGCTTCACATAGGCAGAGCCTTGTAGCGCGGATTCAGATAGCAACTGACCATCATCATCAACGGCATCAAAGCGGCCCGTACGGGCAAAAGCCTCGATGCGACTCCACTTTTCAGAGAAATAATCAGCCAAGGCTTCGCTGCCGCCTTCGGTATCGCCAATCGCATTCATGAACTCGACCGGATCCGCATCATCTCGAAAGATGATGGAGTTGACCATGCCGCGCAAGTGCGATCGGGTCAGGTCTTTGTAGCGTTTTTCAATGACCACAGCTCTCGCAAACTGAGCGGGCGTGACCATCAAATTAATGATCGACTCTTTGGAGCTGTCGTACTCGCGGATCACAGCCAGGATGTCTTTCGCCGGCAACTGCGCCAAAACGACCATCAGTGCGCCATCACCCTCGGCATCGGCCAACTCCACCAAGGCCGATTCGGCCCCAACGATGTCACCAGCGGCGATCAGGCTTTGGGTTTTGGCAATGAGTGCGAGGTGATTGGTCATCAAAATCTCTTGGGTAAATTATCGGTCTTTGCGGTCAAAACCTTGCTCGACCATCCAGTCGGCGCCAGCTTCTTCACGAGCGCGGTCTTCGGCATCTTCTTCGCTGTCGGCCTCGTCGCGATCGGCATCATCGCCGTCATCCTCATCACCATCTTCGTCATCGCTGAGGGTGCTTTTAGACGGGTTGGGCTTGCTGTACATGTACTCAAGACCGGCTGCAACGGCCATGAACCACTCGCCCATGGGTTGTGTCAGGATGACCATGGCCAAATCCTGCGCCCACGGTGTCAGGGTCAGCGCATCGGACAGGGTATCCCAATCCGGGAACTCATCTGACTCTAGACTGAGCATGTGATCCAACACCGCGGGGCGCTTGAAGCGAAAGCCTTGGTGAAAAATCACGGCCACCATCTCAGGGCTGAGCTCCATCATCTTCAGCAAGAAGCCCAATTCTTGGCGCTTTTCCACCAGACGCTGACGCAGCACATCCCGACCTTCAGAATCAAAGGTTAAATCGTCCATTTCGGACTGGTAGGCAGAGCGCAATTCGAGGAAAAAGGGGGAAATGGTCACGTCGGTCTCAAAGTAAAGAGCTGAAGTAGTTCTGCCAGATGTCGCGAGCAGTCTCTAAAGGGCTGTCCAGCAGATTGCGACGACGGTTATCGTCATAAGCTTGGCGCTTATCAGGATCGGAGAGCACGTCACTGGCCTCTTGTACGGCCCGAAAACGCTCAGGCGCATCCTCAGCCGTATTCCGATCAGGATGGTACTGCGACGCCTTTTGACGGAATGCTTTTTTAACATCCGCCAGCGTTGCTGCACTGCCTATGCCAAGGGTTGCGTAATGGTCTTTCATGCGTGCTTTTGTTTGCCAGAAACACGGAAGGGTTAGTAGGCGCTAACCTACTAACCCTCGTGAATTTTGGTCGGGGCGGTGGGATTCGAACTCACGACCCCTTGCACCCCATGCAAGTGCGCTACCTGGCTGCGCTACGCCCCGACAAGTCGATCACTATAACATGGGTTAACGCCCTACTCACTGCACATTGGGCTTTTAATGCTCAAGACAGGAGATCACGGATAGAGAGCAGGGCCTCGCGCAGAGCACCAATCGATTGCTTACTCATGCGATTCAAATCAGGCAGATCTGGCCCCATCCAAGCGGCATCCATCGTTGCGTGGGTGCTGGCCTGCAATGCCCGCGTGACACGTGCATCCGATCCGCCTGAGGATGGTTTGATCCCACCCAAAAGCCGTGAAATCGGCGGGGCATCCTGAGGCTCATCGTCGTCAAGCTCGATATCGTCGGGCAAATGATGGGCAACACCCATCTCAGCCAACTGATTGCGGGCGCCGCTGATGGTGAAGCCTTGGTCGTAAAGCAGCTCGCGGATGCGGCGAATGAGCAGCACCTCGTGGTGTTGGTAATAGCGCCTGTTGCCACGGCGCTTCATCGGCTTGAGCTGGACGAACTCCTGCTCCCAGTAGCGCAGCACATAAGGCTTGACTAGGCACAAGTCACTGACCTCACCGATGGTGAAGTAGCGCTTTTCAGGAATGGGCGGCAAGGCGCCGTCGATGCGATCCATGGCTCCGATCAGGGGCAAAGGCAGATGCCCGGTGAGTCTTGATAAAAATGGCGATCAAAATCAACAAGATCGCACAAAGGCTTGAGACTTTACTCCAAGTCAGCACCAGATGGCGTATCACCTTGCACCATGTCTTTGAGCTTCTGACTGGCATGAAAGGTCACCACATGACGGGCCTTGATCGGAATCGCCTCACCCGTACGTGGATTGCGACCTGGTCGGGGTGCTTTGCGGCGAATTTGAAAGTTGCCAAAGCCCGACAACTTGACGTCTGAGCCTTCAACCAAAGTGTCGTTGATCAGCTCAAAAAATGCCTCAACCATGTCCTTGGATTCACGCTTGTTCGATCCAAGTCGCTCGAACAACAAGTCCGACAACTCGGCCTTGGTCAAGGTCGGCATTTCGATCGTCGGCAGGAGCACCGTCAGATCAGTGATTTTATCGTTCATGTTACGGCGATCTCCCTTGGACCTCAGGCCCGAACCCGGGCGCCAACGCGCTCGGTCAACGACACCAATATAGCCTTGGTGGCCACATCAATACGCTCATCGGTCAGCGTTTGATCATCGTCGCGCAACTCAACTCGAACAGCCAAGCTGCGCTCGTTGTCCGCTATACCGGCCACACTCACCTTAGGCTTGTAGATGTCAAACAAACGGGCACCACGCACCAAACCGGATGTGTCAGCCTGTGTGATCGCGGCAATCACGGCATCGTGTGCCGTGCTGTCTTGCACAACCAAAGCCAAATCGCGGTATACGGATTGGAGTTTCGCAACGCTGGTAAAGCTGGGCACCACACGTTGCGCCAATACGGCCGCATCCAACTCAAACAACACAGGCGCAGCAGGTAAGTCGTAAGCTTGACGCCACTTAGGGTGCAACTCACCCACGTAGCCCACAGCAACGCCATCCACCATCACTTGTGCACAGCGGCCAGGATGAAATGCAGGGTGCTCCGCAGCAAGGAACTGCGGTTGACGTGGTGCCAACAAAGTCTCTACGTCACCTTTCACGTCGAAGAAATCCACCGCTCGGGATGCTTGAGCCCACTGCAAAGGATCCGCAGAGCCGTAAGCCAGCCCACTGACCCTGACCGGCTGATCGAAACCAGATACCGTTTGGTTGCTATCGACCACAGACGCATCACGCTTAAAAACACGGCCAACCTCAAATATCCGAACGCGCTCTGCCTTACGCGACAGATTGGTCTTGAGCACCTCAACCAAGCTACCTATCAAGCTCGATCGCATCACAGACAAGGGGCTGGCAATGGGATTGAGCACCCGGATTGGTTGCGTGTTGCCAGCAAAATCAGCCTCCCAACGTGCCTCAACGAAGCTGAAGGTGATGGCCTCCTGATACCCCCTCGCCGCAACAGCACGGCGTACTGCGTACAAGCTGTTTTGCGCTTCAGGCCGCACTTGCGATGTAACCGGCGCCTTGGGTGCGCGCTTGGGCAGCTTGTCAAAGCCAATCACCCGAACGACTTCTTCAATCAGATCCTCTTCAATCTGAATGTCAAACCGCCAGCTAGGGGGCGTCACGATCAGATGGGTATCCGCGCCGGCTGCTTGCGTTGAAAAAGACAAATCCAAACGCTGAAAAACCTGTTGCACATCGGCCAAGCTGACAGGCATACCGATGACACGCTGGGCACGCGACAAACGAAGCGTGACAGGCTTGCGATCAGGCTGCTGCAGAATTTGGTCATCCAGCGGGCCGGCCTGACCACCGCACACGTCGAGAATCAGTTGCGTCAAGCGCTCAAGGTAATCGGCTGTTGGCGCGGCATCCACCCCGCGTTCAAAACGGTGCGATGCATCGGTTGAAAAGTTGTAGCGGCGTGCGCGGCCGGCAATCGCCTTAGGCCACCAAAAAGCAGCCTCCAGATAAACATTGCGCGTGTCATCGCCAACGGCGGAGGCATCCCCGCCCATGATCCCAGCCAAGGACTCAAGCTGCTGATCGTCTGCAATGACCCCAACTTGCTCGTCGAGCGACACCGTTTGTCCATTGAGCAATTTGATTGACTCACCGGCCTTGGCCCAACGCACGCTCAGTCCGCCGTGAATCTTATCCAGATCGAACACATGCGATGGCTGCCCCAACTCGAACATCACATAGTTCGAGATATCAACCAGTGCCGACACAGGACGTTGCCCACAGCGAGCCAAACGATCGACGATCCAGTCTGGCGTTTTGGCTTGCGGGTTCACGCCCTGAATCACACGACCACCAAAGCGGCCACACAGATCTGCCGCTTCAATGGACACTTTCAGCGTGGCATCTGTCGTTGGTTTGACTGGCGCGATGGCCGGCCATACCAGCGGCGCACCTGTCAGCGCAGACACCTCACGCGCGATGCCGAGCACACTCAGGCAATGCGCCAAATTAGGCGTTAACTTCAGCGTAAACAGCGTGTCATCGAGCTTGAGATGGTCGCGAATACTCTGACCCAACGGGGCATCTTCAGCCAAGATGTGCAAGCCGCTGGCCTCTTCAGAGACACCCAGCTCGCGCGCTGAGCACAACATGCCTTGACTCTCAACGCCGCGAAGCTTGCCTAGCTTGATCTTGAAGGGCTTGCCATCAGCACCTGGGGGCAACTCGGCCCCCACTGTGGCACAAGGTATCTTGATCCCTGGTCGCACATTGGCCGCACCGCACACAATCTGCAAAGCCGTACCGGAGCCCACATCCACCTGACACACGTTCAAGCGATCGGCATCTGGGTGTTTAGCTACTTCTAACACTTGGGCAACCACCACACCGGAGAACGGAGGGGCTACCGGTTGCAGCTCTTCAACTTCCAAACCAGCCATGGTCAACAAATCTGCCAACTGCTGTGTGGTCAGGTCGGGGTTGCAAAAACTGCGCAGCCAGGACTCGGGGAATTGCATATCAGTGATCCTTGGGTATCTTTGTTCAATGAGCCGCTACTAACAAGAAGCGTCAATCAGACTACTGGCGCAAAGTCAGCATCCAGCACCACGCGGTAACGAGCTTTGCCCGCGCGCAGGTGATCCAACGCGTCGTTGATGCGACTCATAGGGAAATGTTCAGTTTGGGGCTCGATACCGTGGCGTGCGGCGAATTCAAGCATGGTGTCGATGTCTTGGCGCGATCCAGTCGGTGAGCCCGACACGCTACGCTGCCCACCAATCAAAGGAAAGGCCTCAATCTCCATGGGCTTGGGCAAAATACCGACCAAATGCAGACGCCCGTTAGGCGCCAAGGTGCTCATCAGCGCCTTCCAATTCAACATGACGTTGACGGTGACCAGCACCATGTCCAGACGCCCGGCGACCTGCTTCATGGCATTGGCGTCCACACTGGAGACCACACGGTGCGCCCCCATTTCAAGCGCCTCTTCACGCTTGGATTCACTCGATGTGAACGCCGTGACCTCACAGCCCCAAGCGCGAGCAAACTTGAGCGCCAAATGCCCCAAACCACCAATGCCAACCACACCAACACGGTGCGTCGGTTTGATATCAAAATTCAAGAAGGGAGAAAACACGGTCACGCCACCACAAAGCAATGGCCCCGCTTTGGCTGGGTTCAGGCCATCAGGGATGGGCGACAACCACATCCAGTGTGCACGCACACGCTCTGCAAAACCACCATGGTGACCCACGATGGTTGGCACACCCGCGCGACACAATTGCGGAGAGCCACCGAGACAGCTTGGACAAGCCATGCAACTGGCCGACATCCAACCCAAGCCTACCCGCTGCCCCAGCTTCAAACCCCGTGTGTGGCTACCCAAGGCGACAACCCGCCCGACCACCTCATGCCCGCCAACGATAGGGTAGCCAGAAAAGCCCCACTCATTGTCGATCAGTGACAGATCAGAGTGACACAAGCCGCAATGATCCACTTGGATCTCAACTTCTTCCGCCCCGAGCGTGCCGGCGTCATACGAGAATGGCTCAACAGGCTTGACAGCCTCATGGGCCGCCCACGCACGGATGGTGTCAGGTGTCGTCATGTGCGCCGCTCTTTCTGGTTATTGAAACTGCTGCAAAAACCGCAGATCGCCTTCGTAGAACAAGCGCAAGTCGTTCACACCATAGCGCAACATGGTCAGGCGATCAGGCCCGAGGCCAAAAGCAAAACCAATGTACTGCTCTGGGTCAAGCCCAAAATTACGCACAACATTCGGATGCACCTGCCCAGCACCGCCGACTTCCAGCCAGCGACCTTTCAACGGCCCCGAGGAGAAGGCAATGTCGACTTCAGCCGAAGGCTCCGTGAAAGGGAAGAAGGACGGGCGGAAACGAATATCCAGCTCATCGGTCTCAAAGAAGGCACTGAAGAAATCACCCAGCACCGCCTTCAAATCAGCAAAGCTGACCGACTCACCAATCCACAAGCCTTCGCATTGATGGAACATCGGCGAGTGCGTGGCATCACTGTCAACACGGTAAGTGCGACCAGGCGCAATCACCCGAATTTCAGGCATGCGCTCGCCCTTGGCTATCAGCTCTGCATGATCCTTGACATGCTGCACTGCATAACGCACCTGCATGGGACTCGTATGCGTACGCAGAAGATGACCGCCTTCAACATAGAAGGTGTCATGCATAGAGCGCGCGGGGTGATCCTCAGGCGTATTCAATGCGGTGAAATTGAACCAATCGGCTTCAATCTCAGGGCCATCAGCCACGGCAAACCCCATGGAGCCGAAGATACCCTCAATGCGCTCGATGCTCAAAGACACCGGATGCAAGCCACCATCACCACCACGGCGACCGGGTAATGTGATATCCAGACTCTCGGCACGCAATTGCTGAGCTAATTCAGCGTCAGCCAAAGACTGGCGGCGGGCGCTCAAAGCGGCCTCTACCTGCTGCTTGGTCTGGTTGATCGCCGCGCCGCGGGTTTTCTTTTCTTCCGGCGTCAGTGCACCCATGCCCTTGAGCAGGTCAGTCACACTGCCAGACTTACCCAAAAAACGCGCCTTGGCGTTTTCGAGATCAGCGGGCGTGCTTGCTGCCGCAAAAGCCTCTTGGGCTGACAAAACCAAATTTTGAAGATCGTTTGACTGGTCGTTCATGATCTTTAATCAAAAAAAAAGGCCAACAAATTGTTGACCTTTAGATCACCGATCCAAACCCGTCAAAGTGAACTCTGACTGACTTGAATCGGCGCGGCATCTGACGTGCCTGCTTGATAAATCAAGCAGCCAGTTGAGCCTTGGCAATGGCAACGATGCTGGCAAAAGCAGCAGGGTCGTTCACAGCCATGTCGGCCAGCACCTTACGGTCGATGTCGATCGAAGCCTTCTTAATACCAGCAATGAACTTGCTGTAAGTGAGGCCCAAAGAACGGCTACCGGCGTTGATACGTGCAATCCACAAGCGGCGGAAGACACGTTTCATGTTGCGGCGGTCACGGTAGGCATATTGCCCAGCCTTCATGACTGCCTGTTTGGCGATGCGGAACACATTCTTACGACGGCCACGGAAACCCTTGGCCAGTGCGAGAACTTTCTTATGACGAGCGCGGGCTGTTACACCACGTTTGACGCGAGGCATGTATTAACTCCTTCAGCGATTAATCAGGACAAGAAGATCAGAGACCAGCCATGGGCAACATCTTGGCGATGGAACCCATATCTGCCACATTCACGTTCACAGCACCACGCAAATGGCGCTTGTTCTTCGTGGTCTTCTTGGTCAGGATGTGACGCTTGAAGGCTTGACCGCGCTTAACGGTACCACCCGGACGAACGCGAAAACGTTTCTTCGCACCGCTCTTGGTCTTCATTTTGGGCATGTTCTGCTCCTTTTGATTTGTTCCTACTAGGCGCCGCGGATACCACGTCCACGTCTTGATAGCCTGCAGGCACTTTGACCCGAGAAGGCAGCGACCAAACCGCCAACCCGGCTTCTACCTCTGCCAGCATCTCTCGATAAAGGCAGAACTCGGCATCTTAAAGCAAAAGCACCGCTACGCGCTTACTTTTTCTTTTTAGGGCCCAGCACCATGATCATCTGGCGCCCTTCAAGCTTAGGCATGTTCTCAACGACAGACACATCAGTCAGATCGTCACGAACGCGCTCTAACAAGCGCATACCCAATTCTTGGTGCGTGATCTCGCGACCACGGAAACGCAAGGTCACCTTACCCTTGTCGCCATCTTCCAAAAAGCGGCGCAGATTGCGCAATTTGATCTGATAGTCGCCTTCGTCCGTACCAGGACGAAACTTCACTTCCTTGACTTCGATGACCTTCTGCTTTTGCTTGGCATCGTGAGCCTTTTTCTGCTCTTGGTACTTGAACTTGCCGTAGTCCATCAAGCGACAGACCGGCGGCTCAGCCGTCGGAGATATCTCAACCAGATCCACGTCCACCTCAGCGGCCATGCGCAGGGCTTCCTGAATACTGACGACACCAAGTGGCTCGTTTTCTATGCCATTAAGGCGTACTTCCGAGGCCATGATTTCACGATTGAGCCGATGCTTACGCTCATCATTGCGCGTACGGCGGTCAAAGAAGTTAGCGATGTCGAATTCCTTTTGGCAACGGACTCTACGCGACCGTACCGGTTAACCTTGATCACGCACCCAAGCAAACCCGGCTAAGCTGAACCAAACCCCTAGCGAAATGCAGGGGTGGCACAACCACCTCAGGCCTTACTGGCGATGTCTTGGGCGATCTTCTGAGAGAAGTCATCTAGCGACATCACACCGAGGTTCTGGTTACCTCGGGCGCGCACGGCGATGGTGCCATCAGCTTTCTCTTTGTCACCGACAACGATAAAGTAAGGCACCTTCTGCAACGAATGCTCGCGGATTTTATAGGTAATTTTCTCGTTTCGCAAATCCAACTGCACCCTAAGGCCTTGTTTTTGCAGCGATTTGGTAATTTCTTGTGCGTAGTCAGCCTGCGCATCAGTGATATTGAGCACCACAACCTGCACCGGATTGAGCCAAACAGGCAAGGCCCCAGCGTGTTGCTCGATCAAAATCCCGATGAAACGCTCCAAACTCCCCAAGATGGCCCGATGCAACATCACGGGGTGCTTGCGTTCACTGGTGTCTGCAACGTACTCCGCATTCAGTCGCTGAGGCATCGAAAAGTCGACCTGAATGGTGCCGCACTGCCAATGGCGCCCCAGCGCATCCTTGAGCGTGTACTCGATCTTCGGACCGTAAAAAGCACCGTCACCCACAGCAATGGTGAACTCGCTGTTGGTCGCACGCAAACTGGCCATCAAGGCCTGCTCGGATTTATCCCACACCTCATCTGAACCGATACGCGCCTCAGGTCGAGTAGCCACCTTGTAGATGATGTCGGTGAAGCCAAAATCCTTGTACACAGCCTGCAGCAACGCTGTGAAATCCACGCACTCTTGCAGGATTTGATCCTCTGTACAGAAAACGTGACCGTCATCCTGCGTGAACCCACGCACACGCATGATGCCGTGCAAGCCACCGGATGGCTCATTACGGTGACACTGACCAAACTCTCCATAGCGCAAAGGCAGGTCGCGGTAGCTCTTGATGCCTTGGTTGAAGATCAGAATGTGCCCCGGGCAATTCATGGGCTTGAGGGCGTAGTCGCGCTTTTCACTCTCTGTCGTGAACATCGCATCACGGTACTTATCCCAGTGCCCGGTTTTCTCCCACAGCGTCTTGTCGATGATCTGTGGGCCCTTGACTTCTTGGTAGCCATTGTCTCGGTAGACTTGGCGCATGTACTGCTCCACAGCCTGCCAAACCGTCCAACCCTTTGGGTGCCAGAAGACCACGCCTGGGGCATGATCGTCAATATGGAATAAATCCAACTCACGGCCCAACTTGCGGTGGTCGCGCTTTTCCGCCTCCTCCAGACGAGTCAGATACTGAGCCAAATCATCCTTGGTGGTCCAGGCCGTGCCGTAGATACGCTGCAACTGCTCGTTGCGGTGATCCCCACGCCAATAGGCGCCTGCCACCTTCATCAGCTTAAAGTGCTTGAGCTTGCCCGTACTCGGCACGTGAGGGCCCCGGCACAGATCAGTGAAAGCACCTTCGCTGTAAAGCGACACATCCTGCCCTTGCGGGATGCTCTCGATGATCTCAGCCTTGTAGTGCTCGCCCTGCTCCTTGAAATAAGCCACAGCCTCATCGCGTGGCAAAACACGGCGCACAACCTTCTCATCCTGCTTAGCCAGCTCCCCCATCTTTTTTTCGATGGAGATCAAGTCCTCAGGCGTGAAGGGCCGCTTGTATGCAAAATCGTAGAAAAACCCATCTTCAATCGTTGGTCCAATGGTGACTTGAGCCTCGGGGAACAGCGCCTTAACGGCATAGGCCAGCAAGTGCGCCGTGGAATGACGAATCACATCCAAGCCAGCCGCATCCTTGTCAGTGATGATCGCCAATTGGGTATCAGCATCCAGCAAGTAACTGGTGTCGACCACGCGAGCTTCGTCGCCTTGACCGATGCGACCAGCCAGCGCCGCTTTAGCCAAACCCGCACCAATAGATGCAGCCACTTCAGCGATGGTCAGTGGCGCCGGAAATTCACGCTTGGAGCCATCGGGCAATTGAATCGAAATCATGGTGCTCTCAGCTTGTATGTTTGGTTTACTGCGCAGCCATGCGCAGGCAATAAAAAAGCGCGGTGGTCGCCGCGCTTATCTGTTCTCAAAGGCAAAGAACGCATGACAGAGGGCAATCGACTAGACCTCGCGCGAGGTGCTTTTGGGGCGTCATTCGATCAGACGCCAATCTTGGCATTGTACGACGCACATGAAAAAACCCGACACCTTGCGATGCCGGGTTTTGTATCCAATCACTTGCATCAAGCCCCATGTTCAATGAGGCTCAATCAACAGATCAGTGGAATTGCTCTTCTTCGGTCGAACCAGTCAAGGCCTTCACAGAAGACGAACCACCTTGGATCACGGTGGTCACGTCGTCGAAGTAGCCTGCGCCCACTTCTTGCTGGTGAGACACGAAGGTGTAACCCTTGTCGCGAGCAGCGAATTCTTGCTCTTGAACCATTTCCGTGTAGTGCTTCATGCCTTCGCCGCGGGCGTAGGAGTGAGCAAACTGGAACGTGTTGTACCAGTTGATGTGGATACCAGCCAATGTGATGAACTGGTACTTGTAACCCAACTCGGACAGGTCTTCTTGGAAGGAAGCGATCTGCTTGTCGTTGAGGTTCTTCTTCCAGTTGAACGAAGGCGAGCAGTTGTACGACAGCAACTTGCCTGGGCAAGCAGCGTGCACAGCTTGCGCGAATTCACGGGCGAAGCCAATGTCAGGCACGCCAGTTTCACACCAGACCAAGTCAGCGTACGGAGCATAAGCAACGCCACGGCTGATGGCTTGCTCCAGACCGTTCTTGACGCGGTAGAAGCCTTCTTGAGTGCGCTCGCCGGTGACGAAACGCTTGTCGTTGTCATCGCAGTCGCTGGTCAACAGATTGGCAGCTTCAGCATCTGTACGAGCCAGCACAATGGTGGACACGCCCATCACGTCAGCAGCAAAACGAGCAGCGATCAGCTTCTCGATGGCTTCACGTGTAGGAACCAGCACCTTGCCGCCCATGTGGCCGCACTTCTTCACAGCAGCCAATTGGTCTTCGAAGTGAACGCCAGCAGCGCCTGAAGCGATCATGTTCTTCATCAGCTCGAAAGCGTTCAGAACGCCACCGAAACCGGCTTCAGCATCAGCCACGATAGGCAGGAAGTAGTCAACAAAGCCTTCGTCGCCTGGATTGATGCCACGGCCCCACTGAATTTCGTCAGCGCGCTTGAAGGTGTTGTTGATGCGGCGAACCATGGTTGGCACCGAGTCATACGCGTACAGCGATTGGTCGGGGTACATGGTTTCCGACGTGTTGCCGTCAGCAGCAACTTGCCAGCCTGACAGGTACACAGCTTCCAAGCCAGCCTTGGCTTGTTGCATGGCTTGACCGGCAGTGATAGCACCGAAGGCGTTGACGTAACCCTTCTTGGCGCCGCCGTTAACCTTGTCCCACAGCTTTTCGGCACCGTTCTTAGCGAGCGTGTACTCAGGCTGCAGGCTGCCGCGCAGGCGCACAACGTCAGCAGCGGAGTAGCCGCGCTTGACAAGCTTCCAACGTGGGTTTTCAGCCCAATCTTTTTCCAGGGCAGCGATTTGCTGTTCACGGGTGAGGTTCGTCATGACGCGATCTCCGGGGAGTTGGTAAAGGTGTACTTGAAAACCCGCGATTCTAGCTGCATTTAACAAAGACGGCAAAGACTTATGTCTTATATAAGACTGAATAGTCTGTGCAAAAAGACGCACTCTGGTCATACAAGTGATGCAAAAAGGCAACGTGTGCACCAACGTGGTGGCGTACAAACATAAAAATTCAACAAGGAGAACCACATGGCCATCAACCTCGACGCGTTTTGGATGCCGTTCACGGCCAACAGAGATTTCAAGAAAGCCCCTCGCATGTTGGCCAAAGCCAAAGACATGCACTACTGGACGCCTGAAGGCCGCCAGATCCTTGATGGGACAGCTGGGCTGTGGTGCGTGAATGCGGGGCATGCCCGCCCACGCATTGTGGAAGCCATCGCACGCCAAGCTGCGGAGATGGACTTTGCCCCACCTTTTCAAATGGGGCACCCTTTGGCGTTTGAACTGGCCGATCGGTTGCTGAAATACACCCCAGAAGGATTGAACCGCGTTTTTTTCACCAATTCCGGATCTGAGTCGGTCGAGACCGCACTGAAAATCGCCCTCGCTTACCACCGCGTTCGAGGCGAAGCCCAACGCACCAGATTAATTGGCAGGGAACGCGGCTATCACGGGGTTAACTTTGCAGGCACCGCCTTGGGTGGCATGGGCCCCAATCGAAAGATGTTTGGCAGCAGCCTGTCCGGCATTGATCACCTCAGGCACACACACGATCTGGCGCGAAACGCCTATACCAAGGGACAGCCTGAACACGGCGCCGAACTGGCCGATGATCTGGAGCGGCTGGTCGCACTTCACGATCCGTCCACCATTGCCGCCGTGATTGTCGAGCCCATGGCGGGATCAACAGGCGTGCTACTGCCACCCAAAGGCTATCTGCAGCGCCTGCGTGACATCTGCGACAAACACGGTATTTTGTTGATCTTCGATGAAGTGATCACCGGTTTTGGCCGCATGGGCTCGCCATTTGCAGCCCAGCATTACGGCGTCACGCCAGACATGATCACAGCAGCAAAAGGCATCACCAATGGCTGCATCCCGATGGGTGCCGTCTTCGCCAAACAAGCGATACACGACGCGTTCATGCAAGGCCCTGAAGCCGCCATCGAACTACCCCATGGCTACACCTACTCAGGCCACCCCATGGCTTGTGCCGCCGCCTTGGCCACCTTGGACATCTACGATGAAGAAAATCTGCTGACACGCAGTTCACAAATGCACGCCAAGATGGAGTCCGCCATACACAGTCTCAAAGGGCTGCCTCATGTTGTTGACCTTCGCAACACCGGTTTGGTCGGCGCGATTGAATTTGCACCACGAGCAGGCGCGGCACCTGGTCGGCGTGCGTTTGAGGTCTTCCTCGGCTGCTGGGAAGCTGGGCTGTTGGTGCGTGCTGCAGGCGACAACATCGCCATATCGCCACCCTTGATCATCAATGACAGCCAAATCGACCAAATAGCTTCGACGCTGGAAAAGGTCATCAAACAGATCGCCTAAGCAATCCAACGCAAATAGCTCAACGCAACAAAAAAAGCCGCCCTGCATCACTGCTTGGCGGCTTTTTATCAGCAAGCACCATCAAGGCGCAGCCATGAAAGCGATCAGTGCTGCTTGGCGAATTCAGCCAAACCAGACGTCACTTCAGCCTTGGCTTCTTCCATGCCCTCCCAGCCCGTGACCTTGACCCACTTGCCTGGCTCCAGATCCTTGTAGTGCTCGAAGAAATGCTTGATCTGCTTAATCAGCAGCTCAGGCAAATCATCCAGCGTCTTGATGTGGGCATACATCGCGCAAATTTTTTCAGTTGGTACGGCTACGATTTTGGAGTCGCCACCGGCTTCATCTTCCATTTTCAGGATGCCAAGCGGTCGACTAGGGATCACGACACCAGGCAACAGCGGAAACGGCGTGATCACCAACACATCAACAGGGTCACCATCTGGGGCGATTGTCTGAGGGACATAACCGTAGTTGCACGGGTAGTGCATGGCTGTGCCAACGAAGCGATCAACAAAAACCGCGCCTGTGTCGTGATCGATCTCGTACTTGATCGGATCAGCGTTGGCTGGGATTTCGATAACGACGTTGAAAACGTCAGGCGCTTTAGCACCGGCGGGAACATTCAAAAGGCTCATGATGAAGCGATCATAAGAGTGGAAATAGGTTGCCCTCAAGTGTAGGCGATGCAACACCCCATGCAACCGCGTGCATCACCCCCCTAAAAGAGAGTCTATTTACCCCCGTTGCAACGCTTTTGCTGCACCGCACAAAAAACGCTTGCAAAGCGATTGAACTTGCATAATAATCAGGTCATGTTGCAGTGCAGCAAAGCCAACGTGAGCAAGATGGCCAAGAACGCAGCAACTCAAATTTATCAACGCTTACGGAGAATTCACATGTCGACCCCTGAACAACTGCTGGCCTCGCACAAAGCCAATGTCGCTACCTTCTTCGATTGGGGCCAAAAGGCTTTCGAAGGCATCGAAAAGGTTCTCGAGTTGAACCTGCAAGTTGCCAAGACGACTTTTGAAGAAGCATCCGAGCACGCCAAGGCTGTTCTGGCTGCCAAAGATGCACAAGAACTGTTGGCTTTGCAAACCAGCCTGATGCAGCCTTCGGCTGAAAAAGCTGCTGCTTATAGCCGTCATCTGTATGACATCGCCACAGCGGCCAGTGCAGAAGTCAGCAAGTTGGCTGAAACACAACTGGCTGAAGCACAAAAGAAGTTTGTGTCTGCTATCGATGACGCAGTGAAGAATGCACCTGCCGGCACCGAAAACGCCGTTGTTTTGGTCAAGTCAGCTGTTGCTGCAGCAAACAACGCTTTTGACTCGGTTCAAAAGGCTGCCAAGCAAGCTGCTGATGTCGCAGAAACAAACTTCCAAGCCATCACCAACACAGCAGTGAAGGCTTCACAAGCCACAACGACCAAGGCCCGCAAGGTTGCCTAAGTACAACAGCTTGATCGCTGCGGCTTCGGCAGGCAGCGATCGCTGACAAGTTGTCTCCTCGGTACCTCCTGATTTTTTCTCAGGTACCTTTAAGCCCGATGGTTCGCCATCGGGCTTTTTTTATATCATCCCGACATGATCCCTTGGCTAGAACCTGACTCGCCCTTCCCTGATACAGCAACGGCACTGGGTGCAGACTCTGATGCCCCTGGCTTACTCGCTGCAGGGGGCGACTTGAGTCCGGCTCGACTCGCGGCAGCCTATCGACGAGGGATTTTCCCGTGGTTCAGTGATGGGCAACCCCTTCTGTGGTGGAGCACGGACCCTAGGATGGTGCTACCGGTCGCAGAATTCAAATTGTCCCGATCACTGCGAAAAACCATTCAAAAGCTCTTGCGCAACCCCACGTTTGAGATTCGAATTGACCATGCCTTTGACGAGGTCATGGCCGCGTGCGCTCATGCTCCGCGTGATGGTCAAAGTGGCACTTGGATCGTCTCGGACATGTGCACGGCCTACGGTCAATGGCATCGTCAAGGCACCGTCCACTCATTCGAGACTTGGATCGATGGTGCGTTAGTAGGTGGCCTGTATGGCGTGAGCATCGGGCGCATGTTCTACGGCGAATCGATGTTTGCCAGGCAAGCTGATGCGTCGAAGATTGCACTGGCCGCATTGATTTGCTTTTGCAGAGCGCATGGCATTGACATGATCGATTGCCAACAACAAACCGCTCACTTGGCCTCCATGGGTGCCAGGCCGCTGGCCCGCTCAGAATTCGAGGCTCATTTAAGCACTGCCGTCGATCAAAGCCCTCCTCCAATTTGGTCCTATGATGATCAGTACTGGACCTTCCTCGATCGCAGCGTGTGACGCACCTCAAAGATCTTCCGCTCGCATCTTTGCAGTTTTATGCAACGGCACCCTATCCCTGCAGCTACTTGGACAACAAGTCGGCTCGCTCTCAGGTGGCCACGCCCAGCCACATGGTCAATGCAGAGGCTTACTCAGGATTGGTTGGCAACGGGTTTCGTCGCAGCGGCATGTTCACGTATCGGCCCTATTGCGACGGTTGCCGTGCCTGCGTGCCGATGCGTATCCCGTCTGCGCGGTATCACCCCAACCGCAGTCAAAAACGTGCGTGGAGAGCGCACCAAAACCTAGAGGCACGCGTACTGCGCCTGTGCTTTACCCAAGAGCACTACCAAATGTACTTGCGCTATCAAGCAGCGCGCCACAAAGGCGGAGGCATGGATCACGACTCTGTGGATCAGTACACCCAGTTCTTGTTGCAAAGTCGGGTGAACTCTCGTCTGGTTGAGTTCAGAGAACCTGCCAAGCCCGATCAAGAGCAAGGCACCCTCAAAATGGTGTCCATCTTGGATATCCTCAACGATGGCTTATCTGCCGTCTACACGTTCTACGAACCCGAGCCACGCACAAGCTACGGCACCTATAACGTCATGTGGCAAATCCAGCAAGCGATGGATTTGGGCTTGCCCCATCTGTACTTGGGTTACTGGATAGCACAGAGCCCCAAAATGGACTACAAAGCCCATTTTTTGCCGCACCAAGTGCTGGTCGGCGGGCATTGGCGGGATCAACTTGCCCTGCCCGCTCCCGTCTAGCGAACATAGTGCGGTTGCACGACGACAACCATCAAAACAGACTTGACGCCCCCCTCATACACTCGCAATATTTGTAACAGGCGGTCAGAGCGGCGTTTTTGTCGCTCATAACCTGCGCACAATCCGCGCTTGTTACAAATTTCAAGGAAAGCAGATGACTTCGACAACAGCCAATCAGCGCCCTGATCGCGTCCTCGTGGTAGATGACGACGCTCGCATTCGAGATTTGCTGCGTCGCTACCTGAGTCAAGAGGGTTTCGAAGTCCTGCTGGCCGAGGACGCCAAGACACTCAACCGCTTGCTGACGCGAGAGACCGTCGATTTGATCGTGCTGGATTTGATGCTGCCCGGAGAAGATGGCTTGTCTATCTGCCGACGTCTGCGCGCAGCCAACGACGCCACGCCGATCATCATGCTGACGGCCAAGGTCGAAGATGTAGACCGCATCGTCGGTCTAGAGGTCGGTGCCGACGACTACCTGACCAAACCATTTAATCCACGCGAATTACTGGCTCGCATCCACGCAGTGTTGCGCCGCAGGCCCACTCAGGAAGCACCAGGTGCGCCTGCCAAAGATGCCCAAACCGTGACGTTCGGGCCTTTCGAGTTTGATTTGGCGCTGCGTCGCCTGAGCAAAGAGGGTGAGCCCATTTCACTGACGACTGGTGAATTCTCGATGCTCAAGGCCTTGGTACGCCACCCCCGTCAACCGCTGTCAAGAGATAAGCTGGCACAACTGGCCCGGGGGCGCGAGTTCGAACCCTTTGACCGCAGCTTGGACGTGCAGATATCGCGGCTGCGCAAAATGATAGAACCCGACCCTGCTCAGCCTCGCTACATACAGACGGTCTGGGGCGTGGGTTATGTGTTCGTGCCGGACGGCGGGGCCTGATACGTGGCTAGAAAGCGTTTTGCCCTCAGTCTGTTTTGGCGGACGTTCATTTTGCTGGGCGTTTTGCTGAGCGCAGGCATTTTTGCGTGGGTTCAGACTTTCAAGGCTCTAGAGTTTGAGCCTCGTTCAGTACAAGCTGCGCAACAAATTGCCAGCTTGGTCAACCTATCACGGGCTGCGCTGCGCTACGCCGACAGCATCAACAGAGTCACCCTGATTAAGACCTTGTTTGATCAGGAATCGATTGCACTCAAACCGCACGAGCCGTCAGATCGATTTGAGCCCTTTGAAGTCAGTCGCTTAACGCGTGCCATCGGCAAAGAGCTGAGGTCTCGCTTAGGCCCGTCCACCGTGGTCGCCAGCAGCGTCAATGGCCGCCAAGGACTGTGGGTTGGCTTCCAAATTGAGAAGGACAACTACTGGCTACAAGCCGATGGGGGCCGCGTAGAACCCATGACGGGACGCACATGGGTCGTCTGGGTGGGTATTGCCTTGTTGGCGACCATGCTGGGGTCGGTCGTGATTGCCAGGTTGATCAACCAACCGCTGCGTGAGTTGTCGTTTGCAGCCAGCCGCATCCGCGAGGGTGAGTACGATTCTGTGCTGGATGAGACCATGATCACGCGAGAGATCCGCGAGGTCAATCAAGGCTTTAACCGCATGGCACGAGAGCTGGCCAAGGTCGACGAGGACCGCGCCGTGATGCTGGCCGGCATATCCCATGACCTGCGCACCCCATTGGCCCGCCTTCGGCTAGAGGCAGAGATGAGCGTGGTTGACGAAGAGGCCAAACGCAATATCGCCTCTGACATCGACCAGCTCGACGCCATCATTGACAAATTCATGGATTACGCGCGCCCAGGTGAGGTCGAGCTGTTCCCCGTCCACGTCTCGACCATCGTCGACAAGGCCATCAGCGAGTTCCGAGACACCAAGCGCATCCGCATCACGGCCAAATTGCCGATTGACACCAAGGTCATGGCAGACGAGACCGAACTGGGCCGCGTGCTAACCAACTTGTTTGAGAACGCCAGGCGCTACGGGCGCAACACCTATACGGGCGTGACAAACGTCGACGTGAGCTACATGCGATCAGGGTCTTGGGTTATTTTGAGTGTGCGGGATCATGGGCCTGGAGTGGCCCCCGAAAAGCTGCCTCAGTTGACGACACCCTTCTTCCGAGGGGATGCCGCACGAACAGCAGCCACCGGGGCCGGCTTAGGTTTGGCCATTGTGGAGAAAGCCCTGCAGCGTATGGGTGGTGGCTTTGAGTTGGCCAATGCGCCCGGCGGTGGGCTGATTGCTCACATCAAACTCAAGCGTGCGCCTTGATTTTGTAAAGCAAACATACAGCACGTGCCTCTATGGCCCGGCCCTCACCTACTGGACCCATTTTTTCGGCCGTCTTGGCTTTGACGTTGACTGCATCGGTCGCGATGTCGAGTGCTTGCGCAATACGCTCACACATGGCTGAGATGTGAGGCGCCATTTTCGGAGCCTGCGCCACGATCGTCGCGTCCACATTGCCAATCTGCCATCCTGCGTCAAACACCCGCTTAGCGGCCTCTTTGAGCAGCGCACCAGAGTCAGCCCCTTTGAACTGAGGGTCCGTATCAGGGAAGTGCCGACCTATATCCCCCAGCCCCGCTGCACCCAACAGGGCATCGGTGATGGCGTGGAGCAATGCATCGGCATCAGAGTGACCTAACAAACCATGGGTATGGGGGATGGTCACGCCGCCTAGCACCAAGGGTCGGCCGACAACCAGTGCGTGGGTATCCCATCCTTCTCCAACGCGTATGGGGGGAAATGTCATGTGTCGCTGCTACGCAAGTTGAGTGGGTTGAATTATCCGACTGAGCAACGCCCATCCGGCTCTGATAGAAACATTGCCCTATAAAATGCACCAAAACCGTACATCCGATTGATTCGGGTCATCACGTTATCGTTTTTTGCTGAGAAAAAAATGGACCAACTCAAACAAGGCGCGGACGCGCTGTTTATTTTGCTAGGTGCCGTCATGGTACTGGCGATGCACGCAGGCTTTGCTTTTTTGGAGCTGGGCACTGTGCGCGGCAAGAACCAAGTCAATGCATTGGCCAAAATATTGGTAGATTTTTGCGTTTCAACAATCGCCTATTTTTTCGTGGGCTACACGGTGGCGTATGGCGTGGATTTTTTTGCTGGCGCAGGCACTCTGGCTCAAAACAACGGTTATGCACTGGTTAAGTTCTTCTTTCTGCTGACGTTCGCTGCGGCCATACCGGCGATCATTTCCGGCGGCATAGCCGAGCGCGCGAAGTTTGGCCCGCAAGTGATCGCCACGGCGGTCATCGTGGGCGTTTTCTACCCACTGTGCGAAGGTGCTGTCTGGAACAACAAGTTCGGCTTCGAAGACTGGCTTCAGCGTTTAACGGGTGGGCAGTTGCATGACTTTGCAGGATCAGTCGTCGTACACGCCTTTGGCGGCTGGATCGCGTTGCCAGCGGTGCTGATTTTGGGTGCTCGACGCAATCGGTATCGCAAAGATGGTGCTATGTCAGCGCACCCCCCTTCGAGTATTCCTTTTCTGGCCTTGGGCTCATGGATTTTGGCCGTGGGCTGGTTTGGCTTCAATGTGATGAGTGCGCAAACCATCGACAAAATATCAGGGTTGGTCGCGGTGAATTCGTTGATGGCCTTGGTCGGCGGCACGCTGGTTGCTGTGCTGATGGGCAAGAACGACCCCGGTTTTACTTATAACGGCCCACTGGCTGGCTTGGTCGCCGTGTGCGCAGGCTCTGACATCATGCACCCCGCTGGTGCGCTGGTCGTGGGCGGCTTGGCTGGTGCCATCTTTGTCACGATGTTCACGCTGGTACAAAACAAATGGAAGATCGATGACGTGCTGGGCGTTTGGCCTCTTCACGGATTGTGTGGTGCATGGGGTGGTATTGCGGCTGGCATTTTTGGTCAGCCCGCCTTGGGCGGAATAGGCGGCGTGAACCTGCTAACCCAAGTGGTGGGCACGGTTTGCGTCCTCATTTTCGCTTTGGCCACCGGCGGTTTGGTCTACGGGATCTTGAACAAAACCATGGGGTTGCGTCTGTCAGCGGAGGAAGAGTTTGACGGTGCCGACTTGTCTATCCACCGGATCAAAGCCACGCCCGAGCAAGACGTGTCTTGGTAAGCGCTCATGAACTGGACATTTTGGCCGAAATAGCTAAAATAGCTTCAAGCTCTCACAAGGCAGCATGATCATGACCGCTCTGACCCTACGTAATGCCCGTGGTGAAGACATCCCGGTAACCGAGTTTTCAGCGACCGAAGCCAAAAACAGCTTTGGCCGCGTGCTCGATACAGCATTCAGTCAAGGCATGGTGGCGATCACCAAACGTGATCGCCCTACTGCTGTGATTTTGTCTCTTGACGCATATCAGGCCTTGTTGGGGACGCAAACCAAGCCATTGGATGCCCTGAGTCACGAATTTGATGCATTGTTGCAGCGCATGCAAGGTGCAGCCTCACGGGACGCCATGCTAGATGCATTTGATGCATCACCAGATGAGATGGGGCAAGCAGCCGTGGCCTTACACCACAACTGACTCACAAGGCGTGCCAAAACACGTTCCCAGACTGTTTGTATTGGCCGGCACCAATGGTGCGGGCAAGAGCAGCATTGGCGGAGAAACCATCCGATCCCGTGGTGGTTGCTATTTCAATCCGGACGAGGCTGCCGCACGCATCCGGCAGACCCAAGCGCATTTAAGTGCCACTCAAGCCAACAGCGCTGCATGGCACGAAGGCAAGCGCCTGCTGCAGCACGCCATCGCGCACAGCTTGGACTACAACTTTGAGACCACTTTGGGTGGCCACAGCTTTGCCAAGTTGCTGAAGGAAGCGGCACGACAAGGCTTCGAAGTACGGATATGGTATGTGGGCTTAGACAGTCCAGAGCGCCATTTGGCGCGTGTCAAAGCACGGGTCAAACAGGGTGGACACGCCATCCCTGAATCAGACATTCGGCGCCGGTTTGACCAAAGCCGCTTGCAATTGATCTCACTGCTGCCTCATTTGACTGAGTTGCGGGTCTATGACAACAGCGTCGAGGCCTGCCCTCATCAAGGCCACTGCCCCAAGCCTAGGTTGGTTTTGCACTGTAAGCAAAGCCCAAATGGCTCTGTACAGGTTATATGCCCCAGCTTGAATGCCCTCGCTGCCACGCCAGCATGGGTCAAGCCAATCGCCGCGGCCGCATTCAAACACGCTAAAACAACACCGAAGTGAAAGGGGTTTACGTCCTTATTCCCCAGTTCAACAACGCATGCGTACTCAACAATGAAGCCGCCATGTCGATATGACATGAATTGAATTCCTGTTTCTTGGACTGGAGAGTTGCATGCTATTTAAAAAGCTACTTTGGGCGTCTGCCATTGCATCGTGTGCACTGCTGCATCCGTTGGCACAAGCCGGCGCGCCCAAGGTGCCCGATCCGTGGTTGCGACCAGTCGCGGTGCCCTTCCCTCCTGACAACGCACCCAATGCAGACCGCATTAACTTGGGCAAGTCACTGTTCTTCGACCCCCGACTGTCGGGCTCTGGCTTCCTGAGTTGCGCGAGCTGCCACAGTCCAGGTTTGGGTTGGTCTGACGGCTTACCAACCGGCATTGGTCACGAATTCAAGCGCTTGGGCCGTGCGACACCCACCATTTTGAATTCGGTCTATCAGCCTTTGCTCATGTGGGATGGGCGCAAACCCAACCTTGAAGCGCAAGCCTTGGGCCCTATCGAGTCAGCTGGGGAGATGAACATGCCGCTTGATGAGTTGCCCAAGAAGCTGAGCGCCATCCCCGGCTACCCGCCTATGTTCGAAAAAGCCTATCCGGGAGAAGGTCTCACCAAAGAAACCATTGGCAAAGCAATCGCCAGTTTCGAGCGCACGATTGTCTCCACAGAGGCCCCGTTTGACCGCTGGCGCAAGGGCAGCAAAAAAGCCATCAGTGAGTCCGCTCAGCGTGGCTTTGATCTGTTTCAAAACAAAGCAATGTGCTCTAAATGCCACCAAGGCTTTAACTTCACGGACAACGGATTTCACAACATCGGCGTGACGTCGTTGGGCGAGAAAGAGGATGAAGGGCGCTTTGCACATCGTAAAGTCAAAATCTTAAAGGGTGCCTTCAAAACACCCACGCTGCGTGACATCGACCTGACCGCGCCTTATATGCACACTGGTCAATACAAAACGCTCGAAGAAGTGGTGGATCACTACGACCGTGGTGGTGACGTCAAGACCAACCTCAGCCCGAACATCCAGCCTCTGAATCTGACAGAGCAAGAGAAAAAGGACTTGGTTGCATTCATGAAGAGCCTCACTGGTCCGGCCATGCGTGTCGAGTTCCCACGCCTGCCCCCTAACTGACCCGTAGCCCAAACGCCACTTCAGGAGTTTCCAAAAATGAACAAATTGCTATCCATGTTGCTGCTGCTCGCGCCTGGACTGACCTTGGCTGCTGACTTCACCGTTGCACAAAAAGGCAAAGCCTTTAGCGTTCCCAGCCTGAGCATCAAGGTGGGGGACAAGGTGTCCTTTCGCAACGATGACCCCTTTGCACACAATGTGTTCACCTTGAGTGACCCCATGCAGTTTGACTTGGGCACTTACCCACAAGGGCAAGCCAAATCAGTGTCTTTTGCCAAAGCGGGGCTGTACGAGGTTGAATGCGCCATCCACCCTGAGATGAAATTGCTCATCACAGTCAAACCATAAACCCGTCAAGCCAACCAAGGCCATATCTATGAACAGATACCTTCGCCTTTTTTGCTTCGCTTGCTTGTGCGCATGGCAGCCTTTTGCCCATGCTGAGGCAAGCACCAGCACAAAAGTCTGCGTGGCCGCCTGCACCCATGTTCCCGTAGATCAAGGTGAAGTTATCTTTCAAAATCGGTGCGCCATTTGCCATGGTAAGAACGCAGATGGCGCCTCAGATTTGGCACGCATCATGAACCCGCCACCCGCTAATTTGAGAGCAAGCAAACTCACTGATGCGGATCGGTCTCAGATCGTGCGCAAAGGTGGTGAGGCGGTCAAGCGATCGCCCAATATGCCTAACTGGGAAGTCGAGTTGACCGAGTCGGAGTTGCTGGCCGTACTAAGTTACGTCCGATCGGTCAAAGCGCAGCCAGTCAAATGAGCCCCTCACTGGCCGTCACCTTGATTTGGACCAGCATGGCTGCGGCCTCGTGCTGGGCTGAGGTGGCCGCCGTGCAAGTTCCAGTGCCCGCGCCTGCGCAAACACCAGCAAGCACATCCGCGCCGGTCTATCAGCATGGCGAGCCTCCACTTCAAGGTTTGGGGGGGGCGCTGGATTTGATCACCCACAAGGGCAAGGCGTTTTCTTTGCGTGACATCCAAGGTGCGCCGGCTTTGGTTTTTTTCGGCTTCACGCAGTGCTCGAACACCTGTCCTCTGGCCATGGCACAGGTCAAGCAACTGTTGACTCACTTTCAATCACGCAAACCTCCGGCCGTTGTGTTTGTCACGCTGGACCCTTTAAGCGATACGCCGTCTGCGCTGGCACAGTATCTGGCCCCGTTTGATCCACGTATCGTGGGCTTGACAGGGTCGCCTCAGCAAATCGAGCAAGCCACGCGCCGTTATGGCGTCACCACGCAACAATCACAAGCGCCACTGGCACACAGCTCACGTTGGTACTTGCTTGATGGGCGTGGGCAACTGGCGCGCGTTTACAAAATCGACACCCCAGCCAGTGCGATGGCGCAGGACATTGTCCGTGCTCAGTCTCAGCACTTGTCCAGCACACTGAACGCCAAATTGCCATGAGACAGCAGACATACCACCCCATTCAGGCATTGCGCTATTGGTTCAACAGCAGAGTTGGCATTCGGCTGGCCACTGGCTTCGCCATCATGAGCGCACTGATGATCATGATGAGCTTGGCCGGTGCATGGCAGCTGTGGCAGCAGAATCAACAGTTCACGGATATGTTGGATACATCCGTCACACAGATGACGCAACTGCAGGCCATCAGCACCGAGGTCAGCACCGTCAGTGTGGCTGCGCGGGATGCTTTGTTGAGCAGCGATGAGGCCAGCAACCACGCCTCACTGGCGCGGATTGAGAAGGGCAGAACAATCGTTGGGCAGCAGATAGAGATACTGCAAAAAGCGCTCTTGAATGAGGGCGGGGAAGGCGTCAAATTATCAGACGAATTAGCCAACCGAAGCAGTGGCATCCTCGTCGCTTTGGTGAAGTTCTCGCGCTTGCACAAGGCACACCGCATAGAACAAGCTCGTGCGCTGTTTGATCGTGATCTGCAAAGCAAAATGACGGCGCTGGCCGAGACAATTAAAGCCGCTCAAACATTGCAAGTTGGTGTGTTGAACAAGCAAAAAAAGGCCTTACAAACAAGGCTTTGGTCGGCATTGGGCTTGGGTGCTGCTGGGCTGGGAGTGGCCGGTATGGCCTCCGCTTTGATGGCGTGGCTGCTAACCCGAAGCCTGACCACACCTGTACGCGAAGCGGTCGAGGTGGTCAAGCGTGTGGCTCAAGGTGATTTGAGCACGCCTGTGTTGGTAACGCGGCATGATGAGATCGGTTTACTTCAAGAGAGCATGGTCGGCATGCAGCAGCAACTGAGTGCGCTGGTGCTGGATATTCTTGACACCGTCCGCAACATTGAAACCACAAGCGAAGAAATCGTCACAGGCAATGGCGATTTAAGTGAACGCACTGACCGCGCAGCACAGACCCTGCACAGCACGACGGCGGCGATGGATGTGCTCGCATCCACCTTTGAGCAATCAGCGCAATCGGCCAAAACAGCCCACAGCTTAGTCAGCCAGACCTCGCAAGGTGTGAGCCGAAGCGGTGATGTAGTGGCTCAGGTAGTTCAAAACATGCAAGACATATCCGCATCGTCAGCCAAGATATCGGACATCATTGGCGTGATCGACAGCATTGCCTTTCAGACCAATATTTTGGCCTTGAACGCGGCGGTGGAGGCGGCCCGTGCAGGCGAGCAAGGGCGCGGTTTTGCCGTAGTGGCCAGCGAGGTGCGAGCCTTGGCTCAACGCAGTGCCACGGCTGCTCGCGAGATCAAATCTTTGATTCAAGCCAGCGCAGAAAAAGTCAAAGCGGGCTCTGCCTTGGTCAGTGAAGCGGGCGACACCATGGGTGATTTGACGCGGCAGGTTCAGCAGGTCAGCACACTGATCAGCGACATCAGTGCCATCAGTGATCAGCAGACCGACGGGGTTGTCCAGGTGAATGCCTCGGTCAATGAGCTGGACGAGGCTACGCAGCGCAATGCGGCACTGGTTCAACACACATCGACTGCAGCAGCCACCCTCAAAGCTGAAACACACAAACTGTCGCAAGCCGTTGGCGTGTTCCAGTTACGTTGACCCCGGGGTCAGCGTGTGGCCAACAAGCGCTCAGCCAAGGCGAAGTCGCTTGGCCAAGTCAGTTTGAAGTTGTCATAGGCGCCGGGCACCAGCTTGGGCTCATGGCCCAACGCCTCAATGGCGCTGGCCTCGTCGGTGATGGCCTGCGCACTAAGAGGGTCAGCTAAAGCCGACATCAAGGCTGGCCGCAGCAAACCCAAGCGGAACATTTGAGGTGTCTGCGCAGCCCATTTGCCAGCCCGGCCAACCGTCGCCTGTGAGCGCACCTCGCCTTGCGGTCCGGCTACAGCTTCCTTCAGGGTGTCAGCCAAAGGCAAGGCCAGCAAGCCGCCTACTTCATCATCCTCACAGGCATCTATCAGGCGATCAACCCAGTCTGGCTGGATCAGGCAGCGTGCGGCGTCGTGCACCAGCACCCAGTCATGGGCTTGGGCGCCACGGATCAACAACTCATCAAGCCCGTTGGCCACGCTTTGTGCACGGGTATCTCCGCCTACGTGAGCCACCCACCTGCGATCACCCTCGAAGGCGGGCATGTGCAGTGCGAATGCATCGTCCATGGGCGACAAAACAACAAGCGTGGCCTCTATGCGTGCCACGGCGCCCAAGGCAGCCAAGGTGTGCGCCACCACAGGCTGCCCGGCTACCGGGTGGTACTGCTTGGGGCCGCCCACGCCCGCACGCTCACCCACGCCCGCGCAGGGCACCAAAGCGAAACAACGCGGCTTGAATTCGTGTGAAGCAAAGATGATCGACATGGGGTGATTGTCTCCCACCTAAAATACAGTTTTGTTTGACACCGCCATGCTGCCCGCCCTGCCCCTGCCCTCCATCGCCCTTGGCAAACGTTTCACCGTGCCACGCCCCGCCGGATCAGGTGATGCATTGCTGCTGGCGCACTTTGCCCAAGCCCGCAAGGCGCAAGGCCAGCTCACGGCACTGCTCACGGCCGACCCCGCAGACGCGCAGCGTTTGATGGACGAGATCGCATTTTTTGCGCCCGAACTGCGCTGCGCCGTCTTCCCTGATTGGGAGACGCTGCCCTACGACACCTTCTCGCCACACCAGGACCTGATCTCAGAGCGTTTGGCCACGCTGTGGCGTATCCAACAAGGCGTGAGGTCTGAGACCGGCGTGGACCTTGTGCTGCTGCCTGCGACAACGGCCCTCACTCGGCTGGCGCCCCCATCCTTCATGGCGGGCTACACCTTCCATTTCAAGCAAAAGCAAAAACTCGATGAGGCGGCCCTCAAATCCCAACTGACGATCGCGGGCTACACCCACGTGAGCCAGGTTGTCTCGCCAGGCGAGTACGCCGTGCGAGGCGGTTTGATTGACTTGTTCCCCATGGGCTCGCCCGTGCCTTACCGGGTTGATTTGTTCGGCGACGAAATCGATTCGATCCGCACCTTTGACCCGGACACGCAGCGCAGCCTTTACCCCGTACCCGAGGTGCGACTGCTGCCGGGACGAGAGTTCCCCATGGACGAGCCCGCCCGAGCCGCATTTCGCCAGCGCTGGCGTGAGCGCATTGAGGGTGACCCCAGCAAATCACGCGTCTACAAAGACATTGGCAGCGGTGTGGCCACCGGCGGTATCGAGTACTACCTGCCCTTGTTTTTCGATGAGACGTCGACACTGTTCCAGCACTTAGGTGAGCACGCCGTCATCGTGCTGCATGGCGACATCGACGAGGTACTCAAACGCTTCTGGCACGAGACCCGTGAGCGCCATCGGTTTTTGCAGCACGACCCGGAGCGCCCGCTGCTGCCGCCTGAGGATTTGTACCTCAAGGTCGAAGATTTCTTCACGCTGGCCAATGCCCATGCGCAACTGGTTGTGCGCGGCACCGAACCTACCGCATGGGCTCGCCCCCTGCCCGATCTGAGTGTCGAGCGAGGCGGCCAAGACCCCTTACGCAAACTGGAGCAACACATCGGGCAGACGCACAATCGTGTGCTGGTTGTGGCCGAGAGTACGGGCCGCCGTGAAAGCCTGATGGAGTTGCTGCGCGACCACCGCATTGATCTGCCCAGCATCGACTCGCTGCAAGCCTTTGTCGCCAGCGACCACCGTCACGCCATCACGGCCGCGCCCTTGTCTGCGGGCTTCACCTGGAACGACGTTGACAAGGCCGATGTCGGCATCCAGTTCATCACCGAGACTGAACTGTTCGACGCCACGCCGGCCACACGCCGACGTCGCAAGGCCAATCAGGCCACAGACATCGACTCGCTCATCAAGGATTTGAGCGAGCTCAAAGTGGGTGACCCGGTTGTGCACAGCAACCACGGCATTGGGCGCTATCAAGGCCTGATCAACCTGGACTTGGGTGAAGGGCCGAGCGAGTTCTTGCACCTGCTGTATGCCGATCAGGCCACGCTGTATGTGCCTGTGTCACAACTGCAATTAATCAGCCGCTACACAGGCGTGAGCGCCGATGAGGCGCCTTTGCACAAGCTGGGCTCACCACAATGGGACAAGGCCAAACGCAAGGCCGCCGAGCAGGTGCGCGACACGGCAGCAGAACTGCTCAACCTCTACGCCCAACGTGCCACCCGAGAAGGTTTTGCGTTTCGGTTCTCGGCGCAAGACTATGAGGCCTTTGCTGCCAGCTTTGGCTTTGAGGAAACAGCCGACCAACGTGCAGCCATCCACGCCGTCATCCAAGACATGATCAGCCCACGCCCCATGGACCGGCTGGTCTGCGGCGATGTAGGTTTTGGCAAGACCGAAGTCGCCCTGCGCGCGGCCTTCGTGGCCGTCACGGGTGGCAAGCAAGTTGTGCTGCTGGCCCCTACGACCTTGCTGGCAGAACAGCACTTTCAAAACATCTCAGACCGTTTCTCGCAGTGGCCGGTTCGGGTGGCTGAGATGTCTCGCTTCCGCTCAGCCAAAGAAATCAAAGCCGCCATGCAAGGGCTGGAAGATGGCACGATTGACATCGTCATCGGCACGCACACCTTGCTGAGCGACAAGGTCAAGTTCAAACGCCTTGGCCTGTTGATCATCGACGAAGAGCACCGCTTCGGTGTGCGCCAAAAAGAAGCCATCAAGGCCATGCGTGCCGACATCGACGTGCTCACCTTGACCGCCACCCCCATCCCCCGCACGCTGGGCATGGCCATGGAAGGCCTGCGTGATCTCAGCGTGATCGCCACCGCACCGCAACGCCGCTTGGCCATCAAGACCTTTGTGCGATCCGAGAGCAGCAATGTGATCCGCGAGGCCATTTTGCGTGAGCTCAAGCGAGGCGGCCAGGTCTACTTCCTGCACAACGAGGTCGACACCATTGAGAACCGGCGAGACAAGCTGGCCGAGCTGATCCCAGAAGCCCGCATCGCCATTGCACACGGCCAAATGCCCGAGCGCGAGCTGGAGCGGGTGATGCGCGACTTTGTGGCCCAGCGCCACAATGTGCTGCTGTGCTCGACCATCATCGAGACGGGCATCGACGTGCCCTCCGCCAACACCATCGTGATGAGCCGCGCCGACAAGTTCGGCTTGGCGCAGTTGCACCAGTTGCGTGGCCGCGTAGGCCGCTCTCACCATCAGGCCTATGCCTATTTGCTGGTGCCCGATATTGAGGGGCTGAGCAAACAAGCCTCACAGCGTTTGGACGCCATCCAAAGCATGGAAGAGTTGGGCTCAGGTTTTTATCTGGCCATGCACGACTTGGAAATCCGTGGTGCAGGCGAGGTGCTGGGGGACAACCAAAGCGGCAACATGATCGAGGTCGGCTTCCAGCTCTACAACGAGATGCTGGGCGAAGCCGTTCGCTCACTAAAGGCTGGCAAAGAACCCGATCTGCTGTCGCCCTTGGGCCTGTTTGGCAGCAACACCGACATCAACCTGCACGCCCCGGCCCTGCTGCCAGACGCCTACTGCGGCGATGTCCATGTGCGCTTGAGCCTGTACAAACGCATTGCCACGGCCGACTCACTCGACAAAATTGAGACCATGCTGGAAGAGATCGTGGACCGTTTTGGCAAATTGCCGCCACAAGCGCAAGCCCTGTTCGACACGCACAAACTGAGGGTGCAAGCCAAGCCATACGGGGTGATCAAGATTGACGCCGCACCGGGCATCATCAACATCACCTTCAAGCCCAACCCACCGATTGAGCCCATGCGCATCATCGAGTTGGTGCAGAAAAACAAACAAATCAAACTGGCTGGCAACGACAAGCTGCGCATCGAGAAGGCGCTGACTGACCCCAAAGACCGGGCGCAATACGTCAGGGATCTCCTGCGGTCGCTGGGGAACCCGGTCAAGGCATAATGACGAGCACTACCCATTATTACTACATACCTTGAGGTAAGTGAAGCCATGTCCCAAAAACCGCGCAAACCCATCGTCCCCAAAGTCTCGCGTCGGGACTTCTTGCGCTACTCAGCCACCGCAACGGGCGGGGCTGTCATGCTGCCATCGACGGCTTGGGCTTATGCGCCCTCATCGGCCAAGCCAACGATCAAGCCTTGGACCATTCCCAAGTTCTACCCCGTCGAACATCGGGACGTGATCGTGGTGGGCAGCGGTTTTGGCGGTGCCATCACAGCCCACCGGTTAACGGCGCATGGCGTCAACGTGACCCTGATTGAGCAAGGTCGCCGCTGGGACAAACCTTTGGCTGCGGGTGAGACCCGCTTTTCAAAGAACCTTTACCCCGATGGCCGATCGACTTGGTTGTGCAACACCACCGTCACGCCTTTGGGCCCACCCTTGCCCATCAACAAGACCACCGGCGTGCTTCAAGGCCGTCAGTTGGCAGGCAAAACAGTCTTGAATGGTGCTGCTTACGGGGGCGGCTCCATCGCCTATGGCGGCATTTTGGCCAAGCCAGAAGAGCACATCTTCAAACAAGTCTTCCCAACGGAGATCTCCTACCAAGAGATGCAGCGGCACTACGACACGGTGGGCCGGATGCTGGGCCGAGGCACCATCCCGAACGATGTGCTGAAAACCGATCCATTTACCCATGTACGTGTCGCGCGGGATCAGTGCGACAAGGCGGGGCTAGAGTGGGAGCTGATCCCCACAGCCACCAACTGGGACATCGTCAGGCAGGAGTTGGCGGGCACCATCCCACCGTCCATCACCCAAGGCGAGGCCATTTACGGCGTCAACAGCGGCGCCAAAGGCACCTTGGACAACACCTATTTGAAGTTGGCAGAGAACACCGGCCGCTTGGATGTGCGCACGCTGCACCAAGTGCAAGCCATTGGGCAAAACGCTGCGGGGCTCTACACCCTCAACACCTACCAGATCAATGAAGCTGGTTACATCACAGCGTACCGCTCGTTCACCTGCAAAAAACTGTTCTTAACCGCAGGCACCGTGACCACAACGAGCTTGCTCGTTAAAGCCAAGGCCAAGGGCACGCTGAGCAAGCTCAATGCGCACGTTGGACAAGGCTGGGGCAACAACGGCAACGTCTACGCGCTGCGCATGGCCGTTGGTGAGAGCACAGGCAAGTGGCAAGGCGGCCCGCCCGCTATTGGCGTGCGTGACCTGAACAACCCTTTGGGCCCCTTGTTCATTGAGCACCCCCAATTGCCCTTGGGCATCGACATCCGCAGCTTGCTCTACTTCGGCATTGGCATCAGTCCGACACGTGGCACCTTCCGCTACGACAACGCAAGCGGCGACGTCGTCATCGATTGGCCGAGCAAAGACTTGGGGCAAGAGCGCATCAACCAGTCACTGCTCAACACACTGGACAAGATGAACCAAACCAACGGTGGCTTCACGACATCGGCCTTGGATAACTTCGCCAGCAAAGTCAAAGACGACATCTGCTACCACCCTGTGGGCGGCTGCGTCATGGGTAAAGCGGCGGACTTCTTTGGGCGCATCAAGGGCTACCAAGGCTTGTACGTCAATGATGGCTCATTCATGCCCGGTGCTTCGGGCTGCGTGAACCCATCCTTCACGATCGCTGCATTGGCCGAACGCAACATCGAGCGCATCATCGCGGAAGACTTCTAAACCAAGTGAGCTGACTGGATCAGCTGGCCAGCAGTTCACGCCCCAGCGATTCAGCCACTTCGATGCCGTCTACGGCGGCAGACATGATGCCTCCGGCGTACCCAGCGCCTTCACCTGCTGGGTACAGGCCACCCACGTTGAGACTCTGATGGTCCCTGCCACGCGTGATGCGCAGTGGTGACGAGGTGCGGGTTTCGACACCTGTCAGCACTGCGTCAGGCATCGAAAAGCCCTTGATCTGCTTTTCAAAGGCAGGCAGGGCCTCACGGATCGCAGCCAGCGCATAGTCAGGCAGACTGCCATTGCCCGGCTGAGCCAAGTCAGTCAAATACACCCCAGGCTTATACGAAGGCATGACCTTGCCCAGCACCCGGCTACGCTGTCCTTTGATGAAATCACCCACCAATTGCCCAGGCGCCACATAGCCGCCCTCACCCAGCACGTAAGCGCGCGACTCCCAAAAACGCTGAAAAGCCAGGCCATCCAAGGGATTGACTGGGCCCTCAGTACGGCCATCTTGGCGGTAGTCTTGAGGCGATATGCCCACCACAATGCCTGCGTTGGCATTGCGCTCATTGCGTGAGTACTGGCTCATGCCGTTGGTCACGACACGCTCAGGCTCAGACGTCGCGGCCACTACAGTACCGCCAGGGCACATGCAAAAGCTGTAGACCGAGCGCCCATTGCTGGCATGGTGCACCAATTTATAGTCTGCCGACCCGAGTATCTCGTTGCCCGCATTGGGGCCAAAACGGGCCTTGTCGATGATGCTTTGCGGGTGCTCAATACGGTATCCGATGGAGAACGGCTTGGCCTCCATGTAGACGCCACGCTCGTGCAGCATCGCAAACGTATCGCGGGCACTGTGCCCCAACGCCAGCACCACATGATCAGCGCGTAATTGCTCACCCGAGGCCAAGGTGACGCCCCGCACATGGCGCGCGCCCTCTTTGCCCTCAATGAGCACATCGGTCACGCGCTGCTCAAAGCGGATCTCGCCACCCAGAGCCTCAATATCGGCCCGCATTTTCTCGACCATGCTCACCAGCCGGAAAGTGCCGACGTGTGGTTTGGCCACATAGAGGATTTCTTCGGGCGCACCGGCCTTAACGAACTCACTCAACACCTTGCGTGTCAGATGACGCGGATCGCTGATCTGACTCCAAAGTTTGCCGTCTGAGAAGGTACCCGCGCCGCCCTCACCAAACTGAACGTTCGATTCAGGATCGAGTACCCCTTGGCGCCACAAACCCCAAGTGTCCTTGGTGCGCTGACGCACTTCACGCCCACGCTCCAGCACGATCGGGCGCAGCCCCATCTGAGCCAAAATCAAGGCGGCAAAAATCCCGCAAGGGCCGAAGCCGATCACGAGCGGCCTGTTGGCAGGCAAAAACTGAGCTGGCGCTTGCCCCACCAACTGATACCGGGTATCAGGGGACAGACGCACATGCGGGTCGCTTGCAAATTGATCAATCAAGGACGCTTGAAGGCCCTCGTTGAGCAGTTCGCAATCAACGGTATAGATCAAGACGATCGCCGTCTTCTTGCGCGCGTCGTAGCTGCGCTTGAAGAGCGTGAAATTCGTCAGATCAGCGTCTTTGATCCCCAATCGGGACACGATGGCCGGGCGCAAAGCGCTCTCAGCATGACCTAGGGGTAGACGCAGTTCAGTGATTCGCAGCATGTTGTTGCGATAGGTCGCTAACAGCTTGCGCGCCGCCTAGCGCATTCAAATCAAATTGGCCACAAGGACCAGACTGAATGCCACCAAGACTGCCGCGCGACAGGCTGGTCTGGCTTAGCCGCCCTTTTTGCAGCGCTTGCCAGCGTTCTTTTTGCTGCGTGTGTGTGAACCGCGCTCCAAGCTACGACGTTGACCCTTGCCAGTCGTTGCTGTCACACCATTAGGTAGGGGTGGGCGGGGAGTAGCCAGACGGTCTGCTTCGGTGATGATTTTGTTGCCCATGATTGGCTCCGGTAATAAGCGTTCGAACCCGCGATTAGGCCACAAACCTGAGCCAAATTCGTCAACGATCACCTTGAACTGCATGCTTGTTTGCATCTTCGAGTGCCATTAAGAGGCTGGCGCGCTCGGTTTCGGCCACTTCTTGCCACCTCCGCCCACTCAGCGCACCCTCCAACGCCCACAGCAAATTCAAGCTCGCAGCAGGGCAAACGGCTTTGGTTCTGACATAGGACATCACGGCACCCAGTTGACGCAACTGGGCCGGAGTTTTGATGCCCGCCCTCGACAACATTTCTTGACTCTTAGGGCCCAAACCCTGCAATTCAGATAATTTTGAGCCGAACGACTTGGATTGAGTCCTCGCTTTAACAGGTCGCCGCTGACGAACAGCGCACTCATGCGCCATGCGCGCCCACGCGATCATGTGCTCCGGCTCGTCGTAAGCCTCTGATGGCGCCTCGTAATACTTCAATGAAGCAGCTTTGCCTTTGGACTCATACGTAAACGGGCGCAAGCCTCTGCTTACAAAAGCAGGCATCGATACCGCATCCGCCTTGAAATACAGCCGATCATCGAAAATAAGCGCAAACATCAAGCCATCCAAATAGACACCAAACCCACCAAACATGGCTTTGACCTGCACAGACGCCCAAGCACCCATCAACTCCGCCATGTAGTTGGCGAAGGCTTGCTTGCGGGACACGGTCGGCGACTTGGTCATGGTTTGAAGCATAGCGTGGTCATCAGACACAGGGATAATCGCAGCCTAATTGAATTGACTGCGATGCCTTTCGGTACCGCCCTAGCCATGTCCGCCACAGAATTCTCGCCCGGCCTCGTCATCCAGCGCTTAAGTCCACCGCTGACCTTATCGCACTTCAAGGCGATTGCCTTCGATATGGATTCCACCTTGATCAACATCGAGTGCATTGATGAGATTGCAGACGCGGTCGGCAAAAAGGCCGAGGTCGCAGCCATCACCGAAGCGGCCATGCGTGGCGAGATCACCGACTTCAAAGACAGCTTACGCAGACGCGTGGCATTACTCAATGGCGTACCCGCAGAAGCCCTGCAAGCTGTCTACGATCAGCGACTCAAGCTCAACCCCGGCGCACCTGAATTGATCAACGCAGCCAAGGCCGCTGGTTTGCAAACGCTGCTGGTATCAGGTGGGTTTACTTTCTTTGCCGACCGTGTACGTGATCGATTGGGCATGCACGAGGCCCATGCCAACACCTTGGAAATCGTGGGTGGCCTGCTAACGGGTCGCGTATTAGGCGACATCGTGGATGGCGAGGCCAAGAAGCAGCACCTGCTGGCCCTGTGCACACGCATCGGGTGCACACCAGCACAGTCCATTGCTGTCGGTGACGGCGCCAATGACTTGCCCATGATGGGTGTATCGGGCCTGAGCGTGGCGTACCACGCCAAACCCAAGGTGCGTGAACTCGCCATGGTCGCCATCAACGACGGCGGACTAAACCGCGTCCTTGAATTATTCAAGTAGAGCCGAATGATCCAAGCCAGCGAGCGTCAAACTGAAGCTTGACTGCTGATGACAATGCCATCCTCGTCGGCATACAGCCAGTCACCGGGGCGCACCCACACGCCTTGAATCTGCACGGCCACGTCTTTCTGGCCTTCGTTGCGTTTTTCTGTTGGCAATGGCATCAAGCCCAAAGCACGGATACCTACATCGCACTCCGCTAACTCAGCCGAGTCCCTTACGCAGCCATCCACAACCACACCCGCCCAGCCATTTTTTGCCGCAGCCTTACCGAGGTTACCGCCCACAAGGGCACGGCGCAGTGATGCGCCACCATCGACAACCAACACACGACCCAGCCCGGGTGAATCAACCGCGGCTTTGACTAAGGTGTTGTCTTCAAAGACCTTGATCGTGGCGACCTGACCTGAGAACTTCAGCCGCTTACCGTAGTCTTTAAATACAGGCGGCAGCACCCGAAAAGCGCCATCTGTATCACCCTTGTGCTCATCACAGAGGTCGCAAGTTGCAAAGTTGGTGTTCATTTTCCGGATTCCATCGATATCGACAGCATATTACACTTGGCCCTGCGGCCATAAGTCACCCCATATACCCCCCTAAACGAACGATCAAGCCCCATTACGCCAGCAACCTCGGTAAACTGCTGGTCTCACACATTTCTGTCGCCCATCGGGCCCGGGGAACCACAATGATGAATAAATGGAAATTCGCTGCCAAACCGCAGCGCGCGATGGTTGCCTTTTTTGCCTTCGCCCTGTTGAGCTTGGCCGGTTGCGGCTCATTTCAGAACTACCCCGCCGCGCCTGCTGCAGCGGCCACACCTGATCGCCTCTACAAAATTGGCCCGCTCGATACCCTCAATATCGTGGTGTGGCGCAATCAAGACCTCTCCAGCATCGTGACTGTTCGGCCAGATGGCCGGATCTCTTTGCCACTGGTTGAAGATGTCGTAGCCGCAGGCCGCAACCCAGCGGATCTGTCACGCGAGATAGAGAAAGCACTGGCCAAAGTCATCCGCGACCCGGTCGTCACCGTGATCGTGAACACGTTCCAAGGCTTGCCGGGCGAACAAATTCGCATCGTGGGTGAAGCCACCCGCCCTCAATCTGTCTCATTTCGTCAAAACACAACGCTCTTGGACGTGATGATTCAAGCCGGTGGTTTGACAGATTTTGCCGACGGCAACGGTGCCGTGCTGGTGCGTGGGTCCGAGGAAGGCAAGCAGTACAGCATCCGCCTCAAAGATTTGCTCAAGCGTGGTGATATCTCAGCCAACGTGGACATGAAGCCCGGTGACATCATCATCGTGCCGCAAAGCTGGTACTGATCTCAGTCCGTAGACAAGGTATCAAGCCAAACTGTATGGGTGAGCATCTGTTCAAAACTTCTGTGCGCGTGGTTGTTCTATTGGGCTGCCTGTCTGTAGGCGGCCTGCCACGCGTGTGGGCGCAAACCCAGACAACTGGCGTGCATGCCACGCTGGACGTCAAAGCCACGGCAGTGCACACGTTGACACCTCAGGCTGGCAAGTCAGCGGGCTATCAACTCATCAAGACGATCACACCAGGGATCGATGTCTCATCCAAGGGTGTCAACACCCAGATTGACGGTCGTTGGCAGTTCGATGTGGTTGACTACGCACGAAACCGCGATACAGAAAAGGACAGCATCTTGCCGTCCGGCCTGCTTAAACTACGGGCATTCGGGCATCAAAATGAACCCGGCATAGATGCATCAGTCGAAGCCAAACAGGTCAAGTCAACACTGACAGTTGGTGCGGCCCCCACACCCAGCAACACAGCCAACACCTACACCGACACCACATACAGACTCAGTCCATTTATTGAGCACGAACTCGATTCAGAGACCAGGATTGCAGCCCGGATAGACAGATCGCTGACGCAGTCCAATGCCATCGAGGTCACGCAAAAACCACGGCCAGATATTCAAAAAAGCGATGACATGCTCAAACTGTCTCGCCAGCCCACCTCGTTGGGCTATGCATTGCAGTGGCATCAGCATCAAGAAAAATCCAAAGATAAAGTGTCGGGCCAAACAGCGCCAATCCTGAATGAGCGCTTGGCTCAAGCAACGGCCCTGTATACGCTGACGCCCGAACTGGGCATGGGCTTGTCATCTGGCAAAGGCAGCGTTCGCATCGAGACGCAATCCAGACCTCAGACACTGTATGGCATGCAGCTGAACTGGCGTCCTACTGAGCGCACTGTTCTGAACACCGAGATGCAAAAACGCTACTTTGGCAAAGCGTGGACACTGAACGCCAGTCACACCATGCGCGGCGTCGTATTTGGCCTGAACTCAGACAGGGGTGTTTCGACCGACGGCAAGCTTGTCGATCAGGGCTTTGACAAGGGCACCTTCTACGACGTAGCCGCCCAAATCCGCCAATCGACCAGCGGCAAGATGACACTGATCGGTCGCCGCGACACCACCACGATCGAAGCTGGCCTGGTGCGAACGTCACCCCTGACGGTTATCAATGGCGAGTCCATCAGCGGATTGACCACAGCATCACGCACAAAAACATATTTCTTTGATGCGCAACTTGCCCACAAACTCACCCCGCACAGCACTTTGACAACGGGTGTTCGCTGGGACAAAGGCGCCACAACCGTTGCAGCGACCGGTAATGCCGTCTTTTCTAAGGGATTCACTTGGCGGGCAAGCGTTAATAATGCGTTGACGCCTGACACGACTGCCAATTTTGGCCTCAAACGCCAAATCACGCGCAGCCCCTCGATCACCACCAGCGATGATGCCGAGATGTTTGTCGGCCTTGGCCATCGCTTTTAGGATTGACGACGGATGTATGAGTCTTATTTTGGCCTGACAGGCGCACCGTTCCTGCTCAACCCAGACCCCAGCTTCTTCTTTGACAGCCGGGGCCACAGTAGTGCTTTGTCCTACCTAAAGTATGGGCTGCACCAAGCAGAAGGCTTCATTGTCGTCACAGGCGACATCGGCGCTGGCAAGACCACGCTGGTGCGCACCTTACTGGCCGACATAGACAACAACCACATTGTTGCAGCCCAACTGGTCAGCACACAACTGGAAGCGGGCGACCTGCTGCGCTCGGCCATCGCCGCGTTTGGCATTCCGCTCAAAGGCAGCACCAAAGCCGAGTTGATCTCGACGCTTGAAGCCTACCTGACCCTGCTGGCGACGCAAAGCAAGCGGGCTGTGTTGATTGTCGATGAGGCCCAGAACCTGAGCCGCGATGCCATTGAAGAATTGCGCATGCTGTCGAACTTCCAGTTTGGCAACCAAGCCTTGCTGCAAAGTTTCTTGATTGGTCAGCCAGAACTGCGCGACATGCTGTTGTCTCGCAGCTTGGAGCAATTGCGCCAACGGGTGATTGCGTCTTACCACCTCGGCCCCATGGACCGCGATGAGACCCGGCGTTATGTAGAGCACCGACTCAAAAAGGTGGGCTGGAACGATAACCCGCATTTTGATGATGACGCATTTGACGAGATATACCAATGGACGTCGGGTATTCCACGCCGGATCAATTTACTAAGTAACCGGTTGCTGTTATCGGCATTCCTGAGCGAAGTGCATCAAATCACGTCGACAGACGTGGCTCGCATCGCCATGGAGATTCGCGCTGAAATCGGCGAACCAACGATGGCGCATGTGGCAGGACGCACTGACGCGCCATCACACGAAACGCTCGAGCGTGCGCCCGAACCGCAGCGCCCTCTTGTCATGCCCACGCTCACCGACAGCGTGGTTCAACCAATAGATGTATCGCGCTTCACCAACGAGTTGATGACGGCGCCCGTAACCAAAGGGCCGAGGGCACACGCCTTCTTGATGGTCGCGGGGTCGCGCTCAGGATGTGTGCGTGCCGCAGCACTTCAACGCGCCTTTGCGAGCCGCACGGATCTACCCACACTCAAGCTCTTGGTCGTCAATGCGCCCGGTCAATTTGAGTTAACCAGCGACTGGTGCGAACACCTTGGGTTGCGTGAGCCTGATTTTTCACTGCGCATGCTCAGTGGCTCCCGTGTCTCGCAAATAGCCGATGCCCTAAGGCAAATCGATCACCTTCTAACAGAGTACAACCCTGCAGCAGTGATGATTCAAGGCGGTGATGACGCCGCTTTTTCAGCCTGCTTGGCTGCACATCGCCAAGGCATTCCAATCGTCCACATTGAAGCGGGCTTGCGCAGCTTTGATCGCACGCGGCCACAAGAAATTAACACCATGATGTGCGACCACATGGCCGACTTGATGTTGACGTCCGAATGGGTCGCGCACGACAACCTCGCCAGGGAGGGTATTGCTGCTGATCGAGTCCAATTTGCAGGCAACTTGGTCATGGACAGCATTCGAGCCATGCTGCCACAGGCATCACCTCCGAAATACACGCTTCGCCAGTTCAACCAACCTGCGGATCTACTCAAACACAAACATGGCTATGGCATTGTCAACCTGCATGCTGGCGGCATAGGCAGTCAGTTGCAAGCGCTGACCGACTTGGTGGCCATTCTCAAATCCATCAGCCGAGACTTGCCTTTGATTTGGGTGACCACTGACGAGACCCGCCAACTGCTCACCCAGCATCATTTGCTGAACGGCGTAGCTGGCTCACAAATTGCACTGCTGCCCGTTGTGCCCTACTTCAAGATGATTGGCCTGATAGGCACAGCCGCTTGCGTGCTGACTGACTCGTCAACGGTGCAAGAAGAAGCGACCATCATGGGCATCCCATGCCTGACGCTCCACAACTACACGGAGCGCCGGATCACCGTCGAACAAGGCACCAACATCGCTGTCGGTTGCAACAGCAGCCTGATACACCGAGCCATTGCTGAAGTCATTCGTGGTGGCGGGAAAAAAGGGCGTTTGCCTAAATTTTGGGATGGCTTGACAGCCAACCGCATGGCCGAACACCTCGCTTCATGGTGGAAGCAACGTGCACCCAAGGATATTCAGGCTATTTAGATAGCCCTGAAGGCCTCGCCGCATAAGGCCTTATGCTTAAAGCGCGATCATTGCAATTGTGAATTGCGCCATTTGTAAGCAAAAGAACAAAGGCCCCTTGCTATAAAGCAAGTGATAACCCTTACTTTGGATCTAAAGTAAGCGGCAATACCTCACACCATCCCCCATTTACTGATGTCAGCTGTGCCTCAGAAATGGTTCAACCTGACACAGCACCGACTGCAATCGGTAAGCTCACGCTAGTACGCGCTTCTACGGTTCGTCAAAACATGCTCCCTCCCCCCCAGTTCTAGGGTGTTCCCCCCGCGAACGCAGGGTTATGCGACATGTTGAATGTAGAGACAATCCAGCATTATAAAAATTCACCAAACGGGTGCGGCTACTTACAATGCCTTACACCTTTTGAGAGGTTCTCATGTTTCGGGTTTTTCAACATCACATCTCCATTGCGACATTGGCTGAACTGCTTGCAGACAGCCTGACCAGTTTTTTGGCTGTCGTTTTGGGCACATTGACCATCGTGCATTTGTACGGTGATGCCAGCGTTGGCATGGGCATGTCTAGTGCACTGCGCTCTGGCCTTGGGTTTGCGCTGTTGATACCTTTGCACTGTGGCTTGGTCGGTGTCTACCGCGAAGGCGCTGAGCGCAAAACAGCCAGGGCCAAGCTAGGTCGCGCTATTTTGGGGTGTTTATTGGCAGCCCCCATCGCATATCAATTAGCCGTTAAAACCGTACTAGAAGGCAACCAGGCTCACCAGCTGATGGGTTTTGCCATCGCCTACCTGATGGTTGGCTTGCTGATTGTCCGTGGCCTGCTGCTGACAGCTTGGCGCGGCGCGCTGGTTCAGCAGCGCGTCCTGATCATCGGCACCGGCTCAGAAGCCCATGCTGTGGCCACAGACTTGAAATCACGCCGCTTGCGTAGCCACGCGGTCGTCGGCTTTTACCCTGCAGGAGAGTCCGTCCTGCCCGCTGAAGACAAGCGCTTCAACATCTTCCCTCGTGCGCTGTCCATTGACAACATCATTGAAAAACACGACATCAATCAAATCATTGTTGCAGTCAAAGAGCAACGTGGCGGCAACGTCCCCATGGATCAATTGCTGTCTGCGCGTATTCAAGGCATCCCTGTGATGGACTTGGCTGCGTTTTACGAGCGCACGACTGGTGAAGTACCCATCGACAGCTTGAAGGCCAGTTTTTTGGTTTATGGCCAGGGTTTCGCGCAGGGCCGAGCCCGTATCATCATCAAACGCCTGTTTGACATCATCACCTCGTCCTTTTTGCTGCTAGCGACGTCGCCTGTGATGCTCATCACCATGTTGGCGATCAAGCTTGAGAGCCCTGGTCCGATCATCTACAAGCAAGAGCGGGTTGGTTTAGGTGGCAAGGGCTTCATGTGCCTGAAGTTCCGCAGTATGCGCACTGATGCTGAAAAAGACGGCGTGGCCGTTTGGGCGTCGAAAAACGACAGTCGCATCACACGTGTGGGGACATTCATCCGCAAGACCCGCATAGATGAATTGCCGCAGCTATTGAGCGTACTGGCGGGCGAGATGAGCATGGTTGGCCCACGCCCTGAGCGCCCCAGTTTTGTCTCCCAATTGAAAGAAAAAATCCCCTTCTATGATGTGCGCCACAGCGTCAAGCCGGGCGTGACGGGTTGGGCCCAAGTGCGCTACGCCTACGGTGCATCGTTTGAAGACGCCCTGCACAAGCATCAGTACGATTTGTACTACGTCAAAAATAACTCGCTGTTTTTGGATTTGCTGGTGATATTTGAAACAGTCAGCGTGGTGCTGTTCCGCGAAGGTGCGCAGTGATCTGAGTGGCTGATACCGCCGCTGTGCGGTTGATTGTTGACATATGTGGCGTGCCTTGGGTACGCCACAGTCGTTTCAGGGGGGGGCAATGCCTCCAATAGGGGCCAAGATGCGGGACAATCGCGGGTTGCCCTCAGCCTCGCCCATTTTCTGTGACAGACCACACCACCGCATCCCAACACATACCGACCAAGACCGGCACGGGTCTTATCAAAAAGGTATTGGCGTGGGCCATCGGTTTGGTGCTGCTCACATGGCTATTGGGACGAACCCCTTTTGAGCAAGTTTGGCAAGCGTTTGCCCGCCCGACATGGGTCATCTGGGCGCTGACACTAGGTGGCATATTGACCAGCTACGGCCTGCGCGCAGCGCGCCTGCAAATCATCCTGAATTTAGACGGGCATACGCAAGCCCCACACCGTTGGTTGGGGCTGAGAACTGACGCACTGCGTGTGATATTGATGCACAACGCAGCGATCAACTTGTTGCCCATGCGTGCGGGTGAGTTGAGCTTCCCTTGGCTGGCTCACCGAGAATTGGGCATGCCTGTGGCACGTGCTGTGGCGTGCCTGCTTTGGATGCGTGTTCAGGATGTCGTCGTATTGATCGTGTTGGGCGTGGTGCTTTGGCCAGGCATCCCCCTCGGTTTGAGGCTGGCCGCCTTGGCTGGATTGGTCATGGCTTGGCGAGGTCTGGGGTGGCTCAGCAGGTGGTGGTTAGGGCGCCATATTGATGTCGCACAGGATCAAAAAAATGGCCGCTTTAGCCGGAAGTTAAGCCACAAGTTCAGCCACCTGATGTCCCGCCTCAAACAAGCGATGTTGGAGCCCGAACACCACCACCCACTGGCGTGGTTAGCCACATTGAGCAACTGGAGCCTGAAGTTAGCCGCAGGCGCTTGTTTGTTGTCCTCCGTCAGCACCGCACCGTGGATGACCGCATGGGCAGGCGCTTTAGGAGGAGAATTGGCAGCGATCGTGCCATTGCAAGGCCCAGCAGGATTCGGCACCTACGAAGCCGGTGTTTGGGCTGGCATGGCAAGCCAATTACCCCCTCATTCTGAAGCGCTCTCGCATGCCATCAGTGCGGCGCTGGCCTTACACGTTTGTTTTTTGCTGTGTGCCGTCTTGGCCGGTGCACTGGCCACTGTGCTGAGTTGGGCCAATAAGCCTGCGTCACCTCAGGGTACGCCCCACTCTCGTCATCCCGGCTAAACAGCCGTGGGTTTGTTTGCTAGAAAGTGAAGTCATGAATATTGCTTCGACGGCCGCTGCCGCCACCCTCGGCCCTGTGCCTGATCACCACTTGTCAATCGTGGTACCGATGTACAACGAGGTCGAGAACGTCGAGCCCTTTGTCACGGCTGTGCATGATGCGCTGAGCGACTACCCCTTCGGGTGGGAGTTGATCATCGTCAACGACGGCAGCCGCGATGGCACACAGCAGGCCTTGGACGAGCAAGCTCGCAGGTACGGGCCACACGTGCGGCCGATCCACCTTTGGCGTAATTTTCGTCAAACTGCTGCGATGCAAGCTGGCATTGACGCCTCGCGCGGCGAGGTCATCGTGACCTTAGACGGCGACCTGCAAAACGACCCCAAAGACATCCCAAAACTGGTCGCACGCCTACTGAGAGAAGACCTCGACTTGGTCGCAGGCTGGCGCCAAAACAGACAAGACGGCCTGTGGCTGCGCAAGGTGCCATCTCGCATTGCCAATCACTTGATTCGCAAAATCACGCAACTGGAATTTCAAGATCTAGGTTGCAGCCTGAAGGCCTACCGAGCCAACGTCCTCAAGCGTGTGAGCTTGTATGGTGAGATGCACCGCTTCATCCCAGCTTGGATGGCAACCGTGACATCACCGGCCCGCATGGCCGAAGAGCCCGTCAGCCACCACGCCCGACTGAGGGGGGAATCGAAGTACGGTATCTCACGTACCCTCAGGGTCGTCTTGGACCTGCTGGCTGTGAACTTCTTCCTGCGCTTTTCTGGACGACCCGGCCACTTTTTTGGTGGTGTCGGTTTAGGCGTTGGCTTGATTGGCGGCTTGATTTTGAGCTATCTGGCTGTCTTGAAAATAATGGGGCAAAACATCGGCGGGCGTCCTTTGCTGTGGCTGGGATTCTTCTGCGTATTGGGTGGCTTGCAGTTTTTGACCACGGGCGTCTTGGCTGAATTGCTGATCCGCATTTATTATGATCGCGGTGAGGTTGCGCCGTATCACACGAGCGAAGCCCCGCGTCTGGATGCGGACAAGGCCTGGCACTGTCAACTCTGAGCCGACTTGCCGTCGCTTCCTAATCGACCTCATCATGAATCAAACGACTACAGCACTGGCCCTTACAGCAGGTATGCAGCCCCCCTTGGTGCCCAAACGCCCCACTGGGCCCCGCTGGCCGCGCATCGTGGGGCCGCGCCTTTGGAAGCTACTGGCCTTGATTGCCGTGCTGTTTTTGTATCGCCTGTGGGTCGTGCGTGAATCAGGCATATCACTGTTTTTCGATGAAGCCCAGTACTGGGACTGGTCCAAAAATTTAGCTTGGGGTTACTTCTCCAAACCACCACTGATCGCCGCATTGATCTGGCTGAGTACGGCGTTATTCGGCTCAAGCGTGCTTGGGGTTAAAGCGGTGGTCATGCTGTTGTATCCAGCGACTGCCCTGGTGATGGTCGGGTTCGCTCGGGCGCTGTGGCCAACCAGCAGTGGCGTACGCACGGGCATGGTGGCTGCTGCCCTGTTCATGAGCATGCCCATGACAGGCTTGATGGGCCTGTTTGCCAGCACCGATGCACCTTTGATTCTGTGTTGGACGCTGGCGGGCTGGGCCTTGTGGCGAGCACAGGTCACCAACCGCATGAGTCATTGGGTGTGGTTGGGTGTCGCCTGTGGTGTCGGCTTGATGGGCAAATACACCATGGCGGCATTCGCGCTCACGGCGATTTGGTCGCTGTGGGGTGTACACGGCCCCAAGCGTGGCATCGCACGACCTGGCCCATGGGTAGCTGCCGTCGTGGCACTGCTGCTGCTGTCCCCTAACTTGATTTGGAATGCCCAAAACGGCTTCCCCACACTGGAGCACACGGTTGAGTTGACTGCACAGTCCAATCGTTCAGGCGGCATGGTGCCGATGCTGGTCTTCCTTGCTGGCCAAGTGTTGATGTTGGGGCCAATCGCTGTGCTCGCTGGTATCTGGTTGTATCAACGCCAGTCTGGGCCTGTGCCGTCCCCAGCGACCAACGCACCAAGCAGCCAGTGGGCTTCCTCTAGCCAAATGATGCCGCCAAGCCAGTGGCAAAATTCCACGCAGATCAACGTAACACAACCGGCCACGCAACCCTCTGCACAAGCAGATAAGCCACCACGTCCGTTGGTGCGTACGTCAGCGTATTACCTGGCTTCGGTGTCGAGCTACCGCTTCCTGTGGGCCATGAGCATGCCGCTGCAATTGCTCGCCATTGCGCAAGCCTTGAATGCAGATGCGCACGTCAATTGGGCCGCACCATCCATGGTGGGTTTTTGCTTGCTGATTGCATCACGCCTGAGCCTGCCTCTTGTGCCACTGGCCACCAAGCGCCCTGCCCTGTGGCTGGTCGCCGTCTTGGTCAGCAATTTACTGCTGACATCGATCGCCCTGCACCTGAAGGATGTCGTTGGGCCCACGCTGCCGTCCAAACTTGATGTATTGGTGCGCATGCGTGGCTGGCAAGAGGCGTTTGAAAACCTCGCCCCCGTCTTGGAAGACCCCGTTGTGACCGGCTTGCCCGTGCTAACCGACTCACGTCTGCTCATCACCGAGGCCGCCTATCACTGGCGGCGCTACAACATCAAAACGCTAGCGTGGAACCCATCTGAGTTGCGTCAAGATCACTATCAAATGACGCGCAGCCTGCCCAACAAGGTGGGCGCGGATGTGTTGCTTCTGACCAGTGATCCCCACCCGACTGGGATCACGCAACGGTTTGCCATTCCCCGTCACATGAAATCAGTCAAAGTCGCCGTGGGGCCCGATCGGTTCATCGAAATGCACCTGTTCTTCCTGCGGGGCTTTCTGGGCTACACCCAGCAAAACTACATAGAGCAAAGCGGTGCTGACAAGCCTGCCGTAGAAGATGCGCCCTGAGCACGATGAACACCCTCCGGTAGATCCAGACGAACCAAGCATGGAGTCAGGTAGGTTCATTTTGGCCGGCCTGTTCTTTGCGTTGTCGATTTTCACCGTGATGCCAAACTTGGATTTAATGGTTGCGGCTCACTACTACAGCGCCGAGCGTGGCTTCTTCCATGGCCAAGATCCCTTTGTCATGGCGCTGTATAACTGGACGCCATGGCTAGGTCGCGGCTTGATCTTGGTGCTGGCGATTTTTGCACTGGTCGCCCCCTTGGTATCCAAGTTATTCAGGCGTTCAGGGCGCAGCGACTTGGCGGCCAAGGCCGTGGGCGCGTGGCGCCACCTCGCCATCGTGTCGGTGTGCTGTGCCTTGCTGGGCAACGGACTGGTGATCGAGGGTGTACTCAAAAATACGATGGGGCGCCCCCGACCTGTTCATGTGACGCAGTTTGGTGGCAGCGACGCTTACCAGCGTCCTTTTTCAATCGGCCCGAGCCCATCCACCCGCCGCAGTTTTGTGACCAGCCATGGCGCAGCTGGCTTTGCCTTGATGAGCCTAGGCTTGACCTGCAGGCCTGTTTGGCGACGCCGCTGGTTGTTGATCGGCGCAGTATCGGGCGGGATCGTCGGATGGGGTCGCATGATGCAAGGCGGGCACTTTTTGAGTGACGTCATCTTTGCCTTTTACGCTGTGTGGTTATCGTGCGAGCTGATAGTCTGGCTGGACAAACGCCGTGGCGCCAAGCAAGCCAATACACCACCCCCTAGATCGCTTTGAAATCATGAGCTCAGTCCATACCATTTCGTACGACTACGACCGTCAGGATGCATCCGGCGCCACATGTACAGCCCATGCCTGGGCCAAAGTCCCCGCCGCGTTGACAGCTGAGGTCAAAGCAGACATCAAAGCGCGCATCAAGGTCTTGCTCAAAGCGCGCAACGCAGTGCTGGTAGCGCATTACTACGTCGATGGCGACCTGCAGGATCTGGCTCACGAGAGCGGCGGCTGCGTTTCGGACTCGCTCGAGATGGCACGTTTCGGGCGTGACCACACGGCGCAAACGCTGATCGTGGCGGGCGTCAAGTTCATGGGTGAGTCAGCCAAAATCCTGAGCCCTGAAAAGCGCGTTTTGATGCCGGATTTGGACGCGACCTGCTCACTCGATTTGGGTTGTGCTGCGGATGACTTTGCCAAGTTCTGCGATGCCCACCCAGACCGCAAGGTCGTGGTCTATGCCAACACCAGCGCAGCGGTCAAGGCCCGTGCTGATTGGATGGTGACAAGTTCATGCGCCTTGTCCATCGTGAACCATCTGAAGGCCCAAGGCGAGAAGATCTTGTGGGCGCCAGACCGTCACCTAGGCCGCTATATCGAGAAGCAGACAGGCGCTGACATGCTGATGTGGAACGGCGCCTGCATCGTGCACGACGAGTTCAAGGGACTAGAGCTGGATCTGCTTAAAAAAGATCACCCCAAAGCCTTGGTCTTGGTGCACCCTGAGTCACCAGAGAGTGTGGTCGATCAGGCCGATGTGGTTGGGTCCACCTCGCAACTGCTGAAGGCTGTGATCGAATCTGATGCGCCTGAGTTCATCGTGGCCACGGACAACGGCATCTTGCACCGCATGCGCCAACTGGCCCCCAATAAGGTGTTGATTGAGGCGCCGACAGCAGGCAACAGCGCTACGTGCAAGAGCTGCGCCCATTGCCCGTGGATGGCCATGAATGGCCTACAAGGTGTGCTCGATTGCCTTGAACAAGGCTGGGGCGAAATCACTGTGGATGAGCCCACACGCATCAAAGCCAAAGACTGCATTGACCGCATGCTGGATTTTGTTGCTGCCAACCCATCTGCCATCACCAAAGCTGCACAGGGATTCACACCCCACATCGGTGCGGCCTGACCGCCCTGCCTCCCCATTTCCAGCACCAACCAGTGACCGCACTTTGATCATGTTCGACCACAACGAGACCTTGCAAGAAGCCCTTGAGCGCAATGTGCGCGATGCCCTGTTTGAGGACGTGGGCGTGTGCGACTGGACCGCCCAACTGGTGCCAGCAGGCCAACGCGTCAAGGCGCGGCTGCTGGTGCGCGAAGAAGCTGTGCTGTGTGGGCGTGACTGGTTCGAGGCTTGCTTGCTTAAACTGGACCCTGCTGCTTCCATCACATGGGCCTATGCGGAAGGCGCATTGATGGCGCCGAACTCTGAGGTTTGCTTAATTTTGGCCGATGCACGTGCGCTGTTGACGGCAGAGCGTCCAGGCATCAACTTCGTGCAGACCTTGTCAGCCGTGGCCACCCTCACCCACCGTCACATGGCGGCCATGGCCGGCGCATCACCTAACCCACGTGGTTGCGTGGTGCTGGACACACGCAAGACCTTACCCGGGCTGCGTTTGGCCCAGAAGTACGCGGTGCGCGTGGGCGGCGGAGCCAACCAGCGTCTGGCTTTGTATGACGGCATCCTGATCAAAGAAAACCACATTACCGCAGCTGGCAGTGTCACGGGTGCGGTGCACAAGGCCCAAGCCTTGGTGGCCGCGCAGCCCTCGCCACAACGTGAGCAGATCACCATTCAAGTTGAGGTTGAAAACTTGGCCGAGTTGCGCGAAGCCTTGGCCGCAGGCGCCCTCAGCGTCTTGCTGGATAACTTCAACTATGACCAAATGCGCGAAGCCGTTGGCATCAACCAAGACATGACGCAAGGGCGTGCGTTGCTGGAGGTATCAGGGGGCGTGACGCTGGATCAGTTGCGTGACATCGCCGCCACCGGTGTAGACCGCATATCCATTGGCAAACTGACCAAAGATGTCAAAGCGGTGGACTTCTCGTTGCGTGTGCTTGAGCGTGTGCTTGCATAGGCACATCAGGTGCTTGATTGAGCGACCAAGGCTTCAATCTCACCGCGAATCGTGCTGGCTGAGGTGGAATTGGGCGTGAAATGGGGCTTGTTTTCTGCCTCACACCCACCCTGCGAACGCGTCACACTGCGGTGTCCACCAAGGATTTGCCATGCCTGCCGATTTCACGACTTTGCATAACTACTATGAACGCCATGTTGTGGCGCTGGTCATGGACATGGCGCACATGTATCCCTTGCTAGAAGAGGATCACCACCCCGACGTTGCCTGTGTGGCACTGAACCGGCTGCCACCGCGCTATATCCGTCATCAGGTGGACTTGGCTTTTCACATGACCACGCAAGAACGCAAGGACAGCGAGAAGCTGCTCCGTGAGACCGTCGCGTTTGCGTTTGAGTTTGTACAAGCACGCTACGCCATGCGGGCGCGGCGCTGACTCAATTGGGCGTCCACCCACCACCGATGGCTTTGTAGAGCAGCACCGTGGTCAAAGCACGCGCTGCCTGCGCCTGGATCAGATCGTCCTCACGCTGAAGGGCAGCCAGACGTGCCTCTAGCACGGGCTGCAGCAGCCCATTGCCTTCCTCAAACAGTTGCTCGGCGTGACGGGCCCCATCAAAGGATGTTCGCCATGCCGTCGTCAATTGACTGGCGCGTTGATCCAATGCGCGGCGTGCGCTGTAGGCGTTTTCAACATCCTCCAAAGCGGTCAGTACGGCCTGCTCGTATTGCGCAATCGCGCCCTCTAGACGGGCGTCGCTGGCCTTGATATGGGCCTGAATGCGACCGCCCTCAAAAATCGGCAACTTGACTCCCGCCCCCCAACTGGTGAAGCTGCTGCCAACCGAGGGTAGATGGCCTATCTCTAGGTGGCCGTCGTTGGACAAAAAGCCCAGATAGAACTTCGGGAGGACATCCGCTTTGGCACTACCCAACCGAGCCGCCAACGCACGAACCTGCTTTGCGCTGGCGAGCACGTCGGGACGGCGCTCAAGCACATCGCTGGGGACGACACCTGGTAAGCGGTCAGGGATCACACTGGCGTCAGCCGGCGCCAGGGCTGTGGGCGCAGGCAAGGCCTTGAGTGCTTCGGGCTGTTGACCGGTCAACACAGCAAGGCGACGTAAGCGTGCGCTCAATAGGCTTTGCAGCGGGGCGCTCATGGCGCTCAGTGACTCGACACCAGCGCGTGCGCGGTCGATGTCAAAGCGCGTGGCCTGTCCAGCATCAAAACGCCCCAGTGCATACCGCTGCAGGCGTTTTGCCGTGTTGATGCTGCGCACCAACACGTCCATGCGACGCTCTAGGCTGCGCGCCTCAATGTAGTTGTTGGCAATATCCCCAGAAACGATCATCTGAGCGCCATGCAACTTATCTTCATAGGCCAGTGCGGCTTGGCGTGCGGCTTCAGCATCACTGCGGCGTGAGCCAAAAATATCGACCTCCCACGCCGCCGCAAAACCACTGCCGTTGAAGGAGCTGATCGGCACGTTGATGGGAGGCAGGGTCACCGGCAGCGGCACGGGCGATGCAGGCAGACTGACGTCGTTGGTTCTTTGGCGACCTGTCCCGCCGTACGCCATCAAAGTCGGGTACAGGGCTGATTCTGCTTGTGTGATCACGGTGCGTGCTTCTTTCACGCGAGCGACCGCCATTCGGATGTCTGCATTCGCGGCCAGCCCTTTGTCAATCAAATCGATCAAGGTCGGGTCGGCAATACCATGCCACCATGTGGCGATGTCTGTGGCGCTGTCAGCGGCCATGGCGCTATCGGCAGCAGGGACCTGATCAAACGTGGCTGGCGGCTGCACATGCGTGGGCGCATCAACCTCGATGGTCGTGCAGGCCAGCAAGGATAGGCTCAAGCCCGCAGCCAAGCTGTAGGCACGAAGGTTGGGCAATCGGTTCATGATGGCGTCGTCAAACAGGGGTGAGTTGGCCTTGTGCTGCACTCAGCACCACAGCCAAGGCGGCACTGGCCATGCGGGTGCGTGGGCTGTCGCCCGAATCCGTGAGGATCACAGGCACCTGTGTGCCCAATACGATGCTGGCCACATCGGCGCCCGCCAAGAAGGTCAGTTGTTTGACCAGCATGTCGCCCGTTTCCAGGTTGGGCACGACCAACACATTGGCTTGACCCGCCACGGGTGATTCCGGGTATTTGAGCTTGGCCACCGCTGGGTTGATGGCCGCATCAAAAGGCAGTGGGCCATCGACGATGCCACCAGATAGCTGATGACGCTGCAGCATTTTGTCCAGCGCAGCCGCGTCGGTAGATGAACTCAGCGCACTTGTGATGGCCGCTGCGGCCGACAAAATGGCCACACGTGGTGGCTCAAAACCCAGCACGCGAGCCAAGTCAATGGCGTTTTGCACGATGTCACGCTTGTCTTCCAGCGTGGGCAGCACGTTGATGGCCGCATCGGTGATGATAAATGGATGCGGGTAATCCGGCACATCGACCACGTAGGCATGACTGACGCGTCGGCGTGTGCGCAGGCCAGTGCCATGTGCCATCACCGCGTGCAGCAGATCGACCGCCTCCAGATGGCCTTGCATGAGCGCGGCGACGCTACCCTGACGAGCCAAGGTGATGGCCTGATGAACAGCGGCGGCCGGTGTGTCGGCCTCCACCCAATCGCATGTAGATAAATCCAGTTGGTGGCTTTGTGCCAGTGCTTCAATGTTGGCACGACGCCCAAGCAGCACCGGCCGGATCAGTCCGGCATGTGCCGCTTCAAGCGCCGTGATCAGACTGCTGACATCTTCAGGGAAGATCACGGCACAAGATATGGCTGGGTGCTGGGCAGCCAGCGCAATCAGTTGGGCAAAACGTTCATGACGATGCAGATGCAACTCTGGTAGTGCCGTGGCTGCTCGCCTCACTTTGAGCGTGGGGGCCATGACCTCGGCCTCCCCTGTGATCACCGGCTTGCCCAATTGGTTGGTGCACAAGCAGTCAAGCAGTACCATGTTTTTGTCGCGCTTTTCCTTGACAACGACCGTGACCGTGATGACATCACCCAAGCCGACTGGCCGTACAAAACGCAGTTGTTGCCCCACATAAATGGTGCCCGGACCGGGCAAGCGTGTACCCAGAACGGTCGAAATCAAGGTGCCGCCCCACATGCCATGGGCAATGACCTTGTGAAACGGCGTGTCGCGTGCGTAGGCCTCATCCAGATGGGCTGGGTTCACGTCGCCACTGAGGATGGCAAACAGTTCAATGTCGGCCTTGGTCAGGGTGCGCGTCAACGAGGCACTGTCGCCCACGGTGAGCTCATCGTAGCAACGGTTTTCCAGCATGGCCGGTTGAGCTAAAGGACTCATGGTTGTGCGTTCATTGCTCAAGGACATAACTACCTGGGGCATCTGGCAGCTTCTTTTTGTGGCCGGGCAGGCCCATAGCGGGAGGCGCCACCATGGCACTGGAGCGTGTCACCAGCCAGTCTTGCCAAGCTGGCCACCACGATCCGTCTGTGTTGGGCACTGCTGTTTGCCACACTTCTGGTGCGACATAAGGCTCATTGGCTGGCCTGTGATGGATCTGAAAGTGGCGATTCGGGTGCCCCGGCTCACTGACGATACCTGCGTTATGGCCGCCATTGGTCAGCACAAAAGTCACATCCAAGGGGACCAAGTGCAGCTTGTAGACCGATCGCCAAGGCGCAACGTGGTCACTGACTGTGCCCACCGCAAAGCAAGGCACGCGGATGTCTGTGAACCAAATGGGCGCCCCATCTACTTCGTAGCGACCACTTGCCAAGTCGTTATCTAGAAACAGCTTGTGCAGGTACTCGGAGTGCATGCGGTAGGGCATGCGGGTGGGGTCTGCGTTCCAAGACATCATGTCATTGGGTTTGTCACGCTGACCCAACATGTAATCCTTGAGTGCGCGCGACCAGATCAGGTCGCTGGCATGCAGCAATTTAAACGTCGCCGCCATTTGCGAGCCTTGGAGCACGCCTTGTTCGGCCATCATGGCTTCAATCAGGTTGACCTCGCTCTCGTTGATGAACAAGAGCAGTTCGCCCGCTTCCGAAAAATCACCTTGTGCGGCAAGCAATGTGATGCTGGCCAGTCGATCATCATGGTCGCGCCCCATGGTGGCCGCCACGATCTCCAGCATGGTGCCGCCTAGGCAATACCCCACGCCGTGGATCTGGCGACCGGGCATGATCGCAGACACCGTGTCCATCGCGGCCATGACACCGTCCTTGCGGTAGGTCTCCATGCCTTTGTCGCGGTCAGCCGAGGTCGGGTTCTTCCAAGAGATCATGAACACCGTGTGGCCCTTGTCCACCAGGTACTTGACCATGGAGTTTGACGGCGACAGATCCAAGATGTAGTACTTCATGATCCAGGCCGGTACGATCAAGATGGGTTCGGCATGCACCTTGCCAGTTGACGGACTGTATTGAATCAGCTCGATCAGGTCATTGCGAAACACAACCTTGCCCGGAGTGATGGCCACGTTCTCGCCCACCTTGAAGGCGTCCACACCAGCTGGTGGCAGTTTTTGCACAATGCGCTGCAGGTCATCGAGCCAGTTGAGCGAGCCGCGAAACAAGTTGCGCCCTTGCTCTGCCTTGGTGGCATCGATCACGTCCGGGTTGACCCAAGGCGCGTTGGCTGGCGAGAAAATATCCAGCCACTGACGCGCAGCGAAGGCGGCCACATCTTCGTGCTTGTGGTTCAGACCCGGTACGCCGTGGGTGGCTCGATCCCAACTTCGCTCCCATATCTGGAAGCTCTGCGCATAAAGGTTGAATGGCCACTTTTGCCACGCACCAGACGCAAAGCGGGGGTCCGTGCAGCAAAGCGTCGGCGTTTGCCCAGGTTGCATCAGGTTGACTGCGGCTTGCTGCGCGTCCTCCAGCGTGCCCTTGATCACGTCAAGTTGTTTGCCCGGCGAAGTCATGAGGTGACCAAGCCAGTCTAGGTAGACCAGCGTGGACTGAATAGGCGAGATACCGCCCAGCGCCTGACCCATCGTGCCATGCACATGACGGTCAATCTGTTGGACCAAGTCTTGCCATTTCTGTTGCGCTTGTGTCTGAATCGGTTTATTCACGGGTGAACCTTTCTCATTGGGCATCAGCCTTGTCGGGCCAGCATGGATCGAAATCTTGTCAGGGCGATGACAAGAAAGCACACCCCGGTGGCAGCAACAGCCAGCAACTGGGGCCACACAATATCCAAGCCCGCCCCTCGGTATAGCACTGACTGTGTCAATTTAACGAACTGCGTGGTTGGCGACACCTGCACGATGGTCTGGATCCATTGCGGCATGCTCTCAACGGGCGTGGCCGCACCTGATAGCAAATACAGCACCACATACACAGGCGCTGCCAGCAGCCCAAACTGCGGCATAGACGATGCCGCCGTGGCCAGCAAGATACCCAAGGCCGTGACCGCAAACAAGTACAAGGACGTGCCCAACAAAAACAGCCCGACCGAGCCTGCCAAGGGCACCTGCAGCCACAAGTGCACCACGAGCCACAGCGACAACATCACAGCCAACAAAATCACGCCGCCATTGGCGAGGATCTTCGCCATGGCAATTTCACTTGGGCGCACCGGCATGACCAACAAGTGCTCAATGGTGCCGTGCTCACGCTCTCGTATCACCGCCGCACCGACAAGGATGATGGCCAGCACGGTCACATTGATCACGATCTGCATGACCGAGGTGAACCAATGTGATTGGTTGTTTGGGTTGAACAAAAAATGGATCACAGGCTGTGCCGGCAACAAGGATTCGATGCTTTTTTGATGGAAAAAATCGAGCAACTCTTTGAGAAATATCTGATTAAGGTAGACCACACCGAGCCCTGCTTGGGTCATCGCCGTGGCATCGACCGTAACCTGTATCGCAGGGGTACGTCCACCCAAAACATCCGCCTCAAAGCGAGGCGGGATGTCAATCACGAAGATCACGTCGCTGCGGTCTAAGGCCGGGCCAGCCTCTTGCTGCGTGATGTCTACTGGCGCCTTGAAGTATGGTGCACGGATGGCGTCTCGCAGCCGGCGGGACAAGGCCGAGTGATCACCATCAATGATGGCCACAGAGGCATTGGCCACCTCGGCTTTCACACCCTTGGCCGTGCTGTAGATGGCGATCGTGAAGGCAAAAAAGATCAGCGCCATCAAGGGCGCGTCGCCAAACAGGCTGCGCAACTCTTTCATGGCCAAGCGCGACACATTGCGTATCCATTGCCACATGACGTCAAACCTCTTGCTTGCGGACCAGCACACGCGCCAGCCCCAAATACAGCAAACCGAAACCGATCAAGGCGCCATACATCGGGATAAAGCTGTAGAAGCCCAAACCTTTGGTGAAGGCGCCCAAGCTGATCAACTGAAACCACGAAGCAGGAAAGCCCTTGCCAACCCACAGCGCCGATCCGGTGAGTGTGGAGACGGGGTACAGCAGCCCCGAAAAATTGACCGATGGGATCAGGCAAATGATGGCCGAGGCAAAAGATGCGGCCACCTGCGATTGCAAAAAGGCCGATATCAACAAGCCCAATGCCGTGGTCGCAAACACGAAGGCCAGCGCCCCTAAGGCCAAGCTCAAGAAGTCGCCCTTGAGGGGCACCTGAAGCAAGACGATGCACAAAAATACCAGCAAGAGAAAGCTCATCATCGCCAAGGCGATATAGGGCAATTGCTTGCCCAGCAGAAACTGCCCCACACTGGCAGGCGAGGCGTACAGGTTGATGATGGAGCCCATTTCCTTTTCGCGCACAACGCCTAGCGCTGTCAGCATGGCCGGAATGATGATCAGGCAGAGCATCAGCAAACCCGGCGTCGAGGCATAGATGCTGCGAAAGGATTGGTTGTATGAGAAGCGCGGCTCAAGGCTTGCGGGCAGTGTGGGTGGCGTCAAGCCCGGCTGCTCCCGGGCAAAGCGCATGGCGTGCTCCAGCACAATGCCTGTAGCGTAGCCCCGCACATTTTCTGCCGTAAAAGGCACCGATCCGTCGATGTAAAAAGCCACCTCCGGATGACGCCCGCCAATCAGATTGCGGCCATAGTTGGGTGGAATCTCGACCACCAGCGTCACATCCTTCGCACGCAAGATCGGATCAATATCAGCCATATCACGCAGTGGTGCGTGTTGCTTGAAATAGCGCGAGCCATCAAAATGCTCGATCAACTGGCGGCTGTCGTAGCTTTGATCATGGTCGAGCACAGCGAACGCGACTTGCTCGATGTCAAAGGAAATACTCAACGCCGCCGTGATCAGCAAGATGCTGGGGCCCAGCAAGGCAAAGGTCAGGCGGATCGTGTCGCGCTTGAGCTCCATGGCCTCACGTCGGGCAAACGCCCACATCTTGGACAGCCACATCACCATGCCATCTGGCTGAGTCAGATGACTGTGGCCGATTGGGTCTGCTGCTGATGCGTCGTGCACCTGATTTGATGCGGCCTGTGCGGCATGCACCGTGTCATCGGCTGCTTCCAGATAGGCGATGAACGCAGACTCCAGCGTGTCGCTATGCTGGTTGTCGCACAACACTTGAGGTAGTCCAACAGCGAGCACGCTACCGCGGTGCATCAGCGAGATGCGATCGCAACGCGCTGCTTCGTTCATGAAGTGGGTGGACACGAAGATGGTCACCTGATCCTCACGAGATAGCTTCACCAGCTGACGCCAAAACATATCGCGCGCAGCCGGGTCTACGCCCGAGGTCGGCTCATCAAGGATCAGCACTTCTGGTCGATGCAAACAAGCTGCCGCCAGTTGCAGGCGCTGACGGATACCCAAAGACAGCGCCAAGGGCTTGGCGTCTGCATACTCAGACAGCTCAAAACGTTGCAAGCCATCGTGGACAGCCGTGTCAGCAGCCACGCCTTCGAGCCGATACAAATTGGCGTGCAGCGTCAGATTCTGGCGCACGGTCAACTCTTCATACAACGAGAAGGCTTGCGACATGTAGCCCACTCGCATTCGGGTGCTCAAGTCCCGTGGATTAATCGGTTGCCCCAACAGCATGGCCGATCCCGAACTGATGTCCAGCAACCCTGTCAGCATCTTCATGGTCGTGGTCTTGCCACAGCCGTTGGAGCCTAGAAAGCCGAATATTTCGCCCCGCTCGATGCGAAAGCTGACGTCGTTGACGGCGATGAAATCACCAAATCGGCGTGTCAGGCCTTTGGCCTCGATAGCAGGCGGGCCGTCCACCGGGATTCTGGGCGGAATGACCAAAGCATTGCCAGAGCCACGTTTATCAGGCGGCAGCAACGCGATATAGGCGGCCTCCAAGGTGCCAACGGGTGTGCGCGCCAGCACGGCCGACGTCTGATCAAACACCAGCACACGGCCAGCATCCATGGCAACCAGGTACTCAAAGCGCTCAGCCTCTTCCATATAAGCCGTGGCGACAATCACGGTCATCCCTGGGCGCTCACGACGCAGCGTCTCAACCAGCGACCAAAACTGGCGCCGAGACAAAGGATCCACGCCCGTGGTGGGCTCATCCAAAATCAACAGATCGGGATCGTGCACCAACGCGCAACACAAGCCCAGCTTTTGCTTCATACCACCAGAGAGCTTGCCAGCAGGTCGATCACGAAAGGGCGCCAGCCCCGTTGCATCGAGCAGCCGCTGAATGCGCGTGGCGCGCTCCGAAGCTTGCTGCCCGAACAGGCGAGCAAAAAAGTCGATATTCTCGACCACGGACAAGGTCGGGTACAGGTTGCGTCCCAAGCCCTGAGGCATGAAGGCCACCCGGGGTGACAAACTGGCACGGCTGCTTCCTGTGGCGATGTCCAGCCCCAGCACTTGAACCTGTCCGTGCTGGATGCGCTTGACCCCTGCAATGATGGACAGCAAGGTGGATTTACCCACGCCATCAGGCCCGACCAAGCCAATCGTCTTACCCAGAGGCAAGCTCAAATGGACGTGATCCAAGGCGAGCTTATCGCCATAGTGGTGCCCCAAGTCGGTGATGGCAACAGCCTGTTGCATGAGTGCATTCACGGCTTGGCGGTATCAAGCGCTGGCAGCTTGACCGCCAGTGCCGCTGGCCAGGGTTTGTTCGTGTCGGCACGCACATAACCGTAGCCGGTCAAGCCCGCTTTAACGTAGGCGGCGTACCGGTTGGCGATGTCCGTGGGCACCTTCAATTTGACGCGATAGACCAGCTTGTCACGCTCGGACGCGGTCTCGACGTACTTCGGAGTGAACTGGGCCTCAGCCGCGACAAAGGACACCTGCGCTGGAATGGTGTATTGCGGTGCCGCGTCCAGCACCACACGGGCCTCGTCACCCACTTGCAGTCGCCCCGCAATGGATGTGGGCAGGAACACCGTCATGTGCACGTTAGACGTGTCCAACAAGGTAGCTACCCGCCCCCCCGACGGTATCACCGACCCCGGCTCAACCACGCGGTACTCGATACGGCCATTGACTGGTGCACGCAGCGACATGTCTGCAATGGCCACATCCAGTCGCGTCATCTGTGCTTGGGCTTCCGATCTGGCTGCTGTGGCCTCGCCTATGGCCGCGGTGGCCACCATCACACCAGCCTTCTCGCCATCGCGTTGCGCTTGACGGCGCTCCACCTCGGCGCCCGATACCAGCTCCTCTTGCCGCAGCCGATGTGTGTGATCAAGCTCCAGTTGCGCGATGCGGGCTTGCACCTTGCGCACTTCCGTTTCAGCCCCAGCGCGCAACATGGCTTGAGAAGCACGTTGACGCCCTGCTTCCACCGCCGCACGTTGGGCCACCAGCTCGGTGCTGTCCTGCCGTGCAATCAAGGTACCGGCCTTGACCAAATCACCTTCATTGACAGGCAACTCGATGATACGGCCCGGGTACTTGGCCGCGATCTCGATGCGCTCGACCTCTAGGCGGCCATTGGTGCGGATCAAACCGGCTGGAATGGGGTCGTGGTGCGTATTGACCCAATAAGCCAAGCCTGCTGCACAGCTCAAGGCGAGCAGAGACACGCCTGTGATGGTTTTGTGATTCATGATGGATAAGGTGTGTGAGCGACACTGGCTAATTGAGCACGCAGGCTGGGTCCGATCACAGCAAGCAGTTGCTCAACACGTTCAGCTGTGATGGCGCTCCAATTCAGTCGCCGCATCAACACGGACTCGGCCAGTCGCAAGCAGACAAACTGATGGACGACTACAAAGGCGAAGGCGCGTGCGCGGAAGTCATCCACAGGCAAGGCCATGATGCGCGCAACGACCTCGGTCATGCAGACCTGTACGGGCTCCACAGCACGCGCGAAAATGCGATCAAACGCCACGCCATGCTCTGCCTGAGAGCGCAGGTAGAACTGAATCCAGCTGGCCGGCACCTTGTCCGCAAACAGCAATCGAGCCTGCGCCAGCAAGAAATTTGCAGCCAGGTCAATCAGTTCAGGTACGTAATTTGTCTGTGCCACGTGCGTGCGAAAAGCATGCAACGGCGCACGCTGCTCGTTTTCAATAAAGCTGGCTAGATAGCCGCCAGCTTGCGCATGCAGTGCATCCTTTGATCCGAAGTAGTAGGCAATCGCCCCAAGGTTCACGGACGCAGCCTGGGCAATCATCCTTGTGGTGGTGGCTTCAAAGCCATGGCGACCGAACAAATCCAGCGCAGCCTTCAGCATGCGCTCACGGGCCACAGCGCCACGACCGGAATCTGCAGGACTGGGAAAAGGCATGAAGGCCAATCAAATCAAAACTGAGTCAATCGTATGATTTAACGATTCAGTTTGAATTGACAGGGATCAAGCTATGGGTGCGGCATCAAGGCAGCCAGGCGTCTTTTTTCTTGGATTTTTTGCACAAAATCGTAGGGAAGCTCACCGGCAAAGTACGTGGATAGTCGCGACTGAAATGCAGCCCGCGGCTTTCTTGGCGAGACAAAGCAGAGCGCACGATCAGCTCGGCGCAATCAACCAAATTACGCAACTCCAGCAAGTCGCGGCTGACTCGGAAGGCGGCGTAATAGTCATCGATCTCGCTGCGCAGCAACTTGATCCGATGCAAGGCACGCTCCAAGCGGCGCGTCGTACGCACGATGCCCACGTAGTTCCACATCACCAAGCGCAGCTCGTCCCAGTTGTGGGCAATCACCACCTCTTCATCGGCATCGGTGACTTGGCTCTCGTCCCACGATGGCACTTTAGGGGCCGCGATCGGGGCTTGTTCTTGGATGTTTTCTGCGCAGGTGCGACCCAACACCACACACTCCAAAAGCGAGTTGCTGGCCAGTCGGTTGGCCCCGTGCAAGCCGGTGTAGGTGGTCTCACCCACGGCGTACAAACCGGGCAAATCGGTTCGCCCATCCAGATCGGTGACCACACCGCCGCAGGTGTAATGGGCCGCAGGCACAACAGGGATGGGTTGCGTCGCGATGTCAATACCTAAGGACAAGCAGCGTGCGTGTATGGTCGGAAAGTGGGACTTTAAGAAGGCCTCACCCAAGTGGGTGGCATCCAGCCAGACGTGGTCCACGCCGTGCTTTTTCATCTCAAAGTCAATCGCGCGGGCGACGATATCGCGTGGTGCCAACTCGCCGCGCTCATCGTGGTCCTGCATGAAACGGGTACCGTCAGGCAAGCGCAAGATGCCGCCTTCGCCGCGCAAGGCCTCGGTGATCAGGAAGCTGCGCTCTTGGGGGTGATACAGACAAGTCGGATGGAACTGGATGAACTCCATGTTGCCAACACGGCACCCCGCGCGCCAAGCCATGGCTATGCCATCACCCGTTGACGTATCGGGGTTGGTCGTGTAGCGGTAGACCTTGCCAGCACCACCCGTGGCCAGCACCACGGCCGAAGCAGCCAAAGTCTCCACCCGGTGTGTGTCAATGTCCAGTGCGTAAACACCATGGCAGCGTGGCAACTCAATCGGGTCTTGCGAGGATTTTTTGAGATGCCGGTTGGTGATCAGGTCGATCGCCATCCATTTCTCTCGCAGCACGATGTTGGGGTGCCGCTTGACCTCGTCCAACAACACGTCGTGAATGGCCTTGCCTGTGGCATCGGCTGCATGTGCAATGCGTCGGACGGCGTGGCCGCCTTCTCGGGTCAGGTGCAAACCCAAGGGGCCGTCAGGGTCTGGTGAAAACGGCACGCCACGCTCAACCAACCATTCGACAGCCTTGGCGCTGCGCCGTGCGATGAACTCAGCTGTGCGCTCGTCGACCAAGCCTGCGCCCGCCTCTTGCGTATCTTTGACATGCGAGTCAATGCTGTCATCGTTGCCCAGCACGCCGACGATGCCACCTTGCGCCCATGCGGTAGCGCCCTCTTCCAATTGGCGCTTAGCCAGCACGATGACCGGCTGCGTTTGCGCCAGATGCAAGGCCACGGTCAAACCGGCTAAACCGGCCCCAATGATGACAACAGGCAAGGACGAATCAGACGCACCAGACATAGATACTCGCAGGCCCGAAGGCAAAAGCTGAGTGCTGATTCTATCGACCGGATCGCATCCCAGACGGTGTCTGCCCAAAAACACGGCGAAAGGCTCTGCTGAAATTCCCCACATCAGTGAACCCGGCTTCATCCGCGATTTGTGAAATGAGCTTCGTTGTATTGAGCAACAGCGCTTTAGCGTGCTCGACCCGAACTTGCACATTCAGCGTTGAAAAGGACGCGCCCTCTTCGTGCAAGCGCCGGCTTAAGGTTCTCGGGGACATCTGCAAGGCGCCAGCGACCGTGGTGACTTCACTGACGACTTTAGCCAATAAATCGGCTTGGATGACCTGCTTGGTCATTTGTGTAAACGGCATACTAGGTGCCAACGCATCTGCCTGCTGTGTCAGCAGGGATATCAGTGCGGCTTTAGAACCAGGACTGCTCATGCGCAAGGGGCGATCCAAAAACGCCTTAGGCATGACGATTTTGTCCTCACGGCAACCAAAATGCACGCACAGTGCCGACCGATCAGGGATCGTCATCGGCACGCCTACTGGCTCGTGCCTAAAATAGAAGTTGCTCTGGGGCAAGGGCGCCTCAGCGAAGGCTTGAAAGTGCGCGTAGCTACCTAGAACAAGTTCTGCCATCAAGGCATTGAGCTCGCCAAAGTCGGCTTGTCGCTCAAACGTCAAATGGGCTTGATCGTCCACGATGATCAACTTCACAGCAAAAGCGGGCATCACCACCGGCGAGAACTGAATCGCGTAGTTGAGCCCCTCACCCACGGTTTTGGCCACCATACCGAGCAAGCCGAGCGCACCATGGGCGGACACAGGCATGTACTTCAATATCTGCTCACTGACCGCGCGATCTGGGCTGCAGCGCTTGCTGACCTGAGACAACAGCGCAGCGAACTGCTCGCCGTTCATGAAGCCCGGCGGCACATCGTTGCCATAGCCTTCATCGGTCACGCCCAAATCGACCAGACACTGCGGCAGACGGGAGTAGGACCAGCCTTTGGATTTAAAAAAAGCCTCTCCAACCTCTCGGTACTGGACGGGAAACATCAGTGAACGCAGCGCAAGCATGGTCTTAAAACAATGACGTTATGCAATAACGCGAGTTTGCCTGATCAGGGCCCACTCGCGTTGCTTCTTTCAAGGTTGGCCGGGCATCAACGGCGACGCGCAGTCAAGCACAGACCAACCAAACCCAAGCCCATCAAAGCGTAGGTGCTGGGCTCAGGGATGGACGGTGTCGCTGTAACGGTCAAGCGCGATGTGATCGTGCCGTAGTCGGTGATGCCAGCAAACGCAGAAGTGCCCAGCGACAACAAACCCAAGGACTTCTTGATGCTGTCAAAAGCAGGCTGCGTCATCGTCAAACCAGAGAAGGTCGTCGTGTAGTTGCCAACCCCCGTGATAGGCAGGTCATCCGCGATGTTGGCCACGTTCCAGACGATGACGTCGTTGATGGTGCCAACGCCATTGCCGCCGATGAGGGTGGCGTGCACCACTTTGGCGCCACGGTCAATCCACAAATCGGACAAGGTCACGTACCCGCCACTTGAGACACTGCGCAAAGCAGGCGCGGTCTGGGTGGAGCCGCCGTGGCTGTAACCCCTGACAATACGGTTGGTGGTGTCATCCATGACCACAGAGCCCAAGGGTGCCATCACGGCGCCCTGCGAGTAGTACCCATCGGCATCCTTCTGGATATCACCGACAGCGCCGTTGAATGGGCTCAATTCGACTTTACCTGTGTCAAATGCACCCAGCAGGTCGGTGCTGAAGGAAATGGTGTCGCCACCATTGAATGTCAAACCTTTGTAAGTCCCACCAGCGTTGACCGTCACGGAGCCAGCATGGGCACACAGTGTCATGAACATGGAAGCCGCGATCACTGTTTTCTTGATATCGAATTTCATTGCAAAACTCCTTTAGACATCGTCATTGAAAGTTGAAGAAAGCAGATACAGAAGGGCTATATCTGTTGGTATCCATGCTAAAAAAAACAGGGTGCATGCCACGCCCAATAGGGGCCGATAGAGACAAATCTTGGCGAGGAATGCCGCACACGATCTGAAAGCAGCCCCTTAAGCGAGGGGGCCGCCGAGGTGATCCACAAGGGATAACACCAAGGGCAGCCCCCGTGTGAAATCGGTCGCTGTCAGCCGCAATCAGGGTGCGGGGACATACAACGTTGTCGATACAGGTTTGGCGCGTAGCTTGACGGCGATGTCTTGCGTCAAGGTCCCAAAGTCCACCCCACCCAAGACGCTGCGAGCAGCCTTAGCCAAGGACAAACCGGTCATGAACGACTCCACGGACTCAGGTGACAGGAACAGCTGATCAAGCACCTCATGGCCTGTGATCTTCAAGGGGAACTGGTATTTGATGCCCAACGGTGTAGCTGTGTGGAAGTTGTAGATCACTTGCTGTTTGGTCGTGGTGCCACCGGATGGCGTCACGTCTGCCAACACTTTTTTGGTGTCGTAATTCAGCGTGAAATTGGCCAGCGTCAGGCTCAGTGTGTTGCCTCGGTACACGCGGGTGAACTGCAGTGCAGACCCTTTGGCGTCCCCCTTGGCAATTTTCAAGGATGAACTGATGGTGATGGTCGTGATGGGCATGGCATAGGATGCTTCGGAATTAGCGACAAGCGAAGCGTTGCCCAAAGCTGTGACGCTGACGCCTGTCACCGCCAAGGCATCAATGGATTCAGTTGAAAACGCCTGAACACAATCAGCAACCAAGAAATTAACAGGGATGACCAATGCCGCTTGGGCGCCTGTGCTGGCAGCAACAACGGCCGTGGCAAGGCTGAGTGATCTGAAGGCGTGAGAAGAAAACATGTCAGTGCTCCGGTATCAAGGGTCGGCTTGCGACATGCAAGACTGCAACCAAGCAGATGTGAGTGATCTGCATGCACTGATACTAGGAACGCAGTTGGCGTGCGGTTAACAGGACATGGCGTACAAAGACAAACACTGGCCGCCATGGCCGCTTGAGGTGATTCACGCACCACCTGATCAAGGGGGGCGTCACCCGCCCCAAAGCGGGAAACCCCGATGGCTGAACCAACGTAGACCCACAACAATGGCGCCAGACGAAAAAAATCCCCGCTGTTGAGGCGGGGATTCAAAGAGAGATAGACAGCCCGACAGCAGTTGTAGCGCAACTGCCACCTGGTTAGCAGGCTTTGCGGACCTGCTGAAACACAGTGTAGTGACAAGCACAAGACCGTGGTCAGGCTATTTGGCGGGCAAACACAAGCCTTGGCATGTCAAGCCTAGAAACTGACCACACTCTTCAAACCAGGCCGACTGGAGAACCGCTCCAGCGCGGTTTGCTGCTCAACGTCAATGCGTGCTGATCTGTTGCCATAAACGGCTGATTTAAGCCAAGCACACTCCAACTCAAGTGCCGCGTGGCTGTCCACTTGGGTGTGCCAGACCTTGCGTTCGCCATCCCAACGGTAGCCCCGTGCACGCAAGGCGTCCTTGGAGTCAAAGGGTGAGCCTGTTGCAAATACCTTGTAACTCCCCAGTTGCGCTGCGCTCAACAAGCGGGCCAAACCTGTCTCACCTGTATTAGGCAGGGGCGCAGCCAAAACGGCCAGCAAGGCGTGGCAATCCATTTCGGCGCGGTGCGCATCGTAGAACCAGCCCAGCTCATGGGCCAAAAACTCCAGCTTGGCTGACCCCCGCCCCTGGGCTGCCCAGTCGATCTCAGCCAGAGAACAAGCCCACGGCAATTGGGCAAAAGTAGGTAGCCTCTTTTCAACAAATGCACGGTCAAAACGGGCGTTGTGGGCGATCACCAGAGAGACACCCTCCATCAAGCTCGTGATGCGTGATTCATCCAGTTTTTTACCAGCCACCATGGCATCGGTGATGCCCGTGACGCGCATGGCCTCGGCTGAAATCGGCATACCGGGGTCTTCAAGCTCGTCATAGACGTTCAGCACCTGCAAGGGCTGCCCGGTTTGCACGTCCACGTCGACCAACAACAAGGCCAATTCGATGATGCGGTCGGTCGCTGAATCCAAGCCGGTCGTTTCGGTGTCCAGTATCAAGACTTTGGCGACGTTGCCCGTGCGTTTTCGGCCGTACTCACGCACCGGCGTCAATCGGCGCAACACGCGGTAATCAGGGTGCGCTTCAAGCACACGCGCCATGGCCTCTGGCTCGCCAAAACTGGCGTCCAGCAACATGGTGGGGTTGGGTGTGGTTTGTCTGGCCATGTTGATTCAATCACCGTGCATCAAGGAGTCCAGCGTCAGCTCAAAAGCCGAGCCAAAGGTATCCAAAAAGTAGCGCACCTCAGGGCTCATGTGTTCGTCAATTTTGGCGCGCACCTGCAGCGTCGCTTGCTCGTACTCACGGTTGCCGTAGCGTAGCTCGGCGCGGCACTTGAGCCAGGCAGCCAAGCGGTCTGCGGCTTTGATCAAGCGGGCCTCCTCAGTTGGCCACTCGTTGTGATCCATCACACCCCGGATCGCTGGGCGCAAGGCAGGAGGCAGCAAACTCAGCATTTCGTTGCAAACGGCCCCCTCTAAATTCGCCGTGGCATGGCGCATGGCGGGTGAGTACTTCACTGGCGTAGGCAAATCCCCGGTGATGGCCTCTGGGGCATCGTGAAACAGCGCACGTGTGGCCACCGCATTAGGGTCAATCGGTTGATGGAACACATCCCGGCTGATGACCGCCAGCGCATGCGCCAGCACGGCCACCTCCCAGCTGTGCTGTGCCACGTCCTCCTCGACCGCATTGCGCATCAAACCCCAGCGCTTGATAAAGCGCAGGCGCGACAAGTGTGCGTAAAAAGGGCTGTGGGTAGCAGGGGGCTGGGACATAGATAACCTTGCGCTTGCCATATCAATCAAACAAGGTTCACATCTTCGCCGAAAACCACGAGCCCGAGGATGCTTCACAATCTCACTCAGATCATCATCACACCAACCATGCTGGACGACTTTGGTAAATACCTGCTCATCGCCTTCATTGTGGGCTTTGGCTTTTTGGCTTGGCGCGCATGGCACGTTAAGCAGGCCAGCCCGCAATGGCCCTACGTTGAGGGCGAGGTACTGACATCGCGTGCTTTTGCCCGCAATGAAACGGCGGATCAGCGCGGCACGCCTACCCACGAATGGCTCACAGAGGTCAGCTACAGCTACACCGTCAATGGCATCAAACTCAAGGGCAACCGCCTGCGTGCATTTGGCTTGAACCATTTTGACGAGGCGCAGGCCCAGCAAGAGATCGCCCCCTTCCCTGTCGGCCAACGCGTCAAGGTGTACTACGACCCAGCCAACCCGGCGTCCAGCGTCCTGATCCCCGGCTAAAGCCAAACGACAACATCATGAAATCAGACAAACAAACTGGCGGCCTCGTCTACTCGACTGACGTGGGACGCACGTGCCCCGAGTGCCGTTTGGCCATTGCGCAATGCGTGTGCGGCCAAACGGTGATCAACGTGTCAGCCGATGGCATCGTGCGTGTATCCAGAGAAACAAAGGGCCGCAAAGGCAAAGGCGTGACACTGGTGAAAGGCTTGGGCCTAGAGGCTGAACCGTTGACCAAATTGAGCAAGCAAATCAAGGCTACCTGTGGCTGTGGTGGCACGGTTAAGGACGGCATCATTGAGGTACAGGGCGACCATGTCGACACGGTTGTGGCCTTCTTGCTCAAGCAGGGCTTGAAAGCCAAACGCGCAGGAGGCGCATCATGAACACACTCCCTCTGGTTGCACTGGGCGCGAGCGCCTTGCGCGTCACCCCTATCTGCTTGGGCACCATGACCTTTGGTGAGCAGGTCAACGAGGCCGACGCACACGCTTTGTTAGACCATGCATTGGCGCGGGGCGTGAATTTCATCGACACGGCCGAGATGTATGCCGTACCGCCCAAGCCTGAAACCTGCGGTGCCACAGAGCGCATCATCGGCACGTGGTTCGCCTCTAGGCCTGGTGCACGCGCCAAGGTGATGTTGGCCACAAAAGTGGCGGGGCCCTCGCGCAACATGCCTTGGGTCCACAACGGCAGCCCTGATCTGACCAAAGCAGACATCATCCAAGCCTGCGACGACAGCCTCAAACGCCTGCAGACCGATGTGATTGATCTGTACCAAATCCATTGGCCTAATCACCATGTACCCATGTTTGGCTCGCTGTATTTTGACCCTGTGCACGACCGCGAATGCACGTCGATCCAAGTGCAGCTGGAGGCTTTGAACGACTTGGTCAAGGCGGGCAAGGTGCGCCACATTGGTTTATCCAACGAGACGCCTTGGGGTGTGAGCGAGTTCTTGCGCGTATCCCAAGCACACGGCTTGCCCCGCGTGGTGTCGGTACAAAATCCGTATGCACTCAGCAACCGATCCGTGGACAACGGCTTGGACGAGACGCTGTACCGCAGCGGCGTGTCACTGCTGGCCTACTCGCCATTGGCCTTCGGTGCGTTGACGGGCAAGTACGATGCCTTGGGGCTGAACGATGCAGGCGATCAACCCGGTCGATTGGCTTTGTTTGGATCCATGAAAAAGCAACGCTGGGCCAGACCGGAGGCACTGGATGTGGCCAAGCGCTACAACGCCTTGGCACGCGCTCACGGCCTGACGCCCACGCAAATGGCACTGGCGTTTTGCTATACCAGCAAGCGCGTGGCCAGCACCATCATCGGCGTGACCACCAAAGCACAGCTGGATGACAACATCGATGCATGGGGGATCGCCTTGTCGCCCGATTTGCTTGCGCAGATTGACGCGATACGCTGGTCGCACCGCGACCCCGCCCAATAGTCCACACAGAGATCACCCATCGATAGCCCCATCGCCATGCCTGAAAAAGAACACGACTTGGTCTTGCTGCTCACCCGCGCCATGCCTTTTGGCAAGCACAAGGGCCTCATGATTGCGGACCTGCCGAGCAACTACCTTGGCTGGTTTGCCCGCGAAGGCTTCCCTGACGGCGAGATTGGCCGGCTACTGGCCTTGATGCATGAACTCGACCACAACGACTTGACATCGCTGCTAGATCCTTTGCGCTCATGACCTCACATTGCCCACCCATTGCCCTGCCCCCAGACGACGGCTTGCGTATCACGCTGCACAACGAAGTCCACGCCCGCCCGCCTGCCCGCATCCGCCTGCCCGCCTTGGTGGTTTATGTGGCTGTGTTGAACGAGGGTATCTCTCGCGAGGTTGAATGGGCGCATCTGCGTGAGCTGCCCGGTCAGGCTGCACTGACACTGGAGCAGCTATCAGGTAATTTTTTGCGCTTGCGCTTTGCGACGCACACTCTGAAATGGGAGCGTCATACCGAGTTCACGCGCTACTCCATCGTTCAGGCGCTGCCCGATGCCGCGCTGTCAGGCTGCCCCGAGGATGAACTGATCGGCTCACTGGTCATCGCGCCAGCTTGGCTGGCCAGCATCCCAGGGCGCACGGTGGCTGCGGTCATGATGGCCATGGTGCACGGAGACGTCGATGACCAGCCCGCGATGAACGCCTTAGCGGGGCCGTGGTTTGAAGGCCGCGACGTGTTGGCCTCGCTCATGGGTATCAGGCGATCGTGTGTGATGACCGACTTCCGACTGCGTGACAGCGGCTTTGAGCGGCTGCTGGTGGTGTCCCCCACCAACACCTCTGAGATGCGAGCGGGGCGCCTGTCCCAGCGTTTGCTTGAGTTAGAAACCTATCGGTTGATGGCCCTGCGCGGCTTGCCCATCGCCAAAGAGTTGGGGCCGATCCTGAGCGAGGCCGAGAGCCACTTGGCCGGAATCACCGCACGCATGGAAAGTGCAGAGGCGTCTGATCAAGATTTGCTGACCACTTTGATTGGCTTGGCTGCACGCATTGAGCGCGCAACAGCGACACACATGTACCGTTTCTCAGCCACACAGGCTTACCACGGCTTGGTTGAGCAGCGCATCGAACAGATACGCGAGACGCCCTACCCCGGTACGCAAACGATCGGTGATTTCCTGCAACGCCGCGTGTCCCCCGCGATGGCGACGGTTCAGGCCACCGCACAAAGGCTGACATCGCTGTCACAGCGTATTGAGCGCGCCAGTGCTTTGTTGCGCACCCGTGTCGACATCGCCACCGAGTCGCAAAACCAGATGCTGCTTGAGAAGCTCACCAAAGGACAAGACCTACAGCTGCGACTACAAAGCACCGTGGAGGGCCTGTCGATAGCTGCCATCGCTTACTACGTGGTCAGCTTGATTTTGTATACAGGCAAGTCAGCCAAAGCCTTCGGCCTACCCGTGAACCCCGAAATGCTGACGGGCGCCTTGATCCCGTTGGTGCTAGCCGGTGTGTGGTGGGGCACCAGACGAATACACAAAAAACTGCATGACACCACGCACTGAGGCCAACGCGTTCAGTCCCAACGCCAAGACAAGATGAAGTCCACTGCGTTGTCGTCCCCAGCCTGAGCCCTCACAGTCAGGCGTTGCGCCAAGCTGTAAATCAGTTGCCAGTTGCCGCTGGTGGCGGTCAGATTGCGCTCGTAGCCCACGTACCAGAACTTGGAAACCTGTTTGCCGAGGTTAACCACGGTATCGCGTACCGCGCCGTCCGTCTGCCTGACCGACAACTCGTCCAAGCCCAAAGCACCAATCAGGTTATCAGTGGGCGATGCGCCCTCCCCCGACAACAGCGCCACGGCGGCGCTTTGAAGCAAACCCAAATCAGCCCCACCAAGGCCTGTCGGGCCACGGCCCAACACCAACCATGACAGCTTTTCTGTCTCTGACATGGCGGGGTCAGAATACAGCCGCACTCTGGGGTCTTGGGCTGTGCCTGCAATATTGACACCAACCTTGACGTCACTGGCAAGCGCTGTGGGCGACTGAGGTCGCATGGCCAGAATGTCCAGACGCGGGTTCTCAATCGGGCCATTAAAGGCAATCGCGCCGCGCTCGATCACGAGCTTTTGGCCATACGCTGCATAGGTGCCACCCTCAACCCGCACCGTGCCATGAACAGCAGGCTTGTTGGCCGGCGTCGTCACGCGCAGTGCACCCGTCAAGAAGCCATCCAGCCCCTTGCCCTTGAGCCGCAATTGGTGCCCGAGATCCACACTCAAATTGGTCGTCAGTTTGCGTTTAGGGCCATTGGCTGCGGCCGCCTCGACCTGGTCATCCGGATCTTGGCCCGGCCGGTTGACCACATTCACGTCATCTGCAATCGTCGGCGCATCCGATCGGGTGATGTCGATCAAGCCTTCGTTGACCATCAACTGGCCATCGACTTTGATATCTTGTTCAGTTAACGAAGCCTGTGCCTCACCACTGACAACAACGCGCCTGTCGACACGCTGGAGCAAGCCAAACCGCTCCGCGGTGATTGCCAAGTGTGCTTCAGGCTGATCACCCAACCTGACTTGACCTTTGGCACTGAGGCTCCCACCTTGTAGGCCCGACTTGGCCGTGAGTTGCGTCAAATCAATGCGATCGCCTTGCAGCACCATCTGCAGCACGCCATCTGTCAAATTGACGCCCATCAGAGCCTGTGCAAGACCGAGGTTCTGCCCCAGCACCTGCCCATGGTACTGGGGTGCACCCAAGGTGCCTGCGATAGAGGCTTGGGCCTGCATCTGACCGGTGACCCGCCAGCCAGCAGGCGCCCACCCTCCCAGTGCGCGCAGACTGCCAATTTGCAAATCAAGCTCACCCACCAAGGCATCACTGGCGGCAGGCAGCTGATCTGGGCGGCTTGCCTTGACGACCTGACTACCTTTGAGCACACCCAGAATACGGCCATCGAAATTCTCACGCACGGTCCAGATGCCATCACGTGCCTGCAAGGTGACGCGCGCATCGCGTATGCCAAGCCGCTGGGTGCTGTTGCCCACAATGGTGGGCTCAGACAAGGCGATATCGCCCGATTGACGGGTGACATCGGCGTCCACCACCCAAGGCTGCTTGAGGCTGTGCCTCAAATGGACCTGCCCGCTCAGCATCATGTCGCCGCTCCAGCCCATGTCCGGCTGCCAACGTGCCAGCAAGGCAGGCAGATTCAAGGGCAGCAGCTGCAAGGTCATATCAACCTCACCCACGGGGTCATCAGCCAAGTTGGTCCACTGCCAATCGAGCTTTTGCAGCTTCATCTCCGAGCCGATAAGCCCCAAATTTACCGAGCCCACTTTGAGCTGCCGGCCTTGGTCGTTTTGCACCCAACTCACATCAAATGGCAGCGCCTGCAACAACACCTGCGGCGTGGTGCCGCCTTTGCTCAGTAGCACATCACTGAAACGCCCCCGCCAAGTACCCGCCAGGGTCTGCAGGCCGCCATGCACATTCAAAGCCACATGAAACGGCATGGCTTTGCTGTCCAGCCGCTGCTTGAGGCCCACATCCGCAGTCAAGTGCGCGGTGTGATCACGCACGCTGCCATCCAATGTCAGCAGCGCCTGATCCAGCTGCACCTTGGCCAACTGGCCTTGCTGCACATCAATACGGACACGCGCTGGCGCATCGGCTGCGCGTGTGTCGATACGCCAATCACCCTTGGCAGACATCAACTTCAATGGGGTGCCATTGGCGTTCACCCACTGCAGCTTGCTGATTTTGAGTTGGCCATCGGTCGTCATCAAAGGCCAAACACCGTGTGCTGTGCCTTGCGCCTCAATCAGGCCGGATACCTGTCGTGCACCCAGCAAGGGCGCCAACGGTTGCAGCCCCTGCAGATCAGGTGCATGAACCTGCCCCGACCAATGAGCCTCTTGTCCCCAACGCAACACGCCATGAGGATCAAGGCGCCAAGGCACCTCACCTTGCCCCTGCACCTTGTTGCCACCCACATCAAAATCAATACCCACCGACATCAGCTGGCTGCTGCGTGGTGAACGCCACTGCGCATGCCCATGCAGCGGGACGCCACCCAGCAAGCTGGGCGCCATATCTGCCTTGATGTCACCACGCCAGCCTGCATCCAAGTTGATGTCAAACAAGCCAGACAGCTGATTGCGGCCCTTCACTTGCGCAGGCCAAGGGAGCCAGACTTGTGGATCGAAATCGCTGACACGCAACTGCCCCTGCACTTGCCAGCTGGGCTGACCACCCCAGCGCAGCTGCGTATTTTTCAAATCAGCTTGGGCATCCTTGGCCCTCAAGGTCAGCGCCGATACCCTGAACTGCCCAGGTGCATACTGACCTGACAGACTCAGCTTCACGGGCAAAGTGCTTGAGTCGGCCAAAGTATAAAAACCCTGCGCTTGCCCTGTCACACGCGATTGAGTCGCGTCGATTTGCATGTTGCCTTGCAAGTTCAACGGTGGCGCGCGCCCATGTAAAGCCTGCGGCTGCAAACCCTGCCACTCAACGCGCAAATTCTCGCTGGCGCCCCAACCACCTTCAACATGCAATGAGGCCGTCGCTGACGGCGCCAACGAAGGCTTCGCTGACGGCAACTGCGCCACCACATCAGCCGAGCCCACATGCCAAAGACCTTGCATGGTTTTGGCCGCACGGGCACCTAGAAGTGTCAGATGACCTTGAAGCCGCTTCACGGGCAGACGATGGCCATCCCAAGTGCCTGCTTGCTCATTGCGAACGGCCATTTGCACGCGCACATCGTGCTGTCCAACAGGCACAACCAGCACCTCACCGTGCAAGGCTGTCTGTGGCAGTGACAGATCCAGATCAGACAAATTCAAGCCATGACCTTGCGCTTGCAACCGGGTCACAGGCCAAAGTGAGAAAGGAGCCAGATCCGCATCCAACATCAATGCTTGCTTGGCAGCGCCCATTCTTTGCCAGCTGACTTGCCCGCGCATGACGAGCGATGCCAAAGGGCCTTGCACTGTGACCTCAGCCTGGGCTTGTGCGCTGGCTTTGGCATCCGGACTGCCTCGCGCAGACAGCTTCGCCGTGAGTGGCAGCTTGCCGGTGACACCAAGCGAGGCGTCACCAGAGAGTGTCCATCCTTGCCACTGAAGGTGCGCCAAGGTCAGTCGGTGAACGCCGCGTTGCTGCTGCGTGGTCTGTAGAGTGGCCTGTAGAGACAAAGCCGCATCCAGCGCCAGCAAGGGTGTGTCGCCCCACAATGCACTGCGCACCTCAGCCAGTTGCAGCCGCCCGATGTTGACCGCCACAGGCAGACTCAAGTCCGTCGGCACCACCGTGGGTGTGGTCGCCGGATCGGGCACCCAAATCAAGGTCATCCGATTGGCTGACAAGCGATCCATGTCGATCTTGACGTGCCAAGGTGCGGCCCAATCGGGTTGAATACGCAGCGCGACCCACGACGGATCGGTCAACACGATGCTGCCACCCCGTGGCAACTTGATCTGCAGGCCTTGGGCTTTAAAATCCCCTAACAGCGCCCCTTGCGGCGCATGCACGGTGATGCCGGGCAGGTAGGGCAAAAAGTGGGCCGTTGCTGCGCCGTTATGCGCCAACGCCCATAAGCCAGCGACAAGCAACAAGACCGCCGCGCTCAGTGCCATCATCGTGCGCAGGCATTTGCCGAGCCAACTCACAGGCTGACTCCTACACTGAAGTGCACACGCCAGCGCTGTACTTTGGTGCCATAAGCGGCATCGAGCCGCAATGGCCCAACAGGGCTGAGCCAGCGCACGCCAAGGCCATAACCGACCTTGGGTTTCAATGCACCGAAGCGGTCTGCCGCATCCCCTGCATCGACGAACAAAGCACCCAACAAGCCGGGCTTGCTGGACAAGATGGGATGAGCCACCTCCAAGCTGCCTGTTCCAATTGATCGACCACCCAGCACCACACCATCACGTTCCACACCCAATGACCGATAGGGATAGCCACGAACAGAGTCATCGCCGCCAGCCCGAAATAGTTGGGTGTCAGGCACACTAACCTTGCCCCTTGCAAAGACCTGCCCGACTTCACCTCTCACGATCGCCTTCCAGTTGGACCACATCGGTTGATACCAAGTCACGCGTGCATAAGCACGGCCAAAATAGCCCTCTTCATCCAAGGCGGAATATGAACGCCCGCCAGTCAACTGCCCCAAGCTGGTTGACCCTTTCGTGGGCGAAATTTGGCTGTCAACATCTCTGAATATCCATTGCGACGTGCCACTGATGGCAGAAGCGTTGGCCACCACTTCGTTGTCTGCAGAGCGGACCGCTGCGCGCTGGAACTCGATGTAGTCGGTGCGCTCCAAGCGCTCACCCTCGCGCAATTGACCGACACGGAACTGCTGACTGGTCGATACAGCATGGTCACTCTCAACCAAATAGCTGCCTTGCGCAGAAATCAAACCACGTCGCCGGCCTGGCCATGGATGAGATGTCAAATCCAATTGCGCAGATGACTCCTGACGCCCGATTTGCACTTTGGTCTTGGCCTGCCAATTCAGACCAAACACATTGCGATGCAGGTGCTCACCCGATACGCGCGGGCCTGTGTCACTGCTGATACCAATGCCCGTCGTGGCCGTCTGGATGGGCAGCTCATGCACCTGAACCAGCACAGGGGTGGCGCTCGCCTGTGTGGGGTCCAAATCAGTGGCCACAAAAACATTGTCAAAAAGATTGAGTTTTTGGATGCGCTCTTGCCAATCAAGCAAATGTTTTTCGCTATAGACCGAGCTCTTACTGAAGGGAGCCAAATTGACAATGGCCGATGCGGGCTGGCGCACCAAGCCCTCAACCCGGATGTCGCCAAACGCAAACGCCGGCCCGGTATCGGCAACCAAATAGAGCTTGGCCGTTTGCGTTTGCGCATCCACCGTGACGGAGGTACCGCTCCAAGTGGCAACAGGAAAGCCGTCTGCCCTCAGCCGTGCCAGCGCCGCATTCTTCGCAGCCGACCAATCGACCTGCCGAAAAACCTGTCCTTGGGGCAAGGCCCAACTTTTTTCGAGCTTGGCCACCAGCGCCTGTGCGCCGGGTTCGTTGGCTGACAGCTGTGCGTCCAGGTCACCTTCAAACACAAACTGCACCTTGCTTACTTCGGTCTGCGGGCCAGGCTCAACTTGGAGGGTAACAACGATGGGTGCGTTTGGTTGCGTGGCCTGCTCATCACTGACGCGTGTGACGATGGTGGCATTGAAGTAGCCCTCTGCCTCAATCAGCCCACGCGCCTGCTCTGGCGCAGAGGCCACCAGACGGCGCAGTTCGCTGCGACGAATGCCTTGGCTTTGCTGAGTGGCCGCCTCGGCCTGGAAACGGGCCAAATCCAAATAGGTGCGCAGGAGCTTGTCCAGCGGCGACGGCGCCTCGATGTTCAACTGCCAAGCCACAGGCTGAGCTTGGTCAACATCAAACACATCCCCCGAATCGGGCGCCTGTACCGCTTGAACGTCTTGCGCCAGCGCCGGGGCGTGCATCAACATGCTGGCCACGGCACCCCAGCAAGCGGCATGCTTGCGGATGCGAAGGCGGATGCGAACAAGCCCGGTGAGCGTCATCATTTACTTGCTAAGCAAGCGCATGGCACCTTCCAAGCCTTGCAAGGTCAGTGGGTACATGCGCCCCCCGACCAACTGCTGCATGATCGAGACGCTTTGGCGGTAACCCCACACACCTTGTGGCTCGGGGTTGATCCACACGTGATGGGGAAAGGCACGAAGCAAACGGCTGATCCACTCTGCACCGGGTTCGTCATTGTTGTACTCCACGCTGCCACCGGCTTGCAAAATCTCGTAAGGACTCATCGTGGCATCGCCAACGAAAATCAACTTGTAGTCCTTGTTGTACTTGCGAATGATGTCGTACGTGGGGATTTTCTCGGTGTAGCGCCGATGGTTGTTGCGCCACATGAAGTCGTACACACAGTTGTGGAAGTAATAGAACTCAAGGTGCTTGAACTCTGACTTCGCCGCCGAGAACATCTCCTCGACGCGGTGGATGTGATCGTCCATGGAGCCGCCCACATCCATCAGCAAGATCACCTTCACCGTGTTGTGACGCTCAGGCACCATCTTGATGTCGAGCATGCCCGCATTGGCAGCCGTCGCATGGATGGTGTTATCCAGATCAAATTCATCGGCCGCCCCTTGGCGGGCAAATTTGCGCAAACGACGCAGTGCCACCTTGATGTTGCGGGTGTCTAGCTCAATCGTGTCGTCATAGTCTTTGAACTCGCGTTTGTCCCAGACTTTGACGGCGCTGCGGTTGCGCGACTTGTCTTGGCCAATGCGGATGCCCTCGGGGTTATAGCCGTTGGCGCCGAACGGTGATGTCCCGCCTGTGCCGATCCACTTGTTGCCGCCTTCGTGACGCTCTTTTTGCTCTTCCAGCAATGCTTTGAGCCTGTCCATGAGCTTGTCCCAGCCCATGGCTTCAATCTTGGCCTTATCCTCGGCACTGAGCTCGCGCTCAAAGTGCTTGCGCAACCACTCAAGCGGTATGTCACGGGTCAGGTCGATGCTGTCGGTCACCCCTTTGAAATAGGCGCCAAACGCACGGTCAAATTTGTCAAAATGGGACTCGTTCTTGACCAAAGTGATTTTGGCCAAATGATAAAACTCATCCACTGACGGCTCAATCACCTCGGCCTTGATGGCCTCTAACAAGCTGAGGTACTCCGGGATGGTGACCGGCAAGCGCGCAGCGCGCAAAGCGAAGAAAAAGTTAATTAGCATAAGCCGTTCCGCAAATCAGACTCCATTTTGGCCCCTACTTGCCGAAAACGTGAGATCGTGGCCTGTTTCCCTTCAGGTCTTTTACACCTTAACCTGACAAAACACGTCGAAGTACACATGGATGCAAGCCACCTGTTGTTGGCCTTCACCGTTTTGGCACACGGTCTGATATCGACCATGTGGGGCGTTGCCAGCACATGGCTGGGTCTGTCGCGCAAGGCTGGGCGGCACTGGATGGCTGCCAACGTGGCCTTTGGTGGCGCCATTGGGATGACGATGACACCCCCGCCCATGTCGGAGCCCGCGCGCATCACCTTAGCCGCAGCCTTGATGGTGCTCGGGGGGGCGTCATTCAGGCGCGGTTTGCAGTTCTTTTTGAAAGTGCCGCGTACAGACGGATCCCATCTGGCGTTGGGTATCGGCTTGGCTTTGTTTAACAGCTTGGTGTTGATACCCAGGGATGCCTATGGCGCGGGCGCCGCCCTGAGCTTCTTCGCGATGTATTGGATCCTGTTGCGCACCTCATGGGAAGCATTCAAGCCCATTCGCATCGAATTCAATGTGATCACGGCCAGCTTGAACGCCATTTTGCTCAACAGTGCTGCACTGGCTTTCGCTTTGGCAGGCTTGACCTGCATGATCCCTCAGTGGCCATGGCCCTGGCTGACACTCACACCAGAAAACGCCCAACTCGCCTTGGCATTCAGCACCGTGGCCCTGTCGATCCTGTCTAGCTTCGTTTTGGGCTATATCGTCGTGATGCGACTCGTCAAAAGGCTAGAGCACCTGTCCCACCACGACACCCTCACCGGCTTATTAAACCGACGCGCCTTCGAGTACTTGCTCGCCCGCGAGGACCAGCGCCTACAACGCTTCAACGACACGTTCGCCGTGCTGCTTGTGGACATCGATCACTTCAAACGCATCAATGACCGCCTTGGACATGCGGCTGGTGATGCGGTTTTGGTGAGTGTGTCCAACGCTTTGCAAGCGCGAGCACGCGAGGTAGACCGCGTCGCACGCTACGGCGGAGAGGAGTTTTGCATCCTGCTGCCGCACACAGAGCTTGAAGGCGCACAACAAGCAGCCGAACGTTTCCGGCGTGCCATCGCCCAACTCAACACCATATGGGACTCGACCAACATCACTGTCACGATCAGCATCGGCTTAGCCTGTGCGCAATCACCAGGTGAGTCGGTCAAAAATCTGCTCAAGCGAGCAGACGATGCGCTCTATCAGGCCAAGGCAGAGGGTCGCAACCAAGTCATCTGCGCCCCCGACCCGGCGCCCTGATCACCGGTTGTGGCGTGCCATGTAGACCAGTTTTTCAAACAAGCTGATGTCTTGCTCGTTTTTCAGCAAAGCGCCAACCAGAGGCGGCACGCTGACTTTGTCATCCTTGCTTTGCAGTACTTCAAGAGGAATCTCCTCTGCCAGCAACAGCTTGAGCCAATCGATCAACTCGGATGTGCTGGGCTTTTTCTTGAGACCCGGCAGGTTGCGTACTTCGTAGAAGTGGCGCATGGCCGCCGTGAGCAAGTCTTGCTTGATGTGGGGGAAGTGCACCGCCACAATTTGCTGCATCACTGTGGCGTCAGGGAAACGGATGTAATGGAAGAAACACCGACGCAGGAAAGCGTCCGGCAGGTCTTTTTCATTGTTGGATGTGATGATGACCAAGGGACGGTGCTTGGCCTTGACCAGTTGCCGCGTCTCGTACACATAGAACTCCATGCGGTCGATTTCACGCAAGAGGTCGTTGGGGAACTCGATATCGGCTTTATCGATTTCATCGATCAGGAGAGCGACCTGCTGGTCTGCGTCAAAAGCCTGCCACAACACCCCTTTGAGGATGTAGTTGTGGATGTCCTTGACCTTTTCCTCACCCAATTGGCTGTCACGCAAACGACTGACAGCGTCGTATTCATATAAACCTTGCTGTGCTTTGGTGGTCGATTTGATGTGCCATTGCATCAGGGGCATGCCCAATGCTTCAGCAACTTGCTCGGCCAACATCGTCTTGCCGGTACCCGGTTCGCCCTTGACTAGCAAGGGACGCTGTAGCTTCAGCGCCGCATTGACGGCCAGCTTCAGGTCGTCTGTGGCCACATATTGATCGGTACCTTGGAATTTCATGCGCTGACTCAACCGGGTTGTTACTGTGTTCGAGTATAGACTGCGCGTTAATAATGTCGCGCGGTCACGTGTTTTTCACTGCCGGTTATTCTCCCCTGTCAGCCACATGAAATCACAGCCAAATATGCTTAAAAAACTCAGCCTGTTGACCGTTGCCAGCCTGATCGCCTTTGGGGCGATAGCTCAGGATGTCAAACCTGGTGATGCCCACGCCGCCAAGTCCAAAGTCGCCATGTGCATTGGCTGCCACGGCATCATTGGCTACCAGGCCAGCTTCCCTGAAATTCACAAGGTACCGATGATTTCTGGGCAAAACGCCAAGTACATCGCTTCAGCCCTGACGGCCTATCGCAAGGGAGATCGCAAACACCCTACGATGAAAAGCATCGCTGCATCGCTGTCTGATCAGGATATAGCCGACATCGCCGCTTTTTATGAGACCAGCGGGCAAGGCCTGCCAGCCAAACCGGGCAAAAGCGGCGCGCCTGGCACCGAGATTCAGGCGCTGCTGACAAAGGGCAACTGCGCGTCATGCCATGGCGAAGGGATGAACAAACCCATCGACCCTTCTTACCCCAAGCTAGCTGGTCAGCACCCGGATTATTTGTACGTCGCATTGAAGTCATATATGACAACAGGCAACCCGCAAATCGGCCGAGGCAATCCCATCATGGCAGCACAAGTCAAGCTATTGACGCCGGTCGAACTCAAACAACTGTCCAACTATATCGGTGGCTTGCCAAGCGATCTGAAAACAGTGCAGCAACCCAAGTTCCACTGACTCACGGTTAGCTGATTCACCTCAAAACCCGCCCTCATCGGCGGGTTTTTTTGATATCAAACCAGATCAACAAGCAACTTACCCTGCTCCAGCATCTTGGCCACAATTTGGGCATCCGTAGCGCCTGCGCCTAAGTCACCCAGACCTGTTCGGATGTTGACCCCTTCCAACACAATGCGACCGGTCTCAGTGGCGCTGGTCGCCACGCCAAGCAAAAAGCCCCCGTTGGAACTGATCTTGATCACGGTATTGGCCGTAGACGTATCGAACTCCAAGTAGTTTTGCAGATTGCCTGCGTTCTCCCCTTGGAGCAGATCACGCAAATCGAGCGTGTCGCCTCCAGCTGAAGGCACTGCCAAATCAAAATCTGTGATGCGGTCAACAGGATGGTGGGTAGCCAAAGCGCCATGGTCACTGAAACGCCATGCAAACACATCAGCGCCAGCCCCGCCAGTTAGCACATCGCTACCCGGCCCGCCCACCAACGTATCCGCCTCAGACGTACCCCTCAAAACCAGCGCGTGATCAAGCTCAATGACCAGACTGGATGACACGCTATCGCCATCTTTATCGGCCAAAGCAAAAGTGAACGTCTCTTTGGCCACACCGGTCAACGCCTGTGGGCCGCTATAGGTGTAGAGACCCGTTGCCATGTCCACACTCAGGTCGCCGCCCAATGCGGTGTGCACTTTGAGCATCAATTGGCTTGCGTCGTAACCATGCTTCACCCCATCCACGGTGACGCTGTCAATGCGCCCAAATCCATCAGCACCCATCAAGGCCGTGGTCCTGAAGGTGCCACTCACCGCACCCTGATAGGTGTCGGCCAGCGTGCTGTCCAACTGATTGAGACTGGTGACAACGATGCCCTCTAGATCGCCTTTGGTTTGACCATCGTGCGCGATCGGATTCAAGTAGGTTTTGGCGATACCGTTGCCCAAACCAATGGCATGGCTCTTGATTTGATTGGCATCAAGGAACGCGATCCAAGCGGCCTCTTCAGCCACGTCGATGCCATCACCCAAATTGACCTGGGTTGTCGACCCGTTCTGCCCTTTTTTGCCTGCAACAGGGTTGGTGCTGGACAGCGTCGGATCGCCATCGGAGAAAAAGTAGGACACGTTTTGTGCCCCCGTCAACTTGCCAGCTGCAGTGGCAAAGGCGGCTTGAGCTTGGGACAAGGCATAGTCGTAATTGGTATTGCCATTGGCCACAAGGCCATCAAGCAGGCTTTTAGCCTGCTCGGCAGTCACCCAACTGTCGCCTTGCGTCTGCGATGTGGTGGAGAATGTCACCAGCCTGACAGCCAAACCACCCACATCTGCATATTGCTCAATCAGGTTATCAATGGACTTGACTGCCGCTTGGAGGCGCGTCAGGCCATCAATACCACTGGGATCACTCATGCTGGCGGAGATGTCCAACACAATCATGAGGTTGGTATCAATGGTTGTGAGTGATTGGACGATGGCATCTGGCGCCACAGGCGCATCATCCTCGACGCTGATGCTCAGCTTAGATGTCACGGTGCGTTCGCCATCGCTGACCTTCACCCCAAAGTCAATGGTGACAGCGTCTTCGCCTTGCGCACCCTGCTTGAGTGGAGAGAGCAGTGTGAATGTGTAGCGACCAGTGGCATCAACCTCCACGGTCGCCACGATGGGGGAATCTGCTTGCAGACCGGATTGGCCAATCAATCCGCCACGCCCATCACTCACCCAGTTGACCTGGGTGCCATCGGCGGCGAATACCGCCGCACCGGGGGGCAACAAAGTGACGGTCAAGGCGTTGGCACCGGGATCACTGATCACCAATTGGCCTGTGACGCTGGTCTTGTCTGTTGTGTCCGGTGAGCCCTTGTTGTCAGTGACACCACCTTGAAGCCCTTCTTCAGACGCGCTGGCAAAGCCGTCCCCAACGGTGAATACGATGCCCACACCGTTTGAGTCTGCGGCACGCCCAACAGGTGGCGTAGGCGGCACCCGCTCCGTACCAAAACTGAATTCCAATTGACCGACAGACTCTACAACCCGATCAACGCGCAAGCCGGGCACCAAGCCACCATCAGTCCCGCCAGTCAGGCCAGCGGTCGGCGTCAAATCAGGGTCATCTCGATCAATCCCCGTGATGACCTTATCTGCATCAGAAGTCACGGCTTTGATGAGCACCGATGCGCCCTTGTCTGGCGATAGCTGTACGATGCCATCTACACTGGTCAGAATTTGCGCCCCTTGATCAACGTTGTCACCAACCTTGATCGACTTGAGCCCGCCATCGGGGGATATGACGAAAGCTGTCCCCCACAAGGCGGTTACTTTCCCGGAGGACATGGCAAGAATCGGCATGACAAAACCACTGCATCTGTTGGTAACGACCGGAGTGTAGGTGTTCGACCTAGCAAAGTGTGATGACAGACGCCCCTCTTTTGAAGGATGCAGCGGCCTGAAATAATCCTTTTGGTCTAGTCAAACCCTACAAACTAGGGGGGACTGAGATCGACATATTCCCCTATAGGGCGAGGCACTCTCTCGTAGACTGCGCATGGCCTGATATCAAGCAACGGATAACAGCATCCGATTTCACTCACCCGTCAAGGGGTCCCATGAACACAACCAACCCATCCGCCACGACCGTAGTCAGCCGACTGCAATTGCTCACACAAAGGCAGATGCAGGTATGTGAACTGGTTGTCGAGGGGCTCACCAACAAAGAAATCGGTACGCGCTTAGGTATCACCGTGCACACAGTCAAAGTGCACCGCGCAGAGGTGATGCGGCAAATGGCTGTTGACTCCGTCGCTGAGCTGGTTCGCGCGGTGATGACACCGCAACAAGCGGCCCAGGCAGGCACTTTGATCGATGTAGCCCGTCCCTTGCGCATCATCGTAGTGGAAGACCAAGCACTGCTGAGGCAACTGATGACGCGTGCGCTCAACCAGTTTGGCCACCATGCAGTAGGTGTGATCAACGGCGCTGAGTTAGATGCGGAATGGGCTCGCAGCCCTGCTGATGTGTTGATTTTGGACGTCGAACTGGGCACCGACGAGAATGGGTTTGATATCACCGAACGCTACCAAGCACAGCATAACTGCGGCGTGATCGTGGTCTCTGCCCGAGGACGTGTGGACGATCGAATCGAGGGACTGAGCAAAGGCGCTGACGGCTATCTGGTCAAGCCAGTGAGCTTCAAGGAGCTCAACGCAGCCGTAACCAACTTAGGCCGCAGGCTGCGTCAGACCTGAGCCCAAGCTATCCAGCCAGCAAGTTACCCTGAGTCAGCAGCTTGGCAATCACCAGCGCATCGCTGTCACCACTACCCAACCCCAGATCGCTGCGCAGGTTGACGCCCTCCAGAATGATCCGCTGGGATTCGGTGCCAACGCCCGCCACGAAGTCACCTGCCGGCGCCACACGGATGACGGTGTTCGGCCCGCTGGTATCAAATACCAAGTAGTGATCGAGGTTACCTGAGTCGCCAAGCGTGTTCTCGCCCTGCAGCAGGTCACGCAAATCCAAGACATCACCGCCGTCGGCTTTCGCTATCGGGTCAAAGTCAAGGATGGTGTCAACCGCCCGCTGCGCATCAGAGCCGGACGCGCCTCGGTCATCAAAGTGCCAAGCGAACACATCTGATCCAAAGCCACCTTGCAGGACATCACTGCCTTGGCCGCCGACCAACAGATCATCCCCGCCATCACCACTTAAGTCGTCGTTGCCAGCGCCACCAAGCAACTGGTCGTGGCCACCATCGCCTTTGATCGTGTCTGCGCCGTCCAGACCCATGATCAGGTCAGCCGTGTTGCCACCTACAAGCAAGTCGTCACCTGAGGTGCCTGCAATGACGCCTGTGTGGTCAAGCGTGACATTCAACGTGGATGACACCACCTCAGCGTGTTGATCGAGCAAACTGAACACGATGGTTTCCGTGACCAAACCCGGAACGTGTGCATTGGGCGCGGCGTAACTGTAGTCGCCTGTGCGCATGTCAACTGACAGCAGGCCACCGTGGGCCGTTGTCAATGTCAGCAAAGGATGCGCCGCATCAAAGGGATGACTGATGCCATCGACTGTGATGCTGGTAACACGGTCAAAGTAGCCGCCGGGCAGGCCGATGGCGCCCCCTGTCGACAAATTACCCTGAACAAAATCGCTGGTTGTGCCGCTCAAGGCGCCGTCAAGCTGCGCCAAGTCAGACACCAACAAGCCGTCCATGTTGCTGCCCGCTTGGCCATCGTGCGCCACGGGGTTCAAGTGGATCTGGCTGACATCGCCGCCCATGCCAACGGCATAGGCTTTGATCTGGTTTTGGTTGAGGAATTGAACCCAAGCGGCGGCTTCCGCTAGGTCAATGCCATCGCCCTTATTGGGCTGCGTTGTATTACCGCTTTGGCCGTTGACACCCGCTATAGGGTTGGCCGACGACAAGGTCGGGTTGCCATCAGACAAAAAGTAAGCGACGTTCTGTGCATTGCCGAGCTTGCCCTGCACCGTATCAAAGGCTTGTTGCGCCTGCGCCAAAGCGGCGTCGTAATTGGTATTGCCTGCACTTTGCAGGGTCGTCAAAACGGACTTAGCCTGATCGACGGTCAGCCAAGTATCGGCACCACTTTGCGCTGTACTGCCAAAGGAAACCAAGCGCACAGCCACGTCACCAGACTGGTCGTAGCTGTCCAGCAAATGGTCGATGGCTTGCACAGCAGCTTGCAGCCGCGTGAGCTGACCTATGCCGCTGGGGTCACTCATGCTGGCTGATGTATCCAACACGATCATCAAGTTGGTGTCCATCGCAGACACATGCGCATGGATGGGCTCGATGATGCCGGGCACCAAGTCGTTGTCCACAATCGCCGTTTGATTGGCATGCACTTGGTTCACGGTATCGCCACTGACCACGGTGGCCTGAAGCTTGATGTACTCAACGTCCTCGGCAATTTTGTCATCGACAGTTGCCACACGCACTTGGATCAAGGTTGTGCCGGGCGCAAAGGTCAGGTCACCTGTCACAGGCACCCATTGCCCCAAGGCATCTAGGTATTCGAGCTGTGTGCCGGTGTCCACACCCAATGTGGCAGATTCGTTCTCCGGCGTAGCAGGGTCATCCACACCGGACATCAAAGCCAGCTTGACGGTGACGGGCGATGGGGATGCCTTAGTCAGCGTCACGTTGAATATAACCGGGCTGCCTTCGACAGTAGGCTCGCCTGCTTGCACCAGCATAAAAGGGCGTTCGTCAACGGGTGCGGCAGGCAGAGGCCGCAGATCGACGGAAGCACCAATCGGCGTGGTGGGTGGTGATCTGTTTGTATTGAAATCAAAAACCAAAGGGGAGACGTGTTCATCCACACGATCAACGCGCAAACCAGCTTGCAAGCCACCTTCAGCGCCGCCTAACAAACCGGCCGTTGGTGCCAGCGTCGTGTCTTGGTCGTCAATGGCTGAAATGGTTTTGTCGGCTTCAGCGGTTGCAGCCTCGGCCTTCACGCTATGAGGCGCGCCTTTGCCACGGGATATCTGAACAATCCCATCGTCTTCCGTGATGATCTGTGCGCCCCCAGCGACCTTGTCGCCGACTTTCACGGGCTTGAGCGTCCCGTCAGGCAAACGAATGTGGGCATTACCCCAAACGGCGGTAACCGTTCCAGCGGACATGGCAAGGATAGGCATGGTGCACCTTATTCAGCGGATTCAGATCCGCTTAGTGTAGTACCTTGCCAGCCCATACCATCCATCAGAAGGAGGCGCGTCTCAGAACGTTGTCAATGTACGCTGGCCCATCAAATGGCTGCCCTGTGCGCTGCGCTGCCCAAACCATCTCACCGAGCGCTTCCATGACCTCATGGTGCGCCTCATGCAGCGACTGCTTCCTGTGCGCAAGACGGTCTACTGCGGCCTTGATGCCGCGAGGCTGATCAATACTCACCTGCTCTGTGATCGACAAGTGCATCGACAGGTGCAGGAAGGGATTGGTTCTCCCGTCCTCCACGGTGTACTGCGCCGCGATGGCCGCATCCACATCGACCAAGTCCTGATGGTACTCAGGATGCTCTGCGATCCAGTCGGCCGCTTGCGCTTCAAGTGGCGTCAGCGGCTGGCCAGCCAGGTGTTTGGACCATGCCTCACAAAAGAAGCGGCGAACCTGTTCCTGGCTGGGTGCAAACATGAGGGATCAAACGCCCAGCAGTTCAACTTCAAACATCAGCGTGGCGTTCGGGGGGATCACGCCACCAGCGCCGCGAGCGCCGTAGCCCAACTCAGAGGGGATCACCAAAGTGCGGGTGCCGCCAATTTTCATGCCTTGCACGCCTTCGTCCCAACCACGGATCACTTGGCCTTCACCCAGTGGGAATTTGAATGTGTCGTGGCGGTCTTTGCTGGAGTCAAACTTGGCGCCTTTGACGCCGCCTTCGTACAACCAGCCGGTGTAGTGAACGGTCACGAAGGCGCCTGCCTTGGCGACTTCGCCCGTACCTTCAACGTTGTCTTCGTATTGCAGGCCAGAGGCGGTGGTGGTGAAGGGCATGGCGGTATCCTTTAAAAAATGAGGCCCGAGTTTAACCGCACCCATTCAAACCGCCAACCCGGTGCCACTCCATAAACGATAGAACCAAAGCGCCTCGTCTTTCAAAATACGCTGCTGTAAATCCTCGGGAGAGAACCCAGTCAGTTGCCGAGTGTGGCGACAAAAGTGCGCCTGATCAGCATAACCACAGGCTATCGCAATCTCTGCCCAGTTGACGTCGCCGGACTCCATCGCCATGAGCGTCTCGAAGAACGCCATCTCAAGTCGACCCGCACCACGCAGGTCACGCATGGGCTGGCCCGTCCATTGTTTGATACGACGCTCGGCCTGCCTCAAGCTGCGCCCAAAGCCTGATGTGGCTGCACGAATCGCCAAGCCTTGCGACCAATCCTTGAGCAGCTTGCCGTGAAACGAATCATCAGGGCGCGTGCGTGCCCACAGTGGATCCAAAAAGCGCTCAATGATGGCCACACGTTGCGCATCGTCAGGGGCTTCACGCACAGCACGCGACATAGCCATCCAGTCTTCGCCCAACACCTCATGCGCAGGCACATTGCGATTGACATAAGCCGCAGACTCTATTGCGGTCATCGCATGAAATGCATCAGGCAAGAGCATGAGCACCAAGATACGTGCATCGCCAGGGTTCCACACAACCCTTGGTTGATTGAATGGGCCTGCAAAGATGAATTGATCGGGCAAATGAACACGCGGGCTCCCAGTCTGCGCTTTGGCGCCATGCTCCAAGATAGCCATCTCACCGTCCAACACCCAGATGAGGCAGCACGCTGGCACCGATGGGAAATGGCTGTAACGCTGAGTCTCAGAAAGTTCTGTGCCCATCGTGTTGCGGCTGAACACACTGAGCACACAGGCGCTCAAGGACAGCTTAGGCAACCAAAGGCGTGAAGAAGCCAAGGGCTCGGGTAGCAACTGATTGGCTGAACTACCAGCTGAAAAAATGGGGGCGTGCGTTACTTCATGCATACCAAAAATTATAGGACGCCAAGAAAATTCGTGCTTGGCACGCCCCATGTCGGAATCGTTCAATACGCACGGCATTCCGATTCTTACCATTTGCAACATCTTGACTCGGACTTGATCACCATGTTGCATGCCATCACGAAATCGCCAGGCGGCAAGCCACTCCTGCTGACGCTCAACAACATCTCTCGCGAATTCTCATTGGGTGAAACTCGCGTTCAGGCACTGCGCGACATCAACCTGAATATCCAGCGCGGCGAATTCATGGCCATCTGGGGGCCCTCAGGCAGTGGCAAGTCCACCTTGCTCAATGTGCTCGGTCTGATTGACTCGCCTGACCGTGGCTCGCTGAACTTTGATGGACAGGAAGTCAGGCTGCTGTCAGACAACGAACTGTCAGACCTGCGCAGCCACAAGATCGGCTTTGTGTTCCAGACCTTCAACCTGATCCCCGTGTTGACGGCAACTGAAAACGTGATGCTGCCCTTGCAGATTCAAGGTGTGCCGATCCAGCAGGCACGCGAACGCGCCAGGCATTGGCTGTCCAAGGTCGGACTGGACAAGTTCCATGCCTTCCGCCCGGATCGACTATCAGGTGGGCAACGCCAGCGTGTGGCCATTGCACGCGCACTGGCCATTGAGCCCAGCTTGCTGATCGCCGATGAGCCCACCGCCAACTTGGACTCACGCACCAGCACCGAAATCATCGACCTGATTGAAGCCCTGAATAAGGAAACCGGTGTGACCTGCATCTTCACCACACACGATCCACGCCTGCTAGATCGCGTGCCGCGTCAACTCAAGATGCAAGACGGTGTGATCTCCGATGACAACTATGCAAACTACCTCATGGAGTCCAAATGAATCTGCTCCTCAGCAACTTCAGCTTAGCTTGGCGCAACCTGTGGCGCAATCGACGCCGCAGCTTTGTCACGATCAGCAGCTTGGCGTTTGGCTTCGCAGCCATCACCCTGTTTTCTGGCTACGTTCGCGCTATCTACAACGTGCTAGGCAACGTCTCTATACACAGTGAAGCCATCGGCCATTTGCAAATCAACAAGCGAGGTTTGCAAACTGAAGGCAAGTTGCACCCTGCCAAATACCTGCTTAATGAAGCCGCTATCGCCAAAATTTCGCAAGCCGTGAACCGTGCTGCGCCTAACGCCAAGATCATGCCACGGCTGTCTGTCATGGGCTTGTTGTCCAACGGACAGGCCAGCACCATCTTCATAGGCAGAGGTATTGCACCTGATGATTTGGCCGCGATACGTGGGCCCTTCCGAGATTTCCCTGGTGCTTTGAGCAACGAGAACCCGCATGGCATCACCTTGGGGGAAGGCTTGGCCAATACGCTCAAGCTGAACCTGGGTGACAGCGGCGCCATTCTGGCCAGCACGATACACGGACAGGCCAACGCGGCAGACGTGGATGTGACAGGCGCTTTCAACACATCGAATCTCTTGACCAATGACAAACTGATCTTGATGCCCTTGAACATGGCTCAAGACATCCTTGATGCCAAAGGCCGCGCCGAATCATTGACCATCATGCTGCCGGTTGCAGCACCACCTAAGCACAAGATCTCATTACCTGAAGCAGTGCGCATGGCGTATCAACAAATGCCACCGCAAGAGGAAGAAACAAACGCACTGCGCAGCAGGATCATGGCCGAGCTGAAGGTATCTGGCCTGGATCAGGAAATGGAGATCAGCACCTGGCAGGAAATGTCCATCTTCTATGGCCAGTCACGTGCAATGTTCGACATGATCTTCTCGATGATGTTTGTCGTGGTGGTCTCGATTGTCGTGCTGTCTATCGCCAATGCGATGAGCATGTCCGTGGTTGAACGGACACGCGAGATCGGCACATTGCGCGCCATCGGCCTGCGCCGATCAGGCATCAGCGCCATGTTCGTCTGCGAAGCTGTCTTGCTCGTGATCCTAGGAACCGCATCAGGCGTGATTTTGGCCACCTTGACACGCTATGGCGTCAACGCAGCCGAGATCATGTGGATGCCACCTAACAGCACACAGGCGGTACAGATGTACATCGGTTTTGACATGTTGCGCACCGTCGTGGCTGGCATTGCCTTGGCTGCACTGGCCGTGTTCGCTGCTTTCGTTCCCGCCCGGCGCGCTGCCGGCAATTCCATCACTGAATCACTGGGGCATGTATGAAAACCATTTCTCGTCGTCACATCACACTTGCAGCGTTCGTGCTTGCAACGTCAACGCTGTTCTGTGGCTCAGCCAACGCCGAACAAGATGCACAAGCCATCTTGGAGAGCAGCGACATCTCTCGGGGCGGCGGCTCTGATACGGGGCTGACATGGGAGGTCCTGACCTCGGCGTCGGGCACCAACTCTGAAGAACTAACGGACCAACGCCTGCGTGTGAAAGCATCCCGCACATCCAGCTTGGCCGAGGTACTGGAGCCCACCAGCAGCAAGGGCTCAAAGATGTTGCAGGTCGAACGCAGCATGTGGATCAGCAAGCCTGGCTTGAAAAAGCCCGTGGCCATCTCTGCGCGCCAACGCTTGAGCGGTCAGGCTGCAGTTGGCGACGTGGCAGCGACAAACTATGCCAAGGACTACACACCGCGCTATCTGCAGGAAGAAAAGGTCGGTGACGAGTCTTGTCACGTACTGGAATTGACCTCCAAAAACAACCAGACGACCTACGACAAGATCACCTACTGGGTATCTATCCCGCGTGGTGTGGCCATCAAAGCCGAGTTCCTCTCGTTGTCCGGCAAAAAACTGAAGTCAGCCGAGTTCGAATACAAGAACGTGGTCAAGGTCGCAGGCAAGACCATTCCCTTCGTGAGTCAGATGGTTATCTCCGACGCCTTGACCGATGCCAAGACCACCTTGACGTTCCAGCGCGTCTCGGCCAAGGGCATCACCTCTTCAGACTTTGATGTAGCGAATCTGCAATGAAGATCATGCGGCCATCACGATGGGCGGCACTGTTGCTGATGGCCGCCATGTTGCAACACCACGTCGCAGCTTCAGAAGAGCCTGCGCCGGAGCCCGCCACTGAAGAGCCGGACACAGAAGCAGAAGGCCCGGAGACGCGATTCAACGCAGCGATGGAAACCTGGCTCTACGGGACCCGAATCTGGCTGTCCGGACACAACGTGCTCAACGCCGGGAACCGCTTGGCACGCATCCCCGGGACGCAATGTCTGTCGGACACCCGCATCAACATCACGGCGGAATACGGGCCGCTCAACATCCTCATTCAGCCTCGCATCGTGGCCCAAAAGGATGATGCGGGGCCTCAAACAGATCCACAGATCCGGCGGCAGGTATCGGCCTTTGAGAAAAGCACCGAGCTCACGCAAGCCAATGCCCGACTCAAGCTCGGCGACCACACCGTGGTGCTGGGTCGCGAGTTGATGACATGGGGGCCCGGTAATTTTCGATCGCCCAGCAATCCGTTTTACTACGACTCGGGGCGGACATCACCCTTGGCCGCGACGCCGGGTATCGATGTGCTGCGCTATACCTACAACATGGGTGCAGCCCGTATTCATGCTGCCCACGTCTTTGCAACGGATCAAATTACGCCCACCATCGACATGCGTGATTCGAACCTGTTGAAGCTGGACTATCAAGGCGACAACTACCTGCTGAGCGTCAATGCCATTCGACGCCCAGGCTATGTGGACTTCCTTGGCGGCTTTGCACAATATTCGCCCAACGACGCATGGATGTTGTTTGGCGAGTTCGGCACCATCAAGCCGGTGTCCAGCGCCGACCTGCCGAGGCTAGGTCAAATTGTCAAACGCGTGGAGGATGGTCTATCTCAGTTCGGGCTGTTTCAGCAACCGCCCAAATCTGGGGCATCGTCCATACTGGGTGCGGCCTACACGCTGGAAAGCGGCCATGTGATCACGGCAGAATGGCTGCACAACAGTGCAGGCCTCAACCGTGATCAGCAAGCTGCGTTCTTCAGACAGATCGAACTGGCCAGAACAATACCGACAGCGCTGACACAACTGCCGCCTCCGTTCAACCAGTTGCCCTTTCTCAATCAAATTCCGGCGCTTGGCCAAACTATCAGCGATGCACTGGTCGGTGTCACCTTGTCTCAAACACCGCCCCTGCTTGGACGCGACTACCTTTGGTTCAGTGTGCAAAGCAATGTGCAAGAGACCAAGCAATACTGGCGTGCGGAATGGTCTCAAAGCATGACGGATAACAGCGGCCGCGCACTGCTCTATGCCGAGAAGAGCTTCAAATCAAAGTTCAGCGCCTTTGTCGCACTGAGCGCCACAACGGGTGGTGCCAAAAGCGACTTTGGGGCCTTTACAAAAGGCACCCTGACGATTGGTATGAAATGGTTTGTTTTCTGACTTGGCGTTGATGGCTGCGACTTAGGCATGGCCTAAAATCGGGCCCATCGTGAATGACACCCCCATCGAGAGGCCTCGCCTCCACACCAATAGCCAGACCGTGTCCTTGAGCTTTGAGTCCTCGCTGATTCAAAGCTGCATGCGGCTGGACGACCCCGATGAGCTCGTGCTGGACTACACACGCACGATGATGGGGTTTTTGCTGTTCAACCCCGCACCAGCCTCGATTTTGATGATCGGCTTGGGTGGTGGCTCGATGGTGAAGTACCTGCACAAGCACCTACCCGACGCAGACATCACCGCGGTTGAGATCAACCAAGGCGTGATCGACATGCGCCATGAGTTCCACATCCCGAATGAAAGCCAGCGCCTGCGCATTCTGTGCGCCGATGGTGCGCGCTTCGTGGCCAAGCCAACCCGCTTGTATGACGTGATTTTGGTAGATGGCTTTACCGGGCAAGGCCTGCCTGATGCCCTGTGCTCACGCAGTTTTTATCAGCACTGCCGCGCGGCATTGACGCCCGATGGCATGCTGGTGGCCAATGTTCAGGCCGACACCGAACAGACCACGGAGATCAGTCGGCGTTTAGGCAAGGCGTTTTCAGCTAGCCTGATCACGGTTGAATCGGACGAAGGTGGCAACCAAATCGCAACCGCTGCAGCCAAGTCCGTATTTGACCTCGGTTTGGCCCAATTCGATGACCGCTGGGCTGCCCTGCCCCCTGTTCATCAAACCACGCTGGCGGTGAGCTCCAGCCGAATTCATCGTGCATTATTGAAAACCAGACGCCCAACCCATCCAACATAAAAGAATACCCAGATAGGAGCACCCTATGGCCTTCAGCTATTGCCCACAATGCGCCCAGCCACTGCAGGCTCAAATTGACTTGGGTGTCAGCCGCCAAGCCTGCCCGGATCAAGCTTGCGGCTATGTGCACTGGGACAACCCAACGCCCGTTGTGGCCGCTGTGGTTGAGCATGAAGGCCACGTGATCTTGGCGAGAAACAGGGCTTGGCCTGTGCCGTTTTACGCTTTGATCACTGGTTTTTTAGAGAAAACAGACCCCAGCCCTGAAGAGGCCGTCGCCCGCGAGGTGCAGGAGGAGTTGAGCCTACAAGCCACCGGCGTGCACTTCATCGGGCACTACGCCTTCCCGCGTATGAACCAAATCATCATCGCCTATCACGTACCAGCCACGGGCACCATCACACTCAACGAAGAGTTGGTGGACTACAAACGGATTGCCCCTGAAAAAGCCCGCTACTGGCCATCGAGCACCGGCTTGGCTTTGCGTGACTGGCTCATCAAACAAGGTCATTCGCCTATCGCGATGGACCTCCCTAATCTGTAACCAGGACACACCCCATCATGTTGACCATCAATAAACTGCTACCCCAAGGCCAAGGCTTGGCCCCCGTGTTGATCAAACGTGCTGAGACCATTGAACTCAGCTTGGATGAGCATCAAAGAAACCGTTTCGATACCACAGACAGCGCAGGCCGTGCGTTGGCGGTGTCACTGCCTGAAGGCACCGTGCTGCATGATGGTGACGTGCTGGTGGCCGAAGACGGCACCATGGTCCGCGTACTCGCAGCCCACGCACCAGCACCCACAAGAGGCAAACCCATCGGTATTGCGATCAAAGCCGCTGCCGCGCCGCATGTCCACGGCCCGGGATGCAAGCACGATCACTGATGGCTTTAAAGCAGGCCCTTGCGCAGCGCTTGAATCAAGCTGGCGCTGTCCACATCGGGGCCGCATTGCTGGGCCAATAGGTCGATCAGGTGCTCAGGGTTGCGCGCTTGGGCCTGTGCCTTCTTGACGACCACCTTGGCGATCGGGCCCATGTGCTGCGTCAACACTTTGGTGGCATGCGCCACAAATGCGTCCGGGATGGACTGCACCGAAGCGGCACTCACCGCACTGCGTGCAGCAGAACCGGTTGTGCCCAACTTGCTCACACTGGAGATAAAACGTGCGCGGTCCCCATCGGAGGGCACATGCTGCGCCACAGCCCCCACCAAGCTATCAAAATTCGCACTGGTGGCCACCGCTTTTTTGACCAAGATTTTGGCCAACGGCCCGACAAAACTGGCCAGCGCCCGCTCCAAGGTGCTCAAGGCGTCTGCGTCCCAAAGACCCGACGCCACAGCGTGCGTTTGCGCCACCGTTTGCAAAAGCTGCGCGGCCGCCAGCGGCTCAACCACCGTCTCGTCACCCGTTAGCGCACCAAAAAGCGCAGCAGCACCGGACACAGACTTGGCCGCGTGCAGCCTGAGCGCCTCGCGGAACTCCCCCGCGCTGGTGTAACGGTCGAGCACCTTCTTGGCCAAGGCCTTCATCACCACCGTATCGACTTGCAAGTCGCGCTTCACAGTGGTCAGCGTGCTGGGTGCCGGTGGCTGCTCATTGAGCACCTTGTACATGATCTGCTCAGCGCCGCCCGAGAACGCACCTTGATTGGTCAGCAGGCGATAAAGCAAAGCACCTGCAGCAAAGATATCAACCCGCTGATCGATGTCCTCGCCCCTGTACTGCTCGGGCGCCATATAGCCGTGCGTGCCGATGGTCGAGGTAACTTGTGTGAGCGAGGCATCGCGGATGCGTGCAATGCCGAAATCGGTGATCTTCAATTGACCCGAACGCGTCAGAATCAAATTGGCTGGCTTGATATCGCGATGCCAAACGCCTTGCGCATGCGCGTAGTCCAGTGCGGCCAGCAACTGGTCCATCACCTGCAGCAGCACGGGCTCAGACATGATGCCATTGGCCGCCAGCACCTTCGATAAGTCTTGTCCTTCCACGAACTCCATCGCGATGAAGGCGGTATCACCGTCTTCACCATACTCATAGATGGACACGATGCCCGGATGCGTCAAGCGCCCTGCTGCTTGGGCCTCGTTGCGAAAGCGCGCCGCAATCAGGGCGACTTCGTTGTCGGCATCCACCAATGAGCGGTGAATGGTTTTGAGCGCCACGCGCCGCTGGATCACCGGGTCCGTGCCTTGGTACACCGTGCCCATGGCACCCACGCCCAAAACGCCATTTATCGCGTACTTGCCCAATTTGTCTGGGTGCGCGGCGGCCATCAAGCCTCCAACATCGCCATGGCGTGCGCCAAGCTCTTGCGCATGCGCGAGAACGAGTCTGACAAGACACCGATTTCATCCTTGGCCAGCACCTTGAAATCCGGCGCATCCATCTCGCCCAAGCTGACACGGTCGGCCAAAGCAGACAGACGCGTCACCGGCTGGATCACCAGCTTCCACAGCATCAGGTTGAGCGTGAGCCCGATCACCACGAACACAGCCGTCAGCAAAACCATCACAGTGAACCACGCCTTGTCTGCACGCTTCAAAGACAGTGACAGCGGCACCGACACCACTTGCACGCCGACGGTTTCATTGAGACTCCAGCCAAAGCCATTGGCAGGGCCATATCGCTCGACCATCGTAGCTGGCGCGGCGGAGACCGTACTGTGGCATTGCAAGCAAGCGGGCTGGGTGATGGTGATCGGGCGGGCAATGTAAAGGGCGCGGCCTGATGGCGTATCGCGTTGACCCACGATCTCTTTGGCTGAGGGATCTTGTTTGAAGTGGGTGACGAGATCTGCCTCCCAATCTGACGCTCGGTCGCGCGGGTTGGTCGGGTTCAGCATCGCCGCTTTGTACGAGAAATCAGGGAACTTGGCGCTCAAACCTTTGAGCACTTCGATGGCCGCAAACGAGGGCACAGACTGCGGCAAGAAGGTGTACTGCATTTGCGTTTGCAACAAAGGCGCCACCTGCTGCGCCGTGTAGTTTCTGACCGCTTCGGCTTTCTCGATCATCAAGCCAGCGGTGTCGAGCACCTCTTGCTCGGCATTGGTTTGAAGCAGATCACGCGCAACGTAGCCAGACACGCCTAAGCCAGTCAAGAACACCAGCAAAAATGCCAAGTTGAATTTAAGGATGAGTTTCATGGTTGTTTGTAGTCAGTGGGTGCTTGCGGATGCAGCACACGTCGCCACTCAGGATGCGAGGTGAGTTGCGAGATAAGGCTGCTGCGAAAGGCATCGTCTTGCGCCAGCGCCTTCCATGTCACAGGGAAACGGGCCCGGATACGAGGCTCGGCGTTGAGCCAAGGCGCTGCGTCGGCATAACTCAGGCGCCCTGCGGGGCTCATGCTGACCTCTTTGCCTTTGTACATCGCAGCGCGCGAAGGCAAGGTGTCCATGAACGCGCGCGGTACAGCCTGAATGAAGCTGGGCAATGGCCTAGGCAGGCTATCTGCCGCACCTTTGCTGTCGGCCAATAGGTATTGGCCGTGTACCAGCTGGGTCTGTGTGGCCTTGCCGTCTTTGCTTCGCACCGACAACAGGGCATCACCCGATCCAGCAAACACCTCAGTGGCTTTGCCTTGGATGCGCACGACCACGTCATGGGCCGTATGCAGCACATCCATCGACGCGGTGGCCAGCGGCAGCACAGCAGCGGGCGCCGGCTTGCTGCCTACAGCCACCTTGGCCCACCCTTCAAGCAAATAGGCTGCGGCGCCCTTGTCGCGTGGCAAGGGCCAAACAGGCCGAACAAGCAAGCGACTGGATGGCCCTAAGTCGATGACCGTGCCGTCGTCAAACTCAAGACGCAAGAGCGCTGTTTTGGCCGTCGTCTGGATGATGTCCTCTGCATCAACGATGGCACCGGTGGCGGCGGCAAGCTTGGTGACCGCATGGATCACCACGGCATCACCATCGAGCATGGTGATCAAGGCCACACGGTCACGCGCACTAGCCTGACAAGGCCAAGCCAACATGGCCAGCAGCGCAAAGGGCCCGAACCAAGCGGGGAACAGTTTCATAGCAAGTCAGGGCAGACGCAGCCGTTTTGAAGCAGCGAGGATGGTAAGCCATGGTTTAAACATGGCATTTGCCCTAAAGTCATTTGAGTGGATGCGATTATTGTGCGCATCAATTCAGGAAGACCATGAAATTCAAACTGCTCGCACGCATCCTGCGCCTTGATGTTGCTGGGTCTGGGGGCCATCACGGGCCTTGCGCGTCGCCACAGCAACAAGCTTAATCAGTAAAACGCCGCAGGTCTCAGATGTTTCATAAGGTGATACCAGTGACTCGACGTCGAACGCAAGCGATTCCGATCAAGCCCATAGCCAAGATGACCCATGTCGATGGCTCCGGAACAGCTGCAATGTAGTCGTTGGCATTGATACCTTTGCGCAGTAGCGTCGTGACACTGACATCCAGGCTGCCGACCAGCATCCCAGTCAGCGCCGATTTTTCGAAGGGACGCAAACCCAAGCCAGTCGCAAAATTATTCATCCCAAATTCGGTGAACTGAAGATCGGACAGGTGGCCATTCATGGTGATGGACGGGGGCAAGGCGTTAAAACCCACGGCCAATTCCTTGCCACCAGTGAAGCTGAACAGTGAGCCGGAACCGGTTAATTGACCGTTCATCCAAATATCGCCATTGATGGTGCCGGCTTGGAAATCGATATTCAAGTCGCCAAGGTCGAGCCTTTTCTTTGTCTTGCTGTTGTTAAATACCAAGGCAGAACCCATGGCTGAACCAGAAACAGCTTCGGTTGTGTTTTTGATGGTGGGCAGTGGCGGCACCCAAATGGCGGGCGAGTAGATGGGAATGGGCCAATTTGTGATCAACGTTCCAGGAACCCAATATCCGGGTTTGATACCGATTTCCGTGGTGTTCTTCACTGTTGCAGATGTCACGGGGAGGTTGAACACACCTTCACCGACCTTGCTGGCCTGACCTGCTGCCGACACTGACGTGTTAATGATCGACAAACCATCCAGTGCCGCTTCGCTGAAGTTCATGCGGGCATTGGCTTGCAAGAACGTGGTTGGCAACGTTGGGGCTTCGATCGTGATGGATGTGGCCTGAGCCCAAAGAGGCACGCCAAGCATAGCGACCAAAAGCCAAGATTCAGTGGTGCGAAGGTACTTCATTGGCGACCTACTTCCGGGGAAGTTAAGCAGGCGTCTTGTCAGGGGGGCCGTTCAAGACAATGTTGCTGATGTCGCCAGTTTAGAGTTCGCTGCTTTCTGCATAGTAAGGGTTATAACCGGCTCCTACTAGCCTTGTGTGAACTCCTCACGAAATAGTCATTCACAGCCACGCAACTTGGCCACCAAGGGCTCCAGTAACTTAGCAACATCCAGCAATCGCCAATCTTCAAACCTGCGCCCCACCAACTGCAGACCAACAGGCAATCCATTTGAAGACTGGCCTGCTGGCATTGAAACCACAGGGCCTTCCGTGACGCTGAATAAGGTGGCGTAGGACTGGGTCACGTTGTAATACGCAAGGTCACGTCCATCTACTTGCAGTGGTTTATCGTAGATATTGAATATGCCGAATTTCCTGCTGGGCGCGTGGTGCTCAAAGGGAGGCAGCGACGAAACCGGCACAATCCAACCGTCGTAATCACTGAGGAATCTCTCAAGCGCATTAGTTTGGGTATCTTTTTCTGTCAGCGCCCGCATATAACCCTCAACCGTGATCGGGTCCAGAATCCTGCGCTGGTGCGGCATGTCAGCGACGGACTTCTTTGCAAAAAAGCGCCCGAACCAGCGGGCCAAATTGGACCGCTCGTACCCACCTTGCATGCCAACAAGGGCACCCCATGTCGCCCAAGTACGCTCATAGGAAAAGTCACTTGGCTCGGCGCGGACCACCGTCGCCCCAGCAGCACGTAACTCGTCAACAACCCGTTGCAGCGATGCCTTGATTTCACGGCTTACAGGCATGCCGCCCAGCTCATCCATATAGGCCAATTTCAAATCTCTTAACGAGGCACAAGGCGTCAGTCTGGGCTTCAGTGGTGCAACCGTGCTGTCCTGCGGCGACGTTTGAGCCAGTACCGAAAGGGCCAACTGCAGGTCTTCAACACTGTTGGCCAGTGGCCCTGCAACCGCCATAACCCGCATCCCATTGACCTCGTCCGGCTTGGGTGACATATGCCCAGCCATGGAGATCACACCATGTGTGGGGCGCAATCCCCAAATGCTGGTATAGGCCGCAGGCAACCGAATCGACCCTGCAAGATCTGACCCAAACGACAACGCTGACATGTGAGATGCCACAGCGGCAGCGCAGCCGCCACTGCTGCCCCCCACTGTGCGTTTGACGTCCCAAGGATTGTTGGTTGTGCCAAAAATGGCATTGCTTGTTTGCATGTCCATGGCCAAGGTGGCCGCGTTTGTTTTCGCCAGCACGATGGCGCCCGCGCGCCGCAACAAACTGACGATGACGGCGTCCTCTTCGGGAACGTAGTTCAGCAGGTCGGGGTCACCTGCCGTGGTACGCAGCCCCCAAATGGCATAGGTATCTTTGACCGTGACGGGCACGCCATGCAGCGGCCCCCAAACCTCGCCGCGATCCAACGCATCGTCAGCCGCCCGGGCGCGTTCCAGTGCGGCGTCCAAGTCCAAAAGAACAACCGCGTTGTACGCCGCGTTATGACGGGCAATTTGGCCCACAAATGCGCGCACCACCTCTTCTGAACGCCATTCACGCGCCTGAATCCGGCGGGCCAATTCTGAAGCTGATAGTTGCAAGATCTTGGCGTCCTGAGCCAAAAGCGGCCAATGTGCTGCATCTGGAATGCCTCGATAGGGCGAAAGCTGCGTACCGCCGACGGCATCCCTTTGTCGTGTCAACTCCAAAGATGGCGTTGCGGGCAGTGTGCTTTTGATAGGCTTCATTTGGCGATTCCATGCTGTTGTTGTCAGGATCATCGCCATCTACAATGCATTCGTCTATTGCATAGTAAGCATCAATGTATGCACAAAGAGAAACTGTTAGGGCTTGACTTGGATCTTTTGGTCGCGCTGGACGTCCTCCTAGAGACGGGGTCTGTCAGCGCAACGGCGAGTCGCTTACACCGATCTCAGCCTGCGGTCAGTCGCATGCTAGGTAGGGCGCGAGACCTGTTTGGTGATCCCCTTTTTGTGCCCCATGGCCGAGGTCTCGTCCCCACTGCCAGGGCGCTCGCGATCCGTGGCTCTTTGAAGCTGACGCTGAGCGAGGTGAGGCACTTGGTCGAGGCGCCTCGCGCTTTCGACCCAGCTCAGGACGCCGCGCACTTTCGTCTTGTCAGTTCGGACTACGCGGCCATTTCTTTGTTGGGACACGTGGTCAGCTGGTTTCACCAACATGCGCCTCGCGTGCAGCTGACGCTGTCGCCGGTGACCGGTCATCCGGAGAGTGTGCTGGCAAGCGGTACGGCCGACCTGTTATTTGGCCCTCAAGCCTTGTGTCCGAATTGGTGTGTGAGCGCCCCGTTCATTGATGACACGTGGGTTTGTGTGCGACGGCGTGGCGAGCCTTTACCGCGTACACGCAAGGCATACCTCGCGATGTCACATATCGCAGTGCAGATAGAGCACGCGTTCGGGGGCCAAGTTGACAAGGCACTGAATGGCGCCAAGCGCCGTGTTCAAGTGACCGTACCGGACTTTGCTGCGGCCTTGTTTGTCGTTGCGTCGAGCCCCTTAGTGGCCACATTGCCACGCCCGATTGCAGTCGCTGCGTCAAAGCTGATGCCCTTGGAATGGGGTGACGCACCGATGCACATCCCGGCCTCATCGATCGCCATGATATGGCCCCGCAGACTGGATGGCGACCCCGCTCACATGTGGTTGCGCCGTGCTGTTGTCGATAGTGTTGGGGGGCAGCAGAGTTGACCCGATGGGGGCACCCTAGCCCTTAGATGGCCACAGGCTGCACTGGTGCGGTATGTGCGAGCCCTTGAGAAAGCACCCGCCCATAAAAAAACCGGCCACTTGAGCCGGTTCTGTTTTTTGGGCTGATCTAGCCAGATACTTATGACGACTTGCGGCGGCGATGTGTAGCCAAACCAACGACAGCAAACCCTGCGAGCACCAATGCGTAGGTTTCTGGCTCAGGAACAGCAGCCGTATCAGCTGACATGATGAAGGCCCTGTTCTCGCCAGAGATTGAGTTCCACGCATGGCCCACGATAGACCCGCTATCGTTAACACCATACGCTCCCTGAAGAGACCACCCCGCACTGATCAAGCTGGAATCTAGGTATGTATTCAAGTCGGTGGCCGCTGTGCCGTTCCAGATGGTAGCGTAAGATTTCCAATTGGCGTCATAGTATCTACCGACGACTTGGCCGTTGTTATTGATACCCTCGGCATAGCTCGCCTGACCACCAAGGGTGCCCAAGTCAGTGGCCACTGTGCCGTTCCAGATGGTGGCGTGTAACTTCCGACTTGCCGTATTGGAATAGCCGACGACTTGGCCGTTGTTGTTGATGCCGGTGGCCATGCTATACCCTCCACCGAGGGTGCCCAAGTCAGTGATCACTGTGCCGTTCCAGATGGTGGCGTGAGTATCCCAATTGGCCGTACTGGAACTACCGACGACTTGGCCGTTGTTGTTGATGCCGGTGGCCATGCTATACCCTCCACCGAGGGTGCCCAAGTCAGTGGCCACTGTGCCGTTCCAGATGGTGGCGTGCTGATCACCATTGGCCGCATAGGAACCGCCTACGACTTGGCCGTTGTTATTGATACCATTGGCGTAGCTAAACGTTCCACCAAGCGTACCCAAGTCGGTGGCCACTGTGCCGTTCCAGATGGTGGCGTGACTCTCCCCATTGGCTATAGGGGCGATGCCGACGACTTGACCGCTGTTGTTGATGCCGCTGGCGGAGCTCCCGTTTCCACCGAAGGTGCCCAAGTCAGTGGCCACTGTGCCGTTCCAGATGGTGGCATGCGGAGAGCCATTGGCCATATTGGAAACGCCGACGACTTGGCCGTTGTTGTTGATGGCAAGGGCATGGCTGTCAACCCCGCTAAGCAGCGTTGTCGTGTATGTCGTCGCCCCAGCAAAACCGCTGAACGCGAATGACGCCATTGCAATGGCAAGTTTCCCGGTCAACGGTGTGACTAGACGAACAGCAGGACTAAAAAACATAAAACCCCTTGGATTTGTGTAGTTGTTGGCCTGAGCATTGTGCGTGTGGGCACCATGGCCACGATCACCCCATATGGGGGGGGGTAATTTCACCCGTGGTTTATGTAAAACGCACGCCGCTTGAGGCAACAAAAAACCCGCTATGCCAAGGGAGCATGCGGGACAAGTAGATGGTGGCCCCGACAGGAATCGAACCTGTACTTGTCCCTTAGGAGGGGACTGTGATATCCATTTCACCACGGAGCCAGCAAGGTCGCGATTGTGCCTCAGCTTGCTGACCATGGCTGCGTAGTGCGCAAAAACCATCAAGTTCTCGTTTTGACCTCTCGCCAACTGATGCGCTGATCGACCTCAAAATCGGGTGTAGGTTTCATGCAGAAGGCGGTTCAGGCCGTAGCCAAAGCCATGCGCCTACAATCAAAAATGTGCCATAAATACCCCAACGCAAAGCGGATGGGATCGGCACAAACCACAACATCGTGGCGCTGCCACTCATCATGAATGAAGCCAACCATTTCACCTTGCGGGGCACGGCACGGTGGCTGCGCCAATCTCGAATCGGTTGGCCATAGACCGGGTGGGCGATCAGGTAGGCATCTAGCTCGGGCCAGCCTTTGCTGGCGGCCCAAGCGGCCAGCAACAAAAAAGGCACCGTCGGCATCACGGGCAACAAGATGCCAATCAAGCCCAGCCCCATGCCAATCAGGGCCAGCCCGCGCCACAGCAGCATTTTTGTGTGCTCGATCATGTTGGGTATCTTACACATCGCGGCGGAGTCGATACCTTGGGGATGTGCAAGAAATGCCCATAATCAGCGCGGCTGAAACACGATGATGCTCATGAAGGATTCCTCTCAAAACAGTCGGGCGCACCAGATCACCTTGCTCGCGGGCTTGTACGCCGCGCAAGGGCTGCCCTTTGGTTTTTTCTCGCTGGCGCTGCCGGTGTTGCTGCGAGAGGCTGGGTGGAGCTTGACCGAAATCTCGCTCTTGCAGTTCTTGGCGCTGCCTTGGGCGATTAAATTTTTGTGGGCGCCCGTGGTGGATCACCATGGCTCGCGGCGCACTTGGCTGCTTGCCTTGCAGTGCGCCGCTTGTGGGGCTGCTTTGCTGCTGTCTCAATTGGGTTTGCAGACGGGCAGCGTGGCCTTGTTCGCAGCCGTGTTTTTGTTCAATCTGATTGCGGCCACGCAGGACATCGTGACCGATGGCTTGGCCGTGCGCCTGTTGGATGCCCGCGAGAGGGGGCTGGCCAATGGCATCCAAGTAGGCGCCTACCGATTGGGGATGATCCTGGGCGGCGGGCTTTTGCTGTGGGTGGTAGCGAGAACCAATTGGCAGGTGATGTTTCTGTGCATGGCCGCTTTGCTGGCGGTTTCGACCCTCCCTGTGTGGACACTGCGTGAGCCACCGTCTGCTCCGGTCGGGGCCCACAAACCTCGTGGCCGCGCGCTGTCCGTGGCGTGGCTGCACAGGGCGCTAAAGCCAGGCATGCTGGCCTTTGCTGGGTTGATTTTTTGTTATCGCTTTGGCGACCAGATGGTCAGCTCATTGTTGACGCCCTTCCTCAGTGACCAGGGCGTGGGCAAAGAAACCATCGCCCTCATGAAAGGCGCGGTCGGATCGGGGGCCAGCGTGTCGGGTGCGATGCTGGGCGGTTGGCTCACGTTCCGCGTGGGGCGTCGTCTGGCCATGCTGGTCAGCGGCTTGGGTCAGGCGGCTTGCTTTTGTCTGTACATTGCGGCGGCGCTGGGCATGGGCGACGTGAGCCTGTTGTGGGCCGCGACTGTGCTGGAAGGCGTGACCGGCACCATGGCATCGGTCGCTTTGTTCACGCTGATGATGGACGCAGCAGACCCTCAGCATGCAGGCACGGATTACACCTTGCTGGCAAGCGTGGTTGTGCTGGTGGGCGGCTTGGCTGGTTTGGTGGGTGGCGTGTTGGGCGATGCCTTGGGTTACGCACCGACCTTCATCATAGGCACCATGCTGTCCGCCGTGGGTTGCGTGTTTTTGGTATGGTGGCTTGATCGCCACCCCACCCACGCGCGTGTTGCTCAAGCCTGGCGGTAGATCGTATCCACTGAAGCAAAAACCATCAAGTTCTCGCCTGACTGGTCGAAATCAACCTTGTTACCGGGCCCGAGTATGTGCGCCGGTATAAACAAGCCAGCCCACATACTCATGGTTTTAAACACGCCCATCAAATCAGACCAACGCGAGGCAAGCGACAGCCGCGCGCCCTTGGGGCTGTTCTACCAAAAGCAAAGCGTGCTGGATGTGGCGCAGCGCATGCGCAATGGCTTGCTGCTCTACCCCATCATCTGGCCTATTTTGATGCAGGTGGACAACTACACCGAACGCCACCCGTGGTTTGTGGGCATCAATGGCCTTTGCTTGGTGGCGGCCAGCATCTTGAGGCTGTTTTTTCACAGGCGACTCAAGCGGGCACTTGACCGCCAATTCAACCAAACACGGTTTGTGTTTCGTGTCCTGTCACTAGGCTATAGCCTGTACTGGGGCATTTTGTGCGCGCTCATCATGACCGCTACGGACACCGACAGCCTGAAATGGATGATGCTGATGACCACGGTTGGCATCACGGCCGGGGGCACGGTGATTGTGGCGCTAGACCCTGTCCTGCCCTTGCTCTATCCCTTGTTCACGCTGGGGCCCACTGTGTTTGGCCTGTTGCCTCAAGGTGGCACTGTCAACTTGGCCATATCCACTCTCTCTGCGGTATTTTTCGCGTACTCGGTGAGCATCGCTAGGCTGGTTGGGCGAGACTATTGGGCACGGCAACGCTCGCAAGCTTTGCTGGAGCAGCGAGCACGCGAGCTAGAGGCCATCAGCCGCACCGATGCGCTCACCCAAGTGCCCAATCGCTTGCTGTTTCAGGAGCGGCTGAGCCGGGCATGGCGCGATGCACAGCGCTCAGGCCAGCCTTTGTCCATCGCGATGGTGGATTTGGATTTTTTCAAACGGATCAACGACAACCACGGCCACCCTTTTGGCGACCTTTGCCTGCAAGCCGCAGCACGTGCACTGACCCAAGCTATCCACAAACCCAGTGACCTGATTGCGCGCTATGGTGGTGAGGAGTTTGTCATCCTGATGCCCAATACGGATCTGCAAGGTGCTCAGGCTGTCGCGCAACGCTTGCTGGCGGGCATCGGCGAAACAGTGGTCAAACAAGGTGCGCACATGGTGACGCTCAGTTGCAGCATCGGTGTCTCAAGCATGGCACCCACGATGAGGGAGCGGGCTGAGCAGCTTATGGAGGAAGCCGATGTGGCACTCTACCAAGCCAAGCAAACGGGGCGTGCCAAGGTGGCCTGTTACGAGGCCGCATCCTCGGTTGAGGGTAAGCGCAATTCGTCCACCGTGTAACCCTCTCGGGTCAAGGCTTCGCGCAGCCAAGGCGGCTGGGGGCCTTCGCCATTCCAAGTCACGTAGGTGCGGGGGTGGCGGTATTTTGTTGTGGGCGGTGGGCGCTTCGGTAAATCAATAACCACGGGCGCTGGGATATATCCCAATTCGTCTTCGGTGATTTGCCAAAATGCCATGAGCTTGCGCACGGAGCGCAACACGGCTTCTTGTTCTGGGGTTTTCATGGTCTCTTTTAGATCAGACGTCCGGATATGGGCCAGCCTGTTGGGGCAATGGTAGCAAATTGGCTGGCTTAACGTGCAATGGCGCTCCGGGTTGTCCGTTTCAGGTTTAAAAATGACACGCCAAGCGGGGTTTTGACACGTTTTACCCCTCTTGGTTGTGGCTATGGCTTCGGCTATTTACAGAGCCAGCACGCGCTGCACCTTCTGGAAGGCGTCCACGGCCTTGCCTTTGCGTGCACGTTTGCCGATGTGGGCGACGTAGGCCGAATTGCGCACGTCCTCTTCCTTGGCTTTGCCACCACGACCTAAGCCAATCACACGCACACCGTTGTGAACAGTGGCCAAGGAGATCAGCGGATCGGTTTTGGCATCCACATCCATCAAGGTCAGACCGCGACCGCCGTTCGACTGCAGCTTGAGTTCGTCCAGCGCAAAAACCAGCATCCGCCCATTCTGCGCCAAGCAAGCCACTTGGGTGTGGCCTGGCTGCACCAGCACGGGCGGCAACACAACATCGCCCTCGTCCAAGGTCAAAAAGCCCTTGCCGCCCTTCTGGCGTGTGATCAGGTCGCCCAATTTGGCCAACAGGCCAAAGCCGCCTGTGTTGGCCAACAACAGCCTTTGGTCCGCATTGCCCGCAAGGTAATGCAGGGGCTGCGTGCCCGACTCTAGGTCGATCATGCTGGTGATGGGTTGCCCGTCACCGCGTGCGCCCGGCAAGACGCTGACAGCCAAGCTGTACACGCGCCCATTGGTGCCGATCACGATGAGGGGGTCCACCGTTCGGCATTCGAAGGTGCCATACAGACCATCGCCCGATTTGAAGGCAAAACTGGCCGGGTCATGGCCGTGGGCCGTACGCGCGCGCACCCAGCCCTTGAGGCTGATGACCACCGTGACGGGCTCGTCAATGATCTTGACCTCGGCGACAGCGCGTTTTTCGGCTTGGATCAAGGTGCGGCGGTCGTCACCAAACTGTTTGGCATCCGCCTCAATTTCTTTGACCACGGTGCGCTTGAGTACGCCGGGGTTGGCCAAGATGTCTTCCAACTTGGCTTGCTCAGCGCGCAACTCTGCCAGCTCTTGCTCGATCTTGATGGCCTCCAGCCTAGCCAGTTGGCGCAGGCGGATATCGAGGATGTCATCGGCTTGGCGTTCGGACAGCTTGAAGCGCTCGATCAGCGCAGGCTTGGGCTCGTCGCTGTGACGGATGATCGCGATCACCTCGTCAATGTTGAGCAAGACAAGCTGGCGGCCTTCAAGGATGTGGGTGCGGTCCAGCACCTTGTCCAAGCGGAACTGGGTGCGCCGTGTGACCGTCTCCATGCGAAAGCCAACCCACTCGGTCAGCATCTGGCGCAGGCTTTTTTGCGTAGGCCGGCCATCGGCGCCGACCATCGTCATGTTGATTGAGCACGAACTCTCTAAGCTGGTGTGCGCCAGCAAGATCGTGATCAGCTCTTGCTGCTCGACGGTGCGGGTTTTGGGCTCAAACACCAAACGCACCGCAGCGTCTTTGCTTGACTCATCGCGCACGGCGTCCAGCACGGACAAGACCGTCGTCTTGAGCAAGATTTGATCAGCCGTCAGGGCCTTCTTGCCCGTTTTGATCTTGGGGTTTGTGATCTCTTCGATCTCTTCCAACACCTTTTGCGTGCTGGTGCCGTGCGGCAATTCGGTGACGACCAGTTGCCATTGACCTCGGGCGAGGTCTTCTATCTTCCAGCGTGCACGCACCTTGACGCTGCCACGGCCTGTGCGGTAGGCGTCTTGGATCTCTTGGGCGCTGGAGATGATCTGGCCGCCACCGGGGAAGTCCGGGCCTTGGATGTGGCTGTACAGCTCCTCATCGGTCAGCTTGTCATTCTTGATCAGGGCCACGGTCGCAGCGGCCACCTCACGCAGGTTGTGGCTGGGGATCTCTGTGGCCAGGCCCACGGCGATGCCGCTGGCACCGTTGAGCAACACAAACGGCAAGCGTGCAGGCAGTTGTTTGGGCTCTTCGGTCGAGCCGTCGTAGTTCGGGATGAAGTCCACCGTGCCTTGGTCGATTTCGTCGAGCAGCAAGCGGGCGATGGGTGACAAACGGGCTTCCGTGTAACGCATGGCCGCAGCACCATCACCGTCACGCGAGCCGAAGTTGCCTTGTCCGTCGATCAGCGGGTAGCGCAACGCAAAATCTTGCGCCATGCGCACCATGGCGTCATACGCAGCCGTGTCGCCATGCGGGTGATAGCGGCCCAGCACATCGCCCACGACGCGGGCGCTTTTGACGGGTTTGGGGCCGGTGTTGCCTGCAAAGCTCAGGCCCATGCGGTCCATCGCGTACAGGATGCGGCGTTGCACAGGCTTTTGGCCGTCGCACACGTCAGGCAGGGCGCGGCCCTTGACCACGCTCAGGGCGTACTCAAGGTAGGCGCGCTCGGCGTAATGGGCCAGGGTCAAGGATTCACCACCGTCTGCAGGAGGGGGCGGGCTGAAGTCAATGGTTTGTTGGGTCATCTTGGCTTGCTCAGATATCGATCTCAACCGCATCGCCGTGCAGTTCCATCAGTTCACGGCGGGACGCGGCCTCGCCTTTGCCCATCAATTTATTGAATGAGGTTTCAGTCAGCTCAAACCCGGTCTCGCCATAGGCCACGGGCAACAAACGCCGCGTGTCGGGGTTGAGCGTGGTGTCCCACAATTGCACGGCGTTCATCTCACCCAAGCCTTTGAAGCGGCTGATGGACCAACTGCCTTCACGGCAACCTTCTTTGCGCAACTTGTCCAAAATGGCGTTCAGCTCGCCGTCATCCAAGGCATAGAGCTTGGCTGCTGGCTTCTTGCCACGCGCAGGGGCATCGACACGGAACAAAGGTGGGCGGGCAACGTAGATGTGGCCGGTTTCGATCAGCTTGGGGAAGTGCCTGAAAAACAGCGTCAACAGGAGCACTTGGATGTGCGAGCCGTCCACGTCCGCGTCCGACAGGATGCAGACTTTGCCGTAGCGCAGGCCGCTCAAATCAGGCGAGTCATTGGGGCCGTGTGGGTCAACACCAATGGCCACCGCAATGTCGTGGATTTCATTGTTGGCGAACAGGCGATCGCGCTCGACCTCCCATGAGTTGAGCACCTTGCCACGCAAGGGCAAAATCGCCTGCGTCTCTTTGTTGCGGCCCATTTTGGCGCTGCCGCCAGCCGAATCCCCTTCGACCAAAAAGACCTCGTTCATGCTCAGGTCGCGGCTCTCGCAGTCGGTCAGTTTGCCGGGCAACACGGCCACGCCGGAGCCCTTTTTCTTCTCGACCTTTTGGCCTGCTTTTTGACGCGCCTGCGCTTGCTTGATCACCAAATCGGCGAGCTTTTTGCCGTAGTCAACGTGCTGATTGAGCCACAGCTCCAAACCCGGTTTGACGTAGGTGCTGACCAGACGCAAGGCGTCGCGGCTGTTCAAGCGCTCCTTGGTTTGCCCCTGAAACTGCGGGTCAAGCACTTTGGCTGACAGCACAAAGCTGGCGCGCGAGAACACGTCATCGGGCATCAATTTGACGCCCTTTGGCATCAGGGAATGCATCTCAATGAAGCCCTTGATGGCTGCAAACAGACCATCTTTTAAACCTGCCTCGTGCGTGCCACCGGCCACCGTGGGGATCAAGTTGACGTAGCTCTCGCGCATGGGCGCGCCGTCTTCGGTGAAGGCAACACACCAAGCCGCACCCTCGCCCTCGGCGAAGTTTTCTGTCTCGGCGCCAGAAGCGTATTGCGCGCCTTCAAACAAAGGGATCAGCGGTTCGGCGTTCAAACACTGTGTCAAATAGTCACGCAGGCCGCCTTTGTAGAGCCAAGTCTGCGTCTCGCCGGTTTTCTCGTGTGTCAGCGTGATGGTGACGCCGGGCATCAACACGGCCTTGCTGCGCAGCATGTGGACCAGTTCAGCGCGGGGCAGATCGGCGCTCTCAAAGTACTTGGCGTCCGGCCAAGCACGCACGGTGGTGCCGTTTTTGCGGTCGGCGTTGACGGCAGGCCTGACAGTCACCGGCTCGATCACGTCACCGCCACTGAACGCCAGTTGGGCCACCTGCTTGTCACGGCAAACCATCACCTGCAAACGCGTGGACAAGGCGTTGGTCACGCTCACCCCAACGCCGTGAAGGCCGCCAGAGAAGCTGTAAGCGCCGCCAGAGCCTTTGTCAAACTTGCCGCCAGCATGCAGCCGTGTGAACACGATTTCGACAACGCTGACGCCCTCTTCCGGGTGCAAACCGAAGGGAATGCCTCGCCCATCATCTTCGACGGTCACAGAGCCATCGGTGTGCAAAATAACGGCAATGCGTTTGCCAAAACCCGCCAAAGCTTCGTCGGCCGCGTTGTCAATCACCTCTTGGATGATGTGCAGGGGGTTGTCCGTCCGGGTGTACATGCCCGGGCGTTGTTTGACAGGCTCAAGCCCTTTGAGGACTCGGATCGAGCCCTCGCCATAGGTGGCGCTGGGCTGGGTGGATGCTTTGACTGGTAACTTGGATGACATGGGCGCCGATTCTACAAACTTGGCCGCAAGCTTACTTGGTAGATGGCTTGCTTACTTTTTTAACGCAGCGCGTTCAAACACACCGCCGATGGGTTGCAGATTGAGCCATTCTTTTTCTGCCTCAGACCCCGATCCGTCTACAACACCGTGAAATTGATGGAAATCCGCCTTGAAGCGATGCAATGCACCGTTCAGCCAAAGTACGGTGGACAACACATTGAGGTGGTCAATACGCTGATCAAACACACCTTGCTTGACCCCTGCCCCATGGAAAATCGTGGCGATACGGTGCGTACCGGTCATATAGGCATCACCAGCGCGGTCGTCGGTTGAGCCATCCTCGTCAAACGTGATGATCAACAGGCTGTTGTTTTTGACGGCCCATTCTGCGTAGGCCCCTAGGTTTTGTTTGAGCCAGTCATCTGCAGCCTTGGCCGTGTTGCTGTGTGCATTGTGCTGCTCATTGGGCACCACCACAGACACTGTCGGCAAGCTGGAGAAAGGCAAGGCGCGCCCCTGCTCGTCCTTGGAGAACCCTCTGAACCCGCGCTTGAGTGTGGGGTCTTGACTGGGCTCGAACGCCAAATTGACACCCACAGGCAAGATATGGCGCTTCAGGTCACCTAGGGTGCCGCGCTCGCTGGTGGGCGCGACCTGATCAGTCCAGTTGACGGCTGGGTTGTGTTTGCGGCGGTAGTCGTCGCTGATGGCGTAGGGCGAGCTACACGGCACGGCCCCCGAGTCGGTGCCGCAGTTCCAACTGGGGTAAGGCAGCGACTCGCTGAAGCTCAGATAGGTGCCCCCGGTCTGCAAAATGGCCGCCCCGAGGTTGGGCGCCTTCAGCGGCAACCATGCACTGGGTAGGTTGTTATTGGCCACGCCGACCTGGGTGCTGACGCTGTCAGGCAAGGGTTGGCCTCGGCCATCGCGAAGCGCGGTGCCCGCGTACGGCGAGCGCGCATCTTCAAACCAAGCAGGCAAAACACCCTGATGGTGGCCTGAGAACAAAAACAGGTAATTGGGCTGACTGGATCGAGCTGGTCCCGCCGACCCATAAGGCGTACGGGCAAAGTGTGAGTTGGTGAAACGCGCGCCCTTGTCCGCCAGTTCATTGAGGTAGCGCCAATCCGATGTGGGTGCGTACACAGGCGCCAAGCGATCACGACGCTGCTTCGGGGTGGCGTCGTAGGCAGAGAGGTTCTCCAAAATCACGATCACAGTGTGGTCGGGGCGCCATGGTGGCTCGCTGGTGTGCGCAGCATGGGCCTTCGCCGCCGCCCACGCAGGTCGCGCGGTCGCACACAGCAAACCCACGCCCAAGGCGCCGGTCAAGATGTGCCTGCGCTCGCTCTGGTCTGAAGATAAGGGGTGGATTTGGCTATCGGGCTGATTCATAAGCGCCAAGGTTAGCGCCTAGGTGCGTGCTCAAAGCCAAATCACTACTGAAAATAAGCCAACATCCGCTCGATCGCCATGGTGAATGGCATTTGCATCATGGGCAGGGTCAACCACAAACCGGTGAAACCCACACTCAAAGTGATCGGGAAACCAATGGTGAAGATGTTCATCTGCGGTGCCACACGGGAAACCAAACCCATCACCACATTGACCAGCATCAGCATGCCCACAATGGGCAAGGACACCCACAAGCCGAGCTTGAAGACCTCCGCACCCCACACCTGAGGTTGAACCTCTTTGAGAAACAACAAAGGCTCAGGCGCAACCGGGAAGCTCGTGAAACTGTGCAACACGGCTGCCGTCAACAACAAGTGGCCATTCATGACCACGAACAGCCACGCCGCAGCGGTGCCGTATAAGCGACTCACTGCGGTCACTTGGCCACCTGTCATCGGGTCAAAGAAGCTGGCAAAGTTCAAGCCCATCTGCAAGCCCACCAACTCGCCCGCAAACTCAATACCGGCGAACACCACACGCGCTGCAAAACCCATGGTCAAGCCGATCAGTACCTGCTGCACGATCACCATCAGCGCTTGCGCTGAATTGAGATCGATCGGTGGCATGTCAGGCAAGCTGGGTTGGGCGCACACCACGATCAGCAAGGCCAGACCCAAACGCACGCGGCGCGGTATCACCTTCATGGACAACACCGGGGCCGCTGTGAAGAGCCCCATCACCCTGAAAAAAGGCCACAACCACGGGGTGATCCACGCCAAGACTTCGGCCTCAGAGAAGCTGACCATTCAACCCACCACCGACGGGATCGACATCAGCACCTGCTGGATGTAGTCCACCAAGACGCTCAACATCCACGGACCAGCCACTGCCAAGGTGGCAAAAGCGGCCAGCAGCTTGGGCACAAAGGACAAAGTCGCTTCATGAATCTGGGTGGCCGCTTGAAAGATGCTGACGATCAAACCCACGGCCAGCACCACCAGCACAATGGGCCCGCAGACCGTCAACAGCGTCAGCAGCCCATCTCGGCAGATGGTTAGGACTTGTTGTGACTCCATGGCTTACCTCTTGGCTTAGGTCACGCTGCTATTGAACAAAGCTGGCTGCAAGCGAGCCCAGCAACAAATTCCAACCGTCTGCCATCACGAACAGCATCAGCTTGAAAGGCAAGGCCACCATGACGGGTGACAGCATCATCATGCCCAGACTCATCAGCACGCTGGCCACGATCATGTCGATGACCAAGAAGGGGATGAAGATCAAAAACCCGATCTGGAATGCCGACTTCAACTCACTGGTGACGAAGGCGGGCACCAACACACGCAAGGGCACCGTCTCTGGCTTGACACTGGCATCCAGCTTGGCCAGCTTGATGAACAAGCTCAGGTCTGATTGACGCGTTTGCTTGAGCATGAAGGAGCGCATGGGAGCCTGCCCACGATCCAAGGCCTCACTGAAGCTGATTTGGTTGGTGGCAAAAGGCTCGTAAGCGTCCTTGTAGACCTTGTCCAGCGTCGGCCCCATCACGAACAAAGTCAAGAACAAGGACAAGCCCACGATCACCTGATTGGGCGGCGCAGCTTGGGTGCCGATGGCTTGGCGCATCAGGCTTAGCACGATAGCGATGCGTGTGAAGCCTGTCATCATCAACAGCACGGCTGGCAAGAAGCTCAGCGCCGTGAAGAACAGCAAGGTCTGCACAGGTACCGAATAGCTGTTGCCACCGGCGCCTTGCCCAATGAGCAGCGGCAAAGTACTTGGGCCAACAGCCGCAGCGCTTTGTGCCAGCGCCGCTGTAGAGGCCAGCCACAAGCTCAAGCCTAGGACTTGGCGTCGCATCAAGCAGCCCTCTTGTCTTGCTGGCCAACGGAGCGGCGCAGCAAAGCCGAGAACGTCGGATGCACGCCCTCAGACACAGGCAAAACATGAGGCGCCATGGTGTGCAAAGTGCTGATTTGCTGAGCAGTCACACCCAACACAAGCCAGGTTTTGGTGTCGCCCTCGCCCACTTCGATCGTGACGACACGTTGCCCAGGCCCAATGTTGAATTGCCCGATGGGCTTGATGGGAGCTTGCACGCGACCCACTGCGCCTGTAGCCAAGCCTGATCGTTTCAAGCCCCATAGCGTCAATGGGATCAAGGCCACGATGGCCAAAAACCACAAAATACTCAAACCACTGGAAGGCATGGTGTGTGTCCTATGCGCCCTTGCTGAGACGGCGCATGCGCTCAGACGGGGTCACGATGTCGGTTAAGCGGATGCCGAATTTGTCGTTCACGACGACCACTTCGCCTTGCGCAATCAAGAAGCCATTGACCAGCACATCCATGGGCTCACCGGCCATGGCATCTAGCTCAACCACAGAGCCTTGCGCCAACTGCAAAATGTTCTTGATAGGGATGCGTGTGCGGCCCAACTCAACGGTCAACTGGACAGGGATGTCCAAGATCATGTTGATGTCGTTGCCTGCTGCCATGGCGGGTGCAGGGGCAAAATTGGCAAACGCGGCAGGCGTCATCTGCTGTGCGGCAGGCGTGACTTCGCTTGCCGCACTGGCAAAGTCATCCATATCGGGTTGAGGTGTGGATGCCTGCTGTGAGAGTGCGGCCTCCCACTCTGCGGCCATGGCATCTTGCTCGCCATCTGCTGCGCCCTCAGGCGGGAATTCTGCAGTTGATTCAGACATCTTTTTCTCCAAGCCAGTTCAGGGTGCCAGCAGTCAATAACTTGTCAATACGAAGGGAGTACTTGTTGTTCGATGTGCCGTAGTAGCAATCAAAAACGGGCACACCATCTACTTTGGCCTGGATGATTTTGTCCAGATCGAGTTCGATGAAGTCGCCAGGCTTGAGTGACAACAGCTGTTCAACGGTCGCAGGGGCATAGCCCAACTCGGCCACCAATTGCACTTCAGCAGACTGGATTTGTTGCGTCAGCAGATTGACCCAGCGGTGATCAGGCTCTGCCGAATCACCCTGAATAGACGAGAACAAGATGTCCCGAATCGGCTCCAGCGTGGCATACGGGATGCAAAAGTGAATGGTCCCACTGGTGCCGCCAATCTCCAGCGTGAACGAGCTGCAAACCACGATCTCGCTGGGGGTGGCCACTGTGGCGAACTGGGGTTGCATCTCAGAGCGCTGGTAGTCCAGATCAATGGGGTAGATGCCCAGCCATGATTTTTTGTACTCGGCCGTGATCACCTCGACCAAGCGCAAGATGATGCGTTGCTCGGTCGCTGAAAAATCCCGACCCTCAATGCGCGTGTGGAACTTGCCGGCACCACCAAACAAAGCGTCGATCACGGCAAAGACCAAGGTCGGATCGCACACGATCAGACCAGAGCCGCGCAGAGGACGCACTGCCATGATGTTGAAGTTGGTCGGGACCACAATCTCACGCAAAAAGGCGCTGTACTTCTGAACCTTGATGGTGCCCACTGACACTTCTGGGGATTTGCGAATGAAGTTGAACAGCCCTACGCGGATGTTGCGTGCAAAGCGCTCGTTGACGATTTCCATCGTGGGCATGCGCCCACGCACAATGCGTTCTTGCTGAGCCAGGTTGTAGTCACGAACGCCCTCCTTTGGCGCATCGTCCTGCTCCATCTTCTGGCTCTCGCCAGTGATGCCTTGCAAAAGGGCATCGACTTCGTCTTGTGAAAGGATTTGCTGGCTCATGGTCTGAAGACTTCTATGACCGGTGAAGGAGGCATCCGCAGCAGTTCACTGAATGATGAAATTGGCGTAGTGCACATGCATGATCGGGTTGTACGACTCGACCTTCTTTTTCTTCTTCTTTTTCTTCTTTTTGGGCGGGTCGGTTTCTTCCTCAGGCGGCTCTTCGGCTTCTGGCTCTTCGATTTCGTAGCCCATCGCACGGGCAGCTTCTCGGCGAATTTCTTGCGCCAGCTGGTGCTTGCCTTCCGTGGTCAGCAACTCGGCAGATGTTTTGTGAGCAAGGATCAACAACACCGAGTTACGGATGGCCGGCATATAAGTTTTGATCTTGTCGGCAATCTTCGGATCATCAACCTGCAAAGTCAAACCGACTTGCGCAAAACGCTCTGATTCACGGTCAGCCAAATTGACAACAAAGGGGTCGAGCGGGACAAAGCTCGGCGGCGCAGCATGTTCGTCTTTGCCATGCTCAGGTTTTTTGGCTTCGTGGCCTGAAGCGGCTTCGCCGTCGCCGCCGTCTTCTTCAGCAGCTGCAGCGGCTGCGGCTGCGGCTGCGTTTTTCTTCATCATGAAGACGGCCACGCCGCCGCCTAAGGCCAAGAGCAGCACAGCTGCTGCGACCGCAATGATGATGATCTTCTTGGGGCCCTTCTTGGGGGCATCGCCTTCAGCCGGGGCTGCTGCGGGTGCGGGTGCAGCTGACATTCGTGTATCTCCTGGGTTCACAACCTGACCACATCCAAGGTGGGTCGGGTCATAGGAGGATTATTCGAGTTCAGCGTTTTCGCGATGTATCAATAAACCATGTGAATCAAGCGTACATGTCCAATCCACCAGCACGACCTGGTCGCGGCGGCGCAACAGCGCGCATACCCGAGAGGCCGATGTCCTCGCCCTCATCAGCCATGCCAGCGACACCCTGCCCTCGACCGAGCCCCTTATCAGGCTGACCAAATGACTGGTTAAAGGCCTGTTGACTGGTTTGCGAGGACACGCCGCCGCCCGTCATGCTCAGGCCAACGTCGTCCAAGGCACGAGACAACAAGGGCATGCTGGCTTCAATCGCCTGCCTTGTTTCTATGGCTGCGGCAGCAAAGTCCACATGTGCCGATTGCCCATCAAGGGAAATCTTCACGTTGATGGGACCCATCTCAGCGGGGTTCAGGTGCAACTCGGCTGTCATCGGCCCACCTGTCTTGGCTGAGCTGACCCACATGCTGACTTTCTCAGCCAACGCTTGTGCGAAATCGGGCGAGGCCAGAGGCGTCGCTAATGTGGCCGATTCATGGCGAACCGACTGCGCGCCCGTGTTTTGCAAGGAGGCCAAGCCCGCGCCTTTGAGCGCATCAGCTGACGTCAAACCAGCCAAGGGGTCGGTGGCAGCAGCGCCCTCGGACGACTTGCCTGCGCGCGCCATCATGGCGTCCACTTGTACTGCAGCGCTGACGCTGACGTTTTGCCACAAGGGATTGTCTAAGGTGATGCTGCCCTTGCCTGCTGAGTCAGTGGATTTAGCCAACAAGGCCGCATCGCTCGACTGGCCCTCGGCAATCTGCCCTGTGGACGCGCCTTGCTCGTTTTGATCGCCTTGCAGTTGCGACGTCGTGGCCGTCTGACCTTGTTTGGCATCGCCATGGGCCAAGCTCGCAAGCCAAGCCATCATGCCCGCCGCATCGCCAGGTTGAATGGTCGGTGGCGGCGTCAGCTCACGCACCACGGCTGCACCCTCACCGTTCGCTGTACTGAAGGCGACCACGTCCAACTCATCCTTGTCACCTTTTGCTTTATCAAGGTCGGCATCTGCTTTGTCAGTAGGCTCCGCTTTGGCTGTGGCGTCCTTGCGAGCGGGCTTGGCCGTACTGGCCTCTGGCTTGGCCCTTGTTATTTTCTCAGGCGATCGTGGTGGCGCATCTGCGGCTGAATGCTCAATTTGCTTACTTGCTGCAACGCTCTGCTGACGCATGCGCGCCAAAGCCTGATCGCTCGCACGAGATGCGCTCGCAGGTTGATTAGCTGCTTTGCTTGCGGCTGCGTCAGGGCCAGCGGCGTCAGGGGCTTGAAGGGATTTAGAGGCTTGAGCCTGAGGCGGTTTATCTTGGGGCGTCAGCGCGTGCTGTTCCATCCAACGCGAAAAGGCCAATTTTTGATTTTGACTGTCCGCCCCGCCAGACGTCGCATTGAGCTTGGAGGCCAAGTCACTGAATGCCGCCGTGCTGGTCGTGCCACTGAGCGGGTTGCTTTTAGATTGGATAGGCGTAGCCATGATGTGATTCCTGTTCTGACGGGCGCTGTGCGTGTCGCGTCCTCAATGAAAGCCGGAGGTCAGCGGGCTACTGCCCATACCGTCCCCACCAGGCGACCGCGTCGTGCGTGCCGCAATTTCATCGGTGGCTTTTTGATCCAGCCGGTTCTGCTTGAGCAGCAACTCGGCACGGCGTCTCTCCATCAACTGCGTTACCGCTGCCACCTTGCGTTCACGCTCTATCAACTGTGCTTTGCAGTGCTCCATGTACATCCGAGCCTGCTCGACGCGCCCATCTTGTGCCGAAACCGCTTCGGCTAATCGCAACATAAAGTCCTGATAACACCGCATGATCTCCATGCCACCGGCCGTCTTAAACTGGTTCTGCCAGCGTTGTTGATACTCGCTGCGCCAATCCACCAAAGAATGCGCCTGCTGACAAGCTGACTCGTGCGCCCGGCGTGCGCCTTCCAAGTCACCCACGGCTGCATCCCGTATTTTTTCTGCGGCATCCAATACCAGTGACAAAGCGCCGTGGTCGCTCATACTGTGCCAATCAGCCGTTGACGATCAAATTGAGCTCACCCACGCTGTCAGCCATATAGGCTGGCGAGGACATGTCTTGCTGCAACATCTGCGTCATCAAGGGATGCAGTCGCACCGACAAGTCCAGATCAGGGTCACCGCCTGGTGTGTAAGCACCCAGCTGAATCAGATCGCGTGCCTTGCTGTAGCGTGACCACAGCTGACGGAATCGCCTTGCATCATCAAGGTGTGCTGCATCGGCCACGTTGTGCATGACACGTGATGCAGAGCGCTCAATATCAATAGCGGGGAAGTGACCAGACTCAGCCAGTTCTCGTGACAACACAATGTGGCCGTCCAAAATCGCCCGAGCCGCATCGGCAATCGGATCCTGCTGGTCATCGCCCTCGACCAATACGGTGTAAAAAGCGGTGATGGAGCCGTGTCCATTCAAACCGTTGCCACTGCGCTCAACCAACTGCGGCAACTTGGCAAAACACGAAGGGGGATAGCCTTTGGTTGCAGGGGGCTCACCAATGGCCAGCGCGATTTCACGCTGAGCCATCGCGTATCGTGTGAGCGAATCCATCAACAGCAGTACGTGCAAGCCTTGATCACGAAAGTGCTCTGCCACCGCTGTGGCGTAACCCGCTCCTTGCATGCGGGTCAAAGGCGGGGCATCAGCAGGCGCAGCCACCACGACCGAGCGCGCCAGCCCTGCTTCACCCAAGATGTCTTCAATGAATTCTTTGACTTCACGACCACGCTCGCCGATCAGGCCCACCACGATCACATCGGCCTGCGTGTAGCGGGCCATCATGCCCAACAGCACGCTCTTGCCAACGCCGGAGCCAGCAAACAAGCCGATACGCTGTCCACGGCCGACTGTCAACATGGCGTTGATGGCGCGCACACCTGTGTCCAGCGGTTGGCGGATAGGGTCGCGTTCCATCGCATTGATCGGTCGGCGCACCAAGGGTTCGCTGCGCACATGATTGAGTGGCCCCTTGCGGTCCATGGGTTCGCCCTGTGCGTTGACAACCCGGCCCAACAAGCCATTGCCGATGGGCAGATGTCGTGTTCGGTCTTCACTGCGGCGCCATGGGTGATTCGGTCGCCCCAGCACTGGCGGGTTAATCGGGATCGTGCGCGGGATCACTCGAGCGCCACTGGATAGGCCATGCACCTCGGCTGTGGGCATCAAGTAAGCCCGATCGCCCGCAAAGCCCACCACCTCAGCCAATGCGGGCGTGGATTCCAGCCGAGTTTCAGAGTGGATTTCACACACCGCCCCCACAGGCAAACGCAGCCCCGCAGCTTCGAGTACCAAACCAGCCACGCGCACCAGCTTGCCTTGGTTTTCCAAAGCCATGCGGTTGCCTGCACAAGCATCGAGGTCATCCAAAAAACGGTTCCAACGGTCCATCGCCACGTCTTGGCGAGCGCGAATGGGCATGTTCATGCTGGGTCATCCTCGTGGGTTGCTGGGCCATCAAAGTCATTCACGCCGTCAGACACCGGCAGGTCGGTCGGCCCCAAGGCTTCTTGGCCGCCGTTCCATGGCGCGTGGTGCCCCATGGATGCGGCCGCTCTGTCCCAGCGCGCCTCCACCGTGGCATCGACCACCGCGATATCCGACTCAACAAGGCAACCGCCTCGCGTCACACTGGCATCGGCCACCACACGTGCGCCGCGCACAGCCAGCATGTCCGTCAGTTGGGCATGCGCCAAAGCGTGGTCTTCTGGGTTCAGCCGCAACACAATCTGTCGGGCAGAAGCCAACAAAGCGGCCAAAGCTTGCTCAGCCACGTCAACCACCACTTCAGGGTGCTGCAGCAACTCAGTGCGCACCACCTGCCTAGCCAACTCCAGCGACACCCCAGCGATACGGCCAGCCAGTTGCTGCTCCAAAGACTCCAGTCTCTGGTGAAAATCAGCAGCCAAAACGCCCACCTGGTCGCTCATATAGGACGCCATCTGAACCGCTTGGGTTTGCTTGTAGCTCTCTAGCGCCGACAGGCCATTTCGGTAACCGTCTTGGTAGCCTGTCAGGCGAGCCTCTCGAACCATCTCATCCACACTGGGTGCGGGTGGCGCGGCAGGCGCGGCTTCTGCCTTGGCTTGTGCCTCGGCCTGCCCTGGCACCCCGCCTACGATGGGCCTGCGCGGCGCGGCAGGCTTGGCGTTCATCGCAGGCACGGGCTTGGGTGTCGCACGGGGCTTCAAATTAGGCCGAACTTCAGCAGCAGCACGCTCCGACAAGGTTGGCTTGCGCACGCCAGCTTGCTCCTGCTGCGCGTCCGCAGGTGGCGGAGCGAAGGTCTCGGGGCTCCATGCAGCAAAGGATCCCAGCTCCTCACGCGGAATAAACCGAGCGTAGGGGTTGGGCGTGCCGCCACCCGGCGGGTTGCCTTTGTTAGAGGTACTCATCGTCGCCTCCGCTGGCCAGGGTGATCTGTCCCTCATCGGCTAGGCGCCTGACAATCTTCAACAGCTCTTTTTGTTCGCTCTCGACGTCAGACAGCTTGACCGGGCCGCGTGATTCCAAGTCTTCACGGAGCGTTTCAGCCGCACGGCTGGACATGTTCTTGAACACCTTTTCGCGGATCTCAGGTGAGGCGCCCTTGAGTGCAATGATGAGCGATTCGGTCTGCACTTCCTTGAGCATGGTCTGATAGCCCTTGTCGTCCAACTTAGTCAAGTCGTCGAAGGTGAACATGTTGTCCATGATCTTCTGAGCCAGTTCGTTGTCGGCTTCTCGGATGTAATCCAGCACCATGGTTTCGATGCTTGAACCCATCAAATTGATGATTTCAGCCGCAGGTTTGACCCCGCCCAGAGATGCCTTACGCAGCAGGCCACCGCCCGCCAAGACACGCGACAACACCTCATTGAGGTCCTTCAAAGCGCCTGGCTGGATGCCGTCCAGCGTGGCGATGCGCACCATCACTTCATTGCGGTGGCGGTCGCTGAAACACTTCAATACCGAAGACGATTGATCAGGGTCCAAGTGCACCAAAATGGCAGCCACAATCTGCGGGTGCTCATTGCGCAGCAACTCAGCCACAGAGCTAGGATCCATCCACTTCAGGCTTTCGATGCCCGTGACGTCACTGCCTTGGATGATGCGATCGATCAGTAAATTGGCTTTGTCATCGCCCAATGCCCTGCGCAGCACCGACTTGATGTATTCGTCCGTGTCGGGCACCAGCATGCCCAGCTCGGTCGATTCGGCAGCGAAACGCCCCAGCACAGTCCCCACACGATCCTTGTTGATTGTCTTGAGTTTGGCAATCGTCTCACCCAAGGACTGGACCTCTTTGGGCTCAAGGTGTTTGAATACCTCAGACGCCTCCTCCTCCCCCAGCGACATCAGGAGGATCGCCGCATCTTCTAGACCTTTCTCGTCCATGATGTTCGTCCTCGGTTAATTGTTCATCCAACCACGCATCACGTTGGCCATGGCTGCGGGGTTCTCTAGCGCGAACTTGCGTGCAGCAAGCAAACGATCGTCGGTCGTGGGGCCCTCAAGCTGCGGCATCTCTGTGATGTCGGGCAACTCTTGCTGGTCATCCACCACCGCGTTGAGCTGGTGCTGCGCACCCTCAGCCTGAGCCTCCTGAGCGGCCTTGATCGCTGGGCGGATCGCCCCAAACACCACAACCAGCGCCGCCAGCGTCAACCCGGCAGGCACAGCCAAGGTGCGGATCATGTCGACCGTCTCAGGCGTGCGCCACATCGGCGTGCTGTCCGGCTCTTCTTTCACAACATGGAATGGCGTATTGATGACCTTGACCGAGTCGCCTCGTTTGTCGTCAAAGCCAATGGTCTCGCGCACCAAGGCAGTCAGCTTATCGAGCTCTTCTTGTGAGATGGGTTGCGTGGACGTCTTGCCTTTGGCGTCGGTGCTGGTACGGTGATTCAACACCACCGCCGCATTGAGCCGCTTGACGGTGCCTGTGGCGCTGCGTGTCACCCGCACCGTCTTGTCAACCTCGTAATTGGTCACCGCTTCACGGCGGCTGCTGCTGTTAGAGCTGCTCCCCGAGCTGCCCTGCAAAGGCTGTGAGGCCCCATTGATAGGTGCAGTAGCTGGCACAGGAGGCTGGTTACTGGCAGCACCGGGCACACCGGACGGTGTAGCGCTGCCCTGCCCCACCTGATCTGTGGTTTGCTGACTGCGAATAGAAGCGCTCGCTTGCTGACCTTGATTGGGCTTGTATTCCTCAGCGGTAGACTCAATCTGCGAGAAATCCACATCGGCGTTCACCTGCGCACGCAGGTTCTCTTTGCCCACGACAGGCTCCAAGATGTCCCTGATACGTTGCGTGTAGTTGCTCTCAATCTGATGCACATACTGCAATTGCTGCGCATCCAGCCCCGCTTGATCCGAGCCATTTTGCTGAGCCGAAATCAAGGTGCCAGTCTGATCCACGATCGTCACGGCCTTGGTCGACATCTCCGGCACGCTGGATGAGACCAAATGCACGATGCCTGCAATCTGCCCGCGGTCAAGGGTGCGCCCCGCATACAGCGTCAACACCACAGAGGCCGACGCCTTTTGTTGCTCACGGAAGAAGCCATTTTGATTGGGCAGCGCCAAGTGCACCCGTGCACTCTGCACACTGGCCAGTGCTTGGATCGAACGCACCAACTCGCCCTCCAAGCCGCGCTGGAAGTTCAAGCGCTCCTGAAACTGGGTGACCCCGAACTTCTGCGTCTCCATCAACTCGAACCCGACGACGGAGCCCTTGGGCAAACCGGCCGACGCCATTTTCAAGCGCAGGTCATGCACCTTGTCGGCAGGGACCAAGATCGCGCCGCCACCTTCAGAGTATTTATAAGGCGTTTGCATCTGCTGGAGCTGCGCCACAATGGCGCCCCCGTCTTTGTCAGACAGGTTCGAGTACAGCACCCGATAGTCACCATCTCGCCCCCAACCCACCATGGCGGCAAAAATCACGACGATCGCGATCACACCGCCTGCCAACATCAGCTTTCGCTGCATAGGCAAGGACAAAACCCGCTGCACAAAGCTAAGCGGGGCGCCGACCACCATGTTGGGTGACGCGACGACGATGTTTTTAGGTTGTGTAAGTGTGACGTCCATATGCGGTCAAAGCGTTGGGCCGCGCATCGAAACAACACGATGCCGCAAACCCGCTGTAACGTCCCCATTATTCGGAGTCAAGGCGGGCAAAAGTGCCGGGAACAGCGATCTAAATGCCAACCACTTTTAGGCATTGCCACCCCGAAGTCAGGCTTAGAGTCGTGTCTGTGATGAAACGCATCACACCTTGTCAGATACATCGACACCATGGACCTGAAACTCAAGCCCTTTGATTTCGCACAGGCAGCCACCCGCGCTGGCATGGCCGACGTCGCACGGCGGGTGGAGGCCAAAACCAAGCTGGATGCGGCTGGCGGCAGTGCACCGGTTGAAAAACCCAGCTTTCAAGCCTCATTCGACGGGGCGCTGAACGCCATCAGCAAATCCCAAGCCACAGCGAGCACCATGCAGCGTGAGGTGCAGTTCGATAACCCCACCGTCAGCCTAGAGGAAACCATGATCGCCATGCAAAAGGCGCAACTCGGTTTCCAGTCTGCCGTGCAGGTTCGCAACAAGCTCGTTCAGGCGTATACCGACATCATGAACATGGCGGTGTGATCAGGGGCCAAATCACCCCGCCCCGCCCAGTAGAATCATGGGATTGAAGGAAATCCCCATGAAACCCATTTTTGGCAGCATCGTGGCACTCGTCACGCCCTTGTACGAAGACGGCAACGTCGACTATGACACCCTGCGCAAGTTGATCGATTGGCACATCGCCGAAGGCACCAACTGCATCGGCGTGGTCGGTACGACGGGCGAATCGCCCACGGTGTCAGTTGAAGAGCACCGGGAAATCATCCGCGTGGCGGTTGAACAGTGCGCAGGCCGTGTGCCCGTGATGGCAGGCGCTGGCGCCAACTCAACCATCGAGGCAATCGGGCTGAGCGAGTACGCCAAGCGCGTCGGTGCCGACTGCACCCTGCAAGTCGTGCCCTACTACAACAAGCCCACGCAAGAAGGCATTTACCAACACTTCAAAGCGATCGTTGAAGCGGTGGACATCCCCGTGGTGCTCTACAACGTGCCGGGCCGCACCGTCGCTGACATGCTGCCCGAAACCGCGCTGCGTCTGGCCCAGCTGCCCGGCGTCATCGGCATCAAGGACGCCACAGGCAACCTAGAGCGCGCGGCCTGGCTGATCAAGCACGCACCCAAAGGCTTCTCTGTTTACTCTGGTGATGACCCCACCGCCTTTGGCTTGATGCTGCTTGGCGGACACGGCAACATCAGCGTGACAGCCAACGTCGCCCCTCGCGCCATGTCAGACCTCTGCAAGGCAGCCATGGCACAAGATGCCAAACGCGCCGTTGAACTGCACATGCAGCTGTTGTCACTGAACAAGCAGTTGTTCATTGAACCCAACCCCATCCCCGTCAAATGGGCCCTAGCCCGAATGGGCAAGGTTGGTGGTACGCTGCGACTGCCTCTGACGACGCTGTCCGAATCGGCTCAACCAGCTGTAGAAGCTGCCTTGCGCGAATTCGGCCTGCTCTGAGCATCCGTTGGGCAACTTGCCTTTGATATCCACCCGGACTTCGGTCTGGGGCTGACACTGATTACACATGCCGATTAAACAACGTCACCAGACCACCTTCGTTCTCAGTGTCGCAGCGCTGGCCTCCGCGCTTGCCACGTCCGGTTGCTCATCTGTCGGCGACACACTGTCAGGCGACAAGGTCGATTACCGCACCTCGGGCACCCAAAGCGTCAAGCTTGATGTGCCGCCCGACCTGAGTCAATTACCTGGCCAAACCCGCTACGGTCAAGTGGCATCAGCTTCTGTCTCGGCCAACAACATGTTGCGCAATGACAAGGCCGATGCGCCAGCCAGTTTGGTGGCCCCCACGCAAGCTAGCGGCATCAAGCTGGAACGCCAAGGGCAAATACGCTGGCTGTCCGTGAACCAAGCGCCTGAACAGCTTTGGGATCAGGTTCGCACCTTCTGGGCGGAAAGCGGTTTCGAGCTGACGACCGACAAGCCTGAGATCGGCATTCTCGAGACCAACTGGTCTGAGAACATGGCCAAGCAGCCCCAAGATGGCGTCATCCGCAAAACCTTGGGTCGCGTTTTTGACATGCTGCATGACACAGGTGAGCGTGACCAGTACCGCACTCGCATTGAGCGCACCGCAACAGGCAGCGAGATTTACATCAGCCACCGAGGCCTGAGCGAAGAGTACGACGACATCAACAAGAAAGACCGAACCACTTGGCGTGCACGGCCCAGCGATGCGGGCCTTGAAGCGGAGTTTCTGTCACGTTTGATGGCTAAATTGGGCGCATCCAAGGATGCCGTGGCCGCAGTCAAGGCAGACAAACCAGCCACCCCAGCGGCAAGCAGCCAAGCACAACTCAACGCAGATGGCCTGTCGTTGAACGTGTCTGCAGACTTTGACACCACTTGGCGGCGTGTCGGTTTGGCATTGGATCGCAGCGGCTTCACGGTGGAAAACCGCGATCGCAAGCAAGGCACGTATGAGGTGCGGCTATCAGACACCGACATCGAAGCCAGCAAGCCAGGCTTTTTTAGCCGACTCTTCAGCAGCACACCCGCAAATCAAGATGGCCTGAGCCGCTACAGCGTGGTGGTCACCAGCAAAGGCAAAACCAGCTTGGTCAGCGTCATCAACGACAAAGGTCAGTCGGTCAACAGCAGCACAGCCAAACGCATCACAAAGCAACTGCTTGACGAGCTGAGCTGATACGCTGACGCAGTCTCAAAAAAAATCCCGGCCTACACAGGTCGGGATTTTTTTCGTCTATCCGTTGATTTTGGACGAAAAAAAACCGCTCCGAAGAGCGGCTTTTTGTACCATCGAACTGAATATCAGTTTGATGCAGCAGCCGAAGCAGCCGAAGCAGCATCAGCAGCAACGCCGGAAGCAGCGTCAACAACAGCGGAAGCGGCGCCGACGACAGCAGAAGCTGCCTCAACGGTTGCGGAAGCGGCTTCAGAAGCTGCGGAAGCAGCGGCGTCAACAGCTTCTTCTTTCTTACCGCAAGCGGTCAGAGCGATAGCAGCGATCAGTGAAGCCAGCAGGAGCGACTTTTTCATGCTTGTGTCCTCAAAAGGAGAGTCAATTAAATCAAGGTTTACCAAGCTATGTGCCAAACACACAACCAAGCAAGGGATACGAGAAAAATGCAAAGGATGCACCGGTAAATCTAGTGCTTCACATTCAGCCGCTGATTATACGTTGGCATCGGGCTATTCCCTATAGCCCCAATGTTGTCGGCGGAAAGGTCTCATGAGACTGTTGCAAAATAACATCAACATCATCTAACCAGGCCTTCAGCACCATGGCGTCTCGGCTCCATACACCCACGCCGCGTCTTGGCTCTAACAAGCGCAAACCCACGCTGCCATGCAGGACTATCGTGGGTAGCAGCCCAGACACATACTCGTCTGGCGCTTGGTAGCACCTCACACGGTGCGCCCAGCTTAAGCGCCAAGCCACCCACCGAGGATGCACCCTTGGGAAGGCATCAAAACTGGCACCCAGTAAACGGGCGTGTTTACCCGGCGCAGCCAAACCCCACTGATGAAACGCCTCCATCACGCTGCGCTGACCAATGGGCCAGCGAACAAAATCCGTGTCCACCAAGGTCAAGTCCTGAGGCCGCGAGGCCGCCATGGCCATCACGGCACCAACACGGTCTTCAAAATCACGCCAACTGGTGATCTGGCCAGACGTTTCATCCATGTTGATCCCCTGTTTAGATTCAGCCCTCTGGGTGCAACCAGCCGTCTTCAGCCCACTGGTTCAGCAACTCCTTCATGGCATCGCTGGTCAATGCCACAGCCGATGCGCTCAGGCGCCGTTGATCAGCCAAGGCGCGCATGTGGCGTGCATCCTTGCCCGCAGCACGCCACGACTCACCATTCACAAAGATGCACCGCTCATCGTAGACCATGCGGGTGCGTGGGTCGAGCCTCACGCCCACGCCGTCAGACAATGGCTCACCGGACTGGAACCACACTTTCGGCTTGGGTTCGGTCATCACCTCACCAAGCGCCGTGTTCAGCGCAGCAGGATCCTTTAAAGCTTTGGCCACAGCGGCGGCGGCAAAATCTTGCAATGCGGCAGGCACCAAACCCGGGGTCGCCGTTGCGGGCTGCTTAGGGTCATGGTAGAGCTTTGGCTTGTCTTCACAATCGATGGACTCGACCAAGCGCAGCAAGACTTCACGTGCCAACTCAGACGCCTCTGGCACCCTGAAACCAACCGAGCAGGTCATGCACTCACCCTGGGCTATGCCGTCGTGGGCCCACATAGGGGGCAAGTACAGCATGTCGCCGGGCTCCAGCAACCACTCTTGCTCTGGCTCAAAGTGACTTAAAATTTTCAATGGCACACCGGCTTGCAATGTGTCGTCCTTGATGGGCCCAACGCGCCACCGACGCTGGCCATGCACTTGCAGCAAAAACACGTCGTAGGCGTCGTAATGAGGGCCGACACCGCCACCATCACTCGCATACGAAATCATCAAGTCATCCAGCCGTGCATCGGGCACAAAGCGGAACTGTTGCAGTAACTCATAGGCGGCTGGCACATGCAGATCCAAGCCCTGAACCAGCAAAGTCCACCCTGCTTGGTCCAACGGCGGCAACTGACGACGCGTCAAAGGCCCTTGCTGCATGCGCCACGCTGGCGCCCCTGCTTTGGCCTTGGGCTGCTGGACGACCAAACGGCACTCCACATCATCCTGCGCAGCCAAAGAGAACAGGGCCGCACGCTCAATGGGTGAGCGCACGCCGGGCATGGCTTGGCGAATCAGCAAAGGCTTCTTCTGCCAATAGCGCCGCATGAACGTTTCAGGCGACATCCCGCCCAGCAAGGGGGTAATTTGGTTGATATCGAGCTGCATGGCTGGCTGCATGACGGGCGGCACAACGGCTTTGTTGGGTGTCTTAGGTGATTTCATCCCTGCATTGTGCGATGACTGTGGCCCCGCAGGTCATGAGATGATTGGCACCATGATCATTTCATCCCCCTGCGTAGTGAGCCTGATGTGGCGTCTGGAAGACGCCCACGGCCAATTGATTGACGAACTGGCCGAGCCGATGGACTTCTTGCTCGGCGGAGACGACCTGCTGGCCAAGGTAGAGCAAACTCTGATCGGACAAGGCGCTGGCTTTCAAGCCGAACTGAATCTAGAGCCTGATGAGGCCTTTGGAGACTACCGTGCCGAGCTCGTTTTCTTCGAAACCCGCGACATCTTCCCGGACGAGGTATCTGAGGGCATGCAGTTTGAGGGCCCACCGGATGGTGCGACCACGCCGGACTTGCCCAAGGATGTGATCTACACGGTCACCGAGGTGTATGAGACCCATGTCGTGCTGGACGGCAACCATCCTTTAGCCGGGATTGCATTGCACTTGGCGCTGACCGTACACAGCGTGCGAGCCGCCACAGAAGAAGAGATAGCGCAAGGCTCTGTGGCGGAGTCGCCGCTCAGCTTGGGGCAAATGGCCCCACCGGACGAAACCATTCATTAACGAACAATGTCGACTCAACCCCCTCATGAACATATCCAATTTTGACGGCCTGCTTCAGGCAGCCAAGCAGCAAACCGACGCGCAACGCCTGTTGCTTGTTTTTGCAGGGGCAGGCTTGCCTGAGAACAGCTCACCTGAGCAACGTGCTGCGTTCGAAGCAGGCCACGGAGGCGAATTGACACCCATCATGTGCGTGGATAAAACGCCTGACGAGATCGGCAGTTTCGCCGCGCTGCTCGCAGAAGCATCCACCATGGGTCAAGAATGGGTCATCGTGTTTGTGGGCGGCATGGCGGGTCGTGGCCAAACAGCCCCTACCAGCCAAGAGGCCGAACCCCGGCTACAAAGCATGGTCGAGGCGATCAAAGCGGGCCAACTGGGCAAGCTGATCCCGTTCAATCGGCAAGGTGATGCGGTTAATTTGAATTGATCAGCCGGGGCGACCATCGATACGAGGGCGCCCATACCAGCGACCGTATCGCAATGCCCAAGCGAGCATGACAAGCAACCAGATGCACGCTGCAGCAAGCAGCAGCGCGCTGGATTGCGCTGGCCACAAGGCCGCTGTGAGACGCAGCACCGTAGCCAGCTGCAACCCCCAGAACAAGCCCCAAACAAGGTTGTCTGCGGTCAATGTCCGGCCGCCATGACCGCAGCTGACACGGGCCACCATGGCCATCATCACACTGGCTAAAAAACCCATGGTCAGCGCATGCAAAGGCAAGAGGGGCCATGTTGCGTGACCCCATGCGCCAGACAAGGTCGAGGCTGCATCCAAACACAGCGCAATGCCCAGCCATACAAAACCAATGTGCAGCATGGCCAGCAAGCGGATACGCAAGCTTTGAATCAACCCCCACCTCAAGGCCAGGGCCAACACCACAGCACCGGATACCCCAGAAGCACAGGCATGTACCAGCGGCATGACCGTGTGATCCTGCCAGCCCATGGCGTCTACCAGCACCCACAAGCCTTGCACGCCCACCATGCTGAGCAAGGTCCATAGCAGCCAATGAGGCCGCCACGCATCCAAAATGGGCATAGCAGATGCGGTGAAGAACGGGATCATGCGGTGCGCCACCGTGACATATACAGGCACGACAAACCACCACAAGCCCAGTAACGCGGCCAAACGCACTGCGCGGTAGTCGGCCAAAGCCAAGCCCAATGTGGCCACAACCATGGCCAGTACACCCACCACGCAAGCCACACTGATCAGGCTGGCGTGCAACTTGTCACGTGCGGGGCTGCGCCACAATATGCCGATAAAACGCGCACTCAAAGCAGCCCAACCGAGCGCCGCCAAGCCTGATCCCAAAGCCGCCATATAGGGATGAAAAGCTGCGCCACACAACAGCATGACCCAAGCAGCCACGATGACCAACACAGGCACAACGATGAGGCGTGCAGGCACCTCAGGCATTTGCAACCATTTGGGGCCTGCGGTAAATAAAAATCCGCCAAAAAACAGAGGCAGAAAACCCAAGCTCATCACCAAGGCGTGCACCACCGTCGCGGGCACGGCCAAGGCCGCAGAGGGCCATGCGCCTGCACGCGACATGATCTCAAACCACCACCACGCAGCCACCAAGGCCATCACGCCAGAGGCAGAGAAAAACGACAACCTGTGCGGTGCGGCCAACAATGTATGGAAGCGCCATACCGAAGCTTGCTTAGTTTGCATGAGAGGGTCTCGTTGCACGTTTCAGTGACCACTGTGGTGGGCCGACCGCATCCAATGTGTTTTTCAAAAGCAAGCCAAACTCGGTGTCACCTTCCATGACCATCAATCGATCAAAGAATAGGGTATCCGGGTCATCCAGACCTTGCAGCAAGCGCCAATAGACAGGTGCGTTCGCACGCAAGCGCAAAGCGGCCGGTTGATTGGGTGATGCCGGGCGCAAGCCGCTTTCATCGGCAATGAGACGACAGGTCACGCCTACGTCATCAACCAAAACTTCCACCACGCGTCCACGCAAGGCCTGTCGTGTCTGGCCATCGACCAAGGGCCACCACATGTGGTTCAGGGCCTGAGCGACAAGCAAAGACGGCGGGTAAACAGGTAGGCGCAAGAGCAAACGACGCACCAAAGGGGGAACAAAAGGGAGTCCGCTCATGGTGCCGCCCACGCCATGCCTGCGCGCTGAGACTCAGCATAGCCATTTGACAAAGGCCCCGGCAAGCGCAAGGTTTGCAAGACGCCGACGGCCTCATGCATGGAGGCGCCATGGTTCATGAGCAGATCAAACTGGCGCACCACCTCACTGAAATCCTGCGAGGTCGGTGACAGACGCAAACGCTGGATACCCCCTTGCAGCAAGGCCTCTCTGTGCGCCAACAGGCAGTAAACCGATCCCGACTGAGTCTGTATACCGTTGAGCGTCAAAAACGATTGGCCATCGCGGGTGCGCAGAGTCAAACCATCGGGGTCATCCATGCAGCGAAACCCACAGGTGTCTTTTTGCAATCGATGGTGACGCGCTGTAAAGCAACGGGCAGACAGCGCCAAGGGCATGCGCCCAAATGCAAACACCTCAGTCTGCACTGGCGAGCCTGTCGGGTTGATTTTTTGCACAGAGGACAATGACAACTCGACAGGCGGCACCCAGCGTGTCACACCCAATGGGGCGTACTCAACCAGAGCCTGTGCGCTGTACACGTTCACATGCAAGCCAAGCACCCACGGCGCGTGGCCGGCCAGCAAGTGGACAGCCGCAGCATCGTTGGCTTCAAGCATGAAGTCGCCCTGATCAACCCAGCGGCGCAGGCTGCGCAGGTCTGCTTCCGTCTCCAACAAGGCTTGGGTGCCGATCACCACCTCCTTGCCAGCTTGCCGCAAATCACGAGCCAAATCCAACCAGTCTTCAGGTTTCATCTCATGACGGCGCGCGCACACCACCTCGCCCAAACAGACCGTGCTGGCCGGTGAATCTGCCACATCCGCATAGAAGGCCATCAACGCGCTTCGTGGCCACAGGTACTGTACGGGCCCTATGCTCAAATCAAACATCACGATCCTCTCAGGGCGACGCCCTCATTGCCACGGCCGGGACAGCGCGCCCAGGGTGTGTTGTTGCCCTTCTGATAAGCGGCCCAATGTGGCAGTCCATGCGGGGGTCACGGCATACCTGTCTGGCTGCGCCATGCAGGCATCAATGGCTTGGCGCCACGTCCGCGTCACTTGCTCAACGTAGGCGGCACTGCGCTGGCGACCCTCCACCTTGATCGCCGATACGCCCGCTTTGATCAAATCCGGCAGGATCGACAAGGTGTTGAGGCTGGTGGGCGACTCAATCGCGTAATCGACTTGGCCATTCACCTCGAACCGCCCTTTGCACAGTGTCGGATAGCCACGTGACTCATCAGGCGCGAAGCGGTCTATCAAGACCCCACCGAGTCGTGCATCGACCTTGTCGCCCCCTTGATCCCAGCGCACAGCAGAGGGCGGAGAGCACACACCGGCTGTGTTGGGCGACTGCCCCGTGACGTAGGACGACAAGGCGCAACGCCCCTCCACCATCACGCACAAGCTGCCAAAACCGAACACCTCAATCTCGACGTCCGTGCGGCGTATCAAGTGCGCCACTTGCGACAAAGTCAGCACACGGGGCAATACGGCTCGCTCAATGCCGTAACGCTCGCGGTAGAAGTTAATGGCCTCATAGTTGGTTGCAGAGGCCTGAACGGACAAATGAAGCCGCAACGCCGGATGATGCTGACGCGCATAGGCCATCAACGCAGGGTCAGCCAAGATGACTGCGTGCACGCCGATGTCTGCAGCCCTGTCGACTGCATCAAACCAGCATTGCGGGTTGTCTGCCTGCGCATAGGTATTGAGCGCCATCAAAACCTGACGCCCCCTGTCCCTCGCATACTGAACACCTTGCTTGGCCTGCGTCACGTCAAAATTAAGACCGGCAAAGTTGCGGGCATTGGTGGCGTCTTTGAGACCGATATAGACCGCATCAGCACCCGCGTCAACCGCCGCTTGCAAAGATCTCAAAGACCCAGCAGGGCACACCAAATCCGGTCTCTTCATGGCCACCATGTCATCTCCCCACGCCCATTCACAAGCGAGTGCGGCAAATTCTGGTGACATCCCACCATCGTGGATTTGAGCCAGCGCAAACCCAACCACTTGGCCGATGTGTCCTGTGCCAATGAGTGCGCATGGGGTAGTTCAAAAGAACGAGGTTCTCCGCGCTTTTTTGATGGGCCACAATGGGCTGTGCACTCAACACCTATTGAGGAGGCCGCTGCCATGTTCGACTATTCCGGCGACGCGTGCTGGCGCCAACCCATCACGGACGCACTGACCCAGGTCATGGGCCATGCACCCGTGATCCTGATAGCCGGCAGCATGGATTCAGTTTGGCGCACAGTAGGCAGCGAGCTCAATGTCGCCGCCCTTGGCCTGTTTGCCATGACCGTGATCAGCGCCGCGCTGTCATGGCGCCGAGTCGACAAAGCCAGAGCGCGTATCGGCCCTTGACGTCGGGGCACTGACTGGCACCGCACTGACGGACGCCACACTGACCGCTTCAACCGTGTTCGTTGCAGACCACCCGCCGCCCAGTGCTTTGTATAGCAAGACAGCATAAAGGCCACGCGAGACATCACACTGTATCTCGTCGTCCTCACGCTGCAGTGCCGTCGCCTCTGCTTCCAGAACAGGCTGCAACAACTCTTGACCAGATGAAAAGATGGCCTGCTTGTGATCAGCCAGTTTGCGTGCCAGCTTGGCCGAACTCGCCAGCTTATCAAACTTGGCATCAAAAGCCTTCTTGGCCGTATAGGCGTTCTCAACATCCTCTAAGGCGCCCAAAACGGCCTGCTCGTATTGCGCCGCAACACCTTCTAGTTGAGCCTGATTCGCAGCGATGTTGGCACGAATCCGTCCGCCTTCAAAAATCGGCAAACGCATGCCAATGCCCAAGGACTGCATGCTGAAATTGCTGCCCTCATTTTGGTCTGGATGCATGCGCCCCGTGAGTGCGTTAAAGCCCAGGTAAAACTTAGGGAACAACTCTGCCTTGGCAGACCCCAACTTGGCCATCTGAGAGCGCACCTTGCGAGCAGCACCCCTCACGTCGGGCCGCCTCTCCAGCACGTCGCCAGGTAACACGTCGGGCAATGCGCGCGGCAGGTGGCTACTCGCTGGCTGCGGCGGCAACGCAACGAGGGATTCAGGCGTGCGGCCCATCAACACAGCGATGCGGCGAACATGGCTCTTCAGCAAGGCCTTGAGTGGCTCGATCTGCGCCTCCGTGAAATCGACCTGCAAAGCAGCACGGTCCACCTCGGTTGCTGTTGTTTGACCGGCCTTGAAACGCCCTGCGGCGTAGAGATGCAGCCGCTTGGCCACGGCCACACCACGATGCAGCAAGATCAATCTGCGCTCAGCGCCCCGAGCCTCAAAGTAGCGGCTGGCGATGTCTGATGCCACCAGCAACTGCGCGCCATTTTGCTGCTCTTGTGCGCCCATTACCAGTTGCCGAACCATCTCGGCATCGCTGTGTCGCGAACCAAAAATATCGATCTCCCATGCCGCATTCAGCCCAAAGCCATGCGTATTACCCAAGGACATGGCAGGCTGGGTTTGTCCGGTTGGGGTGGGCAATGGGATGGGTAAAGGCAAGGGCAACAGCAAATTGCTTTGGATAGGCACGCTCGCATCCTGTCGACCTCGGGATGCGCCAGCGCCACCTTCCAGCGTTGGGTAGAACGCAGATTCGGCCACGCCCAGATAGGCACGCGCTTCTTTGATTCTGGCCAGTGCCACGCGCACGTCGGTGTTCTTTTGAAGTCCCTCCTCAATGTAGGCACTGAGCACAGGGTCATCCAGCGTCTCCCACCAACGCGACAGGTCTGCCATGGGCGTCCCAATGGGCCGACCCGTTGCGGCATCCATCTGTGCCGGTAACTGGGTGGTGATCAGGGGCGTGTCCACATTGACGGACGTGCATGCCTGTAGGTTCAACATGACAAGCGCCCCGACCACATAACGAAAGGTCACTCCGCGAGCTAAGACAATCACATCAAACTCCTTATTGAACATCAACCCTGACGTGCCAACATCGCACGAAAGCGCAACAAGGCCAAGGCCAGAAAGGCCGACCCAATGCCAGCCACGGCCAACATCTGAGGCCAGACAATGCTGAATCCAGCCGATCGGTACAAGATGCCCTGCGCAAGGCGAACAAAGTGCGTAGATGGGGAGAGCAGCATCACGTTCTGCAGCCACTGAGGCATGCTTTCACTCGGGGTGCCTGAGCCAGACAGCAGGTACATGATGACAAAGACGGGCACGGCCAACAGACCGAACTGCGGCATGGACGAGGCCACGGTGGCCAACAAAATACCCAAGGCAGTCAACGAAAACAGGTACAAGCCCGTGCCGATCAAAAACAGCGTGAGTGAGCCCCCAACAGGCACACGCAACACGCCACCAACGACCAACCACATCGACAAGCCGACCGCGACCAAGATGAGCAGCCCATTGGCCACAATTTTGGCCATCGCAATTTCACTGGCCCGCACAGGCATCACCAACAGGTGCTCTAAAGTGCCGCGCTCACGCTCTCGAATCACAGCCGCACCGACCAGCACGACCGACAAAACAGTCACGTTGTTAATGACCTGCATGATGGAGGTGAACCAACTGGTTGTGCTGTTCGGGTTGAACAGCACATGTATCACCGATTTGGTCGGGAGCATCGAGTCAAATGCCTTGACCTTCAAGAAGTCCATCGTCTCGCGCAAAACGATTTCGTTGATGTAGGCCATGCCCAGACCACCTTGCGCCATGGCCGTGGCATCCACCGCCACCTGTACAACGGGTGAGCGCATGCCCTGCACATCAGCCTCGAAGTGCTCAGGGATATTGAGAACGAACATCACCCGGCCTTCATCCATGGCGATCTGTGCCTCATCCTGATTCATCTCTATGGGTGGGTTGAACATGGGCGGGCGCAGCGCATCGCGCAGGCGCATAGACAGGCCTGATTGATCGGTGTCCACAATGCCAACAGACACATTGCTGACATCGCTCTTAGCCCCGGTCGCCACGACATAGACAGCCACAGTGAACGAGATCAAGATCGCGCCCATCATCGTGCGGTCGCGTAAAGCGCAGCGCATCTCCTTGATGCTCAAGTGCAGCACGTTGATCAGCCAGATCATGCTCAAGCCTCCTGTTTGCTAACGAAAAGACGCGCCAGTGTCAGATAGGCAACGGCAAAGCCCAACATGGCAAAGCACGCAGGGCCCAGTTGAGCCCATTGCAAACCCCAACCTTTTGTCATCACGCCAAGGCTCACCCTTTGAAACCACGAAGCCGGAAAGCCAACGCCGATCCAGTAACTGCCACCTGACAGCGTTGAAACCGGCGCCAACAAGCCCGCAAAGTTGGTGGTCAACACCACACACAAAATCGCGGTCAAAAACTGTGCTGCCACCTGCGTCTGAACAAAGGCCGAGATCAGCAGACCCAATGCGGTCACCGCAAACGAGTAAGCCAACGCGCCCAAACTCAACGCCACGACGCTGCCTGTAATCGGTATACCCAGCACCCAAACCAGCACCGGCAGCAATGCGGCGTAACTCAACATGGTCAAGACCACATAAGGCAACTGCTTGCCGACCAAGAACTCGCTGATGGAGCCGGGTGAGGCATACAGGTTCACGATGGTGCCCATCTCTTTTTCTCGCACCACACCCAGTGCGGTGAGCATGGCGGGGATCAAGGTCAAGGCCAGCATCAACATGCTGGGGGCAAAGGCGTACTTACTGAGGAAGCCTTGGTTGTAAGTCATACGTGGCTCGACACGCACAGGCAGCTCACCCAACTCCACGCCAGGTACGGATTTGGCAAAGGCCAACGCATGCGCCATGCCCACGGCGCGTGCGCCGTTGGCTATATTGGCAGCACGAACCAAAGTGGCACCATCCACAAAGAAGCCGACTTCGGGCTGGCGCCCGCCAATCAAGTCACGGCCAAAGCCCGGGGGGATGTCGATGACCAACCACGACCGCGCTGCGCGCATCTCGGTATCAATGTCACTGGGGTCATTGAGCTGCGCTTGCGCGGCAAAAAAGGACGAGCCCTCAAAGTGCTCAATCAGGCGGCGGCTGTCCGTGCTTTGGTCGCGATCCAGAACCGAGAACCGGATGCGCTCCACGTCAAAGCTCATCCCCCAAGTGCCTGCACACAACACGATCAAAGGCCCCAGCATGGCAAACGCCAAGCGGATGGTGTCGTGGCGCAGCTCCATGGCCTCGCGCCTGGCGTAAGCCCACATGCGCGACACCCACATCTGCCCAGCAAGCCATGCGGGCTGAGGCTGTGCCTCAGACACTACACTGACAAGCGGGTGAGCAGACATGTCCGGCTCTTCAGTGGCACGCACGGGCGCCATGTGTTCGGCTTCGCTGTCAGCTTCCAAGTAGTCAATGAAGGCCTGCTCCAGCGTCTCGCAACCTTGGCGTTCGCACAGCTCATCGGGTGCGCCAACGGCCAGCACACGGCCATGGTGCATCAACGAGATGCGGTCGCAACGTTGCGCCTCGTTCATGAAGTGGGTGGACACGAACAGGGTGACGCCCTCCTCGCGTGACATGCGGATCATGTGTCGCCAAAACATGTCTCTCGCAGCAGGGTCGACGCCGGACGTAGGCTCATCCAGAATCAACACCTCAGGCTTGTGCAAGCACGCTGCTGCCAGTTGCAGGCGCTGACGTATACCCAAAGACAAGCGCGAAGGCATCGTGTGTGCATGCTCGCCCAGCTCGAAGGTATCGAGTGACTGTGCAATGGCTTGAACAGCCACGGCAGGGTCCATGCGGTAGAGCTTGGCATGCAGCTCCAAGTTCTGGAGCACGGACAGCTCTTCATACAGCGAGAACAGCTGCGACATGTAGCCGATATGAAGTCGCGTACGCAGGTCGCTGGCATCCACCGTCTCGCCCAGCAACTTGGCCGACCCCTCCGTGATGTCGAGCAGGCCCGTCAGCATCTTCATGGTCGTGGTCTTGCCGCACCCGTTAGAGCCCAGGAAGCCAAATATCTCGCCACGAGGGATACAAAAGCTCACATCACGCGCAGCGACAAAGTCACCAAAACGCCGTGTCAGGCCAATGGCCTCCATCGCAGGCGGGCCGTCATGGGCAGGCAGCGGCGGGATCACCAAGGGCGCCACATCCCCCTTGTTGGAGAGCTTCACGTAGGCCTCCTCCAAGGAGGCAGAACGCGTTTGCTCCAAAACGTCAACGGTTGGTGCGCACACCAGCACCCTGCCCTCGTCCATGGCAACGAGGTGCTCAAAGCGTTCGGCCTCTTCCATATAGGCTGTGGCCACCAGCACGGTCATCTGCGGACGCAGTGTGCGCAGGCTTTCAACCAGTGCCCAGAACTGCCGCCGAGACAAGGGGTCCACGCCAGTGGTCGGCTCATCGAGCACCAACAAATCAGGGTTGTGAACCAGTGCGCAGCACAAGGACACTTTTTGCTTCATGCCGCCAGACAGCTTGCCCGCTGGTCGATCAGGAAAGGGCCCCAAGCCTGTCGCCTCCAGCAAGGCATGGATGCGTGGCGCGCACTCATTGGCGGGCACACCGAACAGACGGGCTGCAAAGTCGATGTTGTCGTAGACAGACAGTGATCGGTACAGGTTGCGACCCAAGCCTTGGGGCATGAAGGCCACACGAGGCGCCAACACTTGGCGAAAACGCCGATCCCTCAGATCGCCGCCCAACACGTGCAGGCTGCCAGTTTGTATTTTCTTGACCCCAGAGATCAAGGCGAGCAAGGTGGACTTGCCCACGCCATCTGGCCCGACCAGCCCGATCGTGCGGCCAGTGGGCAGTCTTAAATCGATTGCATCCAAGGCCAGCTGAGGCCCATAGCGGTGAGACAACTGCTCAATGACGATGGCATCTTCCATCACAACACCCACCGCTCAGTTAGGGAATGGGTTGGATGACTCAGGTGTGCGTTGCCTTACATAACCGTAACCCGTCAAACCCGCCTTAAGCAAGCCCGCATTCGCCACGGCGACAGCTTGCGGCAAGCTCAGTTTGACGCGGTAGGTGAGCTTTTCTCGCTCGCCGGATGTCTCCACATGTTTGGGTGTGAACTGCGCCTCAGCCGCGACAAACGTCACTTTGGCCTCCAAAGGCATCTGTGGGGCGGCATCCAGCACGATACGGGCATCGTCGCCCACCCGAAGTTGCCCGGCAACCTTGGTCGGCAAGAAAATCGTCATGTGTGTATGCGACGTATCCAACAAGGTCGCCACCCGACCACCCGCTGGGATGACCGAACTGGGCTCAACCACACGGTACTCAATGCGACCTGCCACAGGCGCCCGCAGGGTGTGGTCTTCAATCGCGATGCGCAGGCGCTTGATGCCCGCATCGGCCTCATCACGTGCAGCCGCTGCTTCACCTACCGCTGCAGTGGCGATGCCCACGCCCGCTTGCTCACCATCGCGCTGGGCCTGACGGCGCTTGACCTCCGAGTCGGACACCAGCACCTGCTTGTGCAAATCAACCGCATTGCTCCACTCCATCTGTGCCACGTTGGCTTGGATGCGGTGCACCTGCGTCTCACCCTGAGCGCGTGCCATCGCCTGCACCGCCCGTTGCCGCATGGCCTGCACGCCGATCAATTGGGCTTGCAGATCGGTGGTGTCCATTTGGGCGATCACATCACCGGCCTTGACCATGTCCCCTTCTTGCACAGGCACATCCAGCACCCGGCCAGGGAATTTACTGGCGATCTCAATGCGCTGCACCTCAATGCGGCCATTGGCCTTGATCACATCGTCAGCCGCCCCCGTCGGTTTCAGGGCAGACCACGTCGCCCACGCACCCGACACGGTCAACGCCGACACCACACATCCCAACGCAAAGTCACGGTACTTCATGATCGGTTCTCCAAAAAGTCTGCGCTTTACTTCAGATGGATCAAGGTCCGGTGAACCGGCTTGACTCATTCTGACTACCCGTCTATTCAATTCTTTGCACGGTGCCAGTCTGTCCACTTGGGCACGGTTTGGCCCCTACCAAAAGTTAGGTTTCTAGACCGATGCCAGCCTCTGCACAGCCTTCAACCTCGCCGTTCTCGCAAACATTGATCGAGCGCAAGTACAACCCATTTGTTGGGGCTCATCCGCACAGGCCGCTACCCCATGAGGCCTTACCCGAGACCGTACTGGATGGCTCATGTGCGGTGGTCAGCGTCGTCTCCCCACTGGACGACGTCACCACAACGTGGATGCCCCAATGGATGCAGGCCTTGTATCTGCGTGATTGCGCCTGTGCGTGGTTGACACTGGACGATGCAGACAACGATCCTGCGCGCTTTGTGCGCCATCTGGTGGTGGCCTTGCAGCGCAGTGGCCTGCAAACGGGCGATGCCACCCTCGCCCATCTGTCAGACACGCTTGCATCGCAGTTCACCAGCGTGACCGAGTCATTGGCTTGCGACCTGGCCGCATCACCCCGTCGCTTGATGATCATGCTGGCCGATGTGCACACACTGCACAACGAGACCGTGCTCGACATCATCGACTGGCTGCTGCACTACGCCCCACGATTGACACAGATCACGCTGTCATCCCAGAACGAATTGCCATGGCGCTTAGGCTCCTTGCGTGTGCGCGGCCAACTCCATGAGGTCAATGCTGGTCAACTCGCGTTCAACCACGACGAAGCCGCGCTTGCCCAACTACCGCAGCGCCAACTGGACTTGCTGATGAGCTTGGCGATGCTCCCGTGTTTTGATCTGGCACTGGCGTGCGCGGCCACCGGAGATCCAGATACGGGGAGGCAGATCCAGCCATTGCAAAAGCTCGGCCTGATCTTGCAGGGTGGGACCCAGCATGCTTTCTTGTATCGTTTGAACGCCTTAGCAAGAGATCAGTTAAAACAACAATTTCAAAAGCAAGCACCTGAACATGCCCGAGCTGTACAAATGCGCAGCGCCCATTTTTGCTGGGCACGGGGGGAGCAAGAAGCCGCGTTTGAGTTCGCCGTGGCTGCACAAGACTGGGCCCAAGCGACCCAATGGCTCAAAGACGGCTTACAGGATGCGACCCAAAACAGGTGCGAGCTGCACCTCGCTCTATCGTGGATACGCGCCATTCCCATCGACTGGCTAGACCGCGATCCCCAGATACAGGTTGACTACGCTTTCGCGATGTCCCTGCACCCGCAACAGGTCGACATCGCCGAGCAGATCAGAGCCTTGCACGCCATCAGGCAACACCTTCAGCAAGCCGCTGAGCCCGACATGCACACCATTGATCAAATAGACTGCGCCCTTTCATTCCAGCAGGTGCTGTCACTGAGCATGACGGATCAAGGTCAGCCCGCGCGACGCGCTGCACAGGTATGGCTGACACGTTGGCCGCATGCCAAAGCGCTTCACAAAGGCATGATCGCCAATGTGCTGTGCTTTGGCCTCAAACAAACAGGGGAATTGGGTGCGGGGCTGCAGATGGCCCATACCGCGCGCGTTTGGCTTGAACAAGACCATGCCTACTTTGGGCTGGCATGGAACACCACGCTGCAAGCCTTGATCCACATGAAAGCCGGCAGCTACCTTCAAGCCCAACAGACTTGCGAACAAGGGCTGCATCTGATTGCCCAACACCTCAATGGGCAACGCACACATGCCAGCGTCCAGCACACACTGCTGGCTGCGCTGGCATACGAAAGGGATGACTTGGTCGGCGCGCAGCAACACCTGGCGCAGTCTCTGGACAGCTTGGCGCAAGTTGCGGCGGCAGACGTCTTGGTCATAGGCTGCTTGACACGGGCCAGATTGCGTTTTGCCCAAGGTGATGCAAAAGGTGGTCTGAGCCTGTTGCAAGAGGGGCGTGCCTTGGCGCTAAGGCGAGGCATGCCCCGTGTCAGCATGTCATTGCTGGCAGAGACCTGTGTGCAACTGTGCCGCGATGGGCGCCACCAAGAAGCCACAGAATTGGCACAGACACACAGATTGGATGATCACCTCGTCGCAGCGAGATGCTTGTTACCGCTTCAAGCCGGTCAAGTCTGGCAAGCCCTCAAAGCCCCGATTGCACACTGCGCCACCCAAGGGCTGGTACACAAACAAGTCAAACTGCTGATCACTCAAGCGGTGGCTGCGCACGCGCATCATCTGATGGCCGATGCCCAACAGGCGCTCAAACTGGCGCTGATCCTTGGTTCAGCTCAGGGCTATGTGCGGGTATTCAAAGACGACCAAACCGCACTTCGCCCCTTGATGGCGTCGATCCGTCCCCTTTTGACTGAACACCCCAGTGCGCTGGCACTTTGGCAGCACTTGCATCAACCCGGACACGCAGACGCACACGCACAAGGGGAAGACGAACGCAGTGACCAGCATGGCCTGACACGTCGTGAAATCGACATCCTGCAGCGCTTGGCATCTGGCCTGAGCAACAAAGAAATAGCACAAGCTATTTTCATCAGTGAAGGCACACTGAAATGGCACCTCCACAACATATACGGCAAGCTAGACAGCAAGAATCGCACGGGCGCCCTGACGCAGGCCCGCGCCATGGGGGTGTTAAGCCACGCCCGTTGACCCAAAACCACCGGCACCACGCTCACTGCCTTGGGTGAACGAGGTCACCACGGTGAACTGGGGCCGAATCACGGGGACAAACATCAGCTGCGCAATGCGCTCGCCAGCTTGAATGCGAATGGGCTCAGACCCGACCGGGTTGCGGTTCCAGGCGCTGACAAAAATTTGCCCGGTGTAATCGGCATCAACCACCCCGATGGTATTGCCCAATACAAGGCCCTTCTTGTGGCCCAAACCCGAGCGCGGTGCAATCAATGCGGTGATGAACGGGTCTGCAATGTGCATCGCAAAACCAGCTGGAATCAACACAGCGGGGGCACCTGCTTGAATCAACAGATCGCCATCAATACAAGCCATCAAATCAACTGCAGCAGCCATGTCAGACTGAAAGCCCGGCAAACCCCAAGTCTGCAAACGTTGATCAAGGATCTGAAATTCAATGGTTGGGCTCTGGCTATCGCGGGTCATCATGAGGCTCTTATCGGTACAGTGTTCAAGGTTTACTGGCTTGTCGTCGCGTGGCAATTTCTTGCATCAAGGCACGAGCCAAGGTCAATTTGTCGGTGGGTGCGCCATCAGCAGGCAAGGCATGGTGCGCCTGGGCATCAACAACCAACAAAGCGTTGTCATCACGACCGAAGGTGGATGGGCCGAGGTTGCCAATGATCAGTGGAATCTGCTTGCGCAGCAATTTGGCGCGTGCGTGTTCAAGCAGGTTCTCACTTTCAGCGGCAAAACCAACGCAATAAGGCGGCTTTGGCAGCGAGGCGACGGCTGCCAAGATGTCCGGGTTCTCGGTGAGTTCGAAAGTGGGCGCAACCTTCTTGCCCTCTTTTTTTATCTTGTGCTGGCTCAAAGTCGCAGGACGCCAGTCGGCTACGGCCGCTGTCGCGATGAACACGTCCTGCGAAGTCGCCAAAGGCAAGACAGCATCGAGCATCTGCTGCGCCGTCATCACATCCACGCGCTGCACGCCGCGTGGCGTCGGCAAATGAACGGGCCCAGCGATCAGGGTGACTTGTGCGCCCGCCTCTGCTGCCGCACGGGCAAGCGCAAAACCCATCTTGCCGCTAGAGTGATTGGTGATGCCGCGTACCGGGTCAATGGGCTCAAAGGTCGGGCCGGCCGTGATCAACACACGAAGCCATTGCAGCGATTTGGGCTGAAAGAACGCGATCAAGTCTTCAAGCAACTCGGCTGGCTCAAGCATGCGGCCATCGCCCACTTCGCCGCAGGCTTGATCACCAACGCCCGGCCCTAAGATCATGGCGCCATCTTGCTCTAGCGCGGTCACGTTGCGTTGGGTAGCAGGATGCGACCACATTTCGCGGTTCATCGCGGGCGCCACCAGCAAAGGACATGCGGCCCGAGGACGGGCTAGGCAAAGCAAACTCAATACGTCATCAGCCCTGCCTTGCACCAACTTGGCCATGAAGTCCGCACTGGCGGGTGCCACCACAATGGCGTCTGCTTCTCGACTGAGGTTGATGTGAGCCATGTTGTTGGGCTCGCGCGCATCCCACTGGCTGGTCACCACAGGCAGCCCTGAGAGGGCCTGCATGGTGACGGGCGTGATGAAGGCTTGAGCCGCTTCGGTCATGACAACCTGAACCGTGGCACCGGCCTTGGTCAACAGGCGCACGAACTCGGCCGATTTGTAGCAGGCTACCCCGCCGGTCAGGCCCAGCACGATGTGCTTGCCGTGGAGATCTAATCGTTCTGACATGAGGCCAGACTCTAGCACCTCAACGGCCGCTCATCCCCAGTTGATCGCGATAACCACTGGGCGATTGCCCAGTCCAGCGTTTAAATGCAAAGGTGAAGGCGCGGCGGTCTGAAAAACCCAATTCGGCGCTGATGACTTCCATGCTGATGGCACGGCGGCGCAGCATCATGTGCGCACGGTGGCATTTGACCAAAGACTGAACGTCCACATACTTCACCCCCTCAGACTGCAGGCGACGTTGCAGTGTACGGGGGTGCAAGTTCAAGGCTTGCGCTGTGGCGTCCAAGCCTTGCCGCAGCAGGTCCGGGCGCCGCTCCATGGCCCAACGCACGTCATCGATGATGGGTCGCTCGCCGACTTCGCGTGTCATGCGGCGTGCCAGCAGTTGTCGCGCTTGTGAATACGCCTCAGGCACAAAAGTATTGAATGGGATATCTAGCAAGCGCCGGTCCATGACCAAGGCATCTGCACCTTCGCCAAAATACACACTTGCCCCGAAGTGATCCGCGAACTGCTTCTGATACTCGGGCGCTTGACTGGCCACCCTCACGGACAGCAGCCAATTGGATCCGTTGAGCGACCGGCGCACCAACTGGTTGATGGCCGACATGGCGGCTTCACGAACATGGCGCATGGCCTGCGGATCGAACTCTTGAAAGGTCATGTCGATGCGCAAATGCGCTTCAGCACCCACCTCATCCAAATGCAGCGTCAACCAAGGCACCAACAAGTCCCGCGCCCAACTGACCATCTCCAGCATTTCCCGCAAAGTTGAGCATGACGACAGGAATTTATCGAACTCAGGGAAGTGCTCGAAATTAAAAACATCACCCAAAACAAATGGGAAGTGTTGCTCTCGTGACTGGGCCACGCAGGCAGAAAACGCTTGCAACAAGCACAGCGGCGTCACCCTCAATGGGCGATGCGGGTCAACCACACCGACACCAGACTCGCTGAGAACGGGCTCAATCGGGAAACCACACATGTGGGCGGCATGCCGCCAACTGCCCATCGCAGGCCAAGGCATAGAACAGGGGAGCGGCGGATAATGCATGACTGAATGACGATCCAAAACGACAACACGCAGCCTGCTTTTAAGCACAAGGTGCGCCCGATCGTTTAACTGACTTGAGTGAGCATTCAAACGACCGATTGAATGGCTCCAATATAGGCTGCCAGTCAAATTCACGCATCCCCTCTGTCATCTTCAGCGGGTATGTTTTACGACAAACCCATGTCGATCCAGTGGATGACACCGATGACACGGAAGGGTTCCCCCTTGCATTAGTCAGCATGTGCCATTTTTTGTTTTTCCTGCCAAACAGCAGCGTGAATTTAACGCCTGACCAAGATCAAACCTGCTGCTCGCGCCACGCGCTGGGTGTGGCACCTTCCCAGCGCTTGAAGGCGGCGGTAAAGGCGCGCCGATCTGAAAAACCCAGTCGTGCGCTGATGTCATCGATGGAGACATCACCCTTGCGCAGCCACTGGCAGGCAAGTCGGTGTCGCATGCGGGCTTGCACATGCAAATAACTGTCCGACTCTTCCTTGAGTCGGCGCTGCAAAGTGCGGGGGTGCAGGTTGAGTCGCTCGGCCATCTCTTCTACGCCGACGGCCAACAGCGCCGGATCTCGGTTGATGAGCTCCTCGATCTCAGCGGCTACGCCTTGGCGGCGTGCTTCTTTGCCCAGTCGCTGCTCCGCCAAGAAATTCGCCTGCTCATGCAGTGATGGGAACGCGCCTTCAAGTGGCACATCCAAAATGCGCGACTCGAAGATCAATGCATCGGCTGGAGCATCAAAGGTGACGGATGTACCAAAAAACGCCTCGAATTGAGCGGCATTGTCGGGGGCTGGGCCCTTGAACGTGACCCCCACAAAGCCCTCTTCCGAACCCTGCAATGTGCGCCCAAATTTGCGAATACAGGCCAAGATGGCCTGAGCCACCAGCGTCAAAGGCAGCTCGTAGAGCACAAAATTAGGGAGCGGGATGTTGAATTCAACGATCACACGGCCATGCAGCCCTTCGTCTTTGACGTCCAGTTTGAGCCATGGCAGCACCATGCGGGCGGCCATGTCAGCCACGCGCAATGCTTCGCGCAGGTTTGAACTGGTCGTCAGCAGCGTTTCAAACTCAGGCAGGGACTCAAAAGCAAAGGTATCGCCCAACACCAATGGGAAATGCTTGTCTGGTGACAAGGCCACGCACTGCTCCAGCAGCGAGATGAGCTGCAAAGGGGACACGCGTGCGTCCTCCAACCGGATCAGGTCAATTTTGATGCCCGCCTCTTTGAACAGAGACTGAACACTGAAACCGCACTTGGCGGCCGCCTTGATCCAGGCAGACAACATGAATAGCGGTATGGGCTTGATGCCCATCGCCTCAAGAACAGCTTGTGGTGGCAGTGGAATACGCATAAACGAAATCGGCACACCCCATATGAGGTGTGCCGAAGTCTAACCAACTAACAGAGGTTCAAACGGAGAAAATTCAACGCGCCATCGCCGCGCGCATCAACTCGCTGGCTTGCACCGGATCACGGTGCAGGTTGAAGGCTGTCAGCCACTCTTTGTAGCCGGGCTGCTCAACCTCTTGCCATGGGTGATAGCTGGGCTTGTAATAAGGGAAGTAGTGCTTGTAGATGGGTGCAGCAAAGCCAGTTGGCTTGAGCAACCAATACAAGCCGCTGACGTTCAGCTTGATGCGTTGCCACAGACTGAAGCCGTCTGCCTTGAGCATGCTGTTAAGGAAGAAGAAGATCACGTATGGGAACATGATGGTCGCGTGAAGCATGGCTGCGATCCGCGTGAAGTAGCTCACCTTGGCGTAGTCCATCATCACGTCATAGGCCACGCCTTTGTGCTCGACCTCTTCAATGGCGTGCCAAGCGTACATGGCGCGCACATTCGGATGTGCATCACGCATGACATCACGCTCATCGAACATAGGGTGGGCGCCAATGGCGGTGAAGTGCTCCAGCGCCCCTGTGATCCCCAAGGTGTACTCACGGCTATAGCGGCTGCGGTATTTATCGAACAACAGCACGTCAAGCCACTTGGTCAAACGCTCGACCGGCATGCCTTGTGCACGCAAACGGTCGTTGTATTGGTTGTGCACCATGCTGTGCTGGGCTTCTTGGCGGTTGAAGTCCTTGATGTCCTGCAGCAGCTTAGGGTCTGTGACACGGTCACGGAAATCGCGCACCGTGGTCATGAAAAAACGCTCGCCAGTCGGGAAGATCAGTGACATGGCATCAAAAAAACGAGTCTTGAACGCATCGCCGCCGAACCAATACGTGGGGATATCGCCGTCAAGACCAAAATCCAAACGCTCGCGTGGGACGATCGGGTGTTGCGCTTCGTGGTGCTTTGCCATGTTATTGACCTTTGCTGCTGTCTCTGGAATGTCTTCACTGTAAGAAAAACACCGCCCTTTAAACAGGATGAGCGGTGACAGTAAGGGTTCCTTTGCGACAAACCCAACCTAGCGTTTCCACCAAGTTACGCTGACAGGGCCAAGTCTTGGCGCATCTTCTCGCTGGCCTTGACAGGGTCGTTCAAGCGATTGAAAGCAGCCAACCACTCTGGATAGCCGTGCTGTTCGGTTTCCTGCCAAGGGTGGTAGCCGGGCTTGTAATAGGTCCAGTAGTGCTTGGCCATGGGCGCCAGCAAACCACCCGGTTTGAACTGCCACCACAGGCCCTTGAGCAGCAACTTGCGGCGCTCTGCGGCGCTGAACCCATCGTGGATCAACAACTGGCGCTGCACATAAAAAATCACAGAAGGGAACATCACCGTGGCATGCACCAAGCCCCAAACGCGTTTGAAATAGCCGACCTTGGCGTAGTCAACCATCACGTCGTATGCCACGCCCTTGTGCTCTACCTCTTCAATGGCATGCCACGCATACATAGCCCGAACGCGGTGGTCTGCGTGCTTCATCACATCACGTTTATCAAACAAGCTGTGCGCAATGATGGAGGTGAAGTGCTCCAAAGCGGAGGTGACCGACAAGGTATAGCCGCGGCTATAGCGGCTGCGATAGGCCACGTTGAGCAGCTGATCCACGTACTTGGTCAACTTGTCGACATCAACGCCTTGCTTGCGCAAACGGTCATTGTCTTGGCGATGCACCAACGTGTGCTGCGCCTCTTGGCGGTTAAAGCCTTGGATGTCATCAAGCATTTTGGGATCCGTGATTTGGTCACGGAAATCCCGCACGCAGGTCATGAAGAACTTTTCACCCGGAGGAAAGATCACCGACAACGCATCCCAAAAGCGGGTCTTAAAGGGGTCACCTTCAAACCAGTATTTAGGGATGTCGCCATCCAGACCAAAATCCAGCTTCTCGCGCGGGATGATGGGGTGCTGGGCGTGTGGTGTGGTGTGTGTGCTCATTGTCATCCCTCATTGGTCGGCCATTACATAGGCCAACTTTAGGATGATGTCCGTGACGCAGCAAGCACCCCAAAAACCAAAAGGGGCGTTGCTGCGACATCCTCACTGTTATATGACCCAGATCAAAGGCGCTCAGCCACCCAAGCGTTCACGCTGATCAAAGCCTGAGGCAGTGCGCTTGCATCGGTGCCACCGGCCATGGCCAAGTCTGGCTTGCCGCCGCCCTTGCCACCGACTTGCTGGGCCACGAAGTTGGCCAACTCGCCTGCCTTGACCTTGGTCATGGTGTCCGCCGTCACGCCTGCGGCGATCTGAACCTTGCCACCGTCCACCGCAGCCAACACGATGACCGCCGTTTTGAGCTTGTCCTTGAGCTTGTCGATGGTCTCGCGCAGGGTCTTGGCATCAGCGCCAGCCAGCACGGCAGACAGCACCTTCACGCCATGGATCTCAATGGCTTGCGTCAACAATTCATCGCTTTGGCTAGAGGCCAACTTGCCTTTAAGCGCCGCAATCTCTTTTTCCAAGGTGCGGATCTGATCTTGCGCAGCGGCCACGCGAGCAGGTACGTCGTGTGGTGTGGCTTTGAGCAGCGCTGCCACGCCGTTCAGTATGACTTCCAAGTTTTGCGTATAGCCTAGGGCGCCCGTCCCAGTGATGGCCTCGACGCGGCGCACACCTGCGGCCACGCCACTCTCGGCCACGATCTTGAACAGGCCGATATCGCCCGTGCGCTTGACGTGGGTGCCACCACACAGCTCTTTGGATGAGCCAATGGTCTGCACGCGCACGGTCTCACCGTACTTCTCACCAAACAGCATGGTGGCGCCGCTCTTTTGCGCGTCATCCAAGGCCATCACCTGGGCTTGTGCGTCACCATTGGCCAGCACTTCGGCGTTAACCAGTTCTTCGATCTGGCGGATTTCGTCGTCGCTCAAAGGGGCATGGTGTGCAAAGTCAAACCGGGTACGGTCTGCCGTGACCTGAGAGCCTTTTTGCTGCACATGCTCACCCAGCACCTCACGCAAGGCTTTGTGCATCAAGTGGGTCGCGCTGTGATTGCGCACGGTCTTGGCGTGCAGTTCTGCGTCCACCTTGGCGGCAATGGTGTCGCCGACCTTGATGCTGCCCTCGACCACACGACCATGGTGGCCAAAGACATCGGCTTGGATTTTGATGGTGTCCTCAACGATGAAGCGGCTGGCGCCATTGCGCAACTCACCGCTGTCACCAGCTTGGCCGCCCGATTCGGCGTAGAACGGGGTGTTGTCCAGCACGATGACGGCATCGTCACCGGCATCGGCTTGGGTCGCGGCCACGCCATCAACGTACACCGCCGTGACTTGGGCGCCCTCATGGGTCAAGCGCTCGTAGCCATGGAAGGTGGTGGGGGCACCGGTGTAGCTCAGGCCAGTCGCCATCTTGAATTTACCGGCAGCGCGTGCTTGCTGACGCTGGTGCGCCATGGCCGCGTCGAAACCGGCTTGGTCCACGGTCACGTTGCGTTCGCGGCATACATCGGCAGTCAAGTCGACGGGGAAGCCATAGGTGTCGTGCAGCTTGAAAGCCGTTTCGCCATCGATCTGCTTGGCACCGACCTTCTCGCCTGCGGCCAAGGCGCCATCGAGGATCTCCATGCCGTTGGCGATGGTCAGGAAGAAGCGCTCTTCCTCGGTCTTCAAGACGTCAGTGATGCGTTTTTCGTTGCTGCGCAGCTCGGGGTAGGCGTCGCCCATTTGCTCGACCAGCGCGTGCACCAGCTTGTGGAAGAACGGTGTGCGCGCACCCAATTTGTAGCCATGGCGGATGGCGCGACGGGTGATGCGGCGCAACACGTAGCCGCGCCCTTCGTTGCTGGGGATGACACCATCAGCCACCGTGAACGAGCAAGCGCGGATGTGGTCAGCGATGACCTTCAGGCTGGGGCTGTCTTTGTCGACGCCGCCGTCAACGTTGGCACCACCGGCGGACTCAACTGCCGCCTTGGCCGCAGCCAACAGGGCCACGAACAGGTCGATCTCGTAGTTGGCGTGCACATGCTGCATCACGGCGGTGATGCGCTCTAGGCCCATCCCCGTGTCCACCGACGGCTTAGGCAGCGGGTGCATGACCCCAGCCTCATCGCGGTTGTATTGCATGAACACGTTGTTCCAGATCTCGATGTAGCGGTCGCCGTCTTCATCGGGGCTGCCTGGGGGGCCACCTGGGATTTCGGGGCCGTGGTCGTAGAAGATTTCGGTGCAAGGGCCGCAAGGGCCTGTGTCGCCCATCATCCAGAAGTTATCGGATGCGTAGCGGCTACCCTTGTTGTCGCCAATGCGGATCACGCGTTCAGCGGGCACGCCGATTTCTTTGGTCCAGATGTCAAATGCCTCGTCATCTTCGGCATAAACGGTGACCGTCAATTTGTCCGCTGGCAGCTTGAACTCTTTGGTCAACAGCTCCCACGCGTAGCTGATGGCGTCGCGCTTGAAGTAATCCCCAAAGCTGAAGTTACCCAGCATCTCAAAGAAGGTGTGATGGCGGGCTGTGTACCCAACGTTGTCCAGATCGTTGTGTTTGCCGCCTGCGCGGATGCATTTTTGCGACGATGTGGCCCGTGTGTAGGGACGCTTATCAAAGCCGAGGAACACGTCCTTGAACTGGTTCATGCCCGCATTGGTGAACAGCAGGGTCGGGTCGTCTCCCGGCACAACAGGGCTGGACGCCACGATGGTGTGGCCCTTGGACTGGAAGAATTCCAGGAAGGTCTTGCGGATATCAGCGGCTTTCATGGGGGGCTTTCTCGGTATCGATGAGGCCTGCGCTACCCACAAGGGGCGGGGCGAAGCCCTCGATTATAGGTTTAGGGGGCCTATCATGGCGGGGCACAAAGAGGACAACATGATCAACACCACTTCGCCACTGGATCAACTTCAAGACCCCAGCCTGCTCAAAACCCAAGCCCTGATCAACGGCGAATGGGTGAGCGCGCCCGAGCGTTTCGCCGTGACCGACCCGGCAACTGGGTTTGTTTTGGCTGAAGTGCCCAATCTGGGTGCCACACAAACCGAGGCCGCGATTACTGCCGCCAACCTCGCATGGCCAGCTTGGCGTGCGATGCCAGCCAAAGCCCGCTCAGAGATCATGATGCGGTGGTTTCACCTGCTCAACCAGCACGCCGATGACTTGGCGCGCATCATGACGGCCGAACAAGGCAAGCCACTGGCAGAGGCCAAGGGCGAGGTGGGCTACGGCGCCAGCTTCATCGAGTGGTTTGCGCAAGAGTCACGCCGTGTGTATGGCGAGACCGTGCCCACAACAGACCCTAGCAAGCGCTTCATGGTGATCAAGCAAGCCATTGGCGTCTGCGCAGCCATCACACCGTGGAACTTCCCGATCGCGATGATCACGCGCAAGGTGGCACCCGCGTTGGCTGCTGGCTGCCCTGTGGTGATCAAACCGGCCGAGGCCACGCCGCTGTCCGCTTTGGCTGTGGCCGAACTGGCTCAGCGCGCAGGCATGCCGCCGGGCGTGTTCAATGTCATCACGGCCGATGCCGATCGCTCCATTGAAGTCGGCAAAGCCTTGTGCGCCAGCGATGTGGTGCGTCACTTGTCGTTTACGGGCTCCACCGAAGTCGGCCGCATCCTCATGCAGCAGTGCGCACCCACCATCAAAAAATTGGGCTTGGAATTGGGTGGCAACGCCCCGTTCATCGTCTTCAACGATGCTGACCTTGATGCTGCCGTTGAGGGCGCCATGATCAGCAAATACCGCAACGCTGGCCAGACCTGCGTGTGCGCCAACCGCCTGTATGCACAGTCCGGCGTCTATGACGCTTTTGTGAACAAGCTGTCTGAACGGGTAGCGCAGATGAAGGTGGGCAACGGCTTTGAAGCGGGCGTGACGCAAGGCCCACTGATTGATGCGCAGGCATTGTCCAAGGTCGAGGTGCTGGTGGCCGATGCACTGGCCAAAGGCGCGCAGATCGTGACCGGTGGCGCACGCGCCGATGTGTCTGGCGGGCAGTTTTACCAACCGACCGTGCTGGCCAACGTGACCGCTGAGATGCGCGTGGCACGCGAAGAAATCTTCGGCCCCGTGGCGCCTGTGTTCAAGTTCGAGACAGAGTCAGAAGTGATTGAAGCGGCCAACAACACCGAGTTTGGTTTAGCCAGCTACTTCTACAGCCGAGACGTGGGCCGCATCTTCCGGGTCAGCGAAAGCCTGGAGTACGGCATCGTGGGCGTCAACACGGGCTTGATCTCCACGTGTGAGGTGCCGTTTGGCGGGGTCAAACAATCAGGCCAAGGCCGTGAAGGCGCACGCCAAGGTATCGACGATTACCTTGAGACCAAGTACATCTGCCTGGGCGGGCTGGACAAGTAAGCCCGGCCCAGGGCTTGATGCGTCAAAGGACGCTGTTGTTTACTTCAGCTCGGCCGAGCTCTTACCCAGCAAGCGCCGGGCAATGATCAGCAATTGGATTTGCTGCGTGCCCTCAAAGATGTCGAGAATCTTGGCATCACGGGCCCACTTTTCGAGCAAACTCGTTTCGGTGTAGCCCACGCTGCCCGCCAGCTCAACACACTTGAGCGCCACATCCACGCAGGTGCGCCCTGCTTTGGCCTTGGCCAGTGAGGCCTCCAATGAATTAGGCTGGCTGTTGTCAGCCATCCACGCCGCCTTCATCGTCAGCAACCGTGAGGCTTCGTAGTCAGCCTGCATGCGGATGTAGTCGGCCACCACAGAAGCTTGCATGTGCGAGGGGCGGTTGTAGTCGATCGACACGCCATTGGCCTTGAGGATGTTGCCCATTTCTTCAAGGCAGGCACGCGTCAAACCAACCGCCATCGCCGCCACCAAAGGCCGCGTGTTGTCAAAGGTTTGCATCACACCTGCGAAGCTCTTCTCAGGATTGATGTCCGGGTCGCCCATCAGATTGGCCTTGGGCACGCGGCAGTCCTTGAGCAAAAAGGCCGCCGTGTCTGATGAGCGGATACCCAGCTTGTGCTCCAAGCGCACCAACTCAAAGCCGGGCGTGCCTTTTTCAACCACGAAGGACTTGATCGCCGCACGCCCAAGGGAGCGGTCCAGCGTCGCCCAAACAACGACCAACTCAGCGCGGTCACCCGAGGTCACGTAGATTTTTTCGCCATTCAGAACGTACTCATCCCCGTCCAGACGCGCCGTTGTGCGGATCGCAGCGGAGTCAGAGCCGCAGCCCGGCTCGGTGATGGCCATGGCCGCCCACCGGCCCTTGAAGCGGGCTAGTTGATCATCATTGGCCACAGAGGCGATGGCCGCGTTACCCAAGCCCTGACGCGGCATCGACAGCAACATGCCGACGTCGCCCCAGCTCATCTCCATGACACTCAAGGCTGTCGACAAGTTGCTGCCATTGCGGTTGCTGTTGGCATCAGTAGAGGCCACATCGCGGCGCACCCCTGCGGCACCGGCGCCGCCATCTAAGCTGCCCTCATTCATGCCGTCAAGCAAGGCAGCGAGCATATCGAGCTCAACCGGACGGGCATGCTCGGCCTGGTCGTACTTTCTGGAAATCGGGCGCAGTATTTCTTGCGCTGCTTCACGGGCCTGGTTCACCAGGGGTTTGAACTTGCGGGGAATATCAAGGTTGATCATGGTTATCTATTTCTCTCAAAAGGAGGGTTGTGATGGCGTCGCTGGGGGTCAGACCAACAAGGCCCCTTCCATGAGGCCAACGGCCCTGAGATCACGGTACCAACGCTCAACCGGGTGCTCCTTCACAAAACCGTGCCCACCCAGCAACTGCACACCATTGCTGCCAATGCGCGCACCTTGGTCACCGCAATAACGACGGGCCAGCGCCACAGCTTGCTCACAGGGCCGATCTGTGTCGACCAGACTGGCCGCTTGCCACGTCAGCAAGCGCATGGCGCTGATGTCAATGGCGATGTCAGAGACCGTGAAGGCCACGGACTGTCTATGGCTGATGGGCTCACCAAAAGCCTCACGCTCATTCACATAGGGGATAAGGTAGTCGAGCACCGATTGGGCGCAACCGGTGCCCAGTGCGCACCAACCCAGTCGGGACAACTGGATGCATTCGTTGTAGACCTCAGCCGCACCGCCGCCCAGCAAAGCACCCGTTGGCACCGACACACCTTCCATCACCAGTTGTGCAGTCTCTGCAGCGCGCAAGCCCATCGACGTCTCAGCCTTGATCGACAGACCGGGCGTAGAGGACTCGATGATCAGCAGGCCCGGACCACGCCCCTCGATATCGGCGGCCACGATGAATAACTCAGCGCGAGCAGCCAAGGGCACCATCGACTTCACGCCGTCAACCACATAGCGGCCATTGACCAAGCGCGCACGTGTCTCCAACTTGAACGGGTCAAACAAACCGCGAGGCTCTTGCACGGCCAGCGCGGCAGCAGGCGGCGTATCACCCGCAAACGCGCCCAGATAGCTCGCTTGCTGCTCAGCCGAACCCCACAAAACCAACGCTGTGCTCACTGCGGACGGGGCGAGTGCCGCGAAGGCCAAGCCCATGTCGCCCTCGGCCAACGCTTCAGCGATCAGGACATTGGTGATGGCCGAGCGCTCCGTACCTGCGCCACCCAAGGACTCAGGGATGCCCATCACCGTCACGCCCAAATCATTGCACTGGGCAAGCAAATCGGCAGAAGCACCATAGGCCGTATCCATCGCTTGGGCGACTGGCCTGAATTGCTCTTTGGCAAAGATGCGCACTGCATCGCAGATCATCACCTGATCGTCGCTGGGGCGCAGGTCAAACATCTCACCCGGGCCCGATCGGGACAGGCGTGCCGGTTGCGTCAAACCTTTCATGGCCTTGAAGGTGCGATTGGCTGCCGTCACACCACGAAAGCCCATTTTGCTACCTTGGTACAGCATTTGTTCAGTTGGCTTGCGCAGCCCAAGTTTATCCAAACGAGTGGAGCTGGCCAACTGGCTGATCGCGCGCAAACCGAGACGTGTCATCGATGTCATAGTGTGTGATCTAAATGAAGTAAGCTGGATTCAAACCCAAAGCGGCCCGTTAAACGACGCGTAAACATATTTATGGCGTCTGCAGCAGCATCAACCGGACGCTGACAATCAATTTGACGCCCACAGTCACCCAGTGGCGACCCATGGATACCCTGAGCACCCTTCTCTCTGACGTTCGTATTCGGGATGCGCGATTCATCCGCACACAATTCAATGTGGATGGCCACCTGATCGTGCGCGATGCCAAGCAGCCCTGTTTTCACATCGTGACCAAGGGCGCGCTGTGGCTGAGCCCTGGCCCAGGTCTGCCACCCATTGAGATGCTGGCCGGCGATATCGCCTTCTTCCCACTGGGACAAGCTCACAGCCTGAGCGGCCAAGCTGCCCCGCCAGCTGCAGGGGGACAACATCTGCTCGCTGACTTGACAGCGCATGGTGCGACGCCGAGCTACGTCTTGACACTGCCCGCCCAGACACCCCACACACATGGTCTGGTCTGCGCCGGAGGGTCCATCAGTGGCTGCATGTTGATAGACGGTGTGGCCGATGCTTGGCTCTGGGGCGCGCTACCGCCGTATCTACTGGTTCGCTGGAGAGACCGAGCGCTGCCGACTTGGTTGCAAATAGGCTTGGCCTACTTGGATCAAGAGCTTGATCGCGACCAACTCGCACGCCAGGCCATCCTCAATCGCTTGGGCGACATCCTCTTCATCCAAAGCATCCGCTCGTATGTGGATGGTGCGGGCATGGGTAGCCGTGATGTGGGCAACCCACCAGCTAATGGCTTTTTGATGGCACTGAAAGACAGCATGGTGTCAAAAGTGATTGGCGCCATGCACCGCGAACCGGCCAAGGCGTGGACGCTGCAAGAGTTGGCGAGCATCGGCTGCGTATCTCGTTCGGTACTGGCTGAGCGCTTTGCCGAACTGATCGCACAACCGCCACTGGCCTACCTGACCGACCACCGCATGCACTTGGCTGCAAGACGACTCAAGCAGTCATCCATGCCCATTGCCGATGTCGCCCGATCTGTAGGTTATCAATCTGGTGCTGCTTTTGCGCAAGCGTTCAAGCGCACGTTCGATTGTTCACCACGGGCTTTTCGCAATCGACTGAATTGCCCATGATGAGCATCAGCAGGTGCTGATTATTCACAGCCCTTGTTCGACCAAATCCGCCACCGTGGAGAAGACATCTTGGTTGGTCTTGGCTGGGTCAAAAGTAACACCCATGCGCGCCAAAAGCAGTTGATGACTGGGGATCATCACCACAAACTGACCTTGTAAGCCTGCAAAGAAAACCGTATCGTCTGGCAGCCTTGCTCGCAAGCTATCAGGCAGGTCTGACCAGCTTTTGGTCCAAATCGAACCCGCATAAGCAGGGTTCGCAGGTGAGGGGGTCATCATGAAGTTAACCCAGTTTCGTGACAACATTTGTTGCCCATTCCAAGCGCCTTCGTTGACCAGCAGCTGACCAAGGCGCAGCCAATCCACTGGGCGCAGGACACCACGTGCTCCGCCTATGGGCGTGCCAGCGTAGTCTGGCTCGACGATGCCGTTGCGAATCCCCAGTGGCGCAAAAAGCTTCGTTTGGTAGTAGTTGTAAATGGCTTGGTGCGTCCCACCCAGTTTTTCTTTCATGGCAGCCATGGCAATGGTTTGCGCACCTGTGTTGTAGGTGTAGTGCGATCCTGGCGCGTAAGCCTGCGGCTTGTTCGCTGCATAGGCGGCGTCATCCTCGTTGTTGAACAACATCTCGTAGACATCATTCGGACTTGTCGCTCCACTCTCATCCCACTGCAAACCTGAAGCCATGTTCAGTAGTTGGCGCCAAGTGATAGCAGCCTTGGCTGTGCCGGACCAGCTTTTTAATCCCACGGGTGCATCAGCGCTGATTTGGCCATCTTTCTCCATCAAGCCAGCCACGATGGCCGTTAACGATTTGGTCATCGACCAACCAATTTGCCTTTGTTCTCGGTTGTAGTTCGAAGCATAGCGTTCAAAAACCAAGTGCCCATTTTTGGCGACCAGAAGCGCATATGAATTAGTGCGCTTAGCCGTATTGGTCTCTGTCTCTTTGAAGAGCGCGTCGGCATGGCGTGTGAGGGTTGCTTGCTGGTCGCTCGTTAGCAGACTCACTTCTGCGCTGCCTTCACCTGCTGGCCACGGTGCGGTGGATGCTGCCTTGGTCGCGATGGGTGCAAAGGGCTGCGCGCGCAGGGCCCGCTCCGCCGCGGCATTCCTGATAACCGTACACCCCATACCTTTGCGGTATGCACCGATGCGCGGATACAGTAAGCCAGCCGCCGATGTGGTCACGTTCGTCCCAGGCTTGTTCACAATGAACCAGACCATGGGTAGTGGCTGCACCATGGGGGCCGTGTAGTCATCACGAACATGTTTGAAGGCATCACCGCTGACATTGGTGCGGGTACAAATGTCCAATGAGGTAAAGCCGTTACCCGCAGGGATGGATGCGATGATGCTGCCAATTTGTGTGGCTTGCGCTGCCGATCCAACAATCAGGGCTGCCGCGATCAGAGATGCAGAAAACATGCGTGGAACCAGCGTCATAGATGCCTTAGCGTGAGGTGGATTTGTAGCGCTCATTTTCAAGGCTATCCACTTGATCTCTGGCTAGGGTTACACCTTGGATTTGATTCAAGCTCTTTGTTAATCACCCAACCAAGGGGTGGGGAGCTAGCAATAGCGCTAACTCGAAACTGAACCTGCCGCACACCTTGCCTTGGTTTGTCACCGTGGCAATCATCGACAAGTTGTGGCGCTTGCCGTCCACCGTGAATGTCTCCACTGCAAGACAAACGATTGATGACCAATGAAAAAGGCCGCTAGGTGGTTGCTCCTAGCGGCCTTTGACATATCAATTGGAGCGGGCGATGGGAATCGAACCCACGTTATTTGCTTGGGAAGCAAAAGTCCTACCATTAAACGACGCCCGCGAAGTCGGCCATTGTATATGCACATGAGCCGCATTTCTCAACCATTAGCCACCGTCACAGTGCAGTTCATTGAATGACCAGTCCGCACCCGCTGTCACATGCGCACGCAGCACATCGTCGGTACAAGACCACGCCATGAGGTTGGCGTTGTTAGCCTCCGTATTGGCTGCAATCTGCGCATCTTGGCTACGTAACCAAGCGATGGCCCTGTGCGCCCACGATCGCTCGATAAAGCCCACCCTCGACAGCAGGTGCTCGATGTCCTTGCGATAAGACACGATGGACAAGTACCCTACGTTTTGCCCCCTTGCCTCGCCCACCACCAGCCTGAGCAAAGCCCTCAGTACAGCAGGCTTCATGTCCTCTTGCAAAATCACATCCATGATCATCCAAGACTGACGTCCATTCGCCAGCACGTCCGGACGTGTGACCATCAAACCAACGAGCACACCTTGGTGCCATGCCCCCCAGATGTCAAACCGTGCCCGTGGCGTACCAAATCGCCAACTCAAACTGGCTGCGCTACGCAGCACCTCAACCCGATCAGAACGCACGGACCTGCTCAGCAAAGCAGGCAGCTCATCGGGCAGGCGATCGAGCTTTTTCACTTTGATGCCGCTCAAGCCATACCCAAGCAGACAAGCCCTGGCTACCACCAAGCCCCAGTCTGCTAATGTGGAAACCGCACCAGCCAACGGCGCCCACTTAAGCCTCTTGAGTACGAATTGCCCCAAGCCAATGGGGTGTATGAAAATGCGCCTGTTAGGCAGCACTTCAAAGGTACGCTCAATCATGCGTTTGGAATTGGTGTTTGCACCGACAGCCATCGCAAAGCGCGTCTTCGATTGCATCGTCAAACCAAACCAAGGCCCTAACCCCTTGCCCAGCATGTGAGGCTGAACCAAAATATCCATCACACGGATGCCATCTACGGATACGCCTGCGACGGTCAGCGTCAAGTCTTCCGTCCCTATCATGCCGATTAACTCGTCTCCACGCGTCAATACCCAGCACTCGCCAGCCCCCTCACCAGGTCGACCCAATTTGTATCGCCAAGACAAGTAGGCCGCGTCATCCCACACTAAGTCATCTGTCAGCACGGCTCTGCGCAAGGCCAATATCTGCGGCAAATCGGCCATCGTTGCGGGCCTGAATGCCTGCGCCAACTCTTCTTGAGACATACCCAAGCCGCGAGCCACCAAGGTCGCTGCCTTATCCAATGACAAAGGAGGCCGAACCGGCGCCTTGCGGGTGATGTCAGGTTTGCTCAAGCTGCGGTCAAGGTCTGAGGTTGTTTGCGCCCAATGTAGGCGACCAACCGGTCAATTGAGTCCAGATTATCTGGTGTCATCTCATCTTCCGCAACACCAAAACCGCAGGTTTCCTCAACAAAGAGAATGATCTCCAAGATGCCGGTCGAGTCCAAAATGCCCGTTCCTAAAAATGAATCATGATCATTGAGCCGGAACGTAGGTCCACAAGGTACCACGGATAGTCATCAATCTATGAAGGCCGAAGCGTCCGGTGCGCGATAGGGTTGCTTGCTGCGTTTAATCATGTCTGGTGGCATCGACAGTCGGTTTGCGCTGCGCTCGCGGTCAAGGCTGTGGGTGCCGCTAAGGTTTTTGGCCTCTTGATGCCAGAGCAAGACTCATCGCCGGACAGCACCCACCTTAGAGGCCATTGGCTGCTACCGATGGAGAGATGACGCCATCCGCGTGATCTGCCCCGACTATGGCGCAGGTTGGAAAAGTAAAATTGTGACCGCAGGTGGTGCAACTGGACACCTCAACCAGTTCAATTTGGTGGTTGCCAACCCCGATGGAGACCAGACAATGCAACGCCTAGGGCTACGCGAATACCTGCAAATCGTCGCCGCCACCAACTTCAAACAACGCATCCGCAAGACGCTGGAGTGTTTCCACGCCGACCGCCTGAACTATGCCGTCGTGCCCCCCCCAACCGCGTTGAATACGACCAAGGTTTTTTCGTCAAGAACGGTGATGGATCAGCCGATGTCAAACCGATCGCGCACCTGTACAAAACACAGGTTTACGCGCTAGCCAGGCACAGGGGCTTGCCTGAATCCATTTGCAATGCGATCCCGACCACAGACACGTACAGCCTCAGTCAAGGACAAGATGAGTTTTACTACGCCCTGCCCTACAAGGAGATGGACGTGGCCTTGTGGCACCACAACCAAGGCGAATCAGCAGGAGACTTGGCTGCAAGACTGGGCATCAACGAGCAGCAGGCCGACTACATCTACCAAGACATCAACAACAAACGGCGCACCACAGCACCGCAGCACTGGTCAGGCATCTTGATGGCTGATGTGAGTGGGCCCGTCCCCAAGCCAGTTGTGTGACAACTTCGTCAGATCAACCTGCTTGCTTGCGCCGCGACACGGCGGCTAAGCCCACCAAACCCAAGCCCAACATCAACGTTGAGGGCACTTCAGGCACGCTGGCCACAAAAGCAGCGCCACTGATCGGGCTGCGGAATGCGGCATTGATATCGATGGTGATCGCGCCAAAGTTCAATGTCTTCAACGGCGTCTGAATCGCATTGCTCAATTTCAAGCCATTGGAGAAGGTACTCAAAGCCGTAGATGTGAACACCAGATTATTGAGCTGCTGGTGCATATTCAAAGTCAAACCATTCAAACCAATTTTTAAATTAGTCGCGTCAAACGTATACAGCGATGTACCCATCGTCGTGACGCCATTGGCCGTGATATCAGCCAAAACCATCTCTTTCGAGTAATCAATCACGAAATTAGCCAAAGTCACACTGCGTGAGCCACGCGAAATGAGCAGCGCAGCACCAGATGATCCACCTGAATTAGGTGTCACCAAAGGCGAGAACGGCGGCAAGCCCAGAGACACATTCACCTTGGATATAGGCAAATTGAAGGATGGCAACAAGTCCCCTGTGGCCGATTTGGTTGGGGAACCGAAACTAGACGTACCCAGAGGTGTGATGAAGGTATCGCTGGCTGCCAAGGCATCCACAGCATCTTGGGATAAGCCAAAAACCGCATTGGCTTGCAGCGCACGTGTGTCCAGCGTCATGGACAGCGCTGAAGCTGCTGTGGCCACACAAGCCAATGCCAACGCCCCAAGGGCCTTCAACGAAAAATGGATGGCATTCATGGCAATAACCCCTTTAAATAACGACCTGTTAAACAGATCATGCACGCCAACCCAAGCAACCACCCCAAATAAGGGGGATAGTTCAACAGCAATATGCCATTTGCGTTCAAATATCACAGTCGGCAATGGTCAATATCAGATTGAACCACCCATTAAAGAAACAGGTCACCGTGAATACTGCACGAGGCAATCTGAGGCACACTCTCGGTCTTCCTTGACCCACAGCGTTTTGAGCATGGCCAGCAGCGACGACCCCCTCATCCCAACCGATGCGCCCCACCTGCGCACAATCAAAAGCTTCGTGATGCGCGCTGGGCGAACGACCGAGGGTCAGACACGCGCCTTGGCAGAACTCGGGCCCAAGTTCGTGCTGCCTTTTGAGCACAAACAGATGGACTTTGCAGCCACATTCGGCAGGCAAGCACCTGTGGTGCTGGAAATCGGCTTTGGTATGGGGGATGCCACAGCCAAGATCGCCGCCGCATTGGCAGAGACCGATTTCATTGGCTGCGAGGTGCATGAACCCGGCGTCGGCGCGCTGCTCAAGCACATCGGTGATCAGAGCTTAGGCAACATCCGGATCATCCGGCACGATGCGGTCGAGGTGCTTGATCACATGATCCCGCCAGCATCACTGGCAGGTGTGCATATCTTCTTCCCAGACCCTTGGCACAAAACGCGCCACAACAAGCGCAGGCTGATTCAGGCCCCTCTCGTAGCCCACCTCACATCACGTCTGGCACCGGGAGGCTATCTGCATTGCGCCACAGACTGGGAACCTTACGCCCGCCAGATACTGGACGTGCTGAGCGCAGAGCCTCAACTGAGCAACACGGCGCCAGACTACGCCGAAAAACCCGCCTACCGGCCATTGACCAAGTTCGAGAACCGTGGCCTGCGTCTAGGGCATGGCGTATGGGATCTGGTGTTTCACAAAAAGGCCTGACGAAAAAAAACAGCCTGCGCTTTCACGCGGGCTGTTTTCTGGATCGGCAACTTAATCAGTTGCTGAACTTGTAGTCTGTCTTGGCCTTGGCCTTCAAATCATCACGGAACTTGGCCAACTTAGTTTGACTCTGACGCTGCGCGATCTGAGCCTTGACCTCTTCAAAGCCAGGGAACTGCGTTGAGCGCACTTCTTCAAGCTTGATGATGTGAAAACCGAACTGTGACTTCACCGGTGTCTCGGTGAACTGTCCCTTTTCAAGCTTGGTCAACGCTTGCGAGAACTCAGGTACGTAGTTGCCTGGATTGGCCCAATCCAAGTCGCCACCGTTCTCAGCCGAGCCAGGATCTTTGGAGTTTTTCTTGGCCAAATCTTCAAACTTGGCACCAGCCTTGATCTGAGCAATCAGGCTCTTGGCGTCGTCTTCTTTTTCGACCAAGATATGGCGCGCGCGGTATTCTTTGTCGCCATTGGCGGCCTTGATTTTGTCGTATTCGGCGCGAATTTCGCCTTCAGCCGTTGGGTTCTTCTTCTCGAAGTCCATAAACAAGGCACGGATCAGGATCGACTGGCGAGCCAACTCCATTTGGGTCTTGTAATCCACCGATGCCTGCAAACCGCGGCGCTCAGCCTCTTGCAAGAAGATCTCACGCAGGACGATCTCATCCTTGACCTTTTGCTCCAGCTCAGGCGTCTTAACCTGAGGTGGTTGGCCTGGTTGCTGAGGCTGCTTGATGATCTGATCGATCATGGCGTCCACGCGTGCCTTAGGCACAGCCTTGCCGTTCACGAGTGCGATGTTTTGAGCCCAAACCAGCGGTGCAGCCAGCGTGAGCGATGCGGCCAATACGGCTGCCTTGGCGATAGATGTCTTCATGATGAATGAGCTGGAAAGTAATTTGAATGAATCAAACGGGATCGGCTTTGATCGCCAGTGCGTGAATTCCTTGGGGAATCAAATCTCGCAAGGCATCATACACAAGGCGATGGCGCTGAACATGTGACAAACCGTTGAAGCAACGGGCCCGCACTTGGACCGAGAAATGCGTACCCGAGCTGGCCCCACTGTGCCCCGCATGGCCTATGTGCTGACTGCTGTCATCGGACACCAGCAACGCCTCTGGCGTCAGGGCCTGTTGCAGCACGGCTTCAATCTGACTGGCGCTGATTTGAACTGAACTCATGATGTTCTTTCTTATCGGGAAAATACTCAGCCGGCTTTGACATCTTTGATTGGCTTCATGTGGCGCCCAAGGTACAGACCTTGCGCCAAGGTAAACACCAAGGTCAAGCCCAAGCTGCCCCACATTTTGAATGTGACCCACGTATCCAGTGGGTAGTTAAAGGCGACCCAGAGATTAAGCAAGCCCATGGCGGCAAAAAACAGCACCCAAGCCCACCCCAAGTGACGCCAGACAGCATCGGGTGCATCAATCTCACCACCCATCATTTGAGCCAGCATCTTGCGACCCAAGATCACCTCGGTCGTCAAAAAGCCAACGCTCATGACCCAATAGATCACAGTGGGCTTCCACTTGATGAAGGTTTCATCATGGAACCACAAAGTCAAACCGCCCAAGACCACCACAATGGCCAAGCCAGCCCACAACATCTTGTCAACTGGCTTGCGCAAGACTTTGAGCACGACCACTTGCAACAAAGTCATCACGATCACCACGACCGTCGCCAGCAAGACCGGCGCCTCTTTGACGCCAACGGCCCCGCCAGAGACAGCAAAACCAAGGTATTGGGTCATCCACTGCGCTGCCTGCTCCTTGTGCCCTTCCGCCCACTTGAAGCTGGCAAAGAACAAGAAAATAGGCAAGAGGTCAAAAAGAATCTTCATGGCATATCGACCGTCATTTCAGGCCGCAGGTTACCGCGATCAAAGTTCGCGAGGATCGAAGTCTAGCGCGGCCGAGTTGATGCAGTAGCGATCCCCCGTAGGTTGGGGGCCATCGTCGAACACATGCCCTAGGTGCGCGCCACAATTTTGACAGCGCACCTCCACACGAATCATGCCGTGTGCAACATCTCGCACACGCTCAATCAGGCCCTCCTGCTCAGGCTGCCAATAGCTCGGCCAACCACAGCCAGCGTCAAATTTGGTGTTGGATGCGAACAAGGTCACACCACAGCAAACGCACTTGTACTTGCCGTCCTCGAAATGATCCCAGTACCGCCCTGTGAATGCGCGTTCCGTGGCAGCTTGCCGTGTGACTTCATAGTCAGTCTGAGCCAACTGGGCCCGCCATTGGGCATCTGTTTTTTTAACTTTGTAATCACTCATGATGAACAAGACACCTCAATGGATTGGGCCCAATCGGGCGGGAAGTCGGCATAGGCTTCGAAGCCTGGCTGCTCATCATAGGGTTGCATCAACAGTTGATGCAGACGCTGCACCTCACTGAAGTCGCCCGCTTGCGCGCGTCTGATAGCCGTCTCAGCAAGGTGGTTGCGCAAGACGTAGGCCGGATTAACTTGTTGCATGCGTGCAGTGCGCTCAGCCTGTGACGCCGTATCGCCAGCTTCAGCCTCAAGACGGGCGCCATAGCGCAAAGCCCAAGCGTCAAAGCCATCGCGGTCGATGAACATGTCTCGCACGGGCGCATTGAGGGTATCCGCCGGAGACAAGTCGCCGCGATACTGGCACAGTCGGCGAAAGGTGATGGTGAAGTCCGCGCGGCAAGCCGCCATCAACTGCAACAGATCGACCGCCAATTGAGCATCATCGGCCTGCTCAGTCTGCAACCCCAGCTTGGCAGACCAGCGTGCGCGCATGGCCTGCGGGAAGCGCTGCTCATACGTTTGCAGCACATCAATCACAGCTTGCGGATCATCCTTGGTATCGGGCATCAATGGCAGCAAGGCTTGCGCCAAAGCACGCAAGTTCCAGTAGCCCATCTGAGGTTGGTTCTGCCACGCATAACGCCCATGTGTATCTGAATGATTGCAAACATGTTGCGGGTCAAACTCATTCAAAAAGCCAAACGGGCCATAGTCAATCGTCAAACCTAGAATCGACATGTTGTCTGTGTTCATCACACCATGACAAAACCCAATCGACTGCCAGTGCGCCATCAGCTCGGCCGTACGTGACACGACCGCATCGAGCAGCGCCAAGGCGCGGTTGTCAGCGTCTTGCAGGTGCGGGTAATGGTGCACGACAACAAAGTCGACCAAGGCCTGCAAGGTCGCTTCATAGCGCAGTTCATCTCCCGCGGCAGCCCCATGAGCAAAATGCTCAAAGTGACCAAAGCGGATAAAACTGGGCGCCACACGGCCCACAACCGCAGACGTTTCCATCGTTTCACGGCGCACAGCTTGTGGCGATGCCACCAAACTCAGCGCCCGTGTGGTGGGCACACCCAAAGCATGCATGGCTTCGCTGCACAAGAACTCACGTATCGAAGACCGCAGCACCGCTCGCCCATCGGCGCGTCTGGAATAAGGTGTAGCGCCCGCCCCTTTGAGTTGGATCTCTTGGGGGCCCATCGGCGTGATCAACTCCCCCAACAACAATGCACGGCCGTCGCCCAACTGGCCTGCCCACACACCAAACTGATGGCCGCTGTAGACCGTAGCAACAGGCTCCATGCCAGGCCACACCGCATTGCCCGCCAACACAGCCAAGGCTGACGGCCCATCCCAGCCCTCAGGCCAACCCAACTCATGCGCCAAGGGGCCATTTACCGCCACCCATTTCGGCGAAGGCAAGGGATCCCCCTGGCATATTGTGCCCATGGCAACCTGCCAACGCGATGCAGCGTCATGGCTCAGGCTAGCAAAACGATTCACCCATGATTCTTGCGCTGGTATCCAGGGGTTGCTGTTCAATTCGTGTTCGGTAGACTCAATCATGTGGTGCAGTTTAGACAAGCCCCCCTGCCCATGGGGCCTGTCAGGCTAATACCCACATAGGGGGTGCCCTAAACTGCGAGCCCAGTCAACACACAATTTAGGAAATCAGACCGTGGAAATCGTGCTGTTTATCAAAGCTGCCCTGATGGGCATCGTAGAAGGTCTGACCGAGTTCCTGCCCATATCCAGCACCGGGCACCTGATCTTGGCTGGCTCCTTGCTGGATTTCTCACGCCACACAGGCGCAGAAAAAGCCCGCGTGTTTGAGATTGCCATCCAGACAGGCTCCATCTTCGCTGTGATTTTGGTCTACATGCAGCGTATCAAGGACACCATCACCGGATTGGGCTCTGACCCCAAAGCACAGCGATTCGCCATGAACGTGCTGGTGGGCTTTATCCCTGCTGCCATTCTGGGTCTGCTCGTAGGCAAAGTGGTCAAAGCGCACCTCTTCAATGCGCCAGTCGTGGCCACCACATTCATCTTGGGCGGCATTGTCATATTGATTGTCGAACGCCGCGCCAAACAACAGGCGCAACCCAGAATCCAGACCGTTGATGACATGAGTTTGCTGGACGCCCTCAAGGTCGGCTGCATTCAATGCATGGCACTGATCCCTGGCACCAGTCGCTCTGGCGCCATGATCATCGGAGGCATGATGGTTGGCATGTCTCGCAAGGCTGCCACTGACTTCGGCTTCTTTGTGGGCATCCCAACCTTAGTTGGGGCAGGCCTGTACAGCCTCTACAAAGAACGCGCATTGCTGTCACTAGACGACCTGCCTCTGTTCAGCGTTGGCTTGGTTTTTGCGTTCATCTCAGCTTGGGCTTGCGTTCGTTGGCTGATTCGCTACGTATCCAGCCACAACTTCATCCCCTTTGCTTGGTACCGCATTGGCTTTGGCCTGCTGATCCTCTTGTCTGCACAAATGGGTTGGGTGGATTGGTCGGAATAAGCTAGGCGCAAGACATGTCCCTCAGACACCAAGCTTTGGCCGCCCTGATCACTTGCGAGCCACAAGCCAAGGTCGCGGCGACGATCGAGTTGCAAAGCCGATTTTCGCAAGTGCCCCCGTTTGAGCTACCAGAGGCCGAGCGGATCGAAGTCATTTCCCTGACCTCAGCACAACAAGCACACATGCCAGGCCACCCGGCATTGCCCAAGTTGGTATCTGCAACCCGGGTGCCCACACGCTCGGCCTTCACTGTTGACGGGCGAGCCGCGCTTTTACACGCTATTTGCCACATCGAATTCAACGCCATCAACCTCGCGCTCGACGCGGTTTGGCGCTTCGCAGGCATGCCCTCTGCCTTCTACACAGACTGGCTGCGTGTGGCCCACGAAGAAGCTTTGCACTTCACCCTGCTGCGAACCCATTTGCAAAGCATGGGCTGGGACTATGGTGATTTCGATGCCCACGACGGCTTGTGGTTCATGTGTGAAAAAACCCAAAGTGACATCCTTGGCCGCATGGCCTTGGTCCCCCGTACGCTGGAGGCCCGTGGACTGGATGCCACGCCACTGATTCAAGATAAATTGAGCCGCGCAGGTGACGCACGGGCTGTTGAGATTCTCGACATCATCCTGCGCGATGAGATCGGCCACGTCGCCGTTGGCAACCATTGGTTCCACCACCTTTGCACACAACGTGGCCTAGACGCGATCGACATTTACCCCAAATTGATCAAGCAATACGATGCGCCACGCATGCGGCCCCCATTCAATGAAGCCGCACGCAAAGCCGCCGGCTTCACCGACGCCGAAATGGCTTTCCTTCTAGGCGACGCCTGACAACCTGACAGCATCTGTCATCCGCGAGGATGGTGCTTGCCGTGCAGTTGACGCAGCCGCTCACGGGCCACATGGGTATAGACCTGGGTCGTCGAGATATCCGCGTGCCCCAGCAACATCTGCACCACCCGCAGATCAGCGCCATGGTTAAGCAAATGCGTGGCGAACGCATGGCGCAAGGTGTGCGGAGACAAGGCTTGCGTGATCCCCGCCAGCACGGCGTATTTTTTGACCAGCTTCCAAAACATCTGGCGCGTCATGGGTCCACCACGTGCGGTGACGAACAAGGCATCAGTGACCTGCCCACCCAAAATCTGGCTCCGCCCACAGTCAAGATAACGCTGCAACCACGCCCCAGCCTCAGCGCCAAAGGGCACCAAGCGCTCTTTGCTGCCCTTGCCCATGATGCGCAAGACAGCATCGCTCAAACTGACGTGAACAGACTTGAGTTCAACCAACTCACTCACGCGCAAGCCGCTGGCATAGAGCAATTCGAGCATTGCCCTGTCGCGCAAACCCAAAGGCCCATCCACGTCGGGAGCAAAGAGCAAAGCCTCAACCTGAGCCTCGCTTAAAGTGCCCGGCAAGCGCATGCGCTGCTTGGGTGCATCCATGCGAACGGTGGGATCTGACCGGATCAAACCCTCCCTCGTCGCCCAACGGTAGAACCGCCGGAACACACTCAAGCGCCGTCCGACCGACGACGGCTTAGACGCCGCATGCTTGGCGGTGGCATAGCCTTGTAAATCAAGCTCGGTGGCATCAAGCAAGGTGCGTGACTGGGCATGCATTGACAGCCAGTCAGCCAAGCCTTGCAAATCACGCCGATAGGCTGCCAAGGTATTGCGGCTCAAGCCATCCTCAAGCCAGAGTGCATCTACAAAGCGATCCAAGCTTGGATCGCCATCTGCGTCAGAAGCCGCCACGCAGTAAACCGTCCCTCAAGCGGCGATCAACAGGGTGATCGCCCACAAAAATCTTGAGCACAGCGCGGTACAAATCGTCACCAGCCACAGGCTTGCCCACCACCTGATCGTTGTAGCGCAGTGTCACGCCAATATCAGGGATGAAATCCAAGTCGATGGTATCCCCGGGATGAAGATCGCCTAGGCTGTCAATCATCCCCCCCAGTCTAGGCAGACGCTCACCCAATCGCTCAATCAGCGCTGGGGGTTCATGATCCTGAATGCGACCGACGAGCGACTTGGTCAACTCGTGGCTTGGGGCGTCCAGCATGATTTTCAGGCGCAGCCGCTTAGGGCCAGGCATGGCCAGCACCTGAGCCACATCCTTAGATGGCGCGGCAAGGTACAAGCCCGCAACGAAGGCGCGAATCCAAGCCACACCCCGCAAGCCCAACCCGTTGAGCCGCAAGGTGCGATCTGACAAAACCATGGTGTCGTCAAATCGCTGGCCTTCCAAGGTTGCAGCAGCAGCCTTGCCGACGCTACAACCCGCGACAGGGCAACCCAGTGCACCCGAAAGTGCAACAAGAACGGCCACCACCCCCATCTGGCGGGTGGCGTGCATCATCCATTTACAGGAATACATTCAATCTCCATCAGGCAACTTGCCTAGAAGATTAACGCAGCACCCTCATCCGTGGCTGACAGCGCTTAGATCATCAAGGTGCAGGGACGTAGGGCGTCTTCGACACAGGTTTTGAACGCAACGCCATCACAACGTCTTGCGTCAAGGTGCCGAAGTCCAACGATTTGATCACAGACTGAGAAGCCTTGCTCAGCGACAGACTCGTCGCGAATGACTTAACGGTCTCAGGCGTCAGAGTCAATTGATCCAGTACTTCATGACCATAAATCGTCACAGGGAATTTGTACTTGATACCCAAGGGCGTGGCGGTGTTGAAGTTGTAAATGGCTTGTTTCTTCGTTGTCGTGCCACCTTGTGGCGTGACATCCGCCAAAACTTGATGGTTGACATAGTCAAGCGAAAAATTAGACAACGTCAAGCCAACCGTGTTGCCACGATACAAACGCGTGAACTGCAGCGCTGAGCCGTTGGCGATGCCGCTGAGCACTTTAGCTTGCATGACCTTGACTGTCAGCGAAGTCACCGGCATGTTGTAAACACCAGGAGAAGTCTGCGTCGCATTACCCAAAGGCGTGATTGTGACGCCATCAGCCGCATACGCATCCAATGCCAATTCGCTGAAAGCTTGAACACTGTTGGCGACCAAAGCGTTAGTGGGGATGGTGAGTTGCGCACTGGCGCTGGCGCCCATGGCCAACATGGCAGCAGCAATGGAGATCGAACGAATGGACAAAGCGGGGAACTGCATAGAGGGACTCCAAAAACAAAGTGGTTGCTTGCGGTGTGCAAAGCAGCGTTGGCATGAGAATAATTCTGCCAGAGCAACGCCAAATACGCCCCCCCCACTCAAGTGAGGCATGCCTACAAATGCACGCAAACATCCACAAAAAAGGCAGGTGCAGTGCAAAAAATGAAATAACTACGAGGGTATACACCACGCAGCAACAGCGAATAAACCTGAAATGGTTATCCACAAAACAGAAAACCAAAAAAAAACCTGCTTGCTGTCAGGTCGTAACCATCAGCAAGCAGGTGCATCTCACCCTCTCAAGAGGGCAAAGAATCAGGGAGCCGGAACGTACAGCTTGTTTGACACAGCCTTAGCGCGGAATTTGACCGCGATATCTTGTGTCAACGTGCCAAAGCTGATCGACGAAATCACGCTTCGACCAGCCTTGTTGAGTGACAAACCAGTTACAAAACTGTTCACCGTCTCAGGTGTCAGCATCAACTCGTCCAGCACTTCGTGGGCCGTGATGCGGAGCGGGAACTTGTACTTGATCGCCAAGGGCATGGCGGTATGGAAGTTGTAGATAGCTTGCTGTTTGCTGGTCACACCACCGGATGCTGTGGCATCTGCCAGCACTTGCTTGGTGTCATAGTTAATCGTGAAGTTGGCCAGCGTCAGGGCATAGTCTTTACTGCGGTAGGTGCGCGTGAATTGCAGCGCTGAGCCCTTGGCATCGCCCTTGGATATCTTCAAGCCATTGAGCGTGATCGTGGTGATAGGCAGGCGATAAGCACTGACGGCACCCGCCACGGCGGTTGCGTTACCCAAAGGAGTCACAGTGACACCATCAGCAGCGAACGAATCTTGTGACAGTTCAGAGAAAGCCTGAACCGAATCAGCCACCAGAAAATTAGTCGGCAAGGTCAGTGCCGCATTAGCAGAAGCTGCTACAGCCAGCGTAGCAGCAGCAACAGTGATTGCGCGAATGGACAAGGTGGTGAACTGCATCTTGGGGCTCCTAGTAGGAATGGTTGGCATGGAGAGAATCTTGCCTTAACAATCCCCCATAAACACCCCCTATCCAAGCGGTCGGGGGGGGTGCATACCGTTAACAAAACCCGAAAAACATCACCAACCCAAAGCCGTGGTCAGAATTCCCCGCTGTTGTAAGCTCGACGTGCCTCTGCAAAGCTCTGCTCCAGCTTGGCTGGTGTGCGCTCAGAGGGAACAGTCTTGGCTTGCCACTCAGCAAAAGCGGTTGCCAAACGACGTTTGAGTTCAGTCTGGCGTGCTTGTGCTTGGCTCGCTGCATCCTCCTCCTTCAAAGGTGCGATCGCGTTGAGTTTGCCTTGCCACTCTTCTAAACGTTGATTGCGCTTGGTCTCGTCGGTCTCAATGTCCGCCAGCAACACCGCACTCATCAAGTTGGCTTCAATTGGCGTGAACTCGCCCGATTTCATGCGGTCAGGCAACTCGCTTAGCAAGGCCTGAGCCATACGTTGACGCTTCTTGGCATCCTTGGCTTCATCCAGTACTTGCCAAGACTCAAAACCATGCTGAAAACGCAAGTAACTGACGATGCGTTCGCCTTCGCCTTTTTGACCACCGTGCTTAGCGAGTGCGGCGTTCAAAGCGGCCCAGTCGTCGGCCTCGATATCCGACGGTCGGCCATCACCCTCAATAGAAGCCTTCAGCGTTGCTGTAGGGTCATCGTTGCCAGCCGTAGGCTGTATCCAACCTGGGGCACTTTTGGTGCTTGAAAGCACGACACCTGGCTTCGCATCACTGTCATCCTCGTGCCCCCACAACCAATAAGCACCGCCTGCTGCACCTGCAACAGCCAATGCCAAGGCAGCCAGTGGCAAAGCTTTAGAACGTTGATACGTGATCATGGATAGAGAACCCCTACGAACAAATGTCGAACAGGCGCGTAGTCTGCCCGAAGCGAATGCTTGATTTCAATAACCACACCGGTTATCCATAAAAAAATCCTGCAATCAATTCAATGCCCATAAGCATTCAACGATTGCAGGATGATGATCAGCCCTATACAGGGCCTCTCAAACCAGACCAAGCTCAGGGAGCTGGCGTGTAAGGTGTAGCAGACACAGCCTTAGGACGCAGCTTGACAACGATGTCTTGTGTCAGTGTGCCGAAGGTTGTGACGGAGTCCAGCGCGGCGACCAAGGAAACAGACAATTTGAGTGCCTTGATCATGGCCAATCTGGCTTCGGGGGTCAGCGTCAACTTGTCCAATACTTCGTGTGCGGTGATCGAGAGTGGGAACTTATACTTGATGCCCAATGGAGTTGCCACATTGAAGTTGTACGTCGGCAATTGCTTAACGGTCTCGCCACCCAGTGTGGTTGTATCAGCCATCACTTGCTTGGTGTCATAGTTGAGCGTGAAGTTGGCAAGAACCAAACCGACCGTACCAAAACCCTTTGCGAGACGGGTAATTTGCAAGGCAGAGCCCTTGGCATCACCGGCAGCGATGTTCAGCTTAGAGCCGACCGTGATCGTGGTGATCGGCAAGTTGTATGCAGGCGGTGCGTCAACAGGCACAACCAGTGCTGTGGCATTGCCCAATGGCGTCACAGTCACACCACCTGCGACAAATGCATCGTTAGCTTCTACAGAGAAAGCTTGCACTGAGTTGGCTACCAGTGCATTCGTTGGGATGGTCAACGCGTGGGCTGAAGCACCCACAACCAATGTGGCAGCAACAGCGATTGAGCGGAAAGTCAGAGCAGATTTCAGCATATCAAGGGTCCTTAGGTGGGCGTGCTTGCAAAGCGCAAAACACTTTTGGTGTGAGGTCTATCGTGCCGACATCACCCCACCTAAGCACTCCCCAACCACATGATTAGGGGGGGTGGTTTACCTGTATTTTTACCAAAATAAAGGGTAAGCATTGAGTAAAAAGAAACCCGCCCAATCAGGGAATTCCCCACTGATCGGTAAATGCCCTATGTTTAAGCCGAATCATGGCGCTGGCGTGTAAGGCGTTGTGGATACGGGCTTGGAACGCAACTGCACTTTGATGTCGTTGGTGATGGCGCCATGCTCTGTAATGGATGCTGTAGCTGCCTTCAAAGCGGCACTCAATCCCAGCGCCTTTGCCATCACATTGATAGCCTCATCAGTCAGATGCAGGTTGTTCAACACCTCATGCCCAGAAACCGTCATCGGGAATTTGTACTTGATACCCAACGGTGTCGCCAAAGTGAAGCTGTACAACGGCGCTTGCTTGATGGTTTCACCACCCATTGGGGTCATGTCAACCAGAACGAGCTTTTTGTCGTAGTCCATGCAAAAGTTGGCCACAACCAACTTAACCAAACCGCGGCCTTTGGCCACCCGTGATATTTCGAGCGCCGAACCAATCGCGCACCCACTGGTCACTTTGAGTTGAGAGCTGAGGGTGATCTTGGTGATCGGGTAGAGGAAAGATACTTGGCTACCAGGTACATCCACAGCAGTCGTGTTACCAAGCGGCTTGAACGAGACACCACCAGCTACAAACGCATCGACGGATTCATCCGACATGGTCTGGACTGAGTCGCCCATCAAAAAATTGAGTGGGATAGTCAAGCCTGCTGCTGGTGTAGGTGCCGGGGTAGGTGCTGGGGTTGTAGCACCGCTGGCGACAGCGGTCACCGTGGTGGTGACATTAGCAACCGTCTGCGAAATAGCTTGAACAGCACCGCACACAAAACAAGTCTGTGTGGATCCCCCAAAACCCCAAGCCTGAGCTGAGCTGCCCATGGCCAACAGTGAAGCCGTCATGGCGATTGAGCGAACAGCGTAAGTAACCTTTTGCATGTGAAGACCCCTTTGGCGTTGACGATGAAGAAGCGCAAATTGGTTTTGCGCATGCCATCTATGGTGCCGAGGAACCGTCAACCACCCCCCCATTAATTCAATCTCTGTATTTGTCTTTTAGATAAATGACGCCAAATTAAGGGAATATATGTACATATAAAGTTGTATTAAACACAGGGAATACACTGCCTTAGTAGTTACCCCAGAATGTTTTGAACTCATAAAAAATCCTGCTAACAGCAGGCGCTTTGTGCGCACCACCGTTGCAGGATCATGATCAGGCCTGAAACTCAGGCCCACTCAAACCACACCATATTCAGGGCGTGTAAGGTGTCGTTGAAGCAGCAGGCGACCGCTTTGCCAGTGAGATATCTTGCGTCAAGGTACCAAAGGTCGTGATGGAGTCCAGTGCAGCCTTCAAAGCCGCATCCAAAGCCAATGATTTTTTCATTGTCAAATTGGCCTCTGGGGTCAGGGTTAACTGGTCCAGTACTTCATGACCCGTGATCGACAGTGGGAATTTGTACTTCAGGCCCAACGGGGTTGCCACGTTGAAATTGTACAGAGGGGCTTGAGCGACAGTCACACTACCCAAAGTGGTGGTGTCGGCCAGCACTTGCTTGGTGGCGTAGTTGATCGTGAAGTTAGCCACGACCAAGCCAACCGTGCCAAGGCCACGCGCGACGCGGGTGATTTTCAGGGCAGAACCCTTGGCATCACCAGAGGCAATTTTCAGCGTGTTGCTGATCGTGATCGAGGTGATAGGGAAGCTGTAAGCGCCTGGTGCGCCTTCAATGCCAACGGATGCAGCGTTACCCAGGGGGGTTACGGTCACGCCGCCGGCATCAAAAGCGTCTTGCGCTTCTTGCGAGAAAGCTTGTACTGAATTGGCCATCAAGCCATTGGCGGCAATGGTCAGTGCTTGTGCAGAGGTGCCCACTGCGACCAACGAAACGGCGACGGCGAGGGAACGAAAGGTCAAAGACGAAACTTGCATGCTGGTGTCCTATGAGTTGAGATCAACTGAATGCTGATCGGTATAAGTGCAACGCATATCGTTATCCAAACAAACCACTTGCACCCCCCGCAAATAAGGGGCTGATTCGCCACGAGTGGTGTCAAATACGTCAAAACAAGGGAAACCATCAGGGTGGGTTCCCGTGCTAAGCCCACGGGATAACACCGACCAAGAAAAAGCCGCCAGGCTTGCACCTCGGCGGCTTTGAAACTCCATCAGAACCGGCACACAGGCCGGCACGCTGATCAGTTCTTCGATTGATCAACCAACTTGTTTTTGGCGATCCAAGGCATCATGCCGCGCAGTTCAGCACCAACCGTTTCAATCGGGTGAACAGCATTCAAACGACGGCGGGCGGTCATGCTCGGGTAGTTCGTCTTGCCTTCTTGGATGAACATCTTGGCGTATTCGCCAGTTTGGATGCGCTTCAAGGCGTTGCGCATGGCTTCGCGCGACTTCTCGTTGATCACTTCCGTACCGGTGACGTACTCGCCGTATTCGGCGTTGTTCGAGATCGAGTAGTTCATGTTGGCGATGCCGCCTTCGTACATGAGGTCAACGATCAACTTGAGTTCGTGCAGGCACTCGAAGTAAGCCATTTCAGGCGCGTAACCGGCTTCGGTCAGCGTCTCAAAGCCCATCTTCACCAGTTCAACAGCGCCACCGCACAGAACGGCTTGCTCGCCGAACAGGTCGGTTTCGGTTTCTTCACGGAAGTTGGTCTCGATCACGCCACCCTTGGTGCCGCCATTGGCTGCAGCATAGGACAACGCGATGTCCTTGGCCTTGCCAGACTTATCTTGATAAATCGCGATCAAGGAAGGCACGCCGCCGCCCTTGAGGTACTCAGAGCGCACGGTGTGGCCAGGGCCCTTGGGCGCAACCATGATCACGTCCAAATCAGCACGTGGAATGACTTGGTTGTAATGCACGTTGAAGCCGTGAGCAAAAGCCAGCACGGCGCCTTGCTTCATGTTCGGGGCCACGTTGTTGTTGTAGACCTCAGGGATGTTCTCGTCTGGCAACAGCATCATCACGACGTCGGCGGCCTTTACGGCCTCATCAACTTCCATGACCTTGATGCCAGCGGATTCCACCTTGGACCAAGATGCCCCCCCCTTGCGCAGACCAACCGTCACATTGACGCCTGAATCACGCAGGTTTTGCGCATGCGCATGGCCTTGTGAACCGTAACCCACGATGGTGACGTTCTTGCCTTTGATCAGGCTCAGATCCGCATCTTTATCGTAATAAACCTTCATGTTTGTAGCTCCGTCGGTAAAACTGTTGATTGCTCGAACAAATCGAGCGTTGAAATAAGCGGGATGTTAAACGACTGCGTAGTCAGTCAAGCGCGCAAAATGCGCTCGCCACGACCGATCCCGCTTGTGCCGGTGCGTGCAGTTTCTAGAATGACAGCACGGTCAATGGCCTCAATAAAGGCATCAAGCTTGGCCGCATCACCCGTCAATTCAATGGTGTAGGTCTTATCCGTCACATCGACAATGCGGCCACGGAAAATATCCGCCATGCGCTTCATCTCGTCACGCTCCTTGCCCACAGCACGCACCTTGATGAGCATCAGCTCACGTTCGGTATACGGGCCTTCAGACAAGTCAACCACCTTGACAACTTCAATCAGGCGATTGAGGTGTTTGGTGATTTGTTCGATGACCTCGTCAGAGCCTGTCGTCACGATGGTCATGCGTGACAGGGATGGATCTTCGGTTGTGGCAACAGTCAAGCTCTCGATGTTGTAACCACGGGCAGAGAACAAACCCACCACACGCGACAACGCGCCAGGTTCGTTCTCAAGCAATAGGGCAATGATGTGTTTCATAAGTGGGATTCAGGTTGTCCAGCCGAGTAGGGGCGCAGATCACAGGTCTTCAGAGCCCAGCAACATCTCGGAGATGCCCTGCCCCGCTTTCACCATCGGCCAAACGTTTTCTGTCGGGTCGGTGCGGATGTCCAAGAACACCGTGCGGTCCTTGAGCTTGATGGCCTCGCGCAGCGCCCCCTCCACATCGGATGGGCGCTCAATCAACAAACCAACGTGGCCATAAGCCTCGGCCAGCTTGACGAAGTCAGGCAACGCGTCCATATAACTGTGCGAATAACGGCCGCCGTAGTCCAACTGCTGCCACTGACGCACCATACCCAGGTAGCGGTTATTGAGTGAAATGACCTTGACTGGCGTTCGATACTGCAAGCAGGTAGACAGCTCCTGAATGCACATCTGGATCGAACCTTCACCGGTGATGCAAAACACATCAGCATCAGGTTTGGCCAGCTTGATACCCATGGCGTAAGGCAAGCCCACACCCATGGTGCCCAAGCCACCGGAATTGATCCAACGACGCGGCTCTTCAAACTTGCTGTACTGGGCCGCGAACATCTGGTGTTGGCCCACGTCTGAGGTGATGTAGTAGTCCGTACCACGTGTCAGCTCGGCCAGTTTCTCGACCACGTACTGAGGCTTGATCACCTCGTCCGAGGTTTTGTACTTCAAGCAATCGCGCTTTTTCCACTCGTTGACTTGGTTCCACCAAGTGGCAATCGCATGCTGATCCGGCTTGATCTGCGACTCTTTGATTTGCGCAATCATCTCCTGCAGCACATCTTTCACATCGCCCACGATAGGGATGTCGACTTTGACGCGCTTTGAGATCGACGAAGGATCAATATCGATGTGGATGATTTTGCGTTCGACTTGGGCAAAGTGTGCAGGGTTACCAATCACACGGTCGTCAAAGCGTGCGCCCACCGCGATCACCACATCGGCGTTCTGCATGGTCATGTTGGCTTCATAGGTGCCATGCATGCCCAACATACCCAAAAACGTTTTGTCAGACGAGGCAATGGCACCAAGCCCCATCAGGGTGCTCGTGGTGGGGTAGCCCAACATGTTAACCAACTCACGCAACTCAGCTGAGGCGTTCGCCAAAATCACACCGCCGCCGGTATAGATGTAAGGGCGCTTGGCATTTAACAGCAGCTGCACAGCCTTGCGTATCTGACCGCCATGCCCCTTGCGCACGGGGTTGTACGAGCGCATTTCAACCGACTCAGGATAGTGGAAAGCCGTGGTCTTGAGTGACACATCCTTCGGCACATCAACCACCACCGGGCCTGGGCGGCCAGTGCGGGCAATATAAAAAGCCTTCTTCATGGTCAAAGCCAGATCGGCCACATCCTTGACCAAGAAGTTGTGCTTAACGATAGGGCGCGTGATGCCCACCGTGTCGCACTCTTGGAAGGCATCAAGGCCGATCGCTGGTGTGGGCACCTGACCGGTGATGATCACCATCGGGATGGAGTCCATATAAGCTGTGGCGATACCTGTGATGGCATTGGTCACGCCTGGGCCCGAAGTCACCAAGGCGACGCCGACGTCACCCGTCGCACGCGCATAGCCGTCAGCGGCATGCACAGCGGCTTGTTCGTGGCGAACCAGCACGTGCTCAATCGTGTCTTGCTTGTATAGGGCGTCGTAAATATAAAGTACAGCACCGCCCGGATAGCCCCACATGAACTTGACACCTTCGGCTTGAAGGCAGCGCACGAGGATTTCAGACCCATTGAGGATCTCGCCTGAAGCGGCGTGGGGGTGAGCGTCGGCTGTGCCGGCGCGTTTGGCGTCTGCAGGAGACATGTCCATGATGGAAGAACCTTTCCGAATTTCTCTAACGAAAAACGATCGGTGCCCCTCTACACCAGTACGGCCGTCCCTTGAATCGGTTTGACCGTAACAGCAACACTGCGACAACGGATTGCCGTGTGCTCACCCTTGTGAGGCGGATTTGGAGCCTGCGCGGCCTGCCACTGGCGCCTGTTAGGGGATGGGCGTCCAGACTCAGGCCAGATCGAGATGGCGCAAGGCGGACATTATCGCATCCCTTGAGATCAATTCAAGCGCCTTGAGTCAATGCCATAATCCAAGGCTAAATTGCCGCCGCTAGGCATCCCGGTTTTGACCCTCTTGCACAAGCCCTCTTCAGAAGAAGAATTAAACGAATTCTTGAAAAGCGTTGAGCGGCGTGCGTTCAAACGTGCGGCCTATGCCGTGCGCGACGAGGATGCTGCCTTGGACATCGTCCAAGATTCGATGATCCGTTTGTCGCAAAGTTATGCAGACCGCCCCGCCAATGAGTGGCCCATGCTTTTTCAGCGCATTTTATCGAATGCCATGCTGGACTGGTTCCGGCGTCAGAAGGTGCGCAATGCGGTATTCCTGAACATCGGTGACTTAGAGGCGTCGGTCGGGGACGAGGATGGCGATTTCGACCTACTGGAATCCCTCAGATCAGACAAATCTGGCACGGAAGGTGCAGAAGACACAGCCAGCCGCGCGGAAATCCTCTCTCAGATCGAGGAAGAAGTAGGCAAACTACCAACACGTCAACGGGAAGCGTTCCTGATGCGTTACTGGGAGGAGTTGGATGTTGCGGAAACCGCTGCAGCCATGGGGTGCTCAGAGGGCAGCGTGAAAACGCACTGCTCACGGGCCGTCCACTCACTGTCAAAAGCCCTTCAATCTCGCGGAATCACATTGTGAAAACCCAAACGACCAACCCGCTCGCACCGGCGCACCGCGAGGCTCTGGAAGCCCGCTTTGCCCTGCGCTTGAGTGCGCGCCTGGATCAGGGGACGCAAACAATGCCACACGACATCACGGAGCGTTTGCGTGTCGCCCGTGAAACCGCCGTCCGCGTTGCACGAGATAATCGCGTCGCAGCACTCACGCCTGCCATCGCGCCAGCAAGCGGAGCCATCACCGGACTGCAACCCGTTATGGCAGGCGGCGTCAGTACCGCCAATGGCCTAAGCGGCTGGAGTGAAAGTCGGCAGTCACGTGCACAAAATCACGGTAGACGTCTCGATGAAAGCCCCACGCATTGGGGTTGGCGCTTTGCGTCGGCCCTGCCCATTTTGGCGCTGGTTGGCGGCCTGTGGGGTATTGCCCAATATTACAAGAGTGAGCAGATTCAAGCTGCCACCGAGGTTGACATGGCCTTGTTGACTGACGACCTGCCTCCGGCTGCTTATGCTGATCCTGGCTTCGCTGAGTTCCTGCGCAGCGACACCGGCCCTACAGTTCGATCCTTGGATGCGCCGCCACCTGAAGTCGATGGTGATCTCAGTACAACGGAAACCGCCCCAGCATCCGTCACACCCTGACGCGATCAAGTGCTATATATGACTACGCCCCGACTCCATCGCGCCAGCTCACTGACCTTGTTGACTTTGTTGACATTGGGCTTGGTGGCGCTGGCGTCGAGGTCGGCTGAGGCTGGTGATAAACCTGCCCCACCTCACATGGTCTCGGCCGCTGCGTCCAGCCCACTGAAGCTGACCTCGGGGCCGACTTGGGCTGAGCTGCAACCTGGGCAACGCGCCATATTGCAATCTCTGGCTGGCCACTGGTCAACCATGGATGACGCAGGCAGGGACAAGTGGGTGAATGTCGCCAACCGATTCCCACACCTCAGTCCCGCTGAAAAACAGCGCATGCAAGAGCGAATGGGGCAATGGGCCAAACTCCCCACGCAGGAGAGAGGTGAGGCCCGTTTGCGCTTCCAGCAAACACGCCAACTGAGCACAGATGAGCGACAGCAAAAATGGGCTGCGTATCAAGCACTGCCTGAACAAGATCGACAAGATCTGACTCGCTTGGCACAGCGCAAGGCTAAAACGGTGTATTTGGCTTCCAACATCTCAGGGCCAAGAGAGGCCAAGCAGTCATTGCCCCCTGCACCGCCAACCCCTACCAGTGTGGCAGCTGCACTGGTCAAAACGGGCGCGGGTGCCACAACCAGTCTGATCACTCAGCGCCCCACCCCACCTTTGCACCAACATGCAGGCTTACCCAAAATAACCGCCACAACAGGTTTTGTCGATCCTGTGACTTTGCTTCCCAAAAAAGGTGCGCAAGGTGCCGCCATGGCAGCGTTACCTCAAGCGCCATCATCCCAAGCCACAGGCCATTGATCGACACCGCCCCCTGACATGACGGCCACATCTGAGCAAGCGCCCGTAGGCCTGAGTCTCCATACCTGCATCAAACGTGCTCAAAGCACAGCGCCAGCACTGCGCAGACGCCTAGCAGCCTTCGTGTATGAGGGTGTTTTGCTTTTTGGTTTGCTGATGGTCGTTGGTGGCATTTACTCCGTGATCACCAACCAGAGGCACGGCATGCATGGCCGGGAGGGCATGATGTCCACCGTTTTTTTGGCCTTGTCTCTGTATTTCATGTGGTTCTGGACGCATGGCGGTCAAACTCTCGCCATGAGGACGTGGCACCTGCGCTTGGTCTCAGCCCAAGGCTTGCCTTTGAGCTTAGGGCAAGCCTTCAAGCGCTATTTGCTGTCTTGGCTGTGGTTGATGCCGCCATGGATAGGCGCTTGGATGGCGGGCTGGCAACAATCAAAGTGGGTATATGGCGCCATGCTCATCTGGATATTGATATTCTCGTTGCTGACGCGCTTGTTGCCTCAGAATCAATTCCTGCACGATGCCATTTGTGGCACACGTCTCATTGATACGCGCCCCGACTTAGCGAGCCCCTCACCATGACGCTGTCCCTTTGTGTGTATTGCGGCTCACGCGACGGCAACGACCCTGCGCACATCGCTGCCGCCCGCGAGGTAGGCCGGCAAATTGGTCAACGTGGCTGGCGCTTGGTATACGGCGGCGGTAGCACTGGGCTCATGGGCGAGGTTGCCAATGCTGCGCTGGCCCATGGCGCATCCGTGATCGGCGTCATCCCTCAGCGTCTCATCGAGAAAGAGTTGGGGCACGGCGGCGTCACCGAGCTGCAAATTGTCGACAGCATGCACGATCGCAAGCACAAGATGGCCATGCAGTCGGATGCCTTTATCGCCCTACCCGGCGGCATTGGCACCATGGAGGAGATCTTCGAGGTCTGGACATGGCGCCAACTAGGCTTTCACCGCAAGGCGCTCGGTCTGTTGAATGTCGCTGGCTATTACGACGAGCTGCTGCGCTTCATTGATCGCAGCCGAGACAGTGGCTTCTTGTGGCCGGACGTGCAGGAGCTGCTGCTCGTTGACACCGCCATCACGCCACTGCTTGACCGCATAGAAGATGAGTTCGCGCGGCTCAAAGCGCAAACGCCACCCGACCAAGTTGAACCCGGCCCCGGTGGCATCGCCATAGAGATTTAAACGATCAGACGGCGTCTTCGTCGGTCTCGCCAGTGCGGATGCGCACAACTTGCTCGATCGATGTCACGAAGATCTTGCCATCGCCAATCTTGCCGGTTTTGGCGGCTTTGACAATGGCTTCAATGCAGCGATCTACATCGCCGCCCTTGACCACCACTTCGATTTTGACTTTGGGTAGGAAGTCGACGACGTACTCTGCGCCACGGTACAACTCGGTGTGGCCTTTTTGGCGTCCAAAGCCTTTGACCTCGGTCACAGTCAGGCCTGTGACGCCGACTTCAGCCAAAGCTTCACGGACTTCTTCCAGCTTGAACGGTTTGATAACGGCGGTGATCTGTTTCATGGCGGGAACTCCGAAAGTGGTCAGCTGAAAATGATCGCGATGTTGCATCGCATCAAGGCTATTTAAGCACGCTTGCGGTGCATTTTATGTACGTGAATATCTCTAAAGACACTCAGGCTCGAAAACGTGATGTGATCGGATAGCGCCAATCGCGGCCAAAAGCCCGGTGGGTAATACGGATGCCAATGGGCGCTTGACGTCTTTTGTATTCGTTGATCTTGATGAGCCGCGTGACTTTGTCCACATCGGCCCGGTTAAATCCAGCGCCAATGATGTCCTCAATGGACTGATCAAGCTCCATATAGCGCTCCAAAATGGCATCAAGCACATCATATTCTGGCAAGCTGTCTTGGTCGGTTTGATCAGGGCGCAGCTCTGCCGAAGGCGGTCGGGTGATGATGCGTGAGGGTATGGGCTCGACCTGCCCCGCCAGCGCGGCTTGCTCATTGCGCCAGCGTGACAGGCGATAGACAAGCGTTTTGGCCAAATCTTTGATAACAGCAAAGCCACCTGCCATGTCGCCATACAGTGTGCAGTAGCCCGTGGCCAACTCGCTTTTATTGCCAGTGGTCAACACGATGGCGCCTGTTTTATTAGACAAGGCCATCAACAAGGTGCCACGGATGCGGGCTTGGATGTTCTCTTCGGTCGTGTCCTCGACCCGGCCAACGAACAGCGGCGCGAGCGACTTGTTGAAGTCGTTAAACATGGGGGCAATGGCGATTTCATCATGGCGCACACCCAATCGATCGGCCATGTCTTTGGCATCAATCCATGAGATGTCGGCGGTATAGGGCGATGGCATCATCACCGTCCTGACCTTGTCTGCGCCCAGTGCGTCTACGGCGATCGCCAGGACCAAGGCCGAATCAATGCCCCCAGACAAGCCAATAAGGGCTTGCGGAAAGCCATTTTTACCCAAGTAATCGCGGACACCGCATACCAGCGCAGCCCAGATTTCGGCCTCAGGTGACAACTCGGGTGCCAGTAGCCCCTTGATCTGACCTTGAGGGAGCAGACTCAAATGCAGGGTCGCCACTTCAAAACTGCTTGCCCGTGCAGCCACTCGGCCCTGAGCATCGACGGCGAATGAGGCGCCGTCAAACACGACCTCATCTTGCCCGCCCACCATGTGCGCGTAGACCAGCGGCATGCCCAGCGCCTGAGCCCGCTCGGACATGCGTGCCTCGCGCTCCGCACGCTTACCTGCGTGGTAGGGCGAGGCATTGATGACGACCAAGGCTTGGGCGCCCTGCGCTGCTGCAGCTTGCGCGGGCTCTTCAAACCACGCGTCTTCGCAGATGAGCAGGCCCACGCGCCAACCCATGATGTCGCACACCACAGGGCCTAAACCAGCTTCTCTGCCGCCGACGAAATAGCGTCTTTCGTCGAACACTTGGTAGTTAGGTAGCTCTCGTTTGGCATAGCTCGCCACGATCTGGCCGCCTCGGATCAGGCTGGCGGCGTTCAAGCGACGCGATACTGCCCACGATCTGGTCCGCACGTCATCACCCGGCCCGGCCAAGGGGTGACCCAATACCAGGTGCAAGTCGGGCAGGTCAGACAGCTGTTGCGCGATATACCCAACAGCATCCTCACACGCTTGCATGAACGCGGGCCGCAGCAACAGATCTTCAGGTGGGTAGCCGCACAAGGCCATTTCAGGCGTGACGACCAAACGCGCGCCATCAGCGTAGGCTTGGCGGCTGGCGTTGATGATGTCTTGGGCGTTGCCCATCAGGTCACCGACAATCGGGTTCAATTGCAGCAAGGCTACTTCGAGCGCATGAGCGGGAGGGGTGGCAGACGACACGGCATTCATGGACAAGAATCAATCAAAAGACGCGAACTCGATGGCTGTCGCGCAGACCAACATGGTACCGGGCCTGACGGCGCAATGGCACAGTGACCTTGCACAGATCCCGCCCAAAGAGTGGGATGAGCTGGCCGGTGCCGTACAGGGAGGTACGCCTTTTTTGCGTCATAGCTTGTTATCAGCCATGGTCAACAGTGGCAGTGCTTGTGCGGCTACAGGCTGGCAAGTGCATTTCTTGACGCTGAGCAACACCGATGGTGTGATCAGGGCGGCTTGCCCAGTTTTCCTCAAAAGCCACTCGCATGGCGAGTACGTGTTTGACTGGGCATGGGCGGATGCGCACGATAACGCGCTGGCTGCGCAAGGTCATCATTACTATCCTAAGCTGGTGAGTGCGGTGCCTTATTCGCCGATCCCTGGGCAACGCTTGCTGGTCCACCCCTCTCTGACCATGGTTGAGCAAGCTGCAGCCAGGCGACATTTGCTACAAGCGTTGTCGGATGAGTGCCAAGCCAAGGGCTGGTCATCAGCGCACATTTTATTTCTGTCAGAGGAAGAGGCTCAGGCCAGTGCGGCACAAGGCTGGTTAGTGCGTCAAGGGGTGCAGTTTCATTGGCAAAACCGCGGTCCCGAACCGTATGTCGATTTTGAGGATTTCTTGGTCGGCTTGCATCGTACAAAACGCAAAAATATCCAACAAGAGCGGCGCAAAGTGCGTGAGGCAGGCGTCACCTTCGAGATATTGGAATATGAGGCCATCACCGAGGCGGACTGGGATTTTTTCTACCTCTGCTATTGCCAAACTTATACCGAGCGAGGCCAGCGTCCCTATCTGTCTCGCTCTTTTTGGGCACAAGGTGCGCTCGCTTTACCGGGGTGCTGGGTCCTGTTTGTGGCCACGCAAAACGGCCAACGCATTGCGGCAGCCCTGTTGGCCATCGACCCCGTAGAACGCATTGCCTATGGTCGCTACTGGGGGGCGGTGGCCGATGTGTCATGCCTGCACTTTGAGGCCTGCTACTACCAACCACTGGACTGGTGCATTAAACACGGTATGCGTCGTTTTGAAGGTGGGGCGCAAGGTGAACACAAGCTGACGCGGGGACTGCTACCTGTTAACACTTACTCTGCGCACTGGTTAAGGCACGAGGGGCTTCGTCATGCGGTAGCTGATTTTCTGATGCGAGAAACACAGGGGGTGCGGCGGTATATCGATGAATTAGATGAGCGTAGCCCGTTCAAACCCCCGGATCAGAGCGCTTGACAAGGTGCGACACTGCTAAGAACGATGCACCATATTAAAAAAGCAGGCTCTCTGATGTTGATTTCAAAAGTACAGGCCTTGGCCACCGCTCCTCCTACTATTCTCGATATTGAGGCCTCTGGCTTTGGTTTGGGCAGTTACCCCATCGAGGTGGGTTTTGTACAAGCCGATGGCGAGACTTGGTGTAGTTTGGTTCGACCCCAAGCCGGCTGGCAGCACTGGGATCCAGATGCGGCGGCTGTGCACAACATCACCCGAGAGCAATTGGCCACCAATGGCCGCAGCCCACAAGAGATCGTGGAGGTGCTCAATGATCGACTGCGCGGCATGACCGTTTATTCAGATGCGTGGGCCCACGACTACACGTGGCTCAATCGTTTGTATGAAGTGGCCGACCGCAGCCCGTCGTTCAAGCTTGAGAATTTGCGCGCGTTGTTATCCGACGCAGAGGCCGCCGTCTGGCACGACGTGAAGCGCCGTGTCGCGAACAGTTTAGGTTTGGCTCGCCACCGAGCCAGCGCCGATGCGCGTGTATTGCAAGAAACATTGCTCACGTTGCGACGCGATCAAAGAGCCGTGGCCTGATCAGGGGTAGTTGCTCGTTTGAGCGGCCTCTTGCTGGCGCATGCGCTCGCATTCAGGGTGTGCGGCGTACTCAGGTCGCACGCAATGGCGCTTGATGCAAATCGCCATCGAAATGAAATTGCGGTCGCCGCAGGCTTTTCGAGGGCTCGCCAAGCTGTCATTTTTAACCGCACCAGCGCCGGTGTTGCTACTGGCTGTATCGTCTTTTTTCGCGGATTCAGGCGCCAACGGCTTGTGCGCCAATTTGGGCTTGGTCACTGATTTCTCTGTGCTGATCGCCCCACTTGGCGGGATGGATTGTGGCGGTTTGGGGATGCTGCGTTGAGACCACCACAACGCCAGTGCCGTGACCGCGAGCAAGGCCACGAATATCCAACGCAGACCCGGCTGACGCTCTCTATTGCCAGTGGGCGGGCCACGTTTCTCGGCAGCATGCGTTACAGGCATGGTGGCAGGGATATGCTCGATTTGAGCACCGACGGCGGTCGATTCCGTCAACCCATTGGGCGGATTAGCTGACCACGCTGGCCACTCAGGGTTCACTTTTAATCTACCGGCGGCAGGTACCGTGGTCATGTAAGACAGGTCTTGGGCTGACTCATGGCTGACACGCAGTGGCCCTTGTGTGCCGTCGCTGGGGGTGCTGACCACGCCAGAGAGTTCGGCGCGCCAAGCTGAAACACTGTCTGGCCTGTCCAGTGGCCTGACACACAGGGCGTGGTCGATGGCATGGATGAACGGCTCACTGAAGTACAGGTCAAAACTGCTGGCCAAGTTGACGCTGAGTTGACGCAGTGTGGGCTGCGCGTCATCCATGACGCGGACAGTGGCCGGCATCGGCGGGCGCCCTGTAACGCAAAAATGCACCACGGCTGCCAATGCGTACAAATCCGTCCACGGGCCTTGCCGCAATTGCACCGTCTCGGCATATTGCTCGATGGGGGCGAAACTGGGCTTGACGATGGCCGTCAATGTTTGCGTGTGGTCACCAATGACGTGGCGTGCGGCGCCCAGATCCAACAAGACAGGCAAGCCAGCACCTGGCCCAGAATCGTCATCCAACAACAAAATATTATCGGGGGCCACATCACGGTGAAAGACGTTTTCACGGTGCAAGCAGTCCAGCGCACCCAGCAAAGGGTTGATGAGTCGGCGCAGCCAAGCCTCATCCGGTGGCGTACTCATGTCGCGGCGCACCTGCTGCAAGGTGATACCTTTGTAATAGGGCATGACCATGTAAGCGGTGCCATTGGCTTCCCAGAAGCGATAAACCTTAACCAAGGAGGGGTGATCAAACCGCGCAAGCAAGCGTGCCTCGTTCACGAACGAGCGCAAACCCAGAGCAAAGGTGTCCGCATGCGCAGCAGAACGCACCACCACCTGAGCCCCATCGCCACGGCGGGCCAAGGAGGCGGGCATGAACTCTTTGATGGCGACTTGTCGCTCCAGTGCATGGTCAAACGCCAGATACACCATGCCAAAGCCGCCGATACCCAAAACTTGCTGGATTTCGAACTCGCCTACTCGGGCGCCTGCTGGCAATGTGTCTTGCTCTGAAATGGTGACCATGTGTCCCGTAGTGACTGCCCTGGATGCAATTAGCCAGCTTACATCACCCCGCCAAAAAGAAAGTCGGAAATGACCCCCTAAAGGTTGAGCTGGATCGTCCGAAAATCAAGGCACTGTTACATTGCAGTCGGGATGTCCATGTATTCATTCATCAATTCGATGATCATGGGGCCGCCCACCCTCAACCGCAGCCCATCGGTATCAGCACCTTTGCTGTCCGCCGTCATCTTGGGTGTTGGTTTGGCGTTGTCGTACCCCCAAGATCCTTCCGTCCGTTTGCCGGGCCTGATTTTGACGGGGGCGGCTGGCCTGTGGCTTTGGCTACAGAACCGCAAGCTGCGTGGCGATGCCGCACGCATGTCAGACGCGCAAAGCCTTTGGGACGCGCTGATGCTGGGCGGCCAAGATGCCATCACGGTACTGACATCCCACAACGATCGGACGGATCGCACGCCGAGCTATGAAATCACCCACGCCAATATCCAAGCGCATGCGTTGTTTGGACAAACCAGTGGTGCTTTGATTGGGAGGTCTCTGCTCGATTTACTGCCTGAGACGCTGTACGCCCATTTGCACCAGCAACTGCGTGAGGCGGCGCAGACACGGCAGCCGCAGGTGACTGAGCACGCGCTACCCCATTCAGATGCACACACTGCGCTGTGGCTGCACCATCAAATCATCCCCCTGCCCCATGGGTTTGCACTGATATCGCGTGACACAACGCAGGCGCGCCGGTCTATTGAAGCTGTGCGCGAGAAAGAGGCGTTTTACTGCACGCTGATCGATTGCCTGCCCATGGCCGTTTTTGCACGCAGCACCAGACCCAGCACCGCCGGTGAGTACGTTTTGTGGAACAAGGCCGCAGAGCAGGTCATGCAACTGCCCGCCCAAATCATCTTGGGCCAAAAGGCCAATCAGTCGCTGCCACCGGAGGTCACCAAACAAGGCGATGAACAAGATCTGTGTGTCTTGCGTGAGCCCGGCATCCACCGCTTCCCTAACCTGATATACCGCACGCTAGGCGGTGATCGTGTGGTTGACCTCATCAAGGTGCCTGTCTATGGCGTCGATGGCGAAGTCGACCATATTTTGTCTATAGCCAACGACGTCACCGATCAAAAAACCGCAGCCGAGCAGCTCAAACTGGCCTCTCGTGTGATCGAGGAAACGGGCGATGCGGTGGTAGTGAGTGATGCTGTCGATCGCATCGTGATGGTCAACCCCGCCTTCTTGAATCTGACGGGCATGAGTCCGTCTGAGGTGGTCGGGCGGAGTGCTGAACTGCTGGGGATGTCACCACTGCGGGAGTCCCATTTGGTGGGTGTCAACCACGCCCTGGGTATGGGGCGACGCTGGTCTGGAGAGAGCACCCAAGTATGCCAAGACGGGCGCAGTTTGGACATTTGGTTGAGCGTCAGCACCCTGCGCAATGGCTTGGAGAAGATCACGCAGCACATTCGCGTATTCAGCGATATCTCGGTATTGAAGACACAACAGCGTGAGCTCATTGAACAAGCTAGCCATGACAGTTTGACGGGCCTGCCCAATCGGCGTGCTTTTGGTGAGCGGCTGGCGCAGGCGATGGCGCGCTCACGCCGCAATCAGCAAGAACTGGCTGTGTTGTTTGTGGATCTGGACGGCTTCAAAGCCGTGAATGACCGCTATGGCCACGCTGCGGGAGACGCCGTACTCACTGAGGTGGCCAAGCGATTGCTGCACTGTGTGCGACTGACAGATTGTGTGTGCCGTCTGGGCGGCGATGAGTTCACGGTGATTTTGGAGGGCGTGGGGCCGGAGCCGGAGCTTGTTCGGATCTGCCAGCGCATTCTGGACAGCGTGAGCAAGCCCCATGTGTTTGAGCAAGAGCAGGTCATCGTCAGCCCCAGCATCGGCGCGGCCATGTATGACACCGGCGAAACACCTGAAGCCCTGTGCCACCGCGCTGACGAGTCCATGTACGCAGCCAAGCATGCAGGCAAGGCTGGCTTCGTGCTGTCCCCCTCCGTGGGCAGGCCACGTCGAATCGACACGGCCCCCCCCGTTCAAATGCTGAAACAAGGGCCTATTGGCTAGCGTGGCGTAGTAGGATGCGGCGCCGAACGCTACGGCGATTTCCTCGTCCCACATTCCTTTTTGTCGCGTATGACCCTATCTGCCTCGCCACGCCCCCAGTCCGGATCGAAACAGATACAAGGTCAAACCAAACCAACCGTGGTCATCATTGGCTGCGGGTTTGGTGGTCTGGAAGCGGCCAAGGCGCTTTCAGGTGCAGATGTCGAGATCATCGTCATCGACAGAACCAACCACCACTTGTTTCAGCCTCTGCTGTACCAAGTGGCCACGGCTGGTTTGACGGCACCGGCCATTGCCGGCCCCATTCGCCACATTTTGCGCAAGCAAATCGCACGCGGCAACCTGACCGTGCTGATGGGCGAGGTGACATCAATTGATTCAGCGTCACGCTGCGTGGTGCTGGACGGCGGGGAGCACCTCCATTACGACCACCTGATTTTGGCCGCTGGTGCCACACACAGCTATTTTGGCCGTGATGAATGGGCCAAGTACGCGCCTGGCCTCAAAACATTAGGGGACGCGTTCACCATTCGCCGCCGCGTGCTGACCGCTTTCGAGCAGGCTGAGCGCGAAACCGATCCCGACAAACGCGAACCTTGGTTGACCTTCGCTGTGGTGGGCGCAGGCCCTACCGGGGTGGAGATGGCTGGCACGCTGGCAGAGATCGCACAGCACACGCTGAGCGCCGAGTTCCGACGCATTGACTCGCGTGTGGCGCGTGTGATTTTGCTAGAAGGCGCCCCGCGTGTGCTGGGCACGTTCACAGAAGACCTATCCAAACGAGCCAAAGAACAGCTTGAGATGCTCGGCGCTGAAGTGCTGGCAGGCGCCAAGGTCACCAACATCACCGCCTTTGGCATCCATTACGACCTCAGTGAGCCACAACCCGATGGCAGCAACAAGGTCAGCTCGCATTTTGTGGCCAGCCGCACGGTGGTCTGGGCGGCAGGCGTAGCCGGATCGCCTCTGGGGCGGTCGTTGGCCAAGAGCACAGGGTGCCAACTCGATCGTGCTGGCCGTGTGATCGTGAAGCCTGACTTGACCATTGAAGGTCACCCCAATATCTACGTGGTGGGTGACCTGGCATCGGCCCAGAGTTACCTTCACCCCGATAAGCCCACTGCAGTGCCTGGCGTCAGCCCGAGTGCCAAGCAAATGGGGCGCAAATCTGCCTTCAACATCATGCGGCGCATGAAGGGCTTAGATACGCAAGCCTTTCGCTACTTCGATTACGGCTCCATGGCGACGATTGGCAAAAGGGCGGCCGTGGCCATGCTGGACCTGCCTTGGGGCAACAAGAAATTGAAGTTCAGCGGCTTCCCGGCTTGGCTGTTCTGGCTGTTTGTGCACGTGTACTTCTTGATTGGTTTCAGAAACCGTGCCCTTGTATTGATGGACTGGGCTTGGGCCTACTTCAGCTCGCAACGGCACGCGCGCGTCTTCCCGGATCCACATGCCTTGGAGCCCAATGCAGTCATCGTGCACAGAGATCCGCCAGCCACACCGCCTGTGCCTTGATCAGATCGTGGCAACATAGGGCGATCTTCGCTCTGACCTCCTGTTGCCGTGAGCTCACCTTCAGTCCAACCCACCGATTCGTCCCACATTGCCCTGCGATTGACTGCCATGCGCGCGCGCATGGCGCAGCAAAATTGGCATGCCTGCTTGGTGCCCAGCAGCGACCCGCACCTGTCTGAGTACCTGCCTGATCGCTGGCAAGGCAGGCCGTGGCTGAGTGGCTTTACCGGGTCATCAGGGACTTTATTGGTGTCCAACACGCACGCCGCCGTGTTCACCGACAGCCGTTACTGGGAACAAGCTGAAGCTGAATTAGCCGGTAGCAGCGTGGACTTGGTCAAGCTAGATGGCCCGCTGGTGCCCGCCTGTGTGCAATGGCTGATGGGCCAAGGAGACATGACATCGGCGCAAACGCCGACACTGGCGCTGGATGGTGCGGTGATGGGCTTGGCGCAAACACAGTCACTGCGCGATGCACTGACAGCCAAAGGCTGGGCGCTGCACACACGCGACGACGTACTCGATGGCATCTGGGCCAACCGCCCTGGCCTGCCTGACGCGCCAGTTTATGAGCATGTACTGCCCCATGCCGTCACGCCCCGCAGCGATAAAATCGCCGCGTTAAGGCAAGCCATGCAAGGCCATGGTGCGACCCACCACTGGATAGCCACACTGGATGACTTGGCCTGGCTGTTGAACCTGCGTGGCACAGATGTCGAGTACAACCCCGTTTTCTTAGGCCATGCCTTGATCAGCTTGGATGCGGTTCAGCTATTCGTGGCGGACGGCAAAATTGACGCTGCCTTGCAGGCCCGCTTGGCGGTCGACAGCGTGGTGGTGCAGCCCTATGCACAAGCCTTGTCGGCCATGAAGGGCTTGAGCCCAAGTAGCGTCCTGCTGATCGACCCCAAACGCATCACTTGGGGCTTGCGTGAAGCTGTGCCCACAGGGGTGAAGGTCATCGAGGCGATCAACCCCACGACGCTGGCCAAGTCCCGCAAAACCAATGCTGAAGCAGCGTTCATCCGTGAGGCGATGGTGCGCGACGGTGTGGCCATGTGCGCCTTCTATGCTTGGATGGAGCAAGCCTTGGGGCGTGAGCATGTGAGCGAGCTGACCATTGATGAGCGCCTGAGCGCTGAGCGCGCGCGCCAACCCGGCTATGTGTCACTGAGCTTCCCGACCATTGCGGGCTTCAACGCCAATGGCGCCCTGCCCCATTACCGTGCCACGCCCGCGTCCTTTGCCGTATTGAGCACGCCACAAGGTTTGACGGCCGAGGGCCTGCTGTTGATCGACTCAGGTGGGCAGTATCTGGGCGGCACCACCGACATCACCCGTGTCTGGGGCATCGGCAAGCCCAGCGCGGCTCAAAAGCGTGACTTCACCTTGGTGCTCAAGAGCACGATGGCCTTGTCGCGGGCACGTTTCCCGCTCGGCACACTCAGCCCCATGCTGGACGCCATCGCCCGTGCGCCACTGTGGGCCGAAGGTCTGGATTTTGGTCACGGTACGGGCCACGGTGTAGGCTACTTTTTGAATGTGCATGAAGGCCCGCAGTCCATATCCAAGGCTGTGCCGGATGCCAACATGGCCATGCAAGCAGGCATGATCACATCCATTGAACCGGGCTTGTATCGCCCCCAAAAATGGGGTATCCGGATAGAGAACTTGGTGCTCAACGTGCCCGTGCCTTGCGCCGTGCAGGATGCCGAGCCCGGCACGCCAGAGCACGGCCAGTATCTGGCGTTCGAGACCTTGAGTCTGTGTCCCATCGACACCCGTTGTATCGACCGCTCGTTGCTGCGTGAGGACGAGGTGCAGTGGCTCAACGGCTACCATGCCACCGTCTTGCAGCGCTTAAAGCCGCATGTGTCGGGCGATGCCTTGGCTTGGCTTCAAACCCGCACGCAAGCCATCGCGTGATACCTCATGAGGCGTTGGACGATTGACAGGTTCATCACGCTATACGGCTACTTGGTGGCCGCCCTGTTTTTCCTTGCTTGGCGTTTTTTGCAACTCACCGTACGCGTACGCCACGTCAATCAACCTGCTGATTTTGGACACGTCCATACCGTGGACTGCGCTTGGCACGATGGGCTGATGCCCTATTTTGTGGGTGGCATGCCCTACACCAAACGGTATGTCTGGATGAACCACCCAGCGTGGTACATGAAAGGCATCCACGTATTCTTGAAGTGGGTTGGCGTGCGTGAACTGGTGCTGGGCTCATCAGGACATGGTGGGCGCCGCGCCTTGCAAGCGCTCGTGCCATTGATCAAGCAAGGTGCCAGCACGTTTCTGAATCCAGATGGGCCTTACGGCCCTGCGCACGAGGTCAAAGATGGCGTGCTGGATTTGGCGCAGCAAACCGGCGCACCCATCGTGGCCATCCGTATCCACTGCCACCGAGCATGGCGGGCGCCCACGTGGGACGGCAAACAAATACCCGTACCCGGCAGCAGAATCAGCCTGATTTACAGCCCGCCTTGGCTGATTGATGCAGGCAACCGCGAGTCCGTACGCAAGCTGATCAAGCAACACCTTGATGGCCATACGCTTCCATAGCAGAACCTGGCACAGCCATTGCTTAAATGCCAATGGGTACATCACTTGATCGTGCACGTCGCTCACAAACGATGCACAGGTGATGCGTCATCAACTAATTTGGTGCTAGGAGTTCTGCATGTCGCAAGATCAATGGAATCGCCGTTCGTGGATTAAAGGAGTTGGGGTTGCAGGCGCCGGAGTGGCGCTCAGTGGGCTGCCCGATCTGGCAATGGCACAAAAGCCACTGACGATAGGCATGATCTATGTAGGCCCCAAGGACGACTTTGGCTACAACCAATCGCACTACGAAGCGGCATCCGAGATCAAGAAGATGCCGGGCATCAAAGTCGTCGGAGAAGAGAACGTTCCCGAGACGCAATCGGTGCAAAAGACCATGCAGGGCATGATCTCCCAAGACGGCGCCACGTTGCTGTTCCCCACCTCGTTCGGTTACTTCAACCCACACATCCTCGACGTGGCCAAGAAAAACCCCGACGTGCGCTTCGCCCATTGCGGCGGCATGTGGGATGCGGCCAAGCATCCCAAAACCGTGGGCAGCTTCTTTGGCTACATCGACGAGTGCCAATACCTCAACGGCGTGATCGCTGGCCACATGACCAAATCCAAGAAGATTGGTTTCATTGCTGCCAAACCCATCCCCCAAGTACTGCGCAACATCAACGCCTTCACGCTGGGCGCGCGCTCGGTGCACCCTGACATCACCTGCTCGGTGATTTTTACGGGTGACTGGTCCATGCCGGTCAAAGAAGCCGAGGCGACCAACAGCTTGGCCGACCAAGGTGTGGACGTGTTCACCATGCACGTAGACGGCCCCAAGGTCATCGTCGAGACGGCGGCCAAGCGTGGCAAGTTCGTGTGCGGCTACCACGCCTCGCAAGCCAAGCTGGCACCCAATGCCTACCTCACGGGCGCCGAGTGGAACTGGGTCACACCTTACAAGCAGATTGTGGATGCGGCCCGCACTGGCAAGCCACACCCCAACTTCCTGCGTGGCGGCTTGAAGGAAGGCTTCGTCAAGACCTCGCCTTATGGCGCCATGGTGCCCGAAGGTGCACGCAAGCAGGCCGATGCCATCAAGGCCGCCATGCTCAAAGACGAGTTCGAGATCTTCAAGGGTGAGATCAAGGACAACACAGGCAAGGTCGTGATCGCCAAGGGCACAACGATGAAGCAGATCGACCCAGCGCTGGAAGGTATGAACTATCTGATTGAAGGTGTGATCGGCAAGGTCTAACGAGGAGTGCCAGTGAGCGATGCCATTGATTCACGCTTGGCCATGGTCTTCGACAGCGTGCTGCTGCCAGTGCTAGCCTTGGCTGGTGCGGTACTGCTGTTCGGCGGCTTTGTGTGGCTGGGTGGCACCAGCCCGACCGAGACTTGGTTACTGCTGTTCAAAGGCGCTTTTGGTGATGCCTTTTCTTGGCAGAACACGCTGCAGAGGGCGGCTCCGTTGATGCTCACGGCCTTGTGCGTCGCGATTCCGCAGCGTGCGGGTTTGATGATCATTGGTGGCGAGGGCGCGCTGGTTCTTGGGGGACTGGCTGCGGCTAGCTTGCCATATGTCATGGCGCCGCCCACAGGCTTGCCGGGCACCTTCATGATCTTGCTGGCAAGCGTACTTGCCGGTGCGGGCTGGATCGCATTGGTGGGCGTGTTGCGTCAGTACCGAGGTGTGAACGAAACCATTGGCTCTTTACTCATGAGTTATCTGGCCATTGGCTTGTTCAAGCACTTTGTGGAAGGGCCAATGCGTGACCCGAGCAGCTTGAACAAGCCCTCCACGTTGCCACTCAACGAAAGTTTGCTTCTGGGTTTGATACCTGGCTATGAGGTGCATTGGGGGCTGGCATGGGGCTTTGTTGCCTGCATCGTATCTGGGCTGTGGCTGTTTGGTTCCACACATGGCTTTGCCACACGGGTGGTGGGCGGCAACGCACGGGCAGCGCGCTTGGTGGGCTTACCCAGCCACCGCTTGATCATCATGGCCTGCGCCTTGGGTGGGGGTTGTGCGGGGCTGGCGGGCGGCATCGAAGTGGCTGCAGTGCACACGAACGCCAATGCTGCATTGATCGCGGGCTTGGGCTACACGGGCATCCTCGTGTCCTTTGTGGCACGGCATAACCCCGTGGCGGTGATCCCTGTGGCCATTTTGTTTGGCGGCTTTGGATCAGCAGGCAGCTTGCTGCAGCGGCGTCTGGATTTACCTGATGCCTCTGTGATGGTGTTGCAGGGCTTTGCATTCGTGCTGATTTTGGCCAGTGAAGCGCTGCGTGGCCGCATGGGTGAGTGGTTGCATGAAACCAGCCGCACACGCTTGTCCCGTGGAACCAAGGGGGCTCAATGAGTGTCGATGCATCGATGTGGTTTGACGTGGCTGTAGCTGTACTAGGCGGCGCCATCCGCGTAGGCACGCCGTTTCTGTTCGTGAGCCTGGGCGAGTGTTTAACTGAAAAATCAGGGCGTATCAACCTGGGTTTGGAGGGTGTGCTGGTCTTGTCTGCCATGGCTGGCTTTGCGGGCAGCTACCTCACAGGTTCACCTTGGGCTGGCGTGATGCTGGCTGGTGTGGCGGGCGCGCTGCTGGCCATGCTGCACGGCTTGTTGTGTTCGCTACCGCGTGTCAATGACATCGCCGTGGGCATTGCCTTGATGCTACTGGGCGCTGGTTTGGCCTTCTACTTGGGTAAGCCTTTGATTCAGCCTCAGGCCGCGCAGATACCCTCCATCGAGTTGGGCATGTGGAGTGATTCATCGCAAGTGCAAGCTGCTTTGCGCATCAACGCCCTATTCCCCATTGGCGTGGCCTTAGCGGTGCTGATGGCTTGGGCCTTAGCCGACACCCGCTGGGGCTTGATCGTGCGCATGGCTGGCGACAGCAGCGATGCCGCACGGGCATTAGGCTACTCGGTCAACATGGTGCGCGTGATGGCCACGATGGCGGGTGGCTTCATCGCTGGCTTGGGTGGGGCGTCCTTATCCCTGTATTACCCTGGCAGCTGGAACGAGGGCTTGTCCAGCGGCCAGGGCTTGATCGCCGTGGCCTTGGTGATCTTCGCGCGCTGGCGGCCTGTGGCATGTCTGGGCGCGGCCTTGTTGTTCGGCGGGGCTGGGGCTTTGGGACCTGCGCTGCAGTCTGTTGGCATTGGCTGGGGCTATCACCTCTTCAACGCCATGCCCTATGCCTTAACCCTGCTGATCTTAATTTGGACGTGCAGTCCAAAGAAAGCTTTGCAAGGTGCGCCCATGGAGTTAGGCGTATCGCGTTGACGGTTTTTTCAGTGACAGAGCAAGCGCAGTCCCAACCTGCAAGGAGCGTGAGATGAGCGGACTCGGTGGATTGAACAAAACGCCATCTGGCATGGTGATGGGCATGGTGCAGCTACAGTTGCCTGTGGTTGACACGCCCATGCAAATGGCAGCGCAAACACAGCGCATCGTGGATATGGTGGGCAAAGCCCGCCGCAGCTATCCCGCGATGGATCTGGTGGTGTTCCCTGAATACGCCTTGCATGGATTGTCGATGAGCACGGCTGACGAGCTGATGGTGTCGCTCGATGGGCCTGAGGTGGCGGCCTTCAAGGCGGCTTGCGTTGGCAACAAGATCTGGGGCTGCTTCTCGATCATGGAGAAGAACCCATCTGGCAACCCCTACAACACAGGCCTGATCATTGACGACCAAGGTCAGATCAAGCTTTACTACCGCAAGTTTCACCCTTGGGTTCCTGTGGAGCCCTGGGAGCCCGGCAACATGGGCATACCTGTAATAGCGGGCCCCAAGGGCGTCAAGCTGGCGCTGATCATTTGCCATGACGGCATGTTCCCCGAAATGGCGCGCGAGTGCGCCTACAAGGGCGCTGAGGTGATGCTTCGCACAGCCGGCTACACGGCGCCTGTGCGCCATGCATGGTCCATCACTAACCAGGCAAATGCCTTCCAGAACCTGATGGTCACGGCTAGCGTGTGCTTGTGCGGCAGCGATGGCACCTTCGACTCGATGGGCGAGGCCATGGTGTGCAACTTCGATGGCACGATCATGGCGCAAGGTGGCGGCCGCCCCGACGAGATTGTGTGCGCGGAAGTTCGAGCCGACCAGATCCGCGAAGCCCGTGTGCATTGGGGCGTCGAAAATAACATCTATCAGCTCTATCACCGAGGCTATGTGGCCGTGAAGGGCGGGGCCCAAGATTGCCCCTACACCTTCATGCAAGACATGATCAGCGGAGATTTCCGATTGCAGTGGGAAGGAAGTGTCGTCCACACCGATGGGCGCTCGTGCGGTTTCGATTCACCGCAGAGGTCATACCAAGGTGATGAAACCAATCTACTGGAGAACGCATGACGACTTATCTTGATTCTCAACCTTATGCTTGGCCCTACAACGGTGATCTCAAGCCATCAAACACGGCCTTGATCATCATCGACATGCAGACCGACTTTTGCGGCATAGGTGGTTATGTCGACAAGATGGGCTATGACCTGTCTTTGACGCGCGCACCGATCGAGCCCATCAAGGCCTTGTTGGCCGTCGCACGTCAAGTCGGCATGCTGGTGATCCACACGCGTGAAGGCCACAGACCAGACCTGAGCGACTTACCCCCCAACAAGCGTTGGCGCTCACGCAGGATCGGCACCGATGGCGTCGGCATTGGTGATGCAGGCCCCTGTGGCCGCATTCTGGTGCGCGGCGAACCGGGGTGGGACATCATCCCTGATTTGTATCCCATAGATGGTGAACCCATCATCGACAAACCAGGCAAAGGCTCGTTCTACGCGACCGATCTGGAGCTGGTACTGCACACCAAAGGCATCCAGAACATCATCCTGACGGGCATCACGACTGATGTTTGCGTACACACGACGATGCGTGACGCCAATGACCGTGGCTTTGAGTGCGTGATGCTGACCGATTGCACAGGCGCCACCGACCCAGTCAACCACGCCGCCGCTTTTGAGATGATCAAGATGCAAGGCGGCGTGTTCGGGGCGGTGTCCGATTCCAAGGCGGTGATCAAGGCTTTACAAGGCCTTTGATCCACCGCTCAGGTCAGAAAACGTCAGAACGCGTGCCTCATGCCGACGACATATGTATAGCCTTTTTTGAAGCCCGTCAGCATCTCGTTGTCCATCATCACCGCAGCATAGGTGTCTGTGCGCTTTGAAAGCCAATAGTCGTAGGCCAGCGTCAAGATGTTGTGGCGTGTGACCACCGTACTGGTGCTGCCTTCTGTGGGCTTTTCTGTGCTCTCACCATAAGAGATGAGGACCTTGCTTGCTTTGGTGACAGGCACGGCTGCACCAAGCTGAAACAAGGTGGTATTGATGCGCGTTCCAGTGCTGTAGCCATGGTTCTTGATTTGACCCCACTCGGCAAACAACTTGGCGAAGCCAGCGTCATAGCTGGCGTTTAGCAGACCGAATGTCTGACGCTGACCGGCCGTCAAATTGGGCATGGGCTCTGACGCCGAACGCACGGTCTGCCAGCCTGCAGCCAAAGCAAGTGGGCCCGATACATATGTGCCGCCCAAAGCATAGCTGGCACCTTCGCTGCCATTGGTGGCTTCTCCGGCCTGAGCCTGTGCAGTAGCCGTGAAGCCGGCCATGGTCGGTGTGCTGTAACTGGCAGCATTGCTCCATGACGAATCCCCCCTGTCATTGCCCCACTTGCCATACGTCAGACGCACAGCCGGTGATAGGCCAAACGCACCACCGAAAGGGTTGAAGGCAACGACTTGGCCAAACAGCAAATTGGCTTGACGACCCAGTGTCAACTTACCGAAACCACCTTGCAACCAGACGTTACTTGCACGACCCCAGAAGACATCGGCGGTTTTGATACCACCAGCGTCATTGCGGCCAGCGGCACCCGTATCCGGACGCAAAAAGCTCTCCAGCACGAAGCCTGCAGACAAGCCGTCACCCAGGCTCTCTGTGCCTTTGAAGCCGATATAGCTGGTCACCATCGAATTGCTATCGACCTTAGTGAGGTGTTTGTTATCGGTTCCGATGGCTGTGCCACTGATTTGGTATGAGCCAAATTCCACGTTCAAGGCACCATATAGGGTCATGTTCGATTGAGCTTGCGCTGCTGGCATGAACGCACAGAAGAATGCTGCCATCAGTGTTCGATAGATGTACTTTTTAGAAACCATGAAAACTCCTTTGTCACTGTCATGGCGATGGCCGTGGACATCAGTGGCACATTTGCGACGCAAGTCGCATGCCTAAGTCAATAGGACAGCCGCATAGATTTTTCGAGAGATGTCATCCTCAGTTCTAGGCATAGCTATTGCTTATATCAAAGCCTGTCCATCCACTTGCTCGTGGCTTCTTTCAAGGTGGTGCATAGACAGCTTGATTTCAATTCCATCGCTATGACGGCGTTGGTTCAACCGCCTTACGAGGCCCTTTTTATAAGGATGATGCTGTGAAAAGAACTGATCGACGTCTGGTTTTGCAAGCTGGTGTGGCGGCCTTGGCTGCGGCCGCGCTACCGGGCGTACAAGCCAATGAGGACAAGATCCTGATTGGTTATTGGCCCATCGCATCGGGCTTGCCTCTATACACAGCACTGGAGCGTGGCTTCTTTAAAGAAGCCGGTCTGAATGTAGAGGGCGTGAAGTTTGCTAGCGCGCAGCAGGTTGCCGAGGCCATGATCGCTGGTCGCATACATGGCTCCGCCAATGGCACAGCCTCGGCGGTGTTGGCGCTGGCCGAAATCACCTCACCTGGATTGTTTAAGATCATCTGCTCAAACCCGTCTAACCACAAGCTCGTACTCGATCAGTTCGTGGTGCCGATCAACAGCCCGATCAAATCAATTGCCGAGCTCAAAGACAAACGTGTGGCGTCTGGACCGGGCATTCAAAACGTCACTTTGGCCAAGATTATTCTGGAGAAAAACGGCATCGTTGACCCCAAGGTGATTGAGCTACCCATTGGTCAACATGTCCCCGCGCTTGCTGCCGATCAGCTGGATGCGGTCTACACACTCGAGCCGACAGGCACGACGGGTAGAGTCAAAGGATTGACCCGCGTGCTGGAAAATGGCGTGATATCCAAGTATGTATTGGGTGTACCGGATGCCCCTTGGTTTGGTGGTTCGGCCAGCGTCACCACAACCTTCCTCAAAGATCGTCCAGATGCCGCAAAGAAGTACATCGCGGCGTATGCGCGCGCTGTCGATTTCGTGCGCAAAAACCCGGTCGAGGTGCGCAACCACCTTGACGGCTTCACGGCTATCGACCCCAGCCTGGTCAAAGAGGTGCCTCTGGCTGGATTCACGATGTACAACGAGTTCACAGCATCGGACATCGGCTACTTCCAGAAGTTCTTCGATATATTCGCTGAGCGCAAGGTATTTTCTCGGGCCGTACAGGTCAAGCCTTTGATCTATACCGGCACATGAAAAGGTCGGCGCTATGATTCCAAAATCTATTGACCGTCTCTTTGATCCACGCCTTCTGCCACTGGTAGGTCCTTTGCTTTTGTTCGGTCTGTGGGAGTTGGTGATCGCTGCACAGTGGGTCAAACCGGTTCTTTTGCCACCTCCTCGCGAGACGCTGCTGCACTTATGGGACAGCATCCTGAGCGGCGCAATCAAGGTTGATTTTCTGGCAACTTTATGGCGCACTCTGATGGCCTTTGGCATAGCAGCGGCCATTGGTGTGCCGCTCGGTGTGATGCTGGGCAGTTCGGTAAACGCCTACCGCAGTGTCGAGTTCCTGATCGATTTTTTTCGATCTACGCCATCATCCGCGCTGATCCCCTTGTTCTTGCTGATCTTCGGCATCACCGATACCAACAAGATCGCCATCGCGGCTTTTGCCTCCGTTCTGCTGGTGCTGTTCAACAGCGCTTATGGCGTGATGAACGCCAAGAAGACGCGCGTGATGGCCGCACAGATCATGGGTGTGTCACGTTGGCATGTGTTCAAGGACGTGATGCTGATGGAGAGCCTGGCGCAGACTTTTTTGGGCTTGCGAACGGGTGTATCGATGTCGCTGGTCATCGTCATTGTGGCCGAGATGTTCATTGGCTCTGAAACGGGCTTGGGGCACCGCATCATTGATGCGCAGCAGGTGTTCAATGTAAAGGACATGTACACATCCATCTTGATCACAGGTGCCTTAGGTTATTTGCTCAATCTGGCGTTCTTGCTGCTCGAGAAAAAGATAGTTCACTGGAGTGGCAAAGCATGAGCGCAGTCCTGTCCCCTGATGTATTGGGCCCGGTAGGCGCATCACCCGATCGCCCCCATGTCACCGTACGTGGCTTGTGCAAGTCCTTTGCAGGCAAGCCGCTGTACACCGACTTCAACTTGGACCTGCCGCGCAGCAAGATCGTGTCCATCTTCGGCCCCAATGGCTGCGGCAAGTCCACCTTGATGAACATGATTGCTGGACTCATCCCTCTGGACAAAGGCGAGATCCTGTTTGATGGCAAAACGCTCAAAGACACCAAGATTGGGTACGTTTTTCAGAACTACCGCGACGCCCTGTTCCCCTGGATAACAGCCCGTGACAACATCGCCTACCCCTTGCGTCGTCATGGCATGAAAGAGCCCGATGTACAAGCCCGTGTTGACGAGTTGATCAACCTGTTCGAAATCAAGTTCGACTTGGCGCGCTACCCCTATGAGTTGTCAGGCGGCCAGCAGCAGACCGTCTGCATCATGCGTGCACTGGCGCCACGTCCTGAAGTCATGTTCCTCGATGAGCCCTTCTCGGCTCTGGACTTCGAGATGACGCTGTTCATTCGCGAAAAACTGCAAGAGGCGCATGTGGCCACAGGTGTGAGCATGGTGATCGTGTCGCACGATCTGGAAGACGCCGTGTTCCTGGCTGATGAGATATTGCTGCTCACGCGCCGCCCAACCAGCATTGCCGAGATCGTGCCGTTCACGCTGCCCAGGCCGCGGCACCCAGAGTCCGTGTCCGACCCGGAATTTGTGAGGGTCAAAGCGCATACGCTGGCAGTGTTCAGACGTGAAATGAAGGCCTGAGGCCGACAGGATTGACCATGACCGCACCGCTTGACCCCGCCCTGAAATCGCCACCCAAGACAGGCGCGTTGGCACTGTCAACCTACCAACTCACCAAGCGCTTTGGCACCTTCACGGCGCTTGACAAGGTGTCGATTGACGTGCGACCCGGAACCGTGCACGCCTTGCTGGGCGAAAACGGTGCAGGCAAAAGCACCTTGGTCAAAGCCCTCGTCGGCTACCACTTGCCGGACGATGGCGCGGTGTTGATCGATGGTCGAGAACAGGCCATCACCTCACCAGTGGTAGCAAGGCGCCTGGGCATCGGCATGGTCTACCAGCACTTCACCGTGGTGCCGGGCATGACTGTGGCCGAGAACTTGTTGCTGGCCAAAGGCGAGTTGCCCGCCATCATCCCATGGAGGAAGGTTCGTGAAGAACTGGAAGCCTTCATGGCGACCACACCCTTCAAGCTTGATCTAGATGCACGCCCCATGGACCTGTCCGCTGGCGAAAAGCAGAAGCTGGAGATCCTCAAGCAGCTCTTCCTCAAGCCGCGCTTGCTGATTCTGGATGAGCCCACATCCGTACTGACACCCCAAGAGGCCGACGAGGTGCTGGGCGCCTTGCGAGACCGTGCCCATGCGGGTGATGTCAGTGTCATCATGATCTCGCACAAGTTCCGCGAAGTGATGGAGGTTGCCGACGACGTGAGCGTGCTGCGCCGTGGCAAGCTCATGGGTAGCCACCGCGTGATCGGCACAAGCCCTGCGATGCTCGGCGCTGAAATGATGGGCTTGAGCTCAGGCGCTACCACGGCAGCATCGGCCTCATCACTGGCTGAAGACATGCACCGTGAAACCTTCCGATCTGCACCCCTGCGTTTGCATGTCGACAAGTTGTCCGTAGCCGGGGACAGAGGTGAGCGCGCCGTACACGAGCTGTCTGTGCAGGTACGCGGTGGTGAGGTTGTGGGCATCGCGGGTGTATCTGGAAATGGCCAGCGCGAGCTGATGGAAGCCCTGGTGGGGCAGCGTGATCGCGAATCCGGCGACGTCTGGATGGCCGATGAACGCTATACCGCACGCCGCGAACAAAACCAGCGCATGAAAGTGCGCAGCCTGCCAGAAGAGCCCTTGCGCAATGCGTGTGTGGGTGATTTGAGTGTGGCGCTCAACATGGGTCTGCGTCGTTTCGATCAAGCGCCCGTGGCCCGCGCAGGCTGGATCCGCACAGGCATCTTGCGAGAAAAAGCGCGCGAGTTGATTGCGGCATACAAGGTCAAGACGCAAGGCGAGAATGCACCGATCAGGTCGCTGTCTGGTGGCAATGTTCAGCGTGCCGTACTGGCCCGCGAGCTGGACGGGCAGGTGGACGTGCTGCTCGTATCCAATCCCGTGTTCGGGCTGGACTTCGCTGCCGTGGCCGAGATCCACAGCCGCATCATGGCGGTGCGCAACAAGGGCGGAGGTGTGCTATTGGTCAGCGAAGACTTGGATGAATTACTCAAACTGGCAGACCGCATCGTGGTCATGAGCGAGGGCCGCATCGTTCATGAATGCGATGCCCGCCATGCCGACCGACACGTGCTTGGCGCCTTCATGGGGGGAGCCCACCATCAACAAACCGTGGATGAGGCAGCATGAACACCATACACATCCATGCTCAGCCGTTTGACTTCTCGTTTGACATCGCGCACACGGCACTCATCATCATCGACATGCAGCGCGACTTTGTCGAGCCCGGCGGATTTGGTGCCTCTCTGGGCAATGACGTGAGCCTGCTGCAAGCCATCGTGCCCACGGTGCAGCGTGTGCTGCATGCCTGGCGCAAAGTGGGCGGCTTCGTGGTGCATACACGCGAGGCTCACAAAGCCGACTTATCTGATTGCCCACCAGCCAAGCTCAATCGAGGCGCACCCATGCTGCGCATAGGCGATGTGGGCCCGATGGGGCGGGTGCTGATCCGCGGCGAACCAGGCCACGCCATCATTTCAGAGTTGACCCCCATTGAAGGCGAGGTCGTGATCGACAAGCCGGGCAAGGGCGCGTTCTACGCCACCGCATTGCGCGAATATCTAGAGGCAATGGCCATCACACACATCATCCTCATGGGCGTGACCACTGAAGTATGCGTACAGACAACCATGCGTGAAGCCAATGACCGTGGCTACGATTGTCTGCTTATTGAAGATGGCACAGAGAGCTACTTCCCTGAATTCAAAGCTGCCGCACTGGCCATGATCAGAGCGCAAGGCGCTATCGTCGGTTGGACTGCGCCCAGCGCGTCTTTGCTGTCAGCACTCCCCTTGAGCCAACCCGTTACCAACTGAACCAAGCACTCGCATGTCATTTCAACACATCGTGCAAGCCATATGACCTTGATTTCATCACACATCAATCTGCACGAAGTGGTGCAGGAAGTAACACGTACCTTCTTGGCATACGAGTCAGCATTGATGCGCAACGATACCGAGGCGCTCAACGCCTACTTTTGGCAGAGCCCATCCACAACACGCTATGGCATCCATGATCGGCAACTGGGGCACGATGCACTGGTGGCCTACCGCGCGAGTGTGGCTGCACCAGACTTCACGCGCACACTGCACGACGTGCGAATCACCAGCTTCGGTTCCGATCTGGCGGTAGCCATGTGCGAGTTCAAGCGAAGCGACACAACCTTACATGGATTTCAGACTCAAACTTGGGTGCGCATGAAGGAGGGTTGGCGCATCGTGTCCGCGCACGTGAGCATGACCCCATCACCAACATGAAGGTGCTATAGCGCCTCATCTTTGTAAATCAAATGCAGCACACCGTTGGCGGCATGGATGCGCTCATTGCCAATCATCAATGCCGCCGAATGCGCATCGCGAAGATGCCGCGTCACGCTGTAGGGCGAATCATTGCGGTAGCCCGTCGTGCCGGTGATGCGCAAAGCTTGGGTACAGATGTCGGCTACTTGCTGGGACGCACTCAACTTCAAATGATTGAGTTGCACGGCAAACGCCAATGAGGACAAGGTCTCTGCGCCACCATCAGCAGAACGGATCAGCTGGTCGTAGTGCTGTGCACGCTCACGCACATGCACACGCATCAGTTGCAACTGGGTTGACACCTCGCTCAATCTGGCCACTGTAGGGGGTGTGCCACCACCCATTTTTTTGGCGGTTTCGCGCACAAAGGCCCGTGCTCTGGCCACCGCATCCGTGGCGATACCCAACCACGCCGATGACCACAAGATATGAGCCCAAGGCACCATGGTGTGGGCGTTGATATCAGCAAATGGATCAGGCACGATTTGGTCGTCAGCGAACTGGGCATTGATCACGTAGCCGGGACTGCATGTACCACGCATGCCCATGGCATCCCACGTACTGACGATCTCCATGTCGCACTGGCTTTTATTGACCAGAACCAATGCTTGGTCACTCGCTGCAGAGTCCGAGGTTCTGCGCACCGTCATCAACAGGTCATCAGCGTCCTCGCCGTAGGACACCACTGTGCCCTCTTTGCGCACCTTGCGGATGTCACCGTCGTGCTCGATCGGGCAGATGCTGGTGCGTACCGAGCCGCCCACACCGGCCTCAGACGTCACAGAGGCGATCAGACGCTGCTCACGCACAAGCTGCGTCAAATAGTCTTGAAAGAACGGGGTGTGCCCATGTCGAACCAAACAAGCCACCTGCACTTGATGCATGGCAAAGACCATCGCCGCAGACGCGCAACGTTGGCCCAAGGCCTCACACATCAAACCCAGCTCGGCCACGCCCGTGCCATGCCCGCCGAGTGTTTGAGGCACAAAGGCTGACAACAGGCCCTCGGCCTTCAATGCAGCGATGACCTCGCGAGGGAATCGGCCATCCTTGTCGACAGCGTATGAGGCCGGCCCAGCCACCTCACGGGCAATATGACGGACGGTTTCTAGTTGTGGAGATACTGACATAGGAGTGCTCATGGTGATCGATCGAGGTCAGGCGTAGCTCGCCAAACCTTGTGTATCCAAGATATGGATATGACGACGCTGCACGGAGATCAAGCCGCGCAACTGAAGGTCATGCAGGATGCGAGAGAAGTGCTCAGGCGTCACAGACAACAATGAAGCTATAGTGCCTTTGCTTGCTGGCAGGGATACCGTGACATCGTGCTGCGTCGGGTTCGCTGCAATGGCAGCTGGTGAGCCCAGTAAGTAGTCCACCACGCGCTTGACACCTGAGTGCAGTGTCACAGCCTCAATCTCGTGCACCAGCTTATTAAGCCGTCGTGATAAGCCGCCCAACATGCGTAAGGCCAGACCTGGGTTGTGTTCTATTTCACTGACCAGCATGCCACGAGGCACCATCAACAAAAGACTGTCCGACAACACGCTGGCGTTGGTGCTGTGTCTGTCATCACTGAACATGGGGGCATCGGCCACACAACCATTGGCTTCGACAACCTCTATGACTTTTTCATGTCCGTTGGCAGACTTGGCGTAGAGCTTGACTTGGCCGTCAACCACCAAGTAAAGGCCCTCACTGGCTTGCCCAACCACAAAGAGCGTCTCGCCTCGGGCAACATGTTTGATTTGACATGCCGCCGCAATGCGTGCCAAGTCACCCGACGACATCCCAACGAACAGCGGCTGCTTGCCAAGGTAGGACGCCACATTGAATACCCGTGAACCCATATTCAGTCTCCTGGCCATGTCTTGGCCGTTTGTGCGATTCTGGGGATGCGCAAGGCGCATCAATTTGATTACGCGCAAATCCACATCAAGAAGCCGCGTCAGCGGGTGCGTCTGACTGCCCCCATGCCGAATCAACCTCATTGAATATGGCGCCACCGTCATCTTCAACCTCGCGATATGGGCCGGTTCCGCTGTGTTCGGCCAGAGAAGCAGGTACAAATGCACCTGACTTGACATCAAACACATGCACCTCGCCATCTTCGATGACGTAATGCCAGCCATGCAGTGATATCTGGCGCGTCTCCACCCGCTCGCGCACCATTGGGTAGTCCATCAGCCGCTCCAGCTGCAACACCACGGCACGTTGCTCGGTGCGACGCAAGGCCTCCGGTGTGAGTTGAACCGGCAAAGCGGCTTCGCGGGCTAAATCCAACCACGCAGCCAAGTTCTTGGCCTCGGGCGGAGTTTCTTCATAGAGGGCCTTCATCGCACCACAATGCGAGTGACCACACACCACGATGCGGCTGATTTTCAGTGTGAGCACGGCGTACTCAATGGCCGCAGCCGTACCGTGCCAGCCGTAAATACCGCTGTATGGCGGGATCAAAGCGCCGACATTGCGCACAATGAAAAGCTCGCCTGGGCCTGCCCCCGTCAGCAAATAGGGCACCAGCCGCGAGTCGGAGCAACCCACGAACAAGGTGGTGGGGTGCTGCCCCTCGTCCACCATGTTTTTGAACTGCCCTGCGTACTGAGGGAAGTAGTCGTCGTGAAAGCACCGCAGGCGCGTCAATAACTCGTCAGTCATGGCGTATGCCCACCACGTCTACTGCAACAAGGCAGACTCAGACGCATCCAAATCAATGCCTGCCACTTCCCAGCGCCCAGCCAACAACTGCATGGATTGGCGCAAGGCAGTCACCCAAGACTGCTGGCGCAGCGACTGGGCCACGGCTTCTTGCACCGCCTCAAACGGCTGTTTCTGGCCAGGATCGCGGGCCAACACCTCGACCACATGCAAGCCAAAGCGGCTGTGCACCAAACGCGGCAGCACCCCCACGTTGGCACTGCCTTCGTCCTTGGCCAGCAGCTCGCGAGCAAACTCTGGCGCACAGTCGGCTGCGGACAACCAACCCAAGTCGCCACCCTGCTCGCCCGTGGGGCAGTTGGACAACTTGCGCGCCGCCTCGGCAAAACTGCTTGGCTCAGAGCGAACGTCCAGCAGGGCTTGTTCAGCCCGCAGGCGCAAGGTTTTGACGTCCATGCCCTGCGTCACAGCAAAGAGAATGTGACGCGCCTGCACCCGCTCGCCGACCGAGAACTGCGCAGGATGCGCTGCATGGTGGCGACGGCAACTGGCCTCATCCGGCTCAGGCACAGTGAGGTTCTGTGCCAGCCACGCGTCGATGGCCTCGGCGGCCGCTTCGGACATGACACCGTCAACCGGTGCAGGATCATCTGCGGCCAAGATACCGGCCTCCATGGCGGCCTGACGCAGCAACTCCAAACTGGCGCGCTGACGGCACTCGGTCTCGGTCAGCGCAGCGGCGTCATCAGCCAATACGATCTCGCCCACCCGCAGTTCTTGCGGGCCTAGGGCCTGTTGTGTCGATGTCAGCATGTTGCTTACTCCCCAAGGCCGATCTTGCGACTGCGCACAACCTGCCATGGGCGCACCACATAGCCGACCGAGGCAAAGCCGCTCCACGCATGAACCAAGCGTGTGAATGGGAAAATCACAAACAGGCTCATGCCCATGAACATGTGAACCTTGAACACGGTGGACACATCAGTTATGAAGCTGGCTGCGTCACCCCGAAAGGTCACCACATGCTGAGCCCACGCCATCAGCTTGAGCATGGTGCCGCCGTCGCTGTGCTCAATTGACAGCGGTACGGTTGACAAGCCCAGCAGCAAGGTCGCCAAGATCCAGAACAGCACCAAGAAGTCACGGCCACGCGATGTCGCACGCACACGCTCGTTGGTGAGCCGACGGTGGATCAGTAGCAGCAAACCAATCAAGCCAATGCTACCCAAAGTGCCACCAGCGACAACAGCCAGCAGCTGCTTTTGCGGTGCAGTCACACCCAAGGCATGGATGATCTCTGGCGGTGTCAACATGCCAAAGAAATGGCCAAAAAACAAACCGATGATACCCAAGTGAAACAGGTTGGAGCCTGCTCGCAAGGTGCCGGTGGCCAACATCTGGCTGGACTCGCTGCGCCAGGTGTATTGGTCGCGATCAAATCGCACCAAGCTGCCCAGCAGGAAGATGACCGCGCAGATGTAGGGATAGATGCCAAACACGAATTGATGAGTCAGGCTCATGCTGATGCTCCTCTTTGTGAACTGGCGGCTGTGCGCCGCACGATTTGAATGGGTTGGGCTTGGTCGGGTCGCTGCTGACCTTTGCTGGTGCAACCACCAAAGGCTTCGGGCTCGGCCCACGACGCGTCCAAGGCTTCTTCTTCGGGCACCTCGACCGCTTCAATTGGCTGCTGCGCGATCTCTAACACCGCGCCCAGAACATGGGCATAGTGGCTACCGCGTTTGAGCAAGGCGGCATACACGGCGTTGAGAATGTGCGCAAACTCACCAATAAAGCCTTCCATGGCTTCGTTGGACAAGGTGGAGACAAACTCCAGCACCATCGGCAGGTAGTCGGGCAACTCGCCACCGACCTGTGCAGGGTCGAGGTACAAGCCAGCTTGCTCGTAGGTCTTGATCAAGTCGACCATGGCTTGCCCACGGTCGCGAGAGTCACCGTGCACGTGCTCAAACAAGTGCAGTGAGGTGGCGCGGCCACGGTCAAACAACTCGACATAGTCAGACTCGACCGCGAACGCATCCCGAGCGGCGATGCCATCGATCAACGTGGTCAAGCCCTGCAGACGCTTGGCACCCACGGCCGCTTCGGACACGAGCGCATCTTTCAACTCGGGCATCGCGGCCCGCAGGTCAGCGTTGGGGTAGCTCAGCAAGTGGGCCAATGCACGCAGACTGCGGGTCGGAGTGGCACGCTGACCGATGAGGTTCTTGAAGATAGGCAAGGCAGTCATGATCAGATCTCCGACTTGATAGGGATGGTGCGCTTCTTCTTGCCACCAAACAAGCTGGCATCGGTCGCACCATCGGAACAACCGTTGCCGAACGTGAAGCCGCAACCACCACGCAGATCGAATGCATCTTCTGCGTACTCACGGTGCGCAGAGGGGATGACGAAGCGGTCTTCGTAGTTGGCAATGGCCATGACGTGGTACATGTCCTCGACCGTGTTCTTGTCCATACCCACTTGGTCCAGCACACGCTTGTTTTCGGCGCCGTCAACGTGGCGGCTGCGCATGTAGGCACGCATGGCCAGCATGCGCTCCAAGGCACGCGTCACCGGGAAGGTGTCCCCTGCTGTCAGCAAGTTGGCCAGGTACTTGACCGGGATGCGCAACTGCTTGACGTCTGGGATCTCGCCGTTGACACCCAAGTCACCGCAGTTGGCTGCTGACTGAATAGGCGACAGCGGCGGCACATACCAAACCATGGGCAAGGTGCGGTACTCCGGGTGCAAAGGCAGCGCGACCTTCCAGTCGACAGCCATCTTGTAGACCGGGCTGTTACGGGCAGCAATCAGCCACGCTTCAGGGATGCCGTCGGCTCTAGCCTGCTCGATCACCTTCGGATCGTTCGGGTCCATGAACAGATCTAACTGAGCTTGGTACAGATCGCGGTCATGCTCCACGCTGGCGGCAGCTTGGATCTTGTCAGCGTCATACAGCAACACGCCAAGATAGCGGATGCGACCGACACAGGTCTCGGAGCACACCGTCGGCTGACCCGCTTCAATGCGCGGATAGCAGAAGATGCACTTCTCGGCCTTGCCAGACTTCCAGTTGTAATAAATCTTCTTGTAGGGGCAGCCCGACACGCACATGCGCCAACCACGGCACTTGTCTTGGTCGATCAGCACGATGCCGTCTTCTTCGCGCTTGTAGATCGAGCCCGAAGGACACGATGCCACGCATGCGGGGTTCAGGCAATGCTCGCACAAGCGAGGCAAGTACATCATGAAGGTGTTCTCGAACTGGCCGTAGATGTCCTTTTGGATATCGTCGAAGTTCTTGTCCTTGCTGCGCTTGCTGAACTCGCCACCCAGGATTTCTTCCCAGTTGGGGCCCCATTCGATCTTCTCCATGCGCTTGCCTGTGATCAGGCTGCGTGGGCGAGCGACCGGTGGCGCCTTGGACTTGGGCGCCGATTGCAGGTGCTCGTAGTCGAAGGTGAAGGGCTCGTAATAGTCGTCGATCTCAGGCAGGTTGGGATTGGCGAAGATCTTCATCAGCAGACTGAGCTTGCCGCCTTGACGGGGCTCGATCTTGCCGTTGGCCTTGCGAATCCAACCGCCGTTCCACTTGTCTTGGTTTTCCCACTCTTTAGGGTAGCCAATACCGGGCTTGGTTTCGACGTTATTGAACCAGGCGTACTCGACGCCAGGGCGACTGGTCCAGACATTCTTGCAAGTCACCGAACAGGTGTGGCAACCAATGCACTTGTCCAAGTTCAGGACCATGCCGATTTGGGCGCGAATCTTCATGCTTGTTCTCCATCCAACCAGTCAACCTTGTTCATCTTGCGCACGACCACGAATTCATCGCGGTTGGTGCCGATCGTGCCGTAGTAGTTAAAGCCATAGCTGAACTGGGCATAGCCACCGATCATGTGCGTGGGCTTGAGCACCACACGCGTCACCGAGTTGTGGATGCCACCGCGTGTGCCTGTGATCTCCGAACCCGGCGTGTTGATGATCTTCTCTTGTGCGTGGTACATCATGACCATGCCCGGGTTGACGCGCTGACTCACCACCGCACGGGCCGCAATGGCGCCGTTGGTGTTGAACAGTTCAACCCAGTCGTTGTCGACGATGCCGGCTTTTTTGGCGTCATCTTCACTCAACCAAATCACAGGGCCACCACGGTTGAGCGTGAGCATCAGCAGGTTGTCTGTGTACGTTGAGTGAATGCCCCACTTCTGGTGCGGCGTGATGAAGTTCAGTGCGATTTCCTTGTGGCCGTTGGGCTTGAGGTCCTGCACATCGGCCAGGGTCTTCAGGTCCACGGGAGGGCGATAGGACACGAAGCCTTCACCAAAAGCAATCATCCATGGGTGATCCATGTAGAACTGCTGACGCCCGGTGAGGGTGCGCCAAGGGATGTACTCGTGCACATTGGTGTAGCCTGCGTTGTAGGACACCTTCTCGCTCTCTAGGCCCGACCAGGTCGGCGAAGAAATGATCTTGCGTGGCTGCGCTTGGATGTCACGGAAACGGATTTTCTCGTCCTCACGGTGCAGTGCCAAGTGGGCGTGCTCGCGGCCAGTCTGTTTGGCCAGTGCATCCCACGCCTTCACCGCGACGTGACCGTTGGTCTCAGGGGCCAGCATCAACACCACTTCGGTGGCATCAATGTCGGTCACGATCTTGGGCATGCCATGGCTGACGCCTTCTTCACGCACCCACCCGTTGAGCTCGCCCAGTGCTTGGACCTCATCCTTGGTGTCCCAACCGATACCCTTGCCGCCATTACCCAATTTATTGAGCAAGGGGCCCAGCGACGTGAAGCGCTTGAAGGTGTTCGGGTAGTCGCGCTCAACCACGGTGATCTGTGGCGCTGTCTTGCCGGGGATCAGGTCAATCTCGCCGCGTTTCCAGTCTTGCACACCGAAGGGCTGCGCCATCTCGCCAGCCGTGTCGTGCATGATCGGCGTCATGACGATTTCTTTCTCGACCCCAAGGTGGCCCACGCAGACTTGCGAGAACTTCTCGGCAAAGCCTTTGTAGATGTCCCAGTCAGAACGGGCTTCCCACGCCGGGTCCACCGCTGCTGACAGCGGATGGATGAAGGGGTGCATGTCCGAGGTGTTGAGGTCGTTCTTCTCGTACCACGTGGCTGTGGGCAACACGATGTCCGAGTACAGACAAGTGGTGCTCATGCGGAAGTCGAGCGTGACCAACAAGTCCAGCTTGCCTTCAGGTGCCTTGTCGTGCCACTTGACTTCTTGTGGCTTGGCATCTTGCTGGCCCAGATCCTTGCCTTGCACGCCGTGCGTGGTACCCAGCAGGTGCTTGAGGAAGTACTCGTGACCCTTGCCTGATGAGCCCAAGATATTGGAGCGCCACACGAACATGTTGCGCGGCCAATTGACTGGGTTGTCCGGATCTTCACATGACAGCTTGAGCGAGCCATCCTTGAGCGCGCCGACCACATAGTCCTTGGGGTCCATGCCCTTGGTCTGAGCCTGCGCGGCGATGCGGATGGGGTTCGCCTCTAACTGAGGCGCCGATGGCAACCAGCCCATGCGCTCAGCGCGCACGTTGTAGTCGATCATGCTGCCACCATACAAGCTCTTGTCGGCCAGCGGTGACAGCACTTCATTGACGCCCAACTTTTCATAGCGCCATTGGTCAGTGTGCGCGTAGAAGAAGCTGGTGGAGTTTTGCTGACGCGGTGGACGCGACCAGTCCAGCGCAAAGGCCAGTGGTGTCCAGCCGGTTTGTGGACGCAGCTTTTCTTGGCCCACATAGTGCGCCCAGCCACCACCTGATTGACCAATGCAACCGCACATCATCAGCATGTTGATGATGCCGCGGTAGTTCATGTCGCAGTGGTACCAGTGGTTCATGGCCGCACCGATGATGACCATGGATTTGCCCTTGGTCTTATCGGCGTTGTCGGCAAACTGACGCGCCACTGAAAGCACCTGCTCACGAGGCGATCCGGTGATCTGCTCTTGCCACGCAGGTGTGTAAGGCACGTTGTCGTCATACGACTGCGCACCGTCATCCACCACCGTACCCGTGGCATCTTTGAGACCACGGAACACGCCGTAGCTGGCCACTTGCAGGTCAAACACCGTGGCGACATAGACCTCACGGGCCTCGCCCTTTTCCATGATGGTGACGCGCTGCATAGGCACATTGCGCAGCAAAATATCGCTTTGCTTATTGGCCGGGAAGCTGGGGGACTCGATGCCACCGAAGTACGGGAAGGCGACCTTTTTCACGTCGGCGACATTGACTTCAGCCTTGCTGGCATCTTCTAAAACTGACAGCTTCAGGTCGACCTGGCGGCCGCCGATGGCTTCTTTGTCTTCCAGGTTCCACTTGCCTTTGCCTGCACTGCCATCAGCCGCCCAACGGAAACCGATAGAGCCGTTAGGCACGACGATTTCACCTTGCTGGTCATAGGCCAATGTCTTCCACTCAGTGTTGCTGCCGGAGGCCAGCTCACCGCTCATGTCGCTTGCACGCAAGTAGCGGTCAGGCACCATGGCTTTGCCGTTGGGAGTATCTTGCTCTTTGAGCATGACCAACATGGGCAAGTCGGTATAGCGGCGCGCGTAGTCGTCAAAGTACGCACTGCGGCGCTTTTCACCCTCGCCAAAATAGAACTCTTTCAGGATCACGTGGCCCATGGCCATGGCCACCGCGGCATCGGTGCCCTGCTTTGGATGCATCCAAATGTCGGCCAGCTTGGCGACTTCAGAGTAATCCGGCGTGACCGCCACGGTCTTGGCGCCCTTGTAGCGCACTTCAGTGAAGAAGTGGGCATCGGGGGTGCGTGTCTGAGGCACGTTAGAGCCCCACGCCATGATGAAGGTCGAGTTGTACCAGTCGGCCGATTCGGGCACGTCTGTTTGCTCGCCCCACACCTGCGGGCTGGACGGAGGCAAGTCGCAATACCAGTCGTAGAAAGACATGGCCACGCCACCGATCAAGCTCAGGTAGCGCGTGCCAGCGGCGTACGACACCATGGACATGGCCGGAATGGGCGAGAAGCCAATGATGCGATCAGGGCCGTGTTGCTTGATGGTGTAGACGTTGGATGACGCGATGATCTCGTTGACCTCATCCCAGCTGGCACGAACGAAGCCACCCAAGCCACGCTCTTTTTGCCAACTGCGGCGGGTATCGGGGTTGCTCATCAAAGCAGCCCACGCGTCCACCGGTGTTTTGGCCACGGTGCGTGCGGCACGCCATTGCTTGAGCAACTCGCCACGCACCATTGGGTGCTTGACGCGGTTGGCGCTGTACATATACCAAGAGTAGCTGGCGCCTCGTGCGCAACCGCGCGGCTCATGATTGGGCAGATCAGGGCGGGTGCGGGGGTAATCGGTTTGCTGGGTCTCCCAGGTCACGATGCCGCCCTTGACGTAGATCTTCCACGAGCAAGAGCCCGTGCAGTTCACACCGTGGGTAGAGCGCACGATCTTGTCGTGCTGCCAGCGGTTGCGGTAGGCGTCTTCCCAAGTACGGTCTTCACCCGTGGTGACACCGTGCCCCTCAGAGAAGCTCTCTTTGGGCTGTGCGAAATAGGTCAGCTTGTCTAGAAAATGACTCATGTGTTGCTCCGTAATCCGATCAGCAAGGCTGCTCAGCGTGTTCGCGGGCATAGAACCACCACGTGGTCACGATGCACAGCAGATAAAAGGCGATGAAGGTCATCAGTGCCAACTCAGGGCCACCTGTGGCGGCAATCGAGGTGCCATAGCTCTTGGGAATGAAGAAGCCGCCGTAAGCCGCGACCGCACCCGTGAAGCCCAACACGGCAGCCGCTTCGGTATTGGCTTCTTTGATGGCGCCGTTGGTGGCTGCCTCATCGTTGTTGCGCACGTTGCGCATCTTCAAGTTCAAGAAGATGACGGGGATCATGCGGAAGGTCGAACCATTGCCGATACCCGTGGTCAAGAACAACAACAAGAACATCAAGAAGAAGCCCTTGAAATCACCTGCTTGGGGGCCCCAAGGCAAGGCATAAGCGCTGTTGACACCCTTAGGCAAGAAATACAGCACGCCGCACACACCAATGGCCATGACCACGAAGTTCCACAACGTCACGCGGGCACCGCCCAGCTTGTCAGCCAACCAACCACCCACAGGGCGAATCAGTGCACCAACCAACGGCCCCATCCAGGCATAAGCCAGTGGGTTCACGTCCTTGAACTGCGACTTGATCAACAAAGGAAAGCCTGCGGCATAACCAATGAACGAGCCGAAAGTGCCCAAGTACAGCAGACACATCAACCAGTTGTGCTTGTTGCGAAAGATCGCAGCTTGTGTGGCGAACGAGGCCTTGGCATCGGCGATGTCGTTCATGAAGAACCACGATGCCAGCGCAGCCAACACAATCCAAGGCACCCACACGAAGGCGGCGTTCTGAGCCCACACTTCAACGTGCTGACCGGCCTTGTTGACGATTTGCTGAGACTCGCCGCCAAACATGCCAAACACACCCACGGAGATGATGATGGGGCTGAGGAACTGCACCACCGACACACCCAAGTTACCCAAACCCGCATTGACACCCAACGCAGAGCCCTTGCGCTCCTTCGGGAAGAAGAAACTGATGTTGGACATGCTGGAGCTGAAATTGCCGCCACCCAAACCGCACAACAAGGCCAAGATCAACATGGTTGGATAAGGTGTGGTCGGGTCTTGCACCGCCATACCGATGCCGATGGCCGGTATCAGCAGCGAAGCCGTGGAAATCGCTGTCCAGCGGCGACCGCCCACCAAGGGCACCATGAACGAGTAGAAGATGCGCAGTGTGGCCCCGGACAAGGCAGGCGCAGATGCCAGCCAGAACAGCTGGTTGGTGGTGTACTTGAAGCCAAGTTGCGGCAGGTTCACCGCTACAACGCTCCACAGTTGCCAGACCGCAAAGGCCAAGAACAAAGCGGGGACAGAAACCCAGAGGTTGAGCTTGGCAATGGCCGCGCCTTGTGAGGACCAGAAGGCCTTGTCTTCGGGCGTCCAGACCGTGAGCGTGCTACCGGCTCGGCCAGATTGAGCTTGCTTGTTTGTTTTTGACATTTTGATGTCCTCTGTCATTCAAGAGTGGGAGCCAACATGGGCGCCCTGGGGTTCACCACGCAACACATCGCGTCCGTGAACTTCGGTGAAATACATCCAGATCAGCGAGACCCAAACCACGCCATACAGCAACATGAAGGCGCTTGAGCGCACACCGGTCAAGTCCAGCAAGAAGCCAAACGCGATAGGCAATACAAAGCCGCCCATGCCGCCCGCCAAGCCAACGATGCCGGAGATGGCGCCAATGTTGGTGGGGTAGTCATCACTGATGTATTTGAAGACGCTGGCCTTACCAAAGGCAAAGGCGATCCCCAAGGTGAACATCAAGGCCGTGAAGGTATAAACGTTCAAACCAATGTGAAAGGTCTTGGCGCCGTTGATGGTCATGACCGTGAAATCTGTTTGGGGATAGCTCAACAGGAACAAGCAGATCCAGCTGGCCCACAACACCCACCATGTCACCTTGTGGGCACCATGCTTGTCGGACAGGTAGCCGCCGATGGCACGCAGCACGCCGCCAGGCAATGAGAAGCAAGCGGCCAGCAACGCGGCCACACGGATGTCCAAGCCGTACTCACCCACGTAGTACTGGACCATCCACAAGCTCAAGCCCACGTAGCCACCAAAGACAATGCTGTAGTACTGGCAATAGCGCAGCACACGGGGGTCTTTCAAAGTCTTGAGTTGGTCTTTGAAACTGGCCTTTGACTGCACAAGGTGCGAAGGGTCAGAGGCACTGCCCAACCAAAACAAAATGGCCGTACCCAACATGACTGCTGCGTAGACTTGGGGCACCATGGCCCAGCCGAAGGCCACGATCAAGCCTGGTGCGATAAACTTATTGACCGCCGCGCCTGAGTTACCTGCCCCGAAAACACCCATGGCAAAACCCTGCTGGTTCTTGGGGAACCAACGCGCCACGTAAGGTGTACCGACCGAGAACGAGCCGCCAGCCACGCCCACAAACATGCCCAGCACCAAAAAATGCCAGTACTGCGTGGCGTAGCTCATCAACCAGATGGGTACGACGCAGGACAGCATCGTGATGAACAGCACAATGCGACCACCAAAGCGGTCGGTCCAAATACCCAGTGGGACGCGTATCAATGAACCCGTGAGCACGGGCATGGCCGTCAAGAGGCCAAACTGGGTGGCGTTGAGGCCCAGCATTTTCTTGATCGGGATGCCAATCACCCCGAACATCATCCACACCATGAAGCACACCGTAAAGGCCAGTGTGCTCACACCTAAGACTGATAAAGCTTGTCGCCGCGAAGACATGGGAAACTCCTATTCCGATGTCTAGCAGTGTCGAAAAATCAGTCTCCCTTGAATATCCTTCTGTCGGTCAAACGCCATCATCCGAAAGGAGTAGCCCGCACCTAAACTTGATCTGGGTCAGTTACAGCATAGACCGCAGCCTGCACCCGCGAGCTCAGGTTGAGCTTGCGAAAGATGTGCTGAACATGGATTTTCACGGTGGTCTCGGCGATATTGAGCGTGCGTGCAATGGCCTTGTTGCTGGCACCCAGCGCGATCTCACGGAGGATTTCCCTCTCGCGCGGTGACAACTTGGACGCGCCCAATGGTGTCACCACAGGGGCTTCTTCGGCGGGTTCCTCAGACGTATCCACGGCATCAACAGGGCCAGTCACCGCCTGCTGGAATGCCGAGACCAGCTTGCTGGTCATGTCTGGCGACACCACAGATTCACCTGCTCGCACACGCACGATGGCTTCGACCAACTCATCGCCCTCGATCGTTTTGAGCAAATAGCCCGCTGCCCCACGTGACAAGGCTTGCGCCAAATCCTGCGCATCCTCACTGACGGTCAACATGACGATGCGGGACTGCGGTGCAGCGGCATACAACTGCGGCAAGGCCTCTACGCCGTGCACCCCTGGCAGGTGGTTATCGAGCAGGATGACATCGGGCTGATGACGCTGAGCCAGCTTGATCGCATCACCGGCATCACCGGCCTCGGCCACCACACTCAAACGAGCGTCGCTTGACAGCAAGGCGATCAGCCCGCGGCGAAACAGGTTGTGGTCATCGACCACCAGAAGGCGCACGGGCAAGTTGTCTGTCATACGGATACAGTGTCAATGGCTGGTTGAAGGGCAGTCGGGCTGGCCACCCACTTGGGTAGCTGAAGCTCAATGCGCGTGCCCATCGGGTTGGATTCAAAATGCAGCGAGCCACCGATGCGCAAGGCGCGCTCTTTCATGATGCTCAGGCCAACATGGGTGCCGTCCGGCGGCGGGGCTGCGACCTCGAATCCGCAGCCATCGTCACGAACCGAGACGCACCATGAGGGCTGTGTCTTGACGTCGACCCAGACTTGGCGAGCGTGGGCGTGTTTGCGCACGTTGGACAAGGCCTCTTGCACAATGTGCAGGACTTGTATTTGCACATCGGACGGCAAAGGCAAGCCCTGCGCATCCATGCTCAAATGGCTGCGCAGGCCAGACTGAAGATCAAACTTGGACAAGGTTTCGCGCAAGGCCGGCTCAATGTCCTCTGTGTGCGTGCGGACGCGAAAGTGCAGCAACAGCTCTCGGACATCGTTGTAGCTCTCACGCACACCGGCATCCAACTCGGTCATCGTGGCATCGATGGCCGCCTGATCGGCACGCGCCATGGCATCGCGCAATAATTTCATTTGAATTTTCAAGAAGGCCAAGGATTGAGCGATCGAGTCATGCAGCTCTTGCGCCAGCAGTTTGCGCTCACCCGACACGGCCGCTTCACGATCCAGCGCCGCAGCACGCAGGCTTTCCATGGCACCCGCTAAATGGCTGGCCAGCGCCTCAAAAAGGCCCCGCTCCTCATCAGAGAAATGGGGATCGCCCCGATAGAACAACTCGATCTCGCCCAGCACGCGCTGATGCAAACCCAAGGGCACGGTGACCAAGGTGCTGTAACCCGCACGCTCGCAGTGATCCTTGATCTGCTTGCCAGCCGCTTTGCGGGCGCTGTCTCGTGCGGCATCCAAGATGGGGATGACCTTGAGGCCAGGCATGAGGCCAGGCTGCACTTCAGCCCCGCAAAGGCAGTCACCGGACAACACGCATTGCTCGTCCTCAGACATGACTTTAGGCAAGCAGTCGCTGGCCAGCAGCACATAACGCGCATTGGCCTCATCCGACCAGCGGATGGCCACGGCATCGGCCTGTGTGATGCGACGCATCTTCTGCGCGAACCCCTGCGCCAACTGCTGCAAGGTGTCGGCTTTGGCCACAAAAGCGGCCACCTCATACAAAGCACTGAGGCGCTGCTGCTTGATCTCTAGGCCTGCTGTCTTCTCGCTGACCTTGGATGCGAGATCACCGTAGAGGCTCTGAAGGTTATCGGCCATGTGGTTGAAGCCGTCGGCCAGCGCGCCCAGCTCATCGCTTGTATCGACGTCCACGCGCGTACTGAACTCACCTTGCTCGATGCGGCGCAAAGCCTGTTTCAAACGCTCAACAGGCTCCAGCACCACCACGTGTCCGGCATACATCAAGGCCATGGCACTCAGCACAGCCAGCGCCATCATGGCCAACTGAAAGTTGTGTAGCAGCGTTGTCCAATAGGCAATATGGCGTTCAATGGCTGAGACGAACGCGTCAATGCGCCCGACGAAATCATCCACACTGACCCGCAATGCGGCAGAAACCGGTGCACCATGGCCGATCTCCAGTGCGCGCTGACGCAACACGACCCAATCATCTGATACGCCTTGGAACTGGATGCGGGTGTCGGCATCCCAAGGCACACTCAAAGGCCGCCCAGGATCACCTGTGCGCAATAACAGCAAGCCTGTTTCGAAATCCTGAAGCCGGCGCTCCACGTCGGGCAGGAACAAGGCACGCTCTATCGTCGGGTGCTGCAAACTAAGCGCCAACTGATAACTGCGCATGCGCATGCGCCCGGCTTCGTTCACCGCCGCAGCACCGCCCTCTAACTGCCAAGTCACCCACAAGGTCAAGCCGATCGAAGCCAAGGCCAGCACCAAGAAAACGCTGCCGATGGCCAATAGCTTGGATGCCAAGCCTACGCTGGCGACACGCCGCGCCCTGCCCCCAAGCTGATCCAAGGGGTCGGGTTCTAGTGAGTCTTCAGGTTTGTCAGCCATGACGGCTATTGTCACCCACCTGTTTGCGACATGAAGCGCACAATTTGCTCAGGGCGCTCGTTGAACTCATGCCGCTCTGGCTTGACAGCCACCCCAGCCACAATGGCATCGGTCAATGCCGCATCAGTGGCCCCGGCCCGCAACATCTCGCCCAAGGGTACGCTGTCGTTTTGCCCCAAACACAGGTAGAGCGTGCCATCCACACCCAAGCGAACCCGGTTGCAGCTGGCACAAAAATGGCGCGACATCGGCGTGATCACACCCAAGCTCATGCCGCCGTCTGGCGTGCGCCAGTAGCGAGCAGGCCCTGCGCCCTGCCCCATGATGTGAGGGATCAGGCCATGCTGGGCGGCCAAGCTGTCGCCCAGTCGACTCAAATCAACGCCCTGCGAGGCACGACCTGTGTCACCCACCGGCATGGGTTCGATCAGCCTCAACACAAAACCCTGCTCAATGGCAAAAGCCACCATGCGCTGAACCTCAGTCAGATTCACATCCGACTGAACCACCATATTGAGCTTGATGGGCGTGAAGCCTGCAGCGCGCGCGGCACGCAAGCCTTCGAGCACATCGTCCAAACAATCGCGCCCAGTGATGCGGGCAAAACAGGCCGGGTCCAGCGAATCAAGGCTGATGTTGAGCCGACTCACTCCAGCATCGCGCAGGGATTTCGCATGGCGAGACAACTGGGTGCCATTGCTGGACACCGACAAATCACGCAAGCCGTCTAGTCCTGCCAGTTGCCGAGCCAAATCCACCACGCCACGGCGCAACAAGGGCTCACCGCCTGTCAATCGCACCTTGCTCACGCCCAAGCGCACGAACAGGCCAACCAAGCGCGCCATCTCATCGTGCTGCAACCAGTGTGCAGGCTCCTCAAAGCCGTTAAAGCCCTTGGGCAAGCAGTAGGTGCAGCGCAAGTCGCAACGGTCAGTCACGGACACGCGCAAGTAGTCAATAGGACGCTGGAACGAATCAATCAGGCTGCTCATATGCCCCGACTTTAAACACGGGGGCGCAGACTGGCTATTGATCAAAAGGAGTAGTTCCTTGCCATACTGAGGCATGCGCATCCCTCTACAGCCCGTCGCCCCCAGCATCGATGACCCGATTGAGTTGTTGCTGGCTTGCCATGACAAGGTTCGCCACTTTGCCAATTTGGCCCAGCGACTGAGAGATCACTTGAACAAGCTGCCTGAAGCCGCCCCCGTGGACACACCAGCGCAAGAGGCTGCACAAGCGATCTTGCGCTACTTCACTGTCGCCGCACCCTTGCATCACGCAGATGAGGAGATCGACCTGTTCCCTGCCTTGCGGCTTGTGGGTACGCCAGAGCTGCGCGCTCACGTCGACACCCTCACAGCAGAGCACAGTGAATTGGGTGGCCTGTGGCAGAACTTGCAAACATGGCTGCAAGACATCGCCAAGGGCCACGCACACAGACCGCCGGACTGCGTCGATGACTTTGCCCTGCGGTATAGCGCCCATGCCCAGCGCGAAGAGGACGAGGTCTACCCCAGTGCCACGCACATATCGGTGGGCCAGCTCAAGCGCATCAGTCAGGCCATGGTCAAGCGCCGCACAGGCCAGACTCATTCACCTCATCCACCTAAAGCGCCACTTGGTGAATGACGTCGCGCACACGGGGGTAGATCTCGTTTTGCCAGCGGCGACCGCTGAACACACCGTAGTGACCTACCCCTGTCTGCACATGGTGCGTCCGCAAGTAAGGCCGCACATTGGGGCACAGGTCTTGTGCTGCAACGGTTTGCCCCACGGCGCAAATGTCGTCGCGCTCACCCTCCACCGTGAACAGGGCCGTCTTGCGGATGGCGCTTGGCTCAACCATGCCATCGCGAAACGTGAGTGCACCGCGCGGCAGGTCATAGGTCTGAAAGACTTTACTCACGGTCTCTAGGTAGAACTCGGCGGGCAAATCGGCCACGGCGAAATACTCCTCGTAGAAGGCTTTGACGGATGAGGCCTTTTCACCATCGCCCTCACCGTTGGTGATCAATTTGTGCATATCCTCAAAAGCCTTGAGATGGCGCGCCATGTTCATGCTCAAAAAAGCCGACACCTGCACAAAGCCTGGATAGACACGCCGCCCTGCCCCGCGCTGGGTCCACGGTACGGTATGAACCATTTTTTTCTCGAACCAGTCCATGGATTTGCTGGTGGCCAACTCGTTCACAGCTGTCGGGTTGATGCGGCAATCAATCGGCCCCGCCATGAGCGTCAGGCTTCGTGGCTGCGCGGGGTGATTGTCTTGCGCCATCAGCGCGGTGGCAGCCAAAGCCGCCACACAAGGCTGACAGATCGCGATCATGTGTGCGCCTGGGCCCATCGTGGTCAAAAATTGGATCAAGTGGTCTGTGTAATCGTCCAGCCCAAACACACCATGTTGAAGTGGCACATCGCGGGCGTTGTGCCAATCGGTGATGTAAACATCGTGGTCTTGCAACAAGGTGCGAACCGTGTCGCGCAATAGCGTAGCGAAATGGCCAGACATGGGCGCCACCAACAGCACAGGCGCTTGATTCAAGTCCCGATCCTTGCGAAAGCGCAGCAAGGTGCCGAACGGTGTGCTCATCACAGTCTCTTCTGTGATCTGACAAGTCAGACCATTGGATTCGACCGTATCGATGCCAAACGGCGGTCGGCTGTGTGTCAAACGCCAACGAGAGAACACCTCTGCGGTCGCGATTGCACTGCGAGAGAACACCCCTCCTCGCCCTAACCACGCGGAGGCATCAACCCCAAGGTTGCGCAGCGGGTCCAGCAGCCGTTGTTGTGTGTCGAACGCGGTATAGAGCATGAGATCCCCTAGGGTGACGGCAGTCATGCCTTCCCGCAAGTTACGGGCCACGCTGGCATGTTGCTTGCTCATTGACTGGGTACCTTCAGCAAGGTGCATCCCCAAACTGTCCTCAACTGTTGCGCACCATGGCCGTTTTAACCATCACCAGCAAAAACTATTCATCGTGGTCCCTGCGCGGCTGGTTGTTAGCGCGGTTCGCAGGTTTGGATTTCTCTGAGAAAGTGATCCCCCCTGACGACCCGGCGACGCGGGCAGAAATTTTGCTGCTGTCCTCGTCCAACCGTGTGCCCGACTTGGTGCACAACGGCGTGCATGTTTGGGACACCATGGCCATCGCCGAATACCTCAACGAGGCGTTTCCGAAGGCCGGTTTATTGCCTGCGGATCAAGCCGCACGGGCCCATTGCCGCGCCATCTGTGGGGAGATGCATTCCGGGTTCAGCTCGCTGCGATCAGCCTTGCCGATGAACCTGCGTGCGCACTTCCCAAAGTTCAAAGTTTGGTCACGCGCGCAGGCTGATGTCGACCGCATCACCACGATCTGGCGCGATTGCTTGGACACCTATGGTGGACCCTATTTGTTTGGGCAGCAACGCACCATGGCAGACGCCATGTTCACCCCCGTGTGCACCCGACTGCGCACCTATGACGTCAACATCGATGCGCAAAGTAGCGCTTACTGCGACCTGATGCTGGGCAGCAGCGAATTTCAGGACTGGCTTGCCGCCGCCAAAATGGAGCCCATCGACATGGATGAGCTCGACGTGCCATTTTGAAGTCTGGTGGTGACGCGCACCGATAAGGTGTGATCTCGGCCACCCCTGATGACGCCACGCAATGGGGTAACGTCACCAAAGTCCCGGCCATGGGCGACACGGATATGGTGTGTGGCAGGCACGCAGTTGTTGGTGGGGTCCACATCCAACCAATCATCGGCCAGCGCCAAGCCCATGCCCGGGCACCACACACTCAGCCAAGCGTGCGAGGCATCTGCGCCAACCAACGGTGCCTGCCCAGCCGGCGGCAAGGTCAACAGATAGCCGCTAACGTAGCGTGCAGCCAAACCGCAAGCCCTCAGGCAACCCAGCATGAGGTGCGCAAAGTCTTGGCACACGCCCTGACGGCGCTCAAACACCGACAAAATGGGGGTGGAGATGTCGGTAGAGGCTGGCGCATATTTGAAGTCTGCATGGATGCGGCTCATCAGCTCCATGACCGCTTCGGCGAGGGGGCGTTCATCCCTCAGGGAGGGCGCCGCATAGTCACGCAACGCATCGTGCATCGGGACATAGGGTGAGGCGTATGAGAACTCACTGGCGGTTTCAAAAGGTGCGCCCGATCGGTAAATCAGCCTCTCGCGCACTTGCCCACAACGCAAGCCTTGCCTCGGCTGCAGACCTTGGTAGCGGTCCCTGACTTGGACAAGACTGCGCGCCACCACCGTCAGCTCCCGGTGTGCGGCATTGATGGCAAAGTAAGCGCGGCTGTTGCCAAAGGCATCACGGCGCGTGCTGTGATGGGCTGGCGTGGGGCTGACTGGCATCTCGAACAGCTCCAAGTCTTGACCCGCATCGGACAAAGGCCGCAAGCAAGCGATGTGCTGGGCCATCTCGACCGGCTGTGCATAGTTGTAGCGTGTTTCGTGCTCGACGCTGAGGCGATCTGTCATGCGCTCACCATTTGCTCTGCTGGCTCGGCGTGCGCGAAATAGCGCCGCCCTAGCTCGTCCGACAAGCGGCATCCTGTGTCCATCAAACGTTGCGTCAACGCCAAGACGGCGCTGTTGCACGATGCCGCCTGTGCGGGCTCACACAGCGCTTCAAAGCTGACGCCTACGCCCTCTTGCGGAAGCAGCGCCAAGAGATCATCCAAAGGGCCACCACGGTCTGGCAACTTACCCAACTCCGTGCGCAAGCGGCGCAGCACACAGGCCAGAGAGCGCGGGTTGGCCTCGTCCACCACCAGCATGGCCAGCAAAGCAGGCAGCTCTAAGCGCCGCTGAAACCGGGCCCTGAACGTGATCGAGCTGTCAAACAAAACCAGCATCAAATCAAACCCCTGCTGCGTGTGTGTGGCGCCACACAGGCAAAAATCCTGCAACACCCCTGCGTAGCTGACCAACCGCTCAACCAAGCGGCCCACCGTCAGCAAGCGCCACCCTGCGTCTCGGGTCATGCGGTCTGTCTGCGCACCCGTCACAGCGGCCAACTGCATGGCCAAATGATCTAAGGCCTCGTGGGCATGGGCCAAGTCGGACACAGGTGACTCGTTCAGTTTGGTTTGAAAGTCCCGCCCCATGGCCCTCAGCAAGCGCCAATGCTCGGGGGACAAACGCTCACGCAAGGCATGCGCTGAGCGCTCTAGCATCGCCAAGTTATAAGCCAAACTGCGCGCGCCTTGTGTGGCGCTCACATCGCCAAGGGCTTGCACACTGGTGCGCTCAAAAACACCAGGTGATTGCAACAAGCTGGGGGCGTCTTTCGGCACCAAACCATTGCTGCGGCACAAACCGGTCAAGGCTTCAAGGACAGACTTGTCGTTCTCGTCATCGTCAGCCAAGACACTGGCCAAACCTTGCACCAGACGCAACTGGAACTCAACACGCTCGGTGTAGCGTCCCATCCAGTAGAGGTTCTCGCCGGTTCGACTGGACACCGGGCGTTGTCGCTGCACCAAATCATCGAGCGTCACCGATGGATGCAACATCGAGAAGGTGTCGACTTGCCCATCTGTCACCACCCACGTATCCAAACTGCTGCCGCCCAACTGCATGGACACAGGCCCCGCCTCACGGGTGGCGATGCGTGTCATGCCTCCGGGCAAAACCCGCCATCCACCCTGCCCATCTGCCAAGGCATATACACGCAAGGACGCCCCTCGCATCGCCACCTGCCCTTGCGACCAGACTGGCACATTGGGATAGGGCACAAAGCTTTGCACCGTGTAAGCGGCCTGATCACGCTCAATGCGAGCACGCCACGCTTGAAGATCAGCTGGCTTGAGTGTGCAGCCCTCCACGCCACCGGATGGGAAGGTGGTGCGAACAACATGCTCACTCAACTTATTTTTAACATCCAACCACGCCGCCTGTTCGCCACACCACCACGTGGGCAAGGACGGCAGGGCCAGCTCCTCACCCAATAAGCGGCGAGACAAGGCGGGTAAAAAGCCATGTATCGCAGACGACTCCAAGAAGCCCGTGCCCAAAGCATTGGCCATGACCACGTTGCCCGCCCGCACGGCTTGCATCAAGCCAGGCACACCCAATGTCGAGTCACTGCGGAGCTCCAAGGGATCGCAATAACCATCATCGAGCCTGCGCAACAGGCCATGTATGGGCTCCAAGCCTTGCACCGTTTTAAGGTAAAGACGCTCGTCCCGCACGGTCAGATCGCCGCCCTCAACCAAAGGCAAGCCCAAGTAACGCGCAAGGTAGGCGTGCTCAAAATAAGTCTCACTGTAGGGCCCCGGGGTCAGCAAAGCCAAACGCGGTGCACGCCCTTGAGCGCAAGGCTCAGCGAGCGTTTGCAGGGTATCGAGCAAACGCCTGAAGCCACTGGCCAGATGCTGCACGTTCAGAGCACGAAAAGCCTCAGGAAACAGGCCCGACACAATGCGCCTGTTTTGCATGACGTAGCCCAAACCAGAGGGCGCCTCGGTGCGTTGAGACACCACCCACCACCGGCCCTGAGGGCCCTTCACCATGTCAAAGGCGGCCACATGCAGATACACACCACCTAGCGGTTTGACCCCATGCAAACCCCGAAGATAACCGGGGTGCCCCAGCACCAAGGCCGCTGGCAAATAGGCGTCTTTGAGCAACTGCTGAGGGCCGTACACATCGGTGGCAATGTGGTTGAGCAAACTCGCGCGCTGTGTGACGCCTTTTTCGATCAAGCGCCAATCCTGCGCGCTGATCAACCTAGGCAACAGCTCCAAAGACCATGGCCGGGTGGGGCTGCCTGATGCATTGAAGACGTTGTAGGTCACCCCGTCTTCATGAATCTGGCGGCCCAGCAGGGCTTGGCGCTGCGTCAATTCGGCCAGCGGGCCCCCTAGGTGGTCTGTGAAACCACGCCAGTCAGGGTCTTCTTGAAACAGCTTGGAAGAGTTGGGCATCAGCATCGATTTTGGTCGCGCGCAAATCCAGGGTCAAGGGGTGCTCTACGCCAGGCTTGAGCGGTTTGACACGCATGACGCCCGGTGTATGCCCCATTCTGACAAAGCGCGACAAGCGCCTGCTTTCGGCCTCATAAGCATTGACCGGGAACGTATCGTAACTGAGCCCACCAGGGTGCGCGACGTGATACTGACAACCGCCCAATGATCGGTGCTGCCAACTGTCAACCAAGTCGATGGTCAACGGTGCATCACTGCCAATGGTGGGATGCAGACACGACGGCGGCTGCCACGCCCGGTAGCGCACACCCGCGACGAACTCACCTGCACGGCCCGTAGGGTGCAGGGGCAAGATATGGCCGTTGACGGTGACCACATGGCGGTTGCTGTTCAAGCCGGTGACGTGCACCTCCAGCCGCTCCAGTGACGAGTCCACATAGCGCACCGTCCCCCCGGGCGAGCCCTCCTCACCCATGACATGCCACGGCTCCAAAGCGGTGCGAACCGTCAAGCGCGCGCCGCCTGCTGCGACCTCGCCAACATAGGGGAAGCGGAATTCAAAGTGTGGCGCGAACCACGCCGGATCGAAGTCAAACCCGGCCTGCCGCAACTCAAAGAGCACATCGTCAAAGTCTTGCTGAACCATGGTGGGCAGCAAGAAACGGTCATGCAAAGTCGTACCCCATCGCGTCAGCCGTTGTGCGCCGTGGCCCTTATAGGGCTCGCGCCAGAACCAAGCCACCAGCGCACGCAGCAACAGTTGCTGCACAAGGCTCATGTGGGCATGGGGCGGCATTTCAAAGGCGCGCAGCTCCAACAAACCCAAGCGCCCAGTTGGGCCATCAGGCGAGTAGAGCTTGTCAATGCAAAACTCACTGCGGTGGGTGTTGCCCGTGGCGTCAATCAGCAAATTGCGCAAAGTGCGGTCAATCAACCAAGGGGGACATGTGCCGTGCATTTCAAGCTGGCGGTCGATTTCACGCAAGCCCAACTCGACCTCATAGACTTGGTCTGTACGGGCTTCGTCCAAACGTGGCGCTTGGCTGGTGGGGCCAATGAACATGCCCGAGAACAAATAGGACAAGGCCGGATGGTTATGCCAGAAGGTCAACAAACTGGGGATCAGGTCTGGTCGACGCAAGAAGGGGCTGTCAGCTGGTGTGGCCCCGCCCATCACAAAGTGGTTGCCCCCACCCGTGCCCGTATGGCGACCATCGACCATGAACTTCTCAGTGGACAGGCGTGTTTCGTGCGCTGCTTGGTACAAGAACTCGGTGTGATCAACCAATTGCGACCAGCTGGACGCCGGGTGTATGTTGACCTCGATGACGCCGGGGTCTGGCGTGACTTGCAGCATCTTCAAGCGCACATCGCGCGGCGGTGGATAGCCCTCCAGCACGATCTTCATGTCCAATTCACGGGCCGTGGCCTCTACCGCGGAGAGCAAATCCAAATAGTCATCCAATACCGAAAACGGTGGCATGAAAAGGTACATGACGCCACCACTGGCAGGATCAGGTTTGCGAACCTCTACACACAAGGCCGTGCGTGTGATCCAGTGGGCAGACTCAAACGGTTCGGGCGAACGATTCAGACTATCAACCGTTTGGCCTTGCACCGCCACGGTGCCACCCTCAGCCAAGCCACCACCTTGCTGGTGCAAACTGTACTGGGCTCGCAACTGAGCAGCCGGCGCCAAGGCGGGTGTCGCAGCAAAAGGGTCATGCGGGTGCTGATAAGGCATTTGATCGGGTGACACCCATGGCAACGCATCCAGCGGCAAGCGGTATCCCATCGGTGAGTCGCCGGGCGTGAGGTACATGCGTCCATCGCGGAAGCACCAAGTCCCCGAGACCCATCGCGACGCAGTCAAACCAGCTGCGGGTTCGCGCTTAAGCGGCAGCACGTAACCGACGGGGTGATCCAAGCCTTGCTCAAAGACGCGCCGCAAGCGGGCACGCTCCATCTCGTCGTCCAGCCGAGCATCAAAAGGATCGACGTTGACAGGCAGGCGGCGCTCGCGCCAAAGGTAGTACCACGTGTCCTCGTACCCCGGCAAGATGTCCTGTGTGCCCACGCCCAGCTTCGTTGCCAGCGCATCCACGAAGCGCTTGGCATCGTCACTGGTGTAGTCCCCACCACGGGCTTCATCTGCAAACAAGCTGGGGTCGTGCCAACAAGGTTGCCCATCCGTGCGCCAAAAAATGGACAAGGCCCAGCGGGGCAGTTGCTCGCCCGGATACCACTTGCCCTGTCCAAAGTGCAAAAAACCGCCCTGTCCATAACGTGCCCGCAATTTATGCACCAAACTGGTGGCCAAGCCCCGCTTGCGTGGCCCCATGGCCTCGGTATTCCACTCCGCGCCCTCGCGGTCATCCACAGATACAAACGTGGGCTCCCCCCCCATGGTGAGCCGCACATCACCAGCCTGCAGCCGCCTGTCAACTTGGACGCCCAAGGCATCAATGGCTTGCCACTGCGCGTGTGAGTAAGGTTTGGTCACACGCGGCGACTCATGGATGCGTGTCACCGCCATCTCGTGCGAGAAGCTCACCTCACACTCGTCAACCGCACCACTGACCGCCGCCGCTGTGGTGGGCTCGGGCGTGCAGGCAACGGGGATGTGGCCCTCGCCAGCCATCAGGCCTGACGTGGGGTCTAAGCCAACCCAGCCCGCACCGGGCAAAAACACCTCACACCACGCATGCAAATCGGTGAAGTCCACGTCTGTGCCCGATGGGCCATCCAGCGCAGCCACATCGGCCTTGAGCTGAATCAGGTAGCCCGATACAAACCGTGCTGCCAAGCCAAGGTGCCGCAAAGCCTGCACCAACAACCACGCTGTGTCACGGCAAGAGCCCGACTTGAGCGTGAGCGTTTGCTCGGCCGTTTGCACGCCAGGCTCCATGCGAATGGTGTAGCTGATATCTTGTTTGAGGCGCTGATTCAGCCTAACCAAAAAATCAATTGTGCGGACTTCTTTGAGATCAATCGAATCGACAAATGCACCAAACGCAGGCGTCAACGGGGCCGTGACCAAGTAGGGTGCCAAGTCGTGTTTGAGCGCATCCTCATAGGCAAAGGGATAGGTTTCTGCCTCAGGTTCCAGAAAAAAATCGAAGGGGTTGTAGACCGCCATCTCGGCCACCAAATCAACGGTGATCTTGAATTGCCGCGTCTGCTCCGGGAACACCAAGCGCGCCAAATGATTCGAGAACGGGTCCTGCATCCAATTGACAAAATGGTCAGCTGGCTCAACCTTAAGCGAATACGACAGGATGCGGGTGCGGCAGTGCGGCGCAGGCCTCAGGCGCACCACTTGGGGTGACAGGTTGACCAATCGGTCGTAGGTGTAGTGGGTAACGTGACTCAGGGCAACGTGGATAGACACGTGGTTCTCCAGGTAAACCGGCTTGCACCAACGCAAGCATCTCATTGGATTACAGCAAGTTATGGGCCACGATGGTGCGCAGCTATCGGCTGACAACACAGCTGCATCCAAATACACGGCAGCCGCGTACGTAGCGTCATGCACCACATTAAATCACCTCCCATCAGCCAAGGTTGGCGCCCAGCCAGCTTTGTGCACATCGGGTTAGGAGCCTAGGCTGAGATGCATTGGGTCAGCCCGTTGGGCTACCGCTTAACAGTGCACTTGTTGACGACACGTTGTGAGCGCGATGCCGATGGCCACGGCGAAATTGAAGCCCAAGTGCGCGGGGATGTTCACGGCATGGGTTTGTGGGTGATTGAGCCCGTATCGGCACAGCAAGTTGACATCACCTACCGCTGGGAGGTGATGTTGCACAAGCCGTGGCCGGTGCCGCCCGGTGCCCACTGATACTCGCCTTGGAGCAGCAAGACATCGCCCAAGAACATGTCGCCGTCGAGCATCAGGCACTCTTCTGCGCACTCATGAACGTGGGCTGGGACGCTGCCCCCACTTCTACGCGTGCCAGCATCGAGACCCTGTCCCCCACGCCAAACAAGGGTTTGATCATCACGCCTTGGCGCAAAGGCTCCCAAACCCCATCGTTGGCAGAGACCGTCACCGAGGACGCATACCCAAGCGGGACACCTGGGTCCATACGCCACCCACGCGCTCAACATTGCTGTTGCCAGCTGCAGACGAGCCATCAAGCAAACGCGATTGGCGCAGACTGGCCGTTGTCCACCCACCAATCACCGGCTCGGTGGCCGTGGCCAAGCAAGCGATAGGCACTTCCATCTCGATGGCGGTGACGTTCTTGTCAGCCAAATCAGCGGCATTGCCATTGACCGATGCACCCAATGGGTTCAAGTTGAACTGGTCAAACGCTTTACCCAAGGCCACGACAAACGGGTCCTTGCGTTGACCCACAAACATGCGACCGGGCAACTCACAACCGGGGATCTTGATGTCATGCACATATTGGTTGGCGTAGCTTTGATAAGCTTGGTCGCTGCCAAAGGTCTTGTGCCCAATGAAGTCCAAAGGCTTGATGAACGTGCTCGCCCCGTCTTTGCTGGTCACGCTGGCGCGATTGCCTTTGCAGCGATCGCCACGCATCACGTCAACCGTGAATGTCTCTTGCACATTGATCAGGGCCGATGACCCGACTGATGTCATGCCCACGCCATGCACCAAGGGAATAGCCACTGACTTGCCACCAACCGTGAGGGCGGCGTTCTTCAAGGTGTTCTTAAAGCGGAACTGGAACGTCAGGTCTTCACGTGCATCACCCTTGTTGTCGATGTGGATCTCGTACATCGCATTGGGATAGAGCGAGAAGTAGTTAGGACCACCGTAAGCATCTTGCAGCGGGACGTAATTGGCAATCAGCGTGACATAGTCGCTGCGGCCTGTTTCGTAGCTGCGAAACATGTAAAAGTCGGTGCCATCCACCTTGGGCGCACTGGTGATGAATGGCGCCTCGCGGTGACTAGAGGCATGGGCTGGCACGGCCAAGGACATGGCTGCGATGGTTGCAGCAGTGGCGGCTGCCAACACGGTGAGTGCGGGACGAACTTTGAACAGAGAATGAAAACGCGACATGGCGGGCTCCTGATAGGTTGGAGGCGCTGACCGAAAGACAAACGGTGCAGACCTACCAAGCCTTACGCCAGGGTCGTGTTGTTGGATGCAAAGAAAATCGGCTATTTGCTTTCTGCGGTTGGCAACTAGGCGCCGTTGTGCGCAATGCAGGGTTGAGATACCAAATGGCCAGTGGCTGCACCGCAGCGGTTGCTGTCGGCCGCGCAGTGCAAATGCACTACAATTGACACCATGAAAACCGCCGTCATTCCCCAAATCCGTGTCGAACCGGCATTGCGCGCTGATCTTGATTCAGTGCTTCTGCCCGGCGAGACGCTGACTGAATTTGTCGAGGCATCGGTGCGTCGCGCCGTCGAATTTCGTCGCGTGCAAACTGACTTCGCCGCGCGGTGCGATGCCTCATTGGCAGCCTACGAGCGCACCGGGGTTTCCATCCCGTCGGACATTGTCTTGTCGAAGCTTGAGGCGAAGGTCGCAGCACGGGTGAAGCAGCTGCGCAAATGACGTTCAGAGTCGAGTTCACGCCTGAGGCCGATGCCGATCTGGATCGCCTATTCGACTTCCTGCTAGATCGCGCCGAGACTGTTGAAGAAGCCATGCGTGCCTACGAGGCTATCGAGGCCATTCGCACCGCTGCCAACAGTCATCTGTCGACCACGCCCTACAGTTATCGCAAGGTCGGTCAACGCCCAACATTGCGTGAACTCATCATCCCGTTCGGCTCCACCGGGTACGTCCTTCGCTTCGATATACGCACCCCTGAGTTGGTCCTCGTCATCGGTGCACGCCACCAGCGCGAAGAGGATTTCCACTGACCGCGGAGCGCTCGGCAGCCGCCGGTCATTGATGTTCACCTGCTCGCACTCATGTCCAGGAGCAGTCATCACGTGGACATTCTGCGAATGTCTGATCAAGGCTGGGTGCTGTCGTAGGCCGTCGCTCATGTGGGTGGCGGCTTCCGACCCAAAGCGGGCATCTGCGACTTTGCAATACGGTCATTCAGAGCTGCAATTAGCACAAGCTCTGAATTGTGAGCCTCGAATAGTCGTCAACTGGAGTGGCTTGCATTCCTAATTATGCCTTCGTGAAAGCATCGCGCATGGTGCATAAACAAGCATGGTCGGCACGTTGCGCAGGCTCAATCAGACGCTTTCGTGACCTGCTGACTGAAGGGGAATCCACTCATCGTCCCTACGGCGCCGTAGCCTGCGACGCTTGTGCCTGTCATACAAGTGGCACCCATCATGCCGCCGCCGTTTTGCATGCCTCCGGGTGCCGTGGGCACGCAGTCGGCATAGGCCAGCTTGTCCAGTTGCGCCTGGGTCAGCGGCAAGGTTGGGTCGCTGGGGTTCACGAAAATCATGACATAAGCGTTGCCAGGGTTCTGGGCCGGTTTGGGGTAGCCATAGTAGATGCCGCCCACGTCCACGCCCGCTGCGGGCGTCCAGCCATCACCACCCGTGCCCGTCCAGAATGTGTTGGTGTTGTTGTTGCGGAATGTGGTGACCAGCATGCCGCCCAGCGAGGCATCACGAACCGCCGACAGTTGGTGGCTCAGTGGCACTTGCACCATGTCAAAGTAAGGGGCAGAGCCAGTGCTGGTGCCCGTCATCGATTCAGTCAACATGCCGGTCAGATTGGAAACGGTGCCGGTGGTGGCATCAAACACGAAGCTGCCCGTGAAGAGGGAGTTTCTGGGCTGTGTGTCGGGCTCTTTGAAGGTGGTGACCACGTTGTAGCGGGCCATCACATGGGCACCTGTAGAGGCAGGGCCTTGCCCCAGCATGTTGTGTGCCGACAGTGTGAAAGCGTAACCCGCGCAGGAGGCCGGGCAAGTGACCGTGACAGGCAAGGTGCTGCTGTCCACGCTGATGCCTGCAGGCACCGATGCCACGGTGTAGTGCGTGATGTTGAGGCCGCCGCTACTGACGGATGCGGCCTTGACGGTGACGGACTGCAGGGTGCTGCCCGCCGTGGCTGTGACGGTCTGTGGCTGGCCCGGTACGGTCAGGCTGGCAGGTATCTCGACGGCGATGGTCAATGTGACCTGAGGGGCTGGAGAGATATCTGCTGTGCCTAGCTGGTTGGCGGCGATGATGCAGTTGCCTGGGGTCAATGCCATGAGTTCACCGCTGTGCGCATCAACGGTGCACACGCTGGTGCTCAGGCTGCTGTATTGCACGGCCAGGCCTGAGCTGGCTGTGGCGTGCACGGTGGCAGCGCCACCCAAAGTGAGCGTGGGTGAGGCGCCAAAGGTGAGTGCTTGATGCGGATCTGGCAACACGGTGAACTGAACCGTTTGGACTGGGGCGGGCGCGTAGGTCTCGTTGCCGCTTTGCGTCACTGAGATGCGGCATGTACCCACGGCCAGCGCCTTGACCACACCCGAGCTGGTATCAACAGAACAGATGTCGCTTTTCTCGCTGCGGTAGTTCACCAGCAAACCCGAACTGGCCGTGGCGGCCAGCGTGATCGAACTGTTCACCGTAAAGGATGCCGAAGGGCTGGCCTCGACAGACAGGGATTGTGGCTTGGCGTCAACCTCGGCGCCGCCGCCTCCACCACCGCAGGCACTAAGCGCCAAGGTCAATGCCAAAGTCAGTGCGTGGCTCGTCTTCATGATGTACTTCTTGGCTGTGAGCATGGGTGAGATTCAGTAGCGCATGGTCATGGCCAGCTTCATGGCGCGGCCCATGCCCGGGATCACGGTGCCCCAGGGGATGCCGTTGGTGGTCATTGAGGCCCCCTGGCCGACATAGGCGCCGCCAAGTGGTTGTTCGTAAAAGCGATTGAAGACGTTGTCTACGCCCATGTCCAGTTGAACCAGCCCCCAATCACGGCTGGTTTTGACATTGATCAGGCTGTAGCCGCCGGTCTGCATCTCGTTGCGGACGCCCGAAACACGGCGCTTGCCTTTGACACCCAGAAGTTCCAGCGTATTGGTCCAGCCTGACAACTGATGGACCAGTCCAAGTCGGGCGTTGGCGGGCATGATGTTGTAGAGCGGCTCGTTGGTGCTTGTGTTCAGGCCGCGCACCAGGTTGACAACGGCCGTCCCGCTGAAGCGCCCCCAGGTATCTGTGCGTGCCAGTTCGATCTCGCCCGATGCATCCAGGCCACGCAGGCGTGCACTCTGGTTGACGTATTGCAGCAGCACGAAGCCCGTGGTGGCGGATTGGTTGTCCTGGCTGCACTGGCTGGTGTAGCAGCGTTGGGCGTCGATGTAATCCTGAATGTAGGTAGCGTAGCCGGTGAGTTTGGCTTGCCATGATTTGTGTTCGGCATCGCGCCATTGCGCTGAGGCGCTCAGCGTGTGCGCGACCTCAGGCTTGAGGTCTTCATTGCCGACGTAGCCGTTGCCGTCGCCCACGAAGTTGTTCATCAGGGCGGCCATCGGCTGTGTGGACCATGGGTAGCGCTGATACAAGCTTGGCGATTTGCTCTTGCGAGCGTAGGCCAGCTCAAGTGTCTGGCCGTCATTGGGGCGGAACCGTGTCATGGCCGCGAAGTCCCAATTGCGATCAGTGTGCGAGTGCTGGCGGGCATTGAAGTCTGCCGCATCCTGTCCCCATGTGGCTTGCAGTCCATTGTCGTAGCCCTGTACAGGCGACGTGTCTGCGTGGACGACATCATGGCGCAAGCCCAGTTCGGTGGTCCATTGCTGCGTCCAGTTGGCCTCCCATTCTGCAAAGGCCCCCACACGGCTGCGTCGACCATTGTCGATGTTCCAGAAGGCGCGTGGCCCCATGGCGCCACCCACAGCGGGCCACCAGTCATACAGGTTGTAGCGCAGCGCTTCGCCCCCGACACGAATGGCGCCTTGTTGTGCCATCTCCAGTGTGGTGGTCAATTGCAGGCCGTCCGTGCTGGCGCGAGTGAGCATGGGCATGCCCGTGCCGTATTGATAGCGGTCGGGCCCCATGTCCATCTCGTGATGGGTGCGCTGCGTGTAGATGCGGGCGTCCAGGTCGCCGCCCTCGAAGTAGCCTTTGTAGTGCAGGTTGACCGATGTGTTCTTGTTGCCGGTCATGTCCATGCGCTGGTTGGGAAAGCCTTCGAAGAGCACATGCTGCTCACCGAGCTTGAGTTCCAGCAACTGATCGCCGCGCCTCCATGCCAGGTTCACATCCTGGTTGATGAATTTGTAGGCTGAAGAGGCTACTTCATCGGCGGGGATGATGGGCCCGCCCTCCGTGCCTGCCTTGGCAGGCTTGAATCCGCGTGCAGCCGTGTAGTTGTCAGCTGATGCCGTGACACCGCTGTAGCTCAGGCTAAGCATGGGTGTGGCATAGGTGGCCGAGAGGTGGCTGCTTTGCGCCTTGCCATTGCTGCGCAGCGAAAAGCCCGCTTCGCCCAAGGTGAGTGGCTTGCCTTCTTCACTGGCAAAGCGTGGTGGCAGGCTGTTGACCTGAATGGTGCCGCCCAGACTGTCTCCACCAGCGCTGACGGGGGTGACACCGGCATAGACCTTGATCTCGCCCACGTTGGCGGGGGCAATGTAACTCAACGCCGAGTTCATGTGGTTGGGGCAGGCCGCTTGCAGATCCATGCCATTGACTTGCACACGCAAACGGTCATCGGCCAGGCCATGGATGACGGGCAGTGCCGACAGCCCGCCAGCACTGGCTGCGCTCAACCCGGGAATCGATTGCAGCAGGTTGGTGGTATCGGCTTCGCCTGCCTTGAGCCTGTTCAAACCATTTCGTTGATTGACCTGGCTGTTGGTGGGCGATTGGCCTGGCCGCGTGGCCGTGACAGTGACGGCCGGAAGGACCGCATCACCAGCTTCGGCTGAACGCGAGATCATGGGCGCCAGGCCCAGCAGCGAGCCCAGCATGCAACTGGCTCGGCGGTAATTCATGGTTGTCATTGGCTTGGCGAGTGTGTCTGCAGGTGCGCTGTTGTTGGCACTGCTGTATGGACATACGGCGCCCATCAGGCGCCGCATGATCCATGCTCAGTGAGTGCCAGATCAGCTTTGGCGACGGCGCGAAGCGATGCCACCCACGGCTGCCAAACCGATCAGTGCCAGGGCCATGCTTGAAGGCTCGGGGACTGAGGATGTGATCGTCTGCGACACGGGGAAGCCATCCATCGTGCCAGCCATGCCGTAGCCCGCTAGGCTGGTGCCTGTCATGCACACGGCACCCATCATGCCGCCGCCCGCCATCATGCCGCCAGCAGCGGTAGGGGTGCAGTCAGCATAGGCCAGCTTGTCGATCTGAGCTTGAGACAGCGCGCTCAGCGGCGCATCGGGCACAAAGATCAATGCGTAGGCATTGCCGGGGTTGTTGGCCTTCACCGGGAAGCCGAAATACGTTGCGCCATTGTCTACGCCGACCTGAGGCGACCAGAAGTCGGTGGCGCCAGGCGTGCCGTTGTAGAAGGTGTTCGTATTGTTGTTCTTGAAGGCTGCGGCGAAAGTGCCACCCAGGCTGGGGTCATACCAGGATGCCAGTTGATAGTTCAGGTTCAGCCACACCATGCTGTCGTTCGGATAAGCCAGGTTGGCCCCTGTGTGGGTCATGGACTCGCTGAGCTTGCCTTGCAAGTTGGTGATGGTGTGAGTGGCGCTGTCGTAGTCAAACGAGCCAACAAAGATCGAGTCCCTGGGTTGCGTTTGAGGTTCATGCCAGATCGTTGTGACATCGAAACTGGACGTGGTCGCTTGCGCTTGAGTGGCCATGGCCATCAGGCTGATCGCCATCATGGAGGCGCCTTGGATGAGCTTGTTTTTCATGTTCGTTCCTTTGTTTGAAATGATGGAAACAGGACAGGTGTCGGTTCAACTCAGCGGGCAGCGCGGCGACGCCGGGCAGCAATCAAACCCAGCAGCCCTGTCAAGGTCAGTGCGGCGCTGGTGGGTTCGGGTACGGCGGCTGCCGTCACACCCAGCGTGAAGGCGTAGGTGGCAGTCGAATCGGCCAGGCTCTTGCCTGCGATGTTGTTGCCGCCCAGGAAGACGGTGTAGTCGCCAGGGCCTAGCGTCAACGTGGCAGTGGCTGTGCCATTGGCCACAGTGGTTGCGCCAAAGCCAACGAACTGGAAGTAGCTCAGGGCACTGGTGTCGCCTGCTGGTTCACCATCGCCACCGACTGCCCAGTTGCCCTTGGCATTCCAGCTGCCGTTGGTGGCCAGGTAGTCGTAGGATGCGCCCGCCACACCTTGCGCAAAGGTGGTGCGCCATGCTTGTGAGGCAGGGGCGTAGTCGTGGTCGGCGCTGGTTTGCGGTGCGGTAAATGGCGACGTAGCAGCCAGCCCCTGGTAGACCGAGAAGGCCGGCGTCAGGCCGCTGTTGTTGAGCGCCGATGCGGTCAGGGTCACATTGAGGGCACTGTCAAGATGTAGCTTGAAGGCCCGGCCCTTGTGGCTGTCGCCCAGGTAAAGGTCGTCGGTACCGGTGCCGCTTACGAATGCGGCCTCATCCAGGCGAGGCGTGGAGGCCAGCACGCTGTTGAATACCAGCGATGCGTCTGAAGCATCGGCCCATCCGTAATTGCTGGTGACCTTCTGTGTGGCGATGCTGACGTTGCTGCCATCAACAAGGGTGCCGAAGTCACGGCCGCTGTAGCTGATGTGGGCTTGGGCTGGCAGACTCAGGACGATTGATGACACGGCCACTGAAAGTGCGGCCACAGGTTTAATTTGATATGACTTCAAGGCTTGTCCTTTGGGAATGTTTGGGATCGAATCAATTGCTTGAGCTTGAATAAGTGGTGCGCGTAGCCGACGACGGACAGCACCTAACCCACCCTAGGAATAGATGAGAGGTGTGTTGGCTATTGACGCCGAGGGGCAACGGGCCATCCAATCTGGTCGTGACAGTCTGGGTATCAGGTACGACCAAATAGATCCCTGAACTGCCTCGGTATCAGGGAGAGGGGATTGAAGCGCAATAGAAGAAGGGCTTCACATGGAAGCCTCCTCAATGCTGCTCAGGCGGAGACAGGCGGTGCGCGCGCTGAAAGAGGAGACCACGCATGCAGTGGTCTTCGCGGGTGGAGGAGCAGTTGCGGAACAAGTTCCGCTAGTCCGTAAGTTACGCCCGCCAGTACGACGGGGCTTGCCGGCAAGACCGGTGAATGGTCCTGGAGCAAGCAAAATGGGCAGTGCCCAGAGCCTTTGATGTGATGTCCCTGTCCTTCTGAGTCATTGGGGGCTTGGCCAGGAGTGACCTTGACCCACTTTGCTCCGCTGGCAGAGCAAAACTCAGTCCAACTAGTCCTAGCGTGGAAAGACGCTACCCATGATGAGAGGGTAGGCATCCAAGCCGACAAAGTGAAGACGCACAAAGCAACCCACACCCATCGACGCGACTTAAAACAGACAAGCGAACGGGACATGGCAGATAGTCTATCGGTTTGACAAGTAATTCTCAATCCCTTGGTCACTGATTTTTCGCAGTTTCAAGACATGCGCCTGGTGGCGCAAATGGTGGTTTGCAAGTTGTCCAAGCGCTTGTTCCACTGGTGCATTGCGCCCAAGACTCAGCTAGTTTGTCAGCCTCGCAATGGGAATATGTGTTGACGCTGATGGATCAAAGCGCAAGTAGAACGTTGGTTATCGCCTTGCCGTGCGCGTTACTTCGAACGGCATGACGATACACAACATCTCAACAAACAGGATGAGAATGCGGCCATTCAGCCACGAGCAAATTATGGCTGCAACTCATACGACGCGCGTTCCCGCACAAAGCCACGACTCGGCAATAGCCATGATCGCAGTCGCTGAGGTGTTTCGCGTCTGGCTTCGGATAGCTGTCCCGAGATCGCCGCAATCTGGGCCCAGCTTGGTTGATCCAGCGCCGCCATCCACTGAGCGAGGGCTTGCAGAACTGGAGGATGTAGCCAAACGTCCCAGCACTCATCAAATGGGCTGATCTGCTTGAGCCCTTCGTGAACGGTCGCGGCCAAGTGGCTTAACCTGAACCTTGCTGTGTCGCCATGGCAGGCATGGCCAAAAGCGCGAATCAGCATGTTCTTTCCTGTGTGGCTTGAGCAATGCACGGTCAACAGGCGTTGAACCTGCTGCGACGCCAGCCGCACTGATCGGGTTGGCAGTGGGGCGCACAGCGGCAGCAAGGGGGCATCGTGCGGACGCGTGGCAAAGGCAGGGCCGAGCATCAACACGGCCAGCCGAAGCCATTCCGATGGCATGAGCCCATCCAGTGACTCGCCTACAGTGGCTTTGAGGTGGACTTGTTCGAAGCCAAGACGCCCTTTAGCACGGTTGGCTTTCACACTCATGACGGCCAGGTTGCTGGCCGCATAAGCAGCATCATTGTTGAGTCGGTCTACGGACCAGTCTGTGTCTTGCGTGGTGCCATGTGTCAATGGTTGACGCGTGATCGGGCAGCGGTCAACGTCAATCTCGCGCAGCAGGTGAGGTGTGACGTCTTGCGCCACGCCGCGTCCGCGACGCCATGCACCAAGCCTCAGTTGAAGCCACTTCGCGACAAACCGATCCGATCGGTGGCGATGCAGGCCAGCATGGGCTGCCGCATCAAACCCTTCTTGCACCACCGAAGGCCAATTGGATTTCTTGACGAGAAGGCTCAAAGTGTAGAAATCATGGCCAAGCGCTCGCCCGGCCTCTGTCATGTCGAAGTCATTGCATTGGGTCATGTGATATCCCCTTGGCGAGCACCCACAGGTGGTCGCCGCAATCAGATGAGGCCATGCGGCAGCTCGCCACTGGGGCGATGTGTCGCTTGGATCTGTGGGGACGGAACGCAGCCTGAGCCCAAATGGCTCAAAGGGGCCAAACACTGGTGGCTCTCAGCCCTTTTTGTTTCAGATGCGCCGTCAATGGCCGAGCTTGGCCACTGGCATCAATCGCGCGGAGGACGCTCCAAAGGCGCATCGACATGGCTGCGCCAGGCTACCCGCTTGGCCTGCTGCCAGGCTGAACAGCCTTGCGCGAGCATCAAGGCCGGGATCATCACGGCAAGAGGCAGCAGAACCACGCAGCCTTCATCAACCCCGTGGGTATGGCCTGGCGCGCTCTGACCTGATTCTTTGACACCCATCACCACCACACTCTCGTCAGATGGATCGTGGAAATGGCGCTCAAACATCCCGTGCAAATGGGTGTGGCCGTGATCGGCAGGGCCATGCTGATGCTCATGAGGGTGCATGTCAGCCTCAACAGCAAGGTGAGCAGGCATGCGCAGGCCTCGCTCTCTCAAATGCGCGCCGTCAATCAATGCCAGGGTTTCGTTGCCCACGACGGCGCGCAGCAACTCCCGTGCGCTCCATGACGACGAAGTGCCCGTATCAAATGCCTCAGTGCCAGCGTGACGGTGAGAAGCACCCAGAATGGAGGTCAGAACTGTCGAAATGCTGTTGATCGGCAATGCCACCACCAGCGCCCAGACAATCATCTGGCGCAAGAGGCGGGTATTGGCAAAGTGAAAAGGACAAAGACGCATCGGCCGACCAAGGCTGCTTCTCAAAACGAGAACAATGCGCTCTTCTACTGGGGATGAATGAATCCCTGATGACGGTTGCGTAGGCCAGGGCGACCAGAATCAGTGATGCGAGTGAAGCGTCAGTGGCACCACGTTCAACTGGCCATGTGTGACGCCAGGTTGCGCCATCAGTGCCTGAGCGAAGGTGCGGACCGCGCCTGTCTCGCCGCGCAGGATCAAGGTTTCGATGCACTGGTTGTGATCCAGGTGGGCGTGCATGGTTGAAACCGTCAGATCATGGTGATGGTGCTGCATGTCCGCCAACCGCATGGCCAGTTGTCGTTCGTGATGATCGTAGACATAGCTGAGCGTGGCCACACAAGGCCCGTGAGGCTGTTCGGTCAGCTGCTGTTGCCCCAGTTTTTCGCGCAGCAAATCCCGAAAGGCTTCAGAGCGGTTCTCATAGCCGTTGGCCTGCACCAAGGCCTCAAAGGCGTCGGCCAGGTCGTCGTCTACAGAAATGGTCAATCGGCGCACGCTGAGTTCCTCCAAACAGTCCTCTAGTGTGCATCGGTCGTGTGACGCCCCTGAGATTGGGTGGTATGACGATACATAAAAACTTCATACTATTTCACTAGGATCTGAATCCAGACGCGAGGGCCGTGCGTAAGGCAGTTCATCCGAGTGAGGAACAGGTTGTAGCCAATACCTCGATTGAACAGGAGTTAGTCCATGCAAGCGCCCTTTATCCGTACAGTCTTGGCCAGTGCTTTGGTGCTGGCCTGGCAACTGAGCCTGGCTCAAGAGGCTCAATTGCCAGCGGTCACCGTGACTGGCAACTACAACAACGCAGTGGGCACATCAGATGCCGCCAGCCAGGGCGTGGTCACCTCCAAGCTGATTGAAAGCCGCCCCACCTTGCGCCCAGCCGAAGTGCTGGAGTTCGTGCCTGGCGTGATCGTGTCTCAGCACAGCGGTGATGGCAAGGCCAATCAGTACTATCTGCGCGGTTTCAATCTGGACCACGGCACCGACTTCGCCACCTTCGTGGATGGCATGCCTGTGAATATGCCCAGTCATGCCCATGGTCAGGGCTACAGTGATTTGAACTGGCTCATTCCTGAACTGGTTGAGCGAATGAACTATCGCAAGGGTCCGTACTACGCCGACGAAGGCGACTTCGCTTCGGCCGGTGCCGCTCACATCCGCTTGTTCAACAGCCTGCCGCGAGGGCTTGCCTCTGTCACTTTGGGCGAGCACGGCTATGCCCGCGCACTGGTGGCCGATTCTTCCGCCCTGACCACAGGCAAGCTTTTGTATGCGGTAGAAGCCGCCCACAACGACGGCCCCTGGGATCACTCTGAAGACTTTCGGCGTTTCAATGGTGTATTGCGCTACAGCCTGACAGAAGGCAGCACACGCCAATCGTTGACGGCCATGGCCTACACAGCCAAATGGAACGCGACCGACCAGGTGCCCGAGCGTGCCATCGACAGTGGCTTGATTGGCCGCTTTGGCGCCATTGACTCCAGCGACCACGGCGACACCACACGCACCAGCCTGTCGTATGACTTGCTGCATGCGATGGACGATGGCGAGTTCAAGCTCAATGCCTACGCCATCCAGTCGCGCCTGGATCTGTTCTCGAACTTCACCTTCTACCTGGACGATCCGGTTCGAGGTGACCAGTTCGAGCAAGCTGAACACCGGCAGGTGTATGGCCTGAACACCAGTCGCACCTGGAACAGCGCCTGGGCAGACCACGAAAGCAGCAACACCCTTGGCCTGCAAGTGCGGCATGATCGGCTCAGCCCAGTTGGCCTGTACACCGCTGAAGGCGGGCAGCGTCTGGACACGACCCAGGAAAGCCGTGTGCGCGAGACCAGCGTGGGCCTGTACGCCGAGAACGACACCCATTGGCTGCCCTGGCTGCGATCGGTTGTGGGCGTGCGCTCGGACCAGTATCACTTTGATGTGCGCAGCTCGATTGACGCCAACAGTGGCACGAAGACAGCCTTGATCAACAGCCCCAAGTTGTCGCTGATCTTCGGGCCATGGGACAAGACCGAGTACTTCTTCAACTATGGCTACGGCTTTCACAGCAATGATGCACGCGGCGTGACGGCCACAGTCAAAGCTAAAGGCGGTGACCCCACCGATCCGGCCATCCCATTGGTGCGAACTCGCGGCAGCGAATTGGGGCTGCGCACGGAGATCGTGCCTGGCTTGCAAACATCGGTCGCGCTGTGGCAACTCGACATCGCCTCGGAGCTGGTGTTTGTGGGTGACGCGGGCGAGACCGAAGCCAGTGGCGCCAGCAAGCGCCATGGCATTGAAATCAACAACCACTACGTGGCCAGGCCGTGGCTGCTGTTCGACGCGGATCTGGCCTTTTCGCAATCCAGCTTCAACGAGAACCAGGGTGAAGACCCCAACTTCGGTCGCTACATCCCCGGATCCGTGCGCACCGTGGCCTCCTTTGGTGCCACCGTGACCAACTTTGGCCCGTGGTTCGGTCAGTTTCAGCTTCGCTACTTTGGTCCGCGCCCGCTGATTGAAGACAACAGCCAGCGCTCCAGGGGCACCACCCTGGCCTATGCGCGTGTGGGTTACAAGGTCAGCTCCGACATGAAAGTCGCTGTCGATGTCTTCAACCTTTTCGATCGCAAGGCCAGCGACATCGATTACTACTATCCATCGAGGTTGCCGGGCGAGGCGGCAGATGGTGTCAGCGATACGCACACGCATCCTGCCGAGCCACGATCATTGCGCATCACGCTGAGCATGAATTTCTAAAGGTATAGAAAAGGAGAGATGAAGATGAACAAGTTTGCGATCCGCGTCACGTTATTTGGCTTGCTGCTCCTGGCGATTCCGGCACGTTCAGCCACAAACATGACATCTGTGGCATACGAAGAAGGCTGGCGCCGCGCACGCATAGAGTCGCTCAGCAATGTCAGCGCACTATCAACCGCACACGTCATGGCCTGCCACGCGGAGTTGAAGGATCAGAGGGATCAAAAGCGCTTGGCGGTCTTGTCGTACAGCTATGGGGGCAACCCAAATCTTCGGGCCAAACGCTTGGCTGTGGTGCAAAACGATGTCGTTTTGACACCTGGAGACAGGGTCTACGTCAATCTTGGAAATTGCCGGGAATCATTGCAGTTGATCCCGTAATCTCAGCTTGACGAATTTGAAGGATGGCAGAGCTTTCGGGAAAAGGAGCCTCCAGTTTTGCGCACGCTGAATGGGTGTGAGCTATCAGGAACAATTTCCAACTTCAGCTCTTGGCCGAAAACTGACCGCGCGAAGGGGTAAGACGAACGCCTGCAACCGCTGCTGACCGGCTCTCAAAATGCACATAGCCAGAAAATCAAACAGGCAAGAAAAAAGCACCTGACATCACTGCGAGGTGCTTGTGTTCTTGGTGGGAGGTACAAGTTTCGAACTTGTGACCCTTGCAGTGTGAATGCAATGCTCTACCCCTGAGCTAACCTCCCTACAACCAAGAGCGCTACTATAGCACGGCTTGCAGCGATTTCCACACCGCTTTGCCGCCGCTGGCCTTGTCGATATCAGCCAAGGCCACATCAAAAGCAGCCGCCTCTTCATCACTGGGCTGGATCACCGGCAAATCAAACACACTGAAGTCAATGGCCGCGACGACGTTTGCGCCCTGACCATCGCCGTCGTCACCGCCATCGGTGTCCATCAACAGCGCATCTTGACCACGCGTCATGTTGATGTAGACGACAGCCAGCAGCTCGGCATCCATCAAGGCGCCGTGCAAAGTACGGTGGGTGTTGTCCACTTCAAGCCGTTTGCACAAAGCATCAAGCGAGTTGGATTTGCCTGGGAACATCTCGCGCGCCATCACCAGCGTATCAAGCACGCTGCCAACATGGTCGGCGAACACGCCCTTGCCCACCCGCTTTAACTCTGCGTTCAAGAACCCGACGTCAAAGTTGGCGTTGTGGATGATGATTTCTGCACCACGGCAGTAGTCCAAGATTTCATCGGCCAAGGTCGCAAAAAGCGGTTTGTCAGCCAAGAACTCTTCCGTCAGCCCGTGAACCTTGACCGCGTCCTCGTGGCTGGCCCGCTCTGGGTTGATGTAGAAATGCAAATGCCGCCCAGTCAGGCGGCGGTTGATCATCTCCACGCAACCGATTTCGATGATGCGGTCGCCTGACTCAGGGCTCAAGCCCGTGGTTTCGGTATCAAGAAATATCTGACGTGACATGGCGCAGCGATACGGTTAGATCAGTGGTTTTCACGTGCATGGTTGATCGTGTACTTGGGAATCTCGATTGTCAGATCAGCCCCAGCCACGATCGCCTGACAGCTCAGGCGCGAGTTGGGCTCCAGACCCCAAGCACGGTCCAGCAAGTCCTCTTCGGTCTCTTCGATCTCATTGAGGCTGCGGAAACCTTCGCGCACCACGACGTGGCACGTTGTACAGGCGGCGCTCATGTCGCACGCGTGCTCAATCTCAATGTGGTTTTCAAGCAAGGCTTCGCAGATGCTGGTGCCAGGTGCAACCGTGATTTGCTTGCCCTGTGGGCACAGGCTGGCATGCGGCAGGATATGAATGATGGGCATAGTGACTATGTGTATCCAAAGAATCAGACTTGATCAACAGTGCGGCCTGCCAAGGCTTGGCGAATGCTGCGGTTCATGCGTTCAGCGGCAAAGCTCTCTGTCCCAACGGCCAGCGCTTTGTTGGCCGCTTCCAGCGCCTCCAAGTCACCACGATCACAGCGTTGCCCGATTTGGGTCATGAGGCTGTCGATCTGGCTGCGTTCCTCCGCGCTGAGCAAGTCGCCATCGGCGGCCAGCGCAGCCCGTGTCGCTTCGAGCATGCGCTCGGCCTCCACGCGGGCTTCGCGCAAAGCACGGTCTTTCATGTCGGCGGCTGCGGTGGTGAAACCCTCTTTGAGCATGCTGGCCACTTGCTCATCGTTCAAGCCATAGCTGGGCTTGACGATGACAGAGGCCTCAACGCCCGAGATCAGCTCTTTGGCCGACACGCTGAGCAAACCGTCTGCATCCACCTGAAAGCTCACGCGGATGCGCGCAGCACCCGCGGCCATCGGGGGGATGCCGCGCAATTCAAATCGTGCCAAGGAGCGACAAAACTCCACTTGCTCGCGCTCACCTTGGATGACGTGCACAGCCAATGCCGTTTGGCCATCTTTGAAGGTGGTGAAATCCTGCGCCAGTGCGCACGGGATCGGGGTGTTGCGAGGGATGATGCGCTCAACCAAACTGCCCATGGTCTCCAGACCCAGCGACAGCGGCAGCACATCAAGCAGCAGCAACTCGCCCTGCACGTTGTTGCCAGCCAATTGATTGGCTTGGATCGCCGCGCCCAAGGCCACGACCTCATCCGGGTTCAGATCGGTCAGCGGTGTCTGGCCAAAAAATGCGCCAACCGCATCGCGCACAGCCGGTGTGCGGGTTGAACCACCCACCATCACCACGCCTTTGACCTCAGCCGGCTTGATCTTGGCATCACGCAAGACACGGCGCACTGAAGCAAGCGACTTGTCGATCAAAGGCTTGATCAGCTCACCCAAGCGTTCGCGGGTGATGCTGACCGACAGCATGCCGCCCGACAAGGCACATGACAAATGGGCGCTGCCATCGGTGGACAGCTTCTCTTTGGTACGCCGCGCGGCGACCAAGACGGTGCGCTTATCCTGCGGCGTGACGGCTTGCATCTCAGCTTCGCTCAAGGCAGCTTCGGCCAACAGGTGATCAATGTCGTCCCCGCCTAAAGCGGAATCACCACCTGTGGACACGACCTCAAACACGCCACGGCTGAGCTGCAGCAGTGAAATATCAAAGGTGCCGCCGCCCAAGTCGTAAATGGCGTAGAGGCCTTCGGCGCCCGAATCCAAGCCGTAAGCAATCGCTGCGGCCGTCGGCTCATTGAGCAAGCGCATGACGTTGAGCCCAGCCATCTGGGCCGCGTCTTTGGTGGCTTGGCGCTGTGCATCGTCAAAATAAGCAGGCACCGTGATGACCGCACCGAACAAGTCGTCGTTGAAGGTGTCTTCAGCACGCTGCCTGAGGCAAGCCAAGATCTCAGCGGAGACCTCGATGGGCGACTTCACCCCGGCCACGGTCTTGACAGCGACCATGCCAGGCTGATCTTCAAACTGATACGGCAAGCGCCCTGCATCAGGCAAATCAGCCAGACGCCGCCCCATGAAACGCTTCACCGACACGATGGTGTTTTGGGAGTCCTCAGCTTGCGCAGCGAGGGCGTCAAAGCCGATCTGGCGGCGTGTTTGCCCTTTGGCATCGAGCTGATAGCGCACAGCCGAGGGCAGGATCACCCTGCCCTGCTCATCAGGCAAGCATTCGGCCACACCACTGCGCACCGAGGCCACAAGTGAGTGGGTCGTACCCAAGTCAATGCCCACTGCGATGCGTCGCTGATGGGGGTCGGGGGATTGTCCGGGTTCGGATATTTGCAGCAGGGCCATGAGGGTCAGCGTGGATTCAGCGAAAATTCAGCGCCTCAAGCGGCGTCTTCGTATCGTTCAAGTCGGGCATCGATCTCTTCAAGCAAGCGATCAATGAACATCAAGGCGCGCACTTCTTGCGCAGCCTGCACGTGGTTGGCATCCACATCCAACAATTGGACTAGGGTAGCGAGGCGCGCTTGACGCTGCGCTTGCACGGTGTCGCACAAGGCTTGCACCTGCTGGGGGTTGTCAGCGTCTTCCAGATCCTCGCGCCATGCCATTTGTTGCATCAAAAAGGCACCGGGCATGGCGGTATTGTGATTGGCCTGTACAGGCACACCAGCCAACTCACAAAGATAGCCTGCGCGTTTGAGCGGGTCTTTCAGGCGCTGGTGGGCCTCATTGACACGCACAGCCCACTGCATGGCAAAGCGCTGCGCAGCTGGGCCTTGAGCCGCATACCGGTCAGGGTGAACCTGGGCCTGAAACGTCTTCCATGCCGCATCCAAATGGGATCGATCAAGCGCAAAAGTCTTGCTCAAGCCCAATAGGGTGAAGTCGTCAGTGTCAATCTTCATTGCGTGGATTCAAAAGACGCCTGCACCGTCAGATGCGGAAGGACTCGCCGCAGCCGCAACGGTCGCGCTCGTTCGGATTATTGAACTTGAAGCCTTCGTTCAGGCCTTCGCGCACAAAGTCCAACTCGGTGCCGTCGATGTAAGGCAGGCTTTTTGGGTCAACCAAAATCTTCACGCCTTGCTGCTCAAAGACGATGTCCTCGGGCGCGACCTCATCGGCGTATTCAATTTTGTAGGCCAAGCCCGAGCAACCCGTGGTCTTGACGCCCAGTCGCACGCCCACGCCTTTGCCACGGCGGCTCAGGTTGCGGTTGATGTGGCGTGCGGCCGCCTCAGTCAAACCAACTGACATGCCTTCGGTTGCCGCAGCAATCTCTGCCAGCGGAACGGTGCCCGGCCCGGCCGTGCACGACTCAGAATTGGTTTGGTTAGGCTGCATGTTTGGTCTTGTAGTCGTTGACGGCTGCTTTGATGGCATCTTCCGCCAAAATTGAGCAGTGAATCTTGACCGGGGGCAAGGCCAGCTCTTCAGCGATTTGCGTATTTTTGATCGTGAGCGCCTCGTCCAATGTCTTGCCGCGCACCCACTCGGTCACCAATGAGCTGGACGCAATCGCCGAGCCGCAGCCGTAGGTTTTAAAGCGGGCATCCTCGATCACGCCCGTCAAGGGGTTGACCTTGATTTGCAGCTTCATCACATCGCCGCAAGCCGGGGCGCCGACCATGCCGGTGCCCACGGTTTCGTCGCCCTTTTCAAAGGCGCCAACGTTGCGGGGATTTTCGTAGTGGTCAATGACCTTGTCGCTGTATGCCATGAGATAACTCCAAGAACGTGATGAGCGTAACGCGTTGACGCAAAGTCAGTGCGCAGCCCATTGAATAGTACTGATGTCAATACCGTCTTTGTACATATCCCAAAGCGGTGACAGATCGCGCAATTTGGCCACCCGCTCTTTGAGCGTCGCCACAACAAAATCCACTTCTTCATCGGTGGTGAAGCGGCCGATGGTCATGCGCAGCGAGCTGTGTGCCAGCTCATCGCTGCGACCCAAGGCGCGCAGCACGTAGCTGGGCTCCAAGCTGGCCGACGTACAGGCCGAGCCCGAAGACACCGCAATACCCTTGATGCCCATGATCAGCGACTCACCCTCGACATAGTTGAACGAGATGTTCAAGTTATGCGGGATGCGCCGAGTCATGTCGCCATTGACAAAAATTTGCTCAATGCCTTGCAGGCCAGCGTACAAACGCGCTTGCAGCGCCTTGATACGGGGCAGCTCTACAGCCATTTCTTCTTTGGCAATGCGGAAGGCTTCGCCCATGCCGACGATTTGGTGCGTGGGCAAGGTGCCTGAACGCATGCCACGTTCATGACCGCCGCCGTGCATCTGCGCCTCCAAGCGCACACGCGGTTTGCGGCGCACATACAAAGCGCCAATGCCCTTAGGGCCATAGGTTTTATGGGAGGCCAAGCTCAGCAAATCGACCGGCAAGGTGCTCATGTCGATGTCGACTTTGCCCGTGGCTTGGGCCGCATCCACGTGGAAGATGATGCCCTTCTCGCGGCACAAGGCGCCGATAGCAGGGATGTCTTGCACGACACCGATTTCGTTGTTGACCAACATGACCGATATCAAAATGGTGTCCGGGCGGATCGCCGCCTTGAGCACATCCATGTCCAGCAGACCATCGTCCTTGACGTCAAGGTAGGTCGCTTCAAAGCCTTGGCGCTCCAGCTCACGCACCGTGTCCAGCACCGCTTTGTGCTCTGTTTTGACGGTGATGATGTGCTTGCCGCGCGACTGATAGAAGTGCGCAGCGCCTTTGATGGCGAGGTTATTGGATTCGGTTGCACCCGATGTCCAGACGATCTCACGTGGATCGGCACCGATCAGATCGGCCACCTGCACACGGGCGTTCTCGACCGCGGCTTCTGCGGCCCAGCCGTAGGAATGGGTGCGCGAGGCCGGGTTACCAAACTGCTCACGCAGCCAAGGGATCATGGCGTCCACAACGCGTGGGTCAACCGGGGTGGTTGCGCCGTAGTCCATGTAAATCGGGAAGTGCGGGGTCATGTCCATGATGGGGACTCAAACATGCTGGCGCCAGACCGAGATCACCTTGTGATCAGGCTGGCAACTCGCGTTGAAATAAAGCTGTTCAGCTCAGCGGGAAACCGTCAATTATCCAGACTTGCGGTTACTTGGACAAAATGGCCCCGAGAGCGAACACCGAATTAGGCGCCGTGATCTTGATCGGCTTGACCACGGGCTGCGTTGAAATGGCGCGTTTGATGGTTTGCGCCTCAATCGACACGCCCTTGGCGAGCTGATCCTCGACCAATTTACGCAGACTGATCGAATCCAAATACTCGATCATTTTGTTGTTCAGGCTCGTCCAGAGGTCGTGCGTCATGCAACGCCCACCGTCTTCACCCATGCAATTTTCTTTGCCACCGCAACCTGTGGCGTCAATGGGCTCATCCACCGCCACGATGATGTCAGCGACGGTGATGTCTTGCGATTTGCGGCCCAGCGAGTAACCGCCACCAGGGCCACGGGTGCTTTCAACCAGCTCGTGGCGACGCAATTTACCGAACAACTGCTCAAGGTAAGACAGCGAAATGTGCTGGCGCTGGCTGATAGCAGCCAAGGCAACAGGGCCGGTGTTTTCGCGCAAAGCCAGATCAATCATTGCCGTTACTGCGAAACGGCCTTTTGTAGTCAAACGCATGGCTTTTCTCCTGGGTCAGAAACGTGGGCGACCTCAGTCTCAGCCCAGCGTCATTGACTGCATTGTATCTATTCCTACTGTTTTAGTCAACTACAACCAAGGGACATCCCTGATGCCAGCCGCACACCCACCGGCACCGCATTTTTTTTGATGGCACCTGACACGCAGCACAGGGATGCAGTAACGGCGCTGGTGGCAATCAGCGCATCAATTAGTGAGGGGTTGAAGCGACGGATCAAACTGCACAACTCAAAGGCTTTGGGAGCACAAAAACTGTGCAATACCCGCCCTCATGCGGTTGAATTTCTTATCCGTTTAGTGTGCTCATTCCGCATCACCTATCAAAGTAGAGCGTGAGAAAGTGGCATGTGCATCTGATATTGTTCCATCTTTACAATTGATTCGTGGCGTTTTCACGATACGGGAGGATTCAGGGTGGCTGTGTTTAATCTAAAAGGCATCGCAGTAGTTGCTGCGGTTTTGGTGATATCCGGGTGTGCCATGAAGGCGCCACCATACGACGTGTCCATCGACAACATCAGCGTGCTCAAGCGCAGTGGCAGTGAGCCAGTGCGCGTCGGCGCCTTTACGGCAAATGCCGGCGCCAAAGGTGCCCGCGAAATCAGCCTGCGTGGCAATGGCATGACATCGTCAGTTGGCAATGACTATGCGGCCTACTTGACTCAGGCACTCACTCAAGAGCTGGAGATGGCCAAACGCCTGAACCCAGCCGCGGCGCTTGAGGTGTCAGGCACATTGGTCGGCACTGACATTGACACGGCCTTTGGTACGGCCTCCGGGTATATCGAGGCGCGATTCATTGTGTCCAAGGGCGGCCAAGTACGCTATGACAAAGTCAAGCGTGGCGACTTCAGCTGGGAGTCATCTTTCATCGGTGCCGTCGCCATTCCCGCTGCACAACGCAACTACCCCGTCGTTGTGCAGCACATGCTTTCGTCGCTCTATAGCGATGTCGATTTCCAAAACGCGTTGAAATAACTGAAAGGGATTCCATGAGTTTCAAGACAATTCGTCGTGCAGTGGTCGGTCTGGTAGGCGTGGCCGCCCTGGTTTTGATGACAGGGTGTGCGCACCAAGTCTCCATGACGCCAGACACCAAGCAACTGGCTGCCGCGCCAGCCAAGATCAACAAGTCGATCGCCTACGTGATCAGTGCCGCCGATCTCACAAAGGAAGTTCAAACTCCAGGTGGTGGTGGCGACAAGATCAAGTACCAACCTTATCGCGACCTGGATGGCGCTTTGTATCAGGCGTTTTCTGCTGTGTTCGCCGACGTGAGCAAAGTAACCAATGCATCGGAAGCCAAGGGCGTGACCTTCGTGATTACTCCATCCATCACGACAAACTCGTCTTCAGACAGTATGTTCACATGGCCTCCGACGCAATTCTCAGTTGATCTGGTTTGCAGTGTTGCGGACATCAAAGGTCAAGCCGTGACCGAGGTTCGCGCATCCGGTAAGGGTGCGGCCACTTTTGACCAGTTCAAAAGCGATTTATCCTTGGCTGCTCGCCTTGCTTCGATGGATGCAGTAAACAACCTAGTTAAGGCATTGACGGATTCGGCTGAACTGCGCCGTTGAACTGGTTGCGTCGTTCAAAATGAAAGTCGGGGCCTTCGGGCCCCTTTTCCATGGGTTGATGGGAAATGTGACGACACCATTGCTCAAATTTAGGGGCGAGGGCGGTCAACCTATGCGAAAACCGATCCGAACCGGCCAAGGCGCCCGATTTCCCGTTTCAAACTCCCGGGTAGGTCGTGAACTTTTTGTACGCTGGTGAGATTGACAAAGCAACACTCACCTGTTGGAACAAGTAAGCTCATCGTCATACCCACGAAAGCCACTGTCAGCGAATCCCGAGCAACCGCAATCCTTGAGACCGTCAAGAAATTGAAGACCCAAGGCCCACGTTGCGTGTGCAGTCTGGCTCCGGTGTGGCCGCCAGCGTGCTTGATGAGGCTTACGCGGCAGCAGGTGGCGAGATCACCGACGCCGCAGAGACCTTTGGCGCTACCATGGCGTTGATGTCTTGTCTTCAACGCGCATTGAGTCCGGCCAAACGTGCCTCTGGTGTCGCTGCCCCTGAAATTTCAGGGTAGAACTACCCGTAAGAGAAGGCAGAGTAAGTCGCGTCCTCTTGGAACATGCCGTAGCCAATGCGGTCATTGGGGGAAATTTTGCTCAGGCCATAAGTCAGCTTGCCCAAATTGTTGGCATCGCCTGCACCGGGATAATTGCCAATCAATTCAGCACCGATGCCATCAGGGCCATCCAAACCCCAGACCTCGCAGATCGTATTCTGCAAAGGCAATGACGGCGACGAAAAATGTTCACCCTGCGCCCGCTGACGCAGCCTTATCAAGCGCACTCAAATGCACCACCAGACCATCACAAGCTGACTCAACCAAGTCCAACACAAACTCAAACCCGGCAGGGCCACCGTAATACGGATCGGGCACGACCTCAGCGCCCGCATGGGGTGACTGCGCAGGCACGAACTCCGTCAAACGCCTGAGCTTGCGTTGGGTGGGCGGGTCATTCGGGCAACGCGCATCCAGAGAGCTCAAGTTGGCCCAGTCCATGGCGACGATCAGGTCAAATTGCTCGAAATCGCGCTCATTGACTTCACGTGCCCGCAAAGCGCTGAGGTCGTAGCCGCGCAGCTGCGCATGCTTTTGAGCGCGCACATCTGGCGCGCCACCCACATGGAAAGCGTGCGTGCCCGCAGAGTCAACCTCAACCCGATCGGCCAAGCCCACTTGCGCCAGCTTGCTGCGCAGCACGCCCTCGGCCGTTGGGCTTCGGCAAATGTTGCCCATGCAAACCATGAGCACCCTGATTTTGGGCTTGCCTGAGAAAAATGCCATTTACTTGCGCCCTGCCTGCACAGGCACGATGTTGTCATGCACAAGGGCGCCAAAAGCACGCTCTTTCAGCAAGGCCAATTGGTCGCGCAAACGGGCTGCTTTTTCGAAATCCAGATTGCGTGCCGCTTCCAGCATGTCTTTTTCAAGCTGCTTCATGCGCTTGCTCAGATCTTTCTCAGACAAAGCCTCGCTGCCCTCCATAGAGCGTGACAGCGATTCCGTCGCACGCAACTCGTCCTTGGCGGCGTTGGACATCACGCCATCAATCATCTCCTTGACCTTTTTATTGATGGTGCGCGGCGTGATGCCATGCAGCTCGTTGTGGGCGATTTGTTTGGCACGGCGGCGCGCTGTCTCACCCATGGCCTTGCGCATGGATTCGGTGATTTTGTCGGCATACAAAATGGCGTGTCCATTTTGGTTTCGAGCCGTACGGCCGATGGTCTGGATCAAACTGCGCTCAGACCGCAGGAAGCCTTCCTTGTCGGCATCCAAAATCGCCACCAGCGACACCTCAGGGATGTCCAAACCTTCACGCAGCAAATTGATGCCCACCAGCACATCGAACACGCCTAGGCGCAAGTCGCGCAGAATCTCAACACGCTCAACCGTGTCGATGTCTGAGTGCAGATAGCGCACTTTGACACCGTTTTCGGTCAAGTAGTCGGTCAGTTGCTCGGACATGCGCTTGGTCAGCGTGGTGATCAATACGCGCTCGTTTTTGACGACCCGGTTGCGGATCTCTTGCAATGCGTCGTCAACCTGATGGGTGGCGGGGCGCACCTCAACGACCGGGTCAAGCAAGCCTGTGGGGCGCACCAATTGCTCGACAACTTGGCCTGTGTGTTGCTGCTCATACGCAGCCGGGGTGGCCGATACAAACACGACTTGGCGCATCTTGCCCTCGAACTCCTCGAATTTAAGCGGGCGGTTATCTAGCGCTGAGGGCAGCCGGAATCCATATTCAACCAAGGTTGTTTTGCGCGATTTGTCGCCGTTGTACATGGCACCCAACTGGCCAATCATCACGTGGCTTTCGTCCAAAAACATCAGCGAGTCTTTGGGCATGTAGTCGACCAGCGTGGATGGCGGGTCACCCGGCTTGGCACCGGACAAATGGCGCGTGTAGTTCTCAATGCCCTTGCAGTGGCCAATCTCCTGCAGCATTTCAATGTCAAAGCGGGTTCTTTGCTCAACGCGTTGCGCCTCAACCAAGCGGCCGTCACCTACCAGCAGCTTGACGCGCTCATTGAGCTCTTGCTTGATGGCTTCGATGGCGACCAACACACGCTCACGCGGTGTCACGTAATGGCTGGATGGGTAGATCGTGAAGCGTGGGATTTTTTGGCGGATGCGGCCTGTGAGCGGGTCAAAAAGCTGGATCGAATCAATCTCGTCATCAAACAACTCCAGCCGCACAGCCAACTCAGAGTGCTCTGCAGGGAACACGTCAATGGTGTCCCCGCGCACCCGAAAGGTGCCCCGACTGAAGTCGGCATCGTTGCGCTTGTACTGCATGCGGATGAGCTGCGCGATCACGTCACGCTGGCCCATTTTGTCACCCACGCGCGTCAGCAACACCATCTGCAAATAGTCTTCGGGCTTGCCGATGCCGTAAATGGCCGACACGGTGGCCACGATGACCACATCACGGCGCTCTAGCAGGCTTTTGGTGGCGCTCAGGCGCATCTGCTCGATGGCCTCGTTGATGGCGCTGTCCTTTTCAATGAACAGGTCGCGCTGGGGGACGTAAGCCTCGGGCTGATAGTAGTCGTAGTAGCTGACGAAGTACTCGACCGCGTTGTTCGGGAAGAACTCGCGGAATTCTGCGTAAAGCTGCGCTGCCAAGGTTTTGTTGGGCGCAAAAACAATCGCCGGGCGCCCTTGCCTGGCAATCACATTGGCCATGGTGAAGGTTTTACCCGACCCTGTTACGCCCAGTAAAGTCTGGTACGCCAGCCCATCTTGGATGCCCTCGCACAGCAAATCGATGGCGGTGGGCTGGTCACCGGCAGGCGGATACGGTTGATACAACTCGAACGGCGAATCGGGAAAACGAACGAATTGGCCCTCGTTTTGTGCAAATTCACCGCTTTTAATCAACTCAGCAGCAGGGAGAAAATCGTTCGGCTCAGACATCCGGGTCACAGTTCGATAAAATAATGGGTTTGCCCGATTCCGCAACTGAGGCCAAAAGCCTTCAGGACAAGCCCCAGATCCATGGGTTTGTCAGCGAAATTCGTGGTTGTCGAATCTTTCAGCTTATCCCAACCGTCTGGAGACTGCTTGCATGGCCTCGTTGTTCGCTTCCGTTGAAATGGCCCCCCGTGATCCCATCTTGGGCCTCAACGAACAATTTAATGCCGACCCTAACCCCGCCAAGGTGAACTTGGGCGTGGGTGTGTACACCGATGACAGCGGCAAATTGCCTCTGCTGAAGTGCGTCGCCGCCGCTGAAAAGCAGATGTCCGAGGCCCCCAAGGCGCGCGGCTACCTGCCCATCGACGGCATCGTGGCCTATGACAAGGCCGTGCAAGGCTTGGTTTTTGGCGCTGAACATGCCGCAGTCAAGGCCGGTCGCATCTCGACGGCGCAGGCCATCGGCGGCACGGGTGGCCTGAAACTGGGCGCCGACTTTCTCAAGCGCCTGAACGCAGACGCCAAGGTGCTGATCTCTGACCCCAGCTGGGAGAACCACCGCGCGTTGTTCGAGTCAGCTGGCTTCCCCGTTGACACCTACCCCTACTACGATGCGGCCAACCGTGGCATCAACTTTGGCGGCCTGATCGGCGCGCTGAAGGCTGCTGCACCTGGCACCATCATCTTGTTGCACGCGTGCTGCCACAACCCAACCGGCTACGACCTGTCTGACGCCCAGTGGGATGAGGTCATCGCCACGGTCAAGGCGGGCAACTTGGTGCCTTTTTTGGACATGGCCTACCAAGGCTTTGGCGAGAGCATCACCGAAGACGGCAAGGTCGTCATCAAGTTCTTGGACGCTGGCCTGAGCTTTTTCGTGTCGACCAGTTTCTCCAAGAGCTTCTCGCTGTACGGTGAGCGCGTCGGCGCCCTGAGCATCGTGAGTGAATCGGCTGAAGAAGCCGGTCGCGTCCTGAGTCAACTCAAGCGCGTGATCCGCACCAACTACTCCAACCCGCCCACACACGGCGCGCAGGTCGTGGCCACGGTGTTGACCAACCCTGAGTTGCGTCAACAGTGGGAAGACGAGTTGTCCGGCATGCGTGACCGCATCAAGCTGATGCGCACCGCTTTGGTCAACGAGTTGACTGCGGCAGGCGTGAGTGGTGACCTGAGCTACATCACACGTCAAAAAGGCATGTTCAGCTACTCCGGCCTGAACGCCACACAGATGCAACGTCTGCGTGCGGAGTTCGGCATTTACGGTGTCGACTCCGGTCGCATCTGCGTGGCGGCGCTGAACACAGGCAACATCAAGGCCGTGGCAGCGGCCATCAAAGCCGTGATGTAAACACAAACTAGACGCATTCCGCCTAGGCCCACTCCCTTTTACGGGTGTGGGCTTTTTTCGTTCTAATAGGCCTTTCTAGGCATGGGCATGGGCTCTAGGTCTTATGTCTGTCACATCGTTACGAGATAGTCCGTGGGTTCCTAGCCTAACCTACCGGAGATTTCAGATGAAGGGTGCTTCCCATCCCACCAACGACGTGTCACTGAACCCGTCGTCCACACCATCCATTCACGATGTCATCAACCAGGTTGATGCCAGCCGTCGCCAGTTTGTCAAAGGTGGCGTCGGCGCCGCCGCCCTCGCCTCTGCTGGTGGCCTGACGCTCAGCGGCCTGGTCAGCACCGTTCAAGCTGCACCCGTCCCTGCCAGCCTCGGATTCCCCGGCATGGGCTTTGACAGCGTGCCAGCCAACACCCGCGCCGCCAACGTGCTGGCCGGTGGCGTGCCCACCGCCGTGATTGACCGCATCACCGTGCCTACTGGCTACACCGCCAACGTCTTCGTGGCTTGGGGCGATGCCATCATGCCCGGCGGCACCCCGTTTGTTGGCAACGCCAGCGAAACAGCGGCCCAACAGGCCAAGCAGTTCGGCGCGCACAACGACGGCATGCACTTCTTCCCCTTCGTTGGCACGGGCGGCGTTCCGGTCAGCGACCGTGGCGTGCTGTGCGTGAACAACGAATACACCCATGAAGAAATCCTGTTCACCGACGGTCAAGTCGGTGCGGGTTACACCATCGCCAAAACACGCAAGTCGCAGGCAGCACACGGCGTGTCGATCTTGGAAGCGCGTCGCGTGGCAGGCAAGTGGTCGGTTGTGAAGACATCGCCATATGGCCGTCGCATCACTGCCAACACAAAGATGCGCGTATCGGGCCCCGCTGCTGGTCATGCTCTACTTAAGAGCAATGAGTACACGATCACCGACGCCGCCACGGTTGCCACAGGCAACCAACTGGACGGCTTCACTGCTTACGGCACCGTCAACAACTGCGCCAACGGCATCACGCCCTGGGGCACCTACCTGACCTGTGAAGAAAACTGGAACGGCAACTTTGGCAGCAACAGCGCCGTGCCATCTGCCGCTTCGGGCGATGCAGGCAAGCTGCTCAACCGCTATGGCGTCGTCGCCGCTGGCTTCGGCTACCGCTGGCACACCACGGACCCACGTTGGGACGTGGTGACCAACCCCAACGAGACCAACCTGTTTGGCTGGGTTGTGGAGATCGATCCGTTCAACCCCAGCGCCATGCCTGTCAAGCGCACCGCCTTGGGCCGCTTCAAGCATGAAAGCGCCCAATACGTGGTGGACAGCCAGAACAAAGTCGGCATGTACATGGGTGACGACGAGCGCAACGAATACATCTACAAGTTCGTTTGCTCAGGCGCCTTCAACCCCACCAACCGCGCTGCCAACCGCAACCTGCTGGACAGCGGCACGCTGTACGCGGCACGCTTTAACGCCAACCTGACGGGCGAATGGCTGCCACTGCTGCCTGGCACCATTGGCCTCAATGGCTTGGCCCTGCGCGACAACCCGAATTTCTCGGGTGCCAATGACGCGGAAGTGCTGGCCAAGATCCTCATCAAGACCCGCATGGCTGCTGATGCTGTCGGCGCCACGATGATGGACCGCCCTGAGTGGACGGGCGCACGCCCCCGCATCGGTGGCTTCGATGAAGTCGAGGTGTACTGCACACTGACCAACAACAACCGCCGTGGCACGACGCCCGCATCGGTCATTGCACAAGACGGCTCAACCACCGCCGCCACGGCTCGCCCACCTGTTGACGCAGCCAACCCCAGCGCCGACAACGTTTATGGCCACATCATCCGCTGGCGCGAAACTGGCAAAACCGTGACCAGCACCACCTTCAGCTGGGATCTGTTTGCACAAGCTGGCGATACAGCCACCACCAAGGTTGCCAAGCCCACCAACGACTACAAGGGCAACATCGTCGACGCGCCTAACGGCAGCGCCGACTACGGTGCACCCGATGGCCTGTGGTTCGACTACTTCGGCCGCTTGTGGGTGCAAACCGACCAGATCGGTGACGGCTCTGGTGACTTCGTTAACATTGGCGGCAACATGATGGTGTGTGCCGACCCCAATACCGGCGAGACACGTCGCTTCCTGACATCACCCAACAAGTGCGAAGTCACTGGCGTGACCATGACACCGGACGGCAAGACCATGTTCGTGGGCGTGCAACACCCAGGTGAAGACTCGTTTGCAGCCAACCCGACTCAATTCTCCAACTGGCCACAAGGTCAATACGCTGTCGAAGCCGACGGCGTGACCGCATTGCCCGCTGGCCGCCCACGCTCGTCTGTGGTGGTCATCACCAAAGACAACGGCGGCATCATCGGTTCGTGATCGGCCCATTGCCCTACACAAGGAAATACACCATGAAACTGCAATTCATCGCTGCAGCTGTTATCGCAGCATGCGCCCTGCCCGCACAAGCCTCGCTGATCAACAGCCCTGGCTCGTTGCTCAACCCCACTTCGGTGCTTGATTTCGAAAGCTATGACGGCCTCATCACCGCTGGCCCAGAAGTTGTCTCCACTGGCGTGACCTTCTCAGGCGACGTGGGCGCTGAACTCGGTGCCTACAACCGTGACCTCAGTGAAAACGGCATCTGGGGCCTGGGCAACCACTTCGCAGCAGCTGGCAGCAACGGCCAAATCACCTTCACCTTTGACAGCCTGCAATCGGGCGTCGGCGCCTTCGTGAACCACTTCCGCGACATCAGCGGCAGCATCACGGTGACGGCCTACGACAGCAGCAGCGCCTTGCTGGAAACTCACTCGCTGGCACTGACCACCGATATCAACAGCTACAACGACGGCGCCTTCATGGGCATCTCGCGCAATGTGGCTGACATCCGTTCGGTGACGTTCAGCGGCGTGGGCGTTGTGGCCGACAACCTGACATACACAACTGCAGTGCCTGAGCCAACCAGCTACCTGCTGGCCATTTGTGGCCTTGGCCTGCTAGCCGGCGTAGCTCACAAGCGCAAGAAGTCAGGCTGATTGAGTGCAAGGTCATCCCGTCTCGGATGGCCTCTTCTGAAATGCAACGCCACCAGAAAAGACCCTCGCGGTCCATTTTCTGGTGGCGTTGCTGTATCTGGTCAGCAAGGACGAATTAACCAGAAACACGCACAGCGGAACAGGATCTATTGATCCGAGTGACAAATACGTGACCTTCACACTGTTGTTGCATCACTTAACGTTCATCAAAAAATGCAAATATAGAAAAACTCATCTATGCTGCACTGCAACATGTGATGAAAAATGTTGTCATCATCCATTTGCGACAGTTGTCCCCGACGAAAAGGTCCTGCCATGCTCTATCAGATTTACGAAACCAACCGCGCTTGGATCAGTCCTTTTTCAGAGTTCGCCAGTGCGACCTCCAAGCTCTACAGCAACCCCCTGTCGCCCATGGCGCAGATTCCATCCGCGCAGCGTCTATCCGCCGGTTTCGATCTGATTCACCGCCTGACGAAAGAATACGAAAAACCCGCTTTCCGCATCAACAACGTCAATGTCCATGGAACTGACGTGGTTATTCAAGAGCAAACCGTTATCGACAAGCCGTTTTGCAAGTTGATTCGCTTCAAGCGCTTCACCGATGACGCCAAATTGCTCGCCAAAATGCGCGACCAACCGTCTGTTCTGGTTGTGGCGCCCCTATCGGGCCACCACTCCACGCTGCTACGCGATACCGTGCGCACTTTGCTGCAAGACCACAAGGTGTACATCACAGACTGGGTCGATGCCCGCATGGTGCCTGTTGACGCAGGTCCATTCCATCTGGATGACTACGTCAACTACGTCCAAGAGTTCATCCGCGAGGTGGGCCCGGACGTGCACGTGATCTCCGTTTGCCAACCCACCGTGCCTGTACTGGCGGCGGTATCTCTGATGGCCAGCCGTGGTGAAGCTACGCCGCGCACCATGACCATGATGGGCGGCCCGATTGATGCGCGCAAGTCACCCACAGCGGTCAACAACTTGGCGATGAACAAGTCGTACGAGTGGTTCGAAACCAATGTGATCTACCGCGTACCGACGAACTTCCCGGGTGCCACCCGCCGCGTCTACCCCGGCTTTTTGCAACACACCGGCTTCGTGGCCATGAACCCTGATCGCCACGCCACATCACACTACGATTACTTTTTGGACTTGGTCCGTGGTGATGACGACAGCGTGGAATCGCACCGCGAGTTCTACGACGAGTACAACGCCGTTCTGGACATGCCTGCCGAGTACTACCTCGACACCATCAAAACCGTGTTCCAGGACTTCGCGCTGGTCAACGGCACATGGAAGGTTCGCAACCTCAAGGGCAAGGAAGAATTGGTGCGCCCTCAGGACATCAAGACCACCGCCCTGCTGACCGTTGAGGGTGAGCTTGATGACATATCCGGCGCGGGTCAAACCAAGGCTGCTCACGACCTGTGCACAGGCATCCCGAAAAAGAACCTGAAGCACTACGACGTGGTCGGTGCCGGTCACTACGGCATCTTTGCTGGCCGTCGCTGGCGTGAAGAGGCTTACCCGGCCGTGCGTGCTTTCATCTTGGCGCACAACAAGTAAGACAAGGCGCGTACACTTCGGCGCCATCATGATGGACGCCGAACGTATCAATGCCCTTTTGCCGCAGACGCAGTGCACGCGCTGCGGCTTTCCTGATTGTGCGCACTACGCACAGGCCATTGCACAAGGGCAAGCAGGCATCAACCAGTGCCCCCCTGGCGGCCAAGAAGGCGTCAGGCGCTTGGCTGAGTTAACCGGCTTGCCACCAACGCCCTTAGACGAGTCGCACGGCTTAGAAGGGCCACGTGCGCTGGCTATCATCGACGAGGCTTGGTGCATAGGTTGCACCCTGTGTATCAAGGCCTGCCCGGTAGATGCGATCATTGGCACCAACAAACACATGCACACGGTGATCGAGGATCAGTGCACAGGGTGCGAGTTATGCATCCCCGCTTGTCCCGTTGATTGCATCTCCTTGGTGCCCGCACATGCGGCCCCTGCCCCAACTGGCTGGGCAGCATGGCCCGCGCAACTGGCGCACGATGCCAAGCAGCGCTATGCGTTTCACCAGATCCGGGTAGTGAAGGCCAAAGAAGAACAAGAGACACGGCTGCTGGCCAAGGCCGAACACAAACTGGCCAACCTCGCCGAAGCATCCCGCTTAACCGACCCCGTACAGCTGGATACCAAACGCGCCGTGATCGAGGCTGCCCTAGCCAGGGCCAGGGCACGTCGTCAAACGGATTAACTCGGACTTGATCCTAGGGCCATAGCGAATCCGGACACAGCACATCTATATGGGCCAAAGTGCTCACGATAGGCGTGTCCGCTGCTGCTGGCACTGAAACAAAGCATGCACACACTCAGGCCATCTCATTGACCGAGGTCTGCCATGCGCCTATCCCGAACTGCTTCATTGAAACCCATTTGCGCGGCCATTGCGCTGACCTTGAGCGGACTTGCTCAGGCATCGAGCTCCGGACTCGTCATCAGCCAAGTCTACGGCGGGGGCGGCTCGACCAGCAGCGCACCCACACCCTTATTCAAACAAGACTGGGTGGAACTGTTCAACGCTGGCAGCAGCAGTGTCAGTCTCAGCGGCATCACGCTGCAATATGGCTCAGCAGCCGGCAACTATGGCACCAGTGCATCACAGATCGTTGCGCTGCCCAACATCGCGCTGACTCCGGGTCAGTACTACTTGGTGCAAATGCCTTTGAGCCCCGCCAATGCGACGGGCGCAGATTTGGGCATCACAGCGGACCTGCAAGGTACCATCCAACTCAGTGGCAGCAATGGCAAAGTCGCGCTGGTGACAGGATTGACCGGGCTGGGCTGCGGCACTGCCACCTGTGACGCCACGGCACTCAGCCGCGTGATTGACCGCCTGTCCTACGGCTCAGGCAACAATGCCGAGGTCACGGCCACTGCCGCGCTCACGACCAGCACCGTGGCCCAACGACTGGCGAGCGGCTGCACCGATACCAACAACAACGCAGCTGACTTTGCTGTCACGTCAACAGCCACCCCGCGCAACTTGCAATCGGCACTGTCAGCATGCCAAAGCGGTGGCACGCCTGGGGGCACAACCCCTGTCGCTGCGACCATTGGCCAAATACAAGGGACAGGCCACACCAGCCCCATGGTGGGTCAAACGGTGACGACCACAGGCGTGGTCACCAAAATCAACAACAACGGTTTCTTCATGCAATCGTTGGTGCCTGACGCCATGGCCACGACCTCCGACGGCATATTCGTCTTCACATCGACGCCAAACGCCACCCAGGTCGGTCAACATGTTCAGTTGACAGGCTTGGTCGACGAGTTCAATGTTGGCGCTGCCAGCAATGCACAAACATTGGCCCACACGGTCACCGAGCTCAAAAACGTCACCAACCTGAGCGTGCTGAGTTCTGGCAACACGGTCAACCCGACCGTCATCACCTTCCCTGAAGCAACAGAAGACGACCTCGAAAAGGTCGAAGGCATGCTGATCACGATCAACACCGAGTTGACGGCTGACCAGAACTACTTCTTGGGCCGTTATGGTCAGATCACACTGTCTGCAGGCGGCCGCTTAGTCAAGCCGACCAACGCCCATCCGGCTGGCAGCGCCGACGCCATCAACATGGCCAACGACAACGCCCGCCGCCGCATACTTTTGGATGATGGCAGCAGCTTACAAAACCCCAACCCCACGCCCTATGTGTCTACTGACAACACCCAGCGTGCGGGCGACACCATCGCGTCGATAACAGGCGTGATCGACTACGGTCTGGCCACCAGCAGCAACCTCGGCCTCGCCGACTACAAAATCCACCCAACGCAAGCTGTGGTGTTCACGCGCACCAATGCCCGCACCGCTGCCCCTGCAACAGTGGGCGGCAACATCAAAGTGGCCAGTTTCAACGTGCTGAATTTCTTCACCACATTCACCAATGGCAACACGGCCACAGGTGCAACGGGTCAAGGATGCACGCTGGGCGGGGCCACATCGGCCAGCAACTGCCGTGGCGCCGACAGCATCACCGAGTTCAACCGCCAGCGCAACAAAATCGTCAAGGCCATCGCTGCCATCAACGCCGATGTGATCGGCCTCATGGAGATCCAGAACAACGGCAACACCGCCGTGCAAAACTTGGTCGACGCCTTGAATACGGAGATGGGCCAGGGGTCATACGCCACCGTGTCGCTACCCACCGCCATTGCTGGCACGGCCGCAGGCACAGGCACCGATGCCATCCGCGTGGCCATGATCTACAAACCAGCCAACGTCAGCCTGGTCAGCGGTGCCATGAGCGACACCGCCGCCATCAACAACCGCCCACCGCTGGCCCAGACGTTTGGCGCGGCCAACGGTGAGCAGTTCACAGTGATCGTGAACCACTTCAAGTCCAAGAGTTGTGACGCCCAATCGGCTGCAGTCGATCTAGATCAAGGCGATGGCCAAGGTTGCTTCAATGACCGACGCCAGCAGCAAGCCACACAACTGCGCAGCTTCATCAACAGTGTGCAAACACTGCGTGGCGACAACGATGTACTGGTCATCGGTGACCTGAACGCCTACGGCAAAGAGTCCCCCATCCTGAACCTGACGGGCAACAGTCTGGTTGACTTGATCGAGACCTTCAACGGCATCAGCGACTACTCCTACGTGTTCGACGGCGAGTTGGGTTACCTCGACCACGCGCTCGCCAGCACCAGCATGGCACCCCAAGTGACAGGGACAGCGCATTGGCACATCAACGCTGACGAGCCTTTTGTGATCGACTACAACGTCGAGTTCAAACAGCCCGTCTGCGCAAGCTGTGGCCCCGATTACTACACCGCGTCACCCTACCGCTCGTCAGACCACGACCCGGTCGTGATTGGACTCAAGCTGATCAAGCAAATCACAGGCACGGCACGCGGCGATGTACTCACTGGCACGCCAGGTGATGACCGGATCGTCGGGGGTGAAGGCGCTGACCTGATCACCACGGGCTCGGGCCGTGACGTGATCGTCTACAACAGCTTGCGTGATGCGCTGGACACCGTGACCGATTTCACCGCTGGGCAAGACCGCATCGACCTGAGCGCGATTGCGGCCACGCTGCATGCGGCCTATCCACTCGTTGACTTGATCGCATCAGGCTTCATCCAGTTGGTCGACACCAGCTCAGGCTTGCAGATTCGAATCGATACGGATGGCAACACAGGCGCAGCAGCTGCACGTCCGTTGCTCACTCTGCGCGGCGTCAGTGCGGCACAGATTGTCGTCAACCGTGACCTGATTTTGTGAGCACCAGCCTCACTCGATGAAACCCATTAATCAAGCAAACAACCATGACACACACACATCACCTCCGCCTATTGATTGCCACGGGCCTGCTGGCCCTGTCCACAACCAGCGTCCAAGCTGCCCCGTTGACACAGTGGCTGTCCACGGGTGACGTCGCACAAGCCCCTCAACTTGGCTCAATCAACTTGGGCAGCAACGCCTACTTGTTGGGCACCGCCAGCACCAACTTCACAGATGACGCCCCGTTTGCAGCAGGTGCGCTCAACCTGTCCGGCAACAACGCTGCGGACATCTCGGCACTGACCAACACACTGGGGCTTGCCGCCACCGCTTTTGACAATGAAACCGCTTTCAACTACGCCTACGAAGGCTCAGCGCTGTTCAGCACACTGGTCGTGCAAGCTGGTGACACGCTGAGCTTTGACTGGCGCTTGCTGGGTCAAATCAGTACCGGCCCCGTTGCGGTACCCGACGCAGCTTGGCTGACCCTTGGGGCCGACGTGGTCAAGCTGGGTGACATCAGTAGCCTGACCAACACGACCGACGGCTGGCTGGACTCAGGGTCACTGCATGTCAGCCACACGTTCTTGCAAGCAGGCAGCATCACCGTCGGCTTTGTCGTGGCAGACATCGACAGCTATGACACCACCAGCGTGCTGGCCGTTCAGAATCTCGCCCTGACACCGGCTGTGCCCGAGCCCAGCAGCATCGCGCTGTTGCTGACCTCTCTGGGTATCCTAGGGGGGGTGAGCGCACGGCGGCGTCAAACTTAAATAATTTTTACGCAAGGGGGCGTCGCTCTTGTCATTTACAGCCTGACCCTGATCTATCCTATCCGTGAACGATATGAAAGGTCCCCCATGCGTACTGCTTCACCTGCTTTGCTTCGCCGGGCTTTAGCGCCCATCAGCGCCCTCTTTTTGGCCGTAGCCTTAACCGGCTGTGGCTACAACGACTTCCAAAAGCTCGATGAGCAAAACAAATCAGCTTGGTCTGAGGTGCTCAACCAATACCAGCGCCGAAGCGACCTGATCCCCAACATCGTGGCCACCGTCAAAGGCGAAGCCGGCTTTGAACAAGACACCCTGACCAAGGTGGTTGAGGCTCGCGCCAAAGCCACCAGCATCCAAGCCACGCCCGAGTTGGTCAACAACCCGGAGGCTTTCAAGAAGTTCCAGGCGGCCCAAGGTGAGGTCTCCAGCACCTTGTCCAGGTTGCTGGTTGTGAGTGAGAACTACCCCAACCTCAAGGCCAATCAAGGCTTTCAAGACCTGCGCGTGCAGCTTGAGGGCACAGAAAACCGCATCACCGTAGCCAGAAACCGCTACATCAAATCGGTGGAGGAGTACAACGTGCTGGCGCGCAGCTTCCCATCGAACCTGACAGCCATGGCCTTCAGCTACAGCCCCAAGGCCAACTTCACGGTTCAAAATGAGGCGCAGATTTCGACTCCGCCCTCGGTTGACTTTGGCAAGAAATAAGGCGTTGCGTTGAGCACCGCACTGAACTGGCTGATGGCGCTGGCCCTGCTGATGGGCGGCGTGCCTGCGTGGTCTCAAAACACGGGCGATATCTTGCCCGTGCCGCCACTGAGCGGCCATGTCATGGATCAGACCCAGACACTCACCCCTGATCAGATTCAGGGGTTAGAGGCCAAACTCATGGCTTTTGAGCAAGCCAAAGGCACCCAATTGGTTGTGCTGATGGTGCCCAGCACCATGCCTGAGGACATCGCCGCGTTTGCACAGCGTGTCGGCGAGTCTTGGAAGATTGGCCGCAAAGGCGTCGGTGACGGCCTGCTGCTTGTCGTGGCCAAGCAAGACCGGCGCGTGCGCATTGAAGTGGCCAAGACTTTGGAAGGCGCCGTACCCGACTTGGCTGCCAGCCAGATCATCGAACGCGCCATCAAACCTGCCTTCAAGGCGGGTGACTATGCTGGCGGCCTCAATCAAGGCACAGACCATTTGATTGCCCGTATTCAAGGCGAAGACTTGCCTCTGCCACAAGCGAAGCAGAAACGCAGCGAAGAAGGCTTCCAGCCCAATGACCTGCTCGTATTCGGTTTGATTGGTGTGCCGCTGGTGTTTGGTGTACTGAAAAGCATCTTGGGCCGCAAAGCAGGCGCACTGGCAACAGGCCTGATAAGCGGCGGCTTGGTCTGGTTGGTCACCACCAGCTTACTCATGGCCTTGGGCGCATGGCTGGCCTCATCCTTGTTCGCCTTGGCCTTTGGCAATGGCGGAGGTAGCCATGGCGGCTGGGGTGGCCCACCCATGGGCGGCGGAGGATGGGGCGGAGGCGGTGGCGGAGGCGGTTGGTCGTCTGGTGGCGGTGGTGATTTCGGTGGGGGCGGTGCCTCCGGCAACTGGTAGAGGTGCACCAATGAATACATTGATTCGATGGGCGCGACACCTCTGGCTGGATGCCGCAGATGCGCGGCGCATCCTCACCGTACCGGGCTTGGCCAGACTTGAGCTTGCGGTTCAAGCCAGCGAGGCACGCCATATGGGCGAGTTGCGGCTGTGTATCGAGGCTGGGATGGGTGCCCTGACCTTGTCACGCGGCGTATCCCCACGTCAACGGGCTATCTCGCTTTTCAGCCAATTGCGCGTATGGGATACCGAGCACAACAATGGCGTCTTGATTTACCTGCTGCTCGCCGAGCGCCGCATCGAAATCCTCGCTGACCGTGGTCTGCAAAAACACATCCCTAACGAGACTTGGCAAGCCATCACAGCCGCGCTGGCCGTGTCCCTGCAAGCGGATCAGTACGAAGCAGGGTTGACAGCGGCAGTGAGCGAAGTGGGCAAACTGCTGCGCCAGCACTTCCCATGCGATGGCCCGCAACCCAACGCCAATGAGTTACCTGACGCGGTGGTGTTGATCTGATGACACGGCTGATGAAACCGGCCGAGATACAAGCGTTCTTCAGCACACTGCAAGCCGCTAACCCAGAGCCCAAAACCGAACTGGCTTACAGCACACCGTTTGAACTGCTGACAGCGGTGCTGCTGTCGGCCCAAGCCACAGATGTCGGTGTCAACAAGGCCACGGCCAAGTTGTTCCCCGTGGCCAATACGCCGCAACAAATTTGGGATTTAGGCTTAGACGGCTTGTGCGAGTACATCAAGACCATCGGCCTGTACAAAAGCAAAGCCAAGCATCTGCTGCAGACTTGCCGCATGCTGATTGATCTGCACGACAGCCAAGTGCCCCACTCTCGCGAGGCCTTGGAGGCTTTGCCCGGCGTGGGACGCAAGACGGCCAACGTGGTGCTGAACGTGGCTTTTGGCGAACCGACCATGGCTGTCGACACCCACCTGTTCCGGCTGGGCAACCGCACCGGCTTGGCACCGGGCAAAACGCCGCTAGAGGTTGAGTTGAAACTACTCAAACGCATCCCCCCAGCGTTCATGCTGCATGCCCACCACTGGCTGATTCTGCATGGGCGCTACGTGTGCCAAGCCCGCAAGCCGCGCTGCTGGGCATGCAGTGTCAGCGCAGTTTGCCAATTCAAGACCAAAACCGCAGCGCCCGCCTGAATCAAGACCGGCGTTGACGGCGCACAAACAAACCGCTCAACACCAAGCCAACCAGCATCAACCCACTGCTTGCAGGCTCAGGAACAGCCGCAGCAAAGGCATCACCAACAACAGCATGAACAAAAGCCGTTGGGTGCACACTGTCAAACAAATAGTACTGATCAGGGTTAGCGCACAAGGTACCTCCTGCACCAGCATAGTCGCCCGTCCAGCAGCGATCGGTGACGTTGGCACCCGCTGCAGCCATGTCAGTGCGCACACCGGCCAAGAATGTCGGCACATCAAAAATGGTCAGGTTCAGGCCAGGGCTGGCTGACTTGAGCACATTCAACTGAGCAGACAAAGCACCGTTGAAAGATGCCGTCAGGTTGTTCAATAAAGCAGGCGGGATCGCGCCAGATGTGCCGTAAAACGTGGTACCCAGATCAGGCAACAAAGGCACCAAGAAGTCGCGCGCACCTGATGCATACAGGCTGCCGACTTCGGTCACCAAATTGGTCACAGCCGTCGTTACCACGGCACCGATATTGGAGAAATTACCCGTCGGGATCACAGACAAAAAGTCATTGCCCCCACCCCAGACGACGTACAACGCTGACGCATCAGCCGATTGACCTGATCCAGCCAAGCCGTCGGTGAAGTTGCTCACCTGAGACTTCAGCCCTGTGTTGGCGACCAGCGGATTGACAGATTGAAACTGGTTGTCCGTACCCGTTAGCGCACCGCCATAAGCGTAATCGACCAAAGGAATACCCAACTTATTAGACAAGACCTCAACGGCGACAGGTCCGCTTGTGAAACGCCCTTGCGAATACACATCAGGCGCAGGCAAAACGCCACCAAATTTTTGGGCGAAATTACCGTTGTCAGACAGGCTGTCACCGAACACGATGACTTGGCTATAAGCGTGCGCTGATTGGGCACACACCGTCGAAATCAAAGCCACAGAGACGGCAAACACAGCACGGCGAGCATTCATGGTCTTACCCTTATCAAATATCAAATGGTGAAAGTTCGACGATATCACCCGATATCAGAAGGAGACTTGCCTCGCGTATCCCTATTCAGAGGGATAAGCCTTGCGCAATCGTGGGGTAGCGCAGGGACAAGCGCAGCTCATTGCGCAAGCGATGGTTGCTCAACCTGCGGGACTCGCTCATGAAAGACATCTGCATGGGACTCAAAGCCACGGCAGCTTGGGCCAAGCTGATGCGAGGTGGCTTGGTCAAACCAAAATGGTCGGCCACCCAGTCGAAGTAGTCCCCCATGCGCATGTCCGTGTCATCGCACGCGTGCACCACCCGACCTAGTCGACCGCGCCACAAGGCCAGCACACAGGCCCTCGCCAGATCGTCAGCGTGGATGTGGTTGGTGTAGACGTCATCATCGTGCATCAAGACCGGACTGCCTTTGCGCACACGATCGCGCGGGTCACCACCTTGTCGGTCCAAAGCGTAGATGCCCGGGATGCGCAAAATGCTGGCACGTGTGCCACAGCGCAGCGACTGTTGGCGACCCCACAGGCGCACCTGCGACTCGGCATCGACCCTGCGTTGGGCGCGCGCTGTGGTGGGCGCAACCCGCCTCGTCTCATGGACGACAGCCCCTTGGGCATCACCATACACACCGCTGGTACTGCCATACACCAAGGACTGGATGCCACCACAGCGTGCCAGTGCTTGCAACAAATGGCGCGTACGGGGGTCTGCCTCACCCTGCCCCGGCGGCGGTGCCAGATGCAAGACGCGCCCGGCCAAACCGGCCAGTCGTGACAGGCTACGTGGCTCATCCAAATTACCCAGCAAGGGCACCAACCCGGCCTGACGCAAATCAGCGACCCTCTCGCTTTGCGAGGTCAAAGCCATCACCCGGCAGCGTGGCAGCAAGGTACGGGCAGCACGCAAACCGACGTCGCCGCAACCCACGATCAGTACACGGGTCTGACGAAATCGGGCATGTCGGCTAGGTTGGGGATAGAACATGGCAAGGTCTGAGCGAAAATCCAACTTGTGATTCTGAGGCCAGCGCCATGTGCTGGCATGTGGGGGTTCCCCAAGATGTTTTGCCAAGAGGTCGTGTCATGAGCTTTTCCGTCACCATTGAGCCCAGCGGCCGCACATTCGCCATGCGACGCGACGACACGGTGCTGGGTGCCGCGCTGAATGCAGGCATCGGTCTGCCCTACGGCTGCAAGGATGGGGCCTGCGGGTCTTGCAAGTGCAAGCTGCTTGAGGGCCGCGTCATCCACGGCGCACATCAGGCCAAGGCCCTGAGTGATGCCGAAGAGGCCGCTGGCTATTTGCTGACGTGCTGCGCGACCCCGCAAACTGATCTGGTCATCGAAGCCAAACAGGTGGTCGCACTCGGTGACTTCCCGCCGATCAAGATGCCCACCCGCGTCACCAGCCTGACGCGTTTAGCGCCTGACGTGATGGCGCTGCGCCTTCAACTGCCCGCGACCAACAACTTTGGTTTCAAAGCGGGCCAGTACATCGAGTTTGTGCTCAAAGATGGCCTGCGCCGCAGCTACTCCATGGCCAATGCGCCGCACGCTGTCAAACAAGCCGGTGTCGACGGCATTGAACTGCACCTGCGACACATGCTAGGGGGGCACTTCACGGAGCACGTCTTTGGCGCCATGAAAGAGAAAGAAATCCTGCGCGTAGAAGGCCCCTTCGGCACATTTTTCTTGCGCGAAGATTCAGATCGGCCCATCGTGCTGCTGGCCTCGGGCACAGGCTTGGCGCCACTTAAAGCGATCATCGAGCACATGGCCCATGCGGGGATCAACAGGCCCGCTACGCTGTACTGGGGCTGCCGCAGCCGTGCTGATTTGTACCTGCATGACTGGGCCGAGCAACAAGCCGCTGCGCTGCCGTGGTTGCGCTATGTACCTGTGTTGTCTGAGGCCTCGCCACAAGACCACTGGGAGGGGCGCACCGGCCTTGTCCACCAAGCCGTGCTGGCTGATCTGCCCAACCTGTCTGGCTACGATGTCTATGCCTGCGGTGCCCCAGTGATGGTGCAATCGGCACGCCGTGACTTCACCACGCAGGCAGGCTTACCTGAAGAGTTCTTCTACGCTGACGCCTTCACCAGCGAAGCCGACAAGCACAGTGCCTGACGCAGCGATGTGAGGCAGCAGCCCCGCTCAAGAAGCCACGGTGAACGTGGCAACCGCCTGAACAAGATCCTGCGCCTGTCGATCTAGGCTGCTCGCTGCCGCGGATATCTGCTCGACCATGGCCGCATTTTGTTGCGTGTTGCGCTCCATTTGGGTCACAGCCTCACCTACTTGGGACACGCCTTGGCTTTGCTCAACGCTGGCAGCGGAAATTTCACCCATGAGGTCGGTCGCCCTGCGAATCGCGTCAACCACATCACGCATGGTGACGCCCGCCTGATCGACCAATTCACTCCCCTGCCCGACACTCTGCACGTTGTCATTGATCAAGTGCTTGATTTCTTTGGCAGCACCAGCTGAGCGAACAGCCAAGGTGCGAACCTCAGAGGCGACCACCGCAAAACCGCGCCCCTGCTCGCCAGCTCGCGCTGCCTCCACCGCCGCATTCAACGCCAAAATGTTGGTCTGAAAGGCGATGCCATCGATGACAGCAATGATGTCCTCGATCTTCTTGGACGAGTCATTGATGGCGCGCATGGTGTCCACCACCTTCGCCACCACCTCCCCACCCTGGAACGCCACAGCAGAAGCCCCAATGGCGAGTTGATTGGCCTGTTTGGCGCTGTCAGCGTTGTGTCGCACTGTCGCGCTCAGCTGCTCCATCGCTGCAGCCGTTTCTTCCAAAGCACTGGCTTGGTTCTCGGTTCGCGATGACAGATCGCTGTTGCCACTGGCGATCTCGGCCGTGGACTGCGCCACCGCTTCCGAACTGGATCGCACATGCGTCACGATCTGCGCCACGCTGTCACGCATGGCCTTGATTTCATAGAGCAGACTGCTGCTGTCATTGGGTTTTAACTGAATAGCCGCGCTCAGGTCGCCGGCTGCGATGCGCTGTGTGATGGCCACGGCCTGCGCAGGCTCACCGCCGAGTTGGCTCAACAGGCTGCGTGAAATCAACAGGCCGATCGACAACACCACAGAGGCGAGGCCCAAGGCCCCCAAAGAAAATTTGACAGCCCGAGCCCAGACCATCGCATCCACGGAATCAACGTAAATGCCGGAGCCTACGACCCACCCCCATGGCGCAAAACCCATCACATACGACACTTTGGGGACAGGCTGATCACTGCCGGGCATTGGCCACATGTAATTGACAAGACCCGATCCACTGGCCTTGACGGTCTTCACGAATGCCATGAACAACAGTTTGCCGTTTGGATCCTTGATGTTGCTGAGGTCCTGCCCGTCAAGCTGCGGTTTGGTCGGGTGCATCACCATCGTGGGATGCATGTCATTGATCCAGAAATACTCGGTGCTGCTGTAGCGCAAGCCACGGATGGCATCTATCGCACGCTGCTTGGCGTGTGCCTCTGCCAGCCGCCCTTTGGCAAACTCGCCATGAAAATGGGTGATCAAGCCGTGTGCAACCTCAACGGTCTGGCGCACGCTGCGTTCACGCTCTTGCATGATCAGCGTTTTCTCGGAGACCAGGAAGGCGGTCGCCAGCACGGCCACGCCCACCAAGGCACTGATGATAATCAGTGCCAAGCGCCGAGCCAGAGAAAGATCGCGGAGCCTCAACATGATTCACACCCAATATAAAAGTGCGCATCTATTGGCTACGCACATGCCTTTTGCCATTTTCGGCCGTGCTGAGAGAATCTTAAACAGGTCGATGTATGCGTCACATCAGCCTAGACCACAGCGCACGACAATCCCACTAAGGCACAATCTGGCGAGCACGGCGCCCGACGCCACAACCAGGAAGCCTGAGCATGTCCTACGATCAAAACAACATCTTTGCCAAGATTCTGCGCGGCGAGATCCCATGCATCAAGCTCTACGAGGACGCGCACACGTTGGCGTTCATGGACATCATGCCGCAGACGCAAGGCCATGCCTTGGTCATCCCCAAGCAAGCCGCCACCACGCTGTTTGAGCTGTCAGATGAGGCTGCAACGGCTTGCATGCGCACCGTGCGCAAAATCGGTGAAGCGCAAAAGAAGGGTTTGGGCGCACAAGGCGTGGTGCTGATGCAGCTCAATGGCGAGGCGGCAGGGCAAACGGTGCCTCACTTTCACATCCATGTCATCCCCGGATCGATTGCGGATTTGCGTCGGCCGCACGCCACGCACATGGCTGATCAGGCACAGCTCAAAGTATTGGCAGATCGCATCGTCGATGCGTTAGCAGATTGAGGCTAAGCTCACCCTCTTGTCCAACCATCCAATCAGGAGCCCGCTATGGCGCTGAATGCCTACCTCACCCTCAAAGGCGTTAAATCCGGCGACATCAAAGGCTCTTGCTCGATCAAGGGGCGCGAGGGTCAAATCGTCGTGATTGCAGCCCACCATGAGGTGAGTTCACCCCATGATGCGACAACGGGGCAGCCCACCGGCAAACGCCAACACCAGCCGTTTGTCATCACCAAAGAAGTCGACAAAGCCACGCCTTTTTTGTACCAAGCTTGGGTCAACAATGAGGTGCTGTCTGATTTTGAGTTGCACTTTTGGCGGCCAGGCATCAAAACGGCGATGGGCACGGGCGGCGAGGTGCCGTACTACACCGTCAAACTGAGCCAAGCGCGCATCACCGGCATCCGCTTCCAACTGCCCCATACGCGTGATCTTGAAACGCAAAAAATGGCCGAGTCCGAAGAAATCGCCTTCAGCTACCAGCACATTGAGTGGACTTGGGTAGACGGACAGGTGACTGCGGCCGACGACCTCAACAACCTGTCGTGACGCTGCTCACCGTTGGCAGGGCCCCGAACGAAAAGGCCTCCACGTAACTCACTGCACATTGGCTGGGGGTGGGGGCGCCGGGCACACGCCAACTGGTCGTTGTGAATGGCGTTTCAACCATGGTCAGTCCCTTGGTATTGATCCAAGTTTCAATGCCTTGCCCCCCACCATTCGCCCCATCGGGATAGCCGTTGTAGAACTGGCGGGTCACACCATCCAGCGCGAAGGTCATCCCGTTCGCCACACTGCAACCCGATGTCATGATGCATTTGACATAGGCTAAATTGACCGCTGATTGCAGTGACGCTTTGACGCCATCAACCACCGACACATTGGCGCTGGCCCTTAAATTGACAAACTTGGGCACGGCCGTTGCCGCCAAAATACCCAAAATCACAATCACACAGATGAGCTCAATCATCGTGAAACCACGATGGGTGGGATATTTGTGAGTCAAAGACGCCATAGGGTTCACAAGATACCCATGACACGGCACGACAAAAGGGGCAATAACCACCCCCCCCCCACCCCTTATTCAGGCGAATGTTCAGCGCCCATACATCACGCCCCTAAATAGGCCGCCTGCACCATCGGGTTGCCCAACAGCTCGCGTGCTGGGCCTGACAGCACCGCTTCACCAGAGTCCAACACATACGCCCGGTCTGCCATCTCCAAAGCGCGGCTGGCGTTTTGTTCGACCAGCAACACGGTCACGCCCTGTTTGGACACGTCCCGCACGACCTCAAATATCTTGTCGACCATCAGGGGTGACAGCCCCATGGAGGGCTCATCGAGCAACAACAGCTTGGGTCGCGCCATCAGGGCACGCCCCATGGCCAACATTTGCTGCTCACCGCCTGACAAAGTGCCAGCCAGTTGTTTGTAGCGCTCTTTCAAACGCGGGAAGCGCTCGTAGACCGATGCCATGTCGGACTCGATTTGGTCATCAGAGCGCAGGTAGGCGCCCATGCGCAGGTTCTCGTCAATGCTCATGCGGGTGAAAATACCGCGCCCTTCAGGCACCATGACCAAGCCCTGTGACACCAAAGTCCACGCGCCCTGCCCTTTGATGCTGCGGCCTTGGTAAAGCACCTCGCCAGCCTGCGGTGCCAGCAGGCCGCAAATGGCCTTGAGCGTGGTGCTTTTGCCAGCGCCATTGGCTCCGATCAGGCTGACCATTTCGCCCTCAAACAAGGACAGCGAGAGCTTCTTAACAGCCTTGATGCCGCCATAGGACACGCACACATCGCGCACGTCCAGCAAAGGCGCAAGGGATGGATTCGGTGCTGTCATGGTTGACTACCCAAATAAGCGGAGATCACAGCCGGGTCGCGCTGTACATCAACAGGCAAACCATGTGCAATGCGCTTGCCTTGGTCCAGTACGGTCACGTGATCACACAAGCCCATCACCAATTTGACGTCGTGTTCAATCAGCAAGATGGCGCGGCCTTGTGCCCGGATGCGCTCTATCAGCTCGCGCAGCTGCAGCTTCTCGGTGGCGTTCATGCCCGCAGCGGGTTCATCGAGTGCCAGCAGCTTGGGCTCGGTGGCCAAGGCGCGCGCGATCTCTAAACGGCGCTGGTCGCCATAACTCAGCGTGCGTGCAGCGTGATGGCTTTTACCGGACAAGCCAACAAAGTCGAGCAAGGCTTGGGCATCACGCGTGATCATGGCTTCCTCATGTGCAAAAGCCCGCGTATTGAGCAGCGCCTGCCACCAGCCCACTTGGGTGCGCACATGGCGGCCAACACGGACGTTATCTAACGCACTCATGTCGGCAAAAAGCCGGATGTTCTGGAAGGTGCGGGCAATGCCAGCCTGCGCCACCTTGTGTACCGCAGTCGGCCTGTAACGTTGCCCTGCCAGTTCAAACAAGCCCTGGTCTGCGGGCACCAAGCCGGTGATCACGTTGAAAAAAGTCGTCTTGCCTGCGCCGTTGGGGCCGATCAGGCCATGAATCTGGCCCGCCGTGATGCGCAGCGCGACATCACTCAGTGCCTGCACACCGCCAAAGCGTTTGGATACGCCCTCAACCTTCAAAAGATGCGCGCTCATGCCTGCCCCCGATCACCATGAGGCGAAGGCCACAGGCCACGCGGACGCAACAACATGATGCCAATCATGGACAAAGCCACCAGCAACTGACGCAAGATGGCCGCATCCAAACGCCCGCCCGTCAGGGTTTGCAAAGGCCCCGCGACATGGCGCAGCACCTCAGGCAAGGCGGCAAGCAAGAAGGCACCCATGACCACGCCCGGTATGTGTCCCAGCCCACCCAGCACGACCATGGCCACGACCAAAACAGATTCTTGCAGACTGAATGATTCAGGCGAGACAAAGCCTTGGAAACTGGCGAAGAGCACACCGGCCACACCGCCAAAACTGGCCCCCAGCCCAAAGGCCAGCAGCTTGAGGTCGCGCGTGTTCAAACCCATGGCCTTGGCGGCGATTTCATCTTCGCGAATGGCCATCCAGGCCCGCCCTATGCGCGAATCGTGCAGCCTCATGCAGATCACCACGGCCACCACCACCACGCTCAAGAACAGGTAGTAGTGCAAGGTCACAGGCGGCAGGGTCAGGCCCAGCACATGCCAAGGCTCACCCAAGCTCAGGCCGCCCACGTGGATGGCGTCAATGCTGTTGATCCCTTTGGGGCCATTGGTGATGTTGATGGGTGCATCCATGTTGTTCATGAACACACGGATGATTTCACCAAAGCCCAAGGTGACGATGGCCAGGTAATCACCGCGCAGCTTGAGCGTGGGTGCGCCCAACAACACCCCCGCCAAAGCCGCGACACCCGCGCCCAATGGGATGGCCAGCCAAATAGGTGTGTGCAAACCATCAGGGAACATCGCCGCCAGTGCAGGGATGTGGTCGGTTAAATGGGGCGATGCCAGTAGTGCAAACAAATAAGCGCCGACAGCGTAAAACGCGATATAGCCCAAGTCCAGCAGGCCCGCAAACCCGACCACGATGTTCAGGCCCAAGGCCAGCAGGATGTACAGCAAGGCGGTGTCCACAATGCGCACCCAAGCTTCACCGGCGCCTTGCAACAAAACCGGCAACACAGCCAGCGCCACCGCACTGAGCAGGAAGACCCCTAAACGACGCTTATCTTTGTTCATGGCTACAGCAGTTTCTGGGTGTCAGGCACGGTCTGCCACGCGCTCGCCGAGCAGGCCTTGCGGCCTCAGCGTCAGCACCAAAATCAACACAGCAAAGGCGAAAATGTCTTGGTAGTTGCTACCCAAGATGCCCCCAGTCAGGTCGCCTATATAGCCCGCCCCCATGGACTCAATGATGCCCAGCAAGACACCACCCAGCATCGCGCCACCCAAGTTGCCGATGCCGCCAAATACGGCTGCTGTGAAGGCCTTCAGGCCCGGCAAGAAACCCATGGTGTGCTGCACTGACCCATAGTTCGCTGCCCACATCACGCCAGCCAAAGCAGCCAGTGCCGCGCCGATCACAAAGGTCGCTGAAATGACTTTATCCGGTTGCACGCCCATCAACTGCGCGACACGGGGGCTCTCTGCTGTGGCACGCATCGCCCGGCCCAGCTTGGTGCCATGGATCAAGGCCATCAACCCGGCCAGCGTCACCGCCGTCACACCGATGATCAGGATTTGAACCACGCTGATGGTGGCGCCCAACACCTCATACGGCTCATCGGGCAACAAAATGGGATAGGGCTTGTAGTCTGGCTTCCAGATGATCATGGCCAGTGTTTGCAGCAGCAGCGACATGCCCATGGCCGTCGTCAAGGGCGCCAAACGCGGCGCGTTGCGCAAGGGTCGATAGGCCAGCTTTTCAATCAGATAGTTCAAGGCCATGCAGACCAGCATGGCCGCAAGCAATGACAAGGCAAGCAAAGTCCAACCGGGCAAACCGCTGCTGGCCATCGATGTGACCACCGTCCAACTCACCAGCGCCCCGATCATCAGCACCTCGCCATGCGCGAAGTTGATCAGGTTGATGATGCCGTAGACCATGGTGTAACCCAAGGCCACCAAGGCATACATGCTGCCCAGAACCAGGCCGTTGATCAGTTGTTGAATGAAGGTGTCCACAAGCTCTCGACCATGTAAAAAGCCCGCCATGAAGGCGGGCCGAGGCAAATCAGGCGTGCGGATTATCGGTCAGAAAATAGACGGCAAACGCAGGGAATCCACTGTCCAGCGGATCAACTTGGCCTTCACGCCTGTGTACGGCGGGAAGAACAAGCGCGCCATCATGATCGGGCCAGACTTCAACACCGCCCGCTCATGCGAGAAGGCCTTGAAGCCGTATATGCCGTGGCCACTGCCAATGCCGGAGTTGTTCACGCCGCCAAACGGCAAATTACCGTGCGAGAACTGCAACACACAGTGGTTCACAGCCGCACCACCTGAGCTGGTTTGGGCCAGTAAACGGCGTGTGCGTTGCTTGTTGGTACTGAAGATGTACAACGCCAACGGCTTGGGCGTAGCATTGATCTGGCGCACCACATCGTCCAAGTCTTTGTAAGCGATGACGGGCAGCACCGGGCCAAAAATCTCTTCGGTCATGATGCTGGCGTTGGCCGGCACTTGGTCGATCAGCGTAGGCGAGACGTAGCAGCTTGAGATATCTACTTCACCACCGACCAAGACTTTGGCGCCCTTGGACTTGGCATCTTGCAACAAGCGATCCAAGCGCTGGGTATGACGCTGGTTGATCACACGCGTCAAGTCAGGGCTCTGGCGTTGTGCTTCGGGCGTTTTGCCATAACGCTCTGCCAGCACCTCGCGGCATGCAGCCACAAACCGATCCTTCACGGACTCATGCACATACAGGTGATCGGGTGCCACGCAGATTTGGCCACAGTTGGTGAACTTGCCCCACATCAGAGTCTGAGCCGACAGTTTGATGTCAGCCGACTCATCCACGATCACGGGCGATTTGCCACCCAGCTCCAAGGTGACGCTGGTCAGGTGCTTGGCTGCAGCGGCCATCACAACCTTGCCCACGGCAGGCGAGCCGGTAAAGAAGATGTGGTCAAACGGCAGGTCAAGCATCACCTGTGAGGTGGGCAAGCTGCCCTCAAACATCGCCACTTCGTTAGACGGGAACAGGTCAGCGATGACTTCCATCATCACGGTGCTGACGGCGGGCGTCATCTCGGAGGGCTTGAGGATGGCGGTATTACCCGCAGCCAAAGCCGACACCAAGGGGCCAAAGCACAGGTTCAGCGGGAAGTTCCAAGGCGCCACGATCAGCACGCGACCACGTGGCTGGTACTCGATCCAGCTTTGTGTGAAGGCCGTGGCCATCGTGGGCCACACGCGCGTGGGTGTCGCCCACTTCTTCAAGTTGCCGATGGCATGACGGATCTCGTCCAGCACAGGCATGAACTCGGTGCCTTCGACCTCAGAAGGAGACTTGTTGTAGTCCTTCTTGAACGCGGCATAGAAATCCTCGCGGCGGGCCATCATGCCCTCGCGCAGCTTTTTAAGGCGCGCGATGCGCTCTGCAACCGTGGATTCACGCCAAGCGTGAGCGGTAGCGAGCTGTGACTCGAACACACGCTGGATATCAGCGGGGTTGGACTCACCGGTCAGGGGATCAACAATATGCATCATGGGTCGGCTCATGTTTTTAGCTCCAAAAGCGCTGTCAGTACGTGACACTTCATCAAGGCTTCGCTGGCACGGCTGCCGCCAGACCTGCCTTGAGTAAACGATCGGTCAGGTCATTGAGACTGACACCTTCTTGAACGGCTTGATCGCGCAGACGGCTCACCAAGTCTTCATTCAATTTGACGGCAAAAGGCACCAACCCTGCGGCTTGGTCAATTTTGCGCTGCTCGCGTCTGTCTGGCAATGCACCAGAGGCTGTCGAGAAACGACCAGGAATGCTGGCGTTGTGCATTTGCCCAACGAGCTTGGAGGCCTTACTTTTTTCCAGATCAGTTCTTTTCATGGGTAGATATCGTGGTCCGTAGCTGGACAATAGAGGCCATCGTGTCTGTGGCCGACCGGCCGCAAACCTTGGGCTGCACGGTATCTGAATACGACGCAGCCCACAATCCCGCAATTGTGCACCTAGTGTGTACAACTTCACGCTTGACGGCTATGCCGCATAACCCTGACGTCCCCAAAAATGGCCACCCTGCAGCAAATCACCTTCGAGCTACGCGGCGAATTCATCACCCTGGACAAGCTGCTGAAAGCGTGCGGCCTGGCCAGCAGCGGCGGCTTTGCCAAATCGATGATCACTGACGGTCAGATACAGGTGGACGGGCAGGATGAGTTGCGCAAAACAGCCAAAATCAGACTGGGACAAGTGGTGAGCTTGCATGGCGCGCGCATTAAAGTAGTCGCACAAAAGGATGAGTCATGACCCACATTTTTGAGCAAGACCTACCGCAAACACAGGCAAATTTTGTCGCACTGAGCCCCCTATCGTTCATAGAACGATCGGCCTTGGTCTACCCTGACCGCTTGGCTGTGGTGCATGGGGCCTTGCGTCAAACTTGGAGCCAGACCTACGCCCGCTGTCGGCAACTGGCCAGCGCGCTTCAGCAGCGCGGCATTGGTCTGGGCGACACCGTGGCGGTGATCCTGCCCAACACGCCCCCCATGGTGGAGGCGCATTTCGGCGTCCCCATGGCTGGCGCGGTACTGAACACACTCAACACCCGGCTAGACGCCGCAGCGTTGGCCTACATGTTGGACCATGGCGAGGCCAAAGCCGTGATCGTCGACCCGGAGTTCGCCGCGGTCATGGCCCACGCGTTGAGCCTGCGTGAAGTGCAACGCGACATCCTGGTCATCGACGCTGAGGACGCCCTTTATCCAGGCACCGCTCAGCGCATTGGCAGCGTGACCTACGAAGCCTTGCTGGCGAGCGGCTCGGCAGACTTCGCTTGGGAGATGCCCTCTGCCGAGTGGGCTGCCATCAGTCTGAACTACACATCGGGCACCACCGGCAGGCCCAAGGGCGTGGTCTACCACCACCGCGGCGCCACGCTGAACGCCCTGTCCAACATCCTTGAATGGGACATGCCCAAGCACGCCATCTACCTGTGGACGCTGCCCATGTTCCATTGCAATGGCTGGTGTTTCCCGTGGACGATAGCGGCGCGTGCGGGCGTGAATGTGTGCCTGCGCCGCGTTGACCCCAAGGCCATATTCGACGCCTTCCGTGAGCATGGCGTCACCCACTACTGCGGCGCCCCGATCGTGCATGCGGCCTTGGTAGCCGCTCCCGATGACATCAAACAAGGCATCCAACACCAAGTCAAGGCCATGGTGGCCGGTGCAGCGCCACCCGCTGCCATCATTGAAGGCATGGAAAAGCTCGGCATCGACCTGACCCATACCTATGGTCTGACTGAGATCTATGGCCCGGCCGCCATTTGCGTCAAGCACGAAGCCTGGGATGCGCTGGATGTCGGTGAGCGTGCCCGCCTGAATGCGCGCCAAGGCGTCAATTACCACCTGCAAAGCAGCGTGACCGTGATGGACAGCGCCACCATGCAGCGTGTGCCAGCAGATGGGCAAACCATGGGCGAAATCATGTTCCGTGGCAGCATCATGATGAAGGGCTACCTCAAGAACCCCAAAGCCACGCAAGAAGCTTTTGAGGGCGGCTGGTTCCACACAGGCGACTTGGCCGTGATTGACCCGGATGGCTACATCAAAATCAAAGACCGCAGCAAAGACATCATCATCTCGGGCGGCGAAAACATCTCATCCATTGAAGTGGAAGATGCGCTGTACAGACACCCCGCCGTGATGGCCGCCGCCGTGGTTGCCAAGCCCGACCTCAAGTGGGGCGAGACGCCTTGCGCCTTCATTGAACTCAAGGCAGGCGCCCAAGTCACCGCAGAGGACATCATCGCCCACTGCAAACAGCACTTAGCGGGCTTCAAGGTACCGCGTGCCGTGGTGTTCATGGACTTACCTAAAACGTCAACAGGCAAGATTCAGAAATTCGAATTGCGCACAATTGCAGGATCAATCTGATCAATTTGATTCGCCCAACAACAAGTTTGCCGCATGGTGACATGCGCAACCTACTACCCCCCCCCTATGCGGGTTAAAGGGCTCACGCAATGCCTTATTTTCTGCGTAAGATCAGCGCCACGGGTGATTTGGCATGGGTAAAGAGCCCTCGCCGGAGCCCCCTGGAGTACACCCCGCATGCCCGCAGCCCTGATCCCACAAGATGAAAATACCAGACTGGCAGTGCTGCGAGAGTTAGACCTGCTTGACAACATTGGTGCGGGTGATCGCGAACTCAACAGGATCGTTGCCTTGGCTGCGGACGTGCTGGATATGCCGATCTGCTTGGTGTCCTTGGTCGGCGAAGACCAACTCCTGTTTGCTGCTCACCATGGCGTGGACCGCAAACATTGGCCGCGTGAATTGAGCTTTTGCAGCCACGTCGTGGCGGGCAAACGCATGATCCTGGCGCACGATCTGAGACTCGATGAGCGCTTCAGCGACAACGAACTGGTGATGCGGCGCTTGCCGCCACTGCGGTTTTATGCAGGTGTACCCCTTGTGTTCAGCGACGACCAAGTGGTGGGCACACTGTGCGTGATGGACCACCGCCCGCGCCCAGACTTTGATCACATCAAAGTCGAGCAACTACAACGCTTCAGCGAGATCGTGCACGACCAGATCCGCCTGAGGCAAGCCCGCATGCAAGCGCAGCAAGAACATACTTTGTTCTCATCAGGTCCAGTGGGCGCTGTTGTGTGGGATCAAGGTGCCTTGACGCGACCTAGCTATCTATCTGACAATCTGCAAAACGTCATCGGAACCCGCTTAGCCAGTGAACTGCGCAACAACCAGCCTTACACCAGCATCGTCCACCCCGATGATGCAGAAGCGGTACGCAGCAGCCTGAGCAGCCACCAGCAAGGCCCCTTGCCCTCGCTTGAGTTCAGCTACCGTCTGCGTCCATCTGCACGCGGTACGCGCTGGGTTCACCAAGTCAACAAGGCCGACTACAACCAAGCCGGCGACCTGCTGCGCGTGCGTGCCTACCTCTTTGACTTGACCCGGCAAAAGCAGTTGGAATCAGCCATTGAGGCCACCAAAGAGCGCCTGTATCTGGTGCTGGAGTCGGCTCGCATTGGCACATGGGATCTGAACTATCAAACGCAAGAGCGTGTGATCAATGCCCGCGCTGCAGCCATGCTGGGCTACCGCGATGACGAAGTCGATCACCACAACTTACTCTGGTTGGACATGGTCCACCCCCATGACCGGGTTCATGTGGACCGCGCTGTGGCCGCCTACCGTGCGCAGGCCTCCGATGTCGTCGCGATGGAATACCGCATGCGACACAAAAAGGGCCACTATGTGTGGCTACAGAGTTTTGGTCGCACGGTGGAGGTCGATGAACGAGGCCGCCCCAAGCGCATGGTCGGCACACTGATCGACATCAGCGAGAGCAAACGGCAAGAGTTTTTACGCAACCGCCAACGCCAACTGCTGGACTTACTCAACCAAGCACAAAGTGGTTTCTTGCTGAACCACAGCGTACAAGATGCGTGTGAATCGCTGTTCGAGCCTTTGCTCAAGCTCAGTGACAGCACCTTCGGCTTCATTGGCATCGTGCAACACACAGATGATGCTCAGCCGTATCTGAGCATCCCCACATCATCCAGCCCCGATGGCGAGCGCAGCCCCAAGGCAACGCATCTGAACGACTTGGACAACTTGTTTGGCAACGTCATCACGTCCAACAGAGTGGCGCTGAGCAACAACTTGCTCACGCACCCCAGCGGCAAAGCGCCCCCCGCAGGTTATCCAGATTTGCGAAACTTCTTGGGTCTGCCCATCCGTTTTGACAATCGGGTACTGGGCATGATTGGTTTGGGCAACCGACCGGAAGGGTTCGACGAGCAGATGGTGCAATTGCTCGAACCGCTCTTGGTGACCTTGGGCACCCTGTTTCACGCCAGGGACCAAGAAACCGCCAGAGCCAATGCAGAAAAAGAGTTGCAACGCATGGCACGACGAGACGGTTTGACCGGCCTGTCTAACCGCCGTGATTTCTTTGATCACGCTGAGTCAGCACTCATTCAAACGCGGCGATACAACACGCCCATGACGGTAGCCTTGCTCGACTTGGATCACTTCAAACACATCAACGACACCTATGGGCATGCCGCCGGAGATGCTGTGCTCATCGCTTTCGCAGACATCTTGCGCGAATCCCTGCGTGACACCGACACACCTGCACGTGTAGGCGGTGAAGAGTTCGCCGTGCTGCTGACCAACACCCCTTTGGTTGAATCGATGACGGCGCTGGAGCGCATTCGGCACAAACTGGATCAGACCCCCATCCTGTTTGGCGAACACGCCATCTATGCCACCGTCAGCATTGGCGCGGTGCAGTGGGATCATGCTCACGCGGACGTCGACGGCATGCTGGCCCACGCTGACTCGGCCATGTACACGGCCAAACGCTTGGGTCGCAACAGGGTGCAGCTCTACCACGTTGAGCTGCCAAGCACAGAGCCGAAAGAGGCACAATTGAAGGCTGCCAACGACTCAGCCTGAAGCCATGAACCTGTTCACCGCCTTGCGAGCGGCTTGGCCTGCCACCCTAGACGACAACGCCATCCTCACTGAATCCGGTGCCGCCTATACATGGCGCGATCTAGACCGTGCCACGGCCATGCTGGCCAACTTACTAGGTAGCCTCGACCTGATCGGGGTGGATGGCCGTCCACCCGTTGTGGCCGCTCACGTAGACAAGTCTGTCGAGGCACTGCTGCTGTACCTGGCCACATTGCGTGCAGGCTGTGTGTTCTTGCCTTTGAACCCAGCCTACCGCCCCGGCGAGCTTGCGTACTTTGTCAACGATGCCCGACCCTCTGTGCTGGTATGCCGTCCCGCTGACGCAGATTGGGTGATCCCACTGGCCGCACAAGGCCAAGTCGCACACCTGTTCACACTGGGCGATGACCGCACGGGCAGCCTGCTCGTGCATGCGGCCAAGCAGTCCGAAACGCATGCGATAGCTGTCGTCCCAGACGATGCCTTGGCCGCCATTCTGTACACATCAGGCACCACAGGCCGCAGCAAAGGCGCACTGCTGACACATGGCAACTTGCTGAGCAATGCCCGCACCTTGTTGCGGCATTGGGACTGGCGCCATGACGATTGCTTGGTGCACGCCCTGCCGATCTTCCATATCCATGGCCTGTTTGTGGCCTGCCACCTTGCCCTGCTGTCAGGTACACCCTTGCGTTGGCTCAATCGGTTTGACGCCAAGGCCGTACTGCGTCAAATTGACGATACGCAAATGCCTCAGGCCAGCGTCTTCATGGGGGTGCCCACCATGTATGGTCGACTGCAACAAGAGCCTGCCTTGACGCATGCGGCTACCGCCCACATGCGCCTGTTTGTCAGTGGCTCCGCACCGCTCTTAACGACGGCCTTTGACGCCTTCGTTGAGCGCACAGGACACACCATCTTAGAGCGCTACGGCATGAGCGAGACCGGCATGCTGTGCTCTAACCCCTGCCGCGCCACAGAAGGCGCACGTGTCCCTGGCAGCGTGGGCCGCCCCTTACCCGGCGTGCACACACGCATCGTCGAGGGTCAGATCGAAGTCAACGGCCCCAACGTGTTCATCGGCTACTTGGGCATGCCCGACAAGACGGCAGAGGCCTTCACACCCGATGGCTGGTTTCGCACTGGCGACATGGGCCGCTTTGACGAACAAGGCTACCTGCACCTGATTGGCCGCGCCAAAGACCTGATCATCACAGGCGGCTTCAATGTTTACCCAGCAGAAATTGAAAGCCTCATTGACAAGCTGGATGGCGTTGTGGAGTCGGCCGTGATCGGCGTGCCTCATGCTGACTTTGGCGAGGCCGTGGTAGGGGTGATCGTGCCGAAAAAGGGACAAGCCCCGACAGAGGCGGCCATCATCGAGGCGCTCAAAGCGCAGATCGCCAGCTTCAAAGTCCCCAAACGGGTATTTGCTGTGGCAGAGTTACCGCGCAACGCCATGGGCAAGGTACAAAAAAACCTGCTGCGAGACGCCTATCAAGAGACATTCCAGTCAACCCCAAACGAGGACTAAGCCATGCACATCCCATCCCTCAAGGACACGGTCAGCCCCGAAGAATGGCAGCTGCGTGTAGACCTCGCTGCGGCCTATCGGCTGGTTGCACTGTATGGCTGGAGCGACCTCGTCTTCACCCACATCTCGGCGCGCATCCCCGGCCCAGAGCACCACTTCCTCATCAACCCCTACGGGATGATGTTCGACGAGATCACAGCGTCCAGCTTGGTCAAAATCGACCAACACTGCAACAAACTCAGCGAGTCCCCCTTCCCAGTCAACCCGGCGGGTTTCACCATCCACAGTGCCGTACACGCCGTGCGTGAAGATGCCGGGTGCGTGATGCACACCCACACGCGCGCTGGCGTAGGCGTATCCGCACAAAAGGCGGGCGTGCTGCCCATCTCGCAGCAAAGCACCTTTGTATTGTCCTCTTTGGCGTATCACGACTATGAAGGCGTGGCCTTTCGTGAGGATGAGAAACCCCGCCTGCAAGCCGATCTGGGCGAGAGCAACTTCCTGATGTTGCGCAACCATGGCTTGCTCACCGTGGGACGCAGCATCGCCGACGCCTTCTTGCACATGTATGTGTTTGAAAGCACCTGCCAAATTCAGTTAGCGGCGCAATCTGGTGGCGCTGACTTGACCGAGGTCAACCCTTTGATCGTCCAAGGCGTCGCTCACGCCATGAAGGTGCAAACTGGCGGAATGGGTGGTGCTTTTATGTGGCCCGCCCTGATTCGCAAACTCGAACGCACAGACCCTGGCTACAAGACATGAACAAAGTATGGATCGTGGGAGGCGCTGTGGTGGTCTCCTTGGGCTTGGGCGCATTGATCGGCGGTGAGCACACCACTTTAAAGCCCGATGCTCAAACCACACGCGAGGTAGCCGCATCGGGCCTGCCTTGGCTCATCGAGGTACTGCCTGGTGGCGGCAGTCAAGTCATGGGGCTGACCTTGGCAGACGCACCGCGCGGCAGCACCTTGGCCGATGCGCAACAGCGCTGGGGTCAAGACATGCAAATCGCCATCATCGCCGCACCGGGAGAGGACGGCACGCTTGAGGCCTTTGTCGACAACGCACAAGCTGGGTTCATCAACGGCAAGATCGTGCTCACGGCACATCTGCCATCAAGTGATGTCAAGGCCATGCGAGCGCGCGCGATCAAGTCCGACTTCATGGAGAGCACCACGCGCAAGTACACACTGGCTGCGGCTGATCTGCCTCTTGTGTTGAAAGCCCGCATCACAGCCATGAGCTTCATCCCTCAGGCCAACTTGGATGCAACCACCATCACAGCCCGTTTTGGTGAGCCTGCCCAGCGTGTGCGCATCAATGAGCACCTAGAACACTTCCTGTACCCCGACAAGGGGCTGGACATCGCACTGAACACCGAAGGCAAAGAGCTGCTTCAGTACGTTGCCCCGTCTCAGTTTGAGCGCCTGCGTGCGCCGCTTAAATCTGTCCAGCCTTGAACTGTGCCATCAGCTGATCAATGTCAGCATCTTTGGCTTGCCAAATCTCGTTGACCCACGTTTGCAAGAGCGCGCGACGCGGGGTCTCACCTTTCTCATCAGCCAACAGATGCTTGGGGATCGGCACTTGGCGCACGGAGACGATCACATCGTCGATCTGCCCGGTCAGCAAGTCGATGAACGTGGGCACACCATGCGGGTACACGATGGTGACGTCAAGCAAGGCGTCAAACAACTCGCCCATGGTGTCGAGCGCCACACCCACGCCACCCGTCTTAGGTTTCAGCAGGTGCTTGTAGCTTGATTTTTGCGCCAGCGCCTTGGCAGGTGTAAACCGGGTGCCCTCCATGAAGCTGATCACCGATGTGGGGATGAATCGGTACTTCTCACAGGCCTTGCGCGCGGTCTCCAGATCCTTCGCCGCGCTGGCGCCGCCCTTGCGCGCCATGAAGGGAAAGTCCAACGCCCACCAAACCAAGCCCATGATGGGCACGTAAATCAACTCTTGCTTGATGAAAAACTTCAAGAAGGGGATGCGGTAGTTGAACACCTTTTGCAGCACCAAAATATCCACCCAGCTTTGGTGGTTGCTGCTGACCAGGTACCAGCCTTTGGCGTTGAAGCCCTCGAAACCCTTCAAATGCCAGCGTGTGCGGCTGACCCCAGCCATCCACAAGCCGTTGATCGCCACCCAAATGCTGGCCAAACCATTCAGCACGAAATCGATGACCACGCGTGCAGGTTTAAAAGGCAGCATCACCTTGATCAAAATAATGGGGATCAGGATGGAGAAAATAACCAAGGTACTGGTAAGCAAAGCCGTACAAGCGAAAAGCCCCTTGATGGCAGACGAAATCCGTTGAAACATGACGCTAAGTGGGGCGTGAAACCCCGAATGACCACGACGGTGGGGATTATGTGCACAGATGTGCATAAACTGGCTGTTTGATGATGCAGTTTGTCCTTGATGGAGCCCCCCGCCGTGCTGCGCTGGTTTGAGAACCTGATCGACCCCTACCCTGAAACACCCGCAGAGGTGCCACCAACTGGCTTATTTGCCTTCATCTGGGCAGGCACCCAAGGCTTGCGGCGCTACATGTTGGGCATGACGGTATTAACCGCCTCCATCGGTGCCTTCGAAGCCTTGCTGTTCAACATGCTCGGCCAAATCGTCGACTGGCTCAGCAAAGTGCCGCCATCGCAGTTGTGGACGCATTCACGCGACAAACTGTTCTTGCTGGCGTTCATCGTCTTGGCCAGCCCCACTGCTGTGCTGTTGCAAACCTTGCTCAAGCACCAAGCTTTGGCGGGCAATTTCCCTATGCGCTTGCGCTGGAACTTCCACCGCCTCATGCTGGGTCAAAGCATGGATTTTTACCAAGATGAGTTCGCAGGGCGCGTGGCCGCCAAGGTCATGCAAACGGCACTGGCTGTGCGTGACACCTGCTTCATCGTGGCCGACATCTTGGTCTTCGTGACCATCTACTTCATCACCATGACAGCCGTAGTGGGCAGCTTTGATTTGTGGCTGATCACGCCGTTCTTGGGTTGGCTCACGCTGTATCTGTGCTCGGTGATATTTTTCGTGCCACGCTTGAGTCGCAAGGCCAAGTCGCAAGCCGATGCACGCTCGCTGATGACGGGGCGCATCACCGATGCCTACACCAACATCGCCACGGTCAAATTGTTCTCACACGGCAACCGAGAGAGCACCTACGTGCGATCAGCCATGAAAGACTTCATGCAGACGGTGCACGGCCAGATGCGCTTGGTCAGCGGCTTCGAGACGGTCAACCACACCCTGAGCATGCTTCTGATCCTCTCCACGGCGGGCTTGTCGCTCTGGCTGTGGACCCAAGGGCAGATCGGCATCGGTGCCGTCGCTGCGGCCACAGCAATGGCCCTGCGGCTCAATGGCATCTCACACTGGATGATGTGGGAGGTGGCCATGCTGTTCGAGCACATTGGCACTGTGCAAGACGGCATCAACACCCTGTCCCGCCGACACAAGGTTGTGGATCAAGCGGATGCGCAAGTCTTGACGGTGCAACGCGGTGACATCCAATTTCAGGATGTCAGCTTTGCCTATGGCGGCGAGCGCCCTGTCATCTCGCACCTCGACCTGCACATCAAAGCAGGTGAAAAAATCGGTTTAGTCGGGCGATCAGGGGCTGGTAAATCCACCATCGTCAATTTGCTGCTGCGCTTTCACGATGTCGAGCAAGGCCGCATCCTCATTGATGGACAAGACATCAGCCATGTCACGCAAGACAGCTTACGCGCACAGGTTGGCATGGTCACGCAAGACACCTCTTTGCTGCACAGATCGGTTCGCGACAACATCCTGTATGGCAAACCACAGGCCTGCGACGCCGACATGATCAAGGCGGCGACCAAAGCCGAGGCGCATGACTTCATCCAAACCTTGAGCGACCCCAAAGGCCACGTGGCTTACGACGCCCATGTGGGCGAGCGCGGCGTGAAGCTCTCTGGTGGGCAGCGCCAACGCATTGCCATTGCCCGCGTGATGCTCAAAGACGCGCCCATCTTGCTGCTGGACGAAGCCACCAGTGCGCTCGACTCTGAAGTCGAAGCCGCCATACAGGCGAGCCTGTACCGCCTCATGCAAGGCAAAACCGTCGTGGCCATTGCCCACCGCTTATCGACCATTGCCGCTATGGACCGTTTGATCGTGCTGGACAACGGCCGCATCGTGGAAGAAGGCGACCATGCCGCCTTGCTGGCCAAGGGCGGCTTGTATGCGCGCTTGTGGGCCCACCAAAGCGGTGGTTTTTTGGGTGAAGAAGCAGACTAAATGCCCGGCCCCGGCTCCACCTGCATGTGGCGCGGATCAATGCGCTCTCCGCATTCTGAGCACACCAACTGAGGATGCGTGTGCTTGCCACAGTTCATGTGTTTAAAGAGCAAGGGCGCACCACGCCCCTCATCCATCCAACGGTCACCCCACATGGCCAGCGTGGAGATGACACTGTAGAGATCACGCCCTTTTTCAGTCAGACGGTACTCAAACCGAGGCGGACGAGCTTGGTAGGGCACCTTGTCAAAAATACCGAACTCAACCAAACGTGCCAAACGTGACGCCAACACATGGCGGGTCACGCCCAGGCTGGCGTAGAAATCGTCAAAGCGCCGCACACCCAAGAAGGCGTTGCGCAAAACGAGCAGCGTCCAGCGGTCACCCACCACCGACAAGGTGCGCGCGACCGAGCAATTGACCTCACCAACCTCGCTCCACTTCATGGTGATCCTTTGACGTTGAGCTGCCAGTTTACTTGACAAGTTCCAAATCAGAACCAATAATCAGTTCCAATTTAGAACCTACAACTTCATTGCGAGACATACACCATGAACCCATTTGCCATGACCGGTCTTGAATTGCTGCAAGCCATGCACGACGGCCACCTGCCCAAAGCATCCATCAGCGAGACCATGCCCATGCAAGGCACAGCCTTAGAGGCTGGGATGATTCGCATGACAGTGCGCGCCGATGGCCGCCACCTCAACCCACTGGGCGGCGTGCATGGCGGGTTCGCTGCAACTGTGCTTGATTCTGTGACCGGCTGCGCGGTGCACACGATGCTGGAAGCCGGCGTGGGCTATGGCACCGTCGACCTGAACATCAAGATGCTGCGCCCCATCCCACCCAATGTGGATTTGATTGCCGAAGGCCGTGTGATCCATGTATCCAAATCGCTGGGCGTGGCTGAGGGCACAATCAAGTCCCCGGATGGCAAGCTTTATGCGCACGCCACCTGCACCTGCTTTATCAAAAGGATACCGACATGAATTGGACAGTTCAGCACATTGAAACGATTTTATGGGTGACCGGCCTGTTCACCGCATCGGTGGGCTTGATGGCCTTGGCACCGACCTTGGGCCTGCGCATCATGTTCAAAGAAGAACGCCCCAGCCCTTTGCTGGTGTTCGTCTTCAGGCACTGGGCCGTGGTCGTGGCCTCGCTCGGTGCGCTACTGATATTGGCGGCCAGCCAACCGGCCCTGCGCACCCCCATCATCATCGCTGCCGGCATTGAAAAAGCCATTTTGGTGCTGATGGTGCTGAGCAACTTGGGTAGCACGGACTTTGCCAAATGGGCACTGCCCGCTGCCATCGTAGACACCGTTTGCGTGGTGATGTACGTGATGTACCTGCTGGCCACACAGCCTGTTGCATGAAAAAAGGCCTCGGGGCCTTTTTCTTTAACCCTGCAAAGGGGTGATACCTGCAATCGACCACTCACCGCTGTCGTTGAGCGGTTTGACCAAGTGCCACAACTCATCAAACGGTTGTGCGCCTTGATCAGCTTCTTCGCGAATCAGGCCGTGAAAGCGCACAGAAACAACCCACTGAGCATCGTCCTTGGCCGTATCGACCAGTTCCGCATCGAGCTGCATCACGTCAGTCTGATTGGCTTTTTGTCCACGCTCTTGCAAGTCCAAACGCAAAGAGGCAAACAGCTCCGGCGTAGTGAACTTACGCAGATCATCCACATTACCCGCGTCATTGGCCGCTTGCAAGCGGATGAAAATCATCTTGGCTATGCGCGCAAAACCATCGGCATCAAAACCAGCAGGCACATTACTCAGGTTGGCCACAGGTGCAGCCGCAGATGCAACCGGGCTGGCGGAACCTTGGGCAAAGCCAGGTTGAGCCGCTGGCTGCTGCATCTCACGCCGCATGGGGGCTTGCATGGGGTTATTAAAGGAGGGGCCACCTGCCGTTGCCAACTGCGGGCCCGCCGACTGCGCCCCGCCCTTAAAGCGCTTCATCAGCCAGCCGATCACCAAGACGGCCACACCTGCCACCAACATCATCATGATCATGTTGCCCATGGCCTCACCCATGCCCAAATGGCTCATCAGCGCGGCAATACCCAAGCCAGCTGCCAAACCTGCAATCGGGCCCATCCACGAGCGCTTGCCAGCGGGCGCAGCCGGTGCAGCCCCTTGCGCAGGCGCGGCATTGGCTTGCTGACCTGGCTTGGTCGCTTGATTCGATACTGAGTCAGGCGCCTGTTTGGCAGGCATTTGCCGCTGCATACCCGCAGGACGCCCGCTACCCAGTCGCTTGGCTTGCACATCCATGGATGTCGCCACCATGCCGACACCGGCCAAAACCATGGCCAAAGCCATCAAGCTGTTCTTCAGTTTCATGAGGTGATTGATCCTTGCCCCTTCAGGGCCTTGAAAACAGGGTCTATTGTGCACAAGGCACTGCGATATTTAATCTAAATGTAAGCAAGACCCCATATTTCAAGTGCCATTAGCTCCCACAAGGGACGCACACTGGGGATAATCCGCCCCCATGACCTCCCCCACATCTGCCAGCAGCGCTTTCAGTAGCCTGCCCCTGAGCCCCGCTATGCAGGACAACCTGCAAAGCCTGGGCTACCTCACCATGACACCCATTCAGGCCGCCAGCCTGCCTCTGACCTTGGCAGGCCACGACCTGATCGCCCAAGCCAAAACGGGCAGCGGCAAAACCGCCGCCTTTGGCTTGGCCCTGCTGCACCGCTTGGTGCCTCAAAACTTCGCCGTGCAAGCCATGGTGATGTGCCCAACACGCGAACTCGCCGACCAAGTCACCCAAGAAATCCGCCGCCTGGCGCGTGCAGAGGACAACATCAAGGTGCTGACCCTGTGCGGTGGCAGCACCATGCGGCCTCAGATTGAGAGCCTGTCCCATGGCGCTCACATCGTTGTGGGCACCCCAGGTCGCCTCATGGACCATCTGGAGCGCGGCACACTCGACCTGCACAGCCTGAACACCTTGGTCTTGGACGAGGCCGACCGCATGCTGGACATGGGTTTTCACGATGACATCGTGACCGTGACCCGCCAATGCCCCAAGAACCGCCAGACTTTGTTGTTCTCGGCCACCTACCCAGAGGGCATTGCCAAGCTCAGCGCGCAGTTTTTGCGCAACCCTACTGAGGTCAAAGTCCAAGCCACGCATGAGGCTAACAAGATCCGCCAACGCTGGTATGAGGTCGCCAAGGCCACGCGGCTCGACGCCGTGTCCAAACTGCTGCTGCACTATCGGCCCGCCAGCGCCATCGCTTTTTGCAATACGAAAGCAGCGTGCCGCGACTTGGTCGACGTATTGAGTGCGCACGGCATCGAGGCCATCGCCCTGCACGGCGACCTAGAGCAGCGTGACCGCGACCAAGTCCTGATCCAGTTCGCCAACCGCAGCGCCTCGGTGTTGGTGGCCACCGACGTGGCCGCACGCGGACTAGACATCGCCCAACTTGAAGCTGTGATCAATGTAGACGTCACACCTGACCCTGAAATACACATCCACCGCATCGGGCGCACAGGACGTGGCGACGCAGAAGGCTGGGCACTCAATTTGGCCAGCATGGACGAAATGGGCCGCGTCGGCAACATCGAGCTGCTGCAAGGCCGAGAGTCTGTTTGGCACAAGCTTGAAGAGTTGACCCCAGCCAGCCAAGAACCCCTGCTGCCACCCATGGTCACCATCCAGATTCTGGGCGGCCGCAAGGAAAAGCTGCGACCAGGCGACTTGCTGGGCGCGCTGACTGGCGAGGGCGGCTTTGAGGGCAGTCAAATCGGCAAAATCAACGTGACCGACTTCCACACCTATGTGGCCATTGAGCGCAGCGTTGCAGGCAAGGCCTTGGCCCAACTCAACGTGATCAAAGTCAAAGGGAAAAAGACCAAGGCCCGGCTACTTAAAGACGCATTGGCGGACACCGCTGACTGACCAACCCCACAGCGCAATGCCCTTAAGTAAAATGTGGCCTCTCAAAAGGCCATCCAAGCGACAATAGAGGGTTGTCCGATTGATGTATTGCACGATGCGTTTTGCGCGTCCCCGCCCATGACTGCCCAGACCACCGAGCACAAACCACCCGCCACAATGGCCATGCCTCAGGCGCCCAAGCCCCTGATGGGCTACCGCCCCTATTGGGCCAAGCGCTTTGGCCGGGCCAAGTTCCTGCCCATGAGCCGGGATGAAATGAACGAGCTGGGCTGGGACAGCTGCGACATCATCATCGTCACAGGTGATGCCTATGTCGATCACCCCAGCTTTGGCATGGCCGTGATTGGCCGGGTGCTAGAGGCACAAGGTTTTCGCGTCGGCATCATCGCGCAACCTGACTGGCAAAGTGCCGACCCGTTCAAGGTATTGGGCAAGCCCAATTTATTCTGGGGCGTGGCAGCGGGCAACATGGACTCGATGATCAACCGGTACACGGCGGACCGCAAGATCCGCAGCGATGACGCCTACACACCGGGCGGCAGCGCGGGCAAACGCCCCGATCGCGCCTCGCTGGTTTACGCGCAACGCTGCAAAGAGGCCTTCCCCGAGGTGCCCATCATCATGGGCGGCATCGAGGCGTCGCTGCGCCGCATCGCCCACTACGACTATTGGCAAGACAAGGTGCGCCGATCCATCGTGATGGACGCCAAGGCCGACTTGCTGCTGTACGGCAATGCCGAGCGCGCCATCATCGAGATCGCACACCGACTGGCCGCACGCGAACCGATCGAGCACATCACCGATGTGCGCGGCACGGCTTTTTTGCGCCGCACCAACGACCCGACTGCTGCGGGCTGGTTCGAGCTGGATTCGACCGAGGTTGACCTGCCCGGCCGCATCGACCAGCACATCAACCCCTACATGACCACAGGCCAGCAGGCCGAGGCCAACGGCACGACCTGCGCCCTTGAAGAATCCGGCGAGTTTGATCCTGCCAAGAAAACCGCCGCCCAAGCCATGGGCAGCGACGTCAAGCCGATCAAAATCGTATTGAACCCGGCACTGGCCAGCAAAGCAGCCTTGCCTTTGCCATTACCCGTGCGCAGCGGCAAGATCGTGATGCCACCGCGCGATCGCACCGTGATCCGCCTGCCGTCCTACGAGCAAATCAAGAGCGACCCCGTGCTCTACGCCCACGCCAACCGGGTGCTGCACCTTGAGACCAACCCCGGCAACGCCCGCGCACTGGTTCAGGCCCACGCCCACCGCGATGTGTGGATCAACCCACCGCCCATCCCATTGAGCATGGCCGAGATGGATTACGTGTTCGATCTAGACTACGCACGCAGCCCGCACCCAGCTTACGCCGACGAAAACGGCAGCCACGACCACGCCACCAAAATCCCCGCTTGGGAGATGATCCGCTTCAGCGTGAACATCATGCGCGGCTGCTTTGGCGGCTGCACCTTCTGCTCCATCACCGAGCACGAGGGCCGCATCATTCAAAGCCGATCTGAAGACTCGGTCATCCACGAAATCGAAGAAATCCGCGACAAGGTCAAAGGCTTCACAGGCGTCATCTCCGATCTGGGTGGCCCAACGGCCAACATGTACCGCATCGGCTGCCGCTCCGAAGAAATCGAAGCCGCTTGCCGCAAGCCATCGTGCGTCTACCCCGGCATCTGCCCAAACCTGAACACGCACCACGGCCCGCTGATCAAGATGTACCGCCGCGCCCGCGAACTGCGTGGCGTCAAAAAAATCCTGATCAGCTCAGGCTTGCGCTATGACTTGGCCATCAAATCGCCCGAGTACATCAAAGAGCTGGTCACGCACCACGTGGGCGGCTATTTGAAGATCGCGCCCGAGCACACCGAAGGCGGGCCGCTGTCCAAGATGATGAAGCCGGGCATTGGCACGTATGACAAGTTCAAGCAGCTGTTTGAGCAATACAGCGCCGAGGCCGGCAAGAAGCAATACCTGATCCCCTACTTCATCGCCGCCCACCCCGGCACCAGCGACGAAGACATGATGAACTTGGCTGTCTGGCTCAAGCGCAACAGCTTCAAGGCCGACCAAGTACAGACCTTCTACCCCAGCCCCATGGCCACCGCCACGGCGATGTACCACTCTGGGCGCAACCCGCTCAAAGGCATCAGCCGCATCGAAGGCAAGGGCGAGCGCGTGGACATCGTCAAGGGCGACAAACGAAGGCGCCTGCACAAGGCATTTCTGCGTTACCACGACCCCAACAACTGGCCACTGCTGCGCGAAGCCCTCAAATCAATGGGGCGAGCCGACCTGATCGGCAATGGGCAGCATCACCTGATCCCCTTCTACCAGCCTCAAACCGATGGCACGTACCAGAGCGCGCGGCGCAAAAATTCGACTGGCGCAGGCGTCAACACATCTGCGGTGACCACAGGCCGAGTAAACCGTGCCGCTGAACCAGCTGACCCGCGCAACATACAGAAGGTGCAAGCACGTAAAGGGCAAATTCTGACGCAACACACGGGCCTGCCTCCTAGGGAACACACGGTCAGCAAGAGCAGCAAAGTTGCCACCAAAACGCGATCCAGTAGCTCCGTGCCGCGCAAGAAGCCTCGAACAACTTCAGGCTTGCCTTAAACTCCTTGCTTTCTCAGCGCCTGCCGTCCATGTCTCTTGCATCACCCGGGAACGCTTCCGCCCTGTTCGACCTCAAGAGCGCCTCGCTCACCTTGGTGGCCTTTGTGCTCAAAACCGGGAACATCTTGGCGTTGGGGCAGGCCATGTCTGAGCGCTTTGCTGACACGCCCGATTTTTTCAGTCGCGATCCTGTCGTCATTGACCTCACTCATCTCGCCAGCTTGGACGCCGCCGTCAATTTCGACGCCTTGGTTGCCTTGCTGCTGAGCTTCAAGCTCAACCCCGTAGCCGTGCGTGGCGGCACCGTCAAACAAACAGCAGCTGCGCTGGAGGCCGGTTTGGGCGAAGCCCCCGATAGCCACACCGCACAGCCCCGCGGCGAGCCCACTGTCAAAACCGTGGTGCAAGAAGTCATCAAAGAGGTGATCCGCGAGGTACGGGTCGAAGTACCGGTTCAAGTAGCCGTCGCCTCAACGACGATGTTGATCGACAAACCATTGCGCTCGGGTCAACAAATTTACGCCAAAGGGGGCGACCTGATCATCACCGCCGTGGTCAACCACGGCGCCGAGGTCATCGCAGACGGCAGCATCCACGTGTATGCCCCTCTGCGAGGCAAAGCCATCGCCGGCGCCAAAGGCAACAAAGACGCCCGCATTTTTGCAACTTGCATGGAACCAGAATTGCTTTCCATCGCTGGCACATACCGCACGACAGAGAACCCGCTGCCGCCCAATGTGCGCGGCAAACCTGCCCAGATCCGCCTAGATGGTGAGCGGCTGGTTTTCGACCCTATTGATATTTGATGCAAGCTATGACCCAGACAACTTTGAAAGGACCGCCATCCATGGCCAAAATCATCGTGGTGACCTCTGGTAAGGGGGGCGTCGGCAAGACGACCACCAGCGCCAGCTTCGCATCGGGCTTGGCCCTGCGTGGTCACAAAACCGCCGTCATCGACTTTGACGTGGGTCTGCGCAACCTCGACCTCATCATGGGGTGTGAGCGCCGTGTGGTGTATGACCTGATCAACGTGATTCATGGCGAAGCCAACCTGAACCAGGCCCTCATCAAGGACAAACAGGTCGACAACCTTTACGTGCTGGCTGCCTCGCAAACACGTGACAAAGACGCACTGACGCAAGACGGTGTTGAGCGCGTCTTGAAAGATTTGGGCGAGATGGGTTTCGAGTACGTCATCTGCGATTCCCCTGCCGGGATCGAGACGGGCGCGCTGATGGCCATGCACTTTGCAGACGAGGCCATCGTGGTGACCAACCCCGAAGTGTCGTCTGTGCGCGACTCTGACCGCATTTTGGGCATGCTCAATAGCAAAACCAAACGTGCACAAGAAGGCGGCGAGCCCATCAAGGAGCACCTGCTGATCACCCGCTACAACCCCAACCGGGTTGAAGGCGGCCACATGCTGTCGCTGGAGGATGTCCATGAGATCCTGCGCGTCAAGCTGATCGGCGTCATCCCTGAATCTGAGACCGTACTGAATGCCTCGAACCAAGGCATCCCTGCGATCCACATGAAGGACACCGATGTGTCCGAGGCTTACAAGGACGTCATTGCCCGCTTCTTGGGCGAAGACAAACCCATGCGCTTCATCGATGCCGAAAAACCCGGCTTCTTCAAGCGCCTATTCGGAGGCAAGTAAGACCATGGGATTTTTGTCCTTCTTCCTCGGTGAAAAAAAGCAGACCGCCAATGTGGCCAAAGAAAGGCTGCAACTGATCCTCGCACATGAGCGCTCAGGTAGGGGCGCCAGCCCCAGTTACCTGCCAGACCTACAACGCGAGCTGATAGCGGTTATCTCCAAGTATGTGTCGATCAATCCAGACGACATCAAAGTGTCTATGGAGCGGCAAGACAATCTGGAAGTACTCGAAGTCAAGATCGAGCTACCAGAAGCCCGGTAACGGGTTGAAATTGAGCGGCAGCCCCCTGACAAGGGGCATGCGCAGATGAGATGCATCCCTAGGCAGCCAAGCCAAAGCGCATATGTTGCAGTGCACAATAGGCAGTGAGGCGACATCCAGTTGCCCTTACTCAACTGCGTCGAAGGAAGGTTTCAAGCATGCGCTACGTCGTGTTCAACCAGAAGGGTGGTGTCGGCAAGTCCACCATCACCTGCAACCTCGCCGCCATCAGCGCCAGCCAAGGCATGCGCACACTGGTGGTCGATCTGGATCCACAAGGCAACTCTACGCAGTACCTGCTGGGTCACTCTCAAGAGGACGCTGACATCAGCGCCGCCGAGTTTTTCAGCCAAACGCTGAAGTTCAGCACACGCCCTAAAGGCGCGGATGACTACACGGTTGACACCCCTTGGGACGGCCTGCGCCTGATGCCCTCGCACCCCAGCTTGGATGAGTTGCACGCCAAGCTAGAGTCTCGCGCCAAAATCTACAAATTGCGCGAGGCGCTGGTCGATCTGGCGGATCAGTACGACCGCATTTACATCGATACCCCGCCTGCGCTGAACTTCTACACCCGCTCAGCTTTGATCGCATCCCAAGGCTGCTTGATACCGTTTGACTGCGATGACTTCTCACGCCGAGCGCTCTACACCCTGCTTGATAACGTGCAAGAGATACAGGGCGATCACAACGAAGAGTTGAAGGTTGCCGGCATCATCGTGAACCAGTTTCAGCCGCGAGCCACCTTGCCCCAAAAATTGGTGCAGGAACTGATCGACGAAGGCCTGCCTGTACTGCAACCCTATCTCAGTGCCTCCGTTCGCATCAAAGAATCACATCAGCAGGCCAAACCCATGATCCACTTGGATGCCAAACATAAACTAACCCAAGAGATGGTGGCCTTGCACGACACATTGGGCTGATCACAAGGGGTGTTTAAGTGACAATTTGTTGACCTACCCAGGATCACCCGATGGTCGAGCACAACACTCCCCCCACCCCCTCAAATAGAGGGTGGTTGATACAGCTTGTATCCTTCATGCTGTGAAAAATGAACGGTTTCTTGCTTTTTTGCGAAACAAACCGCTCAAAGTGAACCTGTTACCGACGGTCGGGATGGGTGTTCGCTGACCTGATTGGTGTAGCAAAAACGCGGTAATAGCGGCAGCTGCGTCAGCCAGGAAGTCTGTAGTTTTGGGCTTCACAATGACAGATGTAAAACTGCCAAGAGACCGTCTTGATGCCGGGTCGTCGGCCAATATCCAATGGCTGCCCTTTCGCATTCGCATCGCCAGCAGCGATGAGGACATCCACAAAGCCGTAGCGGTCAGAACACAAGCCTATGGCCTGCGCGTACCGGGCATGGAAACTGTGCTCAAAGACCCCGAGCCCGATGATTACCGCGACGATGCCGTTTTGCTCATCGCTGAATCGAAAGAGGATGGGCAGGTGCTGGGTTCGTTAAGGTTAATCACCAACGCAACACACCCCCTGTTTCTTGAACAAGAAGTCGCATTGCCAGCAGCATTCAAGGGATGCCGCCTACTGGAGGGATGGCGTTTGACTGTTCTAAACAGCGAGCAAGCACGCATGGTTACCGCGGCACTGTGCAAGTCGCTGTTCGAAATAAGTCTGCGATGTGACATTGATTATGTGCTGGCCGCAGCACGCCCCCCGGTCGACAGAATCTACAGATCCATGCAATTTAAAGATGCATTAGCCGGGGAAAAATTAGTCTTATCTAATACTTTGAATATCCCTCATGGGCTTTACTATATCCCTGTACGCGAAGCTGCCACCTTGTGGCGAATCGCAAAATGGCCGCTTTATCCATTCATGGCTCTGACAAAGCACCCGGATATTGAAATCGACCATGACGTCGTTCGTCGTCGGTTTCACCCAGTGTCATTGTTGAATGGAGGTGTGGCGTCTCACAACATCACCGTCTGATCACCTATGCTTAGCTGTACCTTGCATTCGTCCTCTACTGGCCTTGCCACGCTTGACAGCGTTGCCCGTATCCGCAAAGATGCGGCTGGCATAGCGATCCGCCCCCTATGGCTCGATTCGCTACCCCGAACCCTTACCCCTGATACTCGCTGAGCGTGAGTCAATCGTTGCCCACCTACGGCCGTCATACCCGGCCAACTGTTGGGCTTACTGTGTGTCCGATTCAACTTCTGGATGACCAGATCAAGATGGGACGTCGTCGTGGGCACTATTAAGGATCGAGCAATGCGTATGGCCACCTTTCCCAAACTCTTGCGTGCCTTGGGGCATCGTGGTTTTGCCAATCAGCAACGGGAACAGGAGTTCCAAGTCGGGTTCCGCTCTTATGGGGTGAGGTTTCTCTACATATCATGCATGGTGTCAGCCATGTGTTTTATCGCATTTTGGCTGACCAATGGTCTACTGGGTAGACGTGATGTATGGGACGCGACACAACTCATCCGCCTAGCGGTTTCAGTGGTTTTTCTTGTTTTTGGTCAACTCGTCCAACATTTCAAATCATTCTTCGCTAAGCATTACTCCGTTAGTCTTTCGATTTTTGTGGGGATAAGCACTTTGGCTACGGGCTACATTGCATACCGTAGCCAAGTCGCAGCAAGCGCCATATCAGCGTACTGGACACTCACCACGGCCATTGTGCTGGCCACGCTGATGACCTATGGGTTTGCCCGGTTGCAGGCCCTCAACACCTTGTTCTTGGGCGGCTTCATGATGGCTGTGGCGCTGAGTTTTGCGTCGCTGGTGCCAGACTACAACGCCGCAGGCTATCAGCGCATGGTGATCCACCTGATTGCTGCCAATGCCTTGGGGTACATGTTGTACCGTTTTTCGATGTCACGTGAGCGCAAACTGTTTTTGCAAGCTAAGCGCAAAAACCACGTTGCCGAGTTGCGACGCATGAAAGCGCAGGCTGAAACCGCTGACCGCGCCAAAACCGCCTTTTTGGCCAATATGAGCCACGAAATCCGCACGCCCATGAATGGTGTCATTGGTGCGCTGAGTATGCTCAATGTAGAGAACCTCACCGAGCGTGACCGTTTATTTGTCAAATCAGCTCGAGATTCAGCCAAAAACCTCTTGCACGTCCTCAATGAGATTTTGGACTTTGCCAAACTAGATGCCCAAAAGGTGCGCTTGGCTGCCGCAGCCTTCGACCCTCGTGACACGGTTGTATCCGCCTGTGAAGCCTTCGGCGCCATCGCGCTACAAAAAGGCATCCAGATCCGTGGCGACATCAGCGACATCCCTTTTGAACTCAGAACCTTGATGGCCGATGAGGGCAAGCTGCGCCAGGTGTTGCTCAACCTCGTCAGCAATGCCGTCAAATTCACACAGCAAGGCGAGGTCATTGTCAGCGCCCGAGTCAACATGCTCGATGCAGAAACAGCCACGCTGACAATTGATGTATCAGACACGGGCATGGGCATCCCCGAATCTGCTTTAGACCGGTTGTTCCAGCCCTTCTTCCAAGTTGACTCAGGCAGCACACGAAACTACGGCGGCACGGGCTTGGGCCTGGCCATCTGCAAACAAATCGTCGAAGAGATGGGGGGCACCATCTCGGCGCGCAGCGTGATCGGCGTGGGCAGCACCTTTGAGCTGCAACTCGATACACCCTTCAGCACGGAAGACAGTACGTCCGTCGAACCATCTTCTGGCGAGCCTCAATTCAAGGACTCCCTGCCGCCTTACGACCAAGTGTCCAGCATGACCGGCCATGTGCTGCTGGTTGAGGACAACGAGGTCAATGCTTTCATTGCCTCGATGACGCTGGAGAGTTTGGGTGTGACCTGCCATCAGGCCAAGAACGGTGCGATCGCCGTGCAAATGTTCAAGGACAACGTGTACAACGTGATTTTGATGGACTGCGAGATGCCTGTGATGGACGGCTACGAGGCCGTGCGCCTGATACGCACCATCGAGGAGCAAGAGCCCCATCGACCGCATACGCCCGTGGTGGCCCTGACCGCTCATGCCCTGACCGGCGACCGCGAGCTGTGCCTGCAAAAAGGCATGGACGACTATCTAACCAAACCTTTTGACAGGCACGCGCTGGCCATGGCTTTGAGTAACTGGTTGCCCACCACTGTCAATTGCCCTTGAGCAATCGCCACGACCTCTGAGCCAAGGTCAGCAAGAGCAAGGTCAGTGCGCCACAGACAAAACCGACCACACCGTCGATAAGCAAAGGCGCCACCACCTCTAGGACTCGCCCCAAGACGGGCAAGCCAGCGAGCACATGTTCTGCCTGATGTACCCAGCCAACCAAGGCAGGTAAGCCGTGCAGCAAGATACCGCCCCCCACCAAAAACATGGCCAGCGTCCCCACGACGGACAGTGTCTTCATCATTTTTGGCGCGGCTGACAACAACAACGCACCCAAGCGGCGGCGTAAACGGGCCAACACACCCTGCCCGCCAAGCTGGCTGAGGTAAAGCCCCACATCGTCGGTCTTGACGATCGCCGCGACCAAACCGTACACACCCACAGTGACCGCCAGCGACACAGCACTGAGCACAAACACCTGCTGCGTCAAAGGCGCATTGGCCACAGTGCCCAAGGTGATGACCACAATCTCACCCGACAAGATGAAGTCGGTGCGAACGGCGCCGTCTATTTTGTCTTTTTCGAATGCCACCATGTCAACGTCGGCATCAGCCAATGCCTGAGCCAGTGCTTCTTGGTGCAACAAGTCTTCGTCATGGCTGCCATGCAAAAAAGGATGCACCAGCTTTTCGACACCTTCAAAGCACAAAAATGCGCCGCCTGCCATCAGCAAGGGGGTCACAGCCCAAGGCGCCAAAGCACTGACGACCAGCGCCGCGGGCACCAAGATCACTTTGTTGCGCACCGACCCTTTGGCGACCGCCCAGACCACAGGCAACTCGCGCTCAGCCCGGATGCCTGAGACTTGTTGTGCATTCAAGGCCAAATCATCACCCAAGACACCTGCGGTCTTCTTGGCTGCCACTTTGGACATCAAGGCGACATCGTCCAGTACCAGAGCGATGTCATCAATCAGAACCCATAAACTAGAAATTGCCACGCCCCTAACTCCCCTGCCGACGCAGTCTGCCCAAGTCAAGCAGCTGCAAATCGGGTCATGGTAAGGGTTCGCGGCGCCCAATCAGGCTGCATCGAGCGTTTCGTTCAGCTCTTCTGCCCACAAGGCCAAGGCATCCACGTCGGTTTGCAGCCAGTTCAGTGCAGTTTGGCCATGGGCTTGCCAGTCCACATCTTGGTCCAGTGATTCGTGACGACGCATCAGGTTCTCAGCCAGCAAACCCATGGAGATCAAGGTATTGACCTCCGAGTCCACCCCACGCTCGCCCAAGCATTCCAAATCGTGATGCAAGCGAACGGCCATGGTGACCGTGGGTGCCAAGCGCCAGACACGTGACACCAAAGCCCCCACCACCGCATGATCGGTTTTGTGGTTGGCGTTTTCGGTGGCGATAAAGGACCGGTCGATGCGTGCCTGTGCCTCCACGATCGTGCTCACATAGCCTTTGACGCTTTGAGCCATCACGGGCATGCCGACATGGCAAAACAAGCCGTAAGTGTGGGCCAAATCGACAGAAACGCCTGGGTATTTGGTAGCCAGAAAAGACATGGCCAAGGCACGTTTGGTTGAGCGCTCCCAAAACCGCGCGAGCTGTGGCGAGTTCACCTTGATCACCCTCTGAGCCATAAACCCTGTCATGAGTGAAGCTGTTTGCTCTAGGCCCACGCGATTCATAGCCTGCCCAATCGTCTGGGCTGGCTGGCCAGCCGCAAACAACGGGCCATTGGCTGCCTTCAACAAGCACGCCGACATCGCCACATCACTGGTGGCGATGCGCGACACTTCATTGAGATCAGGTTCAGCCAGCGCCATGGCATCCTGCAAGCGACGCAGCAACTGCGGGCATGGCGGAATCACAATATGCTGCAAAGGCCCATTCTTTCGGGCCTTGTCCAGCGCATGGAGAATGTCTTCAGTACGAGTGAGCGTGGCGGCAATGGTCATGGCGGCATCGAGAGGCAGGTGTAGAGTTTTATCGACTTTTCAGGCTCTATCTTGAGCTTGAAACAGGCTTACATGGCTTGCCGTGATCGTGAACTACTGCCTGATCTGACCTTGCTAACAACATGTACCCCGACAAGGTGCAACTGTCCTTACACTGCACGCTTCGTGCCTTTGCTCAACCTTGCTGTTTCATGACCCTTTTCTTGGCACCCATGGAGGGCCTGCTGGACTTTGCCTTGCGCGACGTCCTCACCCGCATTGGCGGCATCGACTGCTGCGTATCCGAGTTCATCCGCGTCACCGACACCGTCTTGCCTGAACGGGCCTTCAAGCGCGTTGTGCCTGAGCTGCTCCATGGCAGCAGGACAACGGCTGGTGTGCCTGTGCGCGCCCAATTGTTAGGTTCAGACCCACATTGCTTGGCCGACAACGCAGCCAGTTTGGCATCCTTGGGTCCTGCAGGCATCGATCTGAATTTTGGATGCCCAGCCAAGGTGGTCAATCGCCATGGTGGCGGCGCAGCACTCTTGCAAGAGCCTGAGCTGGTGTACCGCATCGTGTCAGCCGTGCGCCGCGCTGTGCCAGCCCATGTGCCTGTCTCCGCCAAGATGCGTTTGGGCTTCAACGACGACAGCCAAGCAGAGGACTGCGCACGTGCCATTGCAGATGGCGGCGCAGATCAACTGGTCGTGCATGCTCGCACCAAGGCACACGGCTATCGCCCACCTGCCTATTGGGAGCGCATTGCTGACGTCCGCTCTGTGGTCAGCATTCCTGTGGTGGCCAACGGCGAGATTTGGACAGTTGATGACGCACGCCGTTGTCGCGACATATCGGGCTGCCAAGATCTGATGCTGGGACGAGGCATCGTGGCCGATCCCGGTTTGGCACTGGCGATCTTGGCCGACGATCCCAACACCCTCGCTTGGAGCGACGTGCTACCGATGCTGCAGGTGTTTTGGACATTGATTTGTGGCCCGGTTATCCCCAAATACCGAGCGGGTCGTTTGAAACAATGGCTCAACCACTTGCGCAAAACCTATCCACAAGCTCAAGAGGCATTTATGCAGGCGCGCGCGCTGACAGATCACCGGGAAGTTCAAGCACTGCTGGCCACTTGGGTGGAGCAAGCTCCAGAGCGCCTACCAGCTCACTCAATCAGTCAACATTGACCATCTCGGAGGACTGCCCCAGCACCCACGACACAGCGACACCGGCGACCAAATAGTGACGGGTCTTGACCAAAGGTGAATCTGAAAAAGCCGCGCCTGTGAGGTTCTCATAGCGAGAGAAAAACCCCACCCACGTGTGATCAAAGCGTTTGCTTAGGCCCGCAGTGAACTGCGCCCCGGCGTAACCTGATTGAGCCTGATAGCTCGGACGCTCGGTCGTGGCGTACTGCGAGGCCACATCGTAGTAGTAAGCATGGCGCTGGCGAGCTGACCACATCAAACCGGTTTGCAAGGCGGCATTCCAGCCACCCATACCCATCACGTCGCGGACATCCAGCGTGAACTTGGGGCTGGCCTGCCAGCCATTACCGCCTAAGCCTTTTTTCAGGGTGATGCCGTAAGTCACGGGGACACGAAAGCGCAGTTTGATGCCTTCGTCTTTGTTGCGGTAGATGAGCGCATCCACAGCAGGCCCCACTTCAATGGCGCCCGCCAAATCCGGCATGCCAGCACGTGCGCGGTTTTTCTTGCTGGACACGGGTGCCGAGGCACCAAAACCCAAGTCCATGTGAAAGTCATCGACTCCAAGGAGCTGCGCGCGCGCACCATCTCGGTCGGCTTTGAGCACATCGCCACGGTAGGTCACGTAGGGGACGGGGAGCACATACTGACGACGCTCGTCGGAGCCACGGTAATCGGGCAAAGTCAGCCCAGCCGCACCCAAACCCAATTCCCAGCGAGGGCGATCGTCGGCCTGACTGCACAGGGGCGCAAGGCACATCAAAGACAACAAGAGCAACTTCTTCAACGCAGACCCCCTATGTATCGGCACCCTATTGTGTCATCCGGGCAGCCTGCTGTACGCCTAAACAACGCCAGAACAACGCACAATTCACGCTGCGGCACAATCAGTGCACGCGGACCCCTTCCAGAAAGAGAATAAGCCGATGGCCATCCAATGGTTCCCCGGTCACATGAATGTGACCAAAAAAGCCATCATTGAACGCATCAAAGAGATCGATGTGGTGATCGAGCTGCTCGACGCCCGGCTGCCCGGCTCCAGCGCCAACCCCATGCTCGCCGACCTGACAGGCTCACGTCCCAAGCTCAAAGTATTGAACAAGCAGGATGTGGCCGACCCGATTCGCACAGAAGCGTGGCTGGCTTGGTACAACGCCCAGCCCAACACCAAAGCCATCGCCTTGGATGCCAGCGAGACCGCACCATCCCAAAGACTGATCAAAGCGTGTCGCGAGCTGGTGCCCAACCGAGGCGGCATGGCCAAGCCCTTGCGCGTACTGATCTGCGGCATCCCCAACGTCGGCAAGTCGACCTTGATGAATACGCTGGTGGGCAAAAAAGCGGCCAAAACCGGCGACGAGGCAGGCATCACCAAGATCGAGCAACGCATCAACTTGGCCAGCGACTTCTACCTGTTTGACACGCCCGGCATGCTGTGGCCCAAGATCACCATCGAAAAAGGCGGCTACAACCTCGCTGCCAGCGGTGCCGTTGGGCGCAACGCCTACGACGAAGAAGAAGTGGCATTGGAGTTGATCCAAAGCCTCAAAGGCCCCTACCCCGAACTGTTGGCTGCACGGTACAAGCTCGACAATGTCGCCACCATCCCCGATCGGCATGAAGAGGTGCTTCTTGAAGAAATTGGCCGCAAACGGGGCGCAGTGATGGGCGGTGGGCGAGTCAACCTGCAAAAAGCATCCGACATCATCCTGACGGACTTCCGCAACGCGGTCATGGGCCGCATCACCCTTGAGACGCCAGAGGCATTTGAGCAATGGGCCGCTGGTGCGCAAGCTGTTGAAGAAGAGCGTCAACGGCAAAAGCTTCTGCGCAACAAGAAAAAGCGCAAAACCCCGGCCCACGATGAGGACGACAGCGCTGAGGCTTGAAACATGACGACAGCCTGCTTTGAACCTAAGCACATCACCCCCACAGACGAGCAACTGGCCATTCAGCAGGCACGACGCAAGTATGTGGTGGTCGAAGCCAATGCCGGCGCAGCCAAAACCACCACACTGGGCTTGAGGCTGGGGCAAGCATTGGTGCGCGGTGCAGAGCCACAGCGCATCTTGGCCCTGACTTACACCAACGAAGCCGTCAAGGCGCTTCGTCAGACCTTGGATAGGCTGGGCCTGTCAGCACAAGTACGACGCAGCATCAAAATCCAAACCTTCGATGCGTTTTGCGCTGATAGATTGTTGGACATTGAAGGCTCAGCCGTACCCGCCTTTGACAAACCCGAACTACTCAAACCCTCCGTGCTACAGGCCATAGAGCGCGTCATGGGCAACCCCGATGAACGATTCCGGGACGAGTTCGCCATGGAGGGCACAGGTGAAGGCGCGGTTGAAGGCCTGCTCAGCTCGTTCGCCAAGCTCAAAGGCACGATGCAACTGGCCATTGACGCTGCCGACCGCACGCCAACGCCCATGCTGGCCAATGAACTGGGACACGATTACCTGACCTTGCGCGTGTACTGGGCCTATGAGCACCTGCGCCGGGGTGGCCACCCGGATCACCATGCCTTCAGGGCCCCCAATGACGCCACCTACGACTTGGCCAAACTGCTGCTGAGCGAAGACGCGTTTGCAGACATGCCCAAGCCCTTGGCCTTGGGCCTGCACCTGATCCTCGTGGATGAGATGCATGACACCAACCGGGCCATGTTCACGGTTCTCAAGCAACTGCTTCAACAAAACCCCACATCAGCATTTGTCGGTGTAGGCGACCGTGATCAGGTCATCCATGCCGTGGCGGGTGCCGATGCCGACTTCATGGGCTCTGCCTTTGACAGCGAGGTCGGCATCGCCCACCGCTACCCCTTGACGGCGAGCTACCGCTTTGGCGCCGAACTGGCCGCCCCTGTGGGCCGCTTATCGAGAAAATCCTATGTGTCGCACAGCAGCCAAGCCACCGAGGTTCAGGTGTTAGCCTGCGACAGTGCCAAAGAGGCCAACTGGCACATCACGCAATTGATCACCAGCCTTGCGGCCCTGCCCAACGCATCGCCCGCATCAGAGACCGCCATCCTGCTCAGGCAAGCCCATCAATCGGTTGACATTGAGAACCACCTGCTGGACAAGGGCATCGCGTATCGCACGTCAGGCTTTGACACCTATTTGATGCGGCCAGAAGTGCTGTTTGTCCGTGGGCTCATCGCCTACGCACGTGATGCCTTTGCGGCCATTGAACAAGTCGACACGCGCATCCGTGTGCTGCAGGCGATGCTGCTGTTTTGCGGCTCGTTTGTCGAGAGTGAGCACGACGATGCCCACCACAGGCAGCGCGCGGAGCAAGACGCCATCAAGAGCGTGGCACACACACCAGAGCTGGCGCCCTTCTTTATCGAGAATCAGGTCTTGCGCAACGCGCGGCCCGATGCCCGTGATCTCGCATTGGCGGCTATCGAGGTCGCACGCGAAGATGCCACCGACATCTTGCTGCACCGCTTTGTCCAAGCCTTGAACCCGCAGAAACTGGCCGCACGCGTGATGGTGTGCGCCAACGACATCGAGCAAGTCGGCGCCAATGTGCGCGGCCTGATCCAGTCAGCGTCCACCTATGACAACGTGACCTCGTTTTTCCGCGCGATGAACGAGCGCGAGGTTCGCCAAAAAGCCATGCATGGCAAAGACTGCATCGTGATCTCCAGCATCGAAGCGGCCAAAGGCCTGGAGTTCGAGCATGTCTTGATCCCGGGGCTGAACAAGGGTGAGTTTGCCATCGGTGGCAACACAGCCGACAACCGCAACTTGCTGTACGTCGGGATGACGCGAGCGCGCCAACGACTCACCTTGCTGTACGACCGCCAACGCCCCAGCCATTACCTGGTTGATGCAGGGCTAATTTGAACCATGAAGCAGCTGCGCACCTCGGATCATGGCTTGGAACATCAGCAGCAGCTCGTCGGTTAACACCGCCACGGTGGGTGGCGAGTCAACCGATAGCCAGTCGCTCATGAGTTCGTTCACGGCGCCAACCATGCCGACACAGGCCAGCCTGTAATTGCGAACCGGCAAGAGGCCCGCCCGCGCCATGCCATCTGCGTAAGCCTCCACCACGCTGGCGAATTCATGAATCACGGCGCTGCGGCGTTGCGCCAAGGCCTCGCTCACGCCGACCACTTCAATGCAGGCCAGCCGCGCGTACCGTGGGTCATCGGTGTAGGCGCGCACAAACGCACGGATGCCCTCGTTAATCAGTGCTTGGGGCGCCATGCCGGGCGTGGTCAGTGCAGACTGCACTTGGGCACGTGCATACCCAATCACTTGCTCGTAAATGGCCCTCAGCAGATCTTCTTTGGTGGCGAACTGTTCATAAAAGTGGCGCGGCGTGACCTTGGCCTCTGTGCACAAATGATCAATACGCGTTTTTTGATAACCCTGAGAGCAAAACAGACTCAAGCCTGCTTCCAACAAGCGCTGCCTGCGCTCCAGCAACAACACTTGCGCACTGCGCCCGCCATAGCCCCGCTTGCCGGTGGATCGCTCAGAGACCATTGGTTCAGGGGTTTGACTTGTCATACTCTAATTTGGGAAATTTTTCTTTCCTATAATATCAGGATCGACGCCGCAGCGTTTGCTGCCCTATCGTTCACCAAGTTGGCTCTTTATGCGCACAATGAAATCCATCCATCGTCTTCTTGCAACCTTAGCCCTGACGTGGCTTGCATGGGGTCCGCTCAGCGCTTGTGCTGCAACCGCCACAGACAGTGTCGCAACGCCAATCCAAGCTGGCGCCTTGACCGATGAAGCACACGCGTTTATCAACAAGATCAAGTCAGGCGCACTGCTAGGCATGAGTGATGAGCAGTTGCTCAAAACATTCAACCAACTCGACCCGCAACTCATCTCGGCGTATTTAGAGCTGGGTGTGAAGCCACTCAATGAGTATGAAATCTGGACCCAGCGCCAGGAGCGTATGGGCGGCAACTGGGCCAACAAGCCCTACGTCAACTACATCAAGTACCGCCACAAGCCCCGTCAGGTCTACATGAAGTGGCTCAAAGACAGCCCGAAATCTGGCCAGGAAATCATCTATGACGAGACCAAGCGCAAAGATGCCATGTACGGACACATCGGCGGCTTGTTCAATATCACCTCAGTTTGGGCGGCTCTGGATGGCAGCTTGGCCAAGGGCAACTCCAACCACACCGTGAGAGACTTGGGCATGCAATCTATCGTCGATCGTGTTGCCTCAGGCAACCGTGCCCGCGTCAAAGAGGGCATACCGACCGCACCCAATCAAATCGAGGTCATCAAGGTCAATGGCGACCGCACGGTGGCGATGACATGGATTACGCCTGCGGGCATGAAAGGTGGTTACGCCTACAAATCCAAGATATACGTGGATTTAAAGCAACCATGGGTGCGCATGACCGAGTCGTGGGATGAGCATGGGGACATCATTGAGCGCGTCTCGTTTGACAAAATTGCGCCAGCCTCGTTCACCGATGCCGACTTCGACCCGAAGAACAGCAGCTACGCGTTTTAAGCACAGTCGGGCCGTGCGGGGGGCGCAAGCCGTGTGATGATTCGCCTTGGTGACACATCAGAGAACAAGCATGGCCACACCCCAAGACAACATCAGCATGGCGCTGTTTTGCGACTTCGAGAACGTCGCCCTCGGCGTACGAGACGCTAAATTTGACCGCTTCGACATCAAGCCCGTTTTAGAGCGCCTGCTGCTCAAAGGCAGCATCGTCGTAAAAAAAGCTTATTGCGACTGGGATCGCTACAAGGGCTTCAAGGCCACGATGCACGAGGCCAATTTCGAGTTGATCGAGATCCCCCATGTGCGCCAATCTGGCAAAAATTCAGCCGACATCCGCTTGGTCGTCGATGCATTGGATCTTTGCTATACCAAGTCGCACGTCAATACCTTCGTCATCATCTCAGGTGACTCCGACTTTTCACCGCTGGTATCCAAACTGCGTGAGAACGCCAAATACGTGATCGGAGTCGGCGTCAAGCAGTCCACATCAGACCTGCTGATTGCCAACTGTGACGAGTTCATCTTCGTCGATGACTTGGTGCGTGAAAGCCAACGTGCAGCCGCCAAACGCGAGCCCCGTGAGACGCAATCTGCCGCAAGGCGCACGCCCGAAGAAGACCGCCGCCGCAAAGAAGAAATGTCGGTGCGACGCGGCAAGGCCATTGACATCGCCGTCGGGACCTTCGATGCCATGGTGTCTGAGCGCGGTGACACAGGCAAGATTTGGGCATCCGTGCTGAAAGAAGCCATCAAACGCCGCAACCCGGGCTTCAACGAAAACTACTTCGGCTTCAGAACCTTCGGCAACTTGCTGGAAGAAGCCCAAGCACGCGGTCTGCTGGAGTTTGGTCGGGATGAAAAATCCGGGGCTTATGTGTTCAGAGGCAATGGTGCGCCATCGGCGACCAAACAAGATACTGCACCGACACCAGAGATGGCGACACCCACCCTTGACACGCTGAGCGAACCAAGCGTGCAGGATGCGCCAGCAGACAAGCCTGCAGCACGTCGCAGAGGTGAGCGCGGGGGGCGCAAGCCAGCAGCGAAGAAGGCCGTGGCCGCTGGCTTGCCAGACGCATCACCAACGCCAGAGCCGACACCCACGCCCGCTCCTGCGCCGATACCCGAAGCAACACCCGTTGCTGCCAAAAAAGCGGCGGCCCGAAGCCGCCGTCCACGTCAACCTGCGGTTAAAACAACGCAGGCATAACAGGCACACGGGCCAAGGTCACTTGGCCCAGTTACTGTCCTTCAAGCCCGTGATCTTGTTGAACACGGGCTTGCCAGTTGCGTGATCTTGGCGGTCTGCCACGAAGTAGCCCAAGCGCTCGAACTGGAACTTCTGATCGGGCAGAGCAGCAGCCAGTGAGGGCTCAACGTAACCCGTCACGACCTGCTTGCTTGTTGGGTTCAAACTGGCCAAGAAGTCTTTGCCGCCCGCATCAGGCTGCGCCTCGGTGAACAGCCGGTCATACAAACGCACTTCGGCAGCGACCCCGTCAGCCACGCCCACCCAAGTGATCGCCGCCTTGACCTTGACGCTGTCAGCGCCCGGTGTGCCGCTCTTGGTATCGGGAACGACGTTGGCCGAGACCTCGGTCACACGGCCATCGGCATCCTTGATGCAGCCTGTGCACTCGATCACGTAGCCGCCCTTGAGCCGCACCTTGTTACCCGGAAAGAGGCGCTTGTAGCCTTTGGGCGGCACTTCCTCGAAGTCTTCGCGCTCGATCCACACCTCGCGGCCAATCGTGAAATGGCGCAGCGCAGGCTCAGCTTGATCTGATGCATCGTCATGCGACGAATGAGGCAAGGCAGGCTGCGAGCAAGCTTCCAAATGCCCTGCTCCCATGACCTCGTCCCAATTACCCAGCACCAGCTTGATGGGGTCGAGCACGGCCATGCCGCGGTGCGCTTTGTTCTCCAGGTCATCACGCAAGGCAATGTCCAGCGTGCTGTAGTCGATCCAGCTGTCGGACTTGCTCACGCCAATGCGCTCGGCGAACAGTTGCAAGGCTTCGGGGGTATAGCCACGACGACGCAAACCGACGATGGTTGGCATACGGGGGTCATCCCAACCCTCAACCAAGCCTTCATCAACCAACTGCTTGAGCTTGCGCTTGCTGGTGATCACGTAACTCAGGTTCAAGCGGGCGAACTCATATTGCTTGGGTGCAGGCTGCGTGAGCAAGCCGCCCTCGGCCAAACGCGCCATCAACCAGTCGTAAAACGGGCGCTGGTCCTCGAACTCCAGCGTGCAGATGCTGTGTGTGATCTGCTCCAACGCGTCTTCGATTGGATGCGCAAAGGTGTACATCGGGTAGATGCACCACTTGTCACCTGTGTTGTGGTGTGTGGCTCGGCGAATGCGGTAGATGGCCGGATCGCGCATGTTGATGTTGGGCGCTGCCATGTCGATTTTGGCGCGCAGCACCATGCTGCCGTCCGGATGCAGGCCATCCCGCATTTCACGAAAACGCGTCAAGCTGCCCTCAGGCGAGCGGCTGCGGAACGGGCTGTCCTTGCCGGGTGTTGAAAAATCTCCCCGGTTGGCGCGCATCTCCTCAGGGGTCTGCTCGTCCACGTAGGCCAAGCCTGCTTCGATCAGGTACTCGGCTGCGCGGTACATGAAGTCAAAATAGTTGCTGGCGTAGTACAGGTGGGTTTGGGCTTGGCCGTTGAAGTTCGATGTCCAGCCAAAGCCCAACCATTTGACGGAGTCCACGATGCTGTCGACGTACTCCTGCTCTTCCTTTTCAGGGTTGGTGTCGTCAAAACGAAGGTGGCACACACCACCGTAGTCGCGCGCCAAACCAAAGTTCAGGCAAATGCTTTTGGCATGGCCAATGTGCAAATAACCGTTGGGCTCAGGCGGGAAGCGCGTGCGGATCTTGGCAGGATCAGTTTGTCCCTGCTCGTGGTGAGTGGCATCGCCGGGGGTGCCCGCCCAGCGGCGGCTGGCATAAGTACCCTGCTCCAGATCGCGGTCAATGATGCCGCGCAGGAAGTTACTGGGTTTTGAGGGGGTGTTGTCGTCAATCGGATCGGTCATCGCTCGATTCTAGCGATTCCTAACTGCGCATTGTCCACCCGAAAAAATCGCCCCCCATCAAGAACCAAAATTCACCAAGTTTCAAACGATTGATTTATGTCTAATCTAGGTAAAAAATGCACATTTCAAACGGAAAATATTGCTTAAAAAGCACATCCACAAGGGTTGCCCCTCTCGGATCAAGACGGGGTCAGGTTGAATAATGAACCCTCAGCAGTCCACCCCGAGAACACTACGCCATGCTCACCACCACCTACCAGAAGGTCAACACCGTGGGTGTGCGTGACGTGACAAGGATGCATGCGCTGTTTGAAGCCAACTACGCGTTCAGCCCACTGTCATCCTTTATCCGTGATCTGGAAAAAAAGGATGGCGTTTTCATCGTGCGCAAAAAATCAACGCAAGAGATCGTGGGTTTTTCAACGCTGGGCATCTATACCTTTAAGCTGGGAGGCAAAAAGGTCAAGGGCCTGTTCAGCGGCGACACCATCATCGACAAAGCCTACTGGGGTACGCGCTCACTGCAAACCGCCGTGGCGTTCAAGATGTTCTGGGAAGCGGCAAAAAACCCGCTGACACCACAGTATTGGCTGTTGATCTCCAAGGGCTACAAGACTTACCTGTTGCTGTCCAAAAACTTTCCTGAGTACTACCCCAAACGCGAGGCTGTCGAGAACACGCAACTCAAGAGTCTGGTTACCGAATACTGCGAAGCCATGTTCCCTGGCAAGCTGGACCGCGAGTCCATGCTGTTGGACTTCGGGGATGGCGCCAATTGTCTCAAGGATCATGTCGCGGCTATCACTCCGGAAATGCGGTCTGAGCCAGATATCGCCTTCTTTGAGCAACGCAACCCGACTTGGCAACGTGGCACCGAGTTGCCATGCATTGCGCTGGCTGACTTCAAAACATTTGCAAAATTCATCTGGCCATTTCTATGGAAAGCCGCGTTTGGCAGCAAAAAGCCGGCGCGTGTCATGGCTGATGCAAGCGGCGATGTCAGCGGGCCCGCTCCGCATAACGGTTAAAGCGCCAAGCGCTCGATTCAATGGTGATGCGCAACCAAGTGGTGCGCTTCTCAGCGGGGCTCATCTCGGGCCAGCGTTGCACCTCCTCAAAGGTGCGGCCACAACCTTTGCAAAGGTCGTCACCTTGGCTGGTCGAGCAAATAGCAATGCACGGCGTATCTGGTGTCGTGTCATACCAAACAAGCCAGGCGGCCCGTGCTACGGGCGGCATACTGACCTCATCGCACTCGGGTTCACGGTAGTAAACCATCAGGGCATACACCTCGGCCAGCGCATCGACCTCTTCGCACAGGCTGATGCCGTCTGGCGAGGGCCGCTGTTCGCGCCACCAGTTCAAGGCAGATTCAATGTCAATGAGGTGGATGGTGGCCATGGGCGCGTCAAGCTTGCGCAGCCAGCAAATCAGCCAGCGCGGCCTCCAGCACCGCACGGTCAACCCCTTCCGCCAAGGCAACCGGTGCATCAAGCAATGCGCTGGCGCCCTCTTGCTTGAAGCGCTTGACCCAAGCACCCGCCTCGCGTCCATCTGCAAATGCTTGGCTTTGCAGCAGCAAGGTGCCGTCCACAGCGTTGAGCTTGAAGTAGAACTGGCCGTCTGACTCGCGGTATTGCTTGAACACCGGAGCGTCTGATTTGGTGGCGTGCACCTTGGCCGCTTTGGCCTGAGGCACCGCCACCATGCGACGCAAGCCCACGGCATGGCGCAACTCAGCCATGAATGGCGCGACAGCCACACGCGCCTTTTGGGCGCCCGCTTGCAAGATGTCCTCTATCTGCTCAGGATGTGCCATGAGCTGCACGTACTGCTCGCGCATCGGGCCCACATGGGCCTCAATCAATTGCACCACGCGTTGCTTGGCATCGCCCCAACCTAGGCCGCTGCGCAAGTCAGCATGAAAGGCCAGGCGTGTGGCCTCATCTGCAAACGCATCATGGAGGGTGACCAAGTGGGCGCTGTCCGGGTCTTTGGGCTCACCGGGCAGACGCGAGTCGGTCACGATGCGCGCAACCGCATCCTTCAACGCTTTAGGGCCACCTTCAAACAAAGGCACCGTGTTGTCATAGCTTTTGGACATCTTGCGGCCATCCAAGCCCGGCAAGGTCGCCACACTCGCTTCGATTTCAGCTTGCGGCAACACGAACAAGTCGCGGCCCTGGCCAAAGCTGTGGTTAAAGCGTTGTGCCACGTCACGCGCCATCTCAATGTGCTGAACTTGGTCACGCCCAACCGGCACACGGTGGGCGTTGAACAACAAGATATCGGCAGCCATCAAAATCGGGTAGCAGTACAAGCCCATGGTGATGCCCGCATCGGGATCGTCACTGGCCTCGCCATTGGCGTCCACCGCCGCCTTGTAGGCATGGGCGCGGTTCATCTGACCCTTGGCCGTGACACAGGTCAACAGCCAGTTCAACTCTGTGGTCTCAGGGATGTCACTCTGGCGGTAGAAGGTCACACGCGCCGTGTCCAAGCCTGCAGCCAACCAACTGGCGGCGATCTCAAGACGTGAACGCGCAATGCGTTCAGGGTCAGCGCACTTGATCAGCGCGTGGTAATCGGCCAGAAAGAAGAAGCTCTCCACCCCGTCTTCGCGACTGGCCGCAATCGCTGGCCGAATGGCACCGACATAGTTGCCGAGGTGCGGGGTGCCCGTGGTGGTGATACCGGTAAGAACACGTTCGGTCATGGCAAGCAATAGGTGGGTTGGACAGCAGTGAAACGACATGGGCATCGTCGAAAGTGCGATTGTAGGTGTCGCTTGATTTCGCTATGCGGCACAAGCCACCCAACAATACCCCCCCACCCGAGGGTTATGTGGGGGTATTTTGCCAGCCACAAACCACCTCAACATGCAAAAATGGCCGACCAAAAAACGAATGGATTCAACGATGTCCCACGAGCAAACTGACTCATCCGCCAACTCCGCTGCGTCATCCAGCGGCCCTGCGGCCCCCGGTCGCCGAGGCGTGCTGCAAGGCGGCTTGGCCGTGGCTACGGGCGTGCTTGGCGGTGTAGGCACCTCGGCCTACGCAGCAGAAGCTGAATTCGATGTGGTTGTGATCGGCTCGGGTGCCGCGGGCATGACGGCGGCACTGACTGCTGCAAAGCGGGGCTTGCGTGCTGTGGTGATTGAGAAGGCCCCGACCTTCGGCGGCTCAACCGCCCGTTCAGGTGCGGGCATCTGGATTCGCGGCAACGAGGTCCTGCAAAAAGCAGGCGTCTCTGATACGCCTGAAAAAGCGGCGGCCTATATGGACGCTGTGGTGGGGGACATCGTCCCAGCTGACCGCAAGGCCGCTTACCTGAAATACGGGCCCGAGATGATTTCCTTCATCATCCGCAACAGCCCGCTGCGTTTTCGCTGGATGGCGGGTTACTCGGACTATTACCCTGAGCTGCCCGGCGGCCAGCCCAACGGCGCATCCATCGAGCCAGATCAGTTCAACGGCAAGCTGCTGGGGGCCGAGCTGGCAAACCTGAATAAACCCTACTTGGCCACACCCCCCGGGGTCGTGATTTTTGGTGGTGAGTACAAGTGGCTCAACCTCGTGGCTGTGTCAGCCAAAGGCGTGAGCACAGCAGCCACCTGCGTGGCCCGCTACGTCGAAGCCAAGCTGCGCGGAGAAGAGCCACTGACCATGGGCCAAGCGCTGGCGGCTGGCCTGCGTGCTGGGCTCATGGGCGCCAACGTACCCGTCTGGCTCAATACGCCGTTGGTTGATTTGCAGTTTGACGCCACAGGCCGTGTCAACGGCGTCCTCGTCACCAAGAATGGCGTTCAAACCTTGGTCAAAGCGAAAAAAGCGGTCGTCGTTGCCACAGGCGGCTTCGAGCACAACCTGAGCATGCGCCAAGCCTATCAACAGCAACCCATTGGCGTCGACTGGACGGTCGGCGCCAAAGAAAACACAGGCGATGGCATCCGTGCTGGCCAACGTGCCGGTGCAGCGCTGGACTTGATGGACGACGCTTGGTGGGGGCCCGTGATTCCCTTGCCAGAAGGCCCGTACTTTGTACTGGCTGAACGCACTTTGCCGGGCAGCATCATGGTCAATGGTGAGGGCGCGCGATTCCTCAATGAGGCCGTACCGTATACCGACTTTGTGCACACCATGTACGATCAAGTCAACAAGGGCAAGCCCATCACGACGTGGATGATCATGGACCAGAACTACCGAAACCGCTATCTTTTCAAGACAACACCGCCCTTCTTGCCTTTGCCCCAAGCTTGGTATGACGCTGGCGTGGCATTCAAATCCGTCACCCTTGAAGGCTTGGCCACCAAGCTTGGCATGCGCCCTAACGCACTGCGCAATACGGTGAACCGCTTCAATGGATTTGCCGCTACAGGCCGCGACCTTGACTTCCACCGGGGAGACAGCGTCTACGACCGCTACTACACCGACCCAGCCGTACGCCCAAACTCCAGCTTAGGTGCTTTAAAGCATGGTCCCTTTTACGCCTTCAAGATCCTGCCTGGTGACCTAGGCACGAAGGGCGGCATGCGCACAGATGCCCACTCTCGTGTACTCAAGGCCAATGGGCAGGTGATCCCCGGCTTGTATGCTGCGGGCAATGCCAGCGCGTCCGTCATGGGTCGCAGCTACCCTGGTGCCGGATCAACCATCGGGCCAGCGATGACATTTGGGTACGTCGCGGCCAACCACATCGCCGATACATCAGCCTAATCTGCACAAGGGCCATGCGCGGCACTACACTCTAGGCCGCATGAAAAACATCGTCATCTTGATATCGGGGCGTGGCTCCAATATGGAGGCCATCGTGGACGCCTGCGGGCGCGAACAATGGCCAGCCCGCATCGCAGCCGTGGTCAGCAACAAGGCCACAGCCTCTGGCCTGCAGTTCGCGGCCAGCAAAGGCATCGCCACCGCGGTGGTCGATCACAAACAGTTCGATACCCGCGAAGCCTTTGACGCCGAGCTGGCACGCATCATTGAGGGTTTTGCGCCGGATGTGATCGTGCTGGCGGGCTTCATGCGCATCCTCACTGAAGCCTTCGTCCAGCAATTTGACGGGCGCATGCTCAATGTGCACCCCTCTTTGCTCCCAGCCTTCCCTGGTCTGCACACCCATCAACGTGCCATCGACGCTGGCTGCAAGCTGGCGGGCGCAACCGTGCACTTTGTGACCCCGGCACTGGACCATGGTCCCATCGTGGCCCAAGCCGCCGTGCCCGTTCTGCCAGACGACACCGAAGCGGTGCTGTCAGCTCGTGTCCTCCAACAAGAGCATCTCATCTACCCTCGCGCCGTGCGCTGGCTGGTCGAGGGCACCTTGAAAATAGACGGCCACCGGGTGCTTCACACCGAAGGCGACACCCAACTGTTCTTAGGCTGATCATGCTCAATTGGATTAAAAAGGCCAGCCTCTGGCTAGGCGTGATCGCCTTGACCAGTTTGGTGCAGCACGCCATCGCAGCTGACTCGCCACACGACGCAGCCATGGTCAGCGCCATGAAGGCTGTGCAAGCCAGCCAAGTCACAGGTCCGTCGGACATCAAGCTGCGTGACCAGGCCACGCTCAAGCTGCCCGCGGGCTATATCTGGGTACCTGAACCGGCTGCAAGTGAGTTGATGAAGGCCATGGGCAACCACCCCGACGATCGGGAACTGGGCTTGGTCTTCCCGCAACGCGATGAAGAGGGCTGGATGCTGGTGGCGAGCTATGAAAAATCCGGCTACATCAAAGACGATGACGCCAAGGAATGGAACGTCGACGACCTGTTCAAGAGCCTCAAAGAAGGCACAGAGGCGGCCAACAGTGAGCGCAAAGAACAAGGCTTTCCTGAACTAGAAATCGTTGGGTGGGTTGAAAAGCCCACTTACGCTGCAGGGTCACACAGCTTGATTTGGTCCATGTCAGCCAAACAAAAAAGTGCCGCTGCTGATGCGCCGATGAGCATCAACTACAACACCTATGCCTTGGGCCGCGAGGGCTATATCACCCTCAACCTGATCACCGGCTTGAACGCCATAGGGCAAGACAAACAGCATGCGCAAGCCTTGCTCAGCGCCTTGCAATTTGAAGACGGCAAGCGGTACGCTGACTTCAACTCGTCCACCGACAAAACCGCTGAATACGGTTTAGCAGCACTGGTCGGTGGGCTGGCAGCGAAAAAACTGGGCATGTTTGCACTGGCCGCGGGCTTCTTTGCCAAGTTCGCTAAATTGTTCCTCTTGGCTGGCGCAGGCTTCATGGCCGTTTTCACCAAATTCTTCAAGAAAAACAAAAACCAAGGTTGAGGGATGTTCAAGCTGCTCTTGCTGATTTTCAGCGTATTCAAGTTCAGCAAGCTGCTGACCACCGGCGGCACCATGCTGATCTCGGTTGTGGTGTATGCCTTCATCTTTGGCTGGCGCTACGCTGTGGGCTTTGTGGCGCTGCTGTTCGTGCACGAGATGGGGCATTTCTTGGCTGCGAGGCAACGTGGCCTGAACGTAGGCGCACCAACATTCATCCCCTTCGTCGGCGCATGGATTGAGCTCAAAGACCTGCCCCATGACGCAGAGACGGAAGCCTATGTCGGCCTAGCCGGCCCGCTGGTGGGCTCTTTGGGTGCACTGGCTTGCTACTTCGTGGCACGTGACATGGGTCCGCAGGGGCACTGGCTGCTGGCCGTGTCATACGCAGGCTTCTTTTTGAATCTGTTCAACCTGATCCCGCTGTCCCCGCTTGATGGTGGACGCATCACGGCGGTGCTGTCGCCCAAGCTGTGGCTGCTGGGCGTGCCGGTGCTGCTGGCCATTTTTTGGATGAGCCCCAGCCCCATGCTGATCATCATCGCCTTGCTGGCCGCACCCCAAGTCATGAAGGCCTGGCGATTCAGGGCCGATGACCCGGCCCATGCAACGTACTACCAAGCCTCTGCCGAAACCCGCCTGAGCTATGCCACAGCCTATATCGGCTTATTGGCCTTTTTGGCGGTGATGACGCACGACGTGCATGAGATGTTGGTCACGCTTTGATGGAGGTCTGGGCTGGCATCTCAAACCAGAACAAGCTGCCCTGGCCTAGCTGACTGGACACGCCAATCTGGCCCTTCATCATGTCGACCAATCGCTTGCAGATGGCCAAGCCCAAGCCTGATCCTCCGTATTGGCGCATGGTCTTGTCGCTGGCCTTGCTGAAAGGCTGGAACAAATGCCCCATGACATCTTCAGGAATGCCGATGCCAGAGTCTTGCACCTCGACGTGCAAACCAGCTTGGCCATCGCCTAGTTGCAAAGCGCGGCAGCGCACCGTCACCTCACCAGTGGCGGTGAACTTGACCGCATTGGCCAGCAGATTCAATAAAACTTGCTTGACCCGCAAGGCATCGCCCACAGCCGCCAAGTCACCACAAGGGAAGTCGCGGATCAAGGCGACACCCTTTTGATCGGCGATAGAGGACACCATGTCTGCCGCCTCATTGGCGACCAAGATCAAGTCAAACGGCTCACACACCAGATGGGATGAGTGCGTCTCTAGCCGCGAAAAATCCAGCACATCATTGATCAACTGCGTCAGCATATCGCCACACCGGTGTATCTGTTGAACGTAGCCCTTTTGCTGCGGTGTCAATGGCGTGGTGTTCAACAACTGCGCAAAGCCCATCATGCCGTTGAGCGGGTTGCGCACCTCATGGCTGATCTGTGCAAACAATTGACTGCGATCCAAGCTGGACTGCTTCACTGCCTCGATTCTGATTCTGATCCGGCCCTGTGCACGCCGCACGATGAGCCCAAAACTGACGCCAACAACAAGGCATATCAATTGCATCAGCCACACCGGGTTTTGTTCATGCAGCATATGCGGCGACACCCAAGCTTGCGACTGATTCAGCCCAATCAACAGCGCCGATGCCAAGCACAAACCCATCAGCATCAAACCATCTTTGAAACCCATAGACTGAGCGCCACATATGGGCCACCAAATCAAGGCCCACACAGCGACACTGGCGCTGAGCCCCATCCACATCAGAGCCAGATCAAAACCAAGCAGATTGATCAACAGCACCACATAAGTGATGCCTCTGATGCGAGATGGAGGGTGTGTCGAGCGCACTAAGGGCACGAGGCCCAAAACGGGCAAGGCAGACAGAGCCAATACAGCGGCGATGGCCCATTGACCGATGAATAAACCGTAATAACCAGCTACGGCAAAATGCCCTGCAACCAATAAACAGGCCAACTCGCTGAGTTGCCTGTGTCGGGACGAACCTGCGGCCTGATAGGCTGAGGTTGGTGATGCCATGTACTGCTCCTGTGGCGTCATCAAACGACGTCAATTGACGCCGACCACAAGCCTAACCCAAGCAGACGCAATTTGAACCCTGCATCACACAAGGGTTTGCTCGACTGCACAACTGTTCAGTCTTCGTCTGGCTCCCAATCTTTGACCTCTTCAAAGCTGGATGTGGGCTCTGCTTTCTCAAAGGCAGAGCCTACTGGCGCATCCAAAAACGCGATGATCGACTGGTCGTAGTTGGCGATGGTGTTGACCTCGTAGAAGGACTGGTTGCCCGGCTCCTCCATGTAGGCATCGCTTTCAAAGCCGGACAGAAAACGCCAACCGCTGTCGGTGCTGTTGACTGGCGCCTCGCGGTACATGAAGCGCACGGGGTAGCCTTCAACCGTGATGCGGTCGGTGGCGATACACCCACCACCGTCAGTCACCAGTGGTTTGATCGCGTCTGCTGATAGTTTGAGTTTTTTAGCCATGCCCGTATTTTGCGATAGTTACGCTCAGTAGCCGACCGCACGTTCAATTTGTTTGTCCCTGATGGAGGGCTCATCTCGCGGCCCCAAGAGGTCGCGCACGTTGGGTGCACTGGCTGACTTGGCGCTTTGCAACACGCTCGGGCGCTGGCCTTTGACGATGGTGACTGAGCCCCCCGTCATGGCCCGCTCAGCTTGCGGTGTTGGGCACGGGTCATCGGTGTAGGTCACGGTATTGCCCACACGGCACTTGTGCACGCCTGCGATGGCGGATGGATGGCTCATGGTCAAACTGACAAGCAGCAAGGCCAACAGCCTTGGATCGGTCATTTTCATGTGTATCCCCTTCTTGGTGTTCACTGCGATCATGGCTTAGATGCGTTTCTAAATTGACTTGGCGTTTGGCCGCGCCAGCGTGTAAACGCTTGCGTGAAGCTGCTTCTGTCTGCAAAGCCCAAGCGCCTGCTGATCTCTTCTATCGATATGTTCGTATCGGGCAACCACCGCTCGGCCATCACGAGCCTCACCCGGCCCAAGATCGCCGAATGGCTTTCACCGGCTTCTTGCAAGCGCCGCTGAACGGTGCGAACCGCCAAACCTAGCTCAGCGGCCAACGCAGGCAAGCCTTGTGGCAGCAAATCCGGGTCGGCATACAACAGGGTTTCAATTTTACCCACCAAGCTGGCGGCATCCGGTATAGCTGCAACACGTTGCGCCACTTGTTTCGCCGCTTTTTGGTTCAATGCAGGAAAGCCACTGCGCAAGGGCTCGTCCAGCAAGCGAGCCTCAAACCAAAGCGCATCCACCTCGGCACCGTACTCGATCGGCATTTGAAAAAAGGCCTGACAAGCTGCTTGTCCAGGATGCGGTTGATGCCTAAAGGTCAGGCGAGCGTCCAGTCGGCGCCCACCCAGCAGCAAGCGAATGAACTTGACGAACAGCACGAAAGTAGCCTCTGTACTGGGCCATGTTTGCTCAGGATGGGCGTCCTCATGGTCTTGCGTCTGAATCAAACGCGCCTGCCCTGCATGCTCACCAAATAAGAAGTGGATATCTGGGTCGCCCAAGGCGGACAGCCATGCCATCACAGGCGACAAGCCGCGCAAGGTCTCGCAGCTCATGATGAAGGCTTCCAGATCAGACAAATGCTCGAAGGAGTAAAAGTCAGCCAACACAAGCGGGAAATGCTGACCAGAACCGGCGAGCTGCGCCTGCTCAATGCAGCTCAGAAAGATGCGCTGCAGCGCTGTGCGCTCAATCGTGGTCTCGCCCGAGTGGAGCCCAGAGACGTCCACGCCTTCTTTCTGGAAGATACCCACCACGTCAAACTGACACACAGCAGCGGCGCGCAACCATGACGCGGCAGTCCTAAACGGGATGCGAACCGCAGGCTTTTCACTGGCTCGCATCCTGCTAACCCTCTTGCATCGTGGCCAACAAGCCGAAGAACACACGGGATGTGGCCGCCACCATCGTGGCCTTGCTTTCACGGTAGTCGCCCAGCAACCAGTGCGTCACCGACTGGCTGACCGCACCAACGACGGCCACACTCAAGACCTGCGCTTCTTCATCGTCAAGAACCCACGCGGGGAACTGCGCCCGCGCAAAAATCAAGCCTACTGCCGCAAACGCGTTGAACGTGTCGTTGTACATCGCATCAACCCTGCGACTGACCCCCAACACCTCCAGCCAGCAAACCCGTGCCACGCGGGCATCGGAGACAACCGTGAAAAACAAATCCAATCCCCTCACGATGACCGTCTTGATGTCTCCGCTTGGTGGCGCAGACATCAACTCAGTCAGTACAGCGCCTTGCATCCGCTCGATGCATTGCAGGTACACGGCCATCAGCAGGTCTTCGGCGCTGTCGAACGACTCGTAGAAATACCTGTCGGTCAACTGCGCCTGTTTGCACAGCATGCGCACGGTGGCACTGCGATAACCACTTGTGCCAAAAATCGCCAACCCCGCGTCCAAAAATTGCTGACGCCTGCGTGCTGTGCGATCAACGAGGCTTTCTCCACCATAGACGCGCCCCGTGCCACCATCGTGGTTCTTTGATTTATCCATATCCGTATTTGACGCCAATCCTCATCACATGTAAACTGAATACAAACATCTTCACATTTTAATTGTGACGACTGCACCTTTTCTAAGCGAGCAAACATGCAAACCTACACGGCCATCATCATCGGCACCGGCTTTGGCGGACAAGCCGCAGCCATCAACCTGAAAAACATCGGCATCACTGACTTTTTGATGCTGGAGCGCCGTGCTTGGATGGGTGGCACCTGGAGCCAAAACAGCTACCCCGGTGCAGCCGTGGACGTGCAATCCCCTCTGTACTCTCTCTCGTTCGAGCCCTACAAGTGGACGCAGATGTTTGCCGAGCAAGATGAGTTGGTGCAGTACACCAACCACGTGATCGACAAGCACAAGCTGCGTGAGAAGGTCAAGCTCAATGCCAACGTATCCAAGGTGCAATGGGATGACGACAAGCAGTTGTGGGAAATCACCACCGATGATGCAGGCACCTTCCACGCGAAGTTTCTGATCAATGCATCAGGCCCCTTGAGCACGCCCGTGATCCCCGACTTCAAGGGCCGCGACAGCTTCAAAGGCAAGAGCTTTCACACCAACAACTGGGACCACAACTACGACTACCGTGGCAAGCGCGTGGCCATCATCGGCAGTGGCGCCAGTGCCGCACAGGTGATTCCGGCTATCGCAGGCGACGTCAAGAGCTTGCATGTGTTTCAGCGCACGCCGCACTGGGTATTGCCCCGCCCAGATCGCAAGTTCTCGCCATTGATGCGCTCGCTACTGGGCTCTACGTTGATTTACAAGGCGCTGCGCACAGCGATTTATTGGACACTGGAGAGCCGCGTGATCGGCTTCAAGTACTCCAAGACCATGCTGAACCTCGTGGCGCAAAGACAGTCACTTAAGAACATCAAAGCCCAGCTCCACGACCCGAAGTTGCAGGCTGCTGTCACACCTGAGTACACCATCGGTTGCAAGCGCATCATCTTGTCGAGCACGCTGTACCCGGCCCTGGCCCGACCTAACGTCAGTTTGCACACCAAGGATGACGGCATCGCCGAGATCACAGAGACCGGCATCATGACCCGCAAGGGGCAAAAGCTTGATGTCGATCTGATCATCTACTCAACCGGCTATGACGCCACCGACGGCGTGATCTCCTACCCTGTGATCGGCAAGGGCGGGCGCTCTGTTCAAGACGCATGGAGCGAGTTCCCACGCGCCTACTTGGGCACCACCCTGCCCGGCTTCCCCAACCTGTTTGTGGTGACCGGGCCCAATACCGGCATCGGCCACACATCGGCCATCTTCGTGATCGAGGCGCAGCTGGAATACATCATGCGTGCCATCAAAGCGGTGCAAAGCAAACAAGCCAAGTCGATCGAGGTCACCAGCAAGGCCGAGTCCGACTACACCGGCATGATCCACGAGGAGATGAAAAAGACCGTCTGGAAGACAGGCGGCTGCCACAGCTGGTACCAAAGCAAAAGCGGCCACGTAATCGCCATGTTCCCCGGCTTCAGCTTCACGTTCAGGGGTATGGCCAAGGCCTTCAAACCTGCGCACCACATCTTTCGCTGAAGACAAGGCCACTGATGAAACAGTTCAAAGACAAAGTCGTGGTGATCACGGGTGCGGGCTCAGGCATGGGCAGGGCTTACGCCATGGCGTTCGGTCAACTCGGCGCCAAACTGGCTCTGAATGACTTTGACGCCAAGGGCTTGAACGACACATTGGCCTTGCTGCAAGCACAAGGCCGCACCACCGTGGTATCGCGAGCCTTTGACGTATCCAACAAAGAGGCGATGTATGCCTTTGCGAGCCACGTTCAGCAACAACTGGGCAACGCGCACGTGATCATCAACAACGCTGGCATCGAAGGATCGACCCAACCGACGTGGCAAACAGATGAGCGCGATTACGAGCGCGTCATGCAAATCAACTTCTTTGGTGTGCTGTACGGCACCAAGGCGTTCTTGCCACAACTGCTGGCGAACAATGAAGGCGCTGTGGTCAACATATCGAGCGTATTCGGTCTGGTCGGCACACCGAACTCGTCTGACTACTGCGCCAGCAAATTCGCCGTGCGTGGCTTCACAGAGTCGCTCATGGTCGAACTAGAGCAAAGCCCGGTCAGCGTTCACTTGGTGCACCCAGGCGGCATCGCCACCCACATTGCACGCAAAGCAAGCGGCCAAGCATTCGCCAAGCACTACTTGAAGACATCGCCAGATGCGATCGCCCAACATGTCATCCGTGCCATAGGTCAAAAAAAGGTCAAGATTGTTTTCGGCCATGGGGCCTTGAAAACGTGGCTTGGTGCGACCTTGCTGCCACTGCGCTGGTTTAACTTCTTGGCATGGCATGAACTCAAGCACACCATTGATTTGGCCGCATACAAGGTACTGAGCAAACGCTCATGAACAGGCCCCATGAAACTCTTCAAAAATAAAGTTGCGGCCATCACGGGGGCTGGCTCCGGCATTGGCCGCGCCTTGGCCTTGAACTTGGCCAAGCAAGGCTGCCACTTGGCGCTGGCCGATGTCAACGACCGTGGGCTGACAGAGACCGTGGCGATGATCAAACCATTGGGTGTGCGCGTGACGCAGCACGTCTTGGATGTCGCTGATGAAGCCGCCGTGTTCGCTTGGGCGCAGTCAGCTGTCGATGCTCATGGCCATGTCAACTTGCTGTTCAACAACGCAGGCGTCGCCTTGTCAGGCACCGTCGCAGCCCTGAGCACCGCCGATTACGACTGGATCATGCGCATCAACTTCTTTGGGGTGCTCTATGGCACCAAAGCATTTTTGCCTATTTTGGAAAAGTCAGGTGAAGGCCACATCGTCAACATATCCAGCGTGTTTGGCTTGACAGCACAACCCTTGATGAGCGGCTACAACGCCAGCAAATATGCGGTGCGTGGCTTCACAGAGTCGTTAAGACAAGACTTGGACTTGACCAACTCCTGCGTCAGCGCCACGTGCGTCCACCCAGGTGGGATCAAAACAAATGTGGCGAAGTCGGCCCGGATGTCAGACAGCGTGGCACAGGTCACAGGCATGAGCAACAAAGCAGCATCAACAGAGTTTGAGCGCACGTTTATCACCTCAGCCGATAGCGCGGCCAACACCATCATCAAAGGTGTGCAGCGCAATGCACGCCGCGTTTTGATTGGCCCAGATGCGCGGCTGTATGACTGGATGGTCCGCATCGCACCGGCTGGTTATCAGCGGCTGGTGACGGCCGTAGTCAGGTGGCGCAGCAAGGCTTAAGTACATGACTCAGCATGTTCTGTATTCATTTCGGCGCTGCCCTTATGCCATCAGAGCACGGCTGGCACTGCACTGTGCCCAGATCCCGTTTGAACTGGTAGAGGTGTCTTTGCGCAACAAGCCCGCGGAGATGCTGGCCCTGTCGCCCAAAGCCACCGTGCCTGTGCTGCAACTGGCCGATGACCACGTGATCGATCAGAGCTTGGGCATCATGCAGTGGGCGTTGACGCAACATGATCCAGATGGTTGGCTAACGCAAGCATCGGCAAGTGAGATGCAAGGCCTGATTGACCTCAACGACCAAGTCTTCAAGTCGCTGCTAGACCGCTACAAATACGCCGAGCGTCATCCAGAAAAGCCACGTAGCGCCTACCGTGATGAGGCCCTTGAGTTGGTCCTCAGGCCGCTCAATGATCGGCTCACGCAACACAGCTACTTGTTTGGCAAGCACATCAGTTTGGCTGACATGGCGATAGCACCCTTTGTTCGGCAATTTGCGCAGGTCGACCCAGTTTGGTTCGACACCTGTGAGCTGCAAGCCTTGCGGCAGTGGTTAGCCGGCTTGATGGATTGCGCCTTGTTTCGTGCTGTCATGGCCAAAACACAAATTGGGGCCATCACGGCGCATCGCGACGCATCCCAAACACCTCCATCGCCTCAATAAAAGATTCGGCCGTGCGATCAATCAGGAAGCGTTGATTGAAGCAAGCCTTGGCGTTGGCGCGCATGCGATGCCAACGCGAAGGGTGCGTGTTGAGCCACTGCTCGATCAGGCGCTCTGTGCCCTCTTGTGTGTCGACATCAATCAAGCCACCGTCAGCTTGTTGGATCTCGCGCCAAATGTTCACCTGATTAGAGATCAAAACGGGCAAGCCGCAAGCCATGGCCTCGGCCACCGCGATGCCAAAATTCTCTTGGTGCGATGGCAGGACAAACGCCTCCGCTGTGCGAAAGGCGCCCCACTTCACATCACCCGACACCATGCCCGTCCAAGTCACGTGCTCACCAATACCCAAGCGCTGCACCAAAGCCTGCATGCGCAAACCGTAGGCATGGTCAGCCGGGCCGGCCATCACCAGTTGCACATCTTTGAGCAAGTTGGGCTGGCTGGTACGCAGCGCGGCGAACGCCTTGAATAGCAAGTCCGCACCTTTTTTCTCATGCACCCGACCGAGGAACAACAAACCGCGCTTGCCCCTCAATTGTGGGAACTGACCATAAAAGGCCTCTCGTTGCTCATTCTCGTTGGTGGGGGGCGCACTGGTACCGTAGCTCACCACAAATTCGTCGCAGCGATAAAGCCAGAACGACTGCCGCGCCAGACGCCGCTCATCCTCACACGTGAACATCACGGCCGTGGCATCACGCAGGACGCGGTATTCAGCCCATGGCCAGAACAACCACTTCTTCAGATGTTTGAGCGGGTAGTTGCGTTTAAACCAAGGGTCCAGCATGCCGTGCGTGAACACAAAATACGGTGTCTTCGTGCCCTGTAATGCGCGCCAAACGCCAAAGGCGTGATACTGCCAAATGCCGTTGACAATGACCGCATCAAAGCGGTGTGCATTGGCCTTTAACCACGGCACCCAGCGGGGGCTGTATTGATAATTACCCAAGTGGGTGGGGCCCATGGCATGACACGGGAAAGGCAGGGCTGCCACCCACGGATCATCTGGGCAGTCCAAACTCAAAACCTCGACCGTATGACCATGGCGCTGGTTCACTGCGGACAACTGCTTGAGCCCTTCAATCGGCCCGCCTTTGCTGGGATCTACCGATGAGATGCAATGAAGAATGCGAAATGACATGCCGATCCTGCGTGTTCAATTGACGTGTTCAGAGGCAAACCGATAAGGTGCCCGTGCGTAGGTGCGACGCGCACAGTCTGGGCAAACCTTGGGATTCAACGTGGCGTGCCCAAACTCAACAAGGTGCCCCTCAATAGGGCGCCAAAACCCGTCATGGGCGCCTATACGGTGGCACTGCGTGCAAACCGGCACGTCACCCGAGAAGGCCTGCAAACGCTCAGCCATGCGGCTTTGACGTGCCTTGACATAGCGTATAGCGGTCACGGCCAGCAAAAAGCTCACCATCCGGTTCCCTGCGTTGACATACAAAAACAACGGGTGGCTGTAGCTGTGTCCACAAGCCACGTCGGCCACAAGCCAGACGCCAGTGGCCAGCAGGGCAACGAAGACTCCTCCTGCGGCGCCCAGCCACCAGCCTGCCGCCGCAATAGGGATCATGTAAATCAAAAATACGGAGACCTCATAACCAGTCGCAAAGTCAACGTAGCCGCATAACAGCAACATCGACATGATGGCGAAGAAGCGTACTGGCAATTTCATGATGCAGCCCGTTGTGACATAGGCCGTATGCTGCGCCGCTGCCGTGGCAAACGTAGCCCCCAAGCTAGTCCGAACGGATCACTTCGTCGCTTTTAGCTGATGCCTGCGCCACTGAGCAGGCGCCAAGCCAACCCAAGATCGAAACGCACGGGTAAAAGCGCTTTGCTCTGAATACCCCAGCAACACGGTGATTTCGACCATATCGAGCTTGGCATCGAGCAGATAGCCTTCAGCCAGATGTTGCCGCGTCGTATCCAGCAAGTGCTGAAAACTGATGCCCTGCTCAGACAACCTGCGCTGCAGGCTGCGAGGACTGGTGTGATGCTCGTTGGCCAAGGAGGCCAAGGACATGCGGCCCTGACGGATCAGCGGGATCAGGCTTTTGCGCCAAGCCTCCACCTCAGCGGGCACCGCAGCGACTTGCTGCAGCAAGCGTTCGGCTTGCCTGTCCATGAGCGCCAACAGCGCCGGATCAGACTTTCGCACCGGCAAGGCCAGACAATCGTGGCCAAACACCAGCCGCGTCACAGGGGCGCCAAAGCGCACTTCTCCGCCAAAAAAATCGACGTAAGGCTGAATGTCAGCCGGTTGAGGGTTCACAAAGCTGACCGAATGCAAAGGCCAGTGCTGCTCGGTCATGTCTCTGGCCAGCTGCACCAGTGAGGCAATCGCTGTCTCATCAACCAAAGCACCGGGCTTACCCCGCTCAATGCCCCATTCAATCACGACGCCCTCTGGTGTCAAGGAGACACTCGCGGGGTTCGCGTCGTAAACCGATGCGTGATAGCGCTCAAGCCGCTGCAAGGCCTCCGCGACCGTGCCACAAGCCAGCGCGGCGTAACCCAATACACCAAAGTGCCGGGCGCTGATGCTCTGCGCGATACGCAGCCCCAATGCGGGTCGACGCTCCAAGGCATCCACCCGGCTTAACCAAAGTTGCCAGATCGACATGGGCACAAAATGCTGTGTCTCATCTGGCCTCGTGGCCCCCAAAAGCTGCTCAGCATCAAGCCCCTGGTTTTCCAGGTAATCGTACAAAAGCTGCGCGTAGCTGGCGGCAATGCGGGTGGCGACCATGTATCCATCACAAATAAGACACGAGATGATGCCGGGTGAATACCACTTTGCCCATTCGGGCAATACCGCACACCTTGCACATCAAATTGTCGTGATGCGTCAAGATTAAGTCGGAAATAGTCAAGCCAAGGCCAATAAGCAAGATCAAGATAGGCTGACCTCACCATGTCCCACCTACCATGCCCGATTTCAACGCACTGACTTCTGCCGTCTCTGCTTGGATAGCTCATACTGAGACCCGTGATTGGCTCTTGGTGTTGCTGTCGCCACTTTTCTTCTTCACGGTTGCCATCGAATGGCTGAGGTTTCGCCGTGAGGACAAAATCTCGTCCAAACCCGTTTATGACCTCCGTGATTCGATGGACAGCATGAACCTCGGCGGGATTTACACCTTGGTGGATGTGGTGATCGTGGTGACCTTGGTGTTGCCCGCCATGGCGTGGGTCTACGCCCACCGGCTGACCACCATCGACATCACACCTTGGCGATTTGTGGCGCTCTACTTGGGTGTGGAGTTTTGCTACTACTGGTTCCACCGCGCCAGTCACCGGATTCGCTGGTTCTGGTGCGCCCATGTCGTGCACCACGGCTCAGAACACATGAATTTCACGGCCGCCATGCGCCAAAGTTGGCTCTACAGTTTTGCCGGGAACTGGTTGTTCTACCTGCCTATGGTGCTGATTGGTTTTGAGCCCCACTGGGTGCTGTTCACCCTGTCAGTGAACCTCGCGTACCAGTTTTTTGTTCACACCCAGTGGGTTGACAAACTGCCTGCGCCGATCGAGTTCATTTTCAACACCCCCTCGCACCACCGGGCCCACCACGGACGCAACCCGCAGTACATCGACCGCAATTTCGGCGGCACGTTGATCGTATTCGACCGCCTGTTTGGCACTTTTGTGCAAGAGACCGTCGCGGTGGACTACGGCTTGGTTCGTCAAGTGCGCAGCCATAACCCCATTACCCTGACTATTCACGAGTGGGTGGACATGATTCGTGACGTTTTGAGGCCTGGGCCACTGAGATTGCGACTGAAACACATCTGGGGCCCACCGGAATGGGACCGCAGCAACGATAATGTCGCCCATGCATCCGAACGCTCTTCTAGACCTCACCGCACGGCTCGTCCATGAGGTGCTCAAGCTTGACGCACCTGCCGACAGCACCGTTTCTTACTTTTTTCGCTCCCACAAGGACTTAGGGCAGCGAGAACGCCACGCCTTGGCCGAGACGGCTTACGCCGTACTGCGCCAGCGTTTGCTGTGGGCACACTTGGCGCAATCCGGCCATGGCCCCCTTGAGCGCCGATTGGTGATCTTGGCTTGGCAAGGTGAGGCCCATGTACTGAAAAAGGCCATGACGGTCGACGAAGCGGCTTGGCTGGTTCGCACCAACACCATCGACCGCAGCACCTTGCAAGACAAGCTCAAGCACAACCTGCCCGACTGGCTGTCCAACAGCCTGCGTGGGCAACTGGGCGACGAAGAGTTCTGGGCTTTGGTGGCCACCTTGTCAGCAGGCGCACCGCTGGATTTGCGTGTCAACGCCATCAAAACCAAGCGTGAGGCCGTGATCGAAGCACTGGTAGCGGCGGGCATCCCTGCAGTACCGACGCCTTACTCGCCCACTGGCGTGCGCATTGAGGGCAAACCAGCCCTGCAAAAAATGCCGCTGTATGTGGATGGGCACGTTGAAGTCCAAGACGAAGGCAGCCAATTGCTGGCCCTGCTGACTGGCGCCAAACGTGGCGAGATGGTGGTGGACTTCTGCGCTGGCGCAGGCGGCAAGACGCTGGCACTGGGCGCCATGATGCGCAATACAGGTCGCCTCTACGCTTTTGACATTTCAGGCCACCGCCTAGAGAACCTCAAGCCTCGTCTGGCCCGCAGCGGCCTGTCCAATGTCTACTCTACGCAGATTGCGCACGAACGCGATGACCGCATCAAACGCTTGAGCGGCAAGATCGACCGTGTACTGGTTGACGCGCCCTGCTCTGGCTTGGGCACCTTGCGCCGCAACCCTGACCTGAAGTGGCGCCAAAGCCCCAAGGCCATTGAAGAGTTGCAAGCCAAGCAAAAAGCCATTTTGAACAGCGCCGCGCGCCTGTTGAAACCCGGCGGTCGGCTGGTTTACGCGACATGCAGCCTGATGCCCGCTGAAAACGAAGTCGTTGCCAACGCCTTCAGCGAAGAACATCCGGATTTTGTGCAGCTCGATGCCCGTGAAAAACTGGAGCAAGCTGGCGTGTTGCAGGCTGAATCGCTGGTCACGCCAGCAGGCCACTTGAGAATGTGGCCCCACCGTCACCACACCGACGGCTTTTATGCCGTGGCGTGGGAAAAGAAAGCCTGACGCTTCAGGCCTTCTTCAGGAAAGCCTTTAGAACAGGCTTTCCTTGACGTAGATGACGTCACTGTTCTGCAGCTTGTCATTCATGCCAGGCTGGATGATACGGACTTCGCCTGTTTTCTCGTCACGGCGGTGAACACGGATGCCGCGCTCGGTACCACGCTGAGTCAAACCGCCGCCTGTAGCCAGCGCCTGCAAGACGGTGTAGTCACGGGTCAGGGCTTGTGGGCCAGGTCGCTGCACTTCACCATAAATGTAGACCAGGGGTGCGCGATCAATCCAAATGGCATCGCCATTTTGCAGGTACAGATCCTCTACCGTACCGGTCGATGCGAAGACCTTAGGGAAGTCCACTTCCTTGCGGAAGGGTTTGCCATCACGCACGCCGGAGACCACCACGATATCAGTCCCGCTACCTGCCACAATGCCACCAGCAATCGCCAACAACTCGCTCAACCTAGAGCTGCCCGACTCCAGTGGGTAGCGCCCAGGGCGATTGACTTGACCTAAAACCGAGACCTGATTGGCTTTGACCGCGATGACCAAGATGGACACCTGTGGTTGCTTCAGAAAGTTGCCATCCCGCAGGCCCGTAGCGATTTTTCGTTCGGCATCACTGACCGACAAGCCGCCCAGTTTGACCGTGCCAAGCAGAGGGAACGAGATCGTGCCGCCCTCTGTCACGCGCGTCTCAAGAAGCAAGTCTTGATTCTGGTAGACGCTGATGCGGATTTGGTCACCCGCGCCCAGCACATATTCGCCCTGTGGTGCCGCTTGTGCCGCCAAGCCCAACACCATCAGCATCGCGGCCAGCAGCCAGCGGGCCATCTCACGCATCGACTTCATATCAATCTATCCTCTTGTCAAAAAATAGGAGCGGGCCTATCAAGCTCGCTTTCGAATCGCATCAATGTATCACCCAGACATGTCAATCTATGTGTCATTGAGTACGGTGCAACGCCAAGGTTCCCTCAGATTGCCCCTCAAATCAGCGCCACGCTGGTGCGTTCAAGGTAGTTTGGCACCTCGCGACCGGGCATGGGTCGGGCGATCAGGTAGCCTTGAACATCGTCACAACCCAGCGCTTTGAGCATGGCCAACTGCTCGGGGGTTTCAATCCCCTCCGCCGTGGTGTCCAGCCTCAGTGCACGTGCCAAACTGATGATGGCGGTGACAACAGCCTGGGCATCATGGTCACTGGCGAGTGATCGCACAAACATGCCGTCAATTTTGAGCTTGTCCATGGGGAAGCGCTGCAGGTAGGCCAGTGACGAGTAGCCGGTACCAAAATCGTCCATGGCCACACGCACACCACGGCTGCGCAACGCCACTAAGGTCGCCTCTGCCGCATCATGGTCCTCAATCAGGGCAGATTCAGTGATTTCCAACTCCAAGCGCTCAGGCGCCAGCCCGCTGTCGGCCAAAGCCTCGTCCACCAAATCAATGACCGCCGAGCTTCGGAACTGCACAGCCGACAGGTTGACCGCTACCCGAAGGCCATTGGGCCATTGTGCTGCGGCACGACAAGCTTCACGCAACACCCAATTGCCCAAGGGCACGATCTGGCCGGTTTCTTCTGCAACGGGGATGAAATCTCCGGGGCCGATCAGACCACGCTCTGAGTGCTGCCAACGAACCAAGGCTTCAAAACCGAGAATTTCGCCGGTCTCGAGCTTCATCTGAGGCTGGAAGTGCAAGACAAATTGATTGGCGAGCAAGGCATGCCCCAGCTCACTTTGGAGGCGAACCCGAGCACGTGCGCTTTCCGCCATCTGAGCATCAAAAAACCGGTATGTGTTGCGCCCCGCCGCTTTGGCTGAGTACAAAGCCAAGTCTGCGCATTGCAGCAAGGACTGCGGGTCACTGCCATCCTGAGGGGCCATGGCCACGCCCACGCTGGCGCGCACCTCCACCATCGCATCGGCCAATTGGCAAGGCTCACTCACCAGCACCAACAAGCGCTCAGCCAGAGCCGATGCCTCATCAGGCGTGGCATAGCGCCAACTGAGCAAAGCAAACTCATCGCCGCCCAAGCGAGCCAGGAGATCCCCCTCGGCCACGCAGGACTTCAAACGTGCGCCGACACTGCGCAGCAACTGATCACCGACGGCATGACCTAGAGAATCATTGATGTTTTTAAAGTGATCCAAGTCCAAAAAGATCAGAGCACAGGGTCGTTTAGGTGTGGCGTCATCCGCAGCCAGACGCTCAAGCTCGGCGCTGAAACGGTGTCGATTGGCCAGGCCTGTCACTGCATCAAAATTAGCCAAACGTGCCAACTCATCGCGCGCACGGCGTGTTTTGGTGATGTCCGAGCCCACGCCGCGCCAGCCAGCAGATCGACCACGCTCGTCAAACAAAGGTTTGGCCGTCAAGGCCCAGCAGTGAATGTCGTGGCCTACAGTGACCGCAATTTCAATGTCGTGAAAGGGTTGGCCCATCCTGATGCAGCTGGTCAAACGGCTCAATGCTGCGCGCGCTTCTTCATCATTGGGCGGCAACATGCTCGCTATCAGTTCAGTCAATGAGCGCTGCAACAGCACCTTGCTTGGCAAACCAAAGGCCTGTGCCAACCGGGCTGAAACGTGTCGCAAATGGCCTGTGGCTGAGACCTCCCACAGCCAGTCTGAGGCGTGTTCTTCAAAGTCACGCAGCAAGAGATCGATCAACTGCTTTTGACGTTCTGATTCAGCCTCAGCCCTCAGGCGGCTCATGAAGATATGGGCATTGGTATAGATGATGCCGGCCATGATCACGACGTACATCAAAAAAAGCAGCAACAAAGTGCCACCGACTGCATACCCCGTGCCCCATAACGCCAGCACACAGCCCAGACTCAACAGCGCCAAATACACACAAGCAGCCCAGATAATCGGGCTGAGCATGAACACCCCGCCGCAGATCATGCCGACGCACACCGTGGCCAGCAACATCGCCCCCGTGTGGTCAGCTACGGGAAACATCAACACGGGCATGCTGCCCCAACCCACCGAAAACACAACCACCCCAAAAATGACGACATGAACCGCTTGGCGTGTGGCCGTGACGCGTGTACCGCTCTTGATCAGCAAGCGCCACCAAACCCCAGCCACCGGCAGCGCCAAGACACTGAAAACGCACCATGAAACCAAGGCGAAATGTGGTGCCTGCCCCCAAAATACCCAGCAAATGGCGGTCGAGTTGACGGCATTACCGATGCCCAGCAAAGGCACCAGGGCAAGCAAACCTTGGATCTGTCGCGCACGAAAATGACTGGCCATGGGGCCATCTATGGCCTCACCGGTTGTGACACCATGCAGCAGCGTCGCTATGCGAAGTCGCCAGTCGTCAAACCATTTCCAAGTTGAAGGTGATGCCACAGCCATGCAGACTCAATATGCGTTACGGATAACCCAGCTTGAATCGGCTGTTCAGGTCCAAACTTAACCTTGGCGACGCTCTTAAAGTGGGCACGCCAGATCAATCAGGGACTTACCTCACGTCTGACGTCACGATTTCGCGCGTCATTTGGCTTACCATGCCAGCCCCTGCTGAGTAAATATAGCCACATATGAGTGCCGATAAGCCCCTGTCAGACGCCGAACAAGCCTTGCGCGACGCCGCATTCGAGTACCACCGACTGCCCTCGCGCGGCAAAATCGCTGTCTCACCGACCAAGCCACTGTCCAACCAGCGCGACCTGTCGCTGGCGTACTCACCCGGCGTGGCCTACCCGTGCTTGGCCATTGAGGCCGACCCCAGCTTGGCTGCTGAGTTCACCTCGCGCGGCAACTTGGTTGGCGTGATCACCAACGGCACCGCCGTTTTGGGCTTGGGCGACATCGGCCCACTGGCCTCCAAACCGGTGATGGAAGGCAAAGGCTGCCTGTTCAAAAAATTCGCGGGCATCGACGTGTTTGACCTCGAATTGGCCGAGCGCGACCCCGACAAACTCGTCGACATGATTGCCGCGCTGGAGCCCACCTTGGGCGGCGTCAACCTAGAAGACATCAAAGCCCCTGAGTGTTTCTATATCGAGAAGCAGCTCAGCGCCCGCATGAACATCCCCGTGTTCCATGACGACCAGCATGGCACGGCCATCATTTCCAGCGCCGCCCTGATCAACGGGTTGGAGTTGGTGGGCAAGCAAATTGGCGAAGTCAAGATTGCCGTGTCAGGCGCCGGGGCTGCTGCCATTGCCTGCTTGGACTTGATGGTGGGCTTGGGGGTCAACCGCGCCAATGTGTACATGTGTGACTCCAAGGGCTTGATCCACACAGAACGCGCAGACAAGTTAGATGAGTCCAAGCGCCGCTATGCGCAAACCACCAATGGGCGCACGCTGGCCGACGCGGTCAACGGTGCCGATGTCTTTTTAGGCTGCTCTGCTGCAGGTACTTTGACGGCAGAGATGGTGATGACCATGGGCACGCAGCCCATCATCTTGGCCTTGGCCAACCCCGAGCCTGAGATCCGTCCAGAGATCGCCAAGGCCGCACGGCCAGACTGCATCATGGCAACCGGTCGGTCTGATTACCCCAATCAGGTCAACAACGTGCTGTGCTTTCCGTACATCTTCCGTGGCGCGTTGGACTGCGGCGCCACCAAGATCACAGAGAGCATGAAGCTGGCTTGCGTGCGTCAGATTGCCGACTTGGCCAAGGCAGAAATCAGCGATGAGGTGGCATCAGCCTACCCGGGCCGCGAAATGCGCTTCGGCCCTGATTACCTGATCCCCACGCCGTTTGATTCGCGCTTGATCTTGCGCATCGCGCCTGCCGTTGCCGAGGCCGCCGCCGCATCCGGCGTGGCCACACGACCCATCACCGACATCAAGGCTTACCGCGAATCGTTGACCCAGTTCGTGACCAACACAGGGCTGTTCATGCGCCCTGCCTTCTTGGGTGCCAAGGCCAACCCCAAGCGCGTTGTCTACGCTGAGGGCGAGGACGAGCGCGTGCTGCGCGCCGCCCAGATTGCCATCGACGAAGGTATCGCGCGTCCCATATTGGTGGGGCGCCCTGCTGTGATTACCTCGCACATCGAGCGTGCAGGCCTGCGGCTGCAACCCGGCGTGAACTGCGAGGTCGTCAACCCGGCCAGCGATGAGCGCTTCAAGCAATACTACTCGGCCTATCACAAGCTGCGTGCGCGTGACGGCATCTCGCCCGAGCTGGCCAAGGTGGCCGTGCGCCGATCGAACTCTCTGATCGCCACGATGATGCTCAAAATGGGCGATGCCGACGGCATGATCTGCGGCGTGATTGGGCGCTACGACTTGCACTTGGATCATGTGCGCGACGTGATCGGCGTCCGCCCTCAAGCACACGGCTTGGCTGCTTTGAATGCCTTGATCTTAGATCAGCACAACCTGTTCATCGCCGACACCTTCGTCAACGAAGACCCAACTGCAGAGCAATTGGCCGACATCGCTGTGCTGGCGGTTGAAGAGGTGCAGCGCTTTGGGTTGCCGCCAAGGGTGGCCTTCTTATCGCACTCGATGTTTGGCTCCAGCACGCGCCCCTCGGCACGCAAAATGCGCCAAGCACGTGACCTGTTTGTCGCCCGCATGCCCCACATTCCAGCCGATGGCGAGATGCAAGGTGATGCGGCTTTGAGCGAATCCGTGCGCGCAAAGTTGCTGCCCGATAGCACGCTGCAAGGCACGGCCAACATCCTGATCTGCCCCAATTTGGATGCCGCGAACATTTTGTTCAACGTGCTCAAAATGACCGGCGGCCAAGGCGTGACCGTGGGCCCGATCTTGCTAGGCGCGGCAGCACCTGCGCACATCCTGACACCATCGGCGACCGTGCGGCGCATTGTCAACATGACGGCGGTGGCGGTGGCGCACGGCACAAAGGCCACTGCTTAAAGATGCATGCTTATGGCACGGTGCCGTCTGTCTTTGGGGCAGTTCGACGTCGTGCCAGCGGCATGAGCACAGCCAGCAGGTCTGCCGCGGTGTAGGCTTGGTTCGGCTGCAATCCAGCTGGGGCAGGCGCCACGGGATAGAGCGTGTCTGAACCAGACTCATCGCACTTGAGCCACAAAGCGAACAAGCCCACTGCTGCGCAACGTAACAAACGAGCCTCACTGAAGCGTGGATCTGTTGCTTGTTGTTGGGTGAGCAAGTCAAGCAGCTTTGCAAATGGTTCGATATGGAAACCATACTGCAAACTGGATAGCAAGACGGCCTTGCCGTCTGGATCCATTTGCAGCTCTGCTGCGGCCAAGTGTGTTTGATCGTCCTTAACCAAGTAGCCCAAACTCAGCCATGTCGCAGCGTCTAGGCCATGACCTGATGCGATGTCCTCAGCACCTAGGTCATAGATAGCATGTGGCGAGTGCACATCAAGCGCGTGAACGCTGGTCAGTCTATGGCTCAGGTGACTGGTTCGCGTTGCGGCACGTTGTAAGCCTGCCATCACCAGTTGCTTGCCGTTAGTGGGCTCAGTTGGAAAACGAATGTTCATGGTGCGTCCTTGTTACTGGATGGTCAGGTAGGAGCGAATCCAAATCGCATGACGCCCGATATAGTTCTCTGGGAAGCTCTGGAAATCGCAGGTAGATGGCCCAAACAGCGGATCGGCAATGTCAATGGTCGGGCGCAACGGGTCACTGTTGTCGTATCCGATGATGGCCACGTTGTGATACCCACCCGTACGCCAGTGGATGGCAATGGAGACCGGCCTTTGTCGACTCAATTCGCTCATCAGCAGCCCCAATGACGGCTTGCCTGCCACGATCGATTTGTAGTGTCCCGTCCACTCCAGCGCATGATCGGGGTAGCCTGGCTTGTTGCAGTCGGTGCAGACCTGTAGATCGCTGCCACTGCTGTCGTCGCAGCAATCATGGCGAGACAACGCACGGTTGACGAGACTGCACTGTGTCCACTGGCTGTCGGCATTGTAGAAATGGACAATGTTCATGGTTGTAGCTGCCCAGCACCATTCGGATTGCTCTTGTTTCAGGTCGAGTACAGGCAGAAATACAAATGAAGGGTATATCTCATCCTCAATAGCATCCATTGACATGGCAAGCTCCATCCCTTTGTGTCGTTAACGTATCGCCAAGGCGTCATCCTGACGCAGCGGTCTGCGTGCTAAAGCCTTGAACAAGGCAGCGGCCTACAGCCAACTTTGAAAATGCCATCTTCTGATCACGCCCCAAAGCCACCCTCTGTCGCACAGGGCTACGTTGCCGCACTGACCACGGTTGTGATCTGGGCAGGCTTCATCCTGATCTCCCGGCTGGGTGGCAAAACCGGCTTAACGGGTTGGGACATCGTTGCCTTGAGGCTCGGGACGGCATCCATCTTTTTACTGCCGCTCTCGCTCAATTTACCCACCGGCACTTGGCGCAATGGCAAGCTCTGGGCGATGGCCGTGCTTGGCGGCGTGCTGTTTTTGATCTTGGTCTATGCAGGATTCAAACGTGCGCCAGCCGCACACGGAGGCATCTTGCTACCAGGCATGCAGCCCTTCTTGGTCACGGCCTTGGCTTGGCTGCTGATGGGCAACAAACCATCTAGGCTCAGGTTGTTGGCGCTGGCACCCATTGCAGCCGGTGTGGCTTGCGTGGCCATGCCACAGCTAATCGGCTCAACTGATGGCCCCAGCACACTCAGCGGTGACGCTTTGCTGCTCGGCTCGTCGATCACTTGGGCCGCCTACAGCGTGTTGGTCAAAAAATGGGCGTTCGATCCTTGGTTGCTGACACGCTTTGTGGCGCTGGCCTCTGCACTGGTTTACTTGCCGCTGTACCTGCTATTTTTGCCCAAGGGTATAGCTGATGTGCCCTTGTCCATGCTGATGCTGCAAGGCCTGTATCAGGGACTGGGCCCAACCATCATCGCCATGCTGATGTTCTTGCGTGCAGTCGCTATTTTGGGCGCTGAGCGCACGGGCGCACTGGTGGCGCTGGTGCCCGTGATTGCAGGGCTGGGCGCCGTCCCGCTGTTGGGTGAGCCCCTCACAGGCTGGCTGATCGCCGGTTTGCTGCTGGTCTCTGGCGGCGCATTTTTATCCGCCAGAGTGAAGTAAAACAAGGTTGACGCTTTACAGGCCCATTTGCTTGGCGATGATCTCGTTCATGATTTCATGCGTGCCCCCGCCAATCGACAAGATGCGGTTGTCGCGGTACAGACGCTCGACCACGGACTCGCGCATATAGCCCATGCCACCAAAAATCTGCACGGCTTCTGTGGTGACGTAATCGGCCACATCGGTCGCAAAGTTCTTGGCCATGGAGACTTCTTGGATCGCGGTTTTGCCAGCCGCCATGCGTGCGGCACAACGGTAGGCGTACTCTCGCGCCACATCGACGCGGGTGGCCATTTCAGCCAACTTGTGGCGGATCACTTGGTGCTTGCTCAAGGGCTTGCCAAAAGTGACGCGCTCTTTGACGTACACCAAGCAAGCCTCCAAGGCCATCTGCGCGGTCATGTAAGCCATGACAGCCAAGGCCAATCGCTCAGACTGGAAGTTGGCCATGATCAACATGAAGCCTGCATTTTCTGGGCCGACCAGGTTGCCAACGGGGACGCGGCAGTCTTCAAAAAACAGCTCAGCCGTGTCCGACGCCCACCAACCCATTTTCTTGAGTGGGCTGCCAACAGAGAACCCGGGCGTGCCCTTTTCAATCAACAGCAGCGATACGCCTGCATAACCCTCGCCGCCCGTGCGCACAGCCACGGTGTAGTAGTCCGCCCGCACGCCCGATGTGATGAAGGTCTTGGCGCCGTTGACGACATAGTGATCGCCATCACGCACAGCCCGCGTGCGCAGATTGGCCACGTCAGAGCCACCACCTGGCTCGGTGATCGCCAAGGCGGCGATTTTCTCGCCGGAGAGCACGGCAGGCACCACACGCTGCTGCAACTCAACCGAGCCGCCGCGCCACACAGGTGGCAAGCCAATGTCCAATGAGCCTAGGCTGGCCACCAAACCACCCGATGTGCTGCGCATCAACTCTTCGCTGACGGCCAGCTTCAAGAAAACATCATCCGGGCTGTTGCCGCCCAAGGCCTCAGGGTGACCAATGCCCAAGATGCCGAGGTCGCCCGCTTTTTTATACAGCTCACGAGGAAAGGTGCCCGCCTCCTCCCAGTCGCCAATGTGGGGTTTGATTTCCTGCTCAACAAAGCGGCGCGCTGTGGCGCGGGCCATGTCATGGGTCTCGTTGAAATAGTGTGCGAAAGGGATGGTGCTCATTTGCCAGTCTCCAGGGCGTGATCCAACCATTGGATGCCCAAAACAACAAGAGATTAACCCAGAAGAGCACCAATTGACGTAAACGTAAAGCAAAGGTACATTCGGGCACCCTGAAACCCCATTTTTTTGAGGATCCCGAACATGAACGCCAAGGTCGCCCACTCGTACGCCAGCATCTTTCGGCCCGACCTTTTTGCTGGACAGGTGCACGTGGTCACCGGAGGTGGCAGCGGTATTGGCCGTTGTGTAGCCCATGAACTTGCCGCATTGGGCGCCATGGTGGTCATCACGGGCCGAAGCGAAGACAAACTGGCCAAAGTAGCGGCTGAAATCACCGAAGACGGCGGCAAGGTTGATACATCGGCCTTTGACATCCGTGACGAAGACCAGGTCAAGGCTGCCATTGCTGCCATCGTGGCCAAGCACGGCCGCATCGACGGCTTGGTCAACAACGCAGGCGGACAGTTCCCCTCACCCATGGCTGCCATCTCCAAACGTGGCTTTGAAGCGGTTGTATCCAACAATCTGACAGGCGGCTTTTTGATGGCGCGTGAGGTCTTCAACCAGTCCATGGCCAAACACGGCGGCGCCATCGTCAACATGGCAGCAGACATGTGGAACGGCATGCCCGGCATGGCGCACTCTGGCGCAGCCCGCGCAGGCATGGTCAATCTGACCAAGACCGCAGCCTACGAATGGGCCTACGCAGATGTGCGTGTCAATGCGGTGGCGCCAGGCTGGATTGCATCGAGCGGCATGGATGCGTATGGCCCTGCCATGGCACCAATGATCCGCAGTCTCAAGAGCAACTTGCCCATGAAACGCTTGGGCTTGGAAGCCGAGGTCAGCTCGGTCATCACCTTTTTGCTCAGCCCTGGGGCGGCATTCACCACGGGCATCACCGTGGCCATCGACGGTGGCGCACCACTACACAGCTCGGTCATGCCTTCGGGCGATCACAAACCGGCCACCAGCTACGATGGCTTTCACCGCTCATCCGTGCCCAAGGTGCTACAAGATCAGGCCGACGCGGCTTGATCGATCCCTGATATCACCTGATCCAACTCAAGCGCCAACATATCAACGGCCGAGGCCATCTCATGGTGGGGTGCTTGGGCCTTGAGTTGATCAGACACAGCCTGACAAGCACGCATCACACCAAAAGCACCTAATGTGGTCGCCACGCTCTGTGTGGTGTGCAGCATGCGGTTAACAGTGTCATGGTCACCGCACGCATAGGCTTGACGCCACACACTGACAAAGTCACGCTCTTGCTGAGCAAACAACAAGAGCACACGCCCATACAAGGCGTCGTTGCCCAGCGTGCAGGCGCGTCCAGCCGCCACATCAATACCTGGCAGATGGGTCAGATTGAGCTGTGGTACCGCAGCGCCCAAAGCCGCTTGCGGAGATGATTCTTGAGGCCGCGTCCACTTGATCAGCGTGCGGTATAGATCACCCACATCAATAGGCTTGGCGACGTGGTCGTTCATGCCCGCTGCAATGGCTTTTTCACGATCGCCCAATAAAGCGTTTGCCGTCATCGCGATCACAGGCAAGGACGCAAGTCGCGCTTGTTCACGCAAGCGACGGGTGGCCGTGTAGCCATCCATGCCGGGCATTTGACAGTCCATCAAAACACAATCAAAAACCTGGTCATTGAGCAAAGCCAAAGCAGCGTGGCCATCCTTGGCGACGGTCACATGCATGCCTACGCGCTGAAGCAGTTCAATGGCCAGCTCTTGGTTGATCTCATTGTCTTCTGCCAGCAGCACACGCACACCAGCCAGCCGCGCGTGCAGATCAGGCAGCGCCATGACCGCGTCACGGCGAACGACCAAGGCTTCTGCGGCCTTGACTCCCATGGCGCCCAAACAGGCATCATGGAGCGATGACGGTGTCACAGGCTTGGTCAACACAGCTTGCACACTGACATTTTCAAGGCGCATGCGCCGCATCACTTCATCACGGCTGAAGGCCGTCACCATCAGCACTTGAGGGCGCTCATGGCCTGCCTCAATGAGGCGCTTGGCGCAGCTCACGCCATCCATGCCAGGCATTTTCCAATCCAATAGAACCAAGCCAAATGGCCGGCCATCGTCACTGGCTTGACTCACCATGCGCAAGGCCTGCTCGCCATCATGAGCCTCGTCTACATCAAAGCCCAAGCGGGCTGCCATGTCGCTCAAAATCTGCCGCGCCGATGCGTTGTCGTCCACCACGAGCAAACGCCCACCGACGGGGACGCTCAAAGCGAGCCCATCACCCAGCACCGCAGTGGCGATGCCCAAGCGCAAATTGAAGGAGAAGGTGCTGCCCTGTCCTTCATGGCTTTGCACCTCGATGTTCGAGCCCATCATGTGCACCAACTGCTGACTGATGGCCAAACCCAAGCCCGTGCCGCCAAAGCGGCGAGCCGTGGAGCTCTCACCTTGCGAGAACGGCATGAACAGACGCGCTAGCTGCGCCTCACTCATGCCAACGCCCGTATCCTTGACCCAAAAGCGCAACAGCACAGATTTCGCAGTGCGCTCAATCTCGTCGACGCCCACGATCACCTCACCTGCTGAGGTGAACTTGACCGCATTGTTGGCCAAGTTGACCAGCACCTGATGGAGTCGCAAAGCGTCACCCACCACCACATCGGGCACAGTCGGTGACTGCACGATCAACAACTCCAAGTCCTTCTCTTCGGCCTTGAGCCCCATCAAGTCAGCCAGGCCATTCAAGGTGTCGCCTAGGCTAAAAGGCACCGCTTCAATGTCCAGCTTGCCCGCTTCAATCTTTGAAAAATCCAAGATGTCATTGATGATGCCCAGCAGCAGTTTGGCCGAGGTGTGCACCTTTTGGATGTAGTTACTCTGGCGCGCATCCAAGCCACTTTGCAGCGCCAAGTTCGACATGCCAATGATGGCATTCATGGGGGTGCGTATTTCATGGCTCATGTTCGCCAAGAACTCACTTTTGGCGATGCTGGCGAGCTCGGCCGCCTCTTTTTCGACCTTCAATTCTTGGCTCTGGTGCTCGACTTCACGGCGTTTGTCGATCGCACTCATCAAGGACAAACGCATGCTGTTGATGGCCTCCACCAAGGCGTCAATCTCATCGTGCTTACTGGGGTCGCGCAGGGGCAACCTCAGCGCGGTGCCCAGGTTATCAATAGACAAGCGCGAAGAGAAAGTGGCAATCTGACTCAGATGCCGAGTGATGAGCAGACGCATGCCCAAGATGATGGCAAAAGCGAGCACCATGGTCCGTACCAACTCAGCCACGACGATGGTGATCGCCGTTTCTTGGAGCCGTGTGTACAGCCCCTCTAAGGACACCTCAACACGCAGCGTGCCAATGGTCTGACGTTGATCTGGCCGCGCCGGATCGGCATAGCTGAGGTCATAGGTACGGGTCAGCGTGCGTGTCACCAAACCCAAGGTCGCAGGTGCCTGCGTGGTCGCCGCTGGGCGCACTTGAAACGGCAAATCACCCGACACACCGACATAAGAGATATCAGGCAATTTTGAAATGCCTTCGAGCTGCTTTTCAATCAAGGGCTGATCTAGCAGCCACACATTGGCCGTGAGTGCGGGCACATGGCTGAACTCAATCATGCGCAGGTTGTCTTCCACTGCGGCAAGCCCGGCCCGGTAACCCGCGTAGATTTGATAGCTTGCCGACAGCAACGCAATCAACAAGCTGATCAGCAATACCACTACCGCAAATCGTTTAGAGATTGAATTGGTCATGCGACGAAGCAATCAGGGTTTGATGTTGTGAGTGAACGCGGCCATCATGCTGTCGTATTGTCCGTTCGCCTTGATGGTCTGCATGCCTTTTTCAAAGACGTCAGACAAGCGCTTGCCATCGGGATGGCGCTTTGAAAAGCTCAGCCAAAAGCTGTCCAAACCGACCATACCTACCCGCTTGACTTTGCCAATCAAGGCGGCCTCTTGTTGAATGCGGTAGTAACCGGGCATCGTATTGAGCAAAATAAAGTCGACGCGCCGTGCCACCAGCATCTTCAGTAAATTACCGTCGGACATGGCGCTGAGCTTGACTATGCGTGCGTTGCTCATCAATTCCGTTGGGTAGGTGTAGCCAGTGGTGACACCCACAGTCTGCCCCTCCAAGTCCTTCTGAGTCAAGTCATGGGCAGCCGAATCGCTGCGTGCAAAGATGCCTAATTCCTCTTGAAACAAAGGCGTGGCGTGCCAGTAGAACTGGTCTTTATTGGCTTTGGTTCGTGTGGTGTTAAAGCAGCCAACGACCACACCCGTTTCAGTGCTGCGCAAGCAGCGCGCAAATGGCAGAACCACAAAACGAACATCAATCTGCTGCGTCTTGAACGCCGCCCTGACCAAATCTGGCGAGAGCCCCACAGGGCCGCCATGGTCTGCGCTCATTGATGAATAAGGTGCCCAGTCATCCTCGGCGGCCACTGTGATGGTTTCCGCCCTCAATGAAGTCACCCACAACCCTGCCATTACTGCCAGCATCGGCCATGTCACCCGAAAACCCATCTGAAACCTCCAAACTGCCAATGTAGCGGCTTTCAGGATGGGTAATCCGTCAAATTACGCCTGTAAACGTGCAACATGTGCTGGCACGTATTTGTGCCAAGGGGTCCCTGCCAGGAAATCGCGATCAGCGCTGTCGGTCAATTCGTTGGGCGGCACACCCTTGCGCACCACATTGCCCTGTGCATCGCGATAATCCAAGCCCTGCCCATTGGGCAGAGAGACATGCCCGCGCTGCATGGCCTCGGACAGCTCGACCGGTGCATCCAACGTGCCGCGCTTGGTACTAACCCGCACCATATCGCCAGCCAAGCAACCCAAGGCCTGCGCATCCTCTGGGTTGATGCGCAGGGTGCCAAACAGCCCTTTTTTATGCCAGCTGGCATCGCGCACCGCGGTGTTGCTGGTGTCACTGCGCCGCTCACCGGCCGCCAAGATAAATGGGTATGCAGGATCACGTGCGGGTACCCCCGAGGACAACTTATCCAACTCGGGCAACAACTCGGGAATATGCAAATTGATGCGATGGCCCGGCAAACCCACCGCTAACCAACTGTCCTTGTAATCGATGTCGGCATAAACCACCCCTGATCGCCCAGCCAAGATGGCATTGAACAAGCGCTCACCGGCGAACAAGCTGAAACCACCAAAGCCCGCCCGTTCGGCGGCCCGGCTGTTGCCTTGTACATACAACTGCGCGATCCCCCACACGGCGGCAGCCGAGGCCATGTGCTTTGGCAAGCGCTCACCCAAGGTGCGGTACAGCAACACAGCGGCGTACTTCATGGTCTTGGGCTTGCGCAATACCGCCATGAAAAAGGCCAAACCAAAAGCTGTGCGACCCAGCTTCAATGCCCTTCTAAGTGGGGCGTAGTCCTTCTCACCCAACTCACCCAATGCCTCGACCAGCCGTGCGTAGATCTCAGCCTCAGGCAAGGTGCCGGGCAGCGGATCAAACAAGGGTTGGCGCAAGTGGAACGCGTTGCGAGGGAACTCCAAGTTGAAGAAGGTCGCCTCGGCCTTCTCAAACTGACTGGATGCTGGCAGCACGTAGTCGGCCTCACGGGCGGTCTCTGTCATGGCGACATCGACCACGACGGACAACTCCAACGCGCGCAATGCCTGGCGCATGCGCTTGCTGTCGGCCAGTGAGTGAACGGGGTTGCCACTTTGGATCAACATGGCGCGATAGCGCTTAGGGTGATCGGTCAAGATCTCCTCGGGGATCACATTACAGGGGATCAGGCCAATGATGATTTTGGCGTTGGCCACAGGGCTGCGCCGCTCGACACGCTTGGCCTGCTGACTGCCCACACTGGTCTCGCCTTTACTGGCTTTAGACAAGGACAACAAGGGCACGGGTGGATTGCTTGTGCCTTGGCGGCCGTAGTGGCCCGTCAACAACCAGATCAAACGCTGCAGGTAACTGCCCAGCGTCGAGTGCAGGTTCATCTGCAGTCCCAAGTCCTCCATCACGGACACGCTGCTGGCTTGTGCAATACGGCGTGCGACTTCACGCAACAAGGCCTCATCGACCCCACACACCTCAGCGTACTGAGCCACAGGAATCAACTGCAGTTTGGGCGCGATCGCATCCAAACCGGTTGTGTGCTGAGTCACCCATGCTTTGTCAACGAGCCCCTCTTGCACGATGATGCCCACCAGTGCGGCCAAGCACCAGGCATCGGTACCGGGCTTGATGGCGAGGTGGTAGTCGGCCATGGCGGCTGTCTCGCTGCGACGCGGATCGATCACGATCATCGTGCGTTTGGGGTCTTTCTGGATGTCACGCAACACCACACGAGAGCGTGCGAACCCGTGCGATTGCCATGGGTTCTTGCCGATGAACAAGGCGACTTCGCAGTGCTCAAAATCACCGTGAACGCCCGTGCCCAGCATCTTGCCTTGCACCCAGAACTCACCCGTTTTTTCTTGCGCCAAGGCGTTAGAGCGGTATTGGTTGCCGACCGCTTTCAAGAAACTGTCGGCGTAGCCTCCGCCCAAGTGGTTACCTTGCCCGCCTCCGCCGTAGTAGAGGATGCTTTCACCGCCATGGCGCGTTTGGATATCCTTGAACTTTTGCGCGATTTCACGGATGGCCGTGTCCCAGTCGATGGCCTCATAGCTGCCATCAGCCCGACGACGCATGGGAGAGGACAAACGATCGGCGCCATTTTGGTAGTAATCCATGCGCTGCGATTTCTCGCAAAGGTAACCGCGTGACACCGGATGGTCGTCATCACCTCGGATTTTGATGATGCGCCGACCGTCTTCACCACCGGTTTGCACCTCAATGCCGCAATTCAAGCTGCACAGGATGCAGGCGGTTTTTTTCCACTCAAGGTTGGGCGTCGTCATGGCTGACCTCATTTCAAATGAGCAACCATTATAGGTTCCAAAACAGAACCGTAGAATAAAGTTCTATTGACACCCGGGCGGCGGGCTATTCCTCGCTGAGGTCTACCGCGTCCTCGGACTCGTCCTCACGCACCAGTCGATCCAAGTTGGCCTTCAAAACGCTCATATCTTGGATCGACGTTGACGCCGCCTGCATGGGCGCCAAACGCCAAGCTGGCGGCAACAAACTGGATGCATACAACTCGGAGAAGACCCGGCCTGTGTGCTCCATATTGAGCCAAACATTCAAACCTAAGCCGCAGAGATACAAGGAAGTGACGCTCAACGCCAAGCCTCGCCGGTGTCCAGGCAAAATCAAGCTGAGGTGTGCCCATAACAAGGCACACAGCACCACAGCACCGACCGCATCTGCTGCATGCGACAAGATAGGCCACCCGACTACAAAAGCCAACACAGGCAAGGCCACGCCCAACACCACCCAGATCACGCCATAGCGCAAGTCCAACAGCAAATGGTGCGTGAAATCGAGCCGACCTTGGAACAGTTTGCTGCCCAACGCCCACAAGGACGACCACACGCCAATGCCCGCAACCACAGCCAGCGTGGCCGTGAAATAGGTGTTCAGGGGCGAGCCCGGCTCACTGTCCAACCACAATTCAGCCTGAATGCACAGCAAGGCCAGCATCACCCATAGCAGCATTTTTTGCCAGACTGGGGAGGCGTGGACGGCATGCGCCAGCGTCAAATGCCTAGCCAGAGGCAGCTCGGGCGCAATCGGATCACTGCCGCGGCGAACGCGCAAGCGCGTCGTGCCCACGCGCCAAGGTTGAGCGATACCCAAAGCATGACTCTGCCCTGATGACACATGCTGTGCACCGACCATCGCGCCATTGATGGTTTGACTGACGCGCAAATGCAGGACGCCATCGATGTCATCGAGCATGGCGTGACTGGGTGCGATGTGCGGATCATCCAAGACAAGATCGCAGCCCAATGCGCGACCTACTGTAACGGGCCATGCATACACAGGCGTGCTCTGCAGCACGCGGTCACCACTGTCCAATTGATCAATCAGCGCGATGGGTTTGCTGCCGGCGTCCATCCGAATCCTTTGATATAAAAATCTGCCAACTTGAGGGCGTTATCAAAGGCCACCCCCCTCGCATCCAAACGTCCCTGCGCACCAGCCACATCGGCGTTGACGGAGGCAACCAACACACTCAAGTCGTACAAGCCTGGTAGTTTCTTGTACGCACTGAGACACACAACCGCACGCATAGGCAAGCCTTGGTTCTCCACAAACCGCTCGCTGCATTGCGCTGCTGTTCGTTGACGACCACCACCAAACTGCTCGTTGCGAAAGCTGCGGGAATACTGCCTTGCAAAGCGCCACGTGCCCAATTTATGCCCGTCGTAGATCTCGTGTCGCACTGACAAATTGCCTGTACTCAAGCCACCACTGACGAACACCGACTGGTTCATATTGCAATCAGAACGCTCGAATTCCATACCCTTGGCATTGGGTTGCGAGCTGCTACCCCAGCAGCGCATGAACGTTTCTTGTGGGACAGGGATGCGGTAGCGCAAATGCCCCGCAGAGCGCCAAGTCTGTGCCATGAAGCGCTTTGCCAAACTGTCTTGATGCGCCATCAACTGACGCGTCAACTCAGGGTAAGCAGGCTGTCTGATCGGTTGAGCCTTTTGCGCGAGGATCAAAAGATCCTGTGCAAACTCACCGGGCACCAAAAAACTCACCTGCTGCCCATCAAGGCGCGTGGCCACGTTCACACCCATCAACTGACCTTGTGCGTCCAAGGCTGGCCCGCCACTCATGCCCGGGTTGAGCGAGCCGCTGAAAAAAACCGTTGGCAAAAAATTGCGCTCAACCAAGCCGTTGTAGGCGCCCTCCACCACAGCAAAGCCCACATCGAGCGGGTTGCCCAGCGAGTAAATGCGCTCACCTTTTTCCAGCGCCATCTGGCGCGGTCTGAAGCTCAAACCCACAATGGCAGGGCTGGGCAACTCAACTGGTCGCACCACAGCCAAATCATGTGCCACATCAAAGGCGAGCAGATCCAACGCGCCTTGGTGACCATCTACCCCTGCATACGTCAGTCGATAACGCTGAGGCTGCAAAGCAACTTGACTGACCACGTGGTAGTTGGTGACGATCAAACCGCCCGTGCCCACAAAAAAGCCTGACCCCACCGATGACTGGCTACCCTGCCCTTTCAGCAGCGTGCGCACCTGCACCAACTGATGCCTTGCTTGATCGTAGCGTTCCTGAGCAGACGATGACACCGGGACGGACGCGGGCGCTGAACTGGTTGCAGACGCTGCTGTGGGTGCTGCAGGGGCGGCCATGGCGTCTCGCCAAGTCGGCATCCCCAAACACAGTACCAAACAGCACACCAGAGCTTGTTTGAGTTGATTCATCTTCTGACCATCGCGAAGCACACCCAACGTGCGCCTGTTCACACAATACGCAATCATGAGGCCAGTAAGACAGACAGCGCAGCCAAACCAACGGGTGCTTGTGGCAACCACGGCACAACATAGCGTCGCTGAGCCAACCCATCAGCCATGCGTGCCATCTGTCTCCGCTCACCATCTAGGCGCGCTTGCAACAAAGGATCCTGCGTGCCTGAGGCCAAGATGGATTTATTGATCACCCATGCATAGGGCTCGATCTTCGCGCGACGCAGATCATCTTGTAAGGCAGCGGCCTGCGATACAGGCGTCACCTCCGGCAAGGTGACCAAGATGATGCGGGTGTAGTTCGCATCCTGCAAACGCATCAAGGGCGTGACCACATGCACCGCAGCACGCGTCTCAAACTCACGCGTCATCTGTCGATGGTAGGCGCCTGCTGCATCCATCAAAAGCAAAGAGTGCCCAGTAGGCGCCGTGTCCAGCACAACGAAGGCGCTGCGTGCCTCGGCTACCGTGCGCGAAAAAGCATGGAAAACAGCCACCTCTTCGGTGCATGGCGACTGCAAATCCTCCAACAACAACGCGCGCTCTTGCTCGTCCAGTGCGGGCGAACGCGCTGCCATGATCTTGTCGATGTAGCGCTGTGTCTCAAGCTTGGGGTCAATGCGGCCCACTTGCAAACCGGGCAACTCACCGTCCAGTGTGTTAACCAAATGTGCAGCCGGATCGGTTGTGCTCAGGTGCACTGCATGACCACGCTTGACCAAACCCATGGCCACAGCCGCCGCGATCGTGGTCTTACCCACACCGCCCTTGCCCATCACCATGATCAAGCCGCGACCTGCAGCGGCCAACTCGTCGACCAGTTGATCAATATGACCAGCAGACAGCGATACATCGTCGGCTACGCAAGCATAGGGACGATGAACCAAGGGCGCATCGCTCAACAAGGCACGCAAGGCGGGCAAACCCACGGTGTCAAATGCACGCAAAGGCACCTCGCTTAGAGGCAAAGCCCGCAACGAGTCAGGCATGGCATGGAGGGCCTGCTGCCCCAAGGTCTCGATGGCACGCGCTACACCATCGTCAGCATCCGTGGCCTTGAACAAACCGTTGATGATCAGTCGCTGGTTGCTCAAACCCAGCACCCTGAGTTCATCCGAGGTGCGGCCAGCCTCTGCCAATGCACCGCGATCAGCACGCGCAACCAGCAAAACCGTTGTGAGCGCCGGATCGCACAACGCTGCGAGCGCCGCATTAAAGCGCACCTCTTGCATCTTCAAGCCAGAATGCGGCCCCAAACAGGATGCCCCACGGTCGTTGTCTTTCAGGAAGCCACTCCATGCTTTGGGCAGGCTCAACAGGCGCAGCGTGTGCCCGGTCGGGGCGGTATCAAAAACGATGTGGTCGTACTCTGACGCGTCACCTGCCAACAGGCTCGAAAATTCGTCGAACGATGCGATCTCCGTCGTACATGAGCCCGACAACTGCTCACGCACCGTGGCGCGCTCAGCCTCGGTGGTTTGTTCCGCCATTTGCGCCAGAACGCGCTGGCGGTAGGTCTCAGCCGCCACATCGGGGTCAATGTTGAGCACAGACAAACCCGGCGCACCTGGCACGGACGTGGGGACATTGCGCAGCTCGATCCCCAGCATTTCATCGAGATTTGACGCTGAATCTGTGCTGACCAGCAGCACCTTTTTACCCGCGTCAGCCAGCGCCAATGCGGTGGCGGTAGACAACGAAGTCTTCCCAACACCGCCTTTACCCGTGAAAAACAGATGTTTAGTCGGATGACTCAGAAAACCCGTCGACTGGGGTCTGAGCCAAGTCTGCACTTGTTCATGAGAAGGCAAGCCTCCGCTGTGAACGATCTGGCCACCCAATATGACGGCAGGCGTGGCCTTGACACCCAGTCGTTTGATCTCGTTCGGATCCTCAATCTTGATGATCTCTACCGCGACCCCAGCGGCTCGTGCGACCCGCTCAATCATCTCAATGGTGACACGGCACTTGCTGCACCCTGTACCCAATACTTTGATCTCCATGGTGATGCCCCTTTATTTAGATATCTAACAGCTAAGACAACACGACAACCGGCGCAAAACCACCACCTGGCGTACGAAAATTGGTCGTCTGACCCGTGTACATGCGCGCAGCCAATAGTTGCACCTGCCCTGCATAAGCGTAGGCGCGGATGTCGAACTTGAGATCACGCTGCGCACCATCCACCTCAATCAAGCGTGCACTGGGCGGCACCATCTCTTGTGCCACAAAACCACCTGATCTGATCTCATCCCAGACCCGACGGGTTAACTTGTCACCTCGATAAACCGCTTTGCCACCGTAGCCCGATTCGGGCTTAAAAAACCACTGCCGGCGTTGTGCCCAAAGCTCATCAGCCCGCTCGGGCGTGACCAAAACGGCTTTCGGCACCACCTTACCAAGCAGCTCGCGGTCGGATGCACTCACCCCACAAGCAGATAGCCACGCCGTATCACTGAGTGCCACCAAATTGCGCTTGTCAGCATACAAAGCATGCGCACGTGGGTGCGGGGTCATCACCACGGCGCCAGCCTCATAGGCCTGGCGCAAGGCCTCATGGGCTGGCTCGACCAAATAGAAATCAGTGAGCCGGTTGTAGACCATGCTGACCACACGCCCCTCACTCACCAACTGGCCACCTTGCCATTGCAAAGACGCAGGATCCACAACCCTGACATCCAGCCCACGGTTCTGAAGCAACTGTCGGCACAGCTCGAACTCAGGTGCCAAGTACTGCGCAGCGGGAGCGTCATCCACAATCGCAATCAAACCCATTGGCTCACCAGCACGCTGCGTTTGCCACTCTTTGACAAACATCGCCATGAAGGTGTCATCCAGCGTTGCCAAAGCAGGATCGGGCTTCAACGCCCAGTTCATGACCTCGCAACATGATTGCTGCGCCCTGGCCAGTGCCGCATTGAGCAAAGCCCCGCCTGCATTGGTATTGACTTCAATGAGCCTAGGACCTTGCGCAGTCAGATGAAAGTCATAGCCCATGAACACACCAAGCGGGCCAAACTCATGCCCGGCGATGCTGGGGGCTCGCGCCAAAGCCTGAGCCTTGTAAGCTGGCAAAGCCATGACACCCGTTAATGCCTCCACCGCGGAGATAATCTGATCAGCAACGGTCTGCGTCAGAAAGACCACGGTAGACGAGAACATGTGGGGGCGCGTCTGCGCAATGCCTTGCGCCATGCCTGCCAAGCTGGGGTCGATCTCCAACTGTTGCTGCAGCCTCGCTGCATTGAGTGTGCGGCAATGGCAACCCATATTGAGTGCCTCTGCCGTCGTCATGGGCTCGCCGCTCATATTGAAGCTTGATTCACACGCGCCATCAAGGCTTGCGCACTCTCTTTGCGCTCGCTATAACGGTCGACCAAATACGGCGCCACGTCACGCGTCAGCAATGTGAACTTGACAAGCTCTTCCAGCACGTCCACCACGCGATCATGGTAGCTCGATGGTTTCATGCGGTCGTGTTCGTCGAACTCCAAAAACGCCTTGGCCACGGACGACTGATTGGGAACAGTGAGCATGCGCATCCAGCGCCCCAGCACCCGCATCTGATTGACCGCATTGAACGATTGCGAACCACCGCTGACCTGCATGACCGCCAAAGTTTTACCTTGCGTCGGCCGAACAGCGCCACTGTTTAAAGGAATCCAGTCGATCTGCGCTTTCATGATGCCTGTCATCGCACCATGGCGCTCAGGCGAGCACCACACCATGCCTTCGGCCCACTGCGTCAACTCACGCAACTCGACCACCTTAGGGTGGGTTTCGGGTGCATCGTCAGGCAGGGGCAGCCCGCTTGGATTGAAAATCTTCACCTCGCCGCCCATGGCCTGCAACAGCCGCGCCGACTCTTCTACCAACAGCCTGCTGAACGAGCGCTGTCGCAGCGAGCCATAAAGCAGCAAAAAACGCGGCGCATGCGTTGATGCTTGTGTTGGACGCAGACTGGCCACGTCCGGCACCTCAAAGTGCGCGACCGTGACCTGCGGCAGATCTGCCAGTTGTGCGTCTTGCTTAGACAAGGCGACGCCCCTTCTCATCAATCACCACCTCACCGTCCTCCTTGGAGAACGCGTTTTGCTGAGCTTGCGGCAGGATGTCCAGCACGAGCTCAGAAGGACGACACAGCCGCGTACCCATGGAGGTGACCACGATGGGACGATTGATCAAAATGGGGTGCGCGACCATGAAGTCCAGCAACTCACCGTCCGTCCACTTGACATCATCCAGCTTGAGCCCGTCATAGACCTCGCCCTTGCTGCGCAAGACCTCTCGCACCGAGACACCACACGCCGCAACCAACTGAGCCAGCTGATCACGCGTGGGCGGTGTCTCCACGTAATGAATGACCTGCGGTTCGATACCCGCATTGCGGATCAAGGCCAGCGTGTTGCGAGACGTACCGCACTGGGGGTTGTGATAAATGGTGACCGTGCTCATGATTTGGATAAGGTTAAGTTGCTTACTGGGGTCAGCGCATAAGCCGCAGCCCAACCGATGAACGCGCCGCACAATTGAGAGGCCACAAAGCCCAGCACACTGGAGGGTGCGATGCCCGCGAACGTATCGCTCATCATGCGCCCCACAGCCGCTGCCGGGTTGGCAAATGAGGTTGATGCAGTGAACCAATAAGCCGCGCCAATATAGGCCGCCACCATCGCGCTTGCCTTGCCTGCAGGCGCCTTCAGTATCACCAACAGCAAGCCTGCCGTGGCCACGGCTTCAGCAAGCCACTGACCTTGGCCTGTTCGCAATTTGCTTGATATCTGAACAACAGGCAGATCAAACATCGCGTGCGCCAGCATGGCACCCACAACAGCCGCAGCCAACTGCGTCGGCACATAAGCCAAGGCATGCGACCGAGGCAGTGCACCACGCAACATCATCACCAGAGACACGGCGGGATTGAAGTGCGCACCACTGATCGGGCCAAACACCTCAATCAGGATATAGAGCCCGCAAACCGTGGCACCAGTATTGGCCAGCAAAGCGACCGCTGTATTGCCACCCGACAATCGCTCGGCCATGATGCCCGAGCCAATCACAATGGTCAGCAGCAGCATGGTGCCAAGCGCTTCAGCCAACAGCGCGCGCCAAAGAGTTGGCAAAGATGCGTTACTTTGATCAGGCACGGGCAATCTCCTGTAGCGCAGCGAGCATGTCCGCTTGATTCAAGGTTGCCAAGGGCAAAGCCAGCAATTGCAGCATCTTGTAGCCGATGGCCTGACGCGTCAACTCAAAGGCCCGTCGCTTACCCTCATCACCGCCTTCGGCATTGGAAGGATCGGGGTAGCCCCAGTGCACCTTGACCGGCTGCCCTTTGCCACCAAAGAACACAGGACAAGCCTCAGCCGCAGCGCTGTCACACACCGTGATGACGATGGACAAGGGTGGCGCACCATCGGCGCTGAACTCATCCCAGCTTTTGCTGCGGTAGGCGGCGGTATCGATGCCCGCCTTGTTGAGCGCCTCAATCGCGAACGGATTCAGACGACCACTAGGGGCGCTGCCCGCACTGTGTGCCTTGACATCCTTGCCCAACTTGGCTGCCAAATGATTGAGCATGCCTTCGGACAACACACTTCGAGCGGAATTATGGGTACACAGGATCAGAACGTGGGTAGTCATGGTTAATACGTGAAGTCTCGTTAAGTAAGGCAGGCAGGCTTGGGCACGCAAACCTGCCCTTGGCAGCAGTGCTCAGTCAAGTAGCCAAGCAACCCCTGCATGTGATCAAACGCCGCGCGGTAAATCAGGTGGCGCCCATCACGTTCTTGGGTAACCAGATCGGCGTGCATCAGCTCCTTCAGATGAAAGGACAGTGTCGTCGCGGCCACCGCCAACTGCCCAGCCAGATCACCCGGCGTCAGTCCCTGCTGCCCCGCCACCACCAAAGCGCGAAAAACGCGCAAACGCACCGGCTGAGCCAATGCGGCAAGGGATTTGACTGCGGCTTTTTCTTCCATTATTCTATGATAGTTGAATTATGAAATAAAGTAAACGAGACAATGCACAAACCACGTCAGCATGACAAATGACAAACCACATGGCAAGAAATCACCCATAGTGAAAACGGGATGCCCCAAGTCGTGTGCGCGAGGTGACAAGTGCGACGAGGAAGCGGTCCTAAGGGCCATCTATTCCGGCTTAGCACTCTGCCCCAAGGAGTGCTAATATCTTAAGAGAAGGTTTAACAAAAGGACGATTCATGACCTTGAGTACTGCCATTGCCACCCGCGATCCATGGAGTGTGGTGCCCTCTTTGGGGAACTTGGACGCGTACATTCGCTCTGTCCAAGCCATCCCCTTGCTGGCGGCAGACGAGGAGCAAGCCCTCGCGCGCAGCCTGCGGGATCAGCAAGACCTGCAAGCCGCCAGCAAAATGGTGTTGTCTCACCTGCGTTTGGTCGTGTCCATATCGCGCCAGTACATGGGCTATGGACTGTCCCAAGGCGACCTGATCCAAGAAGGCAACATCGGCCTGATGAAAGCCGTCAAGCGCTTCGACCCCGATCAAGGTGTGCGCTTGGTGAGCTACGCCATGCACTGGATCAAAGCCGAGATCCACGAATACATCCTGAAGAACTGGCGCATGGTCAAGGTGGCCACCACCAAATCCCAACGCAAACTCTTTTTTAACTTGCGCTCACTCAAGCACCAGTACAAAGCACAGGCAGATGACGCCCATGTAGGACGCGCAGGTTTAAGCGAAGCGGAGATCAACCGCGTTGCGCAAGAACTGAACGTTCGACGTGAAGACGTCGTCGAAATGGAGACGCGCATGTCCGGTGGCGATGTGGCCTTGGAGGCCCCATCCGATGACGACTATGAGGGTCCGGTCGGCCCGCTGACCTACTTGTCAGACGAGTTGAACGAACCTACGCGCGTCATTGAAGCCCACCGCCGTGACTGGTTGGCCAGCGATGGCATCAGCTACGCGATGGAACAACTCGATGAGCGCAGCCGCCGCATCGTCGAAGAGCGCTGGCTCAAAGTCAACGACAACGGATCAGGTGGCATGACCTTGCACGAACTGGCGGCAGAGTACGGCGTCAGCGCTGAACGCATCCGTCAAATCGAGGTTGCGGCCATGAAGAAAATGCGCAAAGCCCTGAGCGAGACTGCAGACGCCTGAATACGGCGACTGAATACGGCGCCAATGCGCTCTTAACTCGAACGCAAGCGCCCGATCATCGCAGCCGTGGCCGCATCCAAGCCCGAGGTATCACCAGAGGCTAGGCGTGGCAGCAACTCTTTGCACATGGCCTTGCCAAGCTCCACACCCCACTGATCAAATGAGTTAATGCCCCACAAGGCACCGCTGACAAAAGTACGGTGCTCATGCAGGGCGATCAACGCCCCCAGTGAGCGAGGCGTCACCTCATCTAGCAGCAAAGTCATGCTGGGGCGGTTCCCCGGAAAGGCGCGGTGGCGAGCGATCACCTCGGGCGGCATGGCTTGGGATGCCGTAGGTACAGCCTCTTTCAGAGCTTGCTCGGCCGTCTTACCCCACATCAGCGCCTGCGCTTGGGCCAGGCCATTGGCCAGCAACACATGATGCTGTTGATCCCACATATTGCGCAAAGCCGGTGACAAGCTGGCAGGTGCCCGATAGCTTGCGCGCTTGACCAAAATAAATTCCACGGGGATCACATCCAAGCCTTGGTGCAGCATCTGGAAAAATGCGTGCTGACCATTGGTCCCCGGCTCACCCCAGACGACCTCACTGGTGGCATAAGGCAAGGACTCACCTTGCGCGTCCACGCCCTTGCCATTGCTCTCCATCACCAGTTGCTGCAGGTATGCAGGCAAGCGCCGGAGCCCATGGTGATAAGGTGCCACACAGCGGCTGGTATAGCCTTTGAAATTGCGATACCAGACATCCAGCATACCCAAGTAGACCGGCAAATTGGACTCAAGCGGGGCCTGCGCAAAATGCTGATCCATGGCATGCGCACCAGCCAACATGGCCTTGAAATGCGTGCTACCGAGAGCCAAGGCAATGGGCAAACCGATGGACGACCACATCGAAAAACGCCCCCCGACCCAATCCCAAAAACCAAAAGTCGTTGTGATACCAAATTCAGCCGCGCCAGCGACGTTGGTCGTCGTGGCCACAAAGTGCTGCGCAATGTCCTGCCCACCCTCATCCAAAAACCACTGCTTGGCCGCTTGTGCATTGGCCATGGTCTCTTGGGTGGTGAACGTCTTGGATGCGATGACAAACAAGGTGTGCTCAGGGCGAAGCCGACGCAGCACGCTGGCCAAATCCTGTCCATCCGCGTTGGACACAAAATGAAAAGTCAAGCCTGGATGCACAAAGGCGTCAAGCGCGGGCACCACCATCTGGGGGCCCAAATCAGATCCCCCGATACCAATATTGACCACATCAGTGATCTGTCCAGGCGCCGTACCGCCAGCGGTCAAGCGAACACCATCCACATAAGCCAGCATGCGCTCTAGCACCTCGTGCACGAGTTCACTGTGAGGCCCCTGCCCTTTGGGTGCACGCAAGGCCGTGTGCAATACAGCGCGACCCTCGGTTTGGTTGATCGCCTGACCAGACAACATCGCATCACGGTGCGCTTCCAGCCGACACTCACGGGCCATGTCAAAAAGATGGCGTTGCGTGGTGACATCCCAATGTGAGCGAGACAAATCGCACAGCATCTCAGGGGCTTGGATACTCAGGCGATGGACACGATCTGGGTTGTCGGCAAAAAGCTGGCGCAGGTCCAGTTCACGGCCATGCGCCTCAAAATGGCCAGCCAAGGCAGACCAAGCCACGGTCTGATCACAACGAGGGAAAGTCATGGGGGTTGATCTGATCACTGCTGTGCTTGGATCAGGGCATCCAACTTGCCAGAATCAACCGCAAACGAGCGGATGCCTTCGGCTAACTTGTCTGTGGCCATGGCATCTTCGTTCAAGGCAAAGCGAAATTGCGCCTCGGACAAAGGCTGCGGCGTCGGTAACACGCTGGTCACTGGCGTCAAATGACGTACCACAGGGTGCACTGTCCCATCAGCTGATTGCAGCTGAGCCAACAAATCGGGGCTGATGGTCAACAGATCACACCCTGCCAGCGCCAAAATTTGCCCGATGTTGCGAAAGCTTGCGCCCATGACCTCGGTAGGGATGCCATGCTGCTTGTAGTAGGCGTAGATACGGGCCACCGATTTAACGCCAGGATCATTCAAACCGGACTGAGCCACCTCGTCCCACTGCAGGCCTGAAGACTTTTTATACCAATCGTAAATGCGGCCTACAAATGGCGAAATAAGCTGCACGCCTGCATCACCACAAGCCTGCGCCTGCGCAAACGAGAACAACAAAGTCAGGTTGCAGTGGATACCCTCTTGCTCCAACACACGAGCAGCTTGAATGCCTTCCCAAGTGGCCGCAATTTTGATCAACACGCGTTCGCGCTTGACACCAGCAGCTTCATACAGCGCCATGAGATGACGCGCACGGGCCAGTGTGGCCGGCAAATCAAAGCTCAGACGAGCATCCACCTCGGTCGACACCCGGCCGGGCACCACTTTCAAAATCTCCAAACCAAACTGCACCAAAACATGGTCCACAACATCAGCCAGCGCTGCGCCAGCGTGGGCCGCGACCGTATCAGTCAACAAAGGTGCGTATTCAGGCTTTTGCACCGCCTTGAGAATCAACGAAGGGTTGGTGGTAGCGTCTTGCGGCGTGAACTGAGCAAGTTGACGGAAGTCGCCGGTGTCAGCCACGACGGTCGTGTAGGCCTTGAGTTGATCGAGAAGCGAGGTCATATCGGATGAATGAGGAGGGGCTTTTCAGCATGACTATCGAGGTTTCAAAAAGACACTGGTAAAACCAGTTCTGATTGCACAGACCCCAAGACCGAAATTGCCTTATTGTTGCCAATATTCTGAGTCAATTTTGATGACAAAGGTTCACGCCCCCCCTGACCGAATAGCCATCTAGATCACTTTTTTGCAATTCGCATGTCATTTGACCTCGTATTTTTAGGCGGAACCGGCGACCTGACTTGGCGCAAGCTGATGCCATCGCTGTTTCAGGCATGGCGACACGGCAAACTGCCTGCCAACGGACGCATCCTCGCTGTGGCCCGCGACGACAAGGACGACGCCAGCTATCGCCAATGGCTGCACGAACGACTGCAAGAAGCAGACAGCGCAAAGCGCCCAAGCGAGGATGAATTTCTGAGGTTTTCAGCCCTCGTGCATTACCTGCGCATGGACCTCTCTCAGGCCGCAGATTACATCCGGCTCAAAGCGTGGCTGGACACCCGCAGCGCAGACACCACCGTTATCTACTTGGCCACCAGTCCCCACCTGTTCCCCTCCATTTGTCAGCAACTGGGCGCTTGCGGCTTGAACCACGATCGCGTCAGAGTCGTGTTAGAAAAGCCTTTGGGTCACGATTTGGCCAGCGCACAGGAGATCAACCAAGCGGTGCGTGCGGTTTTCAGTGAGCGACAAGCGCTGCGCATCGACCATTATTTGGGCAAGCCCTCGGTACAGAACCTGATGGCGCTGCGCTTTGGCAATGTGCTGTTTGAGCCCTTGTGGCGCAGAGAAAGCATCGCCAACATCCAAATCACCTTGGCAGAAAACATGGGAGTCGGTACACGTGGCGACTTCTATAACAGAACCGGCGCCCTGCGCGACATGATCCAAAATCATGCCCTGCAGCTGCTGACCATGGTCGCCATGGAGCCCCCATCCAGCGCCGATGCAGATGCGATCCGCGATGAAAAACTCAAGGTGCTGCGCTCACTCAAACCCTTTGACCCCGCATCGGTGAGCCGTGATGTGGTGCGCGGACAATACCGCGCGGGCAACATGGCTGGACAGGCCGTCAAAGGCTATCTGGAAGAAGACAAGGTGCCGTCCGACAGCCACACCGAGACCTTCGTCGCGCTGCGCTGCGAGGTGCAAAATTGGCGCTGGGCTGGCGTGCCCTTTTATTTGCGTACTGGCAAACGCATGGCAGACCGTCACGCCGACATCGTGGTCAATTTCAAACCCACGCCCCACCCTATTTTCCCTGGGGCACAAAACGCCAACAAGCTGGTCATCAAGCTGCAGCCAGAAGACGGGCTACAACTGCACCTGCTCGCTGCCAAAGGCACTGTGTCATCCGATGGCACGGGCGCTTTGCAAGAAATGCTCTCACCCGTATCGCTGGACTTGGATTTCGACAAGGCTTTCCCAACGGAACGTGTGGGCGCCTATGAACGGATGCTGTTGGATGCCTTGGCTGGCAGACTCAACCTGTTCGTCAGGTCAGACGAGCAAGAGCAAGCTTGGCGCTGGGTAGAGCCCATCTTGGAGAGTTGGCGCCACGATCACAACGGCTTGCGACCGTATGCTGCAGGAACTTGGGGGCCGCCAGCAGCCAGCGCGCTGGTGGCGAGAGACGGTTTTGCTTGGCCGGAAGAGACTTGACAGGATGTCAAGCCGACTGCAGTAAGCCATCCACGCCGTACAGGCGAGCCAGTTCAACTAACTTGCTCGGCAAGGACTGCACAGCAAAAGCGCGCCCCTTTGCACGGGCCATGCGCTGGCACTCCAGCAACACAGCCAAAGCGCTGGAGTCGAAATGCTGAAGCGATGAGCCGTCGACCGTCAGCATCGACGCATCCACATCGCTAGAGGCCGAGGCCTGATCCAGCGTCTGCTTGAACAGACTCAGTACATTGGGCACCTCAGCGTGCGTGATCACGGCGGGCAGGAGCAACATCTCAGCCTGTCGTTTTCTTGTTGGCGAGTTGCTTGTTGCGCTCAACCAATTTGGCAATCAGGCCATCAATACCAGAGGCGTTGACTTCTTGCGCAAAGCTGCTTTGGTAGGTTTGCACCAACCACGCACCCAGCACGTTCACGTCATAGATCTTCCAAGCATCACCAACCTTCTCAAGTCGGTAGTCCAGCTGCACAGGCTCACCCTTGCCACGCACGATGGTGCGCACCACAACCTCAGTATCTTCAGGGCGGCTGCGCATGGGCTTGAATTCAACGGTCTGATCTTTGATCTGGGCAGCAGCACCGGCATACGTATAGACCAACAAGGTCTTGAACGCGTCCTGAAGTCGCTTTTGCTGATCAGGTGAAGCTTGGCGCCAATTGCGACCCACAGCCGTCGCCGTCATGCGCTGGAAGTTCACATGAGGGATGACTTTGGTCTCGACAACCACCACCACCTTGTTGATGTCGCCTGACTGGATGGCTTTGTCGCCCTTGATCGTGGCGAACACATCCGCCGTGATGGCCTTGACAAAAACATCTGGCGCCTGAGCAGTGACGCCAGCAGCTACCGTTGTGGGCGTGACGTCAGCATGCGCAGCAGGGGCGACCAGCGTACCCAGCGTGACGGCCAAAGACAGCCACAAACGTGTCGAAGAATGAACAACCGGAAACATGACAATCCTTTCGGTGATCGTGCAGCATCTTTAACGCAACACACTGCGCGTCAGACGACTGGTGCAGATCAATTTTATTTTGAGGCGGGCTCGCCAGTGGGTGCATCCGACTCAGGTTCAGCCTGAACTTCGTCGGGTGGATCACCCTCGTAAATCAGATTTTGCCTGCGCTGCAAATACGCATCACGGATGAAGGCGTACTTATCCAATGCAACGTCATCAACCAAGTTGCTGGCGTCTAACAAATTGGCACGCAAATTGACGAACTGAAGCGTCAGCAAAACGTTGGATTCGCGAGGGTAGCTGCCTAAGGTTGAGGCCGAGAAATAAAACTCACCCGGCAGGCTGAATGTATCGCGCAAGGTCGAGGGGCCTAATATGGGCCAAACGATATAGGCACCGGGTTTCACGCCCCACACACCCAATGTTTGACCGAAGTCTTCATTGGCGCGCTCCAACTGCATCGGACTGGCCATGTCAATCAAACCGCCCAAGCCCAAGGTCGAATTGATGCTGACCCGGATGACGCCCAAAGTGCCATCCTTGATGCGCCCTTGCATGAACAAATTGACCGTCGACCAAATATCCTTCAAGTTACCCGTGAAATTGGTGAAGGCCACTCGCACAGGTTCTGGTGTGATGGCTTTGTAGCCGACAGCCACTGGTTTAAGTACGTTTTGATCCAAGGCTTCGTTGAATTCAAAAACCTGTCGGTTCCACGGCTCAATGGGATCACGGTTTTGCGCCGTAGCGCAGCCCTGCAAAGCCCAAACCGAGGCCAAAGCCAAAGCCAAACCAATGCGTTTCCAGCGTGCAGTGAATGAATCAAACAAGTTCAGCATTATTTTTGACTCTCTTTGGTGCCACTCCCGTCGGCTGCCTTGCTGTAGAGAAATTGACTGATCAGGTTCTCCAGCACGATGGCTGACTGGGTGCTTTTAATGGTGTCACCCGCCACCAAATTGGTTTCACCGTATCCGGGCTCTAAACCAATGTACTGCTCACCCAACAAACCTGCCGTGAGAATTTTGGCCGATGTGTCCTTGGGAAAGTCTACGCCTTTGTTGATCGTCAATGCCACTTGTGCTTGATAGGTCTTGCTGTCAAACGTGATTGACTGCACACGACCAATCACCACACCGGCGCTTTTAACCGCAGCTTGTCGTTTAAGTCCACCGATATTGTCGAATCGAGCCACCACGCTGTAACCACTGTCAAACGACAGCGTCAGCAAATTGCCAGCCTTAAGGGCCAGAAACAAGATAGCCGCCGCGCCCAACAGCACAAACAGCCCTACCCATACGTCGTGTTTAGATTTCTGCATATCAAATGTCCTTGTGCCTAAGTACCCGATCAAATCGAGAACATCATGGCCGTCATTACAAAGTCCAGCGCCAACACAGCCAGCGAGGCCATGACCACTGTGCGTGTGGTTGCCAGAGAAACACCTTCGGGCGTGGGCTGACACTCATGGCCTTGCAGCAAAGCCACAAATGTCACGGTCACACCAAACACCACGCTTTTAAGCAGGCCGTTGCCCACATCGGCCCAGACATCCACGCCGTTTTGCATCTGAGACCAAAACGCGCCTTGGTCAACGCCAATCATGAGCACCCCAACGACCCAGCCACCCAAAATACCGACAGCGGAAAAAATAGAGGCCAACAAGGGCATGGCGATGACACCGCCCCAAAACCGAGGAGCCAAAACGCGCTGAATCGGATCCACGGCCATCATCTCCATGGCCGCGAGTTGCTCACCCGCTTTCATCAAACCGATGCCCGCAGTCAAGGCCGTGCCTGCACGCCCTGCGAACAACAAGGCGGCAACAACAGGGCCAAGCTCACGCACCAGCGACAGCGCGACCATCAAACCCAAAGCCTCGCTGGAGCCGTAGCGCTGCAGGATGTAATAGCCTTGCAGGCTCAGTACGAATCCGACAAAAAGACCGGACACCACGATGATGGCCAGAGAATAGTTACCTAGGAAGAAAACCTGCTCGGACAGCAAGCGAGGACGCTTCAGCGTCGGGCCCAGTGACGTCAACAAACGCAAGAACAGGCGGGTTGCGTAACCTACATTCGTTACTTTCAGGCGGACAGACTGCCCGAGTTCAGCCGGATAGCGCCAATTGATCATCCTCGCACCCCAAAATCGTGGCCAGCTTCGGCCGCTGGGTGTTGAAAGCGCACAGGGCCATCTGGCGCGGCCGTCACAAACTGACGCACGAGTGGGTCGTCACTGTGGCGCATTTCGGTGGGCGTACCTTGCGCCACCACACGCCCATTGGCCAACAGCACCACGTGATCGGCGATCAAAAATGTTTCTTCCACGTCGTGCGACACCAAGACACTGGTCAATCCCATGGTGTCATTGAGTTCACGTATCAAACGGGCGGCGACGCCCATGGAGATCGGATCAAGGCCAGCAAAGGGCTCGTCGTACAGCATCAATTCAGGGTCTAAGGCCATGGCACGGGCCAGCGCAACACGACGCGACATGCCGCCAGATATCTCGCTGGGCATCAGGTCGCGGGCGCCTCGTAGGCCAACAGCATTGAGCTTCATGAGGACCAAATCCCGCAAAATGGACTCAGGCAGTTTGGTGTGTTCGCGCAAGGGGAAGGCCACGTTCTCGAACACGCTCAGGTCGGTGAACAAGGCACCGAACTGGAACAACATACCCATGCGTCTGCGTGCAGCATGCAAACCGGCCGCATCCAGCTTAGCCATGTCTTGTCCATTGACGATGACCTCGCCAGACATGGGTGATATCTGACGACCGATCAAACGCAGCACCGTTGTCTTGCCACCGCCAGATGTGCCCATCAAAGCGACGACCTTGCCACGAGGCACGAGCAAGTCGATGTTTTCCAAGATGACGCGATCGCCATACCCGCACGTGACGCCGCGAAGCTCCACAAGCGCCTCGGGAGACTGTGATGGCAGAACGGTGTCAGGTAACTGGAAGGTGGTTTGTGGCATGGTGAACAAAAAAGGGCCGGTGCAATACCGGCCCTCTGATCATAGGGGATTCACGCATACCCCGCTGACGTCCCGATGGGTGGGAACAACAGCAGGGATAAAGCGCAAATTAACGCGGCAATACGCTGGCGCCAGTCAAAAACTCGTCAACGGAGCGGGCAGCTTGGCGGCCTTCTCTGATGGCCCAAACCACCAAAGACTGACCACGGCGGATGTCGCCAGCGGCAAACACCTTGGCCACGCTGGTGACGTAGCCACCAGCTGCCTCGGTTGTGGCCTTGACGTTGCCACGTGCGTCTTTGTCCACACCAAAGCCTGCCAAGATCGTGTCCACAGGACTCACAAAGCCCATGGCCAGCAGCACCAAATCCGCCTTAAGGACTTGCTCGGAGCCAGCTACTTCGGTGAATTTGCCATCTTTGAACTCGACACGGACTGTTTTGACGCCAGTGACCTTGCCGCCTTCGCCGATGAACTCTTTGGTGGCGATGGCGAACTCACGCTCGCAGCCCTCATCGTGACTGGAGGACGTGCGCAGCTTGATTGGCCAATAAGGCCAAGTCAACGGGCGATCTTCTTCTTCAGGCGGGCGAGGCATCACTTCAAACTGGACCACGCTTTTGGCGCCATGGCGATTGGAGGTGCCCACGCAGTCGGAGCCTGTGTCGCCGCCACCGATCACGATCACGTTTTTACCCGTGGCCATGATCTGATCCTTGACCTTGCCGCCACCGTTGATTTTGTTCTGCTGAGGCAAGAACTCCATCGCGAAGTGGATGCCAGCCAAATCACGGCCAGGCACGGGCAGGTCGCGTGATTGCTCTGCGCCACCAGTCAAGAGCACGGCATCGAAGTCCTTCTTCAACTGCTCGGGTGTGACGCTTTCCTTGGCCCAGTTGGTGACCTTGCTGCCCTTAGGCAACTCACCGACCATCACGTTGGTTTTGAAGACCACACCTTCAGCTTCGAGCTGCTTGACACGGCGGTCAATGTGCGTCTTGTCCAACTTGAAGTCAGGGATGCCATAGCGCAGCAAGCCACCGACTGTGTCGTTCTTCTCGAACACGGTCACAGCATGCCCCGCGCGGGCCAGCTGCTGCGCGGCAGCCAAACCAGCAGGGCCTGCACCCACGATGGCCACTTTTTTGCCGGTCTTCACGGTGGCAGGCTGTGGCACAACCCAGCCTTCAGCCCAGGCACGGTCAATGATCGCGTGCTCAATGGACTTGATGCCCACTGCTTCGCCGTTGACGTTGAGCACACAAGCGGCTTCACACGGAGCCGGACAAATGCGACCGGTGAACTCGGGGAAGTTGTTGGTGCTGTGCAAAACGTCAATCGCGTTCTGCCAATCGCCCTGATAAACCAGATCGTTGAAGTCAGGAATGATGTTGTTAACCGGGCAGCCGCTATTGCAAAACGGTGTGCCGCAGTCCATACAACGTGCGCCCTGGATCTTGGCCTCTTCAGGCTTCAAAGCAATGACGAATTCTTTGTAGTTCTTCAAGCGTTTGTCGACGGCTTCGTAGCCCTCTTCCAAACGGTCAAATTCCATAAAGCCGGTGACTTTTCCCATTTCAGTAAACTCCTAGTGGTCGGGCTCAGGCCTTGGCCTTGCCAGACTTCGCCTTGCCTTCATCAGCCTTTGCTTTGGAGATGGTGGCGGTTGTTTCTTGCTTGGCACCCATTTCAGTCAGGGCGCGACGATATTCATGCGGGAAGACTTTGACAAATTTGACCATGGCCGTCGACCAATTGTCCAAGATCTCACGGGCACGCAATGAGCCGGTCCAGCGATGATGGTCTTCGACCAGCTTCTTGAGTGCGACCTCGTCGGCCACACCCTTGTGCATGGGGATGGCTGCTTCGGCTTGCTCTGCGGCTGACAACACTTTTTCCAAGGAGACTTGGGCTGTGTTGACACGCTTAGCAAACTGACCGTCTTCGTCGTAAACGTAAGCAATGCCGCCCGACATACCGGCAGCAAAGTTGCGGCCCGTCTTGCCCAGCACAACCACCGTACCGCCGGTCATGTACTCGCAACCATGGTCGCCCGTGCCCTCAACAACAGCTGTCGCACCGGACAGACGTACGCCGAAACGCTCACCACCCACACCACGGAAGAAGGCCTCACCCTCGGTCGCACCGTATAAAACGGTGTTACCGACGATGATGTTGTCGACCGCATTGCCACGGAACTCAATGCTAGGACGCACCACCACGCGCCCACCACTCAGGCCTTTGCCTGTGTAGTCATTGGCTTCACCAATCAGGTACAACGTGATGCCACGTGCCAAGAACGCACCGAAGGACTGGCCGCCCGTGCCTTCCATTTGGATGAAGATAGTCTGATCAGGCAAGCCATCAGGATGGTGCTTGATCAACTCGCCCGACAGCATCGCGCCGACAGTGCGGTTGACGTTGCGTGCCTCCTCCATGAACTGGACCTTCTCACCACGCTCGATGGCCGCACGGGCCTTTTCGATCAAACGCAGATCCAAGGCTTTGTCCAAACCATGGTCTTGCGTACTGACGTGCAAACGTGGCACGTCAGCAGGCGCAGTCGGCATCGCAAACACGCGACCGAAGTCCAGGCCCTTGGCCTTCCAATGGGCAATGCCCTTTTTGGTATCGAGCAGGTCAGCGCGGCCAATCAGGTCATCGAACTTGCGGATACCTAACTGGGCCATGATTTGGCGCGCTTCTTCGGCAACGAAGAAGAAGTAGTTCACGACGTGCTCGGGCTTGCCCGAGAACTTCTTGCGCAGGCTCGGGTCTTGCGTCGCCACACCCACTGGACAAGTGTTGAGGTGACACTTGCGCATCATGATGCAGCCCTCAACCACCAGCGGTGCCGTGGCAAAGCCGAATTCATCGGCACCCAGCAAACCACCAATGACGACGTCACGGCCTGTCTTCATCTGACCATCGGCTTGAACGCGAACGCGACCACGCAGACGGTTCAACACCAGTGTCTGCTGCGTCTCAGCCAAACCCAGCTCCCACGGTGTGCCGCAGTGCTTGATGGATGACCATGGCGAAGCGCCCGTGCCACCGTCATGGCCGGCGATCACGATGTGGTCGGCCTTGGCCTTGGCCACCCCGGTTGCCACCGTACCCACACCAACCTCAGACACCAACTTGACCGAGATATCAGCCTTGGGGTTGACGTTTTTGAGGTCATGGATCAGCTGGGCCAAGTCCTCGATCGAGTAGATGTCATGGTGCGGTGGTGGCGAGATCAAACCCACGCCAGGCACAGAGTGACGCAGCTTGCCGATGTACTCGGACACCTTGCCACCCGGCAGCTGACCGCCTTCACCTGGCTTGGCACCTTGAGCCATCTTGATCTGAATCTGATCAGCCGACGTCAGGTACTCGGTGGTCACGCCAAAGCGGCCGGAGGCGACCTGCTTGATGCGTGAGCGCAGGCTGTCGCCTTCCTTCATTTCGTAGTCGACTTGAACCACATCGGCGCCGATCACATCGGAGACCTTGGTGCCGGCCTTGATGGGGATGCCTTTGAGTTCTTGACGGTAACGGCGTGCGTCTTCACCGCCCTCACCTGTGTTGCTCTTGCCGCCGATGCGGTTCATGGCCAGCGCCAAGGTCGAATGGGCTTCGGTCGAGATCGAGCCCAAGGACATGGCGCCAGTAGCGAAACGCTTGACGATCTCAGCGGCCGATTCAACCTCTTCAACAGGGATGGCTTTGGCTGGATCAATCTTGAACTCAAACAAGCCGCGCAACGTGAGATGGCGTTTGCTTTGATCGTTGATGATCTGTGCGTATTCCTTGTACGTGTCGAATTTGTTCGAGCGCGTTGAATGCTGCAACTTGGCAATCGCATCCGGTGTCCACATGTGCTCTTCGCCACGTGCACGCCAAGCGTACTCACCGCCTGTGTCGAGCATGTTGGCCAGCACGGGGTCGTTGCTGAACGCTGCCGCGTGATTGCGGATGCCCTCTTCAGCCACCTCAAACACGCCGATGCCACCCACTTGTGTGGCTGTGCCGCGGAAGTACTTGTCGATCAGATCGCTGCTCAGACCGATGGCCTCGAACAGCTGGGCACCACAGTAGGACATGTAGGTGCTCACGCCCATCTTGGACATGATCTTGGACAGCCCTTTGCCGATGGCCTTGACGTAGTTGTAGATGGCTTTATCAGCCGACAACTCGCCGGGCAAGTCCTTGGCCAGCACGGTCAAGGTTTCGAGTGCCAGATAAGGGTGAACAGCTTCAGCGCCGTAACCCGCCAGCACGGCAAAGTGATGCACTTCGCGGGCTGTGCCGGTCTCAACGACCAAGCCAGCCGATGTGCGCAGACCCTTGCGAACCAGATGGTGGTGGATCGCCGACAGCGCCAGCAAAGCAGGGATCGCGATGTTGGCGCGGTCCATCTTGCGGTCTGTGATGATCAGGATGTTGTGACCCGATTGGATGGCCTCTACCGACTCGGCACACAAAGATGCCAAGCGCGCTTCGACACCCTCACAACCCCATGCTGCCGGGTACGTGATGTCCACTTCGTAGGGCTTGAACTTGCCACCGGTGTGCTTCTCGATATTGCGCAAACGCGCCATGTCGTTGAAGTCCAGCACGGGTTGCTGCAACTCAAGGCGCATAGGCGGGTTGACGGCATTGATGTCGAGCAGGTTGGGCTTGGGGCCCACGAAGGACACGAGCGACATCACCACGGCTTCGCGGATCGGGTCGATCGGTGGGTTGGTGACTTGGGCGAACAACTGCTTGAAGTAGTTGTACAGCGGCTTGTTCTTGTCAGACAGCACAGCCAAGGGCGAGTCATTGCCCATAGAGCCAGTGGCCTCTTCCCCATTGGTGGCCATGGGGGCCATCAGGAATTTGACATCCTCTTGGGTGAAGCCGAAGGCTTGCTGGCGATCCAACAGCGACTCAGAGAACTCACCGACCACGCCGGTTGCGTTGATCGTATCCAGCTTGATGCGGACGTTCTCGATCCACTGGCGATAGGGCTTGGCTTGTGTGAACTGGGCCTTGAGCTCTTCGTCGTCGATGATGCGGCCTTGCTCGAAGTCGATCAGCAGCATCTTGCCAGGCTGCAGACGCCACTTCTTGACGATCTTGTTTTCAGGAATCGGCAACACGCCAGACTCAGAAGCCAGCACGACCAAGTCGTCATCGGTAATGATGAAACGGGCTGGGCGCAAACCGTTGCGGTCCAGCGTGGCGCCGATCTGGCGACCATCGGTGAAGACCATGGCTGCAGGGCCGTCCCACGGCTCCATCATGGCTGCGTGGTATTCATAGAAAGCGCGGCGGCGCTCGTCCATGGTGGTGTGCTGCTCCCAAGCTTCTGGGATCATCATCATCGCAGCATGAGCCAGCGGGTAGCCCGACATGGTCAGCAGTTCGAGCGCGTTGTCGAACGTGGCGGTGTCGGACTGGCCGTCCATGCTGATGGGGTAGAGCTTCTTGAGGTCGTCGCCCAACACAGGCGACTTCATCACGCCTTCACGCGCCCGCATCCAGTTGAAGTTGCCCTTGACGGTGTTGATTTCACCGTTGTGGGCAACCATGCGATACGGGTGAGCCAGTGGCCACTCAGGGAAGGTATTGGTTGAGAAACGCTGGTGCACCAAAGCCAAGGCCGAGGTAACGCGCTCATCCTTCAAGTCGAGGTAGTACTTGCCAACTTGGTCTGCCAGCAGCAGGCCCTTGTAGATGATGGTGCGGCACGACATGCTGGGCACGTAGTACTCGCTGCCATGCGTCAGATTCAAACTGGAGATCTTGCTAGAGGCCGTCTTGCGGATGACGTAGAGCTTGCGCTCCAAGGCATCGGGCACCAAGATGTCGGGGCCACGGCCAACGAACACTTGACGGATGACAGGTTCTTTCTCGCGCACGGTGGGCGACATAGGCATGTCGCGGTCAACCGGCACATCGCGCCAGCCCAGCAGCACTTGGCCCTCGGCCTTGATGGCGCGCTCAAGTTCTTGCTCGCACGCCTGACGAGATGCGCTCTCTTTGGGCAAGAAGATGATGCCAACGCCATATTCACCGGGAGGAGGCAAATCCACGCCTTGTTTGGCCATTTCAGCGCGGTAGAACTCGTCCGGAATCTGAATCAACAGACCCGCGCCGTCACCCATCAACGCATCCGCACCCACCGCACCACGGTGGTCAATGTTCTCAAGGATCTGCAAGCCCTGCTGCACGATGCTGTGCGCCTTCTGGCCCTTGATGTGCGCGACAAAGCCCACGCCACAAGCGTCGTGCTCGGCATTGGCGTAAAGGCCCAGTTCAATTGCGGCTTGGATTTCCTGAGCAGAAGCCACGAGCGTGGCGGCTGCATCAGAGTCAGACAAGGGGATGTGGGGAAACGTGGTTCCCGAAGTCGCCTGGGTCATGGGGGCGTTCCAGAAGTTAAGGTAGAAAATGGACGTGATGAACGCCGAGGATACGCCCGAATGTCATGTTTTTCAAGCGCTAATAAATAGGGTCAGACTCTACATAAATACCAACTCATCATCCTTCGTCAAATAATAAGGGCCACACCAATATCATGGCGCAGCGGGCGCCTTTCTGGGCCTCCCCCGCAACAGCGGTGACAAACGCCGCCCGGCTGACAAAGCCAAACTCGCCGCGTCGCCCTCAGCCATCAACGCCCACCCCTTGTGCATGGCTTGGGACAAGCGGTCAATTTCATCCACAGACAAGCCGGACTCCAGGCGACGGCGCCACATCGCTTCACGCTCAAATGGCGTATTGCCCAGCGCCCAGAACAAGGCGTGATCCGACACCAAAGGATCGGCCTTCACGCCAAGGTGGTGCTGGGCACTGGACCAATTGTCATCCTGAGCTAAGTTGATTGCCCCCGCCCTGGCCGCATGCTGCTCAATGAACACCATGGCATCAAGCAAGTACCGCGCCGGGTCAAGTACCGTGGTGCGGTAGCGGCCAGCCCATAAGGCACCTTGACGGCCGTGACGCCTGTTATATGACGCCACATAGCGACGCCCCAACGACTGGAGCAGCAGACTCAAACCGTCATCTGTCGTGGGCGTGGCGAGCAGGTGCAGGTGATCCGGGGCGAGGTTGTAGGCATGGACGGCCACGCCGTGCTGACGTGCCCCCTCCTTCAAGGCATCAATGATGGCCTGCCGATCATGATCATCCCTGGCCAGCAGCTGACCGTCATGCACCCTCTGCACCAGCAGATGAGGCCAACCACTGAGCCCAAGTCGAGGCAAGCGCGCCATGTGAGACAGCTTTCAAAAGGTGAAGTAACCCCAATTATCTACAAGATGGACTACCCCTTTGTGCGTCAAATTAACGCCACTCATTCAAGGGGTTGCAGTAGCATTTCAGGGGCTTCCCCGGCTGTGCTGGGCTCAGTTAATCGCTACCCTCAGCCAAAAGATCAGCCGTACCGGAGCCCATGCATGTTTGAACCGTCCACCACCCTACTGCCGATGCCTGCAGCAGCCCGCTTATCGGGGTGGCTTGAGCATCTTGGGGTCAGCCCGCTCGCGTTTGACGACACCATCAGTCTGATCAACCCACTGTTAAGCGTTCACAGTCTGCGCGCCCGGATTGTCTCGCGCACATCAGAAACCGGCAGTGCCACCTCTTTTGTGCTGCAAGCGGGGTCCTCATTCAAGGCGTTTCAACCGGGTCAGTTCGTGATGATCGGCGTCACGATCAAAGGTGTGAGGCACCGCCGTGCTTACTCACCACGCGCCGTCGAAGGCCACAGCCACCGCTTTGCCATCACCGTTCAGAGGCAGCCTAGCGGACTGGTATCGAATCACCTCAACGACATGGCACGCCGCGGTGATGTCATCCACATTGAGCAGGCGCAAGGTATCTTCACCTTGCCAGCACGCCTGCCAGACCATATTTTGCTGATTGCTGGCGGCAGTGGCATCACGCCGAGCATGGCCATGCTGTCGCACTTGCGTCGCCACTTCCCCAAAAGCAAGGCCACCTTGATTTACTTCGCACGCAGCCGTGAAGACCGCATTTTTGCTCAATCATTAGACGATATGGCCGCTGCATGGCCAAGCCTGCAATACGTGCCGATTGACAGCATCGCCAACACGCCCACTGATGGCTCAACAACACAGACGCAGCCTCTTCTCACGGCTGATTTACTGGCCAAACTCTTGCCAAACTGGGCCGACGTACCGACGTATTGCTGCGGCCCTGCGCCCTTAATGGATGCGGCACGCATGCTTTGGGCGCAAGCCGATGCCACAGCGCATCTGAGTTTAGAAGCATTTGCGCTGGCGGCACCCAGTGGTGATCCGCAAGCACGCCACGCGGTCCGGGTGACTGGCACCACATCCCAGCACACGTTTGAGGCATCGGGCAATCAAACCATTTTGCTGGCCAGTGAAGCAGCCGGCATGGGCATGACACACGGTTGTCGCCAAGGCATCTGCCATCAATGCACATGCACCTTGCGTAGCGGCAGCGTCCAAGATCTGTCCAGCGGCAAGCGCATTGATGGTGAAGGGCAAGCCATTCGAGTCTGCGTCAGCGTGGCCATGAGCGCCCTTGAGCTCGACTCTTTAAATTGATGACGGAAACAATGCCATGAATTCCAAAACCTTACAGGTCGGGCCCAAAACGGCCGAGGCCATGAATGCGTTTCAATCCGAAATCGATGCCATCGGCAGCGAGGTCCGTCAGAACTTGGGCGAGCGTGATGCTCGCTATATCCGCGGCATTTTGCGCTTGGTGCGTGGCACCGAAATAGCAGGCCGTGCTTTGCTGATGCTAGGCTGGTTTCCGCCCACGTTCTTGCTCGGTATTGGTTTACTGGGCATCAGCAAAATCATCGAAAACATGGAGCTGGGCCACAACGTCATGCATGGCCAGTTCAACTGGATGAATGACCCACGCTTCCAAGGTGCCACCTACGATTGGGACAATGTGTGTCCTGCTTCGGGGTGGCGTCACACCCATAATTTCGTGCACCACACGTACACCAACGTCGTCGGCGTTGACCGTGATTTTGGCTATGGCCTGATGCGCCTGTCATCTGAGCTGCGCTGGCGCTGGTTTTACCATCCATTCCAATTCGCCTACATGTTGTTGATGATGGTTTTGTTCGAGTGGTTTGTGGCTGTCCACGAAATCCAAACTGACAAACTCTTTACTGGCAGGCTGGCTTTTGATGACATCCGCCCTCAATGGGAAAACATCAAAGCCAAAGCCACCCAGCGGTTTAAAAAAGAATATGTGTTCCTGCCCTTGTTGGGCGCCTTGCTGGCCCTGCCTTTTGGCATGTCAATGGAGGTCGGCATGTCTGTCATGGCGGGTAACTTCATCTCAGGCGTGATCCGCAACGTTTGGGCAGCTGCCGTTATTTTCTGCGGCCATTTCACAGATGGCATCTATATCTTCCACCGTGACTCGATCAAGAACGAGACGCGTGGTCAGTGGTATCTGCGTCAAATTTTGGGGTCAAGTAATTTCCATGGCAGCAAGTTGCTGCACCTGCTGAGCGGCAACCTGAGTCACCAGATAGAGCACCACTTGTTCCCTGGCTTACCAGCTAACCGCTACAGCGACATCGCCCCCAAAGTACGTGAGGTGTGTGCCAAATATGCCATCCCCTACAACACGGGCTCGTTTGCTTGGCAGTTGATGACCATGTTCAAACGGGTCATTCGCTACAGCCTGCCCGGTGGCCCCAAAGAAGTGGCGCATTTTGAGGTTGAACCGATTTTGTACGAGCAAAACTAAGTGCCGACACTGTCCGGCTTGCAAACAGCCGATAGCCTGAAGCAGTGCCATGCGTGCCGTACAACACGGGCAGCTTGCCCTGGCAGTTCTTCACGGTACTCAAGCGCATCGTGCGCCAAAGCTTCCCAGGCGGTGAGCGTGCACTCAAGACGCTCACACACCTCGACCACTGATCCTCAGGTCTGATCCCCATTCGGAGACACCACGTTTTGTCAGGTTTTTTCTGACACGACAGGCAGCGCGATCCTGACAGGCGATACAGCGGCGTCCCTATTCAGAAATCAAGAGTGGACGACCAGAATTCAATCCATGCCGAGACGATACAAAAACGGCACAAACAAAAGCTTCAGCAAACCCCGCCTTCAAACGCTTTTAAGGAAACCGACATGAACGCCGACCAAATCCTGATGGAAATCCGCGAAACCAATCTGTCGTACTTGATGCTGGCGCAGAATTTGATCCGTGCCGATCGTGAACAAGCCCTGTTCCGTCTGGGCATCTCTGAGGACACAGCCACCTTGCTGGCTACCTTGTCCCCAGCGCAAGTGATGAAGATTGCATCGAGCACGACTTTGCTGTGCCGCATGCGTGTCGAAGATGACTTGGTGTGGAGTCTGTTGACCAACCATGGCAAAGCCAACAACGACAGCGTGACCCGCTTGCATGCCAACATCCTGATGGCAGGCCGCCATCAAGAAGCAGCCTGACCCCTCACACACAGACGGAGCAGCATCATGCGCAGCAAGAGCCTGTTGACCGAAGCCAAGCAAATAGACCGTGCAGTCACACTGATCAATCTGGGCGCACGCCTGCAGGTACTGGAGTCTGAAACGGATCTGTCTTACGAGCGTTTGCTTCGCCTGTACAAAGAGGTGTCGGGGCGGTCACCGTCCAAAGGGCAACTGCCCTTTTCGACCGACTGGTTCATGACATGGCAACCTAATATCCACGCATCCTTGTTTCTCAACATCCATGAGTACTTGAACAAGTCCTCTGTGATCGATGAGATTGACATTGTCATCAAGGCCTACCAGCTGTATGTCGAACAAACCCAGTCCGCAGGCTTGGAAGCCTTGTTGTCGGTGACCCGCGCATGGCGCTTGGTTAAATTCATCGACAACGGCATGCTGACTTTGACCACCTGCTCGAAATGCCACGGGCACTTCGTGACACACCCTCATGAAATAGCGCGCCATTTTGTGTGTGGACTATGCAATCCACCCGCACGTGCGGGCAAGGGCAAAACAGCAGGTGGCCTGCATCTGCATTGATGGCTCAAGTCGGCAGCCACACAACCGATAACCATGAGGGATGCTTTGGAAACGAAGCCTCCTTGCTTGTCTCCTCTAGCACGTCGTGCTTTTAAAGCGGCCCTTTTACCAGGGCCGCCTTTTTTTGGCATCAAGCAATTGAAAAACGCGCACTGTGTGGCCTTGTTCACGGTTTAGAAAAAACCCCGAACGCCGAAGATACATGCACGAGACCAATGCACGAACGACATTTAAACAACCATGAACATCGCCATCGGCTACATCCTCTCGATAGGCTGCATTTTTGGCGCCTACATCATGCACGGCGGCAACATGCAGGTGGTCCTGCATGCTTTACCTTTGGAGTGCATGGCTATTCTGGGTGGGGCACTTGGCGGCTTCATCGTGAACAATCAGAACTCCACGCTCAAGGCTGTATTGAAGAGCTTTGGCCCACTGTTAAAAGGCTCCAAATACAGCAAGGCCCGATACATGGAGATGCTGGCCATGCTCTATGAGATTCTGCAAAAAGTACGCAAGGAAGGTTTGATGTCCATTGAAAAGGACGTTGAAGAACCGCACACCTCTGCCTTGTTCCAGAAGTACCCCAACGTGGGGCACGACCACCATATGGTGGAGTTCATCACGGACTACCTGCGCATGATGGTGTCGGGCAACCTCAATGCCCACGAGATTGAAGCGCTGATGGACAACGAGATCGATACGCACCACCAAGAAGGCCACTCACCCGTTGCGGCCGTGGCCCGTTTGGCCGGTGCCCTGCCCGCCTTCGGGATCGTGGCTGCCGTGCTGGGTGTGGTGAACACCATGGGCTCTGTGGGGCAGCCGCCTGCCGTGCTGGGCGGCATGATTGGCTCAGCCTTGGTGGGTACCTTCCTGGGTATTTTGCTGGCCTATGGCGTGGTGGAACCCTTGGGCGGCTTGATGGAGCAAAAGCTAGAAGAGGGCACCAAAGAATTCCAGGTTGTCAAAACAGTGCTGCTGGCCAGCATGCAGGGCTATGCACCGCAAGTGGCCATCGAGTTCGGCCGCAAGGTGCTGTACTCAACCATGCGCCCCACCTTCGGTGAACTTGAAGCCCACGTCAAGAAGAAATAAGCCACGAACAACCCGCGTCAACCTTGAAAGAAAGACATGGCAGGCGATTCAAAGAAGGTTCAACCGATCATCATCAAGCGCGTCAAAAAGGGCGGCCACGCTGTGCACGGTGGCGCTTGGAAGATCGCTTATGCCGACTTTGTAACTGCCATGATGGCCTTTTTCTTGTTGATGTGGCTGTTGGGCTCCACCACCGAGGGTGACAAAAAAGGCATTGCCGACTACTTCAACAGCCCACTCAAAATTGCCATGTTTGGTGGCTCCGGTGCGGGTGATGCGAGCTCAATCGTCAAGGGCGGCGGCAACAGCTTGTCAGAAAGTGTGGGTCAAGTAAAAAAAGGTTCGACCTCAGAGACCGCTGCCGACAAAGCACGCAAAAAAGCCATTCGACAAGAGCAAGGTAGGGCTGAATCGTCGCGCTTGCGTGCCCTGAAAGACAAGATGGAAGAGGTCATCGCCAACGACGAGCGGCTGTCCAAGTTCCAATCTCAAATCAGACTTGACTTAACGGCCGAGGGTTTGCGCATCCAAATCGTCGATGACCTCAACCGACCGATGTTCAATAGCGGCGCCGACGAAGTCAACGTCTACATGAGGGACATCCTCAGAGCCATTGGTCATGTCCTTGAAGAAGTACCCAACCGACTGACGATAGAGGGCCACACGGACGCCCAACCCTTCAGCGCGGGGGATCAAGGCTACAGCAACTGGGAGCTCTCTGCTGACCGCGCCAATGCCTCGCGACGAGAGCTGATTGCAGGCGGACTGATGGGCAACAAAATCTTACGGGTACAGGGCTTGTCTGCCAGCGTGCCTTTTGAGAAAAATGACCCCGATAGCCCCATGAATCGACGCATCAGCATCATCGTGATGAACCGCGAAGCCGAAGACCGCTTCTTTGACTCTGCTCGCGCCGAGAACGTACCGGCAGAAGGTGTCGAAGATGAGGAAATGAGCGATGTAAAACCCTTAAGACCAAGCGTAACCGGTCGATAAGCCTTTAGCGAGTGTGGCGCAACCCTAGGCGCCCCAGACTGAAACAAGGATGAGCCATGAGCACCCCAGCTGACCTGAAATTTCTCATCGTGGACGACTTCTCCACCATGCGCCGGATTGTCCGGGGCCTGCTCAAGGAGATCGGCTACATCAATGCCGAAGAAGCCGAAGATGGTGCAGTCGCTTTGAGCATGCTGCAAAACGCCAAATTCGACTTTGTCGTCAGCGATATCAACATGCCCAATATGAACGGTTTTGAGTTACTCAAAGCAATCAAGGCAGACGACACACTCAAGCACTTACCGGTGCTGATGGTCACGGCTGAGGCCCGCAAAGAAGACATCGTTCTGGCTGCTCAAACAGGCGCAGCAGGCTACATCGTCAAACCTTTTACCAAGGCCACCTTGGAAGAAAAGGTCCAGAAGATCATGCAAAAACTGGCCGCCACGGCCTGATAGGGAGTACGCCATGAAGATGGACCTACCCGACAACATGCAGATGCCCGCAGCATCACCTGAGATCTTCCAGCAACTGGGCACGCTGACACGTCAGCTTCACGACACGCTCAACATGCTGGGCGTGCTACCAGGCTTGAAGAACACGGTGGACGACCTACCCGATGCGCGCAGCCGGTTGACCTACATCGCCACCAAGACGGCCGAAGCCGCCGAGAAGGTACTGAACTTGGTGGACAAGGCCAAGGAAGACCAAGAACACATCGTCAGTGAGACGCGCCGCATCGCCAAGCTGATTGTGGCAGACCCGGTTAAGGCGGTGGCCAGTGGCGCTGTGCTGAATTTCGTAGAAGACGTGGAAGTCGTCACACGCCGTGTTGACAGCCATTTGACCGACATCATGATGGCCCAAGACTTCCATGACCTCACCAGTCAGGTTGTAGCCAAGGTGGTGAAGCTGGCCAATGACCTCGAGACGCAACTGGTCAAAGTACTGGTTCAAGCCGCCCCGCTGGAGCAAGCGCAAAAGGTCGAAGCGATGCTGACCGTTCACAACGTGATACTGGAAGGCCCCGTCGTCGAAGCGGATGGCCGCACCGACGTGGTAGCCAATCAGAGCGAGGTCGATGATCTGCTGGCCAGCATGGGTTTTTGATCCACCATGCACTCACGTACCGCTGTCACCTGACGGCGGGACACGGCCAACCACTCCATCGTGGGCGCCACCTGTACGGCCCAGGCCTCACCGCCTTCGGCGTCGTCAGCACGGCGCTCAAGTGCTTTCATAGCCTGACGCGACACCAGCGCATTGCGGTGGACACGGATGAACCGGTCACCGACCCTGGCCTCTAGCTCGGCCAGTGATTCGTCCAGCACGTGGCTGTGCTCGGCTGTGCGCAAGGTCACGTATTTTTGCTCGGCCTTGAAGTAGAGGATGTCGGTCAGCGCGATGCGCTCCAAGCTGCCACGCTCTTGCACCACAAAGACCTCATGGGCCTCTAACTCAGCGGTGCGCCCTCTATCGACCATGGCAGGCTGGCGTGCAGCCAGTAACTTGACGACACGCTCCAGCGTCGCATTGAGCCGCTCTAGCCGAACGGGTTTGGTCAGATAATCTGCGGCAGCCAAATCAAACGCCCTCAAAGCATGCTCTGCATGGGCCGTCACGAAAGCCACTGCAGGCGGGGTTTTGAGCTCACGCAAACGGGCTGCCAGCACCATGCCGTCCAACCCGGGCATCTGGATATCAAGCAGCACCATATCGGGTGCTTGCCCGGCCTCATCTTGCTCACGCAGCCACATGAGCGCAGCCACGGACTCGCCAAATTCGGCGATCACCTCATTGGGTACGCTAGATTGCGCCAACAGGGATTTGATGCGCAAACGCGCCAAAGGTTCGTCATCGATAACGGCAATCTTCAGGGCTGTCATGATCGACCTTCCTTACGCGGCATGGGTACCACCACTTTAACCACATACACAGGCGGCTGGTGTGGGTCAGCGCTGCGTTGAAGGCCCGCGTCAAAGTCCGCCTCGACATCGTGCATCAGGCGCAAACGCTGGCGCACATTGCGCAAGGCGATGCCGTGCCCTGCCGTCGATTGTGTCGGCTGTGCCAAGGGCAAGGAATTGCTCACGGTCAGCACAGCCCGGCCCGACTGCACTTTGGTGCGCACCACGATCCAGCCCCCCTGAGGCGACACTTCAATGCCGTGACGCACCGCATTTTCAACCAAGGGTTGCAAGATCAGGGCAGGTACTTCGGCACACCCCGCATCCTCATCCAACTCCCACCTGACCGTCACACGGTCGCCAAACCGCAAGGCCTCGATGCTCAGATAGCGTTTGGCCAAATCCACCTCAGCGTCAAGGGTGGTGCGCAAAGAGGGTGACGACAGGGCTTGGCGAAACAATTCGGCCAAGTCCTCCAGCACGGCTTCCGCACGCTGCGGGTCAATTTGTACCAACGCAATGGCTGTATTAAGCGTGTTAAACAAGAAATGCGGCCTGATGCGGGCTTGCAGCTCCGCCAAGCGTGCGGCGGAATGGGCCGGCAACTGGCTGTGCGCGCGATGACGCAACCATGCCAGTGCAACCGCCGCCATGCTGGCCCCGGTCAACATGGCCGGCATCTGCGGCCAACCCCAAACGGGCATCGCCCCTGTAAAAGCTTGCTCCAACAACGCAGCTTGCACTTGACTCAGCCAACCACACAGCGCCCCCAGAGCCGTGGCAAACACCCATTGCCATTGATCGGAAACACGGGCGAGCCAGCGCTTGGATGCGCAAGCCACCAGCAACCACAACAAGGAGGCAGGTAGCGTCAACACGGTAGACTGCGACCATCGGTGAACCGCATCCATTGGCGTGTTCGCCAAATAGGCCACACCCAGAGCCACAACCCCTTGCGAGCCCATGACCACGCGCAACACCACCCCGACGTGGCAAACGTCAAAAGGTGATGGTGCGGGGTCGCGCCCACCTGCTACGCCCGGCCCTGAAGGGGCCGATGCGAACTGTGTAGAAAGCGCCCAAGCAGCAGGTTGTGAGTTTGGGCTGGCGTCCGAGGCCTTTGGCTTAGTAAAATCCATATTTGCACATTCTGCGTGAAGAGCGCTTTGTCATGAGCACCAATCAACTCGACAAGAAGTCCCAAGCCTGGTCAGCCCTGTTTTCTGAGCCGATGAGCGACTTGGTCAAGCGTTATACATCCAGCGTCTTTTTTGACAAACGTCTGTGGCAGGCCGACATTCAGGGCTCCCTCGCCCATGCTGAAATGCTGCATGCACAAGGTCTGATTTCAGCCCAAGACTGGGCGTCGATCGACAAAGGCATGGCACAGATCCGCCAAGAGATCGAATCGGGCGCCTTCGAATGGCAGCTCGACCTTGAGGACGTGCACCTCAATATCGAGGCACGGCTGACGCAATTGGTTGGAGATGCGGGCAAGCGCTTGCACACAGGCCGCTCGCGCAATGACCAGGTCGCCACCGATGTGCGGCTGTGGCTGCGCAGTGAAATCGACGAGATTGGTCTGCTGCTCAATGCGCTGCAATCGGCCTTGGTCGACGTGGCTGAGCAAAATACCGAAACCATTTTGCCGGGCTTTACGCACCTGCAAGTAGCCCAACCTGTGTCCTTTGGTCACCATCTGCTGGCATATGTCGAGATGTTCGCCCGCGATGCCGAACGCCTGATCGACCTGCGCAAGCGCGTCAACCGCTTGCCCTTGGGCTCAGCCGCCTTGGCTGGCACGAGCTACCCGCTTGACCGCGAACGTGTCGCCAAAACATTGGGCTTTGAAGCTGTGAGCCAAAACAGCTTGGATGCCGTGAGCGACCGCGACTTCGCCATTGAGTTCACCGCTGCCGCTTCGCTGGTCATGATCCACATCTCGCGCCTGTCTGAGGAATTGATTTTGTGGATGAGCCAGTCTTTCGGCTTCATCGATCTGGCTGACCGTTTTTGCACCGGCTCGTCGATCATGCCGCAAAAGAAAAACCCGGACGTGCCCGAACTGGCGCGTGGCAAAACAGGCCGCGTGGTGGGCCACCTCATGGGTCTGATCACCCTGATGAAGGGCCAGCCGTTGGCCTACAACAAGGACAATCAGGAAGACAAAGAGCCTTTGTTCGACACGGTCGACACGCTCAAGGACACTTTGCGCATTTTTGCGGAAATGGCTGCCGGCATCACCGTCAAGCCTGAAGCGATGGAGCGTGCCGCCAAAAAGGGCTATGCCACCGCCACCGATTTGGCCGACTATCTGGTCAAAAAGGGCCTGCCCTTCCGCGACGCGCATGAAGTGGTGGCACACGCTGTCAAGGATGCCATCGCCGCTGGTGTGGATCTGTCCGAGCTGCCCTTGAGCACGCTGCAAACCTACAACCCAGCCATCGAGCAGGACGTATTTGAAGTGCTCAGCCTGCGTGGCTCGCTCAATGCACGCAACCTGCTGGGCGGCACAGCGCCTGTTCAGGTTCGCTCACAAGTGGCAAGGCATCGGATGCGTTTAGCCTGATCAGCTTTTGCGCTGCATCAGGATGCGCTTGGTGGACAAGTAATTGAACACCATACTGAACAAACTGCCGATGACGACGCCCAACTCTGGTTGAGCACGCACAGCATCGATACTGTGCAAGCTCAAGGCATAGACGCCATAGTTGATCGCGCCACCCACCATCATGGAGGACAGGTATGTCAGGAACTCCGTCAACAAGTTGCCAGACTTGGGGCCGCTGAAAGTGATGTTGCGGTTGAACAGCCAAGTGAAAATCACGGCGGCCAAGAATGAGGCCGCGCGGCCTACATAGTCACCCATCCATGGCCTGCACAGATGCAACACGCCCATGTCCACCAGCAATGCCAAGCAGCCGGACACCACAAAAAACGCCAAAGAACGGATACGTTGCAAGACAGACCTCTTTACCAATGCGCGCATTTTATCGCTGACTGAAGTCGCGCTTGCGCCAGCTCAAAGCAGCTTCGCACGCGGCCGTATAGTCTTGCGGATTTCGTCAGAAAGTCAGCCATGCCCAGCCTTGTTTGGTCCGATGCCTTATCTCTGTCGATGCCGGTCATGGACGCGACCCACCAAGAGTTTGTCGATCTATTGGCCGTTGTCGAAGCCTCGTCTGATGCAGACCTGCTGGCGAACTGGCACACGCTGCTCAAGCACACCGACGAGCACTTCGCCCGTGAAGACAAGTGGATGCAGGACACGGGCTTTGCACCGGGCAACTGCCACAGCTCGCAACATGCCGTCGTGCTCACCGTGCTCAAAGAAGGCGCAACACGTGGCGCCGCGGGCGATCTGGCCCCTATCAGGCAAATGGCGCAAGAGTTAACGCTGTGGTTCCCGCATCACGCCCAGAACATGGACTTTGGCTTGGCCCTGCATCTTAAAAGCATGGGCTACGACCCCGAAACGGGCGAACTGAGCAACCCTGACAAGCTGCCCGAGCAAGCCATTTCAGGCTGCGGAGGCAGTTGCAGCGACAACAACAGTGGCGATCGCGCGGCTGCTTGACAGCACGCTTGGGGTATCAGGTTTGAGCGGTCGCCGCTAACCTGGTTCGCACCGCGAGTTCTATCCCCGCAGCATCCAGCCCACACAGCGAGAGCAGCTTGGCGGGCTCACCATGCTCGACGAACTGATCGGGCAGACCCAGCATCATCAGGGGCACGCTCAGCCCGGCCGCCGCCAAGGCCTCGGCCACAGCGGCGCCAGCACCGCCTTGAATGCAGCCCTCTTCCAGCGTCACCAACAGATCGTGACCCTTGGCCAAGTCGAGCAGCAAGGCCGTGTCCAAAGGCTTGATGAAGCGCATATTGGCCACGCTTGCATCCAGCACGTCGCCTGCCACCAAGGCCTGTTGCAGCAAAGTACCAAAGGCCAAGATGGCCACGCGCTGGCCTGATGCCGTTTGGGTGGTGTGACGACGCACTTCGCCCTTACCCCAAGGCAAGCAACTGAGATCTGTCGGCACAGCTACGCCAGCACCTGTTCCGCGTGGATAACGCACGGCGACGGGGTGGTTTTGTGCATAGGCCGCACTCAAAGCTTGACGGCACTCTGCCTCATCAGCAGGTGCAATCACGCTCATGTTCGGAATGCAGCGCACAAAGGCGATGTCAAACGCGCCCATGTGCGTTGCACCGTCTGAGCCCACAATGCCAGCACGGTCCAATGCAAACACGACAGGCAGATTCTGGATGGCCACGTCGTGAATCAACTGGTCATAAGCACGCTGCAAGAAGGTCGAATAGATCGCGACGACGGGCTTGAGGCCCTCGCACGCCAAGCCCGCAGCAAAGGTCACGGCGTGTTGCTCGGCAATGCCCACGTCAAAGTAACGGCCTGGGTATTTTTGGTGAAATTCAACCATACCCGAGCCTTCACGCATGGCAGGGGTGATGCCCACCAAACGTTGGTCGTGCGCAGCCATGTCACACAACCATTGTCCAAATATTTGGGCAAAAGTAGGCTTAACTGGCCCTGTCACAACGGGCTTGACCAAACCCACTGCAGGATCAAATTTACCCGGCCCGTGATAGGCAATGGGGTCGGCCTCAGCCAGTTTGTAGCCGTTGCCTTTTTTGGTCACCACATGCAAAAACTGAGGGCCACCCAGATCGCGCAGGTTCTCTAGCGTTGGAATCAAGGAATCCAAGTCATGCCCATCGATCGGGCCGACATAGTTGAAGCCGAATTCCTCAAAAATGGTGGCGGGCACCACCATGCCTTTGGCATGCTCTTCGAACTTTTTGACCAACTCAAACAGCGGCGGTGCGTTGCGCAGCACTTGCTTGGCGCTTTCGCGTGCCGTTGTATAAAAGCGCCCGGACATCAAACGGGCCAGATAGCGGTTGAGTGCACCCACCGGTGGAGAGATCGACATGTCGTTGTCGTTGAGCACGACCAGCACATCGGCCAAGCGCCCAGCATGCGGCATGCCGCCGTTGTTCAAGGCCTCGAACGCCATGCCAGCGGTCATTGCGCCATCACCGATGATGGCCACTGCCTTGCGTGCCTCACCCCGTAGCTGTGCACCCAATGCCATACCCAGAGCCGCAGAAATCGATGTTGACGAGTGCGCGGTACCGAACGTGTCGTACTCGCTCTCATCACGACGCGGGAAGCCACTCATGCCGCCGAGCTGACGCAACGAAGGCATGCGGTCACGTCGGCCTGTCAAAATTTTGTGCGGATAGGTCTGGTGGCCCACGTCCCACACCAAGCGGTCTTCTGGCGTATTGAACACGTAGTGCAAAGCGATGGTCAACTCCACCGTGCCCAAGTTGGACGACAAATGCCCGCCCGTGCGCGAGACGCTGTGCAACAGGTAGTCGCGCAACTCGAACGCCAATTGCTTGAGTTCAGACCGCGACAGGTGCCGCATGTCGGCAGGCTTGTCGATCTTGGACAACAGGGGGTAGCTCATGGGGGTCATCCTTGAATGGATTGATGCTTTGTCATCAGTGATCGCGGTGCACGATGCGCTCGGCCAGCGCGCGCAATGAGGCCGTGGCCTGCGAAGGCAATCCGCTGCGCTGCAATGCAGACAGCGCTTGATGCAACAAGTCTGAGGCTTCTTGTCGCGCGCCTTCCAACCCCAGCAAGCTGACGTAAGTGGGCTTGTTCGCGTCGGCGTCCTTACCAGCCGTCTTGCCTAGGGTTTCAGATGCTTGGGTTGCATCCAACACATCATCGACGATCTGAAAGGCCAAGCCCACAGCATGGCCATAGTCGCTCAGAGCCTGCCAGGCTATGCTGTCGGTTGGCACGCCACCGCACGCAGCACCCATTTGCACGCTGGCACGCAGCAAGGCGCCTGTCTTGCGATGGTGCATGTCACGCAAGGAGGTCTCAGCCAATGCCGCACCCACGCTGGCCAAATCAATGGCCTGCCCACCAGCCATACCAGCCTGACCCGAGGCTCGTGCCAGCAAGCGACACAAGCGGGCTTGCAATACAGGGGGCACACCAGCGCCCTCACCCACATCAGGTGTCAACACCTCAAAGGCCAATGCCTGCATGGCGTCACCGGCCAGCATGGCTTGGGCCTCGCCAAACTGGACGTGCGCAGTAGGCTTGCCTCGGCGCAGCACGTCGTTGTCCATGCAAGGTAAATCATCATGCACAAGCGAGTAGGCGTGTATCAGCTCAACGGCACACGCTGCGCGCAAAGCCGCCTCTTGGCTCGCAGGTGTTGCGCCCGCATCAGCCGCCTCTGCCGCGGCCTGAACCAGCAGGGCACGCAATCGCTTGCCCCCATCCAACGAGGCATAGCGCATGGCTTGGCCCAATCCAGCAGGGGCTGACTCAGGCACCCAGTTGTCTAGTGCCGACTCCACACTGGTCAGCACCTGAGTTGACCATGCTTTAAATAGTTCAGGACTCATGCCGCGTCCCAAGGTTTAATTTGCCCATCTTCGAGCAGCTTGACTTGTGTCTCGACCGCTTCAAGGCGGGTGCGACAAAACTGCAGCAACTGCGCCCCGCGCTGGTAGCTGGCCAACAAATGATCCAAAGGCAAAGCGCCCGCCTCCATTTTGCTAACAAGCTGTTCTAGCTCCGCCAAGGCTTCTTCGTAGCTGGCGGGCATCGGGGTATCAACGGTCTTGCCTGTCGCTGCAGGAGATTTGGCCATGGTGTCGCCTGAAAAGCCCCGGTTACGGGCAAACGCGTATTCTATTTCGCCTCGCACCCCAAGAGTCCCCCCTGAGGGTACAATTTCGGGCTTTCCGGCCCCCTAGCCATACTAGGGATTATTCCAAGCCCTTTGCGCATACCGAATGCCCTAGGGGGGTTGACATCGGTTTTTGGAGATCCTCAGGATCATGTCAGACCTGAGTCCTGTACTCAACGCCCTTCACTGCAGCGATTCTCAGCTGCCCGTATCCGCTTACTTCGATACGTCGCTGTACCAGCAGGAGCTCGCGCGCATTTTTCAGCCCGGCCCACGTTATCTGGGCCATGCGCTGTCAGTGCCTGAGGTCGGTGATTACTACGCGCTGCCGCAAGAGGGGCAAGGGCGCGCTTTGGTGCGCTCGCCCCAAGGCATTGAGTTGATCTCCAATGTGTGCCGACACCGTCAAGCGGTCATGCTCAAAGGCCGTGGCAATGCACGCAACAACATCGTCTGCCCATTGCACCGCTGGACTTACAGCCATCAGGGCGAGTTGATCGGTGCGCCGCACTTTGACCACGACCCCTGCCTGAATCTGAACAACTACAAGGTTCGCAACTGGAACGGCCTGCTGTTTGAGGACAACGGCCGCGACATTGGCGCCGACTTGGCCGGTGTAGATGCCCGCTTTGCGCCCGGCGGCGACTTGGATTTCTCTGGCTACGTGCTCGACAAGGTCGAACTGCATGAGTGCAACTACAACTGGAAGACCTTCATTGAGGTCTACCTTGAGGACTACCACGTAGGTCCTTTCCACCCAGGTCTTGGCAATTTTGTGACGTGTGACGACTTGGCTTGGGACATGGCCAAAGAGTATTCGGTGCAGACCGTGGGCGTGGCCAGCAGCTTCGACAAGCCCGGCTCTGACGTCTACAAAAAGTGGCACGACGTCGTCATGAAGTACCGCAATGGCGAGCGCCCCAGCAAGGGTGCTGTGTGGTTGACCTACTACCCCACGATGATGGTGGAGTGGTATCCGCATGTGCTGGTGGTATCCAATATGTACCCGCAAGGGCCACAAAAGACACTCAATGTGGTGGAGTTTTACTACCCCGAGGAGATCGTCGCCTTTGAGCGCGAGTTCATCGAAGCCCAGCAAGCCGCCTATATGGAGACCTGCATCGAGGATGATGAAATCGCCGAGCGCATGGACGCAGGGCGCCGCGCCTTGATGGAGCGCGGCGACAACGAAGTCGGCCCCTATCAAAGCCCGATGGAAGACGGCATGCAGCACTTCCATGAGTGGTACCGCCGCGCAATGGATTTCAAAGATCCAGCGTGAAGCAGCTCAAACGGGCTGCAGGTAATTTGTCAGCTGCGTGGCTGATGGTGTTGGCCACTTTGCTGTTTGCGGCCATGGGCGTGTGCGTCAAAAAGGCGGCGAGCGAGGTCTCTACCGCTGAAATTGTCTTCTCACGCGGTCTGGTCGGTGCCGTCTTGATTGGCGCTTTGGCTTGGTGGCAAGGGCTGCGCCTGAGGACGCAGGTGCCCATGCTGCACTTGTGGCGCGGTTTTGCAGGCGTGTGCGCGCTGAGCCTGTGGTTCTACACGATTGGTCGGCTGCCACTGTCCACCGCGGTGACCTTGAACTACATGTCATCAGTCTGGATGGCTGTGTTCTTGCTCTTGCGCCAAATCTGGCGGCGCTGGAGCGGGCGTCACCATCAAGCCATTCCTGTCCCGCTGCTGGCATCCATCTTGATTGGATTTGTGGGTGTCGCGCTCGTTCTGCGGCCCACCTTGCAACGTGACCAATGGCTTGAAGGCGTATTGGGCTTGGTATCGGGCATGTTGTCAGCTTGGGCTTATTTGCAAGTGGCCCAATTAGGCCGCGCCGGTGAGCCCGAACACCGTGTGGTGTTTTACTTCTCGCTGTTCGGCACGTTCGCTGGCTTGATCATGGGCGCAGGCTTGAGCGTGTCTGGCCATGTCGCTTGGCGCGAACCCAGCCCATCAGTCATGGTTTGGTTGTTGGGCGTAGGCGGGTTTGCCACCTTGGCGCAACTGGCCATGACGCGTGCTTATGCAAGGGGCCAAGCCTTGGTCATGGCCAGCTTGCAGTATTTGGGCATCGCGCACGCCTTTGTACTGGGGGTGTTTTTATTTGACGATCCGGTGCACGCATCAGCCATCGCAGGCATGCTTTTGATCATCATGGCCGGCATCCATGCCACCCGCAACAGCGCGGCCATCAAGGACTGAGTTTGATGAGGCCCGTCAGCATACCGACGACCTGCTCCGCAGGCGGGAAGTCCACCGTGCGCATCGCCAAGCGGCCCTGCTTGTCGAACACGTAGACTTGACCTGTATGCCGATCCGGCCCCGACTGCCCTGACTTGAGGAAGTCGACCCACTTGGGCAAGGCTTCAATGGCTGGGCGAGCAGCCTGCCAACGCGTGCCTGCTTGACCAAACCGGCCCAGCCACGCAGCCAAAGACTGAGGCGTGTCCGTCAAGGGATCCAAGCTCAAGGACAGCAAGCGCGCTTGTGGCCACGCTGCCCCCAAGCCGTCCCGCACCGCAGCGAACAAAGCGCCTTGTATAGGGCAAGTCGCACTGCACGTGGTGAACATCATTTGCACGGCAGTGACTTGCCCCGCCAACACCGCGGACACATCCAAGCGTCGGCCATCGGTCATCTGCAAAGGCAAGCTAGGCGGACGCTGCGGCGGCACAACCCGGCCAGCGAGTTGATGCGCCTGCGCCGTGGATGAGCCCACCAGTCCGCCACCTAACAAACCCCAACCCAACAAGGCCTGCGTGGCCTCGCGGCGCGTCAAGTTAGACCGTGTCATGGCGCCCTTTCAACCAGAAACACCCACATAGACTGACACTGCGCGTCAGTCACCTCGTACCTTGGCATGCTTTGATTCACCATGACGCCAGCCGGATCAATGCCGTTGCGCAGCACCTGGCACAAGGCTTTGGCATCAAAATGCGATGCGGGCCCGCCCCGACGCGCCGTGTCAGTCAACAACGACGACGCAGACAAAGTCGGCGCGAAACCAGGCGCCGCCGCCTTGGCCTGCGTTTGGTGGCAGTTCGAGCAACGCGTCGCCATGTCCGGCAAGACATCATGGTGCCCGACCATGCGTGCCACCAGCGGGGTATCGCCCGCAAACAGGCGCTGCCCTGCGCGCCATTGTTCAGGCGACACAGCAGGGCCACAGGCCGTCACGCACCACGCGGTCAAGAGCACCGCGCCCATCCTGTTCAACACACGCACGGACAAGTCACCTTCATTGAACGAACTCAAGGCAGATAGAGGCGGCTCGTCGGGACGCTTGTGAAGGCGCCACCAGTTGGCTTTTGCCACGTCAAGCGCATCACGGCACCGCCCGTTGCATCATAGTAATCAATCTTGATCGTATAGCGCTTACCCAACTCCAGTGCGATCGTGCCGCTGGTGTTGGTGGTCGCACCATGATCCGTCCAGTTGTCGATCAGCAATACGCCGTTAACCCACACCCTGACACCATCGTCGCTGAGTGTCTGGAAGCGATACAAGCCCGCCTCCTCTGCCTGGACTGTGCCGGACCACTTGACCACAAAGTTGTCTGCGTTCACCCTAGGGTCTGGGCGAGCCGTTCCCCAGTCGAAATTCGGGTTCTCGCCCATGTGGGTCGAGGCCAAATTGAGCGCACCGAACCAGCCCTTGTTGTAGTACTCACCTTTCAAACCCGCGCCCGTGCCAACCGGCACCAGCGGGGCCACTGCGCCCTCTGTGCGGTCAATTTGACGCACATACTCGCTCACAGCAGCCAAATCACCGGCGCTCAAAGTCAAGCCAGAATGGGCCTTGACCGCATCTTCAACCGTGGGCGCCGACCCGTCGTGCAGATACGGTGCCGTAGCCCATACGTCACGCAAGGTGGGCACATCGATGCCGGTCAAGGTGCCACCCAAACGCTGGCCACTGCTGGCCTTGATGGTGCCCACGTTGCGCAAGGCACCCGTGGCACTGTCGGTGAAGTCAACGCCGGTATGGCAGCTGATGCACTGCGCCGCAAACACGGCACGACCCGTTGAGGCTTGCGCCGTCAACGCACCGTCCGCTGCGCGATACGGGCTGAGGCCAAAGTCATTGAGCGACGCCACATACGCGGCCAAGGCATCCAGATCAGCACTGACGCCGGTCTTGCGATCACCCAAAGCTTGCTTGCGCGTGCCGGTATTGAATTGGCTGTCCGACATCAGGCCCGTGCCTTGCGCCAAGGTGCGGATCTGCCCTTCAAAGTCTTGCACCTCGTCAAAATTGCCACTCCAGTGCAGCTTGCCATGCCCACCTGCGCGGCCACGCAAACTGATGGTGTTGCGCAGGCCTTCACCCATGCCGGTGATGTCCCAAGTGCGGCCATCAGACGCGCCATCGTTGTGGCAAGACGCGCAACTCATGTAGCCGTCGCGTGCCAAACGGGGGTCACGTGCGTCATAGAACAACTGCTTGCCGATGAACACATTGGCCGGCAATTTCTCAGCCGCCACCGTTTGCTGGATGCTCACCAAAGGCACGGAGGCTTCGCCATAGCTGATCAGGCGATCCAAGTTGAACACGCCCACGGACCTGTCCATGAAGTGCTGCACGTACAGCTGTTTGCCATCGGCGGACAAGGCCAAGCCTTGCGGTGCACGGCCCACATCAAAGCGGAACAACTCGCGCTTGCCCACGGCGTCCATCACAGCCACATGGCGGCTGGTCTCTAGCGCCACGAACACATACGCACCAGATGGGTGGTAAATGGCCGCGCTGGCCAACGACGAGTTGTCGTGATCGACACGGCCTGCATAGTCTTCAGACAGTGTCGTCAAGTCAACGCGTGAAGAAATCGCCCGCACTGTGCTCTCAAAGTTCAGGTTCTGTCCATTGCGCAAGGTGCCGCGCTGGATGTTGTCCTGCTTGGATGGCACCCAAGCTGACAAGCCATCCGGCGCGATGGCTGCCGCGCCCAGATAGTTGGGCACGCCACGCGCAGACACGGTGGTGTCCGCCTTGTCACTGTGCTGCAGCACAACCGTGCGGCTCAAGGTCAAGGTATCAGGATCGATCACCATCAACTCGCCGCCTTGCTTGACGCCATTGACGGCGGTCTGGATGGTGGCCGTGGCCTCACCAGGCTGCGCACGCGTGATGAAGCGCGATACCAACAATCGGTCCATCGCAGGCGACATGGCCAGATGGCGCGGCGTGCCGCCAACAGACAAGCTGCCCAACACAGCACCAGCCGCATCCAGCTTGAGCACTTGGCCCTTGGCCTCCAGCGCCACGAAGGCCTGGCCATTGCGACCAAAGATCAGGCCATAAGGCATGGATGCACGTGGCAGACTGATGGTCTGCACCACAGCCAAGCTGGCGGGGTCAATGACACTGATCGTGGCACTGCCTTTGTTGACCACCCACACACGGCCACTTGGTGCGACAGCCACCGAACGGGGTTGTGAGCCCACCGCGACTTCAGCCACTTTCTTCAGCGGGGAAGCGTCAAACACAGCGATGGTGTCCGTGTCTGGATTGAGCACCCACAGACGGGGCGCCGCACCACTGGCGGACGTCAGCGACAGGCTGCTGGATGCTTTGGCCTGTACGCGGTTGATGTCACCGCCTACTGCCTGCCAAAAACGCCGAGTGACGTTGGTGCCGCCTGCATCTTGCGCAGTCAATGTCACCTCATAAACCCCTGGGGCTGTGTAGGTGTGCTTGATGTTGGCGATGTTCGTGAACGCCGTATCAACCGAGCCATCGCCAAACGCCCATTTGTATTGGATGGGGCCCTGACCTGTGACCGTGGCCACATAGCTTGCCTCAGACCCTGTGATCATTGCAGGCGCCAAAACAGACGACACCACTGGAGGCGGCGCGAGCACAGCCCACGTGAAGCTGCTACTGGCACTGCCACCACGGCCATCATTGACACCAATCGTCACATCATAGCTACCGGCCTTACTGGCCAAGCCACTGATGACACCGGACTTGGCGTTGATGAACAAACCCGTTGGCAAACCTGTTGCGCTGTAAGTCAACACGTCTGCATCGGGGTCACCTGCAGGCACGTTCAACACGGCAACCTCGCCCTCGCGCACCGCAGCTGGCGCCAGCGAAGAGATCGTGGGTGGGCGGTTCACGGCCAAGCTGCCGTAGACCTCAACCTCTGCCAAGCTCAGGAAGTTGGTACCGGCCAATTGCACACGCACATAGCGGCCTTTGACACCCACACTGATCAAGCTGCTGCGTGGCGCCGTGCCGGGCACCTTCAATCGCCAGACAGCGGTATCGGCCAGCAACTGCGTCAGCGTCTTACCCGTCATCGGGGTCTCAGACACCAGCACATAGAAGTTACTCAATCGATCAGCGCAACAATCTGAGCGGTTCCACAAACGCGTCGACTGCACCTGAAAGAGGTTACCCAGATCAACGTCCCAAAATGCATTGGCTTCTTGTGCCGTATGCGTCACAGAGCCGTTGCCATGTACGCCATCCACATTGCCATCGACTGCACGGCTGGCTGACTCGCCGTTGTTGGTCGACGACTGCGAAGCCGTTTTGCCCCGCGCCACGTTGTTGATGTAAACGTCTTTTTCAAGGCCCCAAGCACCAAGATCACCCAAGTTGCCTTCTGCCGCTGGCGTGCCCCAGTTCACACCGTCAGTGCTGACATAGAAGCGGTACTTGGCGATCGTGCCATTGCCGCCACCTGGTCGTGGCATGTAGCGAAACCCACTGACCTTGAACGCGCCACCCAAGTCGACCACAACCCAGTGAGGCAAAACAGGCGTCGCCCCTTGGTACTGGGTATGCCAGAGCGTATCGGGCTTGCCATCGATCACATTCGCAACGTTGCCTCCTTCAGCAGTCAGCTCTTGGCTGTCAGCAGACACGCGCCAGTTGCCACGCGATAATGGGCGTCCCTCCTCGTCCAGCACGTTGAGCTCGGCCATCGAGGTCCACGGGTTGCCAGCTTGCTCAGACAAGGCCTCTAGCTTGACGAAACGAACGGCGCCAGTGCCGGCCACGTTCCACAAAAACTCGGTGCTGACCGTGGCCACACCATCGCTGACGGACCACTTCACCAAACTGCGCCCCACAGTAGTGCTCACACCACTGATGCGGCCTGTCGCTGGGTCAAGCGATAAACCACTTGGCAAACCAGTCGCTTTGAAAATCAAACCGGACGAGCTGGATTTCGCGAGAGGCTGAAGAACGGTGCTCTCACCCAATACCGAGGACTGATCTGGAACCGGCGTGATCACAGGTGCATTGGTGCCATGAATGCGCACAATCTTGGCCACAGAGGGCACGCCATCCGCATTCAAGGCGAACAGCATCCACTGACCAGGCAAAGCCCAACCTGGGTTGCTGGGCACATCGACCTCGTAGGTTTTACTGCTGGTCGCTTTGAACGTCAGGGACAAGCGCCGCTGATCGTTGTTCACTGTGTGGGTGGTAGAGCCCATGCGCACGATGGCAAACGAGCTGACTTCAGAGTCCATCGACACGGCCATCTTGCTGCCGTACACCGCTGCGGCGGGTGCCGATGCAATCACAGGCCTCGTGGCTGCGCTACCGTCCGTCTTGAAGAGGTAATGCGGACTCAGAATCTGCATATCGGCGTGGTTGGCGGCACAACCAGTGCCACACAGCCCCCCCCCAGCAGACATCACCCTGCCGTCAGGCAACAACAGCGCCACGCTGTGATAGTTGCGCGGCACGCTGATCGCAGGCAAGGTGGTGAAGGTTTCGCTGACTGGGTCAAACAACTCAGGCACCATGACCGCGTTGTCGTCCTTAAAGCCGACCGCATAGGTTTGGCCACCGATGATGACCACCTGTCCATTTGGCAGCACCACAGAGTTGTGGAACGCACGGCGGTAAGCCATGGGCGCCAACTTACGCACCGACACACCTGCATTGATGTCTATGACATAGCTGTTGGCGTTGGCATTGGTTGCGTCATAACCCGGCGAGCCTCCCACCTTGAGGATGCGGCCGGTGTCATACATCACCGCATTGCCACTGACACTGAACTCGTCATCGCCACGCTTGCCTGCTGGGCTGACGCTGCCTGCGCCTTGCGTGTCGATCCAATGCATGTTCACGCCGGTGCCCGCATAAAACACCTTGCCATTGCCTGCAGGCAAGAGCCAAAAGTGGCTGTCTCCGCCAAAAGTGGGGCGTGAGGCATCAACCGACAAAAACGGATCAATCGGCACGCCATCCAACTTGCGCCAGCCCAGCCCCTCGGTCCAGACCTCCCCTTGCCGGTTGGCTGCTGGCCCTGACCATGACCCACCCAGCGTGAACACCGAGCCATCTTGCAAGATGGTGTTGGCCTGATAGGCCCGCGGAACCTTCATGAGGTCACTGCGCGTCCACGTGCCCAGCTTGCTGTCAAAAATACTGGTCAAGGCATTGCTGATGCCACCATTGACCAACAAGCGTCCATCCGCCAAATTAGTCGTACCTGGGCAGAACATATCGTGCCCGGTCTCAGACACCAGACGCTCAGCGATCGCACCCGTCAGTGGGTTGTACAAGGCCGAATACGTATTACCGGCTGCATTGCCGCCAAAAGAGAACCGATCATCTGCCGACCAAAACAGCACCGTACCATCTGGCAAATTGGCTGCTGACACAGGCACCAGCGGTAAAGCAATCGGCGCGCCCCAACGTGACATGGAAACGGGGGAGACGGCCAATGCAGACGCCCTGCCCAAGCCGTAAGGATGAGCCGAGTCCACTGCGCCACTGCCTGATGCTGTTGACGCGTCGCCACTGCCGCCGCCACAACCCGATATCAAAGACGCGCCCAAGAGAGACGCTATCAGTAAAGCTTTTTTCATGTCCGGCAGCACCAGCAAGGCGCACAGTTTGGTTAACAGGCAGCCAAAACACAGTGCGCTCAGGCTGAACCTGATGGTAACAATTCAGTTACAAGTGTGCGCGAATCACCCCCCCCAAACCACGGGGCTAAAAGGGGCCCTATCTAAGGGGGAGGGTCAGACCTCACTCATGGAGGGTGTGCACGATCAGACCGATCATCACCAAGCCGGCTGCCAACCAAAAAATTTGCAAAACTGTATCGCGACGGTTCAATCTCTTTTGCAATTGCGGGATCAAATCGGCCACAGCCACATAGATAAAGCTGCTGGCCGCTACAACCATCATGTAGGGCAAGAAATCCTGCCACGGCTCGATCAGGAAGTAGCCCAGCACGCCACCAACCACCGCAGCCATGCCCGAAATCATGTTGTAGACCAAGGCCCGCATACGCGATAAGCCCGCATTGATCAACACAATGTAGTCACCCACCTCTTGCGGGATTTCGTGGGCAATGATGGCCAGAGACGTCACGAAGCCCAATTGAGGGTCGGTCAAAAAAGCGGCCGCGATCAACACCCCATCACAAAAGTTGTGGATGCTGTCCCCTACCAACACGCTCCAGCCTCCACGACCAGCCTGCTCGGCATCAAACCCATGGTGATGGTGATGGTCGTCATGCTCGTGGTGATGGCCATGGCGATACAACTCGGTTTTCTCCAAGAAGAAGAAAAATAGCAAACCACCTAGCAAGGTCAAAAACAAACTCTGTGGCGTCTTGGCCGACTCAAACGCCTCCGGCAAGACATGCAACAGCGCTGTGCCCAGGAGTACACCGGTTGAAAAACTCACCAAATGGCGAACGAGCAAGCCCAGCAAGGGGGCCGACAGTGCTGCAGCCAGCACCACAGAGACCACGCCACCCACAAAGGTAGCGGTCACGATGTAAATCAGGGTCATAGGGCGATCTTAACAACGCTGTCAACACCTGCGCTGAGGATGTCTCGGCATGTCACAACAAACAGTGACAATACAGACCATGGAAAAAACAACAACCGCCAAAACAAGCAAAAGCCAAGCAAGCAGCGTGGACAACAACCGTTTGCCCCACCTGCTGGCCGCCATAGACATGGGCTCGAACAGCTTTCGGCTCGAAATCGCGGAGATCACCAAGGGCCGCTATAAACGCATCGACTACCTCAAAGAAACCGTGAGGCTGGGCGCCGGCCTAGATAGCCACGGCTTGTTGACTGAAGAGGCCACCCAAAATGGCTTGATCTGCCTGGCCCGCTTTGCTCAACGCTTGAAGGGCTTCGCGCCCAGCCAAGTGCGCGCTGTAGCCACCCAAACACTGCGAGAGGCCCGCAATCGCGACGCTTTTTTGCAGCGCGCCAACCACGTGCTTGGCCACCCCATTGAGGTGATTTCAGGCCGTGAAGAAGCCCGGCTGATCTACCAAGGTGTGTCACGCCTGCAACCTAGCGAGTTGCCTCGCCTCGTCATCGACATCGGTGGGCGATCGACGGAGATGATTTTGGGTCACGGTCGCAGCACAGAGCGCACCGAATCATTTGGCGTCGGCAGCGTGAGCCTGTCGATCCAGCAATTCCCGGACGGTCGCTATACACCCGAGTACTTCCGTGCAGCCCAAATCGCAGCAGGAGCCGAACTGGAAGAAGCCTTGACCCTTTTCGGACGCAGCCACTGGAAAGAGGCACTGGGCTCATCGGGCACCGTGGGCGCCGTCTCGCAGATCCTGTCTGCCAATGGCATCACGGATGGCTCCATCACGCCAGAAGGCTTACGCTGGTGCATTGAACAATGCATCAACGCGGGCTCCAGTGCGCAGTTGAACTTGGCCGGACTCAAACCCGAGCGCAAAGCCGTTCTGGGCGGCGGCTTGTCTATCCTCTACACCCTGTGCCAGCATTTCGACATTGAGGCTTTAAGGCCAGCCAAAGGCGCCTTGCGCCAAGGCGTGATTTTTGATCTTGAAGAGCGCCAAGAAGCCGCGCGCAACCACCGCCTGCCCGACCCACGCGACACGTCCGTGCGCGAGTTGCAGCAACGCTTTCGTGTCGACCTGCCACAAGCCGAGCGCATTCGCCAAAAAGCACTGCATTTGTGGGTCGGACTGCAAGAGCCCCAAGCCAGCCCAGATGGTGAGCATGCCCGCGAACTAGGGTGGGCCAGCGCCCTGCATGAAATTGGCATGATGGTGTCCCACCACGACCACCACCGCCACAGCGCCTATCTGCTGGGCCATGTGGACGCGGCTGGGTTTTCTCAATCGCAGTTGCGCCGCTTGGCCGCCTTGGTGCTGGGGCAACGGGGTGAGCTGATCAAGCTGGCCGAACACCTGCGTGACAAGGCCTTGATGTCTCAGGTGATGTGCCTGCGCTTGGCCATCATCTTGCACCATGCCCGTATCGATCGGCCAACCAGGGTCGCCACGCTGCAACGTGTACGTGGCAAAACACGTTTGGTCCTGTCAAGACAATGGGCAGATCAGCACCCGCGTACGCTGCACCTGCTGGACGAAGAAACGCGCCGCTGGGCCCACCAAGGTGATCGCCCGCTCGACATCACCTTCATTTAAGCCCCAAGGCCTTTTTATAGGTCTTGGACCACATCGGGTGCCCTGCCTCAGCCTTTGTCAGCGCAAAGCTGGCATCGGCTGCTTTGGCCGCCTTGAAGGCTTCTGCGCACAGCTTATCCCTGCGGCTGGTGCAATAAATAAAGGCCAAGTGCTTATGCGCGTTGGCCACATCAGCAGGCGCAGCCAAACCAGCCTGAACCGCTGACTTCAGTTGCGTTTCAGCCAAGCGGTATTGCGCAGTTTGATAGGCCTTCAGGCCATCGGCCAAAGCCACCTCAGCTGCCGCACGCACACTGGCAGCTGGCGCAGTGCCACCTGTTGGCGCTGATGCTGCAGCCGTTGATGACGCCGCAGGCGCTGGGCTCGACGCAGCAGATTGCTGCGCCCCGCCGTAATCAAGCCGACCTTTGATCGCTGCACAACCAGACAACAAAAACAACACGGCCAAGCCCACTGGGGCCAAGCTGGTGTAAAACGGCGTGCGATTGACAAACATCATGACTCGGCTACCTCTGCATTAAAAGCGATGGCGTATTTGAACAGACTTGCCTGCCTGCACCTCTATGGTCTGCCTATAGTCAGCACTGTCACCATTGCGGATCATGATGGTGTGGACACCGGCCTCCACGGGTAGCTGGATCAGGGGCGGTGTCACACCCACCGATCGACCATCCAACCAGACCTCGCCCCAAGGGCTGATGGCCAGCTTGACCACACCCATGGCAACGGCAACCTTGTCAACCTTGTCAACCCTGGGAACAGCAGCGGCACTCACTGCGGCCACCACAGGCAAGGGGTTGGCGACAGGGGCCGAGACGGTCTTAACAGGCGCAACAAGCACCACCTTGGCTTCAGTGGCCGGCGGTTTGGCTGCACCCCGTGCTTGCCACACAAACCAAGCCGCACCCAGCAACACAAGCAACCAACCCGCTGCGGCCAAAGACCACAAACCAGCCCCGGGTGCTTGGGGCTTTGGGGGCTTTTGGGGCTTCTGACCCGCACCAGCTGCATCAACACCACCCGCCTGGTGTCCGGCATCCACCGTATTGAGCCACTCCCTCAACTCGCTGGACAAACGCCGTGCAGAGCGCGTGCGTTGCTCAGGGTCACGGTGCATGGCACGCGCCACGATATCCGACAGCGCGCGAGGCACATCCGGATTGACCTCATGCGGGACAGGCACAGGCTTGTTCACCACCGCATCGGCGATGTCTTCTAAGCTGGTGCCACTGAATGCGCGCTTGTAGACCAGCAACTCATACAACACCACACCCAAGGCGTACACGTCCACCCGGCGGTCAACGGCTTGCTGTAGCACCTGTTCGGGCGCCATGTAATAAGGCGATCCACCCACCATTTCTTGAAAGCGGCTTTGTGGGTCATCTCGTTGAGCCAAGGACTCAGCCTGGCGAATACGGGCAATACCAAAATCCAACACACGCGGCTGTGTGCGACCCACCATGAAAATATTGGCCGGTTTGATATCGCGGTGAATCACACCCTTGTGATGGGCATACGACAAAGCATCTGCCACACGCCGAACAATCAACGCAGCCTGCGTGGGCGTGGGCTTCCATCCCATGGTCAACAACTGACGCAGGTCTTTGCCACGCAACATCTCCATGGCGATGTAGGTGCCTTGCTCGCTGGTGCCCGCGTCATACATCGTCACGATGTGTGGGTGGTTCAAGCTACCGGCTGCCTTGGCCTCATTCAAAAACAAGGCATTGAACTGGGCGCGATCGGCCACAGGCAAATCGACATGCAGCGTTTTGATGGCGATCAGGCGTGACAGCAAAGGATCATGGGCGGCGTACACCGTACCCAAACCGCCCTCACCAATCACGTACTTCAGCGCATAACGCCCAATGTGTCCGATGGTCGGCAACAGATCAGGACGACCACGGTGCGCCTCCAGTGACTCAGGCTCAGGCAGCGGCCGTGTCTCAGCTACCGTGTCCTGGTCATCATCCACCAAGCGATCGGCCTCCTCTTCGTAAGGCTGCGTCACCGCTGGTTGCGTTGGCGTGGACACGGATCAAGCACCCTCGGTTAACGCCCTCACCGATGGCTTGGGCGTGCTACTTTGACCTCGTCAGGGCGAATGCTGGGGGCCAAGTGGTCCAGCACGCCATTGACGAATTTATGCCCATCTGTCCCGCCGAAGCTTTTGGCCAACTCCACCGCCTCATTGATGGCGACTTTGTACGGCACATCCAAACAGTGCATCAGTTCATACGCACCGATCCAGAGCACGGCATGCTCGACTGGCGACAATTCATCGACAGGTCTGTCCAAAAACTTAAGCAAAGCTTCGTCAAGTTGTGCACGTTGATCGATGCAACCATTCAACAAAGCGTCGTAATGCGCACGATCACACTTGGTGAACTCTTCCAACTCGCGGATGTGTGCATCCACACTGCTGGCTTCACGGGTGTTGATTTGCCACTCATACAGGCCTTGCAAGGCAAACTCACGTGCACGGCGACGCGATGATTTAGCGCGATCACGCGGCGGGCCACCAGCTGTTGTTTTGCGGGCCGGTCGGCCTTCTAGCGGGGTGGCAGGCTTAGGGGTATCGGGCATATCGCTCACAGCATGTCATCCAGCAAATTGGCCATTTCAACGGCAACACGGGCGGCATCGCGGCCTTTTTCTTCAACGCGGGCCTCAGCTTGGGCTTGGTTCTCAACGGTGAGGATGGCATTGGCCACCGGCACCGTGTGATCCAAACTCACGCGGGTCACCGCAGCGCCGCTTTCGTTGGCCACCAACTCGAAGTGGTAGGTCTCGCCACGGATGATGCAACCCAGCGCCACCAAGGCGTCAAAACGCTCGCTTTGCGCCATGGCCTGCAGTGCCACCGACACTTCCAGTGCGCCAGGCACAGTCACGTGCTTGATGTGCTTGGGCGACACGCCCAGCTTGACCAATTCGTCGATACAGACCTCAGCCAGCCGTGAAGTCAGCTCGTCATTGAAGCGAGCCTGCACGATCCCGACACGCAGATCGTTACCGTCAAGCCGGCCGGCTTGTCCTTTGTCAGCGCCTTGCATAGTGTTGTTCCAGGTAAAGAGCGAAGAAATAAAAAAGAAAGAGCGATTCAGCGCTGACCCCAACGGGGATCAGTGCGAGGGTGCCAGGGTCACCCCATCAGCGGTCAAAAAGCCAGTGACCTCTAAGCCATAGCCCACCATGCTGGGCAGACGCTGCTGGTTGCCCAACAAACGCATGCGGTGCACACCCAGCGTCTTCAAAATCTGGGCACCCACGCCATAGGTACGCAGGTCAACGGGTGTCTTAGGCGCCTGAACCGGCACCTCTGGCAGCAACTTGTCGACCAAGTGCTCCGCGTCGTCACCTGCATTGAGCAAGACAACCACGCCACGGCCTGCTTCACGCACAGCGGCCAAAGCCTTGGGCAGCGCCCAGGAATGCGTGCGGCTACCGGCATCCAACCAATCCAACACAGACAGGGGTTCGTGCACGCGCACCAGCACCTCGTCCTCAGGTGTCCACTGGCCTAGGCTCAAGGCCAAGTGCACCGCACCGGTACGGTCACGGAACACATGCGCATCAAAGTCGCCCTCGGGCGTTTGCATGGTGCGCTTGCCCAAGCTTTGAATCAGCGACTCATTGCGGCTGCGGTATTGGATCAGGTCGGCAATGGTGCCGATCTTCAAGCCATGTTGTTGAGCGAACACCTCCAGATCAGGTAGACGGGCCATCGTGCCATCGTCATTCATGATCTCGCAAATGACGGCAGATGGCGTCAAACCAGCCATGCCTGACAAATCGCAACCCGCCTCGGTATGGCCTGCGCGCATCAGCACGCCGCCATCTTGCGCTTGCAGCGGGAAGATGTGGCCGGGCTGAACCAAGTCAGTGGGTTTGGCAAAACGGGCCACAGCGGCCTGCACCGTGCGCGAGCGGTCAGCGGCTGAAATGCCAGTGGTCACGCCCTCTGTCGCCTCGATGGACACGGTAAAAGCGGTGCCATGTTTGGTGCCGTTGCGGGTGGCCATGGGCGGCAATTGCAGCCGCTCACAGCGCTCGCGCGTCAGGGTCAGGCAGATCAGGCCACGGCCAAATTTGGCCATGAAATTGATCGCTTCAGGGGTGACGTGGTCAGACGCCAAGATGAGATCGCCCTCGTTCTCGCGGTCCTCTTCATCCACAAGGATGACCATGCGACCGGCGGCGAGCTCCGCAATCAACTCAGGAATAGGTGAAATAGGCATACCCCTATTGTAGGCGGGCATGGGGGCGAGCGAGCACGCGCAGGTCATCACCGACTAATTGCACGTCATGAAAATACAAACCAACGGCGTGATCCAGCGATGCCAAAGCAGGCAAAGCAGCCAAACCACGCCCCGGTCCCAGCAGTTTCGGGGCGATGTAGAGCAAATATTCATCCACCCAACCACCCGCAATGAAGGCCGCGTTCAGTTGTGCGCCCGCCTCAACATGGAGCTCATTGATGCCGCGTGCCGCCAAATCTGCCAACACCGCGCCCAAATCCAAATGCGCGCCCGTGCTGTCAGCGGGCAAAGGGATGGCGACCGCGCCTTGGCGGGCTAAGGCACGCTGCCGATCAGATGCGGCGCCGTCCTCATCACAAGTCAAGCCACACAGCCACACCCCGCCCGGGGGCTGGAGCAAGCGCGCGGTCAAAGGCGTGCGCCAATGAGAGTCCAGCACGACACGGGTAGGTTGCTTTGCCACCGCCATGGCACGCACATCCATGCGAGGGTCATCAGCCAGCACGGTACCAATGCCCGTCAGCACCGCACCAGCGCGTGCACGCCAGACTTGCCCATCGGCACGGGCAGCGTCCCCTGTGATCCACTTGCTCTGGCCGTTGTCCAAAGCCGTGCGCCCGTCCAAAGAGCCCGCTATCTTCATGCGCACCCAAGGTCGCTGGCGCACCATGCGGGACAAAAAGCCCACGTTCAAATCACTTGAGGCGACCGCTGCGGGGTGATCGGGCGCCAGCACATCCACCTGCACACCCGCCGCACGCAGGCGGGCCACCCCTTGGCCGCCAACCAATGGGTTGGGGTCAAGCAAGGTGATGACGACACGCCGGATGCCCGCTTTGACCAGCGCATCGGCACAAGGCGGCGTGCGGCCGTGGTGTGAGCAGGGCTCCAGCGTCACGTAAGCCGTGGCCCCGTGGGTTGAGGCCCCTTGTGCGGCCGCATCTGCCAAGGCCATGACCTCGGCATGCGGGCCACCAGCTTGTTGGGTGTGCCCTTGGCCGATGACCTGCCCAGCCACCGACACCACCACGCAACCAACACGAGGGTTAGGTTCAGACAGGCCAATGGCTTGTTTGGCCAGCGCCAAAGCTTGGGTCAAATACAGGTCATCGGACATGGCAAATTCAAGGTCATCAAAGCGGTATCGGGTAATCACGCACCCCACCCCCGAAACAGGGTGGCCATTCATCCCACCAACGTGACCGCTGGTCGGATCAAGTGTGCCGTATGTCGGCAAGCCCATTTTCTACATCAAAGCCCAAGTGCAGAATCAGCGTCATGAAAATTCGTGACCTTTTGCACAAGCGACACAAGCTGAACGGCTTCACTTTGGTGGAGCTGATGGTGACCGTCGCGATTGTGGCGATCTTGATGGCCGTTGGCGCACCGCAGTTGCGGGGTTTTTTGCAAAAACAGCAAGTGGCTGCCGATGTAGAAAGCCTGACATCAGCGATCCACATGGCGCGGTCTGAGGCGCTTAAACGCAGTGGCCGGGTCAGCATTTGCGCTTTGAGTGGGGCTGATTTCGCAGTCAGCACCGATGCAGTTTGCGCAGGCAACGCCGAAACAAATTGGTCACATGGCTGGTTGATCTACATCGACTACAGCAATGGCGCGGGCTACGCCTCAACCACAGACACCGTCTTGCAGGTTGAGCGCACTGTCCGGTCTGGCTCAATCACCGGCACGACGGGGATCATCAGTTTCATGGCCAATGGCCTGACAGCATCCGACAACGGCAGCTTGATCATCAAACCGAAGGGCACGGCAGATACCGACCCCGCCTGCAAAAAATGGACTTTAAGCCGCCAAGGGCGCTTTGCAAGGGACACCACAACCACAGGTTGCGTCGCTCCCGTCAAATCGAAATAAGGCACGCACATGCACCAATCAAAACAAAGCGGCGTCTCACTCATTGAAGTGCTGGTGGCCATGCTGATTGCCTCACTGGGCATCCTGAGCATGATCGCCATGCAGATCAACGCCACCAAATACACCAAAACCAGTGAAGTGCGCACCATGGGCACCCTGCTGGTCGGTGATTTGACCGACCGCATGCGCGCCAACAAGGCCGGGTTCTTGGCAGGCAGCTACTTCATCGACCCTGCAACCAAGTATCCAGACGATGGCCCTGTCAAGGCGCCAGAAAAAGCCCAGCCTACGTGCAACGAAGCTGCCAGCAAATGCGATGTAGCACAGTTGGCAGCACAAGATCTTGCTGACTGGCAGCGCTCGGTCTTTTTTGCCTTGCCTGGTGGGTCTGCACGCATTTCAAAACCAGATCTGACCGGCAGCGAAAACGCGGCAGACATCTGGCTGATCTGGGCGCCGCCTCAAGGTGACGCCAGCTTTGACAACAACGCCACGGAATGCCCAAGCGCTGCCATACCAAGCAAAGCAACCGTCACACCACGTTGCCTCCATTTCCGGGTCAATATATGAGCACGCACACACCTCACCGCCACGCCCGCGCACCCATGGTCAAGCGGCAAAACAGGGGCTTGTCTCTGATCGAGATCATGGTCTCGCTGGCCATTGGCTTGGTGGTCATTGGCGCGGTATTTGCCAATTACATCAACAACAGCATGGGGTCGCGTCAAACCGCGGCCATGACCCAAGTGGCCAATGATGCAGCCTTGGCGTTTGGCATATTGCGCAATCACATAGCCATGGCGGGCTACAGCACGCCAACGAGCACCACTCCCACTGGCTTTACCCCCACCACCGTCAGCCTGCCTATATTTGGCTGCGAAGGCAGATTCGACAAAGACACAGACGCCTCAACTGACCCGCTCAAGGTGACCTGCGCTACAGGCAAGGACGCCAGCACATCAGATGCCCTGCTCATCCGGTTTGAAGTTGACGCGCAAAGTGTGCCAACGGCCTCTTACGAAAGCACAGACACAACAACAGGCAAGACTGTGACATCACAAACCCCAACAGACTGCCAAGGCAACGGGATAGTCCCCACAGTACCACCCAGCGCATTGCTGGCTGACAGCCGATTCCAAATAGACGCAAGCACGGCCACCCTGACCTGCCTGGGTAATGGTAAACAACCCCGAAATGACCCCTTGGTTGAGAACATCGCCGAGATGCACCTGACCTACGGCGTGGCAGCTGACGTTGTCAATGGTCGGCCCACAGCCATCATCCGCTACATCACAGCCAGCGACGTGGCCCAGGTCCTAGACAGTGACACCGTCAAAGCCACCAAATGGGCCAGAGTGGTGTCGACTCGCATCTGCTTGGTCGTGCGCAGCGCAGAAGAAGTACTCAATGAACCCACGCCTTACCGCAACTGCGCTCAAGACGTGGAGACACCAACAGACCGCCGCATCTACCGCGCCTTCACCAGCACCGTCGTACTCAATAACCGCGTCCTGTGAGCGTACAAAAATGATGCACCGCCTCCAGCCAAAGCACCACTTTAACGGGCGGCAACGCCAGTCCGGCGTCGTGCTGATCGTCGCCCTTGTGATGCTGGTCGTCATCGGCTTGGCGTCCGTATCGATCATGCGCAACGCCATCAGCACCGACATCATCAGTGACAACACGCGCAGGCAAACACAGGCACTGCAGGGCGCACAAGCAGGCTTGCGTTTTTGTGAACTGCAAGTGACCAGCACCGACGACCAAGTCGCTGTTGCGCCTGAAGCTGCGGCTGCATCGATCAAAGACGAAGACTGGCAAACCTTCAGCAATTGGCAAGCCACAGGCAAACGGCGAGACGTCACTGCTGGGTTCTTGCAAGATGCCGCTAGCAAAGGGGCCCCGCTGCATGTACCCCAGTGCATGGCCCAACTGCGCACGGTAGGCGGCACGGCTGGCACGGTGGTGGTGATCACCGCCCGGGGGTTCAGCGACAACTACACCGAAGACGAAGACCACCGCACCAAAGCTGGCGCAGTGGTCTGGCTTCAATCCATCGTTCAGCTGGCCTCGGCCTCAGGAAGCACCCTATGAGCCAAACCCAAACATCCCGCGCCATCCGCTTGCTCACCCTACTGGCCCTATTGAGCCAAGCATGGGCCACGTGGGCCGAGCCATCACAAAACCCCCTGATCAACAGACCTGGCTCACAACCACGCCCCAATGTCATGCTGACGCTGGATGACTCTGGTTCGATGACTTACCAGTACCTGCCTGAGCGACCGTTTGATTTCAAATACGGCACCAACACGGCGGTGGTTAAGTTCCCAAATGATGCCAAGGTATATTTGCACCCAGAAGAATTGCGCAAGAATATATTCAGCCCATTCTTCCGAAGCGCAAAGACAGAAACAAAAAAAGAAACAGCAACAGCAATTGATACCACCTTTGTGTCTGCCACACTCACGGACGATGAATTCGCCTTAAGCGACCCACCGGGTGGCAATAATGCGTACAGCATCTTGAAGATATACCAGGTGCAGATGCGTTCACCTCAAATGAACACCATCTATTACAACCCCGCCATACGCTATACCCCATGGGAAACAGCCAGCGGCGATCGCTACAAAGAACCCACAACAAAAACGGCAGTACCACTTGATCCGCTGTCACTTTATCCGGATACCCCCAAGCGAACCGGCGACAAACCCATAGCAACAACCGTTATAAAGGACACAGTCGACTTAACGGCCACAACGACCAAAACCGCAAAGTGGTATTGCGGCCCCATATCTGGCAAAGATGCATCAGGCACATACAACTACTGCACAGACAAGAAGTTGAGCTTTAATCCAGCCATTTTCTATCTGCACAACGCAAACACCGACCCCAACAATGCTAAAAACTACGTTCTATACAACCTGAACGATGGTCAAAAAGACTCTGACAAAACGGTATACACCTATTCAAAAGACCGCACAGACTGCGCTGCTTCAGCATGGTCAGATGACACAAAGACGACGCCTACCAAAATGGAGTGCGCACGCAGCGCAGATTGGCAGAACTTCATAAACTGGTTCGTCTTTTACCGCTCGCGCCTGATGATTGCCCAGCATGTCATCCCGGCCGCATTCAATGCGTCCAGCGAAAACGTGCGCATTGGCTGGGGGACCATTCACACTGGCATTGCGTACGACAAGACTGGTGAACCGATAGAGTCAACAGATCCAGAAAAGGTTAGCGTACCGACTGATCCCTCACAAAAAGTCAATATTCACGGCCACGAAACCCAGACGTCCATCAAACAAGGTGTGCAAAATTGGACATCTGCCCAAAAAGACATCTTTACAAAGTGGATGCGTCAGCTCAAAACCTACAGATTGACACCATCCAAAGAAGCGCTGAGCCATGTGGGTGCGTATTTTCAGAGATCGGACGAAGGAGGCCCTTGGAGCGCAGATCCAAGCACAGGTACCATTAAACCAAGCCTAGGATGCCGGCGCGCATACAACATTCTTTTGACCGATGGCTATACATCAGACGTCACCAACGTAGGGAACGTCGACGGAGCTGCCGCTGCGCCCTTTAAGGACGCCGTAGACAACACACTAGCTGACATTGCCATGAAGTTTTGGCTCACTGATTTGAGTAAACCATCTCCATCTAATAGTAATGGATTACCTGATGAGGTGAGACCGATCACGGTCGCCCCTACGGAAACCATCAGTACAGAATTGGCAAAATATAAAAGCAACCCCGCCACTTGGCAGCATCTCACCCAAATGATGATAGGTTTTGGTGTATCAGGCAATATCGTCACAAAATCCAACGTTGAAAATGACGCGCTGCTAGAACGACTTGGCCAGTGCGGCACCAATGGCACTTCGCCACTTTGCTGGACAGGCGCCAACGAGATAGATGATTTGTGGCATGCCGCCATCAATTCACGTGGCTCATATTTCTCAGCCAACAACCCCGAAGAGTTAAAAACATCTTTAAAAGAAGCTTTAAACCTAGCCAGCACCTCTAGCTTTAAAGAGGCGGGGTTGGCCACCGCCAGCGCCACCCTGTCTGCTAGTAATTTTAAATATGTGCCTTCGTACAAGCCCATGACATGGACTGGTGATTTGGTGGCTTACGAACTAGACAATAAAGGCGTCGCCGGAGCACTAGCTTGGAGCGCTAATGAGCAACTGGTCAAATCAGGCGCACCGCGTCATGTCTTTATCAATGACAGAGACGCAAGCACCACCTCAGCTCAGAACGTCGTTAGATTGAATACTTATGATGCCCTCAGCGAACGCACCCAAGCCGCGCTGGGCAAAAATGCTGCACGCGTTGATTATTTACTTGGCAAGGATGGGGACGCCACCGTCCGTCAGCGCAACAGTGAAAAGCAAACAACCTCAAAAGGCGAAGAGGTACTCAAACAGCTTTTACCTGACTTCATCAATTCACTGCCTTTATTTGTTAAAAATGGCATTGACGCAGGCTACGCCACCACTGAATCCAGCTCAGACGGGAAGGCTACATACGCAGCCTATCTGACAGACAAGAAAGACAGAAAAAAGGGTCTCTTGTTCGTTGGTGGCAATGGTGGCATGCTGCACGCATTTGATGCCACATCAGGTTCAGAGGCCTTCGCCTTCATCCCCAGTGCGGCCATACCCAAAATAAGCACCTTGACCCAACCAGATTATGGTTTGTCAGGATCAGGCAATTACCACCAATATGTGGTCGACGGCCCATTGATGGAGTCAGACGTATATTTGAAAAGTAATAGCGATAGTGCTGATGCTGATGGTGGTTCTTGGACAAACATCGTAGTGGGCACCATGGGCGCGGGCGGTCAATCCGTCTTTGCATTGAAACTCGACGCAAAAGACCCCATCGGCAATCTCGGCGCCAGCAGCGTCTTGTGGGAGAAAACATCAGTCCAAGCCACAGACATGGGCTACATCACAAGCGAGCCGCAAGTGGGCCGTTTACCTGATGGCACGTGGAAGGTGTTTATCGGTAACGGCTTCGATAGCGCAACGGGCAATGCAACCTTGATCACCATCGACGTCGCATCTGGCGACGTCAGCCAAACCCAAGCCTACACACAGGTCAAACCCGGTGGCACCGCAGCGCAAACCGCTCCCAATGGCCTAGGTGGCGTCACCTTGGTCAAAGACAGCAAAACTGGCAACGTCACGGCGGCCTATGCAGGCGACAAGCTGGGTAAATTGTGGCGCTTTGATGTCAGCACAGTAGGCAACATATCCACAGTGAGCGTGGGCTTGCAAGATAAAAAACCGCTGTTTGTCACCCAAGCAAACCAACCCATCGTGGCGGCCCCGTCCGTTTGGTCGCACCCAAAAGGTGGCCAGTTGGTCGTGATCAACACGGGTAGCCTGTCATACGAAGCCGATGTCACCGATCACACGCCGCAATCTGCCTACGGCATCTGGGACAAACAATCGGCACTGCTGCCCTCGTCAGCCGCCTTCGAGACAGTCACACGGTCACAACTGTTTAAGCACACCATCAACAACAGAACCAATCCAACAGATAGCACCAAGCCATTTTTTGACCTCGCAGACGCCGAAAAAACCGCATTGGACTGGGCGACAAATATGGGCTGGTATCTGGACTTGGCCATCCCGGCTGCTACTGTTAAAGGCCTACCCACCTACCCCAAAGCCATACGCACCCCGATCAGCCTGAAACGCTCTGTTGTCATCACTGCAATCCAACCCTCAGCCAACGAGGAGTCATGCACGGAGAGCAAGTCAGTCGGCTATGCCTTCTTGCTCAATGCATTGACAGGAGCGGCCTACACTGTGCCGGTACTGGATACCAATGGCGATGGCAAAATCGACAACGACGATGTGACTGTCGGCGGATACCAATCGGATACGGTTCCGGTTGGTTTTCTCCGCGGAGAAACCGGCACAGGAACGCCCTGCAAAAAAGGAAGTGATGCCTTCAGCCTGCAGAGTGCCACTGGCGACCAATTCGGTTGTGAGCCGCCTGGTGCTGGCAATACCATCAAAGACAGAGTTTGGCGCCAGTTGCTGAACCCACCTCATCCTTGATTTCAGCCGAGCAACAACTTGTTATGACTCATTTCAAACTGCGTACTGCGCGCGGCTTCACCCTCATCGAGCTGATGATCGTGGTGGCCATCATCGGCATCTTGGCGGGTATCGCTTACCCGTCTTACGTGGAGTACGTCAAGCGCAGCCGTCGTGCGGAGGTGCAAACTGCCTTGTTAGAAACCGCACAGTTCATGCAACGCTTCTACGCAGCGAACAGCAAATACAACACAGACCTCAGCGGCAAACCTGTTGCGCTGGCCAACTTCGCACGTGTGCCAAGGTCGGACGGCTCCGCGCAGACCTATGACATTGGATTTGCCGCAGCTGCTGAGGATGCGAAAAACCCGACGTCAACTGGTTTTACCTTGCAAGCCACGCCACAAGGCACCATGGCCAACGATGCCTGCGGCAGCTTCACACTGGACCAAACTGGGCTCAAGGGCGTCACAGGGGCCACTGGCACAGCTAACGCGGCCAATTGCTGGAAATAAACCCTCATGCTGTTGTCCCCACGGGCGCCCAAGTCCGCGCCTGAATTGATCGCCCCCGTCGCCCAGATTTGGGTTGAGATCCTAGAGCAGCCCGATTGCCCACAGCAGGTCAGCTTCATGGACTTGGGTGGGGATTCCATCTCGGCCACGCAGATCACCTCGCGCGTGAGGGCGTCTTGGGCTGTCGACATCCCACTTGATGCCCTGCTCGATGGCATGACCATTGACCAGATGGCCACGTTGATCGCCGCCAAACTGGCCACGTCAGACTCGTCCCAAATCGGCCTCACACTGCCCGTGATCGAGCGTCAACCGCGAGACGCCCCCCTGCCGCTGTCGCATTCGCAACGCCGCATGTGGTTGGTGCAGTCGTTTGCGCCCGAGACCACGGCCTACAACGTGGCGCTTTGTTTGAAGCTCACAGGGCCTTTGGACAAGGCCTTGCTGCACAGCGCCATGTCCACCATCTGGGCGCGCCACGACACCTTTCGCACCCGCTTCACCAATACCCCTGATGGCCCCATGCAATGGGTGCAAGCAGCGCAGCCCTTGGCGCTGGCCTTGAACCTGATCGATCTGCAGCACCTGCCCGCCGCCGAGCGTGAACCCGCCGCCCAAGCGCACCTCACGCACACGGCGTCACAAGCCTTTGATCTGACGGGCACATCACCATGGCGCTGCACCCTGGTGCAGCTTGATGAGCAAACCCACATCTTGGCGTGGGTGGCCCACCATATCTTGGTTGACCTCTGGGCCAACCTGACGCTGGCGCGCGAATTGGCACAGGTCTACAACCACCTGCAAGCCGGGCAAGCACTGCAGTTACCGGAGGTGGTGCTGGACTGCGCTGACCACGGTTACTGGCAAACCAGCGACGCCGTTCAAGCGCACTTGGCCCCGCAATGGGCTTACTGGCGCGATCAACTCAAAGACCTGCCGCCCAGCAATCTGGCCACCGACCGGCCCATGAGCACCGACTGGTATCGAAGCGCCAAACGCATCACCTCGCCCATACCCAGCACGCTGCGTGCACGCTTGCTTGAACAGGCCAAGCAGAGTGGCCACACGCCCTTCATGATCATGCTGGCGTGCCTGAGCGTTTTGCTGGGCCGCCAAGGGCGTCAAGATGATGTGGCCGTGCTCAGCCCCATCGCCAATCGGCAACACCCCCACACCGAGCACCTGGTCGCCAGCCTCACCAACACCTTGGTGATGCGAACTGATCTGTCAGGCGACCCCAGCTTTTTGACCCTGCTCGATCGGGTCAAACGCACGACACTGGCGGCCTACGCGAACCAAGACTACCCCTTTGACCAACTGGTCGAGAAAATAGGCCAGCACAAGCGCCTGCATGATCTGCCTCTTGGCCTGCAGGTGATGCTCAACGTGGCCAACGCCCCCAGCGAGGGCATTGCGTTCACGGGCTTAAAGGCCGAGCGTGTCTTGGTTGACCGGAGTGGGACGCAGTTCCCCTTGACCTTCGTGGTTGACCTCGAGTTGACGCAAACGCTGTTACTGGAGTACGCCGATCAGCTTTTTGACACCGCCACGGCGCAAGCGTTCTCTGCACATTTTTTGCAGCTGCTTGACCAGGTATTGCAATCACCGTCGCAGCCCCTGTCCAAGCTGCATTGGCTTAGTCCAGCCAGTCAAATCGCCTTAGCTCAATGGAACGACACGGCCCAAGCCCCGTGCGAACACGACAACATCGACGCGCTATTGACGGCGCGTGCGCTGCTGTCCGGCGATGCCATTGCATGCCGCTTTCAAGGCCAGAGCTTGAGCTACACGACGCTGGAGGCACGCGCGCGCGCGCTCGCCTTGCAACTGCGCTCACAAGGCATCGGCGCAGGGCACCGTGTGGGCATCAACATGCCTCGGGGCTTGGACCTGCTGATCGCGGTGCGCGCGGTGTTGATGAGCGGTGCAGCCTATGTGCCGCTCGACCCACGCCACCCCCCAGAGCGCATCAACCAAATGGTGCAAGACGCCCAGTTGAGCCTGATCTTGAGCGACGCCAACAGCGCCGCCGCCGTCGCGCATGGTGCGCCGCAGCCCAAAGGCCCCCTTGACACGGCTTACGTGATCTACACATCAGGCACCACTGGCCAACCCAAGGGCGTGGTCGTGCCGCACCGGGCTGTCGTGAACTTCCTGCGCAGCATGGCGAACGCCCCGGGCCTGCAGGCCACGGACAAGCTGCTGGCTGTCACGACCTTGTCTTTCGACATCGCCGTGCTGGAGTTGCTGCTCCCCCTGTCGGTTGGCGCTGAAATCATCATGGCCAGTGATGATGACGTGATGGACGGTGATGCGCTGCGGCGCTTGATTGATACCCACCAGATCACCACCATGCAGGCCACACCGGCTACGTGGCGGGCTTTGCTGGACACGGGCTGGCAAGGATGCCAAGGACGCCACAGCTTCAAGGCCTTGGTCGGCGGTGAGGCGCTGTCACGCGAACTGGCAACACGGCTGGTTGGTTGCTGCGATGCCGTCTGGAACATGTACGGCCCCACAGAAACAACCGTGTGGTCCACCTGCTGGCCAGTACAAAACCCAGAACAAGGCATCTACATTGGTCGCCCGATTGACAACACCCGCGTCAGGGTGCTGGATCAGGCCGGGCACGATTGCCCCATCGGCATCCCCGGTGAGATCGTCATTGAGGGCGCAGGCGTCACCTTGGGCTACTGGCACCGCGATGACCTGACCGCCGAGCGTTTCCTGACCGATGACAGCCACCCAGACCGCGCCCCCGTCGCCTACAAAACCGGTGACTTGGGCCGCTGGTGTTGGTCAGGGCAACTTGAGCACCTTGGCCGCTTGGATCACCAGATCAAGCTGCGCGGCTACCGCATTGAACCAGGCGACATCGAGGCACAGTTGATGCGTCATCCCGATGTCGCGCACTGTGTCGTCATCGCGAGGGAGGATCATCCCGGCGACGTCAGGCTGGTCGCCTACGTGGTGTTGAATGAGCAAGTTGGACAAGCGCTTGGTTTGGGCGGTTTGGGCGGTTTGGGCGGTTTGGGGATTTGGCGCGAGTTTCTCAGACGCAGCCTGCCCGATTACATGGTCCCTCAGCATGTGATCACGCTCGATGCCATGCCCTTGCTTGGCAATGGCAAACTCAATCGACAGGCACTGCCCGCACCCATCACACACGCAGGGTCGACATCAACGTCCGCATCAACATCAAGTGAGCCGCAAGCCTTGACACCATGGGAGGCGCGACTGGCCTCGGTATGGTGCAGCCTGCTTGAGCTAGATCGCATCGATCTAGGTGACAACTTCTTTGACCTAGGCGGCCATTCGCTGCTGGCCATGCAGGCCATTGGCCTCATCGCCACCGAGACCGGTGTGCGCGTCAGCCCCCGTCGCTATATCTTTGAATCGCTGACGCAACTGGCCTCGTCATATGAGCTGGCGCAGGCCACCCCGGAAATCAACCCAGACGCAGCGCGCCCAAGTATCATTCAACGGCTTTGGCAAGCAGTCACTCACCCTCGCCAATCTTAGCCCGCTTGCCGGTCTCCTTGATGGCTGCAGCGAACTCGCTGACGTCATCAAAGCTGCGGTACACCGATGCAAAGCGCACATAGGCCACTTTGTCCAGCTTGCGCAGGGCGCCCATCACCCACTCACCTAGCTGGGTAGAGTCCACCTCTTTCTCACCGCGCTGGCGCAGCTTGGCTTCGATGGACTCTAAAGCGCCGTCCAGTGCTTCGGCGCTCACGGGCCGTTTGCGCAAGGCGATCATCATCGAGCCCTTGAGCTTGGCTCGGTCAAAATCGGTGCGCCTGCCATCTCGCTTGACGATGGCTGGCAATTCGATTTCAGCGCGTTCATACGTGGTGAAGCGCTTGTCGCAGTCACCACACTTGCGGCGCCTGCGGGTCGAATCCCCCTCATCAGAGTCGCGTGTTTCAACGACCTGCGTATCGGGGTGGCCACAAAACGGGCAACGCATTCAGCGGTAAACCGGGAACTCGCGTGTCAAGGCAGCCACTTGCTCGCGCACACGAGCCAGCGTGGCCTCGTCATGTGGGTTGTCCAGCACGTCGGCGATCAGGTTACCGACCGCAATGGCTTGCGCTTCCTTGAAGCCGCGCGTGGTGAACGCTGGCGAACCCAAACGGATGCCGCTGGTCACCATGGGCTTTTGCGGATCGTTAGGGATGCCGTTTTTGTTGCAGGTCATGTGGGCCTTGCCCAAAATGGCTTCAGCTTCCTTGCCCGTCAGGTTCTTGGGACGCAGATCAACCAGCATCAGGTGGCTCTCGGTACGGCCTGAGACGATGCGCAGACCGCGCTTGGTCAGGGTGTCAGCCAGTGCAGCGGCGTTTTTCACCACTTGCTGCTGGTAGGTCTTGAACTCAGGCGACAGCGCTTCCTTGAACGCCACGGCCTTGCCAGCGATCACATGCATCAGCGGGCCACCCTGGATGCCAGGGAAGATGGCGCTGTTGATCTTCTTGGCGATGTCTTCGCCGCGCATCAAAATGATGCCGCCGCGAGGGCCGCGCAGGCTCTTGTGTGTGGTCGATGTCACCACGTCAGCATGAGGCACGGGGTTGGGGTACACGCCCGCTGCCACCAAGCCTGCGTAGTGGGCCATGTCAACCATGAAATAGGCGCCGATTTCTTTGGCGATCTTGGCAAAGCGCTCGAAGTCAATGCGCAGCGCAAAAGCAGACGCACCAGCGATGATCAGCTTGGGCTTGTGCTCACGGGCCAAACGCTCCATGGCTTCGTAGTCGATGTCTTCTTTGGCATCCAAGCCATAGCTGACCACATTGAACCACTTGCCCGACATGTTCAGGGGCATGCCGTGGGTCAGGTGACCGCCTTCAGCCAAGCTCAAACCCATGATGGTGTCGCCGGGTTGCAGCAGGGCAAAAAACACAGCCTGATTGGCTTGTGAGCCCGAATTAGCTTGCACGTTCGCGAACTCGGCACCGAACAGCTGCTTGACACGGTCAATGGCCAATTGCTCGACCACGTCCACGTTCTCACAGCCACCGTAGTAGCGCTTGCCTGGATAGCCTTCGGCGTATTTGTTGGTCAACTGCGAACCCTGCGCCTCCATCACGGCGGGCGAGGTGTAGTTCTCAGAGGCGATCAGCTCAATGTGATCTTCTTGGCGCTGGTTCTCAGCCTGTACAGCCGCCCACAGTTCGGCGTCAACGTTGGCAAGCGTGTGTTGGGTACGGTCAAACATGACTTGGCAGTCCTCTTCAAGGTCGAAGTCCCGCAGTCTTGGTCAACATGACCAAGCGTGAGGATTGCCCAGGCGAACGGCTAACACAGCCCGAGCTGGTGAGCCCGTAGCTGGCCGCGCTTCCCGGTGGTTCACCACCTCAGGCACCAAGCTGTGACAGCTTTGGGCCATGTATCGCCAGTCGCGCGGCAAGATCAGATTGTAATGGACGCGCTGGTCCTGCGGTTTACCGGATGCCCGAGAGCATCGCCACCTGTTCTGGCCGGTGTCCCACAGGGGCCACAGGCACGGGTGCCGAGTCACTGGCTGCAGGTGCTGCGGGTTGCACCTCAACAGACTTGCTCAAGCCAGAGGGGCTCGGTTGCACGGTTGCGGCAGGCACATCAGCCTGCGCTACGGCTTGCGGCAGCGGCGAGTTCACAGGCAATTTAACGCCAGCTGCAACTTGTCGCAGATAGGCTTGCTCAGCCAGTACCTTGCCCGCGTATCCGCCGTCGTCCACCAAATTGGCTGCGCCAACGTAGTACTTCAGGCCACCTTCAAGGCTGCCCGCACGGCGGATGCATTCTTTGAGTACCTGCACACCCACACGCAAGTTAGTCACAGGATCAAACGCCGCGTTTTGACCACCAAAAAGCTCGTACTTGTCGTGGTGGATACGGGTCATGACCTGCATCAAACCTTGCGCGCCAACATGACTTTGCGCAAAAGGGTTGAACCCCGATTCAATGGCCATCACAGCCAAAACCAAAGTGGGCTCCAAGCTGACACGCTGGCCCACAGACCAAGCCTCTTGCACAAGGCGGCTAATGGGCTCAGGCGCCACGCTGTAGCGACGCGATATCCAATACGCCACGGCAGCCTGCTGGCGCGTCAGATCAGACGGGTTCGACGCGGTTGCGCGCTGAATCGCCTCTGGTTCGGCCATGGCCAATAACACGGCATTGTCAGCACCCTCGGCCGCATCACTTGCACCCAAGGTGCGCAAGCTGGCGCGGTCTACCAACCAACTCAAAGCTTGGCTCTCCAGATGGCGGCTCACGTCAGCGTGCCCCATCAAGAACACGGCCAAAGCCACCGCAGCCAAACCCAACATCGCCAGCGCATTGTGGCTGACCAGACGCACACCTTCCAGTGCGTCAGACATGAACAAAACCACGCCAGTACGGCAGGTTGCCAAACTAAACCGTGCGTCAGAGGACGTCAACGGCGCTTCAATCTCAACTGCAAGTTCATTCGCTGTCATGCTTTTCCTTTCCTCACCTGGCCTAGGTGCATCACGGCAGACCCAAAGGCCTTTTGCCGTGCCACACACAAGCGGCAGTGATAATGGCCCTGGCAAAACGGCAGCAAAAGCCTTGCAAAGCCCATGCGCCCGATGAAAACCGCCAAGGCTGGCAGCGTTGCACCCCAACACGGGGCACAAGGGGAAACCCGGCAAAACTGCATACCGGGTACGTCGGGGCGGATTCTAGGCAAGCCTGTAATACCCAGTCAAGCATAACAAATCAACTTCTTATAACTTTTAGAACATGAAATACCGTGATTTGCGAGACTTTGTCTCCGGCCTGGAACGCATCGGCGAGCTCAAACGCGTGGCAGAACCCGTGTCTACACGGCTAGAAATGACCGCTTTGTGCGACCGCGTGTTGCGAGCCGCTGGCCCCGCTTTGTGGTTCGAGCAGCCTGTAGGCCACTCAAAAAATAAGCCAAACACCCCTAAAAAATTCGACATCCCGGTTCTCGCGAACCTGTTTGGCACCCCTCGCCGTGTGGCTTTAGGCATGGGCGCCGACGACGTCAGTCAATTGCGTGATATCGGAAGCATGCTGGCCAGTTTGAAAGAGCCCGAGCCCCCAAAAGGCTTAAAGGATGCGGGCAAGATCTTGCACATGGCCAAAGCGCTGTGGGACATGAAACCAGCCACCGTGCGCAGTGCGCTTTGCCAAACCGAATCAAGGCAAGGCAGTGAGGTCGACCTGACCGAGTTACCCATCCAGCTGTGCTGGCCCGAGGACGCGGCCCCTTTGCTAACTTGGGGCTTGGTCGTCACCCGTGGACCACAAGGCGTGCCCAACCCACGTCGCCGCCAGAATCTGGGCATTTACCGCCAGCAGTTGATCAGCAAAAACCAGTTGATCATGCGGTGGCTGGCACACCGAGGTGGCGCACTGGACTTCCGCGAGTTCACGCTGGCCAACCCCGGCAAGCCCTTCCCTATCGTGGTGGCGCTGGGCGCTGACCCGGCCACCATTCTGGGCGCCGTCACCCCCGTGCCTGACTCTTTGAGTGAATACCAATTTGCAGGCTTGCTGCGCGGTAGCCGCACCGAGGTGGTCAACACCAAAGTAGGTGAAGGCGATCAATGGCTGCAAGTGCCCGCCAGTGCCGAATTCGTGCTCGAAGGCCACATCCCCACGGCCGAAGCAGGCTTCAAAGGCGTCAGCGAACACGGCGTGCCTTTGATGGAGCGAGGCGGCTACCTGCATGCGCTAGAAGGCCCGTTTGGTGACCACACCGGTTACTACAACGAGCAAGATTGGTTCCCCGTGTTCGAGGTGAACCGCCTGACCAACCGCCCTGACCCGGTCTACCACTCAACCTACACGGGCAAACCGCCCGATGAGCCGGCCGTATTGGGTGTGGCACTCAATGAAGTCTTCGTGCCGATCTTGCAAAAGCAGTTCCCCGAGATCGTTGACTTCTATCTACCGCCAGAAGGCTGCAGCTACCGCATGGCCATCATCAGCATGAAGAAGGCCTACCCGGGCCACTCCAAACGTTTGATGTTTGGCGTATGGAGCTTCCTGCGCCAATTCATGTACACCAAGTTCATCGTGATCTGCGACGACGACATCGACATCCGAAACTGGCAAGAAGTGATCTGGGCGATCACCACCCGAATGGACCCCGTTCGGGACACCACTTTGGTGGACAACACACCCATTGATTACTTGGATTTTGCATCCCCAGTCAGTGGGCTGGGCGGCAAAATGGGCATGGATGCCACCAACAAATGGCCCGGCGAGACTGGCCGTGAATGGGGCCGCACCATCACCATGCCGGACGCCGTCAACGCTCGGGTCGATGACATCGTTTCACGGATTTTGCAAGGGCGCTGAAGCGCACCACCGCGTCCACATGCCCCTGAGCGCTTGTTCAAAGAACTGAGCAAACCGGGGGGCATCAAACACCGGAGAGGCCAGCACCTGCTGCCTCAACCGCCCTCTCAAGGCGGCCAAGCCAGCCACATCTTGTGCATGTGACGCCGCACGCGCCACGTAGTCATCTGTGTCGCTGGCCACCCAATCTGGCAACCCCGCATTCATCATCAGGCCCACACCTTGGCGAGACACCAAACGGGCGCCTGCCAAGGTCACCACGGGCACGCCCATCCACAAACTCTCGACACTCGTGGTGCCGCCCGTGAAGGGGAATGGGTCGAGGCCGATGTCCACCTTGTTATAGGCGGCAAGGTAAGTCGCACGGTCGCTCTTGCCCTCCAAAATCAGACGATCCTCGCTAATGCCTTTCGCCGCAAACCGCGCCACCACGCCTTGCCGAACAGAGCCCTCGTCCAGCTGTTTGGCTTTGAGGAACAAGCGGCTACCCGGCACGGCCATCAACACCCTGGCCCACACAGCCACCACGGCATCGTTCATCTTGGTGATGTTATTGAAGCATCCGAAAGTAATGTGCTGGTTGATCAATGCAGGCAAAGGCGAGACCTGCACGGCCACATCCGGCGGCGTGAAGCACAAACGCGTCTCTGGCAGGCGCCATATTTGCTCGGTGAACTGACCTTGGGCAGCGTCTGGCAGCGTCCACGGGTCAGCGATGAGGTAATCAATCGCCGCGACGCCGGTGGTGGCGAAATACCCCAACCACGTGACCTGCACGGGCGCAGGCCTCAAGGCGAACATGGGCAGGCGGTTGTAAGCCGTGTGCCCTGACAGGTCGATCAAAATGTCGATCTGGTCTTGGCGTATGCGCTCTGCCAAATCGGCGTCTGACACCCCCGCGGCTGCACACCAGCCTTGGCAACTGCCTTTGATTCGATCCGTCAGTGCGTCACTTTGGCTGTGCGCCGAATAAGCAAAGATAGCCAAGCCGTCTGAGGCCTTATTGGCCAATGCCGCGATCACACCTTCCACAAAAAAACCAACCGGATGTTGGCTGAAATCCCCAGACACCAAACCCACGCGCAAAGCACGATCGGGCTCAGGTGTGTTCGGCCAGTCAGCATAAGGTGCCGCCTTTTTGCCCACCATCTCGCCATAGCTGCGGGCCTCGCGCAAGAGCGCATCGGTCGGTTGATCCAGCACATAGTTCAGCGTGAACAACAAGTTGCTGTGCGCTTCTGGGTAGTCTGGCTTGATAGCCAAAGCCTTGTTGAAACTCGCCACGGCCGCATCAAGTTGCCCCAAATCCTTCAGCAAGTTGCCCAAGTTGCTGTGCGCATCCGCCAGATCAGGCTGGATAGCCAACACCCGGCGCGTGCTCTCTACAGCCTCATCAAAACGACCCAAGTCTTTGAGGGCGATGCCGAGATTGATCAAAGCGCCCACAAAATCGGGCTTGATGGCCAGCGCCCTGCGGTAGCTCGTCACGGCATCCTCAAGGTGCCCCAACTCCTTCAAGCTGATGCCGAGGTTGTAGTGCCCATCAGCGAAACCGGGGTTAATCGTCAATGCGTGGCGATAACTCGCGACCGACTCCCCTAAGCGCCCTACATCCCTCAAAGCCAGCCCCAAGTTGTAGTGTGCAGCGCAGTCATCAGGCTTGATATCCAATGCACAGCGGTAACTCGCCACCGCCTCATCAAATCGACCTGCAGCCCGCAAGGCATTACCGAGGTTGTTGCGTGACTCGACATCCGCCGGAGACAAAGCCACGGCTTTCTGCAAAGGCTGCAATGCATCTTTACCTTGAACCAACAAGGCGGTGCCGAAGATCTTCCAGACAAAACCGGAGGTGGGATAACGCATCACCAGCAACTGCGCACGCGCTTCTAGCTCGGCATAGCGTCGTGCGTTGAACAGCGCAACCAACTCAAGCGCCTCCTCACGTGGCACAGCCGTTACGGGTGTAGATGACTTGGTTTTTTTCATGTTGACACTGACCCTAGATGATCCGACAGACGGTCTTGCGCCGCTGAGGGCTTAGGCTTAATCTGCAGATGCCTGTTCAACAGGCGACTCAAAAAGGCGCAGTCACTGCGCCTTAGGATGATGCAACACACTGTTTGCGCCATCCTCGGGCGGCCCTCGTGTCGCCCCACCCCCCGGCCTCGTCCGGGGGTTTCTCATTGTGGGCCCGCTTAAGCGCCCGTCAAAAGCCCCAGCCATTCGCGCAAAGCACGGTGGACGTTGCTTGCCCCCTCGGTAGAGGGCAACCAATCCAGCCCAGAACGCTCACCGGCAGTCCAAAAAGCCATGGGGGCCGGCGTCACCTTCATCAAGGGCCATTGCGGATGCAGGGCCGCCACGCGCTGCGCAGCCTCCGTGAAAGCCCGCTGGGCCCGTGGCATATGGAAGGCGGCCGTGACGACCAGCACCTCAGCCACCCCCTGCTCAGCCAGCATCTGCACGGTTCTGTCGGCGTTGCCACGTGTGTCGGATGACTGGCCCTCTGTCCAGCGCAAGGTCAGCCCTAACTGCTGCTCGGCGATGCGGGCGGCTATCTCTGCCTCAGAGGCACCTACTGTGCCGCCCTTTTCTGCCCAACCAATGCCGCCACTGAAGCCCAGCGGGAGCCCGGTTTGCCGACTCAACCACACGCCGTATCGCAAGCGGGCCATACCATGAGCAGTCAAATCAGACATGCCGTACTCAGCCGCCAAGGCATCACGCCCCGCCCCCAACACCACAATGCCCGCAGGTGGGACCACAGCAGCGCCCCGACCTGTTGTGCGCTTGGCCTGCGCCACTTGCTGCGCGTAGGCTTTACCTAATCCGGCCAAGCGTGTTTGTTGTGCCCCCAACAACGCTGGTGCGGGTTTGAGCACCTGGTTTTGAAGCCACACCGCTGTCACTTGGGTTGAGGTGATCCAAATCCCCATGACACCTGTCAGCAAAATCAGATAGCCCAGCCCCCTACGCGGCAAGATCAAACGTGCCCCGATCAAGATCAATATCAAAAATGGCACAGGCGGCATGGCCAACACCGTTAGCACTGGTTTGTACATTCCCACATCGACCATGCCTTGCCCTTTTGTGAAGCTTACGTGTGACGCCTATTGTGCGTGCATTGGGTTAACGGCCTATAATTTCCCGCCAAAAAAGGACCACCCGCATCTCCGACTGAGATAGCACCACAGAGAAAAATCCAAAAAGGAACAAGGATGGACTCAATCCAAACAGACGAATCTGCATTGGTCATGCAACGCTTGGCTGAGCGAATGGCCGAAGGCCGCACCGAGGCGAGCGCACGGCTAGCCGCCATCGAGCAGAGCATGACGCCAAGTTGGAAGGCGGCCATGCATACCAAGTTAGCCGCCCTCACCCGCGAATCTGCATCCCCACGCAGCAAGCTGCCCAAGCTCTACGCTTTAATGGAATTGGTCAGCGAAGTCAGGTCGCCTCATTTGGCTTGCAATGCTGGCTGCAGCGCCTGCTGCCGAACCATTCCAGTCGAGATATCTGATTTAGAAGCCAAGCACATTGCCGCCGCGACAGGCAGAGCACCAGCCGTGCTACCACCGGGCCGCCATACCATTCCAGGAAATGCCCCGGGGCGCACCAATACGCCATGCCCATTTCTTGTCGACAATCTGTGCTCAATCTATGAGCACCGCCCGTTCAACTGTCGTTCACTGGGCGTCGTAGACCGCGACTCACTGACATGCAGCGAAGAGAACACCGCACTGACTCGTGCCAATGACCCACGAGCTGTGCCGGTATACATGACCAAGATGCTGGCGTTTGATCCGCTATTCTCTGAGCTGACTAACCGTGCAGGCACAATCTGGGCAGATATCAGGCAATTCTTCCCAGCCCAAACCACATCGCCCCCATTGACATGACCACAACGGCCATTGCGACAAACAACACCATAGAAGAAGCCACCTTTGGCGGCGGCTGTTTTTGGTGTGTCGAGACGCTATTCAACCAGTTACGCGGTGTCATTGAAGCCGAATCAGGCTACTGCAATGGCCAGCACCCCCACCCCACTTACGACGATGTCTGTGGTGGGCGCACGGGGCACGCGGAAGTTGTCAGGGTGCGATTCAACCCCGAGGTGGTCAGCTACCGCGCCTTGCTGGAGGTGTTTTTCGCCATCCATGACCCCACCACGCCCAACCGGCAAGGCAACGATGTGGGTAGCCAATACCGATCAGGCATCTACACGCACAACCCAGATCAAGCCGCACAGGCCAACGAGATCATCGCGCAATTGGCCGCCAACAACGACTTTGGCGCACCGATCGTGACCGAGGTCGCGCCCCTGCAGAATTACCACCCAGCTGAGGCCTACCACCAGCGGTATTTTGAGCAAAACCCGCACCAAGGCTACTGTGCCGTGGTGATCTCACCCAAGGTCAGCAAGTTCAAGCGAACCTTCATTGACTTGCTCAAGCCAGCCTGATCACGGCGCCAAACGCTGCACCAACCACTGACCATCGGCCTGCAATTGATAGACGATACGGTCGTGCAGGCGTGAGCTGCGGCCCTGCCAGAACTCCCAATGGTCTGGCACCAAACGGTAGCCCCCCCAATGCGGTGGCCGATGTGGGTCGTCGCCCAGCTGGGCTTGTTGCGCTTGCCAAGCCGCCTCTAAAACAGCACGAGAGGGCAACACTTGGCTTTGTGGCGAGGCCCAAGCCCCAATGCGTGAGCCAAGCGGGCGACTGCGGTAGTAAGCATCTGACTCTGCATCAGACACGCGCTCCACTCGGCCTTCTATGCGAACCACGCGCTCCAGCTCAGGCCAGAAAAACTGAATGGCGCCAAACGGATTGGCCGACAAGTTTTGCCCCTTGCGGCTCTCGTAATTGGTGAACCAGACCAAACCGTGCTCGTCAGCCCCCTTGAGCAACAACACCCGGGTTGACGGTCGACCAGCGGCGCTGACCGTGGCCAAAGTCATGGCATTGGGCTCAAGCGCCTTGGCGCGGGCGGCCTCATCAAACCAGTGGTGAAACTGGTTAATAGGCTGAGGGAGAACATGCGACTCATCAAGTTCAGCCTGTTCATAGCTTTTGCGCATTTGCGCCAGATCGTGCTGTGTCTTATCCATGGCATCAGTATCGGCCAGAACGAATCCAGCCTGAAATGATCTTGATCAAGTAAGGGGGGTATGCCCCTAAGTGAAGCCACTATGGTGCAGCGCAGCAAACATGTTCACACTTTGTTTCAACTTATGGAATTGACGCATGGACCGAGCACCTGCCCTGTTGATTTTGGCCAACCCCGTCGCGAGGGGCGAGGCCAGAATGCGCTTTTTAGATGCCTTAGACAGCACCTTGCGCGTGGGCTTGTCATGTGGCTTGCCGATGCTGCTGGTGGCCCCTGGCGACATCGCCCAGCAAACGCGGCAGCTTTTACCTGGCGACTGTGTGGTCGAACTGGGCACTGACGCAACGCAACTGAGCAGCCAATCCGATTTTTTTGCCCGCGCGGTGTCAGCAGGGGTGTTGGCCAGCGCCAACGGCAACGGGTGGCTGGTTATGCCAGGTGACACACCTATACAACACGCAGACACCTTGCAAAAGATGGCAGAAGCCTTGATGACCCAGTCTGTGGTGTACCCGCAGTATCACCAAATGCAGGGCTACCCAATTGGTTTCTCGTCTGAGTTTTACTCAGAGTTGATCCGACTGCAGACTGAGCGGGACTGGGGACGGCTGATGGCCCGGTATCCGGCCCAAGGTATTGATGTGGATGATGTGGGTGTACTGGCCAGCGCGACTGACCACAACCTGTTAGCGCCATTTATGGGGCAACAACAAAGTGATTTGCTGGGGCGTGGTTTGCAATGATGGTTGGAAACAAAAAAGCCTCGCATCTGCGAGGCTTTTGATTGGGTTAGTGCATATCAAAACTGCATTTCAGCACCCAAACCCATCATGCCTGCGTGAGATTTTTTACCATCGACATCAAATACGGTCAAATCGTAACTACCCACCAACTTAACATTCTCATCCACAGAGAAAGATGCGGCCAAACCTAGATAAGGTTTGAATTTAGTTGCTGTGACGCTGCCATTTGGGGCGCCGTCAACGTATGTGCGGACAGTAGAAGACACGTATGCCACGCCCATCTTGGTGGCTAGAACAAAACCATCCGCAATCGTGAAGTTTAGGACGCCAGAGAATGTCAAGGCATTAACCAAGCCGACCTTTGAAACATCTTTAAGATGAGAAACGTTTTCAACATCAACATAATCTACCAATACAGAACTACGGCTTTTGCCAAAGTTAAGAACGCCTACTTCCACCGCATCCACAGGATCACCTGCAGACAATTTAGCACCTGCGAATAACTTAACACCAAAACCTTTGCGATCGCACAACGTTTTACCCGCACAATCAATGCCCACATTTGATTTAGCAGCAGCCACTCCGACATAACCCTGTGCGTTAGCCAGCATAGGCAAGGAGAATAAAATCCCCGCAACAAAAAATCGATACATATATATATCCTTAACCATTAGACGAAATGATGCACTGCGCGTAATCAAAATTTGCGACCGACAGAGAACATGAACATGGTGTTATCAAGTACTGTAGATTGTTTTCGCACAAAGGTACCCAGATTGCAGTTTGCACTCTTATACTTAGCCGCAGCCAAATCACACATGAACGCATCAGTCGCAGTCAGACCAGGTGTTGTCGGTGTAAAGTTATCATCGGCCACACCGACAGTATTTGCCACATTCAATGAAAGATCCTTCAAAACACCTGTACTAGATGTAATATTCTGCGAAGTTAACAATGTAGCCTCAGTTTTATACTTTAACTTACCCACACTGAAGTTAACGTGCCAATCATCATTCAATTCACCGCGAGCACCCAAAAAGGCGCCAAAACCCATTGCATTCTTCACCGATATATTAGTCTGACCACCAACATATTGATTCAAGGCGTCTGTAGCTTTGACATCAAAGAACATGGCGTATGAAGCACCCAAGCCCAAAAAAGGCCTAATGCGATCACCTGCCCTACCAAAATATCGACCAAAAATTGCGGTTGGCGGCAGTAATTTTGCTTTAATAACATTAACTCCACTAATCCCAACAGGACGACCATTGGCATTCACGCCATCACCACGTATCGCCGCAGTAATTGGTGCAGCAAGCACAAGGGCCTCAACGAACCAACTATAATCGTCCGTTAGAAAATAGCCAACGCTAATAGCAGGGGTACCCACCGAATCATCAGAAACAGCCTTAACACCTTTTGGCGTCCCAAGCCCTGTTAAGCCATCAGCAACCAATGCATCTTCCAAGAATTTATTAAATGATATGGAGCCGTTAGTTCTACCCAAGTAAGCCTTAAATCCGCTTGAATTCAAATTACCGGAAGAACCCGCCAATCTGCATGCACTAGCAGATGCTGAATCAGTACCGCACTGTGGATAATGCGGAGACACATACAAAGTCCCGCCAGGCCCTGATGTATTATTGACTCCTAAGTATTTTTCAATATCACCTGCGTCATAAAGATTGCCTGATACGTCACGCACATCACCTGAAGTGGTTTTGACATTAGCATGCACGTAGTTAATCCGGAAAAACATCCGGTCACGGGCCGCAGGGGCCACCTGTGAAAAAATGCTGTTGCTCTGGATCTGCGCGGCCGCTGGGGCTGCCACTGAGCCCAAAGCAGCAGCCAAAGCCACCGCGAACCCGGTTCGCGACAAGGCTGAAAATGTCATGCTGTCTCCTCGATTGGCCACGCCCACGCAGCAATGGGGCGGCACTTTTGATCAAATCACCCACATGGGTTAATTTGTGACTTTGTACCAGATTATGGTCAAAGTCAATTCATGGAAAACGCTATCGACAAGGATAAAAAGACCCTTGCTGGTTTACTTTTGCCTGCGGCGTGCCACCAAGCTCAGGCCAAACAAACCCAAGCCCATCAGGGCATAGGTTGACGGTTCAGGCACAGTCCCTACAGTGAGGGTACCGAAGTCATTCACATCCAACAGAGCCGAGCGGCCCAGTGACAGCAAACCCAAACCCTTACTGAAAGCGTCGAAGCCATCAGCTGTGATCTTCAGGCCATTGAGTGTGATCCCATGGTTGTCAAGCCATACGGGAGGGAAGTTACCTGTCCATACAGGGTAAGGCTCGACTGTCATGGTGGTTGACCCCACGATAGCAGTCGATGCGTCATAGCCTGTGAAGCTGCCGTCAGCACCATACTGAGCCTTACCCATGACGTCCCACAGGTGGAAGTTGTTCAGTGTTTTGTCGCCTGCAGCGTTCAGTGCATTATTGCTGATGATGTTGGCGTACACCCGCTTGTTAACCAAGTCAACGCGCAGGTCAGTCACGGTCATCACGCCGCCTGAGGACACGCTCTTGAGCACTGGTGCCGTTTGAGTCGCGCCACCCACGGTTGCTACCTGCAACACGTTGTTTGTCACGTCATCAATGGTCAAGCTTGAAATCTGGGCCGATACGCCAGCGCTGGTGTAGAAGCCGTCTGAGTCTTTGGTGATGTTGCCGATGGCGCCACCTATTGGGTGACGGTGACGGTGACGGGGGCTGCGCTTGCAACACCAACAGCCACAAAGGTAGCGGCTGCAACGAGGTTCTTTAATGCAAATTTCATATCCATCTCCACTGGTATTTTTTCAAAAAAAACCGCAGCACACCAAAGCGTACCGCGGTTTGCGAGCATCAATCGGCCACAGGTGCCCGATTGATATGCGTGCTTATTACTTAGCGCGGCGGCGAGCAACCAAGCTCATGCCAACCAAGCCCAAACCCATCAGGGCGTAGGTTGATGGCTCAGGCACAGCCACAGCCACGATGGTGGATGTAACAGAACCGAAGTCATTCACACCCAACAGAGCCGAGCGGCCCAGTGACAGCAAACCCAGACCCTTGCTGAAAGCGGTGAAGCCGTCAGTCGTGATCTTCAGGCCGTTCATGGTGTTCACATAGGTGCCAGGGCCAGCAACCGTGGTCGAACCAACGATGGCTGTAGATGCGTCATAGCCAGTGAACGTGCCTTCGACGTCATACTGAGGCGTACCCATGATGTCCCACAGGTAGAAGTTGTTCAGTGTCTTGTCGCCAGCTGCGTTCAGTGCGTTGGTGCTGATGATGTTGGCGTACACGCGCTTGTTAACCAAGTCAACGCGCAGGTCAGTCACGGTCATCACGCCGCCAGAGGACACGCTCTTGAGCGCAGCGGCCGTTTGCGTGGCGCCACCAACGGTTGCAGCTTGCAACACGTTGTCTGTCACGTCATCAATGGTCAAGCTGCTGATTGATGCAGAGACAGCGGCGCTGGTGTAGAAGCCGTCTGAGTCTTTGGTGATGTTACCGATGGCGCCACCTGATGGGGTCACGACCACTTTACCTGTGTCCAAAGCACCCATCAGTTCCGCGCTGAACGACAAAGCGCCGGAGCCTGAGGCTGTCAAGCCTTTGAAGGTGTCAGTTGGGGTGACGGTGACGGCGGCAGCGCCTGCGACGCCAGCAGCCACGAAAGCGGCGGCGGCAACAATGCTCTTCAATGCAAATTTCATATCTATCTCCACTAGGAAGCGGCCCATTTTTTAAACTTCTTTGCTATCAAAGGCGTCCGCGTGTTCCTTTGATCCGCACAGATCAATAGCGATCCGTTAAATCAAGCATATCCGCCATCAAACACCATGCGCAACGCCTGTATCCCCCCAAACCCACAGGATTCGCGGCTGAAAAACATCTGTTACGCACAACGCCCCGCATTCAGGTGAAGGGCTAACCCCAATCAAGGGTGCCGCACATGCCAATTTGTAGCCATATACGTAAAAAAACCGCGATGCACCAAAGTGCACCGCGGCTTGCAAGCATCAACCGGGCGACGAAGCCCGGTCTAGGCTGTTTTCTTACTTAGCGCGACGACGAGCAACCAAGCTCAGGCCAACCAAGCCCAAACCCATCAGGGCGTAGGTTGTTGGCTCAGGCACAGCCGTGGCCACGATCGTTGAAGTCATCGTGCCAAAGTCGTTCACACCCAACAAGGCCGATTTACCCAAAGTCAACAGGCCCAAACCTTTACTGAAGGCTTCAAAACCACCAGTAGTGACCTTCAGGCCATTCAAGGTGTTTTGATAAGTGCCTGGGCCACCGATCAAGGTCGTGCCAACAATGGCAGTAGAAGAATCGTAGCTTGTGAAGTTGCCATCGACGTCATACTGCGCCTTACCCATGATGTCCCACAGGTTAAAGTTAAGCAGCGTTTTGTCGCCGGCAGCATTCATCGAGTTGGTGCTGAAAAGGTCGGCGTACACCTTCTTGGCATTCAGGTCGATGCGCAGGTTGGTCACGGTCAACTCGCCACCGGATGACACGCTCTTGAGCACAGGGGCCACTTGCTTGGCGCCGCCAGAGGTTTGTACACTGACAACCTTATTGGCCACGTTGTCCATGGTCAAAGAGGCAACACCGGTAGACACAGCAGCGCTGGTGTAAAAGCCATCAGTGTCCTTCGTGATGTTGCCAATGGCGCCGCCAACCGGTGTCACTTGGACTTTACCGGTGTCCAGTGCGCCCATCAATTCGGCGCTGAACGCCAAACCACCAGAACCTGTGAAGGTCATGTTGTTGAACACGGCCGTATTGTTAGCAGCCACCGTGACGTTGGCGGCGCTGGCCACGCCAACAGCCACGAATGCAGTTGCTGCGACGATGCTCTTCAATGCAAATTTCATATCTATCTCCACCAGAAAGCGGCCCTTTTATTCAAAATCTCTTGGCAACCAAGGGCATCCGCATGCTCCCTTGACTTGCACAGACTGTTTTCTAGATCTGTTAGATGAAGCTTATCTGGCATCACACGGCCATCACACCGGGCATCCCCCCAAACACGTTAGATTCAGCGCCTTTACGCGCCGTTTAACGGCTTTCCCCCCTCGTTTAAGTGAAGGGCTAACCCCATCATGGGGTGCTTTGCACGCCAACTTCACGCACATTGCGCCAGTTTTACCCCCTAAAACGGAAAAGCCGCGCTGCACCAATGTGCAACGCGGCTTAGAGGGCTCGGATCGGGCTAGCAAGCCCGATTCAATGTGCTGATTTACTTAGCGCGACGGCGGGCCACCAAGCTCAGACCAACCAAACCCAAGCCCATCAGGGCGTAGGTTGATGGCTCAGGAACAGCAGCCGTGGCCACGATCGTTGAAGTCATCGTGCCAAAGTCGTTCACACCCAACAAGGCCGATTTACCCAAAGACAACAGGCCCAAACCTTTACTGAAAGCGTCAAAACCACCAGTAGTGACCTTCAGGCCATTCAAGGTGTTTTGATAAGTGCCTGGGCCACCGATCAAGGTCGTGCCAACAATGGCAGTAGAAGAATCGTAGCTTGTGAAGTTGCCGTCGACGTCATACTGCGCCTTACCCATGATGTCCCACAGGTTAAAGTTAAGCAGTGTTTTGTCTCCCGCAGCATTCATCGCGTTGGTGCTGAAAAGGTCGGCGTACACCTTCTTGGCATTCAGGTCGATGCGCAGGTTTGTCACGGTCAACTCGCCACCGGATGACACGCTCTTGAGCACAGGGGCCACTTGCTTGGCGCCACCGGTGGTCGCCACAGCCATAACCTTATTGGCCACGTTGTCAATGGTCAAATTAGCAATGCCGGTAGAGACGGCAGCGCTGGTGTAAAAACCATCCGTGTCCTTCGTGATGTTGCCAATGGCGCCGCCAACCGGTGTCACTTGGACTTTACCGGTGTCCAGTGCGCCCATCAATTCGGCGCTGAACGCCAAACCACCAGAACCTGCAAAGGTCATGTTATTGAACACGGCTGCGTTGTTACCAGCCACCGTCACGTTGGCGGCGCTGGCCACACCAACAGCCACGAATGCAGTTGCTGCGACGATGCTCTTGAGTGCAAATTTCATGTCTAACTCCATTTAAAAGCAGCCTGTTGGTATCGAAACTTGTTGTGGTCAGAAGGTGGCCGCATCAACCTCTGACTTGCTCAGACTGCTATCGCCGCCTGTTGATAACAAGGATATCTGCAATCAGACAAATAACCCAACAGGGTTAACCTTGTCGGCGGCGTAAAAATCACACAAAAACCGAACTAGCCAGAAAACACCCCCGCATTCAGGTGGGGTGATAACCCGAAAATGCGGCATTACGCTCCAAATTAAAGCAGGCACCCCCCACCACATCAAATCAACGGGATGCGTCATCGACACCATAGAAAAAGCCGCGTGCACCTGAGCGCACGCGGCCGATAAAGATAACCCGGGCAATCAACCCGGATCGAGTTTGAGTCTTACTTTGCCTTACGGCGTGAGGCCAAGCTCAAGCCAACCAAACCCAAGCCCATCAGGGCGTAGGTTGATGGCTCCGGGACGGCTGTGACGGACTTGGCGATGATGGTCGAGCTGATGGAGCCGAAATCGGTCACACCTAACAGGGCTGACTTACCCAACGACAGCAAACCCAATGACTTGCTGAACTGATTAAAGCCTTCTGTGGTGATAGACAGGCCCGTCATATTGGTTGTGAATGTGCCTGCGCCTGTGACTTGCGTTGCTCCTGTGATGCTGCCGATGTTCCACAGGTAAAAGTTTGTCAATGTGCCAACGCCATTGCCGCCAATCAAGGTGGCATAAACCCGTTTGTTGGCTATGTCCACATTCAAATCGGTAACGGTCAATGAGCCGCCACTGGAGACGCTTTTAAGCGCGGGCGCAGTTTGGGTGGCGCCGCCAGTGGTTGCTGCAGCCAAAACAGTGCGTGTCGTGCTGTCAATGGTTAAGGCCGTGATGGGCGCAGCAGCCGATGCCTCTAGAAAATACCCATCGGCATCCTTGGTCACTGTCGCTTTGGCAGCCCCGTAGCCGGCCACTGCTACCTTGCCAGTGTCCAGCGCACCGAGCAAGTCGGCACTGAAAGACAAGGCGCCATTGCCAGAAAAGCTCAAACCTTCGTAGGTGGTGTTTGCTGCGACGGTCACGCTGGCGGCGTTGGCCACACCAGCGGCGACAAAAGCGGTGGCGGCAACGATGGTTTTGAGGGTGAATTTCATGGGGTACTCCGTTGGACTGCAGGCAATTTGCCGGGCTTCGTGAACTGACCAAGATCTTTCGATCTCCATGTAACGAAGCTTATCTGCCGCCCCCACAGGGCACAACGGAGGTTGACGGTGATCGGTGTGACGTAGTTCTCAAGATCACCAAAGTCAAGCAAATCACCCCCCTTATTCATGCGGGGGTTACCCCGAATCAAGGGGTTAATCAACCCTTGATCGTCACTTTGGCAAATTTACGTTTACCAACCTGAACCACGTACACACCGCCAGCCAGCTTGAGGCCACGGTCGCTGATGACTGCGCCATCTATGCGCACACCGCCTTGGTCCACCATGCGCAGCGCCTCGCTGGTGGAGGGCACCAAACCGGCTTGTTTGAGCAGTTGCCCGATGGCCAAGCCTTCGCCGCCGTCTGGTAAGGTCAACTGCACTTCAGGGATGTCATCAGGCACCCCGCCCTTAGATCGGTTGACAAAATCAGCCAAGGCATCTTGAGCCGCCTGTGCGTTATGGAAGCGGGCCACAATTTCTTGGCCCAGCATGACTTTGGCATCGCGCGGGTTGCGCCCTGCTTCGCACTCGGCTTTGAGTTGGGCGATCTCGTCCAGCGACCGGAAGCTCAGCAGGGTGAAGTACTTCCACATCAGCACATCGCTGATGCTCATGAGCTTGCCAAACATGTCGTTGGGCGCCTCGCCGATGCCGATGTAGTTGTTCTTGGATTTGGACATCTTCTCGACGCCGTCCAAGCCCTCCAGCAAGGGCATGGTCAAGATGCACTGAGGCTCTTGACCATATTCGGCCTGAAGATGCCGCCCCATCAACAGGTTGAACTTTTGATCGGTGCCGCCCAATTCCAGATCGGACTTCAAAGCCACAGAGTCATAGCCTTGCATCAAGGGGTAGAGGAACTCGTGCACGCTGATAGAGGTGCCTGCGTGAAAGCGCTCATGAAAGTCGTTGCGCTCCATCATGCGGGCCACGGTGTAGCGGCTAGACAGCTCGATCATGCCGCGTGCGCCCAAGGCATCACACCATTCACTGTTGTAGCGAATCTCGGTGCGTTCAGGGTCAAGCACCAAGCTGGCTTGCTTGTAATAGGTCTGCGCATTGACCTTGATTTGCTCGGCTGTGAGTGGCGGGCGCGTGGTGTTGCGACCAGATGGGTCACCAATCAGCGATGTGAAATCGCCAATCAAGAAAATCACGGAATGACCGATATCCTGTAATTGACGCAGCTTGTTGAGCACCACTGTGTGCCCCAAATGGATGTCGGGCGCCGTGGGGTCTAAGCCCAATTTGATGCGCAATGGCGTGCCAGTGGCTTCTGATCGGATCAGCTTTTTAAGCCATTCAGCCTCGGGCAGCAGCTCATCAACACCACGCTGAGTCACCGCCAAGGCCTCGCGCACCTTGTCGCTTATAGGGAGATTTGGCTGAGCTTGTGGCGCTTTTTCAGGATAAGACATGAGTAACCAATGGGTGAAAATCCGGACGCTGACACCCCTCTTTGCGGGGATATACTCCGCAGGTTGTGGGCGCCCATCGTGTGTTTGTTGTTTGCAAGGCGGGTTGATTTTAGGGGACAGTGTCTCCGCCAACAAATCTAGATGGGATTTCAAGTTTTGAATTCATCCAAATTGGTTAAGGCCTTGCGGTCTTCACGTATTGAACCGTTGATCAATGGTGTGCTGGCTGCTCAAGCCACTGCGCACCGTCACCCCAAGCGCATCAGCGCTGCGGTATTGGTCCTGCTGGCTGGTTCAGCCATGACAGCATTTGGTGTGGCCCCGCTGTCAAGTCTGCCTGAGGCACGCTTGCCTCAGATTTCGCAAATCCACGAAACCTTGCTCGTGCCTGCGTTGCCAGTGCAACTGGCGCAAATGGATGAGCAAACGCTGAACTTGTTCCGCAGTGATGTCACCAAGTCTGCGGACACGGCAGACAGCTTGTTGCAGCGCTTGGGTGTGGACGACATTGAGGCTGCTCAATTCATTCGCAACGACCCTGTAGCGGGCGCTGTGCTGCAAGGCCGCATCGGCAAGTCTGTCAAAGCCACGGTTGAAGGCGGTCACCTACAACAGTTGGTTGTACGGGGTCCAGCAGATACCAGCAACGATTTTGATTCGCACTTCACACGGATCACCATCACGCGTGTTGTGGCACAAGGCGCTACACGTTGGGACGTTCGCAAAGAAGTCTTGCCTTTAGAAGTTTTGCCGCAAACGGCATCAGGCACCATCGAGTCATCTTTGTATGCCGCCGCCGATGACGCACACATCCCAGATGGCGTCACCAACCAGTTGGCTGAAATTTTTGGCACGGACATCGACTTTCGCCGTGAGTTACGCAAGGGTGATGCCTTCAGCGTGCTGTACGAAGCCCATACCGCTGACGGTGAGCCTGTTACTTGGGCGGGTTCGGTTGGCCGTGTTTTGGCCGCACGTTTTATCAACAAAGACAAAACCCATGATGCTGTTTGGTTCCAAGAACCTGGCCGCAAAGGTGCCTACTTTGACCTGACTGGGCGCAGCAAGACTAGGGCCTTCTTAGCCTCGCCGCTGGCATTCTCACGGGTGACGTCGGGCTTTGCGATGCGTTTTCACCCGATTATGCAAAAGTGGCGTGCCCATTTGGGTGTGGACTTCGGTGCACCAACGGGCACGCCCGTTCGCAGTGTGGGCGACGGCGTGGTGAGCTTTGCAGGCCAACAAAATGGTTATGGCAATGTGATTGAGTTACAGCACAGCGGTGGCCGCACCACGGTTTACGCCCATTTGAGCCGCATTGATGTGCGCAAGGGCCAACATGTTGAGCAAGGCGTGCGAATCGGTGCTGTGGGTGCCACAGGCTGGGCGACGGGGCCGCATCTTCACTTCGAGTTCAAGGTCGGTGGCCATCAAATTGATCCGATGACCATTGCACGCGCCTCCGAGAGCCTGCTGTTGTCGCCACAAGCGTTGGTGCAATTTCGCCAACGTGCACTTGACGTGGCACAAAGGCTGAAGACGGCAGATGAATGGCAAACACTGGGGGCTCAATCGGGGCCACGCTTCGAATGACAAGTGACTCAGCCGCTTTGACACAGGGGCTGAATCTGGTCACCACAGCCCGCCTTGGCGGGCTTTTTTCAAATCTGTACATCGGTTTGATGTCAGGGACATCGCTGGATGGCGTAGATGGCGTCTTGCTGCACGACAACAAGGGCCACTGGCAGATGTTGGCCCATGCACACAGGCCGTTGCCCCCCCCCTTAAGGCAGGCCCTGCTGGAACTGAACACGCCCGGCGACGACGAACTGCACCGCAGCGCCCAAGCCGCTCAAGCACTGGTGGTGCTCTATGCCACCGTTGTTCAAGCGGTGTGCGCGGCATCGAACGTGCTGCCCAGCGAGGTTCAAGCCATCGGCGCGCATGGCCAGACCGTGCGCCACCGCCCCGATTTGGCCTACACATTGCAAATCAACAACCCCGCCCTGCTGGCCGAGATGACAGGCATCGATGTGGTGTCTGATTTCCGCAGCCGCGACATCGCGGCCGGTGGACAAGGTGCGCCCTTGGTGCCCGCCTTTCACGACACCATTTTTGGCAAGCCAGATCGGGTCGTCGCCGTACTGAACATCGGTGGCATGGCCAATTTGAGTATTCTGCGACCAGGTCAGGTGCCATTGGGATTTGACTGCGGCCCAGGCAACGCCCTGCTGGATATGTGGTGTGCATGGCAGACGGGCCATGCCTTTGATGCCAATGGCGAGTTCGGCGCGTCGGGTGAGGTGCGAGAAGATTGGCTGTGCGACGCACTGGCTGACCCATTCTTTAGCCTACCGCCCCCCAAAAGCACCGGGCGTGACTTGTTCAATGCAGATTGGCTGAACCGCTGGTTGGCACCACATGGGCTGACTGATGGCCCTTTGTCAGACAACGAACTGGCACACGATGTTCAAGCTACGCTGTGCGAGTTGACGGCACGCAGCGCCGCCATGGCCTTGCGCGAACATGCGCCGGAGGCATCGGAGGTGGTGGTCTGCGGCGGGGGTGCCTTGAATGGCGACCTGATGCAACGCTTAGGCGAACAACTACCAGGCGTGCGTGTCGGGCGCTCCGACAGCCATGGACTGGATGTGATGCAGGTAGAGGCCGCTGCGTTTGCTTGGCTGGCCTGGACCCATGTGCATCGTCTGGCTGGCAATGTGCCCGCCGTGACCGGGGCGCGAGGCCCTAGGGTGCTTGGCGGGCTTTACCCTGCCCGTTGAGCGGGTTTGCGGGCTTAAGGCTTAAACCGAGAAGCTTGAACCGCAACCGCAGGTGCTTTGCGCATTCGGGTTGCGAATCACGAACTGGGCGCCTTCGAGGTCATCTTTGTAGTCGATCTCGGCGCCAGTCAGATACTGCAAGCTCATGGCGTCGATCAACAAGGTCACACCGTTCTTCTCCATTTTGGTGTCATCTTCGTTAGAGATTTCATCAAAAGTGAAGCCGTACTGGAACCCCGAGCACCCGCCGCCTTGCACAAACACACGTAACTTCAGGTCAGGGTTACCTTCTTCTGCGACCAGTTCAGCCACCTTGCCAGCAGCTGCATCTGTGAAAACGATGGGAACCGGCAGGTCTTCATAGGCATTTTCAGCAGGGACTTGGGCTACGGCGGTCATGAATACTCTCCGGGAACAACGTTAAATCTTCTGAATCTGACCCATCAAAGCGGGCTGCGCAGCAGCTGCACGCTCACCTGATGAGCCAACGGAACTGGTTGCCAGCTTAAGGCCTGGCTTGTCTTCGGTCTTGAGTGGGCGCAACTCACCATCTATGGTGGCGCCTTGGTGCATTTCAAGGGCCTCGTATCGCACATCACCCACGATACGCGCTTTAGGTTGCAGCTCAAGTAAGTCCTCAGCCATCACGGGGCCTTCTATCAACCCGTTGATGATGACATGACCTGCCCTGACCTTGCCATGAATACGGGCTTTCTCGCTGATCACCAAGAGTGAGCGTGCCTCACCTGTGCAGGTGACGTTGCCGTGCACCTCGCCATCAATGCGCAGGCCGTCCGAGAAACGGATTTCGCCCGTGATCACGGTGCCTTCCCCAATCAGGGTGCGGATGGGAGGGGGTTTTTTCCAGCCAAACATCACAAAATCCTTAAGAAGCCACATGCGAGGCCTTCAAGGTTACACCTTTACCAAGTTGGGTCAATGCCTTAAACGGGCGGTTGTCACAATGCGGGGTCAAAGTTGAAGCACCTGAGTAGCTCGGACTTGGCTCATTTCATCAAGTACCCGCACCTGGACTTTCTTGACCACCGTGTGCTGTGAAGTGGGCATAACGCCCTCGACCCGGAGGTATTGCTTGAAAACGAGCGCTTGCTGAAACGCTGCGCGGGTGTCAACCCAAGGCCTGCCGTCTTGCAAGCCACTGAGCATCAACTCCACCCGCCCTTTGAACTCAGCTTGGTTGCGTCCGCCCTGTTGCATGATCAGCAACTGAAAGCGCAATTGCCCCGGCCCGGATGGCTCGACTTGCAAGCCGCGCACAGACAGCCCGTCACCAGCTGCGGGCAGCAAGCGCTCAAAAAAACCGAGGTCGTCCTTGAGCGCCAGGTTCTCGGACTCAAGCGATTTAACTTGCTCGGCCAAGCGCTGCTGAGTAACCCGTTCAGCCTTGATCATGCTGTCAGCCGAGTTGGCGACCGATTGCGCTGCATCACGATCGCGTATCAGTTCTTCGATTTGCTGCTTGGCTTGAGCCAAGGCTTGCTTGGCTTGTGGCGCATCGTGGTTCAAGCCTGCGATGTTGCGTCCAAACTCAAAGGCCCATAAGGCCAGCGCGGCAGAGAACCCGAGCATCAACGCCGCCAAAGCCCAGCGCAAAGGCCACGCCCTGTGACTGCGCACCGCCATGCGTGGCGCGCTGATGGACAGGCGCCGACGGATCAATTTCCAGCGCATCAGGGCAGCACCGGGATCAGGTTCAATCCCATTTGCTCATCCAGACCAAACAGCAAGTTCATGCATTGCACGGCTTGGCCTGAGGCACCTTTGGTGAGGTTGTCCTCAACGACCAGCACCATCACGGTATCGGGCAGTGGTTTGTGCACAGCGATGCGCACAGTGTTGCTGGCTCGGACGCTGCGTGTCTCTGGTGCGCTGCCTGCTGGCAATACATCGACAAAGCGCTCGCCTTGGTAATAGGCTTCAAACAGCGCCTGCAGGTCGGCGCCCTGCCCTGCTTCAGTCAATCGACCGTAAATCGTCGAGTGGATGCCGCGAATGATGGGCAGAAGATGCGGCACGAACAGGCAATTGACGCTGTCATCGCCCGCAATGACACGCAACTGCTGGTTGATTTCGGGTCCGTGACGGTGTCCCTTGACGCCATAGGCCTTGAAGTTGTCAGCGGCTTCGGCCAGCAGGGCATGAACTTCGGCCTTGCGCCCGGCGCCGGAGACACCGGATGCGCAATTGGCGATCAGGTGGGTCGGCTCAACGAGCTTGTTGGCCAACAAAGGCGCAAGCCCTAATTGAACAGACGTGGGGTAGCAGCCGGGGTTACCAATGATCCGAGCCGTCTTGATGGCTTCGCGATTGAGCTCTGGCAAGCCGTAGACGGCCTCTTCAAGCAAATCGGGGCATGCGTGCGGCATGCCATACCACTGCTCGAACACAGCTGTGTCTTTGATGCGAAAGTCGGCAGCCAAGTCGATGACTTTGACCCCTGCCGCTAACAATTCGCGAGCTTGAGCCATGGCCACACCGTGGGGGGTCGCAAAAAACACGACATCGCATTCGGTCAATCTGGCGTTATCCGGCGTCACGAATGCCAAATCGACATGACCACGCAGGCTGGGGTACATGTCTGCAACAGGCAAGCCAGCCTCTTTGCGGGATGTGATGGCTTGGAGTTTGACTTGGGGGTGCTGTGCCAACAAGCGCAACAACTCCACTCCGGTATAGCCCGTGCCACCAACAATGCCGACTTTGATCATCTGAAATCCTTTTGACCCAGAGCGACAACGATCGTGTGCCGCCCGAACAGATCCCGCTTCGGGAAAGTCGCCATTCTAGGAAACTCCGAGCGAATTGGACGCGTGGCATGCAAATGAATCCACCGCCAGTGCTGTTTCTTTCAAGTTCTCCCCTTCAACATCCGAAATCAAGGCACACCGCTACTAAACACGCTATCTGTCATGTGCAATCTACGTCAAACGTATATCCTGTCCGCCCTCGCGGTGGCTTGCCATGCAGCGAGTGCCCAGTCTGTGTTCGCACCGACCATAGGCGAGTACAACTGGTCCACCACGGTGAATCAGTTGGGTATGCGTGGCGTACACAGTCGGGGCATCCTTGGTCAGGGTGTGATCGTGGGGATTCTGGATACGGGTATCAACAGCGCCCATCCTGAGTTTTCCAACAACAGCCGTGTGTTGGCGGGCTTCAATGCAGTCGATGGCTCCAGTGATGTGAGCGATGCGATGGGCCACGGCACACACGTGTCGGGCATCATCGGCGCGCCGGGCAATGGCACAGGCATGTATGGCGTAGCCCCTGCAGCCAACTTGCTGATGGTCAAGGTATTCAATGGCAGCACCGCTTCGAGCAGCGCCATCAACAGGGGACTGGACTACGCCGTATCAAGGGGCGCCCGCGTCGTCAATATGAGCCTAGGGGCCAACAGCCCAACCGGCGATGCATCGCTTCGACAAGCCGCATCGGGCAATAACACCGTCATCGTCGTGGCAGCTGGCAATGAGTCAGCACGCAACCCCAGTTGGCCCGCACGCTATGCCAAAGAGGGCTGGGCCAATGGCACCATCGTGGCGGTGGGTGCGGTTGACGCCAATAAGCGGCTTGCCTCTTTCTCAAACCGGGCAGGTGACACGGCGGCGTTCTTCTTGGTGGCACCGGGGGTCAACATCATTTCGTCTTACAGCACAGGCTATGCGTATATGACGGGCACCTCGATGGCCACGCCTGCGGTATCGGGGGCTGCTGCATTGGTCTCAGGGTACTGGCCGTATTTGCGAGCCAATCAAGTCGCCGCGATTTTGCTCAATACGGCTGACGATCTGGGTGCGCCGGGTGTGGATGCGGTCTATGGCCGAGGCATGTTGAATGTGAACCGCGCCTTATCGCCCATCGGTCGCTATACCTACCGCATCGCCACGGGTGACCGTGTCGTGGTGAGCCTATCAGGGCAACGCGTGCTGAGCAGCCAACCCCACGTCACCACCCCATCGGCCTTTGAGGGCCTGCGCACAGATGTGTTTGATGAGTACGGGCGCAACTTCACGAGCGACGAAGGATCGACGATATCGATGCGCAGCGTGATGACGGTGGACAGCATCCTCGGTCGGGCAGACCGGCTGCTGGACGCGGCCAACCAGGTGCTGGGCAATGGGGCGCGCCTGATGCGGCTGCAATCACGCCAAACGCACACGCCACAAGCCGACCCATGGAACCACATCAAGCAAAGCGATGCGTCGATGGTGAGTTTGCAACTGGCCTCTGGCGACGTTGTCAGTGCAGGCGATGGGGGCCTAGCGGGCATGAGCTTGGGCCTGATGGGCTCACGCATGGCGACACGCTTAAGCGGGGCTGAGGGCCTATTGGGCAACGCCTTACTTGGTTTTGCACCCAAGCACCAATTTGCCACCTGGGCCACACCCATTGGCCACAGCTGGACAGGGCGCGTGGGCGTCGCACGAGCCCATGCCGACAACTCAGCCGCCGGTGATGTCAACGTGATGGAGCTGACCTATGAGGACAGCGTCAAAGCCATCAACATCTCAGCAGCCCAACTGACCGAGCAAGGCATGCTAGGCGGCTATTCACAACAGCACTTGGGGCTGAACCAACAAACGGGATCAACCGGGGTGACGGTCAGCGGCGCGTGGGCACTGGCCACACACTGGACTTTGGCAGGCGCATACGGCATCACGCAGACCAGCGCGCCCGCAGCCAATGGCATGCTCTTGGGAGGCACATCTGTGCAGTCTCAATCATATGGACTGGGCCTGATCCGCAGCGACAACTGGCGCGATGACGACCGTTTGAGCATGACGTTGAACGCCCCCTTGCGGGCGCGAACAGGCAGCCTGAATTACAGCGTGGTCACAGGCGTGAATGAGCAAGGCGAGCCTGTCTATGGCACCCACCTGGTCAACCTGGCAAGCGGTGCACAAGAGTGGATCGCGGAAACGCGTTACGCCACTCGGCTGACATCTGGCGCCACACTGAGCGTGGCGGCGGCTTGGCGCATCAACCCAGACAACGAAAGCAAAGCGCCATCGCAGCTGGCGCTGGGCGCACGCTACAACCTGAGTTTTTGAGCTCGAAAAGCAAAAAGCCCGCACAAGGCACGAGGCTTGGCGGGCTTTTTTTCGATCCCCAGACCGAAGTGATTCGGCCTGAAAGGACAGAAGGATCAGCGCTTGCTGAACTGCTTCCTGCGACGAGCGCCGTGCAGACCGACCTTCTTACGTTCAACTTCGCGGGAGTCGCGAGTGACGAAGCCGGCGCGGCTCAATTCAGGCTTCAACAGCGCGTCGAAGTCGATCAGAGCGCGGGTCACACCGTGACGCACAGCGCCAGCTTGACCAGATTCGCCGCCACCCTTGACGGTGACCTTGACGTCGAAAGCTTCGACATTGTTGGTCAGCATCAATGGCTGCTTGACGATCATGATGGAGGTTTGACGACCGAAGTACTCTTCGACCTTCTTGCCATTCACCAAGATTTGGCCAGTGCCCTTCTTGATGAAGACGCGTGCCACGGAGGACTTGCGACGGCCGGTGCCGTAGTTCCAGTTACCAATAGTCATGGCCGCTCCTTAGATTTCCAGGGCTTTAGGCTGCTGGGCTGCGTGAGGATGCTCACCGCCTGCATAAACCTTCAGCTTCTTGATCATGGCGTAACCAAGCGGGCCCTTGGGCAACATGCCCTTGACAGCCTTTTCAATGGCACGACCAGGATGTTTGGCCTGCATGTCTTTGAACTTGGTTGCATAGATACCGCCGGGGAAGCCCGAGTGACGGTAGTAAATCTTGTCGTTGGCTTTGGTGCCAGTGACACGAATTTTGTCTGCATTGACGATGACGATGAAATCGCCGGTGTCTACGTGAGGCGTGTAAATGGCCTTGTGCTTTCCACGCAGACGGAGAGCGACTTCGCTGGCCACTCGTCCGAGCACCTTATCGGTGGCGTCGATCACAAACCACTCGTGTACGACCTCTGCGGGTTTAGCGCTGAAGGTTTTCATGAGATTTCCTAAGTGATAAAAATTGACTGTCTATCGCTATTGGTGCCACTTCTATCCTGCAAGCAGGTGGTGACCTCTCAAACGACAGGGCTGGGCTACTGCTTAAAACCCATTCCCAAAAATTGCCCAACTGGGCGCAATCCTCCCGGCAGCCATGTCGGGAATCGACTATTGTATACCGTCTTAGGCCCCACTGACAAGCAGCACCCTTCAAACGCCGGGTTGACGCATTTCAACGCAGCAGCGATGCCTGTCTTAGGGTAGGCTGGCGTACCTCAACACTAAGTATTAACCCTAAGATGAGGTTCAACGGAGGCTCTATTGTGACGACCCTCAACTCGACCAATCAACTCGATAAATTTGGCTTGGCTTCAGGAGGGGGCTCGCCACTGCACAGCGCTGGCAAAAAATCGCCCGGCCCACATCACCACACGGATGGCTGGGTGCCCATTCGCGACCTACACGCCCGCCATCGCCACCGCATCTTGGATCACCTTCTGCACTTGGATGAGCGCGACCGCTACCTGCGCTTTGGCTCCACCACGCCTGCCGCGCAGTTGAGCAAGTACGTGGCATCGATCGATTTCAAGCGCGACGAAGTATTTGGCATCTTCAATCGCAAGCTGCAACTGGTGGCGATGGCCCACTTGGCGGCCATGCCTGACAAGAACCCCGGTGAAGGCCAGCCCACCATCCGAGCTGTTGAGTTTGGCGTGTCGGTGCTACCTAGCGGTCGGGGCTTGGGCTTGGGCATGCGCTTGTTTCAACATGCCATCACCCATGCGCGCAATCAAGGTGCAAGCCATTTGATGATCCACGCGCTGACAGAGAACAGCGCGATGCTGCACATTGCAGCCAAAGCGGGCGCCCTCATCGAGCAAGATGGACCAGATACCGAAGCGTGGCTCAAGTTGCCAGCTGACACGGTCGGCAGCCACTTAGACAGCTCACTGCATTCGCTTGCGGCTGAGCTGATTTACCGCGTCCAGTACCGCGTCATCCACATCAGCGATTGGTTGAGGTTGCTGATCAGTTCGCCTTAAAAACACGCCGTAGTATCCTCGTCGTTTATCAAATGGGGGACAAGATGGTGTCCGATCCGATCTTCTGGGGCATGGTGCTATTGGCCTTGGCTGGCGGTTTTTCGCTAGGTAAAATCTGGCAGCGTCAGGCAGCCAAGTTGGCGCGTCGCCGCTGGCCCGCCCGCTGGAATCTCAATGCACGCCCGCTGTTCAGCGTGCACGAACGGGCCTTGTATCGCGAACTGCGCGCCGCTCTACCCAATCACATGGTGCTGGCCAAAGTCAGTTTGCTGCGGTTTTGTCAGTCCGCCGACGCGGGTGATGCCCGCGCTTGGTACGAGCGGCTTCAACCGCTGCATGTCTCGCTCACGGTGTGCACGAACAATGGCTTGGTTATTTCGGCCATCGACGTTGAGCAGTCTTCAAGCAAGGCAGGCAACCGCTCACAAAAACTCAAAGAGGCTGTGCTGGAGGGCTGCCGCATACGCTATGTACGTTGCATGCCTGGCCAGTGGCCCCAAGCGCATTTGTTAGCCGCTTGGGCTTTGGGGTCGACGGGACACACGCCAGACGCGCCCCACCTGACGCCTGAGCAAGTGCACGATGTTGGCGACCAACTGGCGCGCAAGCTCAAGCAAAGGCGTGCTGAACGGGCAGAACGCTGGGCGGAATCAAGCTTCGCCCAGGATTCATTCTTTGCTTTTGACAGCGCCGATCAGACTGCTGCTGTGACCAACAAGGCGTTGACACGGCGCACATAAGCGGCCGGGTCATCAAGCTGACCACCCTCGGCCAGCAAAGCCTGATCAAACAGGATGTGGGCCAAATCGTCAAAATGCTCACTGGTGTCGAGCTTCTTAACCAATGGGTGCTCGGGGTTGATTTCGAGCGTGGGTTTGGCATCAGGTGCGCTCTGGCCAGCTTGCTTGAGCAAACGCGCCAAATGCCCTGACACATCGCCATCACTGGTGACCAAGCAAGCGGGCGAGTCCACCAAGCGGGTCGTGACGCGCACGTCTTTGGTGACCTCTTTGAGCGAGGCTTGCAGACGCTCTAGCAAAGGCTTGAGACTCTCGGCGGCTTCTTCGGCCTTCTTCTTCTCAGCCTCATCTTGCAGGCTACCCAAGTCGACAGCGCCCTTGGCCACGCTTTGCAGCTGCTTACCCTCAAACTCATAGAGATGCGAGAGCAACCACTCATCCACACGGTCAGTTAGCAACAAAACTTCAATGCCCTTTTTCTTGAAGATCTCAAGTTGTGGGCTGTTTTGCGCTGCAGCCAAAGTGTCAGCGGTGATGACGTAGATGACCTCTTGGCCCTCCTTCATGCGGCTGACGTAGTCGGCCAGCGAGACGCCTTCGGCTGCATGCGTTGAGGCAAAGCGGAAGAGCTTGGCCAAGCGCTCGCGGTTGGCGAAGTCCTCACCAATGCCTTCTTTCAGGACCGAACCAAACTCGCGCCAAAAGGCCGCGTACTTGTTGCGCATGGCTTCATCATCGTGATGGGCCATGTCCTCCAGCATGGACAAGATGCGCTTGGTGCAGCCTTCGCGGATGGCCTTGACGTCGCGGCTTTCTTGCAAGATCTCGCGCGAGACATTCAATGGCAAATCGGCGCTGTCAATGACACCCTTGACGAAGCGCAAGTAGCTCGGCAGCAAGGCTTCAGCGTCGTCCATGATGAAGACGCGCTTGACGTAGAGCTTGAGGCCACCGCGCTTTTCGCGGTTCCACATGTCGTATGGCGCCTTGGCTGGCACGAAGAGCAGTTGCGTGTACTCGCTGCGACCCTCGACACGGTTGTGCGTGTAGGCCAGCGGGGCTTCGCTGTCGTGGCTGATTTGCTTGTAGAACTCGTCGTATTGCTCAGACGTGATGTCGCTTTTGCTGCGCGACCACAGGGCTGCAGCTTGGTTGACGGTCTCCCACTCATCCTTGGTGACTTGCTCACTCTTCTCGGCGTCCCATTCTTCCTTTTGCATCAGGATCGGCAAGGAGATGTGGTCGGAGTACTTGCCGACAATGGTGCGCAGCTTCCAAGCGGTTAGGAATTCGTCAGCTTCTTCATCACGCAAATGCAGGATGATGTCGGTGCCGCGTGTGGGTTTGTCGATGGTGTCGACTTCAAAATCACCGGTGCCTTCGCTGGACCAGCGCACACCTTCAGCGGCGCCGAGGCCGGCGCGGCGGGATTCAACCGTGATGCGGTCGGCCACGATGTAGCCGCTGTAAAAGCCAACGCCGAACTGACCGATCAGCTGGGCGTCTTTTTTCTGGTCGCCAGACATGCGTCCCACGAATTCTTTGGTGCCGCTCTTGGCGATGGTGCCAAGGTGGTCGATCGCCTCTTGGGCACTCATGCCGATGCCGTTGTCACGGATGGTCAGGGTCTTGTTGGCCTTGTCGACCAAGATGCGCACCTCTAAATTAGGTGCGTCTTCATACAGGGCGCTGTTGTCCAAGGCTTCAAAACGAAGCTTGTCGCAGGCGTCAGAGGCGTTGGAGATCAGCTCGCGCAGGAAGATCTCTTTGTTGGAGTACAGCGCGTGTGTGACGAGGTGCAGCAGTTGCTTGACTTCGGCTTGGAATGAGAGTGTTTGTTTTGTCATGGCAGTTGTGCGGGTGCGATCAATAGGGTTACGGAAACCTGTGCGTCTGACACATGGCGGCGGCCCTCATTTTTTCAAGATGCTGCTGAGTAGGTCAAAAAAATTCCGTGAGTCGCTTGCCAGCCCACCAAAACAGGTCATATAATGGAAGGCTAGATGGCGCTTTAGCTCAGTCGGTTAGAGCGATGGAATCATAATCCACAGGTCCGCGGTTCGAATCCGTGAAGCGCCACCAAAATAAATCTAAGCGTGACAACGACTTAGACAACAAAGCCACCCTCGCGGTGGCTTTTTGCTTTCTGACTTTGGTGCTGCTTGTAGGCAATCTGTAGGCAACTGGGTCAAAAGTTACCCCCTCTGTTGACGCCGATGTCGATTTGCGCAGGTGTGCCGATTTCAGATTGACCAGTCTTTCACCCGTGAATTGTTCTGGTCAGTCGGTCACCGGCACAATTGGCCTCAGGTGGTCAGTTTTCGGTCGGCGACAACAGGCTGACTCTCGCTATCTCAATACTCGAGGGCCGTGCTCTTGCCCCAAAACACGCGATATGCAAAGACCGTGTACCCGATGATGACCGGCAAGACGACGACAACACCGTAAAAGATCACCATCAAGGCTTCGGGCGAGCTCGCAGCATCCCAGATGCTCAGCTTGTCCACCACCAGCCAGGGAAACAGGCTGTAGGCTAGTCCATAAAACGCCAGCAAAAAGACGCCTACCGTGCTTGCAAATGGCACGGCAGCACCGTACTGGTTGTTTTGGGCTAAACGCATAGGTAAACGCTTAAGGCTGCGCGCGATCACCACAAAGAGCACGAGAGTCACAGCTGGAATCGGAAACAACATCACCACATTGGGAAAACTGAACCATCTGTCAAAGATGCGTTGACTGACCCAAGGTGTAGCCAAGGAGATAGCCGCCACGCCTGCCGCTGTCAGCCACAAGCTGCCTTGAGCCCAGCGCACAGACTTGAGCTGCAATGGACCTTCTGTTTTCATGATAAGCCAGCCCGCACCCAGCAAGCAGTAGGCCGCGACCAGGCACAGACCAATCAATGCATTGAAGACTTGGCTACCCCAGTCATTGGCAAAGCCCGTAACCAAAGCACCCAACATGAAGCCTTGCGACCAGCCGGCTAACAAGGAGCCAGCATAGAACGCGCGGTCCCACAGCGGTTTGTGTTCAGCGCGCGCCTTGACGCGAAAGTCGAATGCCACGCCACGCAGCGTGAGTGAAATCAGCATCAATGCCACAGGCAAGTACAGCTCGCCCAGAATGACGCCATGGGCCAACGGAAAAGCAACCAGCAGAACGCCTACTCCAAGCACAAGCCAGGTTTCATTTGCATCCCAAAACGGACCAATGCTGGCGATCATGGTGTCCTTTTGTGCTTCACCATCCGCGCGTCGCAGCAAAACGCCCACGCCCAGGTCGTAACCATCCAGAATCACGTAGGCCAGCATGGCCAGCGCCATAACCAAAGCAAAAACAAGAGGTAGCCAGCCCGCAGGCTGGGTAAGGTCTGGAGTGACCAACAGGTTGGATGCTTCAAACATGCGCCACTCCCCAGTTTGTCTTTGCATCTACGCTCAAAGCCGTCTCGGCTTTTGCAGCTTTTCGTGCAAGGTGAAACACCACGCTCACATAGGCGGAGAGCAACATGGTGTAGGTGCTTAGGTACATCGCCAGGGTGAAGGCGATATTGCTAGCAGGCACCTTCGACGCTGCCTGTGCAGTGGTCAGCACGCCTTGTACCAACCAAGGCTGGCGACCGATTTCTGTGGTGTACCAACCAGCAAGCAATGCGACCCAGCCGGCAAAGGTCATGCCCACTAACACGCGCGCCAACCAGGGTTGCAACTGGTTCTTACGCAACTGCCAGCTGCCGATCCAGCTGACGGCCAACATCAACATGCCCACCCCCACCATGATGCGAAAAGCCCAAAAAACCGGTGCAACAGGAGGGTGCAGCTCGCCGAAGTCTTTGATGCCCTTGATCTCACCATCCCATTTATGGGTCAGGTACAGCGAGGCAAGTTTGGGGATTGCAACCTCAAACTTGTTCGTTTGGGTTTCCTTGTCGGGTATAGCAAACAGAACAGCAGGCGCGCCGGTCTGGGTTTCCCAGATAGCTTCCATGGCAGCAATCTTCGCGGGCTGGTGGTGTAAGGTGTTCAGGCCATGTAGATCTCCCACCGCAATCTGCAGTGGGATGAGAAAAGCCGCCACATACACACCCGTCCGCAACGACGCTTGCACAGACTTGCCCTTGTCACATTGGAGCCATCGGTATGCCGACAGCCCGGCTAACAAGAACGACACGGTGAGTCCGGAGGCAATCAGCATGTGCGTAAAACGGTAAGGGAACGACGGATTGAAGATCACCGCGAACCAACTGGTCACATGCGCTTTGCCGTCGATCATCTCGAAGCCCGCAGGCGTGTGCATCCATGAATTAAGCGCCAAGATCCAGAACGCGGACATGGTGGTGCCAAAAGCCACCAAAAAAGTCGCCGTGGTGTGAACCCGCTCGCTGACACGACCGCGGCCAAACAACATGATGCCCAGCATGGTGGCTTCAAGGAAGAAGGCAGTGAGCACCTCATAGGCCAGCAGAGGCCCGGCAACATTGCCCACCGTGTTCATAAAGCCAGGCCAATTGGTACCGAACTGAAAACTCATCGTGATACCGCTCACCACTCCCAGCGCAAAAGTCAATGCAAACACCTTGACCCAGAACTGATAGGCATCCATCCAGTGCTGCTCAGCAGTGGTGATAAAGCGGGTTTTAAAGAACAGCAGCACCCAGCCCATTCCTATGCTGATGGAGGGGAACAGAATGTGAAAAGTCATGTTGGCCGCAAACTGGATGCGAGCCAGAACAACGGGATCAAAGCTTTCCATGGTCATCTCCTTGTGAGGGAAGTTCATGGACTGGTTGTTCGTCTGTCAAACCAGTGGTCGTTTCGGCGTGAGGCTTGCCGGTGAAAACCTGTAACACCCGATCTTTGATCACCAAAAGTTTTTGTACTTTGGCGCCCATTTGCATGAGGCTGGTGAGCGTGGCCGAGTCCATTTTTTGCACATCATCGAGCCAGTCGGTCATCAATTCGATGAAGCCATGCATCTGCCTCATTCGCTCTTGGGCGTGAATGTCCGCCGTCACGCTGGGCTGCTCCATCAAGGCGTCGCGCAGCATGGACAGCGTGGGATCAATTTCTCGCTTACGCCGTTCTGTAGCCAGTGTTCGGAAAATAGACCACACATCCTCTGGCGCCTGAAAATACTCGCGTCGGTCGTTGGGTTGGTGGATGAGCCGGACCAGATTCCAAGATTGCAGCTCTTTGAGACCCATGCTTACGTTGGAACGGGAAAAACCCAGCGCTTCGCCAACATCGTCGGCATTTAGCGGCTTGGATGCGACGTATAGCAGGGCGTAGATCTGACCTACCGTGCGGTTAATGCCCCAGCGGCTGCCCATTTCTCCAAAGTGAAGTACAAAGCGTTGGGTAAGTGGTGGCAAGTTCATTGTTTTGATCTTTCTGAATTTTCAGTATTTTCTGAAACTTCAGGAATCCATGAGCTGCCATGACGTAAAGCCTGTACTGCAAACAGGGGCATGGCAGGACTAGCCCAAAAACCGGACTAGTTCAGACGCCGATGTCGATTTGCGCAGGTGTGCCGATTTCAGATTGACCAGTCTTTCACCCGTGAATTGTTCTGATGAGCCGGTGCAACTTCTGCATGAAGCCGTTGGTATTCTGTAGATTGCTATCAGTGGTACCTGTCCAACGCTGATTTGGCACTGGACAGACTGGTTTGCAGGGCCTCTGTCAGTGACTGCAGCAACTGCTCTGGCGGATCACCACCCGATCGAAGCGCTGAATTCAAGGCAGCGCTGGACTTGGCCACCCGCTCTGCCCCCACTGAAGCGGCTGCGCCCATCAAAGTATGGGTTTGAAGCCAGGCGTCGTCGTATCGACGTGCCTGCAGGGCCTCCTGAAGTTCAGTGGCGGTGTTGGCGTGTTGGTCAACAAATGCTTCAAGCAGCGGCCAAACCAATTTATCGTTGTACTGGAGTCGGGACAACAATGCTGGCATTTCGAATCCCGCCAGTGCGTGCAATTCTGCCCGGATCGGCTCGGCATTGGTCTGAGGGCCACCTGGGGCTGTCGGCGTGATCATGCATTCGGCAAGGTCTGGTTCGATGTTCATGGCGTGCATCGCCGCATACAGTTGAACAGGCTCTAGAGGCTTGGCAACGTGACCATTCATGCCGGCAGCCAGGCATTTGTTCCGGTCCTCCGGCAGCGCTGCAGCGGTTACCGCCAATATGGGCAATGCAACTCCGTGTGGCAAGGCCCGAATTCGACGAGTGGCTTCCAGCCCATCCATCTTAGGCATGTGCATGTCCATGAGAACCATGTCAAAGGTACCGACAGGGCTGGTGCTCACTTTCTCCACGGCTTCGGCGCCGTCGCTGACGACGGTGACTGTATGCCCCAGATTCTCCAGCACAGACTTCGCGACCATTTGGTTGAGCGTGTTGTCTTCCGCCAGCAGCACGGTCAGCTTTTTGGTGGCTTCTGGGCTGGCCGGGCTCGTTGCTGGCGGGGGCAGCCCTTGCGGGTCAGGCCTTGGTTGTTGCTGGCCTGCAGGCTGCGCTTCCAAGCCTTGTGCGATCTGAAAGTCCGTGGTAAACCAGAACTCACTTCCCCGGCCTACGTCACTGTTGACGCCAATGCGTCCCTGCATCATTTCTACCAGCCGCTGGCAGATAGCCAATCCCAGGCCGGTTCCGCCAAACTGCCGAGTCACGGTGGTATCGCCTTGGGTAAAGGCTTGAAACAGTGTCTCCCGTACCTCTGGTGCAATGCCCACACCCGTGTCACGCACGCTGAATCGCAGGCGGCAGGCGTCCTCCCGGTTTTGATCGCCATCTAGCGGAGCTACCCCGATCCTCACGCTGCCCGATGGCGTGAACTTCAGCGCGTTGCTGACCAAGTTGTTGAGCACTTGGGATAAGCGGAAGGCATCGCCCACCAGCATTTGTGGCACGCCCAGCGGCATGTCAACGGTCAAGTTCAGTTGCTTTTCCTGGGCGTTGGCAGAAAACAGGCTTTTCACCCCACCAAGCACCTGGTACAGAGAAAAAGGATGATGCTCAAACCGCAGTGCACCGGCTTCGATCTTGGAAAAGTCCAGCACGTCATCCAGGATTCGGGTCAGCGCTTGCGCAGCCTCGTGAATCTTGGACAGCTTGTCACGCGCGGGGGGCGGCAAGTCTTCCTGCAGCACCATGCGTGACAGGCCCAGCACCGCGTTCATGGGCGTGCGGATCTCGTGGCTCATGTTGGCCAGGAAATCGCTCTTCGCCTGGCTGGCCGATTCGGCGGCTTTCTTGGCAGCCTCATGGCGCACGAGCAGATCCGCCAGATCCGCCTGCAGGATGGCGCGCCGGATGAATTCCTGGCTCGAGCTCTGCGCCATTGCGATCATCGCCGCCAGGAACAGCGTCAGCGTGGCCCCGAGCATCACGCCCGCGAACCCGCCGGCCGCGATGGAGGGAATGGCTACCGGCGCGAGCATCGAGCCCGCGAACAGCGCATAGGCGAGGGGCAGCGTCGCGAGGCCGCGCAAGCCCGCGGCGGCCACCGCCACCAGGATGGTCACGCCGGAGAAGCGCAGCACCGGCAGCGCTCCGTCGAGCACATGCCAGACGAGCAGGCTCCAGGCGAAGCCCGAGGCCGCGATGGCGGCGTGGAAGGCTGCGGTCCATCGCAGCTCTGCCGCCGGATCGCCGTCCGGCGGCTTGCGGGAATGGAGCGCCCCGATCAGCAGCCTGACGCCGTACGCCGCGACAAGCGCGGCGCACCAGGCCACGATGCGGCGGTGCTCGACTTCCTCCCTGAGGAACAGCCACACCACGGCCACCACGGGCAGCACCAGCGCAACGGCCAGCCGCGTTTCGCTGTACGCGAAGCGCACGCGCTCCGGGCGGGTTCTCCCGAGGTCGTCCGAGGTGATCCTGGTGCGCGGACCGTAGGC
>JAURXM010000041.1 GCA_030654395.1 Aquabacterium sp.
TCGAGAATGCGAACGACCCGACTGATCGAGCGACCTTTGGCAGGAAAATCGCCACTCAGAATAGCCCCCTTTGCCGCCGCCAGAGACTGTTGCAACGCGTCAAACAGCAAGCTCACCAACTGATGCGGACTAGCTCCCGACACTGAAGTTTCCAGCCCAACGGCTTTATAAGTATTTGCTGAACGCATGCTAACTGGGGTAAACATTTGACTGACTCCTCGTGTGCCTGATGTTCTATATATCGGCAAACAAGCAGAAAAATCAACCTTTTAACTGGAAGATTTGTTCCATTGCGCCAGTTGGGCCGTCACGTAAGAACTCAATCCATTCAACTGCGCCATTTGCGCATCCAGTGCGGAGTATTGCTTGAGCAATTGCACTTCAACTCGGGCGGCCCGGTCAGTCACTCGATCCTGGTCCTTGGCGTTTCTGGTGATCGCCCCCTGCAATGCGGTTGATTTGGTGCTCACAAGCCCGTCAAAAGCCACCAGGCCCCGCGCAAAGTCTCGCACCTTCAAACCAAACCCGTTCGTCAGCTTGTTGCTGTTATCGGTGGCAAACAGGGCTTTCAAGTTAGGAATATCCTGCTGTGCGCTCGTGAGTTTGGTCGTGTTGATTTTCAAGGAGCCGTCGGTTTGACGCTCAATCCCGACGTCCGAGAGATAAGAAAAAGTTGAGCCCACACTGGTTGACCCCAGCATGGACCTGAGGACGTTTTGCAGCCCCAAAGTTGTGGCATCTCCCTGCAATGGTCCACCCGTTTTTGTTGCCGCCGTGTACTTGGTTGCATCTGCCAAGGTCGTGTTCATTGCGTTGTAGGCATCCACGAAACCCTGGATGTTCTTCGTGATCGCATCTACATCATTCTCAACCGTCACCTCGGCTGCCGCAGTGGTCAGCTGATTAAGCTGCAATGTGACGCCGGGCACCACATCCACCATTTTGTTGGTGGCCGAGGACACAGGAACGCCGTTGATTTTCACCTCGGCATTCATTGCTGTTTGCCCCACGAAACTCACGCCATCAGAGGGATTTGTGATCCCCAGCGCAGCCAGGCCGGCCTCTGCGGGGTTGTTGAGACGAAACCCGGATGCTGTTCCCGTGGCTGCGGATTTAATGACCAGGCGCTCGTTCGTGCCGTCGCGCAGCACTGTTGCAACAACGCCTGCATTTGCCGAATTGATCTTGCTGGCAATGCTGCTGATCGTATCAGTCGCGTCAACCGTAACGGAGACACTGCTGCCAGCAGAAAACACAGGAAGGACATCCGCCGACCAACTCCCGAGCTCGATCTTCAAGTCGCCCGTAGCCCCTACCGCTGACGCAGCGGCAACCCCCGCAGAGGCGGCCGACTGGGCTCGCGCAAGCTGCTGAACATCGACTGAAAATGCCGTGGCCACGGCAGTGGCACCTGCCGTGACTCCAACTGCGGTCGCGTTGGACGAGCTGGCCTTCTGGCTGTTCCAGCCACTGGCACCCGCCAGCAATGCTGCAGCGTCACCCAAGGCAGATGCCTGCGACTTGATCTTGCCGTATAGGCTGAGCTGGGTTTGAAAAGTCGATGCTTTGGTCTGAAGCTGCTTTAGAGGCTGCTTTTCAATGGCCACCAGTTGCGACACGATGCCCTGGACATCCAGACCACTACCAACACCCGTTGCTGAGATTGCCATGATTTACCCCTTCAGTTAGTCCAAACCAACTCACCGCAAAAACACAAAATGGCGACGCAGGCTTGTTGCCCGTCGTCGCCAGAGAGAGATTGTCGATCGTTATGCCTGATCAGCGTCCAATCTGCCTCGCCTTTCAAGCTTACCGCAAGAGGGCCAGCACACTTTGCGGGGCCTGGTTGGCCTGCGCCACCATGGCGGTGCCAGCTTGCTGCAGCACCTGGGCACGCGACAGGCTGGCGGTTTCCATGGCGTAGTCGGCATCCAC
>JAURXM010000043.1 GCA_030654395.1 Aquabacterium sp.
ATCCAGTGCGCTGGTGGCTTCGTCGAGCAACAAAAGCGGCGCATTTTTCAAAATGGCTCTGGCGATGGCGATTCGCTGCCGCTGCCCGCCGGACAAGCGGGTGCCGCGTTCTCCGAGGAAGGTCTGATAGCCCTCCGGCAGGCGCTTGATGAATTCTTCAACCTGCGCCGATTTGGCGGCGGCCACCACTTCCTCATCGCTGGCGGAGGGACGGCCATAGCGAATATTTTCCATGGCATTGGCCGAGAAGATCACCGAATCCTGCGGCACGATGGCAATCTTGTTACGCAACTCCTGTAATGAAAGTTGGCGAATATCTCGCCCGTTGAAGGATATGGCGCCGTGGCTGGTATCGTAAAAACGCAGTAAGAGTTGGAACAGGGTGCTCTTGCCCGCACCGGAAGGGCCGACTAGTGCGACAACCTCCCCGGATACGATGTTGAGGCTGATGTCATCAAGCGCAGCCGTCTGCATGCGCGACGGATACCGGAAGCTGACATGTTCGAATTGAATTTCGGCTTTTCCGGGTTGCGGTAACGGTTGCGATGTCTTGACTTCGACAATGGCGGGTTGTGCATGGAGCAGTTCCAGCAAGCGTTCGGTTGCACCTGCCGCACGCATGACATCGCCCCAGACTTCGGCCATGGTACTGACGCCGCCTGCCACCAACGTTGCATAAAGGACGAAAGAAGCCAGTTGCCCGCCTGTCATGCTGCCTGCATGCACCTGGTTTGCGCCTAGCCACAGCACGAAAATGATGGAGCCCATCACCGCTATGATAACGATCGCCGTCAATGCCGCACGAAAGCGGGTGCGCCGGATGGCGGTCATGAAGCTGATTTCCGCACGGTCAGCGTAGCGTTTGGTTTCCCGTTGTTCCTGTGTGTAAGCTTGAACTGTCGGTACCGCGTTGAGGATCTCTCCCGCCAGCGCCGAGGCATCGGCAATTTTGTCCTGCGATTCACGCGAAAGTTTTTTGACTTTGCGACCGATCGCAAAGATGGGCAGCGTTAGCAATGCCATCAAGCCCAGGTTCAGAGAGAACAGATAAAAACTGGTCACCGCCAGCATGACCATCCCGCCGATAAACTGGAACAGGCTACGCAAGCACATCGAAATCGAGCTGCCGATCACGGTCTGGATCAGAATGGTGTCGCCGGTCAGGCGTGACAACACTTCGCCGGTTTGCAAGGTCTCGAAAAACTGCGGGGATTGCGCCAGTACCCGTGCATATACAGCACTGCGTAAATCCGCCGTCACCCGCTCGCCTACCCAAGTCACGGTGTAATAACGCACTGCCACGGTCAATGCCCAAAGGCACGCCAAGCCGAATAACACGGCGAAGTGACCGTTCAA
>JAURXM010000004.1 GCA_030654395.1 Aquabacterium sp.
AGGAAGCCGACTCCACCTAGTGTGCGGTGTCATAGCATGATCCGCGTCTCCACTCCCCACGCACCCACGCCAGCCCCTCCAACTTGCAACTTCGAAATTGCGGATTCTCAGCGCCATCTCCAGCCGACTCTTGTACGCCGCGTGTGGAGCAAAGGTCAGTCAGACCCGCCGCTTACATGACAGTGAGCCACCATCCCATGCTGCGTGGAGACAGTAACAGCCTGACTGCATCGTTGGTCATGCCTACAGGCAGTGCACCGTTGCTCACCCGTTGTCCGCTGCGATGCATTCTGTGTCCATGCTCCTCCTGCAGCAGCGACGGATGAATACTCACTTGCTGACGCGGCGCACCTCACTCGGTCCCGCCCCACCGCACCACCACTGTCCCCCTCGCTCGCCTCTCCTCTGAGCGCGACAGGTGGATGGATTTCGGCTCGACCTACTCTTACTCTTTTCCATCCGCCGCCGACTGACTCTTCGTCTGCCGTCAGGCGCAGACGCCATCGTTCATCCTCCTAGCAGCAGTGACAGGGCTACCTACTGCGTGCATTCGCACCATCGCAACCCTGATCGCATTCTGCTGCACGAAGATGGAGCGCCGACTCTCCACGCCGTCCGGTTTCCAGCTCCTCCTGTTGTCGTACCTCTGTAGGAAGACAGGTCAGTCAGCAAGCGATGACAGGCATCGCATCGACAGCGCATGGATGTGTAGTTGCTCGTTGCACGTCACTGGTCTCATCTCGCTGCATTGCTGTTTCAATACTCTGCTTCAATTGCACAGCCTCCGTTTTCCCATTCCGATCCCTACTCTACTCCACCCTCGCCGTCGATGTCATCAATCAGCTTCACTATTCCTATTTGCCAGGTAGGAAGAGTCGCAAGTGCTGGACACGCCTGGTGTGGTGGCTGATCGACTTCTGCCTCCTCAACGCGTTCAGACTCTGGCAAGTTCGGCATCCCGACGAATCGCACCTCTCCTTCCGAATCGCGCTCGCTCACGAACTCATGGAGTGTCTGCCGGCCGATCGGAGGCCCCAGCGCGGAGCTCGAGGACGTCTCGGTGCAGGAGCACTGGCGATGGATCACTACTCGATCCTGGTTTCCAAGGATCGAGACTGTGTCGTGTGCAGTCAGCAACCTGTTCACCGAAAGCGAACTACCTACATCTGCGCAGCCTGCCAACAGCACATGTGCTTGGGAGCATGCTTCTCTAGACATCATCAAGGTTGATGTGACGTGCTCTAATCATACATGCATGCGATTGTTCCACAACTTCCACGCATGCGGCTAGGCGAATGCAAAGCCGGTATTGGCGGCTTTGCCGGCAGCAAACGGATATGGATTGAAATTTGAAGTGACATTTGCTCGGTGTATGATTGAGCCAATTTGGCGAATGCGAGTCACAATGAAGGCTGCACGACCCTGTTCATCTTCTCCCGTTTGATGGCATATGCGCCGATAGCGCTTCTGGATGATGCGCGCAATATGCAGCTTTGAGTGATGCGACCAATTGATCTACTGAGATTGGTTTCGGCAAAAAGCGAT
>JAURXM010000012.1 GCA_030654395.1 Aquabacterium sp.
GATTTCAATCAGCAGGTTCTGATTCTTAGCCCACACACTGTTGGTCGTGTCATAGGTGTTCATGAACACCCAGCCCTTTTTGGCCTTGTTGTAGACCTTACCAAAGTGCATGCCCACGCTCCACGATCCACCGTCCAGCGCAGTGAAAGGGTAGATCTTGGTGCCGCAGGTATAAGAGTTGTCCGAGATCAGCGTGCACTTGGCTGTGGCGGCCGAGGCGATGTCCACGGCTTCAATCCAGTCATTGCGGTTGTTCTGCGAAACGAACATCTCTTCGCCGTTGGGGCCCCATGCCCAGCCGGAGTGGGTGGCATCGGCGCCGATGCGGATGGGATCCGTGTAGTTAGGCAAGAACGCCTTGGGACCGTCAGCTGTGGTGTTCACGTTGGCGTAGTTCGAGCCACTGTAAACACGCTCCCAGTGCACCAAGGTGCGCACACCCGACGGTGACATCTCGACCATGTTCGGGCGGGTGATGTAGGGCGCAGCGGTAGCGGGGGTGTTGATCACCGTGCAACCCACCTTGGCTGTGGCGCACGAGCGTTGCAAGCTGCCCATCACGGTGTTGGTCTGCGCGTCGTAGCTGAAGATAGCCACAGGCTTATAGGTGCCGCTGGTAATCGATGTGTCCATCACCTGCCATGCCCAGTAGCGCGAGTCATTGGACGAGTCACCTTCGACGTCGTTCATGATCTCGGTGCCGGTGTAGTTCGAGAAGGCACTGCTGAAGTCGCGGATCACAACAGGTGTCGACTGGGCGCCAGTGGTCTGGTTGATGTCCGTGTAATAAAAGGACATGCCTGGGTTTTCAGTGCCAACAGCTTGTGACTTAGGGATAGAGCGGCCCACGAAGTACAAGCGGTACGGGTGGGCACCGGAGTAATCCCAACGCAACTCGTTGACTTCGCCCAATGAGCGCGTGCCTGCTTTGTCCGTCGATGCGGGCCTGATCTTCAAGGCGGCCATCATTTTGTTATCGGACGTGCGGTAGACCCAAGCACTGGTGCTGTTGTCACCGTGGATCAGGACAAACTCGCCGGTTGTGTTCGATGGGGTGTAGCGCGAGTAGACGATGGACGACATCGGGCTAGCGCGGTTGGCATAGTCGCCCACCAGTTCCGATTTGTCAGATACGCGGGTGACCTTGAATTTGGTGATTGGGTCGGTTTGCGCAAGACCCTTGGTGGGGTAGACGCCTGAGTTGAAAAGACTCAGGGTGCGGGTATCTTGGATCAGAGTGAGGGCTGGAGCCGCGTTGGCGGTGTAGTTGGCGGTCACACCCAGCGCAGAGGTCACTGCCACTGTGCAGGTAGTGGCCGTGCCGCTGCAAGCACCGCCCCAGCTGGTGAAGGTGTAGCCCGAACGTGGCGCCGCACTCAAAGTCACCGACGTGCCCGAGTTGTAGTTGGCCGAACAAACCGTTGTCGCGCAGTTGATGCCGCTAGGTGATGAGGTGACCGTGCCCGCGCCTTGGTTGGTGACCGTCAGGCTGTAAGAGACAGGTGGAGGTGGGGGCGTGGGGGCTGGAGGTGGCGGTATCAGGGTGAACATCGCTGTCACACTCACGGCCGATCTAATAGGACCCGTGCAACTGGCTGCTGAGCCTGCGCAAGCACCACCCCAAGTCGTGAAGCGGTAGCCCGGTGCCGCTACGGCACTCAAGGTGACCGAGGTACCCGAGGTGTAGGTTGCACTGCAGGACGCCACAGTTGTACCGCAGCTGATACCACTAGGCGCCGATGTGACGGTGCCCGAGCCCTGCTTGGTGACCGTCAGGGTGTACGACGCAGGAGGTGGCGGAGGAGGCGGCGGCGTTGGTATTTGTGCAGGTGTTGTTGTGCCTGGGACCGTCGACGTACCTGAATCAACAGCGCCAGTGCCAGCGCCCCCACCGCATCCTGCCAAGATAGCCGCAGAAACAGATGCGGCGACCATCGCCAAGCGCGTCGTGGAGAAGGTGTGTGATGGGTACATATGAAATCCTCAGGCGTGAAATACGCAAATTGCAAAGCACCTGTCAGTGCATGGACTGAATGATGCTTGCTGCACTGAGATCTCATGTATCGAGGCATTTACAACTTGACTGTGATTTCTTTCACGAAATCGCGGCTGAAATGCTCGATCGCCCTAGACACGTGGCCTGTCGGCCCTTCCGCATTCAAATAAAGGTAAATATTTGTTTGGTTACAAACTTCCGATAAACCCAGCCTATTCCCACGATGGATTTTTCGGTGGAATCAATCGCACCGGAGCGCTGACCACCGTGTAGCCAGAAGGTACGTCTTTGACGATGGTGGTATTGGCCCCGATGATGACGTTGTCACCTACTGTGATGGTGCCGATGATCAAAGACGATGTGCCGATATATACGTTGTCGCCGATAACAGGCAGGCCAGTTGACTTGCCGGCGCCCTTGTATCCAATGGTCACGCCCTGCCCAATGCTGCAACCTGAACCTATTTTACCGACAATAACAATGCAGCCAAAGTGCCCAATGTAAAACCCAGGCCCAATATCAGAATTAGAACTGAGATCGATACCAAACAACATCTCACACAAAGAACTAAGAATAGAATATATTAATTTGAATGGATAGGATGCTAATTTTGGACGAATGGTTTTTGTCCATTGCCCATATCGATACACAAGCGTCGCAAGGAAGCCATACTGCAACAAAGCCCTGATAATTTCAACGATATTGGGTTTTGGCGGCAAATAACGGGCTAAATCAGCACGAACATGGGGCATCAACATAGTGTAGATATTCCATTTAAGAATTGATCTAGATTATTGCACAAGGGGCAGGACATGCCGCCGTCTACAATCGCCACATGCCATTGAGCCCCCCTGATTCCACATCCGCCAGAACGCTGCCCATGCTGGCCTCGCTGGATGGTTTGCGCGCCTTGGCTGTGCTGCTGGTAATCCCTCACAACGCGCACTTGCCTGCGCCCGCAGACAGTCTTGTCACACGTCTACTTGAGCAATGGCTAGATCGGGGTTGGATCGGGGTGCAGCTGTTTTTTGTACTCAGCGGCTTCTTGATCACACGCATCTTGATGCGCACACAGTCCGCCAGTAACTACTTCAGCGGTTTTTATATCCGCCGAGCCCTTCGAATTTGGCCACTTTATTACGCCACACTGGTCGTGCTGCTGTGGGTCATGCCTAGGCTGGGTTGGGTAGCAAACCATGACCAAAGTCATGATTTATACCTATGGACCTTCACGAGTAACTGGGTGCATGGCCATGCGCTCAGTGGTGCCAGGGTGCCGCACTTTTGGTCCTTGGCAGTTGAGGAACAATTCTATTTGGTGTGGCCTCTGCTGCTATACCGTGCTGGCACCAAACGGGTGCTGCTGACATCGGCCTTGGTGGCTGTGAGCGCCCTGATCATTCGTCACAGCTTATTGAGTCAAGGCTGGGACCCTGAAGCCGTCTACACAGCCACGCTGGCACGCATGGATGCGCTGGCGTGGGGCGCTGCCGGCGCGGCCCTGATGGAGCTGGCCTGTGTTCGCCAGTGGCTGAACCAACACCGTCTCAGCGCTTGGGCCGTGCCGCTTGGCTTGCTGTTAATCGGGGCGGCTGTCTCCGGCGGATACAAACAACTGGGCTGGCTGCCACAAACGGCAGGCTACACCCTGCTTGCCAGCGCTTTTGCTGCGTTGGTGATGTGTGCCGCAGCAGGTGACCAAGGCTGGATAGTCCGTTGCATGGCTTGGTCGCGCATGGCCGTGATGCGTCGTATTGGCCAGTACAGCTTTGGCATGTACGTCTTTCACGCGCCCCTGAGCACCTTGGTCTTGCTGCCGCTGGCTAAGCACTGGGGCTGGTTGCAGGCGCCAACGCTCCTGATGCAATTGGCCTACATCGGTTTGTGCATGCTGGGTTCTATGGTGCTGGCTGCGCTGTCCTATCACGGCTTCGAACAGCATTTTTTGAGCCTGAAAGCGCGCTGGGCCCCTGTTCGACAATGAGATTGAACCTGATCTCAAGGCCGCCTAGACATAAAGGCCGCAGGCGGCATCGTCACTTGGAATGCATCACCTCGGCCATCGGTCACGCCCCAGTTGGCAGTTGACCAGATGTGCTCAGCCTTGAAGTCCAGTGCGCCCGATCCCTCGCTGCGGTAATCGTAGTGTGCGTTGTACGAGCTGCCTAGGCGCACCACCCTAGAAGGCCGCACCGCGTGGGCATTGACCTCGATCAGCAGGTTCTGGTTCTTACCCCAGTGTCCGGCCTTGGTGTCATAGGTATTCATGAACAGCCAGCCCTTTTTCGCTTGGTCGTAGACCTTGCCAAAGTGCATACCCAGCGTCCACGTTCCACCATCTAGCTCGGCATAGGGAAACACTTTGACGCCGCAGCTGTAGTCATTACCAGTCAGTCTCTGGCAGTTCGCGGCTTTGGCGCTGGCGATGTCAACCGCCTCAATCCAATCGTTGCGGTTATTCTGAGACACAAACATCTCTTCACCCTTGGGCCCCCAAGCCCACCCCGAGTGCGTGGCATCGGCGCCAATGCGAATCGGGTCACTGAAGTCAGCCAGAAAGGCTTTGGGGCCGTCACTGACCAAGCCGATGTCCGCTTCATTCGAGCCCTTGTAGGCACGCTCCCAGTCCACCACCACACGGGTACCGGCGGGCGAGAACTCCACCATATTGGGTCGCGTGATGTAAGGCGCTGGCGTGGCTGGCGTCTGAATGGTCTTGCATGGCACGGGCGAACCTGTGCAGTCTCGCTGCAGACTTCCTAGGACCGCATTGCGTGTCTGATCGTAGCTGAAGATGGCCAAGGGCTTGAACGGGCCCTTGGTGATCGTGGTGTCCATGACTTGCCAAGCCCAATGGCGTGAGTCGTTGGATGAGTCGCCTTCGACGTCATTCATGATCTCCCCTTGAGGGAAGCTCGGAAAATCCTTGCTGAAGTCGCGAATGACCACGGGCATGGCTTGCCGACCGGTCAGAGGATCGATATCCGTGTAATAGAAGGTCATGCCAGGGCGTTCTCCCCAGACCGCTTGCGCTGGCGGGATAGATCGGCCGACAAAGTACAGGCGATAAGGGTGCTTGCCCGAGTAATCCCAACGCAGCTCATTGACCTCGCCCAAGGAGCGCGTGCGGTCGTTGAAGCCGCCGGGGCGGATTTTGAGCACCGTCACCATTTTTTTGTCGGCCACCCGATAGAGCCACGCGCTGGTGCTGTTGTCGCCATGCACGAGCACAAACTCGCCGGTGGTATTGGCTGGTGTGTAGCGGGAGTAAACGATCAGAGACATGCTGCTGCGGTGCCCATCTATGTCACCGGTCAACTCACTGCGGTCTGAGACACGGACAACCGACTGGCCTGTTACGGGGTCTTTTTGCACCAAGCCCTTGGCAGGATAGACGTCGGGGTTGGGCAAACCCATGAGCGGCTGCGTCTGCCCCCCCCGGCTGCAGCCGCAAGCCAGCGTACTGAGCAAAATCACCCAACCCGACACACTCAACCACGAGGGCATATGCACCTTTCAAGTCAATCGACTAAACCGAGCGGTAAGAAGTTGGCTCGGAGCATGCCCGAAACAGGGGCCCTGTACAAGCGCTTGAGCGCGGTTGTGCCGTGGATGATTGCGGCACAATCGAAGACTGCCCGCCCATCGCGACGACGCGCCCCATGAAAATCCTGATCGTCACCACCAAGAGCCCCTATCCGCTGTTTGAAGGGCGTGCCCTGCGCACCTACAACCTGCTCAAACAGGCCGCGGGAGAGCACGAGATTCATTTGCTGTCTTTTGTCCAGACCCAAGAAGATTTGGATGGCATTGAACACATGCGCTCCATTTGCAAGGTGGTCGAATACGAAAAACTGTATTTCGGCGGTGCCAAGATGCAGATCTTGAAAGATGCGGTGTGCGAGCTGTTCAGCGCCGCACCACTGCCCATCATCAAATACCGCACAGCGGGCATGCGGGCACGGCTCAAGCGCTTGATGGCCGAGCACCACTATGACCTCGTCCACCTGGACATGCTGCACTTAGGCGAATACATCGATCTGTGCGGCAACACACCCGTGGTGCTGATCGAACACAACGTCGAGCACGTCATTCTCGATCGGCGTGCTGACAATGAAACCCGACCGCTGCACCGTGCCTACCTCCGTTATCAGGCACGCAAACTCAAAAGCTACGAGGCAAGTGCTTGCCTGCGAGCTGATCACGTGGTTGCCGTATCAGAGCTAGACGCGCAGCATCTCCGAGACATCGCACCCGGCGCACAGGTCAGCACGGTGCCCAATGGCGTCAACACCAGTTATTTTGCAGCGCAAGACACACCAATCAAGCCCCACAATTTGGTGTTCGTGGGTGGCTTTACCTGGTTCCCCAACTTGGACGCGATCCGCTATTTTTGCGAAGACATTCTGCCCCTGCTGGTCAAAGCGGTACCCGATTTGCGCCTGACCGTCATAGGCAAACAGCCAGACACACCGGTGGTCGACGAGATCGCCCGACACCCCCACGTGCACCTGACCGGTCAGGTTGATGACATCAGGCCCTATGTGGACGAGGCTGCTGCGTACATCGTACCCCTGCGCATCGGGGGTGGCACACGCCTGAAAATTTTGGACGCCTTGTCGATGGGCAAGGCCATCATTTCGACCTCGGTGGGCTGTGAAGGGCTGGCCGTGGAAGATGGCCAAACCATCGTCATCGCCGACACGCCCGAAACGTTCAGCCAAGCCATCGTTCGGGTGCTCAACAACCCGGACGAGGCGCGAGCCATTGGCCAACGCGGCCGCACACTGGTGGAACAGCGCTATGACTGGGCTGCCGTGGCCAAAGGCCTCATGGCCATTTACGCCCAGACTGTGACACTGCACCGACAGCAGACAAAGGCCGCATGAACACCCCCAAGAAGGCTTCGGTCGCGCAGCATTTTGTCCGCTATGCACTGGCCAACGTGCTCGTGCTCGCTGCAGGTTTTGTGTCCTTCCCCATCACCACCCGACTGCTCAGCAGCGATGAGTTCGGGGTGCTGAGCTACTGGGAATCGGGCATGCTGGTGCTGGTGGCGATCCTCAAGCTGGGTGCCAGCGATGGCGCGATGCGCTTTTATCCCCACCAAGGCGACGCCAACGGCATGAGCCGCTATGCGACCAATATGCTCGCTGTACCGGCCCTGATGGGCTTGCTGGGTTGGGCTTTGGTGATGGTGATCACGGCTGGTGCTGCGGCAACTGGCTGGCTCGATCACCCTACTGTGGTGTTCTTGGCACTGGCCCAGGTGCTGCCGCTGGCTTGGGGTGCTTTGGCCTTGCGTGTATTGCAGGCCCAAGAGCGCTCAGGCATCAATGCCGCATTGTCTGTGGTCTGGCGTTGGCTGACGGTGGGCGCGACAGTTTTGGTTCTGCTGTGGGTCACAGCCTCGGCCTCTGGCGTGCTGATGGCCAAACTGGCGGTGCACATACTGGTCATTGGGGGGCTGCTGGTGTGGCTGGTGCCTAAACTGCCCGTCGCCCGATCGTCGTTTGACTGGGCGGAGGTCAAGGTCGGGTTGCACTACGGCATGCCCTTGGCCCTGATGGAGTTGTCAAATATTGCTTTGTGGTACATCGACCGCTTCATGATGAAGTGGCTGATCGATGACTTCGCCGTCATCGGGATCTACAGCATTGGCTTTTCGCTGGCCATCTATGTCGACCAGTTGATCAGCACCGCACTGAGCCAAGCGCTGACGCCTGTGACCACCCGTGTCTACGCCACTGAAGGCGCCGCCGCTGTGCGTGCGGTCAAGCTGCGCGTCATGCGCCCACTCGTGTTCATATGCTTTGCCCTGTCGACGGGGCTGATCATCGCCGGTCACGACTTCCTCACCATTTTGGCCAGTGCCGACAAAGCCAGCGCCTCACCCGTGTTCATCACGGCCGGGGTATTTTTCTTGGTGCGTGCCATGGTGTGGGCCGCCGCCGAAGGCCTGCTGTTGCACAAGCGATCCAAAACCGTTTTTGTGTTGACCATCGTGGCCGCGTTGGCCAACGCTGGCGCCAACTTCGTGCTCATCCCTCGCTTTGGCATGATGGGGTCCGTGTACGCCACAGGCCTCTCGGTGGTGGGTTTGCAGTTGTTGTTCTTCACCTTCTGCCCACGTGAGCTCAAGGTGCTGCCTCAAGGATCGGTTTTGCTTAAGGCGGCTTTGGCCTGTGCTGTCTGTTTGGGCTTGTCGGCAGAAACCTCCTTGTTTGGTCTGGTCAACCACGTCGCACGGTTGGGTGGCGCGGCGGCGCTTGTCGGCGCTGTGTTCGGCGCGGCCATGTTGACCGATGCGAACCTGCGAGCGGTAGCGCTGTCGGTGATGCGCAAGCTCCAAGGGCGTGCGCCAGCATGACACGACCCATGCGCGTTCTTCACCTGCTCAGCAGCACCGGCTTCCACGGCGCCGAGTCCATGACAGCCGAGCTGGTGCGTCAGCTGTCCATCTTGGGCGTTGAGATCCATGTGGCCGCCTTCGACAGTGGCAACGGCGGCAACACCGAAGTGCTGCAAGCTGTTGAGGGGCACGCACGCGGCGTTGTCCGCATCCCCTGTCAGGGGCCGCTAGACCGGCGTGCGCTTGCACTCATGAATCGCTACATCGACGAGCAGCACATCGACCTCGTTCACAGTCACAAATACAAAACAACCTTTTACGCCATGCCTGGCCGGTGGGCTGGCCGCTATCGATTGGTCACCACGTACCACAACTGGTTGATGCATACCCGTGCCCTGCGGCTTTATGCTTTTTTGGACAAGCGATTGGCACGATTCAATGATGCCGCGATTGCGGTCTCGACACCGGTATCGACCGAGTTGCGGCGATTTGTAACGACAAGCAAGGTTCACCAGATCGATAACGGCATCGACACGCAACACTTTGCACGCCAGTGGTCCAAAGCCGAAGCGCGTGAAGCCTTGGGGCTGAGCCCCACCCAAGCAGTGATTGGGTTTGTGGGCCGATTGTCTGACGAAAAAGGCCTGCCCTACCTGATAGAGGCGCTGCGCGATCCGGCCTTGGCCCATACCCATACGCTGCTGACCGGAGAAGGTGACGCACGCCCAGCTTTGGAGGCGCTGATTCAACAAGCTGGGCTCCAAGATCGGGTGCAATTGCTGGGCAACCGCCGTGACACGCCGCTTATATATGCAGCGATGGACGTGTTCGTGCTGCCATCGGTTCTGGAGGCCTTCCCCATGGTGTTGCTGGAAGCCATGGCATGCGGTTGCCCTGTGATCGCCACAGATGTGGGTGAAGTCGGCCGCATCATTGAGCCCGAGCGGACAGGTCTGATCGTGCCTGCAGGCAACCCCCCGGCTTTGATACAAGCACTGAGCCGGGTGCTGTCTGACGCAGAATGGGGCAAACGAATGGGCTTTGCGGGCGCTGAGCGGGTGTGCTCGACCTACTCTTCACGCGCGATGGCTGAGCGTTATTTAGAGGTTTACCAGCACAGCCTTCGCTGAGGACGCCATGAACTTATTTGTAACAAAACAATTCAAAATAAACCATTGTGCAGGGTGCTCCTGCCAACCCCCCCTAAGCAGAGGGTGCCCTTTCACGAACAAATTCGTGAAAGTCGGCACACTCTTGACTTGAAATAACTTGAAACATGTTCTGCGCTGGAGTCCTGCACCATGCAATCTATGCATCTGAGCCTGCCCATTTGCATGATTTGCCTCTGAAGTACCAAGGATTCCTATATGCACCGATCTAACCCCACACTGACAACACGACTGCCTCTGATGGCAGTTTTGGCCTCAGCAGTTCTACTTGCAGCATGTGGTGGCGGTGGCGGCTCAAGCAACGCAGCAGCGCCCGGCGGGCTCGAGCCCCCTCAATCCCAAGGCAATGGCGCCAGTCAGAACCATTTCGAGCTGACGGTCACCACGCAAGGCGCTGGTACGGTGACATCCTCTCCCCGTGGCATCACTTGCTCGGCCGCGACCTCGCCTTGTAGCGCCAGTTATAAATCGGACACGTCGGTGAGCTTGAGTGCCATACCTTCGACAGGCTACACCTTCACCGGGTGGAGTGGTGATGCCTGCTCAGGCGCAGCCAGCACATGCGACATCACCGTCTCCGAAGCCACGGCTGTGACCGCCATTTTCACCGCCATCCCGTACACGCTGACCGTGACGAAAACCGGCTCTGGCACGGTGACATCTGCCCCTAGCGGCATCAACTGCGACACGACAGCCACATCCTGCAATGCGGATTTCACATCGGGCACGTCGGTCACCTTGACTGCCACACCCGCAACGGGGTACACCTTCACCGGTTGGACTGGTGCCTGCGCGGGTGCAACCGCCAACTGCACCCTCCCGGCAATCACCTCGGCCGTGGGTGTCGCAGCGACTTTCGTCCCGACAACGTACACCCTGACCTTGAGCAAAACGGGTTCAGGCACAGTGACCTCATCGCCTAGCGGTATCAGCTGTGGTGCCTCCTGCAGTGCCTCCTACACCTCGGGCACCTCGGTCACCTTGAGTGCTGTGCCAGCCTCAGGCTACACCTTCACCAGTTGGTCTGGTGCCTGTGCAGGTGCAGCCGCAAGCTGCACCATCCCGGTCACATCGGCTGTGGGAGTGAGCGCCACGTTCACGGTCATACCACCTGTTTCTTACAGCCTGGCCTTGACCAAAACGGGCGCCGGCACAGTGACCTCGTCGCCAAGCGGCATCAGCTGCGGGACCACCTGCAACGCATCCTACGTCTCGGGCACCTCGGTCACGCTGAGCGCGGTCGCGACATCTGGCAACACCTTCTCAGGGTGGGCTGGCGCTTGCTCGGGTTCCGCCCCAAGCTGCACGATCCCGATCACATCGGCCGCAGGTGTCACAGCAACATTCGCCCCGATAACATACAGCTTGACCTTGACCAAAACCGGCTCAGGCACAGTGACTTCGTCGCCAAGCGGCATCAGCTGCGGGACCAGTACAACGTCCTGCAACGCGTCCTACGCCTCGGGCACCTCCGTCACACTGAGCGCGGCCGCGACATCTGGCAACACCTTCTCAGGGTGGGCTGGCGCTTGCTCGGGTTCCGCCTCAAGCTGTACGGTCCAAATCACGTCGGCCGCAAGTGTCACAGCGACATTCGTCCCTCTCACTTACAGCCTGACGGTCACCAACCAAGGCGCAGGCACGGTCACCTCATCACCTAGCGGCATCAACTGCGCGACAACGGTTTGTTCGGCCAACTACAACTCGGGCACGTCGGTGACTTTGAGTGCGGCGCCAAGTTCGGGCTACACCTTCACCAGCTGGGGCGGTGCTTGCAGCGGCACAGCCAGTACCTGCACCGTGGCGATGTCCTCTGCGCGGGGTGTGACCGCCAACTACACGGCCAACGCGGCAGCGGCCATCACGCTGATCCAAGATACACGCACATTGGATATCTTTAACAAAGGTATCTACCCGACCAAGGGCGTCGTGCAAACCGACCCGATCACCAGCTTCAAGGTCACCCGCGTATCTGACAAAACCGAGCTCGTGGGTGATTACATGAACCACGTCAGCCCGATCTCGTCCATCGTCTACTCACGCTACACCCCATCCAATACAACCGGCGAGTTTGTCGTGATCCACGGTGACAACAGCACCAGTGCTTGGGTCTACCGCACGTCCGATAACAAAATGATGACCGTCTTGAAGATCAGGCCAGCATCAACGAACAAAGCAGCCACAAATTCATTGGGCGAGGTCAACGAATTGCGCTGGGATTACTCCGGTGCCCACCCTTACCGCCTGTACTTCGTGGGCCGCGCCATCCCACGATCACAAGCTGTTGGCACTGAAAACCCAGGCATGTCCTTTTATTACACGGACATCAACCCGAGCACCGGCGCCCAGTCAACCCCCGTGGTGATTCGTGACTTCAGCAGTGCCTTCTCGAACTACACCGGCACCGAGATCATGAACGACGTCGAAGGTGACTCGTCCAATGACTCGCGCTACTGGGCATGGCAGGTGATGGACACATCGATTACCAGCGGCACCTATAAGCCTGTGGCCATCTTCAGCTACGACGCGCAGACCAACACCGTGATGGGCAGCTTGCAACGCTCTTGTGCCACAGCCAAGGTGGGTTGCACGGTGATCAACACCCCCGCAGCCACAGCGCCCTACATCACCCGCCCGAACATGGTCGAGATGTCACCGTCGGGTGTGCGCACCTTGGTGCACTGGGAGCGTGCCTACGCCGGCTCAAACGCTGCCAACATCAACACCACAGCCGACGGCCCCAAGGCGTTCTTGCCTAACTACACGGACCCCATCCGCATCGGCGCCGATGCCACCCACTCCGGCTGGGCATGGGGCCCGAACGGCGAAGAGATGTACGTCTCGCAGAACAACCGCAATGACTGGATTGAAGCCGTGGACATCGCCTCGGCCGCCACAGCCAAGTGCACACTGATCTCGGACAACTCTTATACCTGCGGCACCAAAATCTACCCCTACACCGCGCTGGACGGTGGATCGTGGAGCGTGGGCATGCACTTTGGTAAGGTCTACAACAAGGCCAAAAAGGGCTGGGTGTTCATGAACACCTATGACACGACCAACAGTGTGTGGGCTAAGAATCAGAACCTGCTGATTGAAATC
>JAURXM010000015.1 GCA_030654395.1 Aquabacterium sp.
ACCGTGGTGGCCATCATGGCCGGCCTGCTACCCATCATGTGGGGGACCGGCACCGGCTCGGAAGTGATGAGCCGCATTGCCGCGCCGATGGTGGGCGGCATGATTTCTTCGACCGTGCTGACGCTTGCCGTCATCCCGGCAATTTACGCGTTAGTCAAGAAGTGGAGGATCGATCGTGGCGTCGAACGGTGAAATGACAAAGGCAGAGCGACGTGGCCCCTATCACCATGTGCGTCTGCGCCGAACATCGCGGGGTCAATATTCAGCAGTTCAACGAGTTCCTCAACGGTGGCAGTTGGGGCGCCCTTGAGCACGACATCCATAGTGAGTTCCGTGGCTAGATGCACAGAAGTGCCTACGAGGGGTTGTCTCAGAAAACCGAAAAAAGATCAGCCGCTAGGATGTAAAAGTCCATTGGAGGAATGAGGAGCAAGTCAGCGAAGACCATCGAAGCCCCCAGGCAAATGTGTTCTGCCAGAAGCCCGAATATAGAATTGCGGCCTTGTCTCGTTCATCAAAACAAAAAAGCCCTTAGCGATCGGGAAGCGTCCATATAGGCGGTTCACGTTCGGACATTCGCTACCCCTTGATCAAACCACCTCCTGCAAAGACGCAATCAGCGGGCAGGTGACCTTGCCCCGGCCGGCGGTGCAACGTTCGACCAGATCGGCCAGTGCAGACTCCATACGCTGCAGATCTGCAAGCCGGTGGCGGACATCGGTGAGCTTGTTCTGCGCGATGTGTCTGGCCTGCGAGCACTGCGTACCTTCCTCCAACCGTAACAACTGGGCGATCTCGTCCAGAGTGAATCCGATGCGCTGGGCCGCCTTGATGAAGCGCACACGAGACACCTCCGCCGAACCATAGCGGCGAATACTGCCGTATGGACGCTCGGGCTCAGGCAGCAGGTTTTTACGCTGGTAGAACCGGATGCTTTCTACGCCGATGCCTGCCTCGTCGGCCAGCAAGCCGATGGTGAAACTTTTTGATGGTAATGCCATGTCACTTGACTCCGTACTTATGTACGGAAGTAAGCCTACCTCATGACACAAATTCCCTCGAACGAAAGATCCACACCCATCCCACAGGATGGCCGTGGCGCATTGCTCACAGGCGGCGTTGCGGCTGTTCTTGCCTCAACCTGCTGCCTGGGGCCGCTGGGGCCGCTGGTGCTGATCACGCTCGGCTCTTCTGGCGCGTGGATCGGCAACTTGACGGTGCTCGAACCCTATCGCCCCGTCTTCATCGGCGTGGCTCTCGTTGCATTGCTCTTTGCGTGGCGGCGCATCTGGCGCCCTGCCATTGTCTGCAGTCCGGGTGAGGTTTGCGCTGTGCCACAAGTCAAACGCGCCTACAAACTGCTGTTCGGCATCGTGGCCGCACTGGTGCTGCTCGCACTGGCATTTCCCTATGTTGCACCGATCCTCTACTGAAAGGACAAAGCCATGAACAAGTTGGTCGTTTTTTCTGTGGGAACCCTGTCGACGATCCAGGCATGGGCTGCATCCCAGACCGTTACGCTCTCCGTGCCGACTATGAATTGCGCTTTATGCCCGATCACGGTGAAGAAAGCGCTCACCCAGGTTCCGGGCGTTCGTCAGGCCGAAGTGAACTTCGACAAGCGCCTGGCGACGGTCACGTTTGACGATTCCAGGACCAGCGTC
>JAURXM010000024.1 GCA_030654395.1 Aquabacterium sp.
TTCCGTGGCAGGGACGCAATCGGATGGGGTGGGGAGATGACGCATGAGGCACTCGCATGAAGACGACAATGGCACTCACTGTAGGGCGCCATGCTTGGCAGCGCCATCAACTGCGGCGACGTCTTGATAACTTGGGCGACAGCTTCGCCTCAGGAAAACCAGTAGCCCGGCTCAGGCCTCAGCGGACTGGCGGTATTGGGCTGGCGTCATACCAGACCACCTGTTGAAGGCCAGCGTGAAGCCCACCCGGTTGCTGAAGCCTAAGCGGTTGCTGATGTCCTCAATCGACAGGCGCTTGTCGCGCAACCAAGTGTTGGCCAATTGGTGGCGCACGCGATCCAGTACGTCGGAGTAGCTGGTCTGTTCGCTGCGCAATCGCCGTTGCAGTGCGCGCGCGCCCATGTGCAGGTGATGGGCGACACCATCCTGATCCATCAGCAGCAAGTCGGGGTGGGTGAGCAGCGCCTGTGTAAGCTCGCCTGCCAGACCGGATGGTGTGGGTGCCAGCATGGTTTGCTGCAGGTCCTGGGCGTTCTCTGCAAGCCGTGTTGCGCTGGCCTGATGGACCTCGATCAGCGCACCGCGCAGTTGTACATCCAGCAGACTGCGATCAAACCAGATGGCATCGAGCGCCTGACCGTGTTCAACGGGTGCACCCAGTGCAAGCGCGTAAGCTTGGCTGTGTGCATGCGCCTGATGGCGGAATGTGATGTGCGCTGAGGTAAGGGGTGAGCCCCTCAGCATGTGTGTGAATCGGGCGACCACGGCTGCGTACATTTCGATGAACGGGGCACAGTCAGCGATGTTGGCCTTTGCATGGGTGACCTGCATGGTGAGCCTCGCTTGTGCACCGAACTCGGTCAGGCTCAGGCGCATGCATGGATCGTAGAAGGCGGGCAGCCAGTCGAGCATGGAGGCCGCATCCCGCAGAGTCGGGGCAGTGGCCATGAAGGCCTCCAGATCGGATGTGTACTCGAAGCTGAATGATTGAGCCAGTGCCAGCGGAAAGTAAAGGTCTGGTCTTCTGATGCGCGCCAGTTCGATGCATCGTTGCATCAGCCAGTCTATTTTATGGCGATCTACCTTGGCCGATTCTGGCTGGCTCAAGGCACTGGACAGCCCAGCCTCCTTGAGGAGTTCAGACAGATCGACCTCGCATTGCGCAGCGGCACGCACCCACTGTGCGATGGAGCGGAAAGACACCAGGTCTTCAGTGGGGCAGGTGGTCATGCAGTGAGTGACGGCGTTAAAGCTGTGGCAGCACGGTCGCGATGGCCGCGCGGTCTAGGATGCGGATGTTGCCATACTGGATCGAGAGCCATCCAGCAGTCTCCCATTGCCTCAGGTGCTTGCTCACGCATTGGCGGCTCAGCCCCACCACCTGAGACAGCATGTCTTGGGTGATGTGGATGGTGTTGTGCTCAGCCTTGTCGTGCTCCGCGTGGTTGCGGGACATCGACAACAAGCTCATGGCCAGCCGCTCATGCGGCTCTTTGAGCAGCGCGTACTGGTACATCTGATGGTGGATACGGCCCACCCGTGCCAGTGCCTTGGTCATCAGTTTGGCGAACCCGGGCACGCCTGCCAGTGCTTCAAAGGCCCGCTCTGATGACATGGTCCAGCCTGTCGCAGCGGCGTGGGCCACGGCAGTTGACAGGGCGGCCACGCCATCGAAGACCTCGACATCGCCGATGCACCGCCCAGCTTGGCCGAAGCCCACGATCATTTGGCGCCCGTCTGGCCACGTGACCTCGCAGCGCACCGAGCCAGTGTCAATCATGTACAGCGTGTTGACCGGCTCGCCTTGGCGGAACACCGTGTCACCTTTGCGCACCGACCACGGCTCAAGCAAGGGGCTTATTTGCGCCAATGATGTGGCAGGCAAGTCAGCAAGGTACAGCGGGCTGAGTCGGGGCATGGTCAATTGTCAACGCGTTGGTGGTTGGTCTGTGAGGACCTTGGCACATTCGCAGCATACGTTTTTTAATTGGACTTACTGTATGAATCTCTCTCGTTTGAAGACTGGCCTGTTGGGCGCACTGGGTGCACTGCTGCTGGGTTGGGCGCCGCTGTCGCACGCAACCGACCGTTACGTCATCATCGATGACGATGTGGGCTTTCACAATGTAGGTTGCGCAAAGAAAGGCTATTTGAATTTGTTCAAAGTGGCCAACCCCAACTTGAAGCCGCAATGGGGTGCATTGGACTTGGCGCGTTTGTGTGATCACGATGGTGGTGTCGAGCTGATCTATACCTTGTACAAAGCGCAGATGGACCCCAGCCTGCATGTGCTGGGCGTCACGACCATGCAGGGCACCCAGTACCCAGAGTACACGTATCAATCAGCGGTGGACATCGTCACGCGGCTCAAGGGTCAGTTGAAAGAGCCTGTGCCCGTGTTCATGGGCGCGCCCAAAGCGGCGGACTCCTTTGGTGAGCGCACACCGGCTGTGGACTTCATCATCAAGACGGTGATGGCCAACCCCGGCAAGGTCGAGATCATTGCATCGGGCCCACTGACCAACGTGGCCACCGCCGTGATGCTGGAGCCTCGCTTGCCCCATATGTGGAAGCAGCTGTATGTGGCGGGCATGGGTAACTTCTTGAACGAGCTGGTGCCGGGCTACCACTACCTGGGTGACCTGCAAGGTGTGCCTGAGATGAATGCCAACGGTGATGTGCGTGCGGCGCAGTACATGGTTGAGCACCAACACAACACGACGTGGTTCTCGGGCGAGGCCACCGAGGTGCACCCTTGGGGCATCTGCATGAAGGACTGGCAGACCATCTCGAACGCGGGCTTCTTGAAGTTCAACTTCCAGAGCTATGCCGCCAAAGAGCTGCTGCCGTGGCAACTGTTGGTGGCCATTGCCGGGCCCTTTACCTCCTGGAAAGATGGCTGTGGCAACGACTCTGGCGCCACGCAGATTGCGCTGTGGCTGTATCCAGAGCTGCGCGGCAAGAGCGTGGTGTCAGCAGTCGATGTCATCGTCCACCCGACGCGCAAGGATGGCTCTTATGCCGAGGCCTTGAGCCAGAACCCGAACAAGCCTAAGGTGCCCATCTATTACTCGGTGCAGGGTGATTGGAGCAAGGTCAAGGACGAGGTGATGAAGTCGCTGCTGTACTTCAAGTGATACTTCAAATGAGCGTTAGGCGCGCTTAAATGCACGCTTAACGCGCAGGCACCAAGGCGGCAATGGCCTCATGCTGGATGAGGCGGATGCCGCCATACTGGATCGCCACCCAGCCATTTTGATCCCATTGCCGCAGGTGCTTGCTCACGCACTGGCGGGTGCTGCCCACCAACTGTGCCAGCATGTCTTGCGTCACCTCAATGAGGTCGCCTGCAGCGTCTGTGGGGGATGCATGGTGGCGCGCCATTGACAGCAGCGTGAGCGCCAGCCGTGCTTCTGGCGTCATCAACAAACTGTGGCGATAGAGCATGTGGTGGATGCGCGCATTGCGTGCGGTTGTGCGCAACATCAACTGCGCAAAAACGGGCGTCTGCGGCAGCACCGCATGGAAGTCGTCTACATCAAGCTGCCAGCCCGTGGCCGATTGGTTCACCACCGCAGCGGCCAGAGCCGGGTTTTTCTCGATCACTTCTAGCTCACCAAAACTGCGGCCCGCGCCAGAGAAGCCCAACACCACGGTTCGCCCGTCGGGGGTGTTCAGCTCGAAGCGCACGCTGCCGCTGTCGATCATGTACAGCGCGCGCACCACGCCGCCTTCCGGGTGAACGGTGACGCCTTTGCGTTCACGCCATGGGCGCAGCACCGCGCTCAGGTGCTTGAGCTCGTTTTCCGGTAAATGGCTAATGAACAGAGCTAGGGAAACCGGCATGGTCAATTGACAAAACGTTGCTATTGCGAGGGGCAGCCAATCAGCATAGTGCAAGGGATGGGATCTCCCCACCCCCTCAATTGAACGATTCAACAAGGATTGCCATGACGTACCGCACAGCCCCCTCCCGTTTTAGGAGCACCTTGTGCGCCGCACTCTGCGCCCTCGCTTGCGTGGCGCCTGCCCTGCAAGCCGAGGCTGCACCGCTGCGTGTCGAGGCCGGGCGTTTTGTTGACCAGCAAGGCGGTGACGTGGTGCTGCGCGGCTTCAACCTGTCGCAGTTGCACAAGGTGCCGAACTTCAGGCCCAACAACGATCCACAGTTGTTCGACAAATTGACCCGGCTTGGTGTCAATGCGGTGCGCCTGCAGTTCAACTGGGAGGCCTTTGAGCTGCAGCCCGGTGTGTACGACGAAAGCTATCTGACTTACTACGCTGGCGTTGTTGAACGTGCTGCGGCCAAAGGTGTGTACGTGCTGGTTGACGTCCACCAAGATGCTTTCAGCCGTTGGACATTGGGCGGTTGCGGTGAGGGCTTCCCGCGTTGGGCTATCCCTGCTGGCATTCCGCAGAGCACGCCTGACAACGGCGCCAAATGCGCGAACTGGGGCCCACAGACTTTGTTCTTCAGCCGCAACGAGATGGAGCGTGCCTTCAACGCGTTCATGACGCCGGGCAACTTCGCGCGGGGGCGCTACATGGCCTTGCTGGGGCGATTGGCGCAGCGTTTTGCCCACGCGCCCAATGTGATCGGCTATGACCTGCTGAACGAGCCACTTGGATCGGCTGAGAACCTGGTCAAGCTCTATCAAGACGGTGCGGCGGTGGTGCGTGCGGCACACCCTGATGCCATCGTTTTTGTGGAGCCTGAAATGTGGACAGGCATCGGCCTGCAAGCCACCAAATTGACGAACCCCGGTATCAGCAACTTGGCCTTTGCACCGCACTACTACGATCCCCTGATCTACTTCAAAGCCTGGACAGGCTTGCGCTACGAGTCTGTCGCAGCACGCAACCGCGAGCTGGCCAAGACATGGGGCGCTGCGGTGTTGTTGGGTGAATTTGGTTCGCCCCCTTGGATGCTGGCGCCCAACTACATGGACATGATCTACAACGACTTGGAGCGGTTCGGCGAGTCAGGCACCCAGTGGACCTACACGCCCGAGTGGAATCCAACGACCCAAGATGGCTGGAACAACGAGAACCTGTCCGTGATCGATGACAAGGGCCAGCTGCGCAATAACTTTGCAGTGCGCCCTTACGTCATGCGCACTGCGGGCGCTTATGGCTACTGGCAAAAGTCGGCGGGCGTGGCGTGGTTGGGCATCCCGTCAACGATCACCTACAGCTGGCAGCACCAGCCTGGCCGCGGCACGACCGATGTGTTCGTGCCCACCAGCGTATTGGGTGGCCGCGCACAGCCCAGCATCAGCGTGTTGCCGTCGTCGGTGTCTTGCCAATGGCTGGCCGCGCAGCAGGTGGTGCGTTGCACATCTGACAAGTCGGTTGCGGCGCGGTTAACCGTTAAATGACAAGGGCAAGCACCTAAGGGGAATAGCTGATGACGCAAAACACCACATTAAACAATACTACCCATAAGTTGTGCTTTCTGGGCGGGCGTATGCGTAGTTTTTTTCGAAAGCGGTCTTCCGGTGCGCGGGCCATGTGCTTGGCCGTGTTGGCGGTGTTGGCGCAGACAGTGTCTGCGCAGCCTGCTGACTGGGTGGGCGCATGGGCGACGTCGCAAAGCGATGCGGTCAATGGCTTTCGGGTCAAAGACCAAACCTTGCGCGAAGTCGTCACGGTGAGCAAGCAAGGGCAGGCGCTGCGTGTCCGTCTGAATAACCATTTTTGGCAGGGTCCTGTCACGCTGGATGAGGTGCAGATCGGCGTGTCTGAGCAAGGTGGCGGCGTGGTGTCTGGTACATCACATCGCCTGTTGTTCAATGGGCATGGTGCTGTGACCTTGGCGCCCGGCGCCAGTGTCATGAGCGATCCGGTGGCCATGCCGGTGCAGGCCATGCAGCGCTTGGCCATCAGCTTGTACACAGCCGGTGAAATCAAATCATGGAGCCGCCACACCAGTGCCAGCGAATACCTGTTGGTCGCCAGCGGTAATCAAAGTCAGGCACAAGGTGGGCAAGCATTTGCCCGTGTGAGCGGCGCCTTGGCGTCATCGTGGGTGTTGGTGGACGAGGTTGATGTGCAACCCCTTACACCAACGCCCACGCGTGTCCTGGTGACATTTGGTGATTCGATCACCGAGGGGGCTCTCGGTTCAGCCCTGCCGATGGTGGTGCAAACCGTCACGTTTGGCCAAGATCAACGCTACCCCGACTACCTTGCACGCCGCATGGTGGCGGCGAACAAACCCGTCGCGGTGGTCAATGCAGGCATCGGTGGCAACCGGCTGTTGAGCGCCGGGGTGCTGCCACCTTTCGGCCCCTCTGGCTTGAGTCGCCTGCAGCGCGATGTGCTGGGTGTCAGCGGTGTGACCGATGCCTTGATCCTGATCGGTACCAACGATTTGGGTATGGGTTACCCGCCCCGCGCGGGTGATCTGATTGCGGGCTTGTCCAGCGCGGTTACGCAACTCAAGCGTGCGGGTGTCCGGGTCATCGTAGGCACCATCACGCCGACACTTGGCCCCGCGGTCAACCCGTTTGCGATGGACTCATTGAGTGGCTTGTTTTTCAGATTCTTGCACGGCCGCGCCTCGGTAGACGTGGCGCGTCAACAGGTCAACAGTTGGATACGCAGCAGCGGCGTGCCCGATGCGGTGGTGGACTTTGATGCCTGCGTTCGTAACCCATCGAAGCCCTCATCACTGCGCACCGAGTTTGACAGCGGTGACCACCTGCACCCCAACGCCAAGGGCTATGAAGCCATGGCCGCATGCGTGGATTTGGGTTTGTTCAATTGACTGGTTTGTGCATTAACTGAATTGAATCGAATATGAAACGGATTTTGAATCGTTTGTGCTTGGGTGTGGCGCTAGCTTGTTCGGCCCTGTCGGCGCTGCCCGCACGCGCCCAGTCTTCTGATTGGGTGGGTGCATGGACGGCACCACAGAGTGATGCTTTTGCCTCGGTCGCCCTGCGCAACCAAACGATTCGCCAAATCGTCACTGTGCATCAGGCTGGTCACGCGGTGCGTGTGCGCTTGAGCAACCGCTTCGGCACCGGCACCGTGGTGCTCAATGATGTGCGAGTTGGCCTGTCATCCGGTGGGGCCGATGTGGTCGCGGGCAGTGCGCACAAGCTGCTGTTTGGGGGCAAGCCTGTTGTCACCTTGGCACCCGGCGCCAGTATCTACAGTGACCCTGTGGCCTTGACGGTGCAAGCCATGCAGCGGCTCGCCATCAGTGTGTATGCCCGGGGTGACACCAAGGTGATGAGCCGCCACTTCACCGCCAACGAGTATCCGTGGCGCGCCATGGGCAACCAAAGTGGGATCGACCTTGGTTGGGGCTTCACCCGCATCAGCAACCCCTTGCAAACCTCGTGGATGCTGGTTGATGCCGTGGATGTGCAACCCACTGTGCCCACCCGTGTATTGGTGGCGTTTGGGGATTCGATCACGGACGGCTTCATGTCATCCTTCGGTATTGGCCTGTTGTCTGGCACCGCTCAGATAGGCCAAGACCATCGTTACCCTGATTATCTGGCGCGCAGGTTGATCGCAGCGCACAAGCCGGTTTCAGTCGTCAATGCCGGTATCAGTGGCAACCGCTTGCTGAAAGACGCAGAGGGCCCGCTGCCGATTTATGGCCGAGCAGGCTTGAGCCGTTTGCAGCGCGATGTGCTGGATGTGCCCGGTGTGACCGATGCCGTGGTGATGATTGGTGCCAACGATTTGGGCCACGCTTTGCAACCCAATGCAGCTGACGTGATCACTGGCCTCAAGACCGCCGTGGCCAAGCTCAAGCAAGCGGGCGTGCGTGTGACCTTGGGTACCATCCCGCCAACCAAAGGCAATGGGTCGGGCGTCAACTACTTGATCAACGCCATCATGAGTGGGGGTACCAATGCAGGGATGCATGGCCGCGCCTCTGTCATGGCCGAACGCCTCAAGGTCAACGACTGGATACGCACCAGTGGTGTGCCAGACGTTGTGGTCGATTTTGATGCCTGCTTGCGCGACCCGGCTGACCCGGCACGCTTGCGCCCTGAGTTCGACAGCGGCGACCACCTCCACCCCAGTGCCAAAGGCTACGAAGCCATGGCAGCTTGCGTTAACTTGACCTTGTTCTGATTGATTTGATATGAAAATGCGTATCCGCACTTTGCTTGCAATGCAGACTTGGCTGCTTGGCATCGCCTTGGCTGGGGCGGCGTCTGCGGCACCTTTGCTGCTGGATGATCCGCGCTCAGACTTCGTGATCAACGGCGAAGACCTGCTGCTGAATGCACCCGGAGGCGATGCATGGATCTCGGTCAGGCCTCGCAACCCTGTCTACGGCTTGGGTGCTGTCAAAGTGACCTTGACGGGCGCAGGCGGCCTGCCTGTGGTGGTCTCACCTAAGCAGTTGTCGTTCAATGCCTTGAACTGGTTCTGGCCACAAAAGGTCAAGGTGAGTGCGTCAGCGCTGTCGGCCATCAGGCAAAAGGGCCGCATCGACATCAACGGTAAGCAGGTATTCACTGGGCGCACCCTGCATGGTGAGGTGCAAGTCCATCTTGAGAACTTTGCCAAGCAAGCCTACCAACCCACCGTGGCGTCCTTGTCCAAGCACCGCATGCCCGATTGGTACAAAGACGCCAAGCTGGGCTACTTCGTGCACTGGACCGTCTCGTCCGTTCCAGCCTATGCCAACCCGCAGGGGATGGTGGGTTTTGCCATTGATGCGGGCGCTTTGGTCAACAACCTCTCGAAGAACCGCTTCTACCCTGAGCTGGCTTATGGCGAGTGGTACCGCAGCAATATGCAGGACAAGAAGGGGCAGACATGGGCCCATCACGCGGCGAACTTTGGCGCTAGCTTTGACTACTACGGCTTCGTGAGCTTGTTCAATGCGCAGCAGCGCACAGCCGATGTGGACGGCTTGGCTCGCTTCATCAAGGATGCGGGCGGCAAATACACCGTGTTCGTGACGCAGCACCATGATGGCGTGTCATTCTTCAAGCCATCGGTGCTCCACTCTAGGCTGCCGACGGCACAGGCTGTGTCTGAGCGCGACGTCACAGGGGACTTCTCCCGCGCGGTCAAAAATCAGGGCATGAAGTCCGGCCTGTACTACTCAGGCTACTTCGACTGGGGCTACTCTAAAAAGCAGTTTGTGCACGGTGATGCATCTGCTGCAAAGAACCTGTTGGGCGCAGCGGTCGAGGCCACGACAGATCAGAACTTCCGCGCCTTGGTTCGTTCGCACTACATGGACCTCATCGATCAATACGATCCGGACTTGTTGTGGAACGACCTAGCCTACATTGGCGACCCCGCTGAAGTGCAGGCGTACTTCTTCAACCGCAAGCCTGACGGTGTGGTCAACGACCGTTGGAAGAGCCCTCTGCGTTTTTATGACAGTGTGTTTGCCCAACCGGGTGTGAGCGCTGTGTACCAAGGTGTGATTGGTGGCCTGCAGGCCGCCGTGAACGCGGCCGGTCAACGTGAGCCCATCACGCCGACCGTGACCACGGTGTTCAGCGACTTCACTACGCACGAGTACGTTGACTTCCCTGAAAAGGCTTACCCCAACACCCGTTACTTTGAGAACACGCGCGGCGTGGGCCGCAGCTTTGCCTACACGGCCAATGATGTGGACTTTCTCAGCGGAGACGCTTTGGTTCATTTCTTGGTTGATGTGGTCAGCAAAAACGGCAACTTGTTGCTCAACATCGGGCCGCGACCTGATGGCAGCATCCCTGAGGAACAGGCCACCCCGATCCGCGAGTTGGGCGAATGGCTCAAAGTCAATGGTGGCGGCATCTACGGCACGAGGCCTTGGCGCGAGGCCAGCAACGTGTCTAGGCAAGGAGACAAGCTCACCTACACGACCGACCGTGACGGTCATCTCTACGTGTTCGTGGACCGCGCTGATGCTGGAGAGAAGGTGCTGACCCTGCCGGGTATACAGGTTGATGTCTCGGTACCTGCCACTGCAGCCGTTGCCATGCTTGGGCGCACGGACGGTCTGCGTTGGTCTCAAGTTGGCAATGATCTTCGGTTGGTCATACCGCCTTCAGCGTCATCAGTTGGGGCAAGCAAACTGGTCGCGATCCGGGTGCGCCTGAGCCGACCGGTTTGGGATGCTTACTTGGCCTCACCTGCGAGCTACTGGCGATAGTCCATGTTTGTTGTTGTGCCTGCATATACGAAACGGACAGGGATTTCATGCTCACGATATTGACTGCTCTGGGTTGCTGGTTGTCGGCTTGCGCGCCCGCACCCGCACCCGCATCTCCGCCTGTTGCTCAGACGTCTTTTGGCGCGGTCAGCGGCAAGTCTTACAGCGGTGTCAGGGCTTATCTCGGCATCCCTTATGCCGCAGCACCTGTTGGCGACTTGCGCTGGCAGATCCCACAAGCACCGCGGCCGTGGTCGGGGGTGCGCCGCGGTGATCAGGCAGGGAGTGCCTGTATGCAGCCGGCTTCGTTGTCAAGTTCAAATGCGAACATCAACGAGGACTGCCTATATGTGAATGTGTTCGCGCCTGAGGACATCGGCACAAGCAAATTGCCCGTCATGGTGTGGATTCATGGTGGCGGCTTTGTTACGGGCTCTGCCTCGGATTTTGAGATGGCCAACCTCGCCCGTGATGGGCGGGTGATTGTGGTGTCTCTCAACTATCGGCTGGGCGCATTTGGCTTCTTCCGTCATCCGGATGGCGTGTCGCAGGGTGTGGCGGCCAATCTGGGTTTGCTGGACCAGCAAGCCGCTTTGAGGTGGGTGAAGTCGCAAGTGGGCGCGTTCGGCGGTGATGCTGGCAATGTCACGATTTTTGGTGAGTCTGCAGGTGCGGCAAGCGTATGCATGCACTTGGTTTCGCCCTACTCGGCTGGCTTGTTTCACAAGGCCATCTCACAAAGTGGGGCATGTGCATTGAACGAGCCAAAGTCTACTGGCGCGCTGACAAAGCCGTCGGCTGAACAGCTCACCGCATCATCTTTGGATTTGGGTGGGCGCCTGGGCTGTGCATCTGGTGCAGATCAACTCAGTTGCATGCGTAGCAAGTCTGCCGATGATGTATTACGAGCCTCAAACACGACAACTGACTTCATGACCAAGGGCTTCATTTGGTCACCGGTGCAAGATGGTGTTTCCATCGTCGGTCGCGCTACCGAGCAGCTTAGGCAAGGCCAGTTCAATCGAGTGCCTGTATTGCTAGGTAGCATGCGCGATGAGGGGCGCCTTTTTGTGGCCGCTGAGTACCATCTGCCGCATTTGTTACCTGTCAGGCCTTTCGAGCTGGCCGATGTCCTTGTCAAAGAGGCGGGTTCTGATGCCTTGATGCGAAGCAAGCTCTTTGACGCGTACAGCTGGTGGCGTCATGGCTCCTTGGATAAGGCGCTGGCGGCCATGTATACCGATTCGATTTACTCATGCCCTGTCATGGCTGACGCGCAAGACCTTGCGCGTCATGTGCCCACCTATCACTACGAGTTTTCAGAGCCACGTACGCCCGGCATCATCGATCCCTACATGCCATTAGGGGCCTTCCACGGCGCAGATCTGCGTTATTTGTTCCAGGCTAAGTTGCCATTCAGCATGTTGGATTTGCCCTTGACGGCTGCCCAGCAGAAGTTGGCGGGCGATGTGACCAAATATTGGGCCAGATTCGCATACCAGGGCGATCCCAACGTGGCTGGGCTTGCGCCATGGCCACGTTTCCAGGCCAATGGTGGCCGTTCATTGGTATTGCAATCTGGTCAGTACAAGGTACAAGACATTGGCCTGTTCCAGCGCGATCACCATTGCGATCTGTGGCCGCAAAATTAAGGTGTGAGTGCGCGTTGTCGCCACTGGTGCGGCGACATACCCGTCCAGCGCTTGAACGCGCGTGAAAACGCGCTTTGCTCTGAGTAGCCCAGCAGCGCGCCAACCTCGGCCAAGGTCAGGCGCGGGTCACGCAGGTGTAGCTCGCCCACCTGTTGCAGTGCGGCTTCGCGCAGATCCCGAAAGCTCAAGCCCTGCTCGGCCAGCCTCCGGTAGAACACACGCGGCGACAGGCGCAACTCATTGGCCACTTGTTCGAGCTCGGGCATGCCATGTGGCGCCAAGTGGGCGATCACACGCTGGGTCATCTCGGCCAAGTCCCCTGCTTGCGGCAGCTGTGCCATGGCCGCATCCACTTGTGCCTCCATCAACTTGAGCAGCGTGGGATCAGATTGCCTCAGCGGTGCGGCCAAGCTGCTAAGGGGGATCACCAGCCTCGTCATAGGTTGATCAAAGCGCACGGGGCACCCGAAGTACGCCGTGTACGGGCGTTTGTCAGCTGGGGCCGGGTTCACAAAATCAACCTGATGCAAGGGCAGCTTATGACCAGACAGGCTGCGACCAAACTGCACAATGCCCGTCAACCCAGCCTCATCAAACAAGGCGCCGGGCTTGCCGTGTGCCACACCCCATTGCAGCTCAAGGGTGTCACCGCCAAGCTGGTGTGCGATCGGGTTGATGTCATGCAACAACCGGTGGTACCGCTGGATGCGCATCAACGCGGCACCCAGGTTCTCGCAGGCCAGCATCACATAGCCCAAGGCACCAAGGTGGGTCGGTTCAATGGTCTGGCCCAGATGCAGCCCCAGCAGCGGGTCTTGCAGGCGCTCTGCAGCCTTGATCAGCAGCTGGCAGTAGGCCTCAGCTGAGAATCGCCCCAACTTGTTGGCGTCGTCCAGTTGCAGGCCTTTCGGCAGCACCTCCTGCGGATCGACACCCTGCGCTTGCAAATACAGGCGCAATACACGCACCATGGTGAGCGGCACCATGCCCTGCACCACATCGCGTTGATACAGCCTTGCAGGCAGGGGGTAGGGAGGTAAAGTTGGCATGGATGAAATTGTCAAATTTCTATGCGATTTAGTCAAGACGGGTGCACCCTCGTTTTACTATGCTCACCCCCATTGTTCAGGAGTACGTCATGCAGAGCCACGCTCGTCAAAGCATCTTCATCACCGGCGCGGCAGCGGGCATTGGCCGCGCTGTGGCCGAGCGGTTTGTCAAAGCGGGCTGGTTTGTGGGCCTGTATGACGTGGACGAGGCCGCCGTGCAAGCACTGCGCATGCAACTGGGCGCTGACCGTTGTCATGCTGGCCGTTTGGATGTCTCGTGTGCGGCAGATTGGGCGCCGCAGCTCGAAGCCTTTTGGTTGGCAGCAGGGCAACGATTTGATCTGCTTTTCAACAATGCGGGCGTGTCTGTCACCAGCTATTTTGAAGAGGCTGAGCTGGCGCGTCACCATCGCCTGATCGACATCAATCTCAAAGGCGTCGTCAATGGCTGCTACGGGGCTTTGGGCTACCTCAAGCGTACTGAGGGCGCACGGGTGGTCAACATGTGTTCGGCCTCTGCCTTGTATGGCCAGCCCATGCTCAGCACTTACTCGGCCACCAAAGCGGCTGTGCGCAGCCTGACCGAGGCGCTGGACATTGAGTGGCAGCGCCATGGCATCCGCGTGGTCGATGCGCTCCCCTTGTTTGTCAACACCGCCATGGTCAGGGATGACGTCAGCAAGATGAAAACCGTGCAGGCCTTGGGCGTGCGCCTCAGTGCCGATGATGTCGCGGCCACGGTCTGGGCGCTCTCGCAAGGCAAGCCCTCCAGCTTGCCCGTTCACTCTCCGGTGGGTTGGCAGACCAAGCTGTTTTACGTGCTGTCCAAATACTCGCCTGATTTCATCAACCGTTTTGTCACGGCCCGCATGTCGGGACACTGAATGACGCGTCCACCTACTGGCATGAGAGCCTTGACCGATTTTGATCATGCACGTCAATCCGTCAGCCCACAGGTGCGGCTGGATGCCGTGCGTCTGCAGGCCAAGGCGCTACGCGAACGCATGATGGCTGAACCCGAGGTGCTGTTCTACCGCAGCTTTAACCTCATCAGGGCGCCCTACCCAACGTACTACGCTTTCTCGGGCGTGTTCGCGCACAAGGGGTTCAAGTTCCCGCTGGTGCACTTGCTCAACCGTTTGTTTGTTGTTCAATACCGCGACCATGATGGGGCTGTACGCACCTTGTTGTTGTCACCCACCGATCACACCGCAAACCGCGAAACGCCGTTCTTCAAGAGTTTGGCGCAGAGCGTACCCGACAGCTTTGATCGCCTCTTTGCGCCGCAGTACAACACCGTACAAAGCGCTTTGGCGCAGTGCGGTATCACCCCAGATCAAGTGGACTACATCAGCTACGACCACCTGCACACCCAAGATGTGCGGGCGTGGTTGGGGTCGCACGACAGGCCCGGTTACTTCCCTCGCGCCAAGCTCTTGGTGCACAGCCAAGAATGGGCCTCGACACAGGCCTTGCTGCCCATTCAGGCCGATTGGTATTGCCCGAACGGCATCCATGGCATCCCCGATGACCGTGTGCTGACCTTTGACGGCAGCCTGAGCCTGGGGCCCGGCTTGGCCCTCATCCACACACCTGGGCACACAGAAGGCAATCACTCTATGGCGGCACGGGTGCCCGATGGCATCCGAGTCACCAGCGAGAACGGTGTAGGCGTGGATGCGTATGCGCCTCAAAACTCGCGCATCAATGCTGTCCGCCGACATGCCTTGCGCACGGGCGTGGAGGTCATCCTCAATGGCAACACCCTAGAGGGCAGCAATGACCAGTACATCTCCATGGTGCTGGAGAAAACACTGGCTGGCCCCTCAGCTAACCCCGATTATCCCAACTGCGCCACATCCAGTGAGCGCACACCGTTCTGGCTTTTCCCGGGCGATGTGAGTAGCCATTTGTTTGGCGAGGCACAGTTCGGATCCGTCCAGCTTCATTCACAAACACCCAGAGAGCAAGCAGCATGACGCCCACATTGAATGCTGTTTTGGTGACAGGCGGTGGCGGGTTTTTAGGCCAAGCGCTGATCAAGTTGTTGTTGGGCGATGACCACTGCAAAGTCACGGTGTTGGCCTTGCCGCATGAGGCCGTGCCCGCAACGTGGGGCACACGTGTCCACGTGGTCCGGGGTGATGTGACCTGCTTGGACGATGTGGCCAAGGCGGCTCAGGGCTGTGGGCACATCTTCCACCTGGCCGCGATGGTGGGTGACAGCGGCACCTACGCACAGCACGAGCGTGTGACCGTGGGCGGCACAGCCAACGTACTCAAGGTCGCCTTGAAACAAGGTGCGGCCGTCATCTTGACCACCAGCATCTGCGCGTATGGCGACGCCATCCAGCGCGGCATCTGCGCAGAGGACACGGCACTTGGCGTGCCACAAGGGCCTTATGGTGCGGCCAAACAAGGTCAAGAGCGCTTGGCGTGGCAATTCAAAGCCGAGGGCGGCAAGGTGTGTGTGGTGCGCCCTGCCAACATCATCGGCCCCGGCTCTGGCCCGTGGTTGCTGGACGCGGCCCATGCTTTGCGACAAGGCTTGCCTGCGTTGATAGGCGGCGGGCGGGGCAATGCGGGTTTGGCTCTCGTCGATAACGTGGCCGCGTTTTTGTTGCTGGCTGCGCGTACGCCCCAAGCCTATGGCCAAGCCTACAACGTCAACGATGGCTTGCCCATCACATGGCAGCGCTACTTCACTGATCTGGCCGCACTGATGGGCGCACCCGCACCCAAGTCGATCCCTCGTGTGCTGGCCTATCTGGGTGCACGCGTGGCCGAGCCCCTATTCAGGCGCTTCATGCCACGCAGCCGCCCACCGGTGACGCGTGAAGCACTCAACTTGGTGGCGTGGGACAACCGCTTCCCGAACGACAAAGCACGGGCACTAGGCTGGCACCCCACAGTCAGCTATGAGCAAGCCATGCAGGCGATCAAGCAAGACATCCTGGCGCGTGGCTTGTAATCACGGCTCACGGCTCACGGCTCACGGCTTGGGCGTCAGGTGCACGGCCAAGCCGGTGGCGCTGACCGTGATCTCACCGACTTGGTAGCCCATGCGATCGGCGTTGCGCAGATCCTCGGGCTTGAACTGGTGCACGGTGAGGTCTTGCAAGCTGTCCTCGACAAAGCGCGCGCCCATGTTGCTCAAGGCCCGTTGGTAGATCGCGGGCAAGCCGTCCACCACCACTTGCTCAACCTTTGGGTCTTTGAGTCGGATGCTCAGGTCTTTGGGCTCATAGCGCAAGCCAAAGCTCAGGGTCACATGACCTTTGTAGCCCTCGTTGAACATCAACTCCCGTGCCGTCATGGTGACCTTGGCGACCACGCGGTTGCGCTCGGGTAGCAGCGTCAACTCAGGCGCAGCGGCTTCCACATCCAATAGGCCCAATACCCGTTTGGTGGCCGGGAACTTCTGTCCCAGTTTGCTCAGCATCTCCTCGCGCGAGATGTTAATCGTGCGCGGGCCCAGCAAGCTCGCACACGAGACCAGCAGGATACTTGTGGTGAGGCAGGCGCTCAGGCCCAACCATTGGCGGCGTTTTAGCATGATGGCGGCCATCATACGGTGATTGGCATGCCCGTCCAAGTTTGCAGGCTCATCACCTGCACGCCTTGTTGTTTGGCCCGCTTGGCCAGCTTGAGCAAAGCGGCGTCCTTGCTGAACAACCACGTCGCTTTGACATGCAGGGCCAAGTCAATGAAGACCTGGTCATCGGGGTCTTTGCAGACCAGCGGGCAACGCGGTGGCTCGTCGACAAAGGTGGCGTGCTGGAACACGGTCAGCGTCAGCATCGGGTCAGGTGCCCAGCGCTTGAAGACGCTGCGGGGCCACACCTGGTGCCACTCTTGCTCCATGGATGGGCAGGCCAGCCAACGCAACTTGCCCTCTGCCAAGGCTTGGGCCAAGGGGTGCGCCGACGGGTCTTTGAACACCCGCCAGTCCAGCAAGGCGTTGGTGTCCAAGATGACGATGGGGATGTCGGTGGCAGTGGCAGACGCGCTCATGCTGCGCTGCTGATCACACCGCCGCCCAAGCAAATATCGCCGTGATACAGCACAGCCGATTGACCGGGCGTCACGGCCCATTGCGCATCGGGGAAGCGCAGGCTGATTTGCGCTGCGCTGCTGGCCTCTATCGTGCAGGGCGCATCGGCTTGGCGATAGCGGCTTTTGGCGGCCATGTCTGGTGCACCGGCAAGCGGGCCTTGGCCATCGACCCAGCTCAGGTCATTGGCCACCAAGCTGTGTTGCTGCAACCAAGGGTGATCATGGCCTTGCACCACATACAGCGTGTTGGTGGCCATGTCCTTGCGTGCCACAAACCATGGGTTGTGCTCGCCACCACCACGGGGTGCGTTTTTCTCTTTCACCCCACCGATGCCGATGCCTTTGCGCTGGCCCAGCGTGTAAAAACTCAGGCCCACGTGCTCGCCCAGTTTGCGGCCACGGTCATCTTTGATCGGGCCAGGCTGATTGGACAAGTAGCCGTTGAGGAATTCGCGGAACGGGCGTTCGCCAATGAAGCAAATCCCGGTCGAATCCTTTTTCTTGGCGTTGGGCAGCTTGATCTCGGCGGCGATGCGGCGCACCTCCGTCTTGGGCAGCTCGCCCACGGGGAACAAGGTCTTGCTCAATTGCGCCTGATTCAGCCTGTGCAAGAAGTAGCTCTGATCCTTCAGCGGGTCCAGCCCCTTTAGCAACTCAAAGCGTTGTCCACCGGCAAAGCCTGCATCGGCCACCTCACGCACGCGGGCGTAATGACCTGTGGCGATTTTTTGGGCGCCCAAGCGCATGGCGTGGTCTAAAAAGGCTTTGAACTTGATCTCGGCGTTGCATAAAACGTCTGGGTTGGGCGTGCGCCCCGCTTGGTACTCGCGCAAAAACTCGGCAAAGACGCGGTCTTTGTAATCCGACGCGAAGTTCACGTGCTCGATCTCGATGCCGATCACATCGGCCACCGAGGCCGCATCCAAGAAGTCTTGCCGTGACGAGCAGTATTCGCTGTCATCGTCATCTTCCCAGTTCTTCATGAAGATGCCGATGACCTCGTGGCCTTGCTGTTTGAGCAGCCAAGCCGTGACGGCCGAATCCACGCCGCCGCTCAGGCCCACAACCACACGCTGCGCCTTGGTCATGCTGCGCGGATGGGTGCCTCTGGCGTCATGAAGACGCTGTTGTGCACAGTCAAGAGCGACAAGGGGTAGCGCTCGCCCGCCAGATAGCTGTCGATGCAGGCCATCACCAGTGGGCTGCGGTGGCGCTCAGGGCAGGCGCGGATCTCATCGGCCGTCATCCACAAGGTGCGAACGATGCCCTCGTCTAGACGCATGTCCGGATCGGCCTCGCTGACCGAGCCAAAAAAGGCCATGCGCACATAGGTGATGTCCTCACCCGTGCGGGTGCGCCGAAACCGCGACATGTACAGCCCCAAAAAGCCCTCAGGGGTGAATTGGCAGGCGGTTTCCTCTAGCGTCTCTCGTATAACGCCTTGCGTTGGTGACTCGCAGGGGTCGAGGTGGCCTGCTGGATTATTGAGCAGCAGACCATCTGAGGTTTGCTCCTCCACCAGCAGAAATCGCCCGTCGCGCTCAATGACAGCGGCCACGGTGACGTTGGGTTTCCAGCGCGAGGGAGGGGCGTGGTGAGGCAGGGTATCGGCGGGCTTCATGAGCGCAGGATTATCCGCTCATGTTGTGACTCGCGCATGAACAATTGCGCAAGGGTGGGGGGCTAAAACCCTAGGAAATGCGGGATTTTTGTGTATGCTGGCAGGTTAATAAAATTTTGAGCCCCGTTCGCCTTGCGGAGGACGGCACCACCCACCTGTAGGAGACCGTATGCTCATTGGCATACCCATGGAGACCACCGTCGGCGAAACCCGCGTGGCCGTGACCCCCGAGACCATCAAAAAATTGAAGGCTCAAGGGCACACTCTGCGTGTTCAGTCGGGCGCCGGCATCGCTGCCAGCGTCACAGACGAGGCCTTTGTGGCCGCTGGCGCAGAGATCACCGATGCCGCAGGCGCCTTTGGCGCCGAGATGGTGCTCAAAGTTCGCCCGCCTGTTGGCGACGAGTTAAGCCTGTGCAAACCCGGCACCGTGCTGGTCGGCATGCTCAACCCGTTTGACAAAGCCGGTTTGCAAGCCATGACCGATGCCAAGCTGACGGCCTTTGCGCTGGAAGCCGCGCCGCGCACCACCCGTGCGCAAAGCATGGACGTGCTGTCCTCGCAGGCCAATTTGGCGGGCTACAAGGCCGTCATGATCGCCGCCGACAAATACCAGCGCATCTTCCCGATGCTGATGACCGCTGCAGGCACCGTCAAGGCCGCCCGCGTGGTGATCTTGGGTGTGGGCGTGGCAGGCTTGCAAGCCATCGCCACGGCCAAGCGTTTGGGCGCTGTGATTGAAGCCTCGGACGTGCGGCCCTCCGTGAAGGAGCAAGTCGAGTCCCTGGGCGCCAAGTTCATCGACGTCCCCTACGAGACCGCTGAAGAAAAAGAAGCCGCTGAAGGCGTGGGTGGTTACGCCCGCGCCATGCCGCAGTCTTGGCTTGATCGCCAAAAGGCGGAAGTCGCCAAGCGCGTGGCCAATGCCGACATCGTCATCACCACGGCCCTGATCCCCGGTCGCGCAGCCCCCGTGCTGGTCACCGAAGACATGGTCAAGGCCATGAAGCCCGGCTCCGTCATCGTGGACTTGGCGGCGGCACAAGGCGGCAATTGCCCCCTGACCGAAGCCAATCAAACCGTGGTCAAGCATGGCGTCACGCTGGTCGGTGAGACCAATCTGCCTGCCTTGGTGGCCGCTGATGCGTCTGCCTTGTATGCACGCAACGTGATCGACTTCTTGAAGCTGGTCATCAACAAAGACGGCCAGTTCCACGTTGATCTGGAAGACGACATCGTCAAAGCCTGCATGGTTAGCCGCGACGGCCAACTGTTGCGCGCCTGATCAATCGACTGAAGGAGTCAAAGCCATGCAACGCGTCATGCTGCGTGCCAAGCTGCACCGTGCCACCGTCACCGAAGCCGACCTGAACTACGAAGGTTCATGCGGCATCGATGCCGACCTGCTCGATGCAGCCGACATGAAAGAGTTCGAATACATTGAGCTCTACAACATCAACAACGGCGAGCGCTTCTCGACCTATGTCATCAAAGCCCCCCGTGGCTCAGGTGTCATCTCGCTCAACGGTGCGGCGGCCCGCAAGGCCCACGTCGGCGACCTGCTGATCATCTGCACCTACGCCCCGATGACCGATGCCGAGGTCGGCAGCTACAAGCCGAAGGTGGTTTTGCTCGATGAGGGCAATGCCATCAAAGAAATCCGCAAGTTCGATTAATCCCAATCTTTTTCAGGAGACAACGATGGAAGCCATAGCTCAAGTCGACCATGTCGTGATGAATCTGACCATCTTTGTGCTGGCCATCTATGTTGGCTATCACGTGGTCTGGACCGTGACCCCCGCTCTGCATACCCCCTTGATGGCCGTGACCAACGCCGTGTCAGCCATCGTGATCGTGGGCGCCATGTTGGCCGCTGCGCTGACCGTCACCCCATTGGGCAAAACCATGGGCGTGCTGGCCGTGGCATTGGCTGCGGTCAATGTGTTCGGTGGCTTTTTGGTCACCCGGCGCATGCTGGAGATGTTCCGCAAGAAAGACAAGAAAGCAGGGGCCAAGTAAATGAGCATCAACCTGATCACCTTGCTCTACCTGTTCGCCTCGGTGTGCTTCATCCAGGCGCTCAAAGGTTTGAGCCACCCGACCACGTCTATCCGTGGCAACTTCTTTGGCATGGTCGGCATGGCCGTGGCGCTGGTTGCCACTGTGGGCTTGATTCATGGCCAAGCCGCCGCGCTGGGCGTGGACTTCAATTCAGGCCTGGGCTACGTCTTGGGTGCTTTGGTTGTGGGCGGCGCTGCCGGCTCCATCATGGCCAAGCGCGTCGAGATGACCAAGATGCCTGAGCTGGTCGCTTTCATGCACAGCATGATCGGCTTGGCGGCGGTGTTCATCGCCGTGGCCGTGGTGGCTGAGCCCTACGCCTTCCAGATCGTGGCCAAGCCTGTGGGCGACGCCTTGGCTCTGATCCCCGTGGGCAACCGCTTGGAGCTGTTCTTGGGCGCGGCCATTGGTGCCATCACCTTCTCGGGTTCGGTCATTGCCTTCGGCAAGCTGAGCGGCAAGTACAAGTTCCGCCTGTTCCAAGGCGCGCCTGTGAACTTCGCTGGCCAGCACATGCTGAACCTGGCCTTGGGCCTGGCAACATTGGGCTTGGGCGGCGTGTTCATGGCCACCCAAAGCATGGACGCCTTCTTTGCCATGCTGGCCCTGAGCTTTGTCTTGGGCGTGCTGATCATCATCCCCATTGGCGGCGCTGACATGCCCGTCGTGGTGTCGATGCTCAACAGCTACTCGGGCTGGGCTGCGGCCGGTATCGGCTTCTCGCTGAACAACTCGATGCTGATCATTGCGGGCTCGTTGGTGGGCTCATCAGGCGCGATCCTGAGCTACATCATGTGCAAGGCGATGAACCGCTCGTTCTTCAACGTGATCTTGGGTGGCTTTGGTGGCGAGGCCGGTGCGGCACCTGCTGCGGGCGCCAAAGAGCAACGCCCCGTCAAAAGCGGCTCAGCCGTTGACGCAGCCTTTGTGCTGGGCAACGCAGAGACCGTGGTCATCGTGCCCGGCTACGGCTTGGCTGTGGCCCGTGCCCAGCATGCCGTGAAAGAGTTGGCTGCCAAGCTGACCGAAAAAGGCATCACCGTCAAGTACGCCATCCACCCGGTGGCAGGTCGCATGCCCGGTCACATGAACGTGCTGCTGGCCGAGGCCGAAGTGCCTTACGACCAGGTGTTTGAGATGGAAGACATCAACGGCGAATTTGGCCAAGTTGATGTGGCCATTGTGCTGGGCGCCAACGACGTGGTGAACCCTGCTGCACACGTCAAGGGCAGCGCCATCTACGGCATGCCTATCTTGGAAGCCTACAAGGCCAAGACCGTGATCGTGAACAAGCGCTCAATGGCCTCAGGCTACGCGGGCTTGGACAACGACCTGTTCTACATGGACAAGACCATGATGGTCTTTGGCGATGCCAAGAAGGTCGTTGAAGACATGGTCAAGGCCATTGAGTGATGGCTGATTGATCCACTCGGATCATGCGCACATCCAAACCGGGCCCGTGCCCGGTTTTTTTACGCCCTCGTTCATCCAACGGGGGTGCACAGTTCAATCAAGGTGCCATCAGGGCAGCGCACGTAGGACACGATCTGACCCCATGGTTTGGCTACAGGTGCAGCGAGCTCTGTGGCCCCTGCCGCGAGTGCGCGTGCATGTGCCAATGCCACGTCGTCGGTCACGAAGGCCAATTCAATGCCCAAGGGCTTGGGCGCTTTGTCGGCACGCACGTGGCCACCGGGGAAGTTCAGGTCGCCCAATTCATGTGCGGCAAACGAGACCGTGGTCTCGCCGGTTTGCAGCTCACCATAGGTGCCCGATTCATGCAGGAAACGGCGCTCGAAGCCGAAGGCCTGCTCGAAGAAGCTCAATGAAGCAGCCACATCGGCCACGTAGACGATGGCGTATCCAAACTTCATCATGACCAATCACCCCTTGTTGGTAAGCCCCCCGCCGTGTTTTAGGGGGGGGCAGGCCACAATTTCAGCAGTCTTTGGCCGATTGTTCTTTGCGACGACGTGCTGCTGCCAAACCCATCAAACCGACCAGCATATAGGCCGCGCTTGCACCCTCTGGTACGGGCGTCAGTACGAATGACTGGGCCTGCCCATTGAGGCTGCCCCAGCCCACAATTTGACCAGAAGCATTGATGTCCTGTGCTTGCCTGAGTTCCCATCCCTCACCATTAACCAGCAAACCTTGTAGGGACTGTGCGTTTGAGCCTTCCCAGATGGTAGCCACGCTGGTGCCACTGCCAAATGATGAGCCCACGACCACGCCATCGTTGTTGATGGCATAGGCTCTTGCATCTTGGATGCCTGCCAAGTTGTCCAGTAGCGTGATTTGTCCGTTGTCCCACCGGGCGGCTTGACTGCGGTTGCCTCCAACGTCCACAAAGCCTGCTATGGCCCCGCCGTTGTTGATGTCGGTAGCGCCTGCGTGGCTGAAGGGGCCGCTGCTCAGTTGCACGGCTTGCCCGTTCTGCCAAGTGACGGCGCTGGCGTTGTAGCTCTCCGAATAGCTGATGCCAACGATGACGCCGTTGGCGTTGATGCCGGTTGCCACGCTATGGGGTTGCCCAACCAATCCGGGTAGCAAAGCTATTTGACCGTTGGTCCAGACCGCAGCTGAACTGGTTGGTGGGGTACCAGATGACCCTGCCACTTGGCCACTTGCGTTGATTGCATTGGCGTTTGCCCAGCTGGCGCCTGTTGCACGAGGCAGCATGGACATCTGGCCGTTTTGCCAGATAAAGGCATCGCTACCAGACGAGCCTGCGATCGTGCCAGCATTGTTGATGTCATAGCCCCCGCTTGTGGTGCTGCCAGGCAGCGTACCTAGGCTGCTGAGTTGGCCTTGTTGCCAGAAAAAACCGAGATTGGTGCCGTCGCTGTAGCCGTATCCCGTGACCTCGCCTGAGTCATTGATCGCGCTGGCATCCAGAAAATGGCCGCCGGGCAGCAGACCCAGTGGGGTGGCTGTGTATTGCGTTGCTGCCGAAGCTGCCGTACTGAGCACCACTGCGGCAATGAATGTGAGTAACCGGTATGGATTCATGTTCATTTTGAAATTCTCCCTTTTTGATTGTTTGATCATGTTTGACATTGGGCGTTGCGCAGGCTATGGCGGAATCGTCCATAAAGGACTCTAGCAGTGAGTCCATTTCTAGGGCATCCCCAACGTGGGGGAGTACGTCAGGTACACGTGCGCGGCAGATATCTGCAACACCTTGCGGTAGACGTCATAAGACACCTTGCACATGAAGTGAGTGCGGGCCCTTTGCATCAGCCCCAATAAGGTTTTGCAAATCGGCTTCTGCAGCCATTTGAAGGTTCGCAAAAGCAAGGTACGTGGCAACGTTGTTCGTGGTCATGTCATTCATCCAGGGGTGGTTTCAAAATGCTTAAAGCGAAGTTGCGGGTGCGATACAGAACGTACGGATTCCGGTCAGGTGTCAACTCGGGCGCGGGGCAGGCATGGCTGCGCGCGTCGTTCCAAGGCGACCGGAAATTTGTCCCGTGCCCTTGGCCCGTATCGATCATGTAGCCGACGCGCTCTGCAATCACTTCGTTCGTTTGGAGATCGATGATGCGAAGCGCGCCACCGGCAATCCAGTGGTCTCGGTCTTCCTTCGTGGACAGGTCTTCCCAGGAAATGCCGTAGCGCGCGGTGAGCTGTGTTATCTCTTGCTTGCGAACCGTTGGCGTGTAGTCGCCCGGGCCAATGCCTTTGCCATCGAGGGCCTTTTGGCGTGCAATCGCCTCTGGCGTCCAGATAGGCCGCAACTCGAGCCCGTAGGTGTAGCGATACAAAACACCGTTGGATGGATCGCGCGATTCAACGTAGCGGTATCCAGTCTGGTGCTGAGCCGCATCCACTGGGTTGTATGCCTAGCCTTCTGTCACGCGCATCAACCTATAAATACAGCTTTCGCCGTCACACTCGCGCCCATAAGGATCGTCCAGCTTGTACTGGTCACCATTGTTGGGCGCGCCCCGCTCGCGCCATTTCAGCCAGACCACGCCATCCACTTTGTCTACGGTGCGGTAGATTTTTTCGCCTGCACTTTGGCAGCGTTTCTTGAGCAAGGCCGCTCCAGGGGCCAGTTCGGCTTTGGCTTCCTGCCGTTCCCGCAGCGCCTGCTCCTCTGACTGCTTGATTTCATACAACACCTTGAGCGGCAGCACGCCGACCAGCGCCAAGGTGAGGCCAAACCAAAACGCCTTGCGGAGCATGGTGCTAGGTTTCCACCATGCGAACCACAAGGTGAGCAACGCAAGCGCCAGGTATATCCAGCTTGCTGCGCGTATGGCGGAGGGAATCCAGGTTAGTTCAAGCATGGTGGGCTTCCTGCTAGGGCGGGATTGGGTGCTTTGATTTTTGCTGAAGTGCGATTCATCTTTCCCTCAAACTTTCCTTGGCATAAGTCTGAACCGGGCTCAGCAGATATTCAATCACCCTGCGTTTGCCCGTTTTAATCTCAGCCGTCACATTCATGCCCGGCATCAGGCGGATATGTTTGCCTTCTTTGTCTTGCTGGGCCGGTTTAGCCTCTTGCTTTACCGCATCTGAGGTGATGGTGGTCACTTTGGCTGGCACCGTGCATGCAACTGGGCGCTCAGGGTGACGGCTTGTTAGTGGCACAGCAGGTTACGCAAGGGGTTGCATGTGTTGGTGTTGCTGCGCATTGTTGACCTTCCAGCGGGTTGCTGTTTTGTTGCATGTGCCACAGGTCGGCGTACAGACCCGTGTGGCGCGCTGCATCGATTTACCCGTCGCTGGAAGCCTGTCTACATCTGTGGCGTTCGCATGATGGGTTTTGCATCGGCATCGTGCAGGCAGGATGTTATTGATGAATTTGTGTGGCGTGTGGCTTTGCCCACCCCCGTGGCCATCTTCAAGGGGGTGGGGGGGGGGGCTCAACCCATGCCAGATTTTGTCAATCAAACCATGGCGGTTAAACTGTAGTCTATGCCCACCAAATCGGTTCAATCCGCTGCCGTACTCAGCGCCGCCCGCGACTTCGCGCATCGGGTGGCTGCCGTGTGGCCCATGCGTGGTGCCATGTTGTTCGGCAGTCAAGCACGTGGCAATGCCCGTGCAGGGAGCGACACCGACGTGGCGGTGTTACTCAACGGCACGCCAGGTGACTTTGTGGCTACCAAGCTGGCGTTGGACGATGTGGCTTATGACGTGTTGCTTGACTCCGGCATCCGCATCCAACCGCTTCCGATTTGGGAAGGTGAATGGGCGCACCCTGAGGCATACAGCAACCCGCGGCTGTTAGAAAACATCGCCCGTGAAGGGTTTGCGTTGTGACTCGAGCAAACGCGGCATGGGCCTTGGAGCAATCTGAAAAGTTTTTCGCTGCAGTTCAGGTATTGGTTCTCAAACGCTGAGTCCCTGTTTGGCCCAGGACGTGCGTTTTGATAAGCACAAAGCCGGTACCAAGCCAACCGACCCGTGTGGCGCGCTGCATCGATTTACCCGTCCGCTGAAAGTCTGTCTACATCTGTGGCGTTCGCATGATGGGTTTTGCATCAGTCGGGTTGCGTCCAGCCCGGTACGTTCACGGCGTAGCGTGTGGCTTTGCCCACCCCCGTGACGTGCAGCAGGCCTTTGCGTAGCAAGTCAGTCAAATCCCGGGTGGCCGTGGCCTTGGATGCGCCGGTGATCTTGGCGTATTTGTCGTTGGTCATGCCACCCAAGAAGCCGCCGCCCATCCCCGTGTGGCCAGCGTGAAGCAAGCGTGCCAGCACCTTGTGTTGCCGTGGATTGATGGGGTGTTGCGCCGCTTGCAGGCGAAAGGCCGCCTTGTCTGTCGCATGCCGCACCACCGCCTGGCATGCCTCGCAACCTTGTGTGAACGCTTGCACAAACCACTGCACCCAAGGGGTCACGTCAATCGACGTGGCATCTGGCCTTATCCCGTTCAAGCACTGTGCATGGTTGAGTCCATCGTAATAGGCCTTGCGGGTTTTAAGCATCTGGGTGGCCATGCCGAATACGCGCACCAAGGTCGGGTTGGCGCTGGGGGCGCGCTGCTGCAGGTCTTGCGCCAAGGCCATGTCTACCAAGGCACGCCCTAGGCGACCGTTGCCATCTTCAAAGGGGTGAATGGACTCAAACCACACGTGCACAAGCGCGGCCCGTGCAATGCCATGCAAGGCCGGGGCTGTCGTGGCGATTGACCCAGGTCGTGTGGCCTCAAACCAAGCCAGAAGTTGTTGCATCTCTGCAGGGACCTGACGGGATGGTGGGGCCATGTAGTGCACCACCTCGCGACCCAGTGCCCCGCTGACGATTTGCATGGCGTCATCATGGTTACGCAAGCGTCCAACGGCAATGCGCGCCAAGCCCGAGGTGCCGCCGGGAAACAGCGCCGACTGCCAGCGGCACAGGCGGTCCAGATCCAGTGCATGGTGGTGGTTCGTAAGTGCATCTTGCATCACCTGCACCAACCCATCTACATGACGGTCATGGCACGATGCGTCGATCAAGCCTAGGCGGTGCGCAACCGACGAGCGTACGGACTCTAGGTTGAGTTGCGCCCCCTCAATGGCGGCAGTGGCCAGTGCTTCTTGCACCCACAGTTCGCGCCCTACCTCTTGGGCTTGGTCCAGTCCAATCGCATCTAGCAAGCCCAGTAATTTGCCTTGCTCAAGCCGGGCTTGGTCCAGGGCAGCAGCCAGCGCCGAGTGGTCAAACGTCAGCTTGGGCCATGCGCTGTGCTGCCAGATGTAGCGTGGTGTGGTTGACGGGGTTTGCTTGGGCATGAGCTGCATTGTAGATAATGCGGCTCAAGTTATGAGGTGTATTTTGTGAAATGCGGCTCAAGCGCCTCATCCACTTAATCCCGCTTCAGCTGGTTCAACCCAAACTTCTTGCTCAGCACCTTGTCTAGCAGGCGCTCTGGCAACCATTGCTTGAGCGCAGGCAGCAGGCTGCTTTTCTCGCCAATGCGGAGCACGGGCGGGCAGCCGGGGCGCATGACGGCGGTCACCATCTCGTTGGCAAATACCAAGGCGGGTGTCGCGTTTTGTTGGCTTTCGCTGGCGCGGCCCATGATGGCTGATCGGATGGGCTCGTACGGTGATCCGGCTTGCAGCACCACGGTGTTGCCCGCAGCATCACCAAAGCCAGACGCGATGCCGCCGGGTTGAACGGTGGTGACTTGGATGCCCAGTGGCGCCAGCTCCATGCGCAGCGCGTCTGACATCGCGTTGAGTGCGGCTTTGCTGGCGCAGTAGGCTCCCGCAAACGGTGTGGGCATGACGCCGGACACGCTGCTGATGTTGACGATGCGCCCAGCGTGGCGATGGACCATGCCCGCCAGCACGGACTGGATCAAGGCCATGGGTGCGAACACGTTGACGTCAAACTGCTTTTGCCACTCGGCCATCGACACATCCATGAGTGGGCCCATGGCGCCGTAGCCTGCGTTGTTGACCAAGGTGTCAATGTGCAGGCCCTCTGCGCTCAATTGGCCCAACAGCGAGGTGATGCCTGCTTGGTCGGTCACGTCCAGCTGCTTGGTCAAGATGCCGAGTGCGGCCAGCTCACCCAAGGCGTCAACGCGACGGGCTGTGGCGCACACGCGGTGGCCTTGTGCGTGGAAGGCTTGCGCCAGCGCCTTGCCGATGCCCGATGCGCAGCCGGTGATCAGCACCACGGGTGATGTTGTTGTGTTGGGTTTAGTCATGGGCTGGTGCCTTGCTTGTTTGCAGCGCGGTTAACAGCGCCAGTTGTTGTTGGTCTCGGGCCGACTCAAGCTCTGCCACGCTGGCGCCTTGCACCATGCCTTGCAAGGCGGCGTCCAGATTGTCGCGTGTACCTTGGGTCAGCAACACAGGGCGCAGGCGGCTGTGCAGCCACAGCAGTTGCAGCCCGCTGCCAAATTGCTTGAAGAAGGCTTTGATGCCGCCGGGCCCGCCGCCCAAATGCGCCGATATGAACGGGCCACCAACGGCCCAGCGGATGCCCAGTGAATGGGTCATCACATCGTCCAAATCGCCTGCGGTGATGACGCCTTGCTGCACCAGCGAGACACTCTCGCGGATCACGGCGGCTTGCAGCCGGTTGGCCACGAAGCCGGGGATCTCTTTCTTGACCAAGATGGCTTTTTTGCCCAAGGATGTGTAGAAGCGCATGGCCGCGTCAACGGCATCAGGCAAGGTCTGCTGGCCGGGTACAACCTCAACCAGCGGGATCAAGTGGGGCGGGTTAAAGGGGTGGCCCACCAGCATGCGGTGCGGGGTGCGCATGCCTTTGGCCTGCCTGCTGGCGGTCAAGCCAGAGCTAGACGACAGCAGCAAAGCGGTGGCGGGGCAGTGTTGCTCAACCTGCGACCAAAGCTGGCGCTTGAAGGCGATGCGTTCGGGCCCGCACTCTTGCACGAAGTCGGCTTCGCGTACCGCTTTGGCCAAGTCGGGCTCAAAGCTCAGGCGGTCGTTGTGGTGGTCGTCGCCCAGCGTCAAGCCCAGTGCGAGCAGGGTGGGCTTGATGCGTGCGAGTTCACTGCGGACGCGGGCCTCAAAGCCCGGCGCCACATCGTGTACGCAGACACGGTGCCCGTGGGCCAAAAAGAGGGCCGTCCATGAGGCGCCAATCAGGCCCGCCCCAATCACGGTGATGTTGTCTGGCGTATCGGTGCGCATGGGGTGGTCTGACGTGGCGTGGCCCTAGAGAGGGCATTCTAGCCACGTCTGACCACGATCAAACAGCTACGCCGTGCTCGCTGGCAGCCTTCAAGCCCAGCATCTTGCGTGCTTCGTCGGGGGATGCGACTTCGCGGCCCGCGTTGCGTGCGCATTGGGCCAAGGCCGTGATCAATTGGCCATTGCCCGATGTGCGCTCACCGCCTGGCAGGTAGAAGGTGTCTTCCACGCCTGTGCGCAGCATGCCGCCTAACTCGGCGGTGGCTTGGTGCACGGCCCAGATCTCTTCGCGGCCAATCAGGGTGGTTTGCCAGATGGTGCCCGGTGCGCGGTACTTGACCAGCAGCTTGAGCAGGTCCGCATCGACGGGCATGCCCGAGGCCACGCCCATCACGAAGTTGTACTCAAGGTAGTCGACCATGCCGGCCTTTTTGAACATCTCGACCGAGCGCACGATGCCCACGTCAAAGCATTCGAACTCAGGGCGCGTACCGGCTTCGTTCATCACGTCGATCATGGCCTTGACCTTGTCGACTTGGTTGTCGAACAACATCGGGGGCCAGGCCCATTGGCCGTCAGACTTGATCTTGAGGTAGTTCAGGCTACCCGCGTTGCAGGCGGCGATTTCGGGGCGAACGGCGCGGATGCACGCCGAGGGGCCTGATATATCGGGGCCGACGACACCGGTCGTCAAGTTGATGATGACGCCGGGGCAGGCGGTGCGGATGGCGGTGTCGATCTCGGCGGCGACGGCGGGGTCCCAGCTCGGGAAGCGGCCCATGCCGGGCTCTTGGCGGCGCAGGTGCACGTGCATGATCGACGCGCCAGCATCAAAGGCTTCGCGCGCGGCAGCGGCCATTTGGGCAGCGGTGACGGGCACGGGGTGCTGTGCAGGGTCGGTGAGTACGCCGGTGAGGGCGCAGGTCAGAATGGCTTTATCCATGTTCACGCTCATGTTCGTTCCTTAGTTGGCCGCAGCCGTGATGTCGATGTCAATCAGCAGGGTCTTGGCCTGCACCTGTTCGCCCGTTTGGGCATAGACCGCTTTGATGACGCCGGGTGCTTGGGCGGACAGCCACATTTCCATCTTCATGGCCTCAATGCTCAGCAGTTGCTGGCCTTCTGTGACCACGTCGCCAGCCTTGACCAGAACCTGTGTGACGGTGCCAGCCACGGGTGACAGGGCGCGGCTGGGGTCTTGCGCATTGCCTTGATCAGGCCAAGCAGAGACCTCGTTGAAGACGAAGGTGGCCGCTTGCACCACGATGTGCAACTCCGTGCCTTGCCACACGGCCAGCACGCGGCGTTGCACGCCATCGAGTTCGTAGCGCAGCATGCCGCCGCGCTGGCTTGCCTCATCGCCGTGGCTGATCAGGCGCAGAGCGTGTTGCTTGTCTGTTGGGGTCAAGCTGACCATGAAGCGGCCGTCGCGTTGACCCTGCACGCGCAATGTGCGCTTGTCGGTGTCCAGCGCAAGGGGGATGTCAAACGCCGTGGCGCTGTCAGCGCGCATGGCTGGCGCTTGCGTGCCGACATGATGGCTTTGCTGGCGTGCAGCGATGAGGGCTGCGGCCACCAGCCATGTTTCATCGCTGGCCACTGGGCGCTGCAAGATCGCGGCGTTGTCGGTTTGCCATTGGTCGATCAGGGTGGTGGTCATGGTGCCCGCACGGAAGCGCGGGTCATCAACCAAGTCACGCAAGAAGCGGGCGTTGTTGCGCAGGCCCAGCAAGGGCGCGTCATCCAGCGTGGCGATCAGGCGGCGGATGGCGTCGTCACGGTCGCGGCCATGCACGATGAGCTTGGCCACCATGGGGTCGTAATGGGGGCTGACGTCGCCGCCCTCGATGATGCCGTCGTCAATGCGCACACCGTCGAAGATGGCCTGCTCAGGGCGCCACCATGCGATGTGACCAGTCTGCGGTGCAAAGCCCGCGTAGGGGTCTTCGGTGTACAGCCGGGCTTCGATGGCGTGGCCGCTGAGCGTGATCTGGTCTTGCGTCAAAGGCAGCGGTTGGCCTGAGGCCACACGCAGTTGCCACTCCACCAAGTCAAGCCCGGAGATCATCTCGGTCACGGGGTGCTCCACTTGCAGTCGCGTGTTCATCTCCAAGAAGTAGTAGTTCAGGTCTTGGTCAACGATGTACTCGATGGTGCCTGCGCCGCAGTAGTTGATGGCCTTGGCGGCCAACACGGCATCGCGGCCCATGGCCTGGCGCATGGCGGGGCTCACAACCGGAGAGGGTGATTCTTCAATCACCTTTTGGCGGCGGCGTTGGGCTGTGCAGTCGCGCTCACCAATGTAGACGGCGTTGCCGTGGCTGTCGGCAAAAATTTGGATCTCGATGTGGCGGCCATCCAAGATCAAACGCTCCAGCATCAGCGTGCCGTCACCAAAGGCGCTTTGCGCTTCGCGGCGTGCGCTCACAATGGCTTGGGCCAGTTCATCGGCTTGGTGCACAAGGCGCATGCCGCGCCCGCCGCCACCACTGACGGCTTTGACCAGCAAGGGGAAGCCCAGTCGTTTGGCTTCGGCGATCAGGTTCTCGTCGTTTTGATCGGCGCCCAAATAGCCGGGTGCAGTGGGCACGCCTGCTTTGATCATTTCCTTTTTGGCGCCAGCTTTGTCGCCCATCACACGGATGGCTTCAGGCGAGGGGCCAATGAAGATCAAGCCCGCATCAGCACAGGCTTGCGCAAAGCCCGCGTTCTCTGACAAGAAGCCATAGCCCGGGTGGATGGCGTTGGCGCCTGTGCGGCGTGCGGCATCCAACAAGGCCTCAACCTTGAGGTAGGACTCGGCTGCGGGTGCAGGGCCGATGCAGACGGCCTCGTCAGCCAGACTGACGTGCGGCGAGTGCGCATCAGCTTGGCTGTACACAGCGACGGTGCGGTAGCCGAGCTTGCGCGCGGTGCGGATCACGCGGCAGGCGATCTCTCCGCGGTTGGCGATCAGTATCTTGGTGAGCATGAGAGCCTCAGTTGACCCAATAGGGCTTGCGTTTTTGCATGAAGGCGGTGGTGCCTTCTTGGCCTTCATCGCTGAGCACGGCACGCGAGAACATCGCGGCAGCGTCGTCGATCAAGTCCTCTGCGGGCGACAGTCGGGCATGCGCCAGCAGGTTCTTGGTCACGGCGATGGCCTGTGGGCCGCAGGACTGGATGCTGGTGATCGTGCGTTGCAGCGCGGCGTCCAATGCGTCCGCGTCGCCATGGATTTCGTGCACCAAGCGGATGGTCAAGGCTTCTTGTGCATTGACTTTGGCACCGGTCACGGACAGGCGTTTGGCCTCGGCGTAACCCAGTCGTTCAACCAAGAAGGGCGCTATCTGTGCGGGGATGATGCCCAGCGAGGTCTCGGGCAGCCTGAAGCTGACGTTGTCCAGCGCCAAGCTGACATCGGACACGCAGGCCAAGCCAAAACCGCCACCCATCACCGTGCCCTCCAGCACCGTGATGACGGGCAGGGGGGTGCGGGCAAAGGCCAAGCACAAGCGGCCAAATTGCGCATTGAATGCCGCAACCGGGTCGGGTCCCGTGTCTGCTGTGCCTTGCGCTTGCCTGGCGGCCAGTTGCATGCGGGCCTGTGCCATGTCGCTGATGTCACCCCCTGCGCAAAAGTGACCGCCTGCGCCGCGCAAAACCAGCACGCGCACGGCGGGGTCTTGCTCGGCTTGGCGCAGCGTGGTCAGCAGTTCGTTGACCATGACGATGGACATGGCGTTGCGCACTTCAGGCCGGTTCAGCACCATGGTGCACACGCCTTTGTCCAGGTGGACTTGGATGGCGGTGGTGGTCATGTGATCAACGAGCCTTTTTGGGCAAGGTGCCTTCGAATTTGCAGATGATGCCCAGCATGATTTCGTCAGCGCCGCCGCCGATCGAGATCAAACGGCTGTCGCGGTAGCTTTGTGAGATTGGGTTGTCATGCGTGAAGCCCATGCCGCCCCAGTATTGCAAGCAGGCATCGGTGACTTCGCGGAACAAGCGGCCGGTCTTGAGCTTGGCCATCGATGCCAAGCGGGTCACGTCGCCACCGGCCACGTACTCTTCAACGGCGCGGTAGGTGAGCGAGCGCAGCAGTTCGACTTCAGTGCGCAACTCGGCCAAGCGGAAGTGGATGACTTGGTTGTCGATCAGGGGTTTGCCAAAGGTGCTGCGCTCTTTGCAGTACTCGATGGTCAGGTCGATCAGGCGGTCAAGCGCCTTGAGGGCGCCCGTGGCAGCGCACAGGCGCTCTTCTTGGAACTGCACCATCTGCATCATGAAGCCGGTGCCTTCGTGGCCGATCAGGTTGCGACGTGGCACACGCACGTTGTCAAAGAAGACCTGCGCGGTGTCAGACGAGTTCATGCCGATCTTCTTGATCTTTTGTGTGGAGATGCCTTTGGCATCCATTGGCACGATGATCAGTGACTTGTTGGCGTGCACAGGGCCGTCGGAGGTGTTGGCCAGCAGGCAGCACCAGTCGGCTTGTGTGGCGTTGGTGATCCACATTTTGGAGCCGTTGATGACGTAGTCGTCGCCTTCGTGGCGTGCCGATGTTTTCAGGGCTGCGACGTCAGAGCCACCGCCTGTTTCGGACACAGCGATGCAGCCCACCATGTCGCCTGCGATGGCGGGGGCGAGGTACTCTTTTTTCAGCTCTTCGGAGCCAAAACGGTGCAAGGCCGGGGTGCACATGTCAGTCTGCACACCAATGGCCATGGGCACGCCGCCACAAGGCACGCTGCCGCCGATGGCTTCGTTGACCACAGCCGAGTACGAGAAGTCCAAGCCCATGCCGCCGTAGGCTTGGTCGTACTTCACGCCCAGCAGGCCCAGGTTGCCCATCTTCTTGAACAGCTCGTGGGCGGGGAAGGTCTCAGCGGCTTCCCACTCTTTGATGTAGGGGTTGATCTCGGCTTCGCAAAAGCGGGTGACGGTCTCGGCCAGGGCGCGGTGTTCGGTGGTGAAAATCATGGTGTGTCCTCGGTATGTGAGATAGGCAAGAGGGGGTACGGGTACTTACAGGCGGGCCACGCCAAACGTGTTGCCACGCAAGGTGCGGTGATCAGCCTCATGAGCCATGGCCAGGCACATGGCCAGCACACGGCGGGTGTCACGCGGGTCAATGACACCGTCATCCCACAAGCGGGCGGTGCCAAACAAGACGTTGGATTCGGCATCCAAACGCTTCTTGATTTCGTTGGACATGCCTTCCAGCATGGCGTCGTTGACGGGCATGCCAGCGCGCTCCATCTTGCCGCGCGTGACGATGTCCATGACCTTGGCGGCTTGCGCGCCACCCATCACGGCGGTGCGGGCCGATGGCCACGAGAAGATGAAGCGTGGGTCGAACCCCCGCCCGCACATGCCGTAGTTGCCTGCGCCAAACGAGCCGCCCAGCACGATGGTGAACTTGGGCACGCGGGCATTGGCTACAGCTTGGATCATCTTGGAGCCATGCTTGATGGCGCCGCCATGTTCAGCCGCCTTGCCCACCATGTAGCCGGTCGTGTTTTGCAAGAAGACCAAGGGCGTGCCGGATTGATCGCACAACTGGATGAACTGCGCCGCCTTGGTCGAGCCTTGTGGCTGGATCGGGCCGTTGTTGCCCAAGATGCCGACCAAGTGGCCATTGATGCGGGCGTGGCCGCACAGGGTCTCGGGCGCGTAGGCGGCTTTGAACTCCAAGAAGTCCGAGCCGTCCACGATGCGGGCGATGACTTCGCGCGTGTCGAAGGGCTCACGGTCGTCAGCGGGTACGCAGCCCATCAGGTCATCTTCAGGGTACAACGGTTCAGCGATGGCGGCTTTGGCTGGCTCCACGCTGTCCCATTGCAGCTTGTCCAAGACCTCGCGGCACATGGCGATGGCGTGTGCGTCGTTGTCGGTCAGGTACTCACCCAAGCCGGTGACGCTGGCGTGCATCTCGGCGCCGCCCAAATCTTCGTCTGTGGCGTCTTCACCAATGGCGGCTTTGACCAATGGCGGGCCCGCAAGGTAAATGCTGGAGCGCCCTTTGACCAAGATCACGTAGTCCGACAAACCGGGCAGGTAAGCACCGCCTGCTGTGGACGAGCCGTGCACGACAGCGATCTGCGGGATGCCCAGGGCTGATAGACGCGCCTGATTGGCAAAGCTGCGGCCACCTTCTACAAAGATGTCAGCTTGGTACATCAAGTTGGCGCCACCACTCTCAACCAAGCCGATCAGGGGTAGCTTGTTTTCTCGGGCGATGTCTTGGGCGCGCAAGGCTTTTTTCAGGCCCATCGGTGAAATGGTGCCGCCTTTGAGGGCGCTGTCGCTGGCGGTGACCAAACAACGTTTGCCTGCAACGATGCCGATGCCAATGATGGTGCCGCCGCCGAGGATGGTTTTTTTGCCATCATCGTCATGCATGCCCAAACCAGCCAGTGTGCTGATTTCAAGAAAGGGTGAGTCGCGGTCGAGCAGGCGGGCCACACGCTCGCGGGGCAGCAATTGGCCTCGTTTGTCGAACTTGGGGCGCTTTTCGGCAGAGCCGTCGCGCACCTGTTTTTCAAGGGCGCGAACCTGTTCCAGGCGTTCGGTCATGCGTGCCACATTGGCGCGGAAGGACTCGGTTTTGGTATTGAGTGCGGTGCTGAGTGCGGGCATCTTGAATCAGATCCTAGGGTGGAGCCGTGAGGCCACTGACCACACTGTAATTCGGCTTTACGTTAACGTCAACTGATTGATTCATGGGTAAATCCCCTATGTTGCGCGTCAGGCATCAGCGATAATCTGCATTTCTGTCAGCGCTTTGTCGCTGTGTGGATGTCCAACTGGGCCTGATGTGGTGTCGCAAGTGAAAGCCAAAGCTGATCAAAAACTGTCTGACGAATTCGGTGACGACGAGGGTCTGTCGCCGTCTTGGGCTTTCGATGTCGAGGAAGACGAGCACGCGGTCGATGCGCTGATGGGCATCGCCGAGGTGTGCGAGCGCTACAAGGTCTCTCCCCGCGCTTTGCGGTTTTATGAGACCAAAGGCTTGCTGGCGCCGCGCCGCATCAATGGCACACGTGTGTACAGCAAGCTCGACCGGGCAAGGCTGCGCCGCATCTTGCGGGCCAAGTCACTGGGCTCTCCGCTGTCCGAGATCAAGCACTATCTGGACATGTACGGCCAGCACGGCGAGGGGCGCATCCAGCAGCTGACCTTCGTGATTGAGAAGACCGGTGCGGCCATCGCCGAACTGGAGGCCAAGCGTGAGCAAATTGATGCCTCGCTGTCCGAGCTGCGCATGATCAATGAGCGCACCCGACTGACGCTGGAAGGCAAGCGCAAGGCGTCATGAAGCCTCGCGCTGTCGGGTGTTGTTGGGCGTTAGCGGATGCCGACAAACATCTTCCAGCGTTTTTCGTTTTGCTTTTTGCTTTGGTAAAGCGCTTGTTCAGCTTGCGCCAGCAGGATCGGCACCGATTCGACCTTGTCGGTGTAGGCGGCCATCCCGATCGAGATGCCCACGCCAATCACATCCCCTGTGGACAAGGTGATGGGCGCTGACACGGCTTTGACGATGCGTTTGGCCAGCACCTGAGCCGAGTCATGCGCACCGTGGCGCATGACCACGCCGAATTCATCTGAGTCAAAGCGGGCCAGCACATCGCCCAAGCGCACTTGCTGGCGCAGCCTGCGCGAGACCTCGCACAGCACCTCGTCACTGGCGGCGTGGCCAAAGCCCTCTCGCACTTCTTTGAAGCCATCCAGATCCATGCGCAGCGCCGTGAAGGGCTCGCCTGTGCGCATGGCATGGGCCAGCTCGACCTCCAGGGCCTGACTGAATTGGGTGCGGTTGCTGAGGCCCGTGAGCTGGTCCGTCACGATGAGCTGCGCCATTTGATGCGCACAGCTGCGCCCTTGCAGCGTCACCATCGCCATCGTGGCCAAGTCTTGCAAGGCCGCCACGTGGGTCGCCCCAAAGCGGCGCGGCTGGGTGTCCAAAATGGCCACCGTGCCCAGTGCGTGCCCTTGTGCATCGATGAGCGCGGCACCTGCATAAAAGCGCAGGTGAGGCGGCGCGGTTAGCCATGGGTTGTGGGCAAAGCGTTGGTCTGTGGCCAAGTCTTGGACGACCAGAAACTTGTCCGGTTGGATGAGCGTGTGCGCGCAGATGGCCGAGGCTCGGGCGATGTCGCCCAACTGGGGGCCGACGCTGGATTTGATCCACAACCGGTCGGCGTCGATCAAGGTCAGCAGGGCCACGGGGGTGCCAAAGGCATGGCTGGCTAAGCGCGTGATGGCGTCAAAGGCGGCCTCTGGCGGGGTATCGATGATGTGGTGGGCACGAACGGCCTGGACACGTAAGACTTCGTTGATGGGCATGGGGGCGGGGGATGGGGACGCACTGTTTGGCATAACTTCACCTGGTCAATACCTCATTGATATCGACCAAATCCCATCAAAACCAAGTGCATAAGTGCCTAATCAGGGTCTTCACTGAGCGCTTTTTTACCCACCCCCTTGCTCAGGCCTTCTTGATGAAGGCCGCTTTGAGCTGCAGGCTGATGCCATCGACCTTGCAGTCGATCTCATGGTCGCCTGTCGTCAAGCGGATGCCTTTGATCTTGGTGCCTTGTTTGACCGTGATCGATGAGCCCTTGACCTTCAGGTCTTTGATCAACACCACGGTGTCTCCGTTGGCCAAGGGGACGCCGTTGGCGTCCTTGATCACCGCATCACCCTCTTCGGTGTCATCGGCGGTGGTGGCCATGGGCCATTCATGCGCACAGTCCGGGCAGATGAAGTTCTCGCCGTCTGTGTAGGTGTTCTCCATGGCGCAAACAGGGCAGGCTGGGGCGGCGTGGGCATTGGACATGCGGGCATCCTTCAATTCGTGGATGCCGAATGTAGCCTATTCAAGACCTGGTGCGTTTGGGCGGGATGTCGCCCGACGAATCGGTGGTGACCACACGGTCGCGTCCACCGTTCTTGGCCAAGTACAGCGCACGATCCGCGTCATCGATCAGCGTGCTCGCTCCACGCGACGAGTGCGGCACCGTGGTGGCCAGCCCGATGCTGCAAGTCAGGCGCACAGTGTGGCCGTTGGCCTCTACGGTGAGTTTGCGGACCATGCTCAGTATGCGATCGGCGACCACGCGGGCACCTTTGGAGTCGGTCTCGGCCAGCAGCAGCACGAACTCTTCGCCGCCATAGCGGGCTACAAAATCGGTTGACCGGCTGCACCCGGCCATCAAAACCTGCGCGACTTGCTGGAGGCATTTGTCGCCAAAGGGGTGGCCGTAGGTGTCGTTCACCGATTTGAAGTGATCCAGATCGACCATCAACACCGACACTGGGCCGCCATGGCGACACTGGCGCTGCCACTCGTATTCAAGTTGTCGATCAAAGTAGAGGCGGTTGGCCGCTTGGGTCAAGCCATCTGTGAGGCTGCTCATTTCAAGTTCGCAGGCTTGCTCGGCAGACAGACGCTGGGTCAGGCGTGCGTCCCAATAGTCTTTGTGGACAACGGCAGATGACTTGTTGAGGTAGAACATCAAGGCCAGCTCAATGCACATCATGATTTTTTGATCATGTGAGGGCTGTAGGGCTTGTGCGATGGCCACCGGCAAGACCATCGCCAGCGGAAAGCTCAGGCGCAGCGCGGCATGGATGCCAAACAAGGTGTTGCCGCCCGCGCAAAATGCCACAGTGAGCGTCAACATCATCCACGCGATGCCTTCAGTGGGTGCCAAGATGATGCAAGCCCCCGTCAAGGCCCCCCAGTAGCCCGCCATCAGCAAGGTCAGCCCCGTGAAGGCCCATTCAGTTGGCACACGGTGGGTGCGGATCAAGGTGGGTATCTGATGGTGAAAAACCGCGCGAACTGCGGCCAAGCCAAACAGGCCCGCCATATTGCCCCATACAAATTGGGGCCAACGCTCGCCGATGCCCGTGGCCAGCGCCAAGGCCAACCACACAGCAGGATAGACCCAGTTGCCTAGCACCGTGCGATCGGCCGTCTCGATCGTGCAGGTGATGGCCAACTCGTTGTCTGAGGCTGGTTGAGGCGATTGCAGTGGCGATGCCGACCCGTCCCTTGCCGCGGTGGGCGGGGGGATCATGGGCAGTGACATCGGTTTGGGTTGAATGCGCTTCATTGCATCCACCTTATCGACATGTCTGCATTTGACTTGAGAGGGGCTGCGCCCAATTACACTGCCCGCTATGCCTTTTGCTGCCCTTGGTCTGTCCCCCGCCCTCGTTCGTGTCCTTGCCGAACGAGGTTTTGATGCCCCGACACCTATTCAGGAGGCGGCGATCCCCCTCGTTCTGGCGGGCACGGATGTGTTGGGCTTGGCCCAGACCGGCTCAGGCAAAACGGCGGCTTTTGCTTTGCCCATCCTGCAGCAGGTGTTGGACCAGCGCAGGCGTGCGCCCAAGCTGCTGCACGCTTTGATTGTGGTGCCCACGCGCGAGCTGGCCTTGCAAGTGGGCGAGGTCTTGTGTGATTTAGCGCACGCTCTGGACCCCCAGATCAAGGTTGCGGTGGCATTTGGTGGTGTCTCCATCAACCCCCAAATGATGGCCTTGCGCGGTGGCGCGGACATCATGGTGGCCACGCCCGGGCGCCTGCTGGATTTGGTCGAGCACAAGGCGCTGAGTTTGGCATCGGTCAAGGTTTTGGTGCTGGACGAGGCCGACCGCTTGCTGGACTTGGGCTTTGCCGATGAGCTGCCGCGCATTTTGGACTTGTTGCCCAAGAGTCGCCAAAGTCTGTTTTTCTCGGCCACCTTCCCTGATGACGTGCAGGCCTTGGCAAACGACTTGCTGCATGAGCCTGCCCTGGTTGAGCTGCCGTTAGAGCCCGAAACCAAGCCCGACATCACCCAACGGGCCATTGTGGTTGACCCGCCCAAGCGGGCGCAATTGCTTCGGCACCTGATCAAAGAGGGCGCTTGGCCGCGGGTGCTGGTTTTTGCATCGACCAAATACGGCACCGAGTTGGTCGCCCATAAGTTGCAGCGCGCAGGCATTGATGCTGCGGCCTTCCATGGCGCACTCAGCCAAGGCGCGCGGCGTGAGGTGATGGACGCCTTCAAGGACAGCCGCTTGCAGGTGCTGGTGGCCACCGATGTGGCCGCACGCGGCATCGACATCAAAGACTTGCCGGTGGTGGTGAACTTCGATTTGCCCCGGTCATCGGCGGACTACATCCACCGCATTGGCCGCACAGGCCGCGCGGGTGCCAGTGGTTTGGCCGTGAGCTTTGTGAGCGCGAACACAGAGGCGCATTTCCGTCTAGTGGAAAAACGCCAAGGCCAGCGTGTGCCACGCGAGCAAATCGCCGGTTTTGAGCCCGAGGAAGCCCCCATCGCCGAGGATGCCGAACCCCGTGGCCCGGTCGGCCTAGACCCCAACGGCGGCGTCAAGGGCCATCGCAAAAGCAAGAAGGACAAGCTGCGCGAGGCGGCGGCGCGGTCTTGATGCAGGCTTGAGCGCAGCTGCGCTCGGCTCAATCAGCCGACATCGCCCGCCACACCATCTGGAACAGCTCATCAAACTGGTCGATCAGCGGTTGCGTCTCGCGCCGCACGATGTGCATCAGCACAACCCGGCCAATGATGCCCATGAACACATCCAGCAAGATCTTGGATGACACGCGCTTGTTCAGCACGCCGCGCGCCTGACCATCTTTGAGCACACCCAGCAGGGCGCCCATCAAATCAGGGCTTTCGTAGATGCGGATGTTTTGGTGGCGCGACACGGGCACAGCGGTGAACAGCAGCATCATCACGGCGGGGTGCTTGTCCATGTAGTCCAACGTCACCCAAAAGGTTTTGCGCAGCCGCTCGCGGGCGTCGTCGATGCCTTGCAAGTGGTCGATCATGCGTTCGGCCAAGCGCCCCAGCATCACATCCAACATGGCGTAGACCAGCGCCTCTTTGCTGCCAAAGTACTTGTAGATGGTCTGCAAGGACACGTTGGCGGCCTTGGCCACATCGATCAGGCTGACCTCATGGAAGTCACTGTCTGAGAACAAGGCCAACACCGCCTTTTCAATGCGCAGCAAGGTGTCGGGCCGCATCTTGCTCAAAGGCAGGGTGGTGCTCATGGCTTCTCCAGCAGGGCCAATTCGCCGTCGGCGTAGTGCGCCATCATGTTGGCCAAACCGTCCACCAATTTGTCGTAGCTGATGGAGGGGTTCTCCTCATTGAGGTGCTTCATCAAAGTGAACATGCCGCCATTGATGGCGATATAGCTGAAGGCGGACAGGTTGATCAAACGCGCGTAGCGTGGGTGGTGCATCAGGTATTGCATCATCAGCTCAATCAACACCCGATTGATGGGTGTCAGGTCGGCCTTGATATCCGACTGAATGCCATGGCGAGCGCATTGTAAATAGCGGTTGTTGTCACGACGCAGCAGGGCGCCCACCGCATGCAGCATGGTGCGAATGGCCTCGGCAATACCCATGTGCGTCAAGCTGGGGATCAGGGGTTTGATGGTGCCAATGATGTCCTCCACGAGCTTGCGGTTCATGGCCTCGTAGACCTCTTCTTTATTGGCAAAGTACTCGTACAGCGAGCCCACACTGATGCCCGCCAGCGTGGCGATGTGTCGTGTGGTGGCGCCTGCCAAACCGTGGCTGGCCACGGCCATGAAGCCTGCCTCGACGATGGCGTCCACCGTGACGATGGCCCTTTTTTGGGTGGGTTTTCTGGGCATATGGAATCCGACTTGAATCCGAACAATTGATCGGATTATAGTGAATTGCGTTTGCATGTCACTACTTTTGGAGGGCCGCTTCATGGCCATGATTGACCTCGACAAGATGCTGGAGAAGATCAAATCCAGCGAATGGGCTTTGGCCGACATCGATTGGCACGCGCCCGGCGCGGACCTCATCACGCCAGCGCAATGGCCCAAGCTCAAGACATTCATGGCCGACTTGATGTGGATTGAGCACGTGGGCGCGCGGGGCTTTGCTGCCATGGCCAAGAGCGCCCCAACGGCCACTTTGCGCGAGATCTACACCTACTTCCACGCTGAAGAGCAGCGCCATGCCAACGCCGAGATGGCTTTGATGCAGCGCTGGGGCATGCTCGAGAGCGATGGCAGCTTGCCCGAGCCCAGCGCCAACCTGCGGCTGGTCATTGCGTGGCTGGACAAGTACGCGGACAAGATGCCGTTTTACGTTTTGGGTGCCGTCATCCCGATGCTGGAGATCGCGCTGGATGGCGCCTTGTGCAAGTTCTTGCTCGACACCGTGGATGACCCTGTCTGCCACGCCGCCTTCGACAAAATCAACGCCGACGAATCGCGCCATTTGGGCGTGGGCTTCACCGTGATGGAGATGCAGGGCATCAACAAAAACTTCATTGGCTTGGCCAAGATGCTGCTGCCCTTGGTTGACCCGCGTTTGCTGTTGGGCATCGTGGTCTACCTGCCGCTGCTCAACAAAATGCGCGACAACATCGTCACGCTCGGCTTGTCAGAAAAGAGCCTGTACGAGGTTATGAAGAAGTTCGGCACCATCGGTGGGCGCACGCCTGAGGGCCGCCGCAACCCGTGGTTCAGGTTGATCTATGGCCACTCGCTGGTGGTGATGAACCGCAGCAAACGCTACTACCACGCACCAGTTGACTTCTTTGTCAGGCTGGTAGACCGCATCCCTAAAAGCTGGCTGCCCACCGTGCCCAGCTGGGTGTTTGAGCTGACATGGAAAACCAAGGACTGAGCGTGATGCAAACAAACAAAGATGTGCCCCTCGCAGCCGATGAGCTGGAGGTTTTGATCATTGGTGCGGGTTTTGGTGGGCTGGGCGCGGCGATCAAATTGAAGCAAGCTGGCATTCACCGCTTTTTGGTGATCGAGCGCGCCCAAGATGTGGGCGGCACGTGGCGAGACAACCAGTACCCGGGCGCTGCCTGCGACATCCCCTCCAAGCTGTACTCCTACTCCTTTGCCCCCAACCCCTTGTGGTCTAGGATCTACTCGGGCAGCAAAGAAATCTTGGCCTACATCCACCATGTCGTTCAAACCTACAAGCTGGAGCCGGTGCTGCGCTTTGGGCAAGAGGTTTCTGGCATGACCTTCGATGAGGCGGCGGGTTTGTGGACGGTGAGCACCCAAGCCGGTGCGACGTTCAAAGCCCGCAGCGTGATCATGGCCACGGGCGGGTTGGCCAACCCGAACACGCCTCGCATCAATGGCATCGGCAGCTTTGCGGGCAAGGTGATCCACAGTGCCCGCTGGGATCATGATTACGACTTCACCGGCAAGCGCGTGGGCGTGATTGGCACAGGCGCCAGCGCGGTGCAGATCGTGCCGGAGTTGGTCAAACGGGCAGGCTTTGTGAAGGTCTTCCAGCGCACGCCTGCTTGGGTGCTGCCGCGTGCCAATTTTGCGATCCCGGCATGGGGTCAGAAGATCTATGGCAAGTCCAACGGTGCGTATGGCGCGGCGCGTGGTGCCCTGTACTGGTTGCACGAGGTCATGGCCTTGGCTTTGGTTTGGCATTCACCTTTGACGCATTTGGTTGAGAACCGCGCCAGTGCGCACCTCAAGCGTCAGGTCAAAGAGCCGTGGTTGCGCCGCCAGTTGACGCCGAACTTTCGGGTGGGATGCAAGCGGGTGTTGATCTCAAACGCTTATTACCCCGCCCTGCAAAAGCCCAACTGCAAGTTGCTGACGTGGCCCATTGACCGCATCGTGCCAGGCGGCTTGCGCACGGTCGAGGGCGTTGAGCACCAACTGGATTGCCTGGTTTTGGCGACCGGCTTTGATGCGCCCAAGAACAGCACCCCCTTCCCGATCACCGGGCTGAACGGGCGCGTGCTGGCCGACGAGTGGAAGCAGGGCGCGCAGGCCTACAAAAGCATGACCGTGTCAGGCTACCCCAATGTGTTCTTCATCTTGGGGCCCAACTCAGGGCCGGGCCACAACTCTGCTTTGTTCTACATCGAGCAGCAAATTGGCTACGCCGTGCAAGGCATACAGGCGCGTCTGAAAAGTGGCTGCAAGTTTTTGGATGTGCGCCCTGAGATCCAAAAGGCACACAACCAAGAACTGCAAGCGCGTTTGTCCAAAACCAATTGGCAGTCGGGGTGCAAAAGTTGGTACCTGACCGATGAGGGCTTCAACGCGACCATGTTTCCCGGCTTTGCAACCCAATACGCCAAGCAGTTGAAACAGTTCAACGCACAACACTATTCAAGTCGGTAAGACTGATTACCAAATCAGGAAACTTTGCGTAAAACTTGACCATGCCACTTGCATACGCTTGACGTTAACGTCAATATGCACACCTAGTCGTTGCTAGACGAGCCCTACAAGCCAGTGCCGCAACATAATAGGTAATTAAAATTACCGCCTGATTGACCGAGGAGACCCCCCAATGGCCATTAAGAATTTCGCCCCCGCATGGATGACCGAAGAGCACACGATGGTGTTCGACTCGGCCAAACGTTTCATGACCGAGCAGTGGCAGCCCAAGGACGAAGCCTGGCGCGCCCAGGGCATGATGGACCGCCAAGCTTGGGAAGATGCTGGCACCAACGGTTTCCTGTGCGCTTCGATGCCTGAGCAATACGGCGGCGGCGGCGGTGACTTCGGTCACGAGGCCGCGCTGGTGCTGGCGCAAGGCGAAGCGGCCATTGGCGGCTTTGGCGGTTCATTGCACTCAGGCATCGTCGGGCCTTACATCCTGCACTACGGCACCGAAGAGCAAAAAAAGCGCTGGTTGCCTAAGATGGCCACGGGCAAGTTCATCACCGCCATCGCGATGACCGAACCCGGCACGGGCTCTGACTTGCAAGGCATCCGCACACTGGCCATGAAGTCAGAGGACGGCGAGACCTACAAAATCAACGGCAGCAAGACCTTCATCACCAACGGCCAGTTGGCTAATTTGGTGATCGTGGTGTGCAAGACCGACAAGGACAAGGGCGCGCAAGGCATCTCCTTGTTCGTGGTTGAAACCGACGAAGCACCGGGTTTCCGTCGTGGTCGCAACCTCGACAAAATCGGCATGGACGCGCAAGACACGTCCGAGTTGTTCTTTGACGACGTGGTTGTGTCCAAGCACAACTTGCTCGGCGAGCAAGAGGGCATGGGCTTCTTCCAGCTGATGCAAGAGCTGCCGCAAGAGCGCATGCTCGTCGCGCTGGCCGGTATCGCCGCGATGGAGCTGGCGATGAAGGTCACGCTCGAATACACAAAAGAGCGCAAGGCGTTTGGCAAGCCCATTTTCAGCTTCCAAAACACCCGCTTCAAGCTGGCCGAATGCCAAGCTTTGCTGTTGGCCTCGCGCGCTTTGGTGGACGCGGCCATGGTTGCGCACCTCAAGGGCGAGCTGGGCGTAGACCGCGCGGCCTTGATCAAGTACTGGATCACCGACAACCAGTGCAAATTGATTGACGAGTGCTTGCAGCTCTTCGGTGGCTACGGCTACATGAAGGAATACCCGATCGCCCGCTTGTGGGCTGACTCACGCGTGCAGCGCATCTATGGCGGCACCAACGAGATCATGAAAGAGCTGGCATCACGTTTCTTGTGATCGCCGATGGCCGCTAGACGCTAGGCGGCTTTTATTGCACCACCTTCATTGACAAGGAGCTTCCATGAACGAAGCCTACATTTTCGACACCGTGCGTACCCCGCGCGGCAAGGGTAAAAAAGACGGCAGCTTGCATCAGGCCACGCCTGTGTGGCTGTTGCGCACGCTGCTGCAGGCACTGCAAAGCCGCAACAAGCTCGACACCTCTTTGGTCGACGACTTGGTGCTGGGTTGCGTGACGCCTGTGGGCGAACAAGGTGCAGACATCGCCCGCACCGCGGTGCTCGATGCTGGCTGGGCTCAGTCCGTCGCGGGTGTGACCCTGTCGCGTTTCTGCGCGTCTGGCTTGGAAGCCGTGAACCAAGCAACAGCCCGTATCCGCTCGGGTATGGAGGACATGATTGTTGCCGGTGGCATTGAATCCATGAGCCGCTGGCCCATGGGCAGCGATGGCGGCGCTTGGGTCATGGACCCCCGCATCAACAGCGGCACGGCCTTTGTGCCACAAGGCATCAGCGCCGACTTGATCGCCACCTTGGAAGGCTTCAGCCGCCAAGACTTGGACGCGTTCGCGGCTGAGTCTCACCGCCGTGCTGCCTTGGCGCAGAAGGAAGGCCGCTTTGACAAGTCCGTGGTCGCCGTGCGTGACATCAACGGCATGCTGATGTTGGACAAGGACGAGACCATCCGTCCGGGCACCTCGGTTGAGTCGCTGGCCAAGCTCAGTGCCTCGTTTGAAATGATGGGCGTGATGGGCTTTGACGGCACCGCGCTGGACAAGTACACCACCATCGAAAAAATCATCCACGCACACCATGCAGGCAACTCGTCTGGCATCGTGGACGGCGCCGCGTTGGTGTTGCTGGGCAGCAAAGAAGCGGGCATCAAGGCCGGCCTCAAGCCCCGTGCCCGTGTGCGCATGTGCTCGGTGATTGGCTCTGAGCCCACCATCATGCTGACAGGCCCTACGCCTGCTTGCCTGAAGGCGCTCAACAAGTTGGGCATGACTCCGGGCGACATCGACCTGTGGGAAATCAACGAGGCATTTGCCACCGTGCCCATGAAGACGGCGCGTGACCTGGGCGTCTCGCTGGACCGCGTGAACGTCAATGGCGGCTCCATCGCCATGGGCCATCCGCTGGGTGCCACGGGCGCCATCATCTTGGGCACGGCCTTGGATGAGCTGGAGCGCACGGGCAAGGCCACCGCTTTGGCCACACTGTGTATCGGTGCCGGTATGGGCATCGCCACCATCATCGAACGCGTTTGAGAAGGGGCCCAACATGAGCCAATCAAATAACACCGTGACCGTTGACGTGGACGTCGACGGCATCGCCCTGGTCACCATCGACCAGCCCGGCCGCGCCATGAACGTGCTCAACCCCAGTTTGGTTGAGCCCTTTGCCGCCTTGGTAACACGTCTGGAAACAGACGCAGCCATCAAGGGCGTCGTGTTCACATCCGGCAAATCCACGTTCATCGTGGGCGCAGACATTGACCAGCTCACACAGATCAAAACGGCAGAAGAAGCCTACAAGATGTGTGAAGAGCTCAAGGGCATGATGCGCCGCATGGAAAAGTGCGGCAAGCCTGTGGTCGCCGCCATCAATGGCACGGCCCTTGGCGGTGGCTTGGAGCTGGCTTTGGCCGCCCACGCCCGCTTTGCCTTGAACGACCCCAAGCTCAAGCTGGGTCTGCCTGAAGTCAAGCTGGGCTTGTTGCCCGGCGGTGGGGGCACACAGCGCCTGCCACGCATGATCGGCATCCAAAAGAGCTTTGAGCTGATCACCCAAGGCAAGGAGCTGACGGCAGCCAAGGCCAAGGAAATGGGCATCGTCAACGATTTGGCTGAAACCCGTGAAGAGCTGATCGCCAAGTCGCGTGCTTGGTGCTTGGCCAACCCGAAGGCCTCGCAGCCTTGGGACAACAAGGGCTACCGCATCCCCGGCGGTGACAGCAAGAGCCCTGCTGTGGTGCAGGTGCTGGCGATTGCCCCGTCGATGGCCAATGCCAAGGCGCACGGCAACTACCCCGCGCTGACCCACATCATGTCTTGCCTGTTTGAAGGCTGCTTGTTGGACTTTGACGCGGGCATGCAGGTTGAGTCGCGCTACTTCGCAGCTTGCGTGGCCTCGCAGACCAGCAAGAACATGATCGGCACCTTGTGGCACCAGCTCAACGCCATCAAGAAGGGCCAGTCTCGTCCTAAAGGCGTGGCGCCATCGACGGTCAAGAAGGTCGGCATCTTGGGTGCAGGCATGATGGGTGCAGGCATTGCTTACGTGTCGGCCAAGGTCGGTATTGAGGTCGTGTTGCTGGACACCGTGATCGAGAACGCCGAAAAAGGCAAGGCCTACTCACAAGGTATCTTGGACAAGGCCATTGGCCGTGGCCGCAGCACCGCTGAAAAGCGCGACCAGTTGCTGGCCCGCATCAAGCCGACCACCAGCTATGAAGACCTGCAAGGCTGCGACCTCGTGATTGAAGCGGTGTTTGAAGACCGTGACATCAAGGCGGTTTGCACCAAGAAGTCTGAAGCCATCATCGCGGCCGACGCCGTGTATGCCTCGAACACTTCGACCTTGCCAATCACCGGTTTGGCTCAAGCCAGCTCGCGTCCTGCGAATTTCATTGGCCTGCACTTTTTCTCGCCAGTCGACAAGATGCCGCTGGTTGAGATCATCGTGGGCGAGAAGACCTCCGACGAAACGCTGGCCCGTGGCTTTGACTACGTGCTGCAAATCGGCAAGACTCCGATCGTGGTCAATGACAGCCGTGGCTTCTACACCTCGCGTGTGTTTGCCACTTACATCATGGAAGGCCTGGCCATGTTGGGCGAGGGCGTGCACCCCCGCTCTATCGAGGTCGCTGGTTTGAAGGCCGGTATGCCGATGCCGCCCATGGCTTTGCAAGATGAGGTCTCGTTGAGCCTGTCGCTGCACATTGGTGAGCAGACACGCAAGGACATGGTCGCTGAAGGCAAGACTTTGCCCGAGCACCCCGCTACAGCCGTGTTGGTCAACTTGGGCGCCACGCACAACCGTGTCGGCAAGAAAACCGGCAAGGGCCTGTATGACTACAACGGCAAAGAAAAGTCACTGTGGCCTGGTCTGACCGAGCTGTACCCACCTAAAGCCGTGCAGCCTGCGCAGCAAGAGCTGGTTGACCGTTTGTTGTTTGTGCAAGCCAATGAGGCGGCCCGTTGCTTTGAGGAAAAAGTCGTGCGTTCGGTGGCTGACACCAACATCGGCTCGATCTTTGGCTGGGGCTTTGCGCCCAACCAAGGCGGCGCACTGCAGTTCATCAACGCGATGGGTGCCAAGAAATTTGTAGAGCGTTCGCGTGAACTGGCCAAGGCCTTTGGCCCCCGTTTTGAGCCAGCGGCCATCGTGGTCAAGCAGGCGCAAGAGGGTGGCGTGTTCGAGGACGTGGCGTGAGCGTAGAGGCTGGACCTTTGTCTGGCCTCTTGGCAGGCTTGCGTGTGATTGACCTCACGCGCAATCTGCCAGGCCCATTTTGCACGCGCATGCTGGCCGATTTGGGCGCCGAGATCATCAAGATCGAGCCGCCTGAGGGTGATCCAGCACGGCCGTTAGGCACCTTGTTTGAGGCACTCAACCACGGTAAAGCTTGTCGCAAGATCGACTTCAAAAGTGCGTCGGACTTGGCGCAGCTGCGTGATTGGGTGGCGTCAGCCGATGTGATGGTCGACAGCTTCAGGCCCGGCGTGCTCAAAGCCATGGGCTTGGACTGGGCGGCGCTCAAAGCGGTCAATCCCAAGCTGGTGATGGTGTCGATCACAGGCTATGGCCAACAAGGTGCGTGGGCCAACAAGGCCGGACACGACCTGAACTTCATGGCCATGTCTGGTGTGTTGGATCAAGTCAGGGCGCCAACGGGTGAGCTGGCCATGTCCAACGTGCAGTGGGGTGACTTGGCTGCGGGTAGCTCCATGGCTTGCATCGCTGTATTGGCCGCGGTTTTTGATGTGCAACGCCGTGGTGCAGGCAGGCACATGGATGTCAGCATGACGCATGGTTTGCATACGCATTTGGTGATGCCCAAGTCGACCAGCAGTTTGTTGGCGCCGATTTTGGGACACCGGCCCGGTGCAGGGCAAGACATGCTCAATGGCACGCTGCCTTGCTACAACCTGTACGCGACAGCCGATGGCCGCCACTTGGCCGTTGGTGCCTTGGAGTTCAAGTTTTGGAAGGCCGCCTGTGAGGTTTTTGAGCGACCCGATTGGGTGGCTCAGCACTGGCAGCGTGGCTTGATGCCTGGCTCAAAAGAGGGCCTTGCTTTGCGTGAGGACGTCGCCGCTTTGGTGGCATCTAAATCGATGGCCGATTGGGCTGAGCGATTCGATGGCGCCGATGCCTGCGTGACGCCTGTGTTGACACTGGAGGAGGCGCAAGCCCATCCACTATTTGCGGGACAAAGCCAGGTACAGGCTTGGTCCGCTGTGAGCTGACCGGGGGGTCAGACTTGTGCGGGCTTGGCGGGTTGTTGGCGCCAAGCCCGGCACATTTTAAGCGCACAAGGGTAAGCCGTCTTTTCTGCTGTGCGCTTGGTTCACCTCTTTGCGGAAGCGATTAAGCTCTTGTACGGTGGCGAATGGACGCCCCATCAGTGAGCCGAGGTTGTGCAAAATGCGCTCCGCCACCTTGCCCTCCCAATCTGCATCAAACTGGATCTGCTTGTCCAGCCAGTTCTCTAGCCAAGCGGGGTCGGGCAGGCGTGACTGGATGGTGTCCAGCGGGTAGAGCTTGGCGCTGACATGCAAATTGGTGGGGTGCAGGGCTTGTGCCGTACGCCTCGCACTGGCCATGAGCACGCCGACTTTGGCAAACGCCGCACGGGCCTCGTCACCAAATTGGGTGAGGGCGCGTTTCATATAGCGCAAATAGGCGCCGCCATGGCGAGCCTCGTCGCGTGACAGGGTCTCGTAAATGGCCTTGATCACTGGCTCGGTATGCCATTCGGCGGCGCGGCGGTACCAGTGGTGCAGCCGGATTTCGCCGCAAAAATGCAGCATCAGTGTCTCTAGCGGCGGGGCCGGGTCAAACTCGAAACGCACCTCGTGCAACTCTGCCTCTGTGGGTGCCAAGTCGGGGCGAAAGCGACGCAGGTACTCCATCATCACCAGTGCGTGCTTTTGCTCCTCAAAGAACCACACGCTCATGAAGGCAGAAAAATCGCTGTCGTGGCGGTTGTCACGCAAAAACATCTCGGTCGCGGGCAGGGCCGCCCATTCGGTGATGGCGTTCATTTTGATGGTTTGGGCTTGCTCATCTGTCAGCAAGCTGCCATCAAACTGATCCCAAGGGATGTCGGTGTCCATGTTCCAGCGGACAGCTTCGAGTTGCTTGAACAGATCGGGGTAAAGCATGTGTTCTCCAACAGTAGAAAAGCCATGTTGCCCAGACAGGATACTTGCGTTTCATGACGGTTTGATGGGGATCGGGGGCACACTGCGTGTCAGCTTGAAATTGAGGAGACCCTGTCATGCACCCCATTACCCCCGCGTTGACTTTGACGCTCATGCTGACCGTGGTCGGTTCGGCGCACGCGGCACCAGCAACGACCCTGCCGAACACACCGCCCGAGACAGCATGCACCGGCTTGCTCAATAAGAGCTTCCCGCGCTTGCAGGATGAAAAACCCCAATCGCTGTGCCAGTACAGCGGTCAAGTGGTCTTGGTGGTCAATACAGCCAGTTACTGCGGTTTCACCAAACAATACAAGGGCTTGGAGACTTTGTACGCCACCTACAAGGATCGCGGGCTGGTGGTGCTGGGCTTTCCGTCTAACGATTTTGGCAGCCAAGAACCGGGCTCATCCAAAGAAATAGCCGCCTTCTGTGCCAACACCTACGGGGTCAAGTTCCCGATGTTTGGCAAGAGCCACGTGCGTGGCGAGGGCGTCAACCCCTTGTACGCTGAGTTGATCAAGGCATCGGGCACGACACCGAAGTGGAACTTTTACAAGTATCTGATTGGCCGCGATGGGCGCAGTGTCACCGCCTACAGCAGCATGACGGCGCCGGATGACCGCGACTTGATCGGCGCCATTGAAGCTTTGCTTGGGGCAAAAAAAACCCCACCATGAAGGCGGGGCTGTGAATCCCTATTTTTGTTTTATGGGTATGACCGGGACAGTTTGATGCGACCTGATTTCGCCGCATCGATGTATTTATTGGCTTCTGCCTCCCCTTCGCCTTCTTATGTCGTGTGACAGCACTCAGGTGAAAATGTAGTGGGATTCCCGGACATGCACCCCCCTCTGTAGGGGGTGTTGCCAACACACTTGCACATAGAAAAAAGCGATTCCCCTAGCAAAGCCTAGCTAGCGCTTGTGGCCACCCCTTAAGCAGGGGGGTAGCTTGTGCACAAACACACGTGTCTGCTTGATCCAGTCGGCCGCTGCCTCAAGTTGGGGCAAAGCGGCGCCGATGGTGTTTTCATGACGGGTTTGAGGTCAACAGGTTTTGACCCCAGCTGAAAAGGCAAGCCTGTAGGACAACGGAGTCGCTCATGCACATGCTTTACAACTCTGACAGCTACGCTGTCGTGCAGATTGATGTCGCCGTCATTGAGCCCACACTGGCGCTTGATGAGGTCACCAGCTTGACGCGTGGCGGCTATGAAATCGTCGACAAGTTCGCCCGCAAGGAGATGTTCATTGAGGGCGCCTTGGCCGAGTCGTTCAAAGTTGGTGTGGAGGCCTTGATCGAGACCTCTCCCAGTATCGAAGAGTTTGATGCCTACCTAGAAGGCTTTGCTGGCATGGCTCAGCAGCCCGTGGTGATGCACTAGTGGTTAACAGAAAAACGTTGCGTTGAAAAAATAAATCAGGTGTTGCTGCACCCCGTCCTGGGAGGGATGGGGCCAACAGGGAGGCGTCATGTCACAAATAGAGATGGCCACGAGCTATCAAATCTGGCCGTTGCTGGCTGCGTGGGTGGTCTCCATCTACGCTTTGTATTTGCAGGGGCTGGTGGTGCGCCGGGTGCGTGCCAATGAGCGTGATGCAGGTTTTGCTTGGATCCTTGGCGGGTCACTGTGCTTAGGAACAGGGCTGTGGGCAGAGTCCATCTTGGGCTTGCTCGCCCTCCAGTTGCCCATACCTGTGGGTTATGTACGGGGCGTGCTGCTGGCATCGTGGTTGCCTGCTGTCGCGATCACTGCTTGCGTTACCTGGATGCAGACCGATGTGGGCTTGTCCCGTCGCATGCGTGTTGCTGGCGTGTTGGTGGTCAGTGCGGGCCTGTGTTTGGTCACGGTGATCAACGTGTCTGCCATGGTCATGCAGCCTCAGGCGCAATGGCATATGAAAATGGCCTTGGGCGCCGCGATGGTGGTTTTATTGGCGTGTGCACCGGGGTCTGTGCTCATTCGCCATATGCTGCAAAAGCCACCAACCCCGTCCAACAAAGTCAAAACCTTGGGCGTGCTCGCTTTGATGGCCACCTTTGTTCGGCTGGGGCAGATGATGCTGATCGGCGCTGTCAGCATCAGCGCCGGGGCAGTTTGCATCAGCGCCGATCAGCTCACGGGCGACTCGCTTGCGCTCATGTTGACGGTGGCGGCGCTCATGCCGATGCTGCTGCTTCATTTGGGCACCATTCAAGATGGCCGTGCGCACAGCAAGCATGCGCAGTTGCAGGACTCGCTCAATCAAGCGCAAGCGGCTTTGCAAGACGCCAATCAGCACGACGTGGCCACGGGCTTACTCAACCGGCTGGGGTTTGAGCGCACGTTGCGACAAACTTTGCATGGCGATTGCAGCACGGTGCAACAACTCACCGTGTTCCGCCTCAATCTTGATGGGTTCAAATCCCTGATCGAAACGTATGGCTATGACCTAGGCGACACCACCGTGCGGTTTTTGGCCTCGCGCATCCATGGTTTGGTGCGCGATGGTGATGTGCTCAGTCGATCCGATACCGACGAGTATTTGTTGATGTGCAATGGTTTGAGCGACGAGCATGCCGTTGCCCAGTTGGCACAGCGGCTGGGCGACGCCATACACGAGCCCTGCTTGATCCAAGATCAAGACATCACCTTGAGTTGTTCCATCGGCATCGCTTGCTATCCGGTTAGCACCAACGCAGATCAGCTGCTCAGCCACTCTCAAGACGCCATGCTGACCGCGCGCAAAGCCGGTGGCGCGGTGTATTGCTTTTACGAGCGCGGCATGGACCGCCGTGGCGCCGAGCAAGTCGACATGCAACGAGACTTGCGCCATGCGATTGAGCGCAACGAGCTAGAGGTGTACTTTCAGCCCAAGCTGCGTGCCCATGACAAGGCGCTGGCGGGCGTAGAGGCCCTGTTGCGCTGGACACATCCTGAGCGAGGCATGGTCAGCCCGGTGCAGTTCATCCCGGTGGCCGAACGCTTTGGCTTGATCGGTGAGCTGGGCTTGTGGGTGCTCAACGAGGCTTGCCGCTACATCCGGCTCTGGCATGACGCGGGGCTCAATATCCCCGTTGCCGTGAACCTGTCCGCCCATCAATTGCGCCAGCCCGACTTGGAGCTGCGTGTGCGCGACGCACTCAAGCGCCACCGCGTGCCTGCCCGCATGCTGATCATGGAAATCACCGAATCGGCCGCCATGGACGACATTGAATCGTCACTGCGCGTCTTTGACATGCTGGATGCGATTGGTGTTCGTTTATCGATAGATGACTTCGGTACAGGCTACTCCAGCTTGAGCTACCTGCGACGTTTGCCAGCGCGCCAACTCAAAATCGACCGCAGTTTCGTGCGGGATTTGGAAACCAGCTTGGATGCGCAGGCGATTGTTGAGGCGGTAGTGCGCCTTTCTCACGCCTTAGGGCTACAGGTTGTAGCAGAAGGTGTCGAAACACAGGGGCAGGCCGAAATACTGGCGCGTTTGGCATGTGATGAGCTTCAAGGATTCTTGTTTGCCAAGCCCATGCCGGAGCCCGCTTTATTGGCCTGGCTGGTGCAACGTGGCACCGCTGTGCTGTCACCGCATCAGGTGGCGCTGGTGACTCACGTGGTGCCGGGTGAGGACACTTTGTTCGAATGGCCTGAAATGGAAGCATCTGGTTCATGATTTCTGCGCACTCAACGACGTCAGACTGGTGGTGGCTCCTGGCCAGCCTGCTGGTTGTGGGCGTGTTGATGTCCGTGGTGCGCTCCTTGCTGAGAAGCCGAGCCCACGCTGACGGTTTGAGCCCACAGATGACGGGCAGCGTGGCGCCACAACCCTTGCCTTTACCCAAGGCCGAGCTGAGTAAACTGGCCAGCCACATCCAAGACCCCTTGACTGGTTTGGCGACCCGGTTGTGCTTGGAGGATAAATTGTCCGCTGCCGCCTTGCGTGCGGAGACCAAACAGTGCCGTTTGGCTGTGCTTTATATTGACTTGGATGGCTTCAAACCGATCAACGATTCGTTTGGCTATGTGAGCGGTGACACCTTGCTGCGTGAAGTGGCACAACGGCTGCAATGTTTGGGCCGATCGACGGACACCTTTGCACGCATGGGAGGTGACGAATTTTTGATGTTGCTCGATGGTGACCCGGATCACAGCTCATCTGCGATGGTGGCTGACCGCATCCGCCAAAACCTGCAGATGCCCTATACGATTGATGGCAAGGAAGTGCGTTTGTCCTGCTCGATTGGCATCGTGCTGTTCCCAGATCACGGGCCACGAGCCAAGCTGATCGCCCGAGCCGATGCGGCCATGACCGCGGCCAAGCTGGCTGGCGGCAACATGCACTGTTTCTTTGATCCCAGCATGGACCACGATGCGGAGGGGGCCATTGAGATGCAGCGTGACCTGCGTCAATCCATTGAAAGCCACACCGGCCTGACCTTGCACTATCAACCCAAGCTCGATGGCCGAACGGGGTGTATCACCGGCGCCGAGGCCTTGTTGCGCTGGCAACACCCAGTCAAAGGCATGATCAGCCCTGTGGTGTTCATCCCGATTGCAGAGCGCTTTGGTTTGATCGGGGATTTGGGCCAGTGGGTCACCGTCGAGGCGTGCCGTCAGGTGCGCGAGTGGTTGGATGCCGGTTTGCGCATGCCCGTTGCTGTTAACTTGTCGGTGCACCAGTTGCGACAAACCGATCTGGTTGAAAAAATACAAGAGGCCTTGGCTCGTCACAGCGTCCCGCCAGAGTTGATCGCTTTTGAGATCACAGAGTCCGCAGCCATGGAGGACGCTCAGGCTTCGCTGTTGATTTTTGAGCGCATCGCCCAGACCGGGGTTTCCTTGTCGATTGACGACTTTGGCACTGGCTACTCTAGCCTGAGCTACCTGCGCAAGCTGCCAGCCAATCAGCTCAAAATCGACCGCAGTTTTGTGCAAGATGTGGACGTTGATGTAGACGCCAAGGCCATTGTGAGCGCAGTGATCAAGCTGGCGCATGCGCTGGGTTTGGAGGTTGTCGCCGAGGGCGTGGAGACAACGGCGCAACAGCGCATTCTCATTCGCCTAGGCTGCGATCAGCTGCAAGGGTATTTGTTTGCCAAGCCGATGCCCGCCGAAGCCCTGCTGCCTTGGACACGTGATGAGGCCTTGTCCGTGCACCAAGCGGTCTTTGATGAACAACAGTTCGATCAAGAGGGCCATGAGCCGAAACTGACGCAGTGAGCCAAGCGTGACAAAATAGCGCGATGAACAGCCCAGCTACCACCGTCCCGCCCGTTGAGCGCCGCCCCTACACCCGTGCAGCCCAGCTGCCCGACATCATGCGCGAGCGCATTGTGATCTTGGATGGCGCCATGGGCACCATGATCCAGCTCTACAAGCTCACCGAGGCCGACTACCGTGGCACACGCTTTGCTGCACACCACAAAGACCTCAAGGGCAACAACGAGCTGCTGCAGATCACCCGACCTGATGTGATCAGCGAGATCCATGAGAACTACCTCAAGGCCGGCGCTGACCTGATCGAGACCAATACCTTTGGCGCCACCACCGTGGCGCAAGAAGACTACGATCTGGCTGAGGTCGCCTACGAGATGAACGTGGCCGCAGCCCGTCTGGCCCGTTTGGCGTGCGACAAATACAGCACCCCCGACAAGCCTCGATTCGTTGCCGCAGCCATTGGCCCGACGCCCCGTACGGCCAGCATCAGCCCGGACGTGAACGACCCTGGTGCCCGCAACATCGACTTTGAGTCACTGCGACGGGCCTATTACGACCAAGCCAAGGCCCTGATGGAGGGCGGCGCCGACTTGTTTCTGGTCGAGACCATTTTTGACACACTCAACGCCAAGGCCGCCATTTTTGCGCTCGATGAGTTGTTTGAGGACACCGGCGAGCGCTTGCCCATCATCATCTCGGGCACCGTGACGGACGCCTCGGGGCGCATTTTGTCGGGGCAAACGGTCAGCGCGTTTTGGTATTCGGTGCGCCATGCGCATCCACTGGCCATTGGGCTGAACTGCGCGCTGGGTGCATCTTTGATGCGCCCGTATATTGAGGAGCTGTCCAAGGTTGCAGGTGACACCTTCATCAGCTGTTACCCCAATGCGGGCTTGCCCAACCCGATGAGCGACACAGGCTTTGATGAAACGCCTGAGATCACTGGCGGCTTGGTCGAAGAGTTCGCCAAGGCGGGCTTTTTGAACATCGCAGGGGGCTGCTGCGGTACCACGCCAGACCACATCGCCGCGATTGCCAAACGGGTCAGTGGCTACAAGCCGCGCTGCTTGCATGGCGGGACAACAGGCTTTTTATCTGGCTTGGCGGCCTAGTCTGCCGAGTCTGCCTAATCTGCGTAAGGATCACCAAAGCCCAAGGCCGCGAGGATCTCGCGCTCTTGGGCTTCCATGGCCTTGGCTTCTTTCTTTTTGATGTGATCCCAGCCTTGCGCATGCAGGGCGCCATGCACCAGCATGTGCGCGTAATGGGCCTCCAGCGTTTTGCCTTGCTCTAGCGCCTCTTGCTCGATCACGGGGGCGCAAATGACCAAGTCGGCCATCACGACCGGCTCCAGCGCGTAGTCAAAGGTCAGCACATTGGTGGCGTAGTCTTTTTTGCGGTACGCCTTGTTCAGGATCTGGCCTTCTTCGGTATCGACGATGCGCACAGCTAACTCGGCATTGCTGGCCAGCGCCGCTTTGAGCCAACGGGCCACTTTGTGGCGCGCGAGGGTGTCTTTGTGGCGTTTATCGGCGAATTGCAGGCTCAGACTCAGGGTGGGTTTCATGCGGTGTGGGTTAGTTGCAAGATAAGGCGGGCAAATTGTCGCTTGCCAATGCCTTCATGATGTGAGAAATCTGGTGAAAATAGACGGTCTTTGGAGTGTTCCTTGAGCAATTCGCATCGTTGGTGGCCGTGGGCCCGCAGTTCTCTGGCCGATGGCGGTGACAAGCCTGCTGCGCCTGCCTCCCCGGCCTCGATGGCGCGCGTGGTGGCCAATTCGCGTCGCTTGTGGATTTTGTTGGGCATTGGGTTGACGCTGGTGGTGTTGTTTGTCTCTGGCATGGTGGTGCTCAATCGCGAGTCGGTTCGCCTCAGTCATCCCTCCACCATCGTGGCGGCAATGTTGCCCCACGCCTCCGTGCAGCCCATGGATCGTGCCTGGGTGGTCACCAGCCCCAGCAGCCAGTTCCCAGTAGGGCAGGCAGGCCAGCTGATGTCGCTACCAGATGATTGGGCGCAGTCTCGGCCCAGTTTTCAGGGCGCAGTGTGGTATCGGTTTAACTTCAAATTTGAAGCCAATCAGCTGCCTGCGGCGGATCAAATCATGGCCGTTCACATAGAGCGGCCTTGCTCCAACGTGGAGGTGCACTTAAACGGGCAATTGCTGTACCGGGGCGGGCGCATGACCGAACCCTATGCCCGCAACTGTTACCGATCCCACGTGGTCACCTTGCCCGCCTTGTTGCTGCGTGGCGCTGACAACGTGCTCGACCTCAAGGTCGTCGGCTACCCGCTCAACCGGGTGACGGCACGCCAGCGTGCGGGGGGGTTGGCGGCTGTGCAAATCGGCCCACTGCAAGCCATTCGCGAGCTGCATGACCAGCAAGAATTTTGGACCATGACGGTGTCACAGGTGATGGGCGGGATGCTGGCCGTGCTGGGCATTTTGGCGCTGGGCTTAGGCTGGGTGCGCCAGCTGGACTACCTGCGCTATTTTGGTTTGTTGACCATTGGGTGGTCTGCCATGACTGGCCGCATGTGGCTCAGCGAGGTGCCTGTCCCCAATGCAGCCGTTGAGGTTCTGATTGCCATGATGTTTGCGCCGATGGTGGCGTTTGCCATCAAGTTTTTGATGGGTTACTCGGGGCAAAATCTGCGCCAGATGATCCGCGGCGAGCGCAAACGCAAGATCAATGCCTTGCTGTGGGGGCAATGTGTGCTCTTGCCTGTCAGCTTGTTGCTGGTTGGATCAGACCGGGTTTTCATGGGGGCGCAGGTTTGGTATGTGCTCTTTGCGCTGGAGATGTTCATCACCATCTGCTTCTTCATGTTTGTCAGTTGGCAAGGGGCGCGCTCGGACTTTTGGCTGATGTGCGCGGCTTTGGGTGTGGTGGTGTCGGTGCTGGCGATCGAGCTGCTCTACCAACAAGGTTTGATCAAAATGTGGGGCCTGCATGTGACCCATGTCGTGATGCCGCTGTTGTATGCCTCCGTGGTGGTGCGCTTGGTGCAGGTCTATGCCCGTGCTTTGCTGACGGCGGAGGGCGCACGCAACCAGCTTGAGCGTCGCGTGCAAGAGATCAGCGGCGAGATTGAGCGCAACTTCAACCAAATTGCCGAACTGCGCGTCGAGCAAATCGCCGAAAAAGAGCGCAAACGCATTGCCGCTGACCTGCATGACGACTTAGGCGCCAAGCTCCTGACCATCGTGCACACCAGCGACAACGACCGCATATCGACACTGGCGCGTGAGGCGCTCGAAGAAATGCGCCTGTCTGTGCGAGGGCTCACGGGCAAGCCCATGGTGTTGTCGGACTCGCTGGCTGACTGGCGTGCCGAGGTGGTGCTGCGCTTGGGGCAAGCGGGCATCGAGTGCGAATGGCGCAACCCCAATGAGACGATTGAAGAGCCGCTGTCGTCCCGCACCTATGTGCAGACCACGCGCATCATCCGCGAAGCCGTCAGCAACATCATCAAACACAGTGGCGCATCGCATGTGGTCATCTCGATTGATGTCCACTTGGATCAGCACGACTTTGTATTGGTCATCCAAGATAATGGCCGAGGCATCCCGCTGGAGCTCGATGGCCGTTTAGACCGCGGCTTGGGCATGACCAGCATGAAGCACCGCGCCAAGCAGCTCAGTGGGCAATGTTTGGTTGAATCCGGGCCGGGTTTTGGCACCGTGATCCGCTTGACCTTGCCGCTCGAAATGGCCACCATGCAACACGTCTTGCCAGTAAAGCTCACGGAAACGCTGGGCACTGCTAGCATGCGCAACATTGCGCGTGGACGTTGATCCCAGCGTCCCTAATTGAAGTGAGGCCCGTTCACCATGAAGCAGATCCTACTACTTGAAGACTTGCCCGAAATCCGAGCTTGGCTCAAGGTCTTGGCGCTTCAGGTTTTTCCTGGCTCGCAGATCAGTGAGGCCGCCCGTATTCAGGATGCGCTAGAGCTGGTCAATGCGGTGCGTTTTGACGTCGCTTTGGTCGATCTGGGCTTGCCCGATGGCTCCGGTGTCGAGGTGGTGCAAGCCCTGCGCGAGAAGCAACCCGATGTGCAATCGGTCGTGGTCACCATCCATGACGATGACGATCACCTGTTCCCTGCGCTGCAAGCCGGTGCCTTTGGTTACTTGCTCAAAGAGCAGTCACGCGAGCAGTTGTCTGAGCAACTGCAGCGCATCAGCCAAGGCGAGCCACCGCTGTCGCCCTCGATTGCCCGCCGGGTGATCAAGTACTTCACCGCGCAGGCGCGCCATCAAATGCCTTTGCCACCCGATACGGTGACACCGCACGTGCAATTGACCGACCGTGAAAACGAGGTGTTGTTGCGCGTGGCCAAGGGGTTCACCTTGCCTGAGATCGGTGTGCAGCTCAACCTGTCGCGCCACACGATTGCCGATTACGTCAAGCAAATCTACCGCAAGCTCAACGTGTCCTCACGGGCTGAGGCGGCACTGGAAGCCCAACGTTTGGGCTTGTTCCGCAGGTAAACAGACCAAGATGATTGCGCGTTTGACGGGGCTGTTGGCCGAAAAATCACCGCCCTATGTGTTGGTGGATGTTGCTGGCGTCGGTTACGAAGTGCAGGTGCCCATGAGCACCTTCTACAACCTGCCTGACTTGGGTGGCAAGGTAACCTTGTTGACCCAGTTCATCGTGCGCGAGGATGCCCAGTTGCTATACGGCTTCCTGACGGTGGGCGAGCGGGCGTCGTTTCGTGAGCTGATCAAAATCACCGGGGTGGGGCCACGCATCGCCTTGGCACTGCTGTCCGGTCTCAGTACGGCTGAATTGGCTCAGGCGGTGTCGGCACAAGAGGTCAGCCGCCTGATCAAGGTGCCGGGCATTGGCAAAAAAACGGCCGAGCGTTTGCTGCTGGAGCTCAAAGGCAAACTGGCGCCGGTGCTGTCGGCGCCCGGGTTTGTCGCCGTCAGTGACAACCAAAGCGACATCTTGCAAGCCTTGATCGCGCTGGGTTACTCCGACAAAGAGGCGCAGGCCGCACTCAAGCTGTTGCCGCCCGACGCCTCGGTCAGCGACGGCATTAAACAAGCTTTGAAGTCGCTGTCTACGGTGAGGTGATCACTTTCGCGGCATGATGGCAGCCTATGCCTGTATTGCCCCCTTTGCGAAAGCCGACTTTGATCCTGCGCTGTGCCTTGCTGGCTGTCTCCGGTTTGGTTTGCGCGACCACGGTTTTGGCCTTGGGTACCCACCAAGTCCCTGTCGCGCCACCCAAGTTGCCACCCAAGGCGCCGCCCACGCTGGTGCCTCGCACCGTGTCTGAGTTGTGCGCTCAGATGGTGCGGCGCTTGCCTAATCTGTCGTCTGCTGTCTGTGCCCGGGCGCAGCTCGTGCAGGGCGCAGTGGCCAGCAATTCAATCAAAGGCACGCCGATTTTCCAGAGAGACGTGATCTCGGACAACGCCCACTTGCGTGTGCTGGTGATTGGCGGCATCCATGGCGATGAATTGTCATCGACGGCGCTGGTTTTGAACTGGATCGGTGCGGCCATGGAGACGCCATCCAACATCCATTGGCGGTTTGTGCCCTTGATGAACCCGGATGGCATGTTGCAGGACAAACCCACACGCACGAATGCGCGGGGTGTTGATTTGAACCGCAACTTCCCGACGCCCAATTGGGACAAAGAGGCACCCAACTATTGGCGCCAGCGTACCAAGAACGACCCTCGGCGTTATCCCGGCCCCCAGCCCTTGTCAGAGCCTGAATCTCGTTGGTTGCATGACCAGATGGCGCAGTGGAAGCCCAATTTGATCGTCTCGGTTCATGCGCCGTATGGTGTGTTGGATTTTGACGGACCCACGGTGGCGCCTCAGCGTTTGGGTCGTTTGTATCTGGATCAGGTGGGGATCTTCCCCGGTAGCTTGGGTAACTATGGCGGGGTGCACAAAAAAGTGCCTGTCGTCACGATCGAGTTACCAAGCGCCATCCGAACACCCCAAGAAGCAGAGATTCGCCAGATGTGGCTGGATCTGCTGCGTTGGACGGCTGAGCGCTTGGGCGCGAACTGATACCCATACTGATACCGCCTAGTGTGTGGGCGGCGCAGCTCGGGCGCTGGGCAGTGTGGCTAATATTTGCAGCAACCTGTTGATTTGCAGCGGCTTGACCAAATAGTGGTTGAAGCCTGTTTGCAAGGCCTTAGCGATGTGGTCGGGCAGGGCATCGGCACTGAGCGCGATCAAGGGTAATTTCTTGAACTCCGCTTGTGAGCGCAGTCGGCGGCACAAATCCAAGCCGCTGCCGTCGGGCAGGTTGATGTCCACCAGTGCCACATCCGGGTGGATGCTGCGGATGCTGGCGAGGCCCTCGGCTGCGGTCTCTGCAGAGTACAGGCGCACTTGCGGATAAGCGGCGAACAGGGCCTCGACCAAGCTGCGGTTCAAGGCGTTGTCCTCAATGTGCACCACGCGCAAAGGCGGCAACATCACGGCGGGCTCGTTGCCGCGTGTGGCATTGAACTTGAGTGAACCTGGGCCTTCAGCCAAAGGCAGGCGCAGCGCAAACACACTGCCGCGTCCCAATGTGCTGGTGACGTCGATGCTGCCATGCATCAACTCAGCCAAGCGCTGCGACACAGCCAAGCCCAAGCCATTGCCTGCGGGGTTGCCGGGGGTGGTTTCTAGCCGGGTGAAGGGCTGGAACAGGCGCGGCAAGTCCCCTTGGTCAATGCCAAAGCCTTGGTCGCGCACCTCGACGATGCCCATGCGTTCATCGGGTGTCATCTTGCCGCTGATCCAGATGGTGGAGCCTTGGGGGCTGAAGCGGATGGCGTTGCTGAGCAGGTTGAGGATGATGGCGCGGGTGTGCTCGGGGTCAGCCCAGACAGGCGGGCACTCGCAATCCACCACCACGGTGATGCTGTGGGCTTGCGCGTCAAGCTCTAGGGTGGAGCGGATCTCGCGCAGCAGCACGGACAGCTCTATGCGCTGAGGCCTGATCGTCAGCGGCTTGTCGTCCAGTTTGGCGTAGGCCAAGGCTTGGTCTAGCAGCGACAGCAGTTGCTCGCCAGCGGTGTGAATGTGGTTGATCTGACGCCGTTGCGCTTCAGGCAGCTGGACGTCATCGGCCATATTGAGCAGTTGCGTGAAGCCCAAAATGGCGTTCAGGGGCGAGCGCATGCTGTGGCTCATGCCCGATACAAAATCGATCTTGGTGGCCAAGGCCACTTCCGCTTCTAGGCGCTTGGCGTGTGCTGTGTTGGCGCGGCGGATGTCGCGGATGTCGGTGAGGATCTCGATGTAGCGGTCGATCTGGCCGTCTGGGCCATGAACCGGCTGCACCGAGCGCGAGACCCAAAAGGGCTCGCCATCTTTGCGGTGGTGGCAGATCTCTAGCCGCTCGATGCTGCCGCCTTGGGCCAGCACTTGGTTGATTCGGGTGACGGTGGCGGGGTCGGTGTGTGGCCCGCTCAGCAGCTCTTCGGGCAGCTGGCCATGGCACTCCGTCAGGGTGAAGCCAGTCAGCCGCGCAAAGGCAGGGTTGACCCAGCTGATGCAGCGCTGCGCATCGCAAATCATGATGGCGTCGGTCGCGCGGTCAGCCACCAAAGCCAATTCTTGGTTGGTCGCTTGCGCGCGTTGCAGGGCGGTTTGCAGTTGCTTGATGACCTGCCCTTGTTGCTCAAAAGCATCGTGGCGCAGGTTGAGTTCGTCTAAAAGGCGTTGAGCGTCGTCGGCCATGGTGTCTGATACGCCCACAGGCAGTGAGCGCCGTATGTTGGCAGGACGCCAGGTGGCGGATTCGGCCATCCCGGCTGGGGGTTGTAGAGGTGGTTCCTTGCTGGCAGAGCGTATGCGGGGCATGGCGATACTCCTGGCTTAAATTGATGCGGGTACAGCAACGACAACAGCAACAACAGCGAGCGGCACAATGGCCACTTGGGGTTCTCAGTGTAGGCATTTCTGACCCCGTTGACCATGTGTTTTGTGGGTTTTGTGTGATGTGACTAGGGGGTGCTGTCTCGCTGAGTTACGCTGCGCCATCCCCCATTTAAAAGCAGCCGATATGACCACCGTTTACGACTTTGAAGCCCAAACCATCACCGGTGAAACCGTCAAGCTGGATCAGTACCGCGGCAAAGTGCTTTTGATTGTCAACACAGCCAGCAAGTGCGGCTTCACGCCTCAGTTTGAGGGGCTTGAAAAGCTGTGGCAATCCCATGGGCCCAAAGGCTTGGCGGTGGTCGGCTTCCCGTGCAACCAGTTTGCCGGGCAAGACCCAGGTGCCAATGAGGCGATTGCGTCGTTTTGTCAGCTGAATTTTGGGGTGACCTTCCCGATGATGGGCAAGGTGGATGTCAAAGGGCCGCAGGCCCACCCGCTGTATCAGTGGTTGTGCAAAGAGGCGCCGGGTATCTTGGGCACCAAGGCGATCAAGTGGAACTTCACGAAGTTTCTGATTGGTCGCGATGGCCAAGTCATCGGACGCTATGCCCCGACGGATACCCCCAAATCCTTGATCGACAAGATTGACAAAGCTTTGGCGGCAGGCTGAGGCAGCCATGTCGGCTATGCACCCTTGGCGAGGTTTGATCGGGCTGGCGTTGATGGGTGGCTTAACGGCCTACGCCCAGACTGAACCGCGCACCATCCCCATGGCGCTGGAGGCACGTTTTGATCCCGTGCACATAGACGGCGGCGAACCCCTGGGCCTGTTGAGCACGGCGCTGTTGTTTGAGGCCTCGCCAGATTGGTGGTTGGGCCCGGTGGTGGTGGGCGCAGCGACGGGGCACCGAGGTGGGTTTTTTGTGCTGGGTGGGCAGATCGAGCGACGCTGGCGTGTGGGCGAGCAATGGCGCGCACAACTCAGCTTGATGGCCGGTGGCGGCGGGGGCGCAGGGGCGCCCGTGGGTGGCGGCTTGATGGTGCAGCCAGCTGCCAGCTTGTTGTACGACTGGGGTCCGGTTCAGACGGGGCTGTCGTGGTCGAGGGTGAATGTGCCCAGTGGCCGGATCGGTAGCTCGCAATTTGGTTTGATCGTCAATTGGGACGGGCGCTTTGCTTATTTTGATCACGCCCTGATTGGCGCCGCTTCAGGCGCGGATGCCAGCACAGGCTTGGGTTTTGACCGCTTGATGCTGACAACCGACCTGCTGCGTTCGACCTCCATGCGCTTGGCAGGCGTGCGGGCCGAGCACCGTGTCAGTCCGCATGCTTATTGGGGTGTGGAGGCCGCAGCGGCCACACATGGCGGGGCAGATGGTTATATGGAGTTGCTGGGCTCAGTGGGGTGGGATGCCACGGCCAGCATGTTGGGGCTGAACAGCCTTCACGTCGGCGCGCGTGCCGCTTTGGGTATGGGCGGCGGTGGGGCTGTGCCGACGGGCGGCGGCGCGATGGGCAAGGTAGCTGGTGTGCTGAGGTGGGACCTTGGGCCAGATGTTTTTGTGGGTTTTGAAACTGGCCAAGTGCGCGCCGCTGGCGGGGCTTACCGGGCGCACTACACCCAATGGCAACTGGGACTGCAGCTAGACCACTCTGGGCGCACCGAGCTTGACCGTGTCGTGGGTGTGGATTGGGTGGCCAGTTTGCAGCATGTGCCTAGCGCGGCACGCAAAACAGGCACGGCGAAGGCCTTGGACACCATGGGCATCAAAGTGCGGCGAAGCATCTGGGGCCCGGTTTACGTCACGGGGCAGGCGCACAGTGCTTTTGCAGGTGGGGCCGGGGCCTACTCCCTCGGTTTGGCTGGGATGGGCTGGCGCAGCAGCGGCCCTCAGGCCGATTGGTCTGTGGGCGCAGAATTGTTGGCGGGTGCAGCAGGTGGCGGTGGTGTGGCCACCCAAGGTGGTGCGGTGGCGCAGGCGCTGCTGTACGTGAGTCAGCGCGTGGGACGGGGGCAGGCGGTGCAATTTGGGCTGGGACGCGTTCGCAGCCAGCAAGGCGGGCTCAATAGCCCGGTGCTGGACATCAGCTGGAGCCAAACTTTTGGCCTAGGGCCGCGCTGAGTCGGTGGGTGCTTGGGCGTCACAGCGTCATAGCGCCATGAAGTCACGAAACGGCCACTTCTTGATCTAAAGCCAATTAAAGCGGACACACCTCATACCGATAGTGATGGGGCTGTCCTTCCGTCTTTGTTTGCCTTTGGAGGCCCTATGCGTCATTCATTTTTGTACCTTGCCCTGTCTTTTGTGCTTTTGAGTTTGTCTGCGTGTGGCGGTGGGGGCTCCGTTGATTCCTCCTCGTCCGGTGGCACCGTGACCTCATCCAATATCACCCTGCCCTCATCGGTGCAGGTGGTGTCAGCAAACTGAGCCCGGAGCCGCATCATGAAAATCCTCCGTCAAGGCATCCCTTTTGCGCTCAGCTTGTTGGCTGCCAGCCTGTCCACCATGGCTTTGGCCGCGCCCACCAGCGGCGCCTACGCCACCGATAAGCAAAACAGCTGGGTGCAAGACCGTGTGGGTGACCGCATCGGCACGGTCAACATGATCATGTGCATCATTGGCAGCATGCGCGGCGATGCGATGGTCAACCAGGGGGCCTACGTGGCGCTGATCGACCAAGGCAAGTGCCAGGGCCGGGGTGACAGTGGCAAGTCGACCAGCACCAGTGCGGGCGCATCCAATGCCACCAACTACATGTCTGCGGTGATTTTGTCGACGCAAGCCTCGACCAACGATCCTTTGATCATCAGAGCTAGGTTGAGTGACGAGGGGCAAACCATTTATGCCTATGTGAGGGCCACGGCGGGTAAGTCCACGACCAACCCCAATGGCGTGTTCTCGATGTATTTTTGCGGGGCACCAGACAACACATCGCACACATGCGGCTTCAAGGGTGCACTGAAGTCTGACGGTACGGTCTTGACCTTCTATCAAGAAGAGCCTTCTGGCGGTGGCGGCGGAGGTGGTGGCGGCGGGACGTCGACGACCCAGCTGAGGCTGCAAAGCGACCCAGCCAATGACGCGGGGTCGGGCACCATCAGTGGATCAGAGGGTGGTGGCTACGACTACTTGTTCGCCTTTGATGCCAATCATTTTTTGCGCAAAGAAGGCAGCAATGCGGACGTCTGCTTTGACCGCAGCATCGCCAACGGCCATTCATCGACGTGGCGCTATGGCACGTATCAGGGGGACGGTAGCCGCTTGGAAGTTAGCAACCCAGGCTTCCCCGTCAAGTATGAAAACGGCAGCGACAAATACTACGGGTTCTGGAGCTTTTGGGGCTTGTGGTTACCTGATACCGCTTTGGCAGAGATCGCACTGGGCAATGGTGTACTGACACGGCGCGTGGGCTCTGCCGATGTGCCTTTGACCCCTGTTCAAAAAGGCGGCAAGTTGTGGCAATTGACGCGCACAACGGGTCAATTGGATGACTATAAGAACGTGTCCATGATGTATCACTCGCGTGACGCGATCGGCACGACCAATGGGAGCACCCCAGCCCCTTCTAATGCACAGTATGAGTTGCAGTGGGATGGCACCCATTTGAATGCGACGGCTTACCAAACCTGTGACCAAAACGGTTGTGTCCCTCATGCCTTGTATGCGCCTGTGGTCATGGATGCGCCGACGCTGTCTGGTTCTCCATACTTCGTCCGATCTTTGTCCGTTTTCTTCCCTTCAGGCGGTGGCAATGGCAGCATTGACGTGCCGGCCAGCGGTGCATTTTTGGGCAGCAGCACGGTGTCGTCACGCACTCGGACTGTAGTGGACCCTGCTCATGCTGATATTGACTTGCATTGCGTGAGCAATTGCCCCAAAACGGGCACCAATTTGGTCTCAGGGGCCACACTCAACGTATCCCCTTACAAAGACAGTGGTGTGTGGGGCCCTGCGGCGTCACAGTACGCCTACACCTACCATCAGGGTATGCTCAACGATGGATCTGCCGACGCCGATGCCTCTGGTTCGACCAAGTCTGGTATGGGCAGCCAGCAGTGGGGTTTGAACAGTGGCTCGATGGTGGCTGATGCCGACCTGAATAGCGTGAAATGCGATTCAAATGGCACACCCAATAGCGGCGGCAGTTTCTACTGCTCGGCCTTGATTGACCAAGCCACCACCATCTACCAATGGGAGACGGGCCCGAACGCATGGAACAAGTTCTTTGGCGCCAGCGGCATCACCATCGATCCACCCAAGACTTTGACACTGTCTGCGGTGCATACCAGCGGTAATACAGGTGGTTTGAACAACATCAAGGGTGCGTCAGCTGACAACTACAACGGCAACAAAGTGCCTTTGCAGTTCAGCGGTTTTGGTGAGTTGCAAGGCATCCCTGGACGTTGTGTGAGCCCTGAGACGAACCTGCCTGTGGCATGCGGCCAGTCTGCGCGGTGGGTGCCTGCATTCGACATGATCGATGGCACGGCGGTAGCTGACAGCACCCCCACGACCTTCTACGTGAAGTACCTTGAGCGTGAGCTGCGTTTGGGTAAAGTCAACTGCAATACGGTGTCCTCAGGCTTGACCTTGACGACAGCGTCGGGTTTGGTCTTGCCGACCTTGGGCGAGGTGGATAAGAACGCTTTGGATGAGGTTGGCGTTGAAGGCGAAACAGGCGCAGTGGGCCAGCCTGTGAGCACCAAGCCAGCTGTGATCGACGGCATCGTTCAGTAAGCGCGATCTGCTCAAGGCGATGGCCCTTCGGGGCACGGGGGCCAGCTGATGCTGGCCTCTTGCACGTGCAAACAGCTGTCGCTGGCCAAGTGGGGGCCAGCAGGCTGGATGCTGAACACCTCGCTGAATTGCGACGTGACGGTGGCCTGATCCTGCGGGGCGACGCAGTTGATTTGTGCGCTTCTTTGCTCTAAGGACAAGCGGATATCGCAAGCCTGTTGCAGCGGTGTTTGGCGCCATTGGGCCTGCCACTGCACGAAGCGTTCGCTGAGCAGTTGGCGCAGGCTTTGTACGGCTTGAGCACGCTGCATGGCCAGCGCGGCCTCAGGTGGTGGCTCTTCGCGTGGTGGTGCTGCGCCCCAGCGGCCACGCCCCAGTGGTCGGCTGATGATGGGGGCAAACAGGTTGGCAAATGTGGCGCCGGGCTGTTGTGGTGGCGGTGCTGGCGGCAGAGGCTGCGCCGCGACAGCGGTGTCTGGCTCGGGCTCGGGCTTGGGCGCGGGTACATGTGCAGGTATTGGCGTAGGCACAGGCACGGGGAGAGGCGCAGGTGTGTCCGGCTTGGCCGTGGCCTGTGTCAGGGTCACCAACATATGGCCTTTGCGCTGCCCCATGCTGGCTGAGTCTTCTTTTGGCCGGTGAACAGAGGGCCACGCCAGCAGCCCAGCGCCGTGGGCGAGCAAGGACAGCAGCAAAGCGCAAGCCAGTGGGGTCATCACGGCTGGGCCCTTGCGGCGTGGCTGCTGTTGCTGTTGCTGTTGCTGTCGCGCCTTCAGGAAGTCAATCACCACTGGGCTGGCCTGTGCACGGTGCGACCAGAAGTAACCGTGCCGGGCGCCCTCGATCAGGTGCAGCGTCGCACCCGGGATGCGTTGGGCGAGCAAGGTGCCGTTGGCTGTCGGGTTGACCTCATCGGCTGTGCCATGCACCACCAAGGTGGGGGCGACCACCCGGGGCAGGTCGTCCCAGGCGTCATGTCCCTCGCTGGCCAAGTAATGTTGTCGCTGTGCATGTGGGGGCAGCGGGTGGCGGGCGCGCTCGGCCATCATGGCCAGCCACTCAGGGTGGGCTTGGCCCCATTCGGGTGATACCAGCGTGTCATGCAGACGCGCGGGGTTGCCACTGGACAGGGCGGCATCGACCTCGGGGCCGCGTTTCACGCCGTGTGCGTTGCCCGGTGTGCTGGCACCCAGCACCAAGGCCCCTACACGCTCGGGGTGATCAATGGCCAGCCACTGTGCAATGCGCCCACCCATTGAGAAACCGTACACGTGTGCGCGCGTCACGCCCACGGCATCCAAGACACAACAGGCGTCTTGTGCAAAACCCCGCGTTGAACAGGGCGGCTGCTCGGGTTTGTCGCTTTGACCGGTTCCGCGCTGGTCGTACACGATGACCTGAAAGTGCTCGGCAAAGTCATCGCGCACGCCAGCCCACATCTTGTGATCAAACGCTTGCCCACTGATCAACAGCAGGGGTGTGCCCTTGCCATGAGTTTCCCAATACAAGCGAGTGCCGTCGGGTGTGGTGGCAAATGGCATGGGGCGATGCAGGCCTGCTTAGTACACCACGACCGATCGGATCGACTCGCCGCGTTTCATCAGATCAAAGCCTTCGTTGATTTGATCCAGACGCAGCTTGTGCGTGATCAGGTCATCGATGTTGAGCTTGCCGTCCATGTACCAGTCAACGATCTTGGGCACATCGGTGCGCCCGCGTGCGCCGCCAAAGGCCGAGCCCTCCCACTTGCGGCCGGTGACCAACTGGAATGGCCTTGTGCTGATTTCTGCGCCCGCTTCGGCCACGCCGATGATGATGCTGCGCCCCCAGCCCTTGTGCGTGCACTCCAGCGCTTGGCGCATGACTTGGGTGTTGCCGATGCACTCAAAGCTGTAGTCGGCGCCGCCGTCGGTCAACTGCACAATGGCATCGACCACATTGCCGCCAGCCGCTTCGAGCGCTTTGGGGTTGATGAAGTGGGTCATGCCAAAGCGACGGGCCATGGCCTCGCGCTCGGGGTTGAGGTCGACACCGATGATTTTGTCGGCCCCGACCATCTTGGCGCCTTGGATCACATTCAGGCCGATGCCGCCAAGGCCAAACACCACCACGTTGGCGCCTGCCTCGACTTGGGCGGTGAACAGCACGGCACCGACACCTGTGGTCACACCGCAGCCGATGTAGCAAACGGTCTCAAACGGGGCATCGTTGCGGATCTTGGCCAGCGCGATCTCAGGCACCACGATGTAGTTGCTGAAGGTGGACGTGCCCATGTAGTGCAAGATCGGCTGGCCCTTGAGCGAGAAGCGCGAGGTGCCGTCAGGCATCAGGCCTTTGCCCTGCGTGCTGCGGATTTTCTGGCACAGGTTGGTCTTGCGCGACAGGCAAAATTTGCACTCGCGGCATTCAGGTGTGTAGAGCGGGATGACGTGGTCGTCTTTGCGCAAGGACTTGACACCCGGGCCCACATCCACAACCACGCCCGCACCCTCGTGCCCAAGGATGGCTGGGAACAGCCCTTCTGGGTCAGCGCCTGAGAGCGTGTAGTAGTCGGTATGGCAGATGCCGGTGGCCTTGATCTCAACCAGCACCTCGCCTTCGCGCGGGCCCTCTAGGTCGAGCTCTTCGATGGTCAGCGGGGCGCCAGCCCTCCAAGCGACGGCGGCTTTGGTCTTCATCAGGTGTCCTTGCTTAGTGTGGGTGCGGTGTGCGCACTATTCCACATCTTGCGTGTTAAAGCCGCAGCACAGGAGGCAGAAAGCCCATGTCCAAAATTTCCTCGTCGATGGTGGTGCTCAAACCCGTGGGCGTCAGCAAATGGTGGCTGCTGCCGCTGAGGCCATCTACTGTCATGCCACTGCTGGCGCTGCAGCTGTTGGTTGGCGCATAGCGCTGTCGGGAGTCGTTTCTCAGCCACGCGTTGGCGCTGCTGCTCAGGCTCAAGCGCTGGTATTGCGCCAGTTGTTGGATCGTGTGGGTGCTGCCGGGGCCATTGAGGTTGCAGATCATGCCCTGCATCGTGCCATCGGTCGTGCTGATGTCATCGGTGTAGCCGTGGAATACCGACAAGCTGCGTGCGTGCGTGCCGACATCTAGCTCGCTGAAGCCTGAAAAAAGACGAGCATGCCCGCTGCCAGAGCTGGCCGCTTGGTCTTGCCATGCATATGAAAATTGGTTGACCATGGTGGATATGGCCATGTCTTGGCTCAGCCTGGCAAAGCCTTGTCGCCACGCCGTTGCGTTGTGTGTGTTGCCTGTTAAGAAGGCTGTTGGATCGAGCTCGCCCGAGGCGCTCAGGGTGGCCAACTCAGCCATGTGGCTGCTGCCGCTCAGCGTAGGGTGGCCACAATACTGAGCGGAGCGCAAACGGCTGCTGAGCCATTGGTCTTGGCGCGAGTAACCGACCGAGGTCAGGCGGGCTACTTTGTAGACACCCGCGCTGGCTTGCTCATCGCTGCAGCCGATCTGGGCGTCTGGGCTCAGGTAGGCCAGCGTGGTCTGCATGACACCGTTGTAGTCGGTGGCGGTGCCGCTGCCGCCTAAGTTGTGGTGCAAGCTGATTTCGAGCGATTTGGCTTGGGCGCCGCTGCCTTGTGTCAGTACCAAGCGGTAAGTGATCTCGTCGGCATCGGCATTCAAAGCCACGGTGGCTGTTTGGATGGTGATGCCGCTGAGCAATGGGCCCAGCAAGGTGCTTGTGGTGGTCTTGATGTCGGTGGTGGCGCCGGGTGCGGGCAGCGGCGATGGGGTCGCTGTGCTGATCATGTACCGCATGGCTGCGGTCAGCAAAAATGCCTGCTGAGTGCGCCCCGTGAGGCCTTGGGTTTGGGCATTCAGTTCGGCCACGCTGCACGCTTGTGATGTGGCGCTGTCATCGTCGGCCCACATGGCCACGTCGCCTTGGGCCAGCGTGCCATTGCTGCCGGGGCTGTCATCATGGTTTGTATACGATACCGTTGGCCCATAGCATGCCGCGTGGGCTGGTGCGGTGGTGTCAAACAAAGTGCCGACGGACAGCAAACCACTGCTGGACAGGTCGAGTCGGCCCGTGGCCACGGCATCAACTTGGCTCGATAGCACGGCCATTTGAGGTGTTTGGGTGGTGTTCAAGTTGTTGTCGATCACGCCCAGACCGCCGCTGACCATTTGACTTGAGTTCAGCAAGCTGACGGGCGAGCCTACAGCCATCCCCACAGGGAAGGCCGCTGATGAAATCAAGCCGGTGCTGCCGCCAGCACCTGTGTTTTCATTCAAGGCAGTGCCTCCGCCCCCACCGCCGCCGCCACCTCCACACGCGCTCAGCAGGGCGCAGCAAAACGCACAGGACAGCGCATAAACCGTGAGCTTGTCAAAGGAGAGGCAGGTGCGAGATGGGCTAGGGGTGTGGTGCATAGAGGGGCTCCGGGCGCAGGCCAGTGGCAATGCACACGATGCCTCAGCACCCCTGTTGGCAATCGAACATGAACCCATGTGTTTGGCGGCCAATTGACGCCTTATTCACGATAATGAGGGGCACAGGCCAACCCCCCACTAGGAGCCCCCATGTTTCAGCACGTCGACGCCTACCCAGGTGACCCGATCCTCACGCTCAACGAGGACTTTCAAAAAGACCCACGCACCAACAAGATCAACCTCAGCATCGGGATCTACTTTGATGACTTAGGGCGCTTGCCTGTGATGGCCGCGGTGCGCGAGGCCGAGTCCGCCATGCTGTCCAGCATTGGACCCAAACCGTATCAACCCATGACCGGGGCAATCAACTACTGTGAGGCCGTGCAGCATTTGCTGTTCGGCGCTGACAGCGAAGCCTTGCGCAGTGGCCGCATCGCCACCTTGCAAACCTTGGGTGGATCGGGTGCCTTGAAGGTGGGGGCCGACTTCCTGAAGCGCTACTTCCCTGACTCCCAAGTGTGGGTCAGCGACCCCACTTGGGACAACCACCGTGCCATTTTTGAAGGGGCGGGTTTTGTCGTCAACACCTACCCTTACTACGACGCTGAGCGCGGTGGCTTGAACTTCGCTGCCATGTTGGATGCGATCAAGGCCTTGCCCCGCCACAGCGTGGTGTTGTTGCACGCGTGCTGCCACAACCCCACTGGCGTGGATCTGAGCGCCGCGCAATGGGCCGAGCTGATCCCTGTGCTGCGCGAGGGCGGCCTCTTGCCCTACCTGGACATCGCCTACCAAGGTTTTGGTGACGGTATTGTTGAGGACACCCACGCCATCCGTGCCTTGGCCGATGCGGATGTGCCCTTTTTTGTCGCCAACTCGTTCTCAAAGAGCTTTTCTTTGTACGGCGAGCGCGTGGGCGGCCTCAGTGTGGTCTGCCCAGACAAGGATCAGGCTGGGCGTGTGTTTGGTCAGCTGATGTTTGCCGTGCGCCGCAACTACTCCAGCCCGCCCACACATGGCGGTCAAATCGTGGCGCGGGTATTGCGCACGCCAGCCTTGTACAAGCTCTGGTCGGATGAGCTGGCGGGGATGTGCGAACGCATTCAAGCCATGCGACGCCGCTTGCACGATGGCTTGGTACAGCGTGTGCCGGGGCGCGACTTCAGCTACTTTTTGACCCAGCGCGGGATGTTCAGCTACACCGGTTTGAGTGCCGAGCAGGCCGATGTGCTGCGTGAGCAGCATGGCGTGTATGTGCTGCGCTCAGGGCGCATGTGCGTGGCGGGCCTGAACAACGGCAATGTGGACCGTGTGGCAGAGGCGCTGGCGGCTGTGCTTTAGATGGATTAAATGGCCCCAGCCATCCGCAATCGGCTGACCATTTGGGCGGGGGTTTCGGTTTGATCCGACTCGTCTGCCACCCCCGCATCCACAGCTTGGGCTAAATAGGGTGCGGGTTGAGCATACAAAGTCGGGGCTGTTGGCGTGCGCACTGCAGGCAGGTCACGGGCGGTGACCTCCAGTCCTGACCACAGCAAAAGTGAGACCCCGCCCACGACGCCGACGGCCATCAGCATTTGCATGGCGACCGCCGATTGCAGGTCATCGGCCAAGGGCTTGATGGCGTGGTGCACGACGCGCTGGTTCAGGTCATTGACCCAGACGTAATCACCGCCTTCATAGCGCATCCTGTCCAGGGCCATCAGCGCCTGTTTTTGCGCTTGCGTCATGTTGATCGCGCCCAAGTGTTTTTGCCCATAGGCCCATTGCATGCTCGCTTGTGCCAGCGCAACGGCTTGCTGCGCGGAGCTTTGTCGGTCCGCCAAGCGCTGTTGGTAACCTGACCACTGCATGGCACAGACCACACAAAGCATAGTCAGCGCTGACATCAAAGTCAGCCCGCGCAAGCGGGTGGTCACACTGATCTGTTTGAACCGATGAAACATGATGATGCACCTATTGCCGAAGGCCCGATTCTCTGGCTCTATCTTCACGTAAAGCGGCGCAATCGGTTCGATGAATTGCGGCATAAACGCACGCTTGCTGTGTGTTGCTGAATGTTTCTATAAGGGCCAACCCCCTGCACACAGGCGCACCACATCGTCCAAAATGACTTGTCCGTATGAGCCGTTTGGCTTAGGGCAAGGAGCGCGCATGGATCAGATCTGGCTGAAGCATTACCCGCCTGGGGTCAACGCCACGATTGATACCTCTGTCTACCAATCTCTGCTTGAGTTGGTCGATGAGGGCTTGGCTCAACACGCTGACAAAATCGCTTTTCGTTTAATGGGTTGCGCGTGGACGTTTGCGCAAATAGACGAGGCCTCGCGCCGGATGGGCGCCTACTTGCAAAGCCAGGGCTTGAATAGAGGCGATCGCGTGGCCGTGATGCTGCCCAACGTGCCCCAGTACGCCGTGGCCGTGTTTGGCATTTTGCGCGCTGGCATGGTGGTGGTGAGCGTCAACCCCTCCTACACCGCCCCAGAATTAGGGCACCAGTTGCAGGATTCGGGTTGTGCGGCCATCGTCGTGCTGGAGAACTTCGCGTGTACTTTGCAGGCAGTGATCAGCCGCACACAGGTGCGCCATGTGGTGTTGGCCACCATGGGTGACATGCTGGGACAGGTCAAGGGCTGCTTGGTTAACCATTTGGTGCGCAAGGTGCGCAAGCAGGTGCCAGCGTTTGACTTGCCGGGCGCGGTGGGTTTTAACAAGGCCCTTGAGCTGGGCGGCGCACACACCTTCCAGCACGCCAAACTAGGGCCCGATGATTTGGCCGTGCTGCAGTACACAGGGGGCACCACAGGCGTCAGCAAAGGGGCCATGCTGCTGCACCGCAACGTGATCGCCAGCGTCTTGATGGCCGAAGTTTGGAATGCGCCCATGCTCGCGCAACCCCCTCAAGACAAGCCAGATCAGTTCACCTTTGTCGCAGCTTTGCCGCTTTATCATATTTTCGGTTTTGCCGTGAACCTGATGGTTGGGCTGCGCTTGGGCGCGTGCAACATCCTGATCCCCAATCCGCGAGATTTGCCCGCCGTTTTCAAGGCTTTAGAAAACCAGCGGTTTCATTGCTTCCCTGGGGTCAATACCTTGTTTGACGGCATGGCCCGCCACCCCCAATTCCACACGGTGGATTGGTCTCACCTGAGGCAAACCGTGGGCGGTGGCATGGCAGTGCAGCCGACCACGGCCCGGCTTTGGCGTGACAAAACGGCCCAAGTCATCTGCGAAGGCTATGGCCTGTCAGAGACCACAGCGGGTGTGACGTGCAACCCCTGCAGGCCCGCGAGTTTCAGCGGCAACATTGGGATGCCCTTGCCCTCTACCGAGGTGGTGATGCTCGATGAGGACGGGCAGGTCTTGCGTGTCGGCGCGATTGGTGAATTGGCGGTTCGCGGCCCGCAAGTCATGGCCGGCTATTGGCAGCGCCCGGATGAAACCGCCAAGGTCATGACCGCAGATGGCTTTTTGCGCACGGGTGACATTGGGGTGATGGACCAACGGGGCTACATCAAGCTCATTGACCGCAAAAAGGACATGCTCAACGTGTCTGGCTTCAAGGTCTACCCCAATGAAGTGGAGTCCGTTATCGCCTTGATGCCTGGTGTGCGTGAGTGTGGCGTGATCGGCATGCCAGATGCGCACTCCGGCGAGGCGGTCAAGCTGTTCATCGTGCGTGATCAGCCTGATTTGACTGAGCAGCAGGTGCGCGATTACTGCGCACAGCACCTGACTGGCTACAAGCGCCCCAAGGTGATTGTTTTCACTGTCAAATTGCCCAAAACGGCATTGGGCAAAGTGCTGCGCCGTGCCTTGCGTGAGGCCATCAAAGAGCCCAGCAGCGAGGCGCAGTACGAAGAGGTCAGTCTGGCCCCATCAGCTTGACGGGCGTGATTTCGATCGTTTGATCGCCGTCGTTGATCCAAGTCGTGCCGTCCTGAACGGATATTTGCAGCTGCATGGTGCGCTTGGCCAAGGTGGCCAGCGCTTGGCTTTGCTCCGTCGGGATTTGCCACACAGTCAGGTTTTGCGCACGGGTGAGCTTGCTGGCCACCGTGTTCCACCACACGGCAGTGCTGCTTTGAAACGCAAATAAACTGACTTTGCGTGCGCGGCCACTGGCCTTCATCAGGCGTTTCTCATCTGGCTGCCCGACTTCAACCCAGTGCAGGATCTCGTCTGAATAGTTCTTGTGCCACAACGCAGGCTCGTCGGGCTGCCACATGTCTTTGGCCAACTCCAATGTGCCCTCTGTGGTGTTGGCAGGCCAACCCAGCGCCAGCGCCAGCACGCGGATCATCATGCGCTCATCGGCCTCAGAGGGGTGGCGTGCGATGGTCACGGCGATGTCGCCATAGACGTTGCGGTCCATGTCGGCCAGCTGGAGCTGGGCTTTGAAAATAGTGGCTTTGATCGCCATGGTGTGTGTGTCGAGCGGAAACAGCAAAGACTGCGATCATCCCGCAAAAACACGCTGTAGCCAATCACCCATCACTTTCATCACCGCGTCTTGCTCAATTTCATTGAAGATTTCGTGGGACAAGGTCGGGAATGCTTGGCTGGTGACCAGCGATGTGGGGGCCGCAGCGGCAAAAAGGGCTGAGCCTCTTGGTTTGACGCAACGGTCCTCGCCGCCCCACATGATCAGGGTGGGCACCGACCACTGCGGCGCACGGGCTCGCACATGTCTGCCCGCGTTGATGATGAATTGGGTCAGCCGACTGGTGATGCGGTCGTGCACCAAGGGGTCGGCCAAATAGGCTTTCACGGTGGCCGGGTTGTGGCACACCCAATCCGCCTTGAGTCCGTTGCTGACGGCGACGTCGGGGGTGAGTTTGCCCACGGTGGCCAGCAGCCCTTTTTGTGCCGCACTGATGGGCACGGACAAGGCCGGGGATGACATCACCAAGCCGTCCACAGGACGTGACCACGTCTCCACTTCGGATGGCTTGGCCAGCGCGGCCACAAAACGCCCGACGATGACGCCGCCCAGGCTGTGTCCCAGCAACACCAAGCGTTGACCGGGGTAGGCCGCACGTGCGGCATCGATCACGATGGCCAAGTCATACAGAAAGTCGTCGTCTGCCGCCAGCCCGCCCTTTTTGCCCTCGCTGCGTCCGTGACCACGGTGGTCATAGCCCACTGCAGCCCAGCCCAGCTTATTCAGATAGGCAGCCACATGCGCATAGCGCATCGTGTGCTCGCCCAAGCCGTGCACCACCACCACCACACCCTGTGTGGCGATCTGGGCGTCGACGGGCCAATGTTGCGTGACCAGGTTCAGGCCATCGCGTGTGCGAACGGTTGCGGGGATGTGGGATGGGGCGCGCATGAGGGGTTTCTATTTTTTTGAGGTGTCAACGGGGTCAATTTTGGCGAGGGGGCATCAAGCTGCCATGGCTTGTTTCAACCAGCTCAGGCCTTGTGAGGTGCCCGCTCGCGGGCGGTATTCGCAGCCGATCCAGCCTGTCCACTGTAAACGGCGCAGCTCATCCCACAGCCAAGGGTAATGCAACTCCCCCTGATCTGGCTCGCCCCGATCTGGCACAGCGGCGATTTGAATGTGACCGACTTGGCATGTGGGCAGCCATTGACGCAGGCGCATGCTCACATCCCCTTCAACGATCTGGCAATGGTAGAGGTCCATCTGCACTTGCAGGTGCGGCGAGCCGATGCGTTGCACCAGCTCATGCGCTTGCGCTTGGTGGGTCAGCAGGTAGCCGGGCATGTCACGCGGGTTGATAGGTTCGATCATGATCGTGCAGCCGTGGCTTTGCGCTTGTTCAGCGGCCCATCGCAGATTGGTTTCATAGCGATCCGACGCGGCATCGCACTCAGGGGTCGCGGCGGGATGTGGGCACAGTCCGGCCATCACATGGATGCGCGGGCAGGCCAGGTCGGTGGCCAAGCCCAAGGCTGCGTGCACGCTGCTTTGAAAATCAGCTGAGCGACCATCCAAGCAGGCCAGCCCACGCTCGCCGTCTGTCCAGCGACCGGGCGCCGCATTGAATAACACCAGTTGCAAGCCCAAGTCACGCAGCCGCGCGGCGATCTCGGCTTGGGGGTGCTCATGCGGGAACAGGCACTCCACACCGGTAAAGCCATCTCGTGCGGCGGCCTCAAAGCGGTCTAAAAAAGGCCGCTCGGTATACAGCCAAGACAGGTTGGCAGCAAATCGCAATGACGGGGCAGGGGGCGCAGCCAGCATGACAAGAGGGATGCAAAAACCGCCAGCGTAGCCTATCCCTACAATTGGCAGATGCAACCGTCTTCATCTACCCCCCGCCGCCTGATGTTTTGGGTGGCTTTGCTGTACTTCTCTGAGGGGCTGCCACTGGGCCTCTTTTATGACCTGTTTCCGGTTAACTTGCGCCAAGCGGGCGTGGGCACGGCAGACATCGGTTTGCTCAGTCTGCTGGGGCTGGCGTGGACGGTGAAATTTTTGTGGGCGCCCTTGATTGATGCTTGGCGTGGTCACCGTTGGTGGATTGCAGGGGCCAACGCGGGTATGGCGCTGGTGTTGTTGGCGCTGGCCACCAACCCCTTGGCGCTGGGCCAGGGCGCAACGTGGCCTTGGGTGCTGCTGGCGGCGTTCACATTGTTGTCGGCCACCAATGACATCGCCACCGATGGCTACACCATTGAGTTGCTCAACAAAGGCCAATATGGCGTGGCCAATGGCTTGCGGATCGGGTTCTACCGCGTGGGCATGTTGACGGCGGGTGGTTTGCTGGTGGTGGCTGGCACCATGGGCACACCCGGCCAGCCCAACTGGACGCTGGCGTATGGTTGTGGTGCTGTGATGATGCTGCTCAATGGCCTGTCGATCTTGATGGCGCCTGCGCAACCCCCGCGCGAGGCTCGGCCAAAAGGCGCATCTGCACGTGAGTGGTCGGCCATGCGTCAGCAACCGCTGTGGTTGTTGGCATTGGGCTTGGTGATGGCCGGTTTGTTGTGGCCCGTGTTGGGCCCTTTGGCCAAGGCAGCAGGCTGGGCCTCGGTGCAAGCGGTCAGCAGCACGTGGTGGTTCAAAGGGGCTGTGCCGGTTAGTTTGATGTTTGTAGGCGCCTCGTTGATGGTGGCTGCAGCTCGTGGGCCCCAAGCACACGCCATGGCCGACGGGCCGGTTTTTGGTGCATGGGTGGGTTTGTTGGCACGCCCTGGCATGTTGGCTGTGCTCTTGTTCATCTTGTTGTTCAAGCTGGGTGACGCCGCCATGGGTTTCATGGTCAAACCGTTTTGGGTTGACGCCGGGTTCACCGTCGCTCAAATCGGTTTGGTCAGCGTGAATGTGGGCTTGGGCTTGTCCATTGCAGGCGGGCTGGCGGGCGGTTTGTATGTCGATCGGGTTGGCATCTTCAAGGGCTTGTGGGTGCTGGGCTTGGCGCAGGCCTTGTCCAATCTAGGTTACGCTTTGGCCGCCATGTATGTACCTCAAATGGAGGCTGGATCGCAAGTGAGTATTCACTATCAAGCGGTTGTTTATGCCGCCAGCGGTGTCGAGAGCTTCACGGGCGGGCTGGGCACAGGGGCCTTTTTGGCCTTTCTGATGAGCATCGCCAGCAAAGAGCGCGCCACCACCGAGTACGCCATTTTGTCGTCCATCTTTGCGTTCTCACGCTCCGTCGCGGGCTGGGCGGGCGGGCTGGGTGTGGAGCAAATGGGCTACGCCAGCTTCTTCTTTTTGACCTTTTTGTTGTCGTTCCCGGCTTATTTCCTTTTGCCTGCCGTCCGGCGTATGCTGGACAAGGCTGAGCCGCGTTGAGTTTGGGTGTTCGTTTTGGTAGTCAGGTCGTGAGCATGTCTGGTTTGAAGATATTTCCTGTTCGCCAGTTGTTGAGCTGTGTGTTGACGGCTTGTGCGTGCCTCACCGTGGCGCATGCCCGCGAGGGTGTGGAGGTGGGTAAATCATCCACGTTTGCGCGGTTTGTGCCCGCTGAACAAGTCGAAGCCGCCGCACAGCAACAGTATTTGCAGCTGGCCAATGAGGCGAAGCAGAAAAATGCCTTGCTGCCTGACAACCACCCCCAAGTGCTGCGCTTGCGTGCCATCGCCAAGCGCATCATCCCCTTCAGCCTAGAGTGGAATAAGCGCGCCAGTCAATGGAAGTGGCAAGTGATCGTGTTGGACTCGAAAGAGCTCAACGCCTTTTGCATGCCCGGGGGCAAGATCGCTTTTTACACAGGCATCCTAGACCAGCTCAAGATGACCGACGACGAGGTGGCCATGGTGATGGGCCATGAGGTGGCGCACGCGCTGCGTGAGCATGCCCGTGAGCGCATGGGTAAAACGTCAGCCACACGCTTGGGCGCAGGCTTGATCTCCAGCCTGTTCGGTTTGGGCAATATGGGTGACACGATTTTGAACATGGGCGGGCAACTGCTCACCTTGAAGTTCAGCCGCGAAGACGAATCTGAGTCAGATCTGGTCGGCATGGAATTGGCAGCCAGGGCTGGCTACGACCCCCGTGCCGGCATCAGCCTGTGGCAAAAAATGTCCGCTGCAGCCAAAGGCGCGCCGCCTCAGTGGATGTCCACCCACCCAGCCAGCGCTTCCCGCATCCAAGACATCGAGGCCAATCTGCCTAAGGTGATGCATTTGTATGAGAGTGCGCCCAAGCCACCGCAACGCTATGACGCGCCTAAGCGCATGGGGCAGGCTGACTTGTCTTACAGGTAAGGGTTGCTGACGCGCTCTTCGCCGAAGGTGCTCTCGGGCCCGTGGCCCGGCGTGAAGGTGATGTCGTCACCCAGCGGCAGCAATTTGCCCTTGATGGCGTTGATCAGATCCGCGTGGTTGCCACCTGGGAAGTCGGTGCGCCCAATGCCGCCTGCAAACAGCACATCGCCCACAAAAGCGTGGCGCGTGGTGGGCTCAAAAAACACCACGTGGCCGGGTGTGTGGCCGGGGCAGTGCAGCACATCCAGCGCATAAGCCCCGATTTGCACCTTGTCCCCATCCTTGAGCCACTGCGTGGGCTTGAAGGGCTCGGCCTGCGGGAAGCCGAACATAGCGCTTTGCTGCGGCAAGGCATCGATCCAAAACTGGTCACCCGGATGCGGGCCCACGATGGGCAGACCCAGCGTGCGCGCCAAGGTGCCAGTGGCGCCTGCGTGGTCGATGTGGGCGTGGGTTAACCAGACAGCCTTGAGCGTGAGGCCACGCAGGTCAACGGCCTCAAGCAGCTTGCCGAGGTCACCACCTGGATCGATCAAGGCGGCTTCAAGGGTGTCGGGGTCCCAGATCAAAGAGCAGTTTTGCTCAAAACTGGTGACGGGGATGGTGAGGCGTTGGAACATGGCTTGGGGTAAGGAATCGGATAACAAAGTTTCAAAACGCTTTGAGCTGAAACGACTTTGGGGAGCGTAGCACTACGTGGGCTTCGTATTTATCTGATTATTATTCTCTGAAATGCCGCTTTTTTCGGATTGTTGCCGAGCGCATATTCGAACTTGTCATCACTTCCTAGCTCACACGCCATGAAGCTTTCCTTGCGTTCCGCGCTCCCATCCCGATCCGGGCCGGTTGGCCGGCACCCCCGTTGTTCACTCCAGACTGACCTACCCCAAGAGAGATCCATCGTGCGCAGCTACCCCCAAAACAGCCCGGAAGCCGCCGCGCGCATCGTCTCGTTGGTGCTCATCTCCGACGGCCATGTGTGCCGTTCCGAGTTCGACATCCTCAAGCAGTTGAGCGCGGAGCGTGAACTCGGTCTGGAGCCACAGCTCCTGCCGCACATCCTCCACACCCTCTGCGAGGAACTGCTTGCCAGCGGGTACGAGACAGGTTCGCTCATGAGCAACGTCGATGACAGCACCTTGGCGTCATTGATGGCCGAGATATCGGATCCTGCGCTGCAAAGGAAGGTGCTGCGTCTGTCCTTGGCCGTGGCGCAGGCCGATGGCCTCTTGGCCGACGGGGAAGCCTTGGTGGTGGAGGCCGCGCGGCACCATTGGAAGTTGGTCGATGGCCAGGAGCCGATCGCCGCGAAGACGGCTCGCCGCTACGCTGCCTGATCCGACGCGAAGACGGGCAAGAGCCAGATCAATCGCAGATTTCGATCAGTCTCATTTTAACGAAGTGCAGGTTCTGTCAGCAGCCTGTGCAGCTCCTTCTTCACGACGCCGTAGCACTCGCAGGCGCTGGCCTCTAGTCCCGCATGGTCGAGGACGGTGATGTGACCACGCCGATAGCTGATGTAGCCTGCATCGCGCAAGGTGACGGCAGCTTGTGAGATGCTCTCGCGACGCACGCCCAAAATACCACCCACCAGATCATGTGTGATCACCAGCTCGCCGGGCGGTGATCGATCAACGCTGGACAGCAACCAGGTGCTGAGTTGCTGCTCGATCGAATGATGGCGATTGCACACCGCAGTCTGTGTGATTTGTGTGATCAGTGCTTGTGTATAGCGCAGCAGCAGACGCTGCACTGCGCCGTTGTCCATGAACGCTTGCATCAACGCGTTGCGTCCCAGTTGATACCCGTGGCCAGCCGTGCGCACCATGGCGGAGCTGGTGGTGGTGCCCCCTCCCATAAAGAGCGCCATCCCAATCAAACCTTCTCGGCCCACTGCGGCCATCTCGGCAGACGAGCCTGCTTCATTGACGTAGTGCAGCGAAACCACGGCTGTTGTGGGAAAGTAGGCGTGCCGCATCTGCACACCAGGCTCGTAGAGTATTTGGCCCAATTTCATCGGGACCAGTTCGAGATCGTCAAAAAATGGGCCGTATTCAGCCTTGGGTATGGCCGCGAGCAGGTTGTTCTGGCTGGGTGAGTGATGACGGTGCATTTATCTGCCTGATGTCACTTCCACGCCGATGCCACGGTAACCGAGGAAGCGGCAGCTGTTGTCGAACATCGGCTGGCCGCTGATGCGGTAGTGCAAACGTGTCCCATCGGGCTTCATGCGGTGCAGCGCAAAATCCAGGAACGGGCGTCGTGCATCGATGTTGGCTTGAAGCACCTGCCGCTCGGCCACGTCCCAACCGTCATCAACAGTGTCGGGTGCGTCATCCCCCAACGGGGCCACCCGAATGCCCAACATCTCCATCACCGGGCCAGACACCTTGGTGAATTCGCCTTGCTGGTCTTGCTCCCAATACCAGTCACAGGCCAGCTCTGTCAGGCTGCGGTAGCGGGCCTCGCTCTCACGCAATTCTGCGGTTCGCTCCTTCACCGTAAGCTCCAGCGTTGTGTTCAGTGCTTCCAGCTTGCGGTAGAGCAGCCGCACTTCCAGCATGTTGTGGATGCGGGTTCTGACCTCGGTCAGGTCGAAGGGTTTGCTGATGAAATCCTTGGCGCCGCTTTGCAGCGCACGCAGTTTGTGACCCGGTTGTGCTGTCAGCACGATCACGGGCAGGTAGCTCTCTCGCTCGTTGGTCTTGAGCGCCTCCATGACGCTGAAGCCGTCCATGGTTGGCATCTGCAGGTCCAGCAGGATCAGGTCATATTGGTTGTGGCGATGCAGGCCGCAGACCTCTGTCGGCTTCATGCATGAGGACACTCGTGTGTAGCCAGCCTCACCCAGCAAGCGAGTCAAGAGTTTCACGTTGGCATCCTGATCGTCCACGATCAGGATGTTGGCGTTCAGGATATCGTTCTGGATGGTCATGGCACTGTCTTTGTTGTTTCCAGGGCCAGGTCAATCGTGGCCATGAACTCGTTTACCTTGATGGGTTTGGTGAGGTAGCGGAAGAACCCCGCGTTCAGACCTTTGACGATGTCGTGGGGCATGGCATTGGCACTGAGCGCAACCACTGGTATCCCTGTGGTCGTGGGGTCTTTTGCAAGGATCCTCATGGCATCCGCACCGCTGATGCCGGGTAAATTGATATCCATCAAAATGACATCGGGTTGAGCAGTGCGGGCAATCTCGATGCCACGGTTGCCATCTGTTGCTGTCAACAGGTGGAGGTCTGGTCGGCGCGCAATGAGTTTCTCGATCAACATCAAGTTGGCCGGGTTGTCCTCGACGTAGAGCAAGGTCCGCTGACATGCATCGACGCGCATCGGAATCGGTGCTAACGATCCGGCCGCCTCGCATTCAACGGCCAAGTGCATGCATGGTGGCTGCGCTGCGATCAACTCAATCCAGAACACGCTGCCAACGCCGACCACGCTCTGCACGCCAATAGAGCCGCCCATCAACTCAACCAAGCGCTTGCACACCACCAAGCCGATGCCCGTGCCTTCCTCGGTGCCGACCTCTTGCCCTAGTCGGTTGAATGGCTGGAACAGTTGAACCAATTGTTCGGCCGACAAGCCGTGTCCCATGTCGCGAAAACTGACTCGAACCCGCTCTGCCGTGCTGGCATCGCAGGTCACCTCGACGCTGCCATCGACGCGGTTGTACTTGATGGCGTTGGACAGCAGGTTGATGATGAGTTGCTTGACCCGCGTTCGATCGGCCTTGACGTAGAGCGACGCCACATTCTTGGGGAAGTGCATCTTGATGCCGCGGCTGTACGCCTGCGGCTCGATCATGGCGTGGCACTCGACGAGCACTTCGGTCAGTGAAATAGACTCGTGTGAGAGCGACAGCCTGCCGGACTCGATCAACGAGAGGTCCAGGATTTCATTGATCAGATCCAGCAAGTACCAGCCTGCCTGAAGAATTTGCTCGATGCTCTCCTGCTGTGCCGGGTTTGGCGGCGGCGAACCTGACTCCATCAACTGAGCAAAGCCGAGGATGGCATTGAGCGGCGAACGCAGTTCGTGGCTCATGCTGGACAAGAAATCAGATTTGGCCAGATTGGCCTTTTCTGCCGTCGACTTGGCGCTCTCTAGGGCGATGTTGGTTTCCCGCAGCGCCCGGTCCAGCAACTGGCGCTCGGTGATGTCACGCGCTGCGGCAAAGACGCCCTGCAATGTTCGATCCCGATCGTGGAAGGTCGTCGCGTTGTAGGACACCAAGGTCTCCTTGCCGTCTCGTGCGCGCGCCGTGAGTTCGTAATTGGTGAGCTTGTTCTCGTTCAACACGCGCTTGATGCCCGCCTCAGCCCGCGCCGGATCGGTGAAGAAGTTCTTGAACGGCGCACCGATCAGTTCGTCGCGCGAGCATCCGGTGAGCAGTTCCATCTGCTTGTTGACGTCCGAAATGATGCCCGAAGGATCCGTCGTCATCAGCGCATCGATGTTCGATTCGATCAGCGAGCGCGTATAGAACTGCTGGTCACGCAGGCGTTGGTCGAGTTTCCCTCGCTCTGCCTCGATCTGCTTGCGCGCCGTGTTGTCAATGCAGATCAGCAGGTAGCCGATGATCGTGTTGCGCTCATCGCGCAATGCGGTCACCGACACCACCGCTGGAAATCGGCTACCGTCCTTGCGAATGTAAGTGAGCTCGTAGATGTCCTCGATGCCGCGCGAAGCCTTGAACACCAAGGCCTCAAAGCCCGGTGCAATACTCGTCCCGAGCTCGATGCTCAGCGCCTTGGCGCGCTCAATCACTTCCAGCGGGTCGGACATGTCCGCAGGTGTGATCTTGTTGACCACCTCGGCGGCTGTGTAGCCCAGCATGCGCTCGGCTCCGACATTGAAGATCTGGATCACACCCTTGGCGTCGGTTGCAATACTAGAGAAATTGGTGCTGTTGAAGATCGCCGCCTGAAGCGGCCCGGCGTCGAGCACAACCTTCCGTCGCTGAACTTTGGTCTTGACACGTGCTCGGCCAGCGTAAGGCACTATCGGGGACATCACACAACCTTTTGCAGCATAGGACACGTCATCTCGGGGAAGCGCTCTTTTGTCGATCAAGCGCTGTATGCGAGGCGAGTGGCGAGCTTGTCAGAGTTCTGCGCGTCGATATGTGCGCTGGCACACATAGCATGAGCGTCGGGGGTATTCCTTGGTGAACCAGGCCCTCACGCCCCTTCGCCGGGCGCAGGTTCCGATCGGTGCCAAGCAGAGCCCCCTTCGTTTTTTGCAGGTGGTCGATCGACTTGTCGATCTCATCGATCGCCGTTTGCGCAGCAGCGTGATCATGGGCAAAAAGAACTGAGGCCGCACCGCGTACTCGCACCCCTTCTCAGTGCGATCCTTGTCGAGCTCCTAGGTGGCTTAAGCGACGCAGTCATGCGTAGTCGTAGCAGACCCCATAAGCGATGTACGCCCAAGTCAACAAGTGGATAGAATGGGCTTGCGTTATCCCATTACATGATCATGAGCACGAACCAAAAATCTCCCCCGCCCGGGTTTGTCGCATCATTTATTTTTGCGAGCAGATGGCTTCAAGTGCCCTTGTATTTGGGTTTGATTTTGGCTCAGGTGGTCTATGTCTTTCACTTTTGGGTTGAGCTGGTTCACCTGATGGAAGCGGCCTTGGGCAACCAAGACGCGCTCAAGGCCATACATGCGGCATCCGGACAGCAAGGCAGTGCAGCACCTGCGCACCTGACGGAAACCACCATCATGCTGGTGGTGCTGGGCCTGATCGACGTCGTCATGATCTCCAATTTGCTGATCATGGTCATCGTGGGTGGCTACGAAACCTTTGTGTCGCGCATGAACTTGGACAGTCATCCTGATCAGCCCGAATGGCTTGACCATGTGAACGCTTCGGTGTTGAAGGTCAAGTTGGCGACTGCCATCATTGGCATCTCATCGATTCACCTGCTAAAAACTTTCATCAATGCGCACAATTACAGTGACAAAGTTTTGATCGCTCAGACTGTCATTCACATTGCCTTCCTGTTTTCCGCGATGGCCATTGCCTACACGGATAAGCTGTTGCATCATGCGACATCTGGACAAAAGTACAACTGACGCAGTATGAGAGCCTCTCTTCGCAGGGCCACCACGGTGAGCCGCCGCTCCACCAGAAAAACCTGGGCACAGGTGCGGCGCAACACCCCAGGCAAAGATCAGATCTTGGCTTCGCCTTGGATGGCGCCAGTGCGGTCACACTTGCAGGATGATTGCCTGTGGCATATCGAGCGGCAAGGCGTGGCGCGTGGCGTCGCTGCCGGGTTGTTCATGGGTCTGCTGATGCCAGTGGCCCAAATCCTGTTCGCGGTCGTTGCGTCCGTGCTCATTCGGGGTAATGTCCCCATCAGTGCAGCATGCACATTGGTGACCAACCCGTTCACTGTGCCACCGATCTACTACGCGGCCTACCAAATTGGCGAACGAGTGCTGCCCGAGTCCTTGGACATGGGCTGGCTGATGACCGACGCGACACATTGGTTGGGCCAAAGCCTGAACTGGGCTGTGTCCCATGGTGCGCCGCTCATGACGGGCCTGTTGCTGCTCGCGACCACCAGCGCCATGGTCGGGTTCGCTGGCGTTCACCTTTTCTGGTCGAAGCGCTGATTTAGACGGTGCTCGTTGGCAACTACACCTCGACGCTTCGATCCGGGCGAATGATGCACAACGCCATGTTGCCGGTCCTGCCGAACACGTCGGCGTCAACACCCCTTACTCTCCTTCGCCGGGCGCACCATCCTTGAGCTCGGCGAACTTGGCCGCCATCGTCGCGTTGCCACGAGTCAGCTTTTTGATCGTCACGTCCTGTGCCTTGTCGTTCGCTAGGCGCAGGTTCCGATCGGTGCCAAGCAGGGCCTCCTTCGTTTTTTGCAGGTGGTCGATCGACTTGTCGATCTCATCGATCGCCGTTTGGAAGCGGCGGGAGGCGAGGTCGTAGTTCTTTGAAAATGCGGTCTTGAAGGCCTCGAGATCGGTCTCAAAATTCGTGATGTCGATGCTCTGCTCCCTCACGCGTGCCAGTTCTGACTTGTACTTGAGTGAGTTCATCGCAGCATTGCGCAGCAGCGTGATCATGGGCAAAAAGAACTGAGGCCGCACCACGTACATCTTCGGGTAGCGGTGGAACACATCGACGATCCCGGTGTTGTAGAGCTCGCTGTCCGGCTCAATCAAGGAGACCAACACCGCGTACTCGCACCCCTTCTCAATGCGATCCTTGTCGAGCTCCTTCAGGAAGTCCTCGTTCTTGTTCTTCGTCGCCGTGCGATCGCTCTCGTTCTTCATCTCGAACATGATCGAGACGATCTCCATGTCAGACTCATCCGCGTCGCGAAAGATGTAGTCGCCCTTGCTGCCTGACCGCGCGTCGTTGTCTTTCTCGAAATAAGCGCGCGGGAACGCCGTGGCCCGGATGCGGTTGAACTCGGTCTCGCAGTGCTGCTCAAGCGTCTCGCCAACCATCTTGGTCGACAGGCGAGCCTTCATGTCCCGCAGGCGCTCGATCGCGTCATCGCGGTCCTTGATCTGTGTCTCGTACTTGTCCTTCAGCGCTGTCTCGGCGAGTCGCTTTTCAAGCGCCGCGCGATCAAGGCCGCTCTGGAGCTTGTCGCGCTCCTTCTCGATCACACTGACTGCCTCGTTGACCGCGAGCTTTTGCTCAACCTTGGTCGCGTCAAGCCTGGCCTTCAGTTGCTGGATTTCAGCATCCTTGGCTGCGGTCAGTCTTTGCGATTCACTGGCCACCTTCATTTGAACGAGTTCGACGGCGTTGCGCTTATCTTGCTCGGCCAGCGCAAGGCGCTCGTGCAACTGCTTGTCGAAGTCGCTGTCGCGAACCTGCTTGAGGATGTCTGCGTACCCCGCCTCGTCAATTTTGAATGCCTTTGCACAGTGCGGGCAGATGATCTCGTGCATGTCTAAGTTCCTGATTTTTGACGACGCCGTTGACGGCTGCGACATGCTACGACGACTTTGAGTCGCGACAGCGCTCAAGTGGGGCAATCCCCACCCCCCTAGTTTTATAGGCTAGGCGCCATAAGTTGACAAACCGCAATCTGTCATCTCGCTTGTTAGCCAGAGTACAGCTAGCGCACACGCAACGTGCGATTTGCAGCGTAAGGGGATGCGGCATGCCGTATACGTTTAAACATACTGTCTCGTCTTTCAGTATTTGGGGCCGTGCGCGCTGGCGCACGCTCGCTTGGGTGCTGCTTGTGGCCTGTACCTTGGCCGGCTGCACACACATGCAGCTGCTTGCGTCGTATGACGACAAGACATACGAAGAGACGATCCGCATTGGTCGCGAGGTTGATGTCCACTACGCGAGGCTCGTTGAGCTCGCGCCTGAGCTGCGCCACTACGCCGCCAGCGCACCGCAGTACGTCGAGATTGAAGCCGATATCCGCTCGCTGGTACGCCGCAACGCCGCGCGCCCGCTCAATGAGGAGTCGCAAAAAATAAGTGGTCAGATTCTGAAGTTCTGGACGCAGTACCGCGACAAGCACCGCGAGAAGGATGCGTACCCCGATGCGCGTTTTGACAGCGATCGCTTCTCAAGGCTATTTAATGCCGCGGTCGCCGCTGAAGAGGTCAAGCGCTTGCAGACCGATGACCGTAACTGACCACCTTAAGCAAGAGGGAGCACCTGCATGACATTCGACATCAAGGCCACGGTAGCTGACATGCTCAGTGCCGTTAAATCGGTGGTGAGCGGCGAATGGCCCAAAGTGCGCGACTGCATCAAGCGTGCGCTCGACGAAGAAGCCGACTTCTTGCAATCGCTGGCAGAGGCACGCATAGCGGGCGAGATCGATGACGACACGCTTGCTGCACAACTGCACGACGAGCAGGATACCTTGGCGGCGGTGCTGGCGGTCTGTCAGCTGATGAGCAAAAAGCTGGTGCAGGACGCCGCCAACGCCGCGATCGACGCCTTCAACAAGGCTATCTCCGTGGCGCTCAAACCTTTGGTTGGCGTGGCTGGTACGGCGCGAGGCGCCAAGTCCGTCAAGACTGTCAAGGTCAAAGCGCGGACCGCGAAGAAGACCTTGTCCGTGTCCGATCGCCGACTCAACGCGCGTCCCGATACCGTTGACTTCCGTGATCTGATGTACGTGCCGACGCTGGTGGAGGTCAGCACCACGATTGCGCTGGACACGTACCGCAAGATCGAGGTGCCGATCCTTGACCAAGGCCAAGAGGGCGCGTGCACCGGCTATGGTCTGGCAACTGTTGTTCACTACCTTTTGCGCACCCGCAAGATCGAGAAGGACGATGATCAGATCAGCCCGCGCATGCTGTACGAGATGGCTCGGCGCTATGACTCATGGCGCGGCGAGGCCTATGAAGGTTCTAGCTGTCGTGGTGCGATGAAGGGCTGGCACAAGCACGGTGTGTGTGCCGAGCCGCTGTGGCGACATGAGCAAGCTCATCCTGACAATTCGCTCAATAACCAGCGCTCGCTTGATGCGCAAGCACGCCCGCTGGGTGCCTACTTTCGGGTCAACCACCAAGATTTGGTGGCCATGCACGCCGCCATCAGTGAGGTGGGTGTGCTCTATGCGAGCGCCAGTGTGCACTCTGGTTGGCGCGACGTGAAGTCCGATGGCGTCATTGCCTTCAGCGACAAGGTCGAGTTGATCGGCGGGCATGCCTTCGCGATCGTGGCTTACGACAAAGATGGTTTTTGGATTCAGAACTCTTGGAAAGATGACTGGGGCATGGAGGGCTTCGCCCATATCAGCTACGAAGACTGGCTGATGAACGGCTCTGATGTCTGGGTCGCAAGGCTTGGTGTACCCGTTGCGGTTCAGGCCCGAGTGACCTTGGCCAGCGTTGGCTTTTCCACGTCCAGCCGAGCCAGATCCTATGCCTCAGAAGAAGTGCGGCCCCACATTGTGAGCCTAGGCAACGACGGGCAACTGCGCACGAACGGCAACATCGGCACCTCAGCCCAAGACGTGCGTCGCATCTTTCAGGATGACTTCCCGCGTATCACGGCGGGTTGGAAGAAGCGCCGTTTGGTGCTCTATGCACATGGTGGTCTGGTGAGTGAGGATGCAGCCGTGCAGCGTGTCTCGGAGTACCGCACCGTGATGCTGGAGCACGAGTGCTATCCACTGGCCTTCATCTGGCATACCGGTTACTGGGCGACGCTGAAAAACATGCTTGAAGACGCGTTCCGGCACAGGCGAGCCGAGGGTGTGCTCGACTCAACCAAGGACTTCATGCTGGATCGACTGGACGATGCGCTTGAGCCGCTGGCTCGCCACCTCTCCGGCAAGGCTGAGTGGGATGAAATGAAAGAGAACGCCATGGCCGCGACACAGTCTGCCTACGGCGGTGCGCGTCTTGTCGCGGATGAGATTGCGCGCTTGGCCGCAGACGCTGACATCGAGATCCACGTCGTTGGGCACAGCGCAGGCAGCATCTTCCATGCGCCGTTGGTGCAGCGTCTGACAGCACCGGCCGCATCAGGTGGATTGGGCCTGAAGGTGGCATCCTGCACGCTGTGGGCGCCCGCCTGCACGATGGTCTTGTTTGACAACTACTACCAGCCTGCAATCGAGGACGGCCGCATCGATCGCTTTGCGATGTACACGCTGACGGATCGCGCGGAGCAGGACGACAACTGCGCCCGCATCTACAACAAATCGCTACTCTATCTGGTGTCGCATGCGTTTGAGGTGCGGCCACGTATTCCGTTGATCAGGCCTGAAGGCGTGTCGTTGCTCGGCATGGCCAAGTTCATTGAGCGCCACGATGGGCTGAACAGCATGATCCAGAAAGGTCAGGTTACATGGGTACAGTCGCCAAACGCACAACAGCCGGGAACGCCCGGTGCATCGGCCAGTACAGCGCACGGCGACTTTGACGATGACGAGGCCACGGTGAGTTCGACGCTTGCTTTTATCGTGGGGCAGGGCAAGGGCGCGAAGTCGGCGGCGCTCGCTGCGCTGGATGTCTACAAACCCAAGGAGGGTACAAAGCGCATCCAAGCCATGCGAGCGAGACTGAATCGAACGGTGTAAGGCACCGACTTTCAAGCGCGAACATCCGACGGCGTGACACCATACTGACGCTTGAACGCATGACTGAAATTGCCCGCATCTGAAAACCCCGCCTGACGGGCGATACTCAAAATGGACTTGTCTGTATTGCGCAATTGCGTTCTCGCATAATCGAGTCGTACTTCTGCATTCAAAATAACGAATGAGGTGAGTTCATCGCTTAAGCGTCTGGCCAAGGTGCGGGCGGATATATTCAGAGAACTTGCCAGTGATACCAGGTCGCTGTGCGTGCCGGACTGTAAATCCTGAATAATAGCCATCTTCACCTTCGTGGTGTAGACGGCTTTTGGGGCTACGTCCGTTAATTGCTGCTGAACCACGCCTTCCATTACCCCCTTTGTATATTGGTTGGCAAACAAGACAGGCTGACTAAGAAAGGATGCGGGGAAGACGATTTTGTTTTCTTTGCATGCAAAGTGCAGGCAGCGATCAGATGTGCCGGGTATTTGCATGGGTGCCCCGTCAGGCTGGTGTTTAAAATAATAATCAAACTGAGGAATAGGTGGTGCCGCCATGGCGGCTATTTTCGCCATGGCACCCATTGCTATTTCCGTCATCAAGGGCGTCAAGTCGCCATAATCCGCATTGTGAATCACGGACACATGAGCTTGCTCATCCACCAGGGCCAAGCGGAGTTCGTACCCTGGCATCACCAATTGTGCGAACCGCAGTGCGTAATGAACGACTTCACGCACATCTTTGGCCACAATGGCCAGTAGCCCCAATTGCCCAATGGTGGAAGGCGTGACGAACGCCAGAATTTGCTCGCTGGCGGCACACTCAGCCGCGCAGCATTGCACCATGAGCCTTAACAAAGCCTCAAATGTGTGACCGTTGAAGAATCCTGTCGGCGCAGCGGCTGGCACGCCCTCGGTGGGCGCACCTAGTCCAGCCGCACGCAGTAACTCTTCCGGCACAGGGCGCCCGGCTGCCTCGCAAAATACCTTGGCCAGCTCAGCGTATTGAATCGGGAAGACCAGATCCTGAAAACGGGTGGCAATTTTCATCATCACAGGCCAAAACGCGGGCATACCACCATGGCCATGCCCGCGTTGTTTATAGCATTGATCGCGGTATCAACGACTCTGGCGGCGACGGCGGGCCAGCACCGTCATACCGAGCAGACCGATGCCCAGCATGGCATAGGTTGATGGCTCAGGTACAGCGGCGGTGCCCACATGAATGGTCGATGTGATACTGCCGAAATCCGTCACACCCGCCAGTGCGCTTTTGCCGAGCGTCAGCAACCCCAGAGATTTTGAAAAAGCATCCAGTGCTGACGACGTGATACTCAATTGAGACAACGTGCTTGTGTAGTCACCTGCGGCGTTCATGGGCCGTATGCCGTCCATTTTGCCGATATTCCAAACCGCGATGTCAGTGATGGTGCCGACGCCATTTCCACCCTCTAGGGTGGCGTGCACGGTTTTGGTCTCCATGTCATTCCACAAATGGTGCAAGGTCAAGAATCCACCAATTGACACACTCCGCAAGGCCGGGTGTGTTTGTGTTGAGCCGCCATCGCTGTAGGCATCCAACACATTATTGCCCCCGTCGATAGTCAGGCGTGTCACATGGGATGCAAAGGCCGCCTTTGTGTAATAACCATCAACATCCTTGATAACATCGGCAACGGCGCCACCAAATGGACTCAAGGCAACTTTGCCGCTATCTAATGCACCCAGCAGGTCATTGCTGAGTGTCAGCGTCGACAACCCGCCTTGATAGACCAGATTGCCAAATTGTGTGCCGGCATCCAAGGTGAGTGGTGCGGCGTGGGCGCTGAATACTGTGCTCAGAACCACAACCGACAGAATCTTATTAAGCTTGAACAACATAGCTATATTCCTTTTTGCAAAACAATGGGTGCGCAGATGTCTGTATCTGTGGAATAAATAGTAGAAGCGGCACGGCCCCCATGGGGGCAGGTCTTGTCTGAACTGAACAAGTGCTGACCAAAAACACCAAGCACCCCCCCCGAATAAGGGTGTGATCATCGCCAAATAGGGTGTGGAGCCTGCAAGTCGTGACATCGCCGGGCGCTCAGCCCTTAGCATCCGGTTTTCGATGACTCATGGCGAATTGGACAGGCAAAGGCGTGTACGACAAACGCGGCTTGAAGGTCATCAAGAAGGTGCGCGAACAGGTCCGACGAAGGTTAACCGCCAGTGGCCCGTCAGGCCTTAAGCCAAGGTCTGATCATGCCTTCTTGCATGACCGATGCCACCAGCTTGCCATCCTGTGTATAAAAGCGGCCTTGACACAGCCCGCGTGCGCCACTGGCACTGGGTGAATCAAAGACATAAAGCAGCCAGTCATCCAGTCTGAAGTCACGGTGGAACCACATCGCGTGATCCAAGCTGGCCATGCGAACTTGGCCTCTGAATATGCTTAAACCGTGCGGCGCAATGGCAGCCGGCAGTAGATCGTGATCTGAGCTATAGGCCAGCAAAGATCGGTGCAAGCGCACGTCGTCAGGCAAGGGCGCCATGGCGCGCACCCAGATAGACGTGGTGCTTTCGCGTGGGGGCGGGTCCATCAGGTCTGCGGGGTCAACGGGGCGGTACTCAAATCCTCTGGGCCCCAGTATCTTGTCCCGGAAGTAGCGCGGCAGATGGTGCACGATGGCCTGCCGTTGTGAGTGCTCGGTGGCCAAGCCATCCGGCCCCGCCACTTGAGGCATGGGCGCTTGGTGGTCGATGCCATCGGATGCGGTCTGAAAAGACGCGTTCATCTCAAAGATGATTTTGTCGCCTTGACGTGCCACCACGCGGCGCATGCTGAAACTTCGGCCATCACGCACACGCGTCACTTCATAGTCGATAGGCGCATGCTCACCCGGCAAGAGGAAGTAAGCGTGCATCGAATGCACGGGCCTGTCATCGGGCAAAGTGAGGTTAGCCGCTTGCAGCGACTGCCCCAAAACCTGCCCTCCGAAAACGGCAAGTGTGCCAATGTTGTCGCTCTGCGCGACGAAGTGATCATCACCAACTGGCTGTAGTTCCATCAACTGCAGAAGTTGGTCAACTTGTTGACGTGCGTGATTTGAATCGGTCATGGATGCTGATGGCAACGGGTGTGGATACAGCACACCAGTATGCCGCCATTGCCCGTTCTATGCGGGATCAGCGACGTGCGATGCGTGCTCGCCGGTACGTCATGGGCGACTCATCAGACCACTCTTTGAATGCCCGCGAGAACGCGCTTTGTTCAGCAAAACCAAGCAGCAGTGCAATCTCAGGCAAAGACAAGCTAGGGTCGGCCAAATAGTCTTTAGCCAGTTTGAATCGCATCGTGTTGACGATTGTTTTGTAGCGAAGGCCACGTTCATTGAGGCTGCGGTACAAGGAGCGCTCGGCGATGCCCATCCGCGCCGCGACGACCTTGAACTCAGGCGACCCGTCTTGCAATACCCTGCCAATGTGATGCTGCAACTGCAAGATCAGGGCATCGCCTGATGGCAAGGCCTGCATCATTGACTCGGCTTGTTGTTCCAGTAATTTGGTGAGATGTGGTTCTTGGCTCGTGACAGGCAAGTCGACCAAGCTCAATGGCAAGTTGACCGACAGCATCGGCTGGTTAAAGCTAACCGGGCAAGCAAAGAACGATTGATAGGGCGTCACATCATGGGGCTGGGGGTGTGGGAAGTTCACGCACCGCGGTGCCGCTGTCAGTTGCCCCGTATGCCGCCGGATCAAGGTCATCAAGCCAGATACCAATACTTCGTCAGACAGCAGGGGTAAGCCGCCGCGGCTACCGTCCCAACCCACGATCAGCGCATCCCCTTCAGGGTGGATCACAGATGGCGCGACGTTGTGAATCAGAGGCTGAAAACGACCAAAGCGCATCATGGCTTGTGCCAAGGTGTCGCTGTGGATGGCGAGGTAGCCCAGCACGCCGATGTGATGCGGTTGGACGCATTGCCCGATCTCCAGTCCCAGGGCGGGCACTTTGCGGATCTGCTGGATTTCAACGAGCAGCGCTTGCCATGTTGTGACGGGCATGCGCTGAAGTGCGGCCAGTGCGTGCAACCTGCCTTGCAGTTCAGGCAAAGCGAGCCCTTGCGTTGCAAGGTAGTCAAGCAAAAGGTTGGCCGTTGTACCGGCAACATAAATCTCGTGTTCAGGCATATCTCTTCAGTAACGGTAACTCAACCCCACACTGGCTTGTGGCAACAATGTGATTTTACCAATCGCGTTGTCCAGTTCGGTGGTCTTGGCATCGACGTCGGCTTGGACGACGCCGTATTGGCCGACCAAATTGGTGTCGGTTCGCAGCTTGGCCTTGCCGATGGACACGCCCATATCGGCAACAAGGCCTAACCCGGCAGGACGCGTTTGATGCCCCCAACCCACGCCAATGTAGGGCAGCACGGAGGGGAACTTCAATGATGCATTGAAATAATCCGACGATGCGGGTGTGACGGTTTTGCCGTTGACCGTGACAGCGGCGACGCCATCAAAGCGGGACTTGAGCTTGAGCGATGCATCGTTGACCGTGAGGCCACCGGTGAGTCGAAAACCGCCACTGAATGGATAGTAGTCGCCGAAGATGCCGACGCGGTTGTATTTGGCCGTGGCATCAAAACTCAGTCCGGACGCCGTGTCTGTCTTCTTGATCGAGCCTGTGGTGCCTGCGTCAGCTCGCAGCCCCAGTTGCTCGTTGACAGAGTAGGCATAACCCACCAGCACACCTGGGACGCCGACACTGACGTAGGACTCGCCTGCGTAGGCAGATGTGCAGCTCAAACCCGCCACGCCAGCGAGCGCGATGTGCAAGACCAATGAGCGCAGATGAGGGGTGGGTGTGACCATGGGTGGGCTCCTGTAGCGGATTGATAAGAGCTTGCACTGTATGCAGCCCTGCCCACGGTCATATGGTGGTTAACACGCCTGTTGAGGACGCTTTTCAGTCTATTGGTGCACGCACCAGCCCATCAGTGCCACAGAGAGACTCATGCCGGTACGGTGCAAAAGTGTGGGTTTGATCGGTTTCATGACAGCAATGCAGTAGCACGAAGGGGGGATCTGCGATGCTGGGCGGTGGTGCTCGATATTTACCCTGAAACGGCCCTCATCACCCCGCCCATAGGGGTAGGCGCTCAAAACGCGTAAGCCTTGTTGTCAGAGGGAAAAGCGGGTTTTTTCTCACGGAACCCCCTGTTGTTGAGGTGATAGATTGGGCCGTGTCTGCCCCCGGCGCCTCGGCGCTTTGACTTGGATCACCGAAAGGCCTCATGGCTGTCTCTCGTGCAACGACGTACTTGGTGCTGCTGCTGCTGCTGGCGTCTTTGGCGCTGATGTCTTGCGCATCACGAACGCCATCACGGATGACGTACGCCGCAGCGACACCGCTGACCGACCTGAATCTTTTGCGCGATGAAATCCCAGAGGTCTTGGTGCAGGCGCAGCAGACACCTTACGCTTTGCCCGATGAGCAAAATTGTGGCGCACTCGCTTTGCAAGTTCATCAGCTCGATGAGGTATTGGGTGCCGACTTGGATACACCCTCAACCGATGCCAATCCTGGCTTGGTTGAGCGCGGTACAGATGCGGCAGAAAACTCAGCTGTAGGCGCGCTTCAACGCACAGCTGAGGGCTTGGTGCCTTTTCGCAGTTGGGTCAGAAAACTCAGCGGGGCCGAAAAACACGCCCGCAAGATCTCAGCGGCCATCGCCGCAGGCACCATTCGCCGCGCCTACCTCAAAGGCGTGGCTGCAGCGAACGAGTGCATGTTGAGGGCGCCCGCGCCCATCGCCGAACCTGCAGCTGCGTCAGCAGTACCCGCCTCGGCGCCGCCTTCTGCCCCAGTGACCTTCACCGAGGGCTGACTGGTTCAAGACAAGTTGCTGAACAGCTTGTCTCGTGCGGCCTGCGTGATGGCGGCCACGCAGGGGTGGGTGATGCGGCGCTCGACAGTGACTGCATAAAACTCTTCAACCAACTCATCGGTGCGCCCTAGAACGCTCACGCCGTATTGCTGGCAGGTTTCGGCCTCCAGCACGGTGGGGGACATGAATATGCCGCGCCCTTCGCGGCCAAAGGCCTGCATCAACGCTGCGTCATCGAATTCGCCGATGGTCCGCACGCTGAGTTGATGTTTGGTCAGCCACAGCTCCAAACGCTGTCTCATGGCAGACGAGGCCCCCTGAATCAGCATAGGGGCGTGCTGAAGGTTCATGGGGAATGCGTCCGGTAAGCTTTGTTTGAGTGCCGGTGCGCAGAAAAAACTCATCGCTGTGGTGCCCAGTGCGTGGTTGAACGCCTTGACGCTGAGCTGCTTGCTCATCGGCTCGTCTGCGATCACCAAGTCAATGCGCTGCACAGCCATTTTCGCCAGCAGATCCTCAAAGGTGCCCTCTTGGCAGATCAGTCGCACGGACTGATCGATGGACATGGCGGGCTCCAGCAAGCGGTAGGCGATGGATTTAGGCACCGAGTCGGCGATGCCCACCCGAAAGTCGAGTGTGGGACTGCTGCCTGCAGCTTGTGCGATGGCCGCTTCCATCTCGGTGCTGAGTGCGAATATTTGATCCGCATAAGCCAGCGCGACCCGGCCTTCTGGTGTGAGTGTCAGTCCCCGACCTGCTTTGCGAAAAAGCGCACATCCCAGCCGGTCTTCAAGCAGTTTGATCTGGCCGGACAGCGTTTGCGGTGTGATGTGCAGTTGTTCTCCTGCTCGGACAACGCCCCCGGCCTTGGCTGCTGCCCAGAAATAGTGAAGGTGTTTGAAGTTCACGCTCAGGCCTCTTTATTGTGCTTTCAATGATGCGGATTATGCGATCTATTGTGTGAATAAATACGAATTTACACGATCTGTTTTAGAGGCTACAGTGCAAAATTAGAGGGCTATTTTTTGCGCTCACCTGACCTAGATACCGCACCATGGACTTTTTGCTCGACCCCAACATCTGGATCGCCTTGGCGATGCTCACAGCGCTTGAAATCGTGTTGGGGGTGGATAACATCATCTTCATCTCTATTTTGGTGGGGCGTTTGCCACCGCATCAACGCGACAAGGCGCGCAGGTTGGGGCTGGGCTTTGCCATGTTCTCGCGCTTGGCCTTGTTGTTCTCGTTGAGTTGGGTGATGGGTTTGACCGAGACCTTGTTTACGGTTGTTGGCAACGAGATCAGTGGCCGTGACGTGGTGCTGCTGCTGGGCGGTTTGTTCCTGCTGTACAAGGCGACGCACGAGATCTTTGTCGAGGTCGAGGCGCGTGAGTTGGATGGCCCCGGTGCCCCCTCTGCGGCGGTCGCGGCACACGGTGTGTTTTGGGGCATCATTGCCCAAATCGCCGTGATTGACATCGTGTTCTCGCTGGACTCCGTGATCACAGCTGTGGGCATGGTCAGTCAGATCTGGGTCATGGTGGCCGCGGTGGTGGTATCGGTCGGGGTGATGATGTTCGCGGCTAAACCCATCGGGGATTTTGTGGATCGTCACCCCTCCGTCAAAGTGCTGGCCTTGGCCTTCTTGGTGATGGTCGGCATGACGCTCACCGCCGAGGCCTTCGACATCCATGTGCCCAAAGGCTTCATTTACAGCGCCATGGCGTTCTCCTTGGCTGTTGAGGCGCTCAACATCCGCGCCAGAGCGAAGCGGAGAGCGCTGTCCCATGCTGCGTAAAAAATGGAACATTCAGCCGAATAAATCGAATTTACGCGAAGCGTCGTCACGCGTAGAGTCGCCAAGTGTCTTGATCAACCAGTGAGTAAATGCCATGAACCAACATATACAACCCCTTCAGTCCGTTTACGGTGGCAACGCAGCTAACGAGGCTTCTGTTGTTCAGCGCAACCGCGTGCTGCGCAATACCTATTGGCTGCTCGCGCTGTCGATGGTGCCCACCGTCTTCGGTGCTTGGCTTGGCGTCTCGACCGGGATCATGTCGACGATGTCACCTGGCGTCAGCATGGTGGTGTTCTTGGTGGGCGCTTTTGGCTTGATGTTCGCCATCGAGAAGACCAAGAACTCCGCTGCTGGTGTGCCTGTTTTGTTGGGCTTCACATTCTTCATGGGCCTGATGCTGTCCCGCATGGTTGGCGCCGTGCTGGGCTTGAATAACGGCGGCAACCTGATCATGCTGGCCTTCGCGGGCACGGGCACCATTTTCTTGGGCATGGCCTCGCTGTCGACCATCATCAAGCGTGACCTGACCAGCATGGGCAAGTGGCTGTTCATTGGCGCCATCATGTTGATGGTGGCCGGTATCGCCAACTTCTTCATCCAATCCAGTGCGCTGATGATGACCTTGTCGGTGGCGGCCATCGGCATCTTCTCTGCCTTCATCTTGCATGACCTCAAGCGTGTCCAAGATGGCCATGAAACCAACTACATCACCGCCACGCTGGGTGTGTACCTGAGCTTGTACAACGTGTTCCAGTCGCTGTTGGCTTTGCTGGGGATGACGTCCGGGCGCGATGAGTGAGTTTGGTGGGGCTGACGGGTGCGTCAGGATCTGATGTGCGGTAAGCCACAGACCGCGCGCACCGTCTATGGCACGATGTGACATGAAATACCATTCGGTTCTCTGGGTGCGCCGCTCGATCTTTGGGTTCGGTGTGCCACTCATCGTGTCATTCGCACTCATGTCATTTTCTATGCCCAGTCGTGCCATTGAAGAGCCGGCCTACCGGGTCGTTCGCGAATTGGCGGGCATGGAGGTCCGGCAGTACGGCGCCTACACCGTAGCTGAAGTCGTTGTAGCGGGGCCGGCTGACGAAGCAGGTAACCAGGCATTCGGGATTTTGGCTGGCTACATCTTCGGTAAGAACAAAGGCGAGAGGAAGTTTGCAATGACAGCACCAGTCACGCAGGCGGCCTTACCGAAGAAGCTGGAGATGACGGCACCAGTTACCCAAATCCCCGTCGCCAGTGGTTTCTTGGTGCAGTTTGTGCTGCCAAAGGACGTGACGGTGGGCAGCGCGCCAGAGCCCATGGATACGAGAGTTCAAATTCGCGAGGTGCCGCCCAGCCTGGTGGCCGTCATCCGCTACTCGGGCTTCTGGACAGACTCAAACTACAACGAACATCTGGCAAAGCTGCAAGAGGGACTTCGCGCTGCCGATTTGCCTTGGACAGGAGAGCCCGTCTATTCGCGCTACAACGCGCCTTTCACGCCTTGGTTCATGCGGCGTAACGAAATCTGGCTTCACCTGACCGGTCAGCCTTGATGCGCGAGGAGCGCTCTGCATCATCGCCTTGGTCTTGAGTTTGTCCGCTTACCGATGAGCGCTTATCTCAGTCATGCATTCATGGCTGCTGAGCAAAGAAATCCAATATGGCCTACATGGCCTGCAGTCGGTGCAGGCCTCATCTAGCTCCAACAGTTTTCATTCTGCGCCAGATCATGCGCACAGTTTGCCCCATTGGTTACAGTGGCAAGACCACGGTGTGGTGCGCAAATTGGATTGAACCTGCTGGAGCATTGCCATGATCAAGATACGTCTTCGAGCTGCTGTATGGGCATTGGCCGCGGCAACAGCGTTAGCTTTGTCTGGCTGCGGAAGCGCAGTCAGCTGGTATGCCGGTTGGCACGTCAATGACAGTGGGAACGACACCGATCAATTCAAGCCCGAGTCTGATCTCTATCTCATTGAGTCTGCTCAGCGCTTTGGGTTGATGGCCTTGCTGGCCGAAGCCGCGTACCGTCGTGACTTGAAGCTCGACGCACGTGACACCCAAGGCTGTGCTTACCTGCAAGCCCCTCCCGGCACGCCGCCACCTACCTATGGCCTGCCCATTGGCAAGTCAGGCGCATGGGTACGCTGGGTGCCGTCTGCTGGATCAGGTGTGGACGTGGAAGCGTGCCGCGATGACGAATCAGGTCTGCACTATGAAACCTATGTGCATCAGACGGCGCCCGGTCAGTTTGACGAGGCCGTGATCGCATTTCGCGGCACTGAAAACCGCGCGGGGCAAACCATCCGTGACTGGCGATCGAACTTGGCTGCCACGTTCGGCATGGAGCCTGCGCAGTATGTGGTTGCCCGCGAGCGCATGTTGCCGCTCATCAACTTGCTGGCAGATACCTTGAAGGCACAGGGACATCCGGAGAACGTCTATGCCGTCGGGCACTCTTTGGGCGGCGGGCTGGCCCAACAGGCCGGCTATTTGTCTAAGCGGGTCAAGGCGGTCTACACCTTCAACACCTCGCCCATATCGAACTGGTCCCAGCTCAGGTTGCGCAAGGAGGTGGGCAACGCTTGGCCCGTCATCCATCGCGTCTATCACAACGGCGAGATCCTGGAGAAGCTGCGCTTCGTGACCAATACGGCCACGTCAACCCGGTATGGTCGCAATGACCTAGGGTTTCAACTGGCTTCGAAGTCCAACTTCGGTGGGCACAGCATCCAGATGATGGCCTGCACATTTGCGGAATTGATTCTGCTCGCACCTTCTGCGGAGGAGGCGGACCACCACTATCCCATTTCGTTCATTCGCGACAAACTGCTTATCCGGGAAGACGCAGATCAGCCGTGCTCTAAGGCCAAGGCTGAGGACAAGGTTTGAATGGTCGCCTTTCTAGGTGCAAGTGAATTGCCTGGGTATCTCTAAACGTTGGCAATGTCGTTTACGGGCTGCTTGCGGCTTAATGAACTCGCAGCACCTCAAACTGCTGTCGGATTGAATCTACCTGTATCGACACTTCATCACCCTCGCATTTACCCAGCATGGCCCGTCCCAAAGGGGCCTCGCTGCTGATGATCTGAACGAGCTGAGCGCCGCTGACCAACTTCATGCTGCCCCCACCCGGGCCGAGAAAGAGCCGTTGTTGCTTGTCGTCGGAATCGACCAGGCAGACCAGCGCGCCGAGCTGGATACCTTTGCTGGCGTCGTAGGGGCGCGGGTGGAATTGGCGCCAATTGGCCATTGCCTGCAGGATGGCTTCGGCGCGACGAGCTTGGCCAGTGGCCAGGTAGGCGGCTTCGAGTCCCAAGGTGTCGTATTTGTTTTCGGCGATGTTTTCTTCGTGAGTCGCCGTTTCATGGGCTGCCTGCGCAGCCTGTTCGGCTTGCAGCAGGTCTTCGGCTAGCCGTTCCAGCACTTGCTGCTGCAGCAAGAATTTATCCATGATGAGAGGTAGGCGTCTCGAACAAGCAGGGGTCGGGTCTTGATTATGAAGGGCTGCAGGTCACCTTCAGCTATGGGCATTGTCCCGTCTCGTCCATTTCGGTGCGTCGAACGGCAGGAACTGGCCGGGAGAGTGAGATCACCGGGAACTTTGCCACGCGGCCAATCGGCATCAACCCGTTTCAGCGCCGATCGTGCTTTGACATTTTTGCGGTGTCGGCACGACATGATCATCGGAGACATCGATGGACAAGCCCAAGCCAATGATGTCACTTGCGGCCAAGCCGAACATGCGTTTGAAGGAGCTGCTCAAGTGAGCTGGGCTGGAAAATCCCGCTGCCATCGCGGCATCGGTAAGGCTGCCGCCCTCGGCGATCGTGCGCATCACGAGCGCCATCCGCCTCCATATTCGATACCGCCGGAAAGACAGGCCAACTGCAGCATTGAAACGCGCTCGAAAGCGTGACGGCGACAGGCAAGCCAATGCAGCAGCCTCCTGCATGCGCCCAAATGCGTCGGGGCGCTTCTCGATCGCCAGCACAACCTTGGTAATGCGCTCATCCATCGGGAATCTGGCGTCAATGCCGAATGCGACGAAGGCCTCGTTGATGCCGATCTTTGGGCCCGCTTCGACCAGTCGCTGTCGGCCGCCGTCCAGTTGCACTTGACTCAGGGAATGGCGTCGATCCGCCAAGGGGTCCAAGTACAGGAACACCATACGCCCATGGCTCTTCAGATGGTGCAGCGTCTCCGAAGGGATCAGGGCCGACAGGGTCGATCGCCATTCTGACCAACCTGTCGAGCGTCTGCGCAGGCGAATCTCGAACGGCGCATCCAGTGCAATGGCGATGGTTGTGGCGACATTCAGGTGTGGCTCCAGGCGCAACCCGGGGCCCACGTACATGGCCCGTGCTGGCGCAATGCAGATTCGAGGCAAGTCAGGCGCTTCTTGAAAGCGGGGAGGATGCGGCATCGACATAATTACACCATTGATTTGACTCTGAGGGATCCCCATGCGCGACCTTCCGGTATACCTTGCAATCATCTGTTTTTTAGTGATGGGCATCGGCGCCATCGCCAAGCCGCACCTCGTCACGTCGCAGTTCGATATGCTCGACCTGACTGCCGCAGGGCGCAACGAAGTGCGCGCCGTGTATGGCGGCTTTGGCGTGATGATCGCCGTGGCGCTAATGGCGGCGCTACAGATGCCCGCACTGCGAGTCGGCATTCTCGTGGCTGTAGCGGCGGCGCTCGGCGGGATGGCAGGAGGTCGGGTAGTGTCTGCCGTGATCGACCGCACCATCGGCAAAGTGCCGCTGTGCTACCTCATTCTGGAGGCGGTTGTTGCAGTACTGCTCCTATTCATGGCGTGACGAATCGCCGGTGTTGCTATCTATGCTGCACTCAGCGCGTTGATCGGCATCGCACGCACTCCCCCCCCCTCCGCGAACTCTGAAAGCTGATTGCATGATGTACGTCTCCGTGGTTGCACTGCTGGTTGCCGGTCTGATCCATCTGCTTCCCGTTTCAGGCGTGATGGGCGCTGCAGCGTTGACACGACTGTACGGTGTCGATCTGTTGGACACCAACGTATCGATACTTCTTCAGCATCGGGCGCTGCTCTTCGGCTTGTTGGCGCTGTGGATGTTTGGCGCGATTGCTGTTCTGAGCTTGCGCTTGATCGTACTGGCTGTTGCGCTATTCAGCACCACCAGTTTTATCGCGGTGGCCCTGTGGGTGGGCGGCTATAACTCGGCAATAGCGAGAGTTGTAGCCGCTGACGCCATCGCGGCGATGCTTCTCGCTGCGGGGCTCTTCGCCGAGCTATGGCTGATGCGGCAGCGCGACTAGCCTTGGGCAGATCCGGATAGGCCGTTTGGTAAGGCAGGCAGCGAGGGCTTTGGGTCGCCAGCAGCCCTTCAGCTCCCTGACTCAAATCTGGAAGTCGTAATCCACAGTCAACGGCGCATGGTCACTGAACCAGCTGTCCTTGTAAACATGGGCCTTGCGTGCGGTAGCAGCCAAACCGGGCGTCGCCAAGTGATAGTCAATGCGCCACCCCACGTTTTTGGCGCGGGCTTGGCCCCGGTTGCTCCACCATGTGTAGCAGTCATCGGTGGCTTCGGGGTGCAAAGTGCGGTACACATCGACTAGGCCGATGTCACCCGCCGGGTCAAGCAAAGCGGTCATCCAGGCGCGCTCTTCAGGCAAGAATCCACTGTTTTTGAGGTTGCCCTTCCAGTTTTTAAGGTCGACCTCTTTGTGGGCGATGTTGACGTCGCCGATCAGGATGAACTCTCGCTCAGCACGCAAGGCGGCCAGATGCGGGCGCATGATCGCCAAGAAGCGGAACTTGGCCTCTTGGCGCTCGGGGGAGCTGGAGCCGCTGGGGAAGTAGCAACTGATGATGGACAACTTGCGCCCCGGCTTGTCAAAACGCAGCTCAACGTAGCGGCCTTCAGGGTCAAACTCGCCTGAGGGGTCGTTAGCGCCCAAGCCGATGATCACCTCAGACGGTTCGTGCTTGGTGTAAACCCCGACGCCCGAGTAGCCCTTTTTTTCCGCATGGTGACAGTGTCCCTGCATGCCTGCAAAACTTGTCAATTGGGAGGATAGGTCGGCGGCCTGCGCTTTGAGCTCTTGCACGCCCATACAATCAGCAGACACGGTTTCAGCCCAAGGAACCAAGCCCTTGGTGGCGGCAGAACGGATGCCGTTGAGGTTGAGTGAGACCAGACGAAACACGAGATACCTATTCAATCATGAGCAAGACCTTATCTGACAATACGTTAGCCCAAGACTTCGTGGCCTTCGCAGTGCAATCCAAGGTGCTGCGGTTTGGAGAGTTCAAGACCAAGGCGGGGCGGCTGTCGCCCTATTTTTTCAATGCCGGCTTGTTCGATGACGGCGCCAAATTGGGCCGACTGGCGCAATTCTATGCAGGTCGGCTGCTGGCATCGGGTCTTGAGTTCGATATGTTGTTCGGGCCAGCCTATAAAGGCATCACCTTGGCGGCGGCTGTGTCGATTGAATTGGCACGTTTGGGTCACAACAAGCCCTTTGCCTACAACCGCAAAGAAGCCAAGGATCACGGCGAGGGCGGGACCTTGGTGGGTGCGCCTGTGCAGGGCCGTGTCCTGATCATTGATGATGTGATTTCAGCGGGCACCTCGGTGCGTGAGTCGATTGACTTGATCATCCGCGCTGGTGCGACACCTGCTGGTGTGACCATCGCACTGGATCGCCAAGAAAAAGCCACGGCCAATGGCCAAGATGCACCAGAGAGCGCCGTGCAGCAGGTGGAACAGCATTACCACCTGCCCGTTGTTTCGATCGCCACATTGGGCGATTTGCTGCAATATCTAGGGGCTGAGTCAGATCCGGCACTCACGGCTTTTCATCCGGCTGTGTTGGCCTACCGTCAACGTTATGGGGTCTGAGGCGTTTTAGTGCTGTTGTGACATCGCCTTTACATACAAAAATGCGCCATTTATCGGGAGTTTCGCTTTGCCTTTTAGTAGGCGCCTTGGCGTGCAGCAACCTGTCTGGGGTGGCTGCTGCTGGCATCTATTCTTGTGTTGACGGCACGGGCAAGCGCCATACCTCAGATAGGCCCATTCCTGAGTGCCTTGACCGTGAGCAGCGTGTGCTCAATAAAGACGGCTCGCAAAAGCAGACTTTGCCCCCGCGCATGAACGCTGAAGAGCGCGCCCTCGCCGACGAACGGGCCGCGCGCAAGGCGCAGGCCGAGGTGGCACAGAAGGACGCCGTGCGCCGCGACCGCAATTTGATGCTGCGTTTTGCCGATGCCGCCGCACACACCAAAGCGCGTGAAGCGGCCTTGGATGACTTGCGCAAAGCCATCGCTAACTCCGCCCACCATTTGAGTGATCTACAGGCTGAGCGCAAGCCTTTGCTGGCAGAGACCGAGTTCTATAAAGGCAAGCGCCTGCCCTACAAGCTCAGAAGCAAGCTAGAGGCCAATGAGGCCCAGCAGGCAGCACAAAACGACATCATCCAAAACCAAAAGACTGAGATGTCACGCGTCAATGCCTTGTATGACATTGAGCTGGCGAGGTTGAAGCGGCTGTGGGCTGGTGCCTTGCCCGGATCGGCCTCATCGCCTGAGTGATGTTGTCTGGGCTTGGCGGTAGGCCAGTGGCGCTTGCCCCGACCAACGTTTGAAAGCCCGCGAGAAGCAAGACGGCTCTGAGTAGCCCAGCCGCTCGGCGATGTCCTCCATCGTCATGTCCGTGGTGTGCAGCAGCTCTTCGGCCAGCATGCGGCGCACGGCTTCGGTCAACGATGCATAGTCCACTTGCTCATCGGATAAGCGGCGGCGCAGGGTGCGCACGCTCAGCTTCAAGTTGGCTGCCATCTCCGTCATGCTGGGCATGTTGCGGCTGTGGAGCAGCAACTGATCGCGGATCTGTCCAGCGATGCCACCGCGCAGCTTGCGGCGCTCCAGCAGTTTGAGGCATTCGCTCTCGCACAACTTGAAGGCGAAGACGTCACCTTGCGGTAGGGACATCTGGGCGATCTCTGTGCTGATGCACACCAGGTTGCGTGCTTGCTCGAATTGCGGTCGCATGCCAAAGACAGCCTCGAACTTGTCTGCGTAAGTGGGGGCGGTTCGGCGGAAGGTCAGCTGAGTCAAGGGCAGTTGCATGCCCATCACGTCGCGTTGCAGTTGCGCGATCATGGCGCAGTCACGTTCAACCAAAAAATCACGCACGTCATCAGGCACGCCTGCGTCATCGCAAATCAGCAGGGCTTGTGTCTCGTTTTGGGCTGTGCGTGGCTGACAAAACGCTGAAGTCAGTCGGGTAAAGCGGATGCCTACTTCCACGGCTTTCCAAACGGTTGGGCTGCTTTGCAGGGCAAAACCCCAAATGCCAAAAGTGGTGGGGTGGTAGCGCTGGCCCGCATCGAGCCCCAAGCCTCGATCGGGCCCAAGGTGCCGCATCAGGTTGCGGATGACTTGAAGCTCTTGCGTGGCCTCGATGATCAGATCGGCCTGTTCGATGTCTTGGGCGCACAAGCCGCTGGCGGTCAGGCAGTCTGTGATCGACAAGCCGTTCTCTCGGCCCAAGCCGACCAGGATGCGGGTGCTGGCGATGTGGCGGGGGAAGTCCCAATGAGGTTTCATGGCTGCTCTGGTGGTGTGTGGCCTTAGATGTCAAGTTTGGGCCGCAACGGCCATTCTCGCTCAAGGGCGCCGCTTTTATGCTCAAGCTAGGAGACAACGACATGCACACCACCGCCGCATCCACCTCGCCAACCACTTTGCAGTCACGCAAAGTGCAATTTGATTGGGCCGCTGTGCCTTTGCACTGGATCCCCGGGCAGCCACTGGCCAGCCATGTCTTGAGCCAGTTGCACATGATGTTGCCCATTGGCGAGTTCTGGTTTTGCAAGCTGTACAACCAAGCCTTGCCTTTGATTACGGATGCGAAACTGGCTGAGGATGTCAAGGCCTTCATCAAGCAAGAAGCCATGCATGCACGAGCGCACCAAGGCGCGGCGACCGGCTACCTGGGTGCGCATGGCATCGAGACACAAAGCTTCATTGACCGCGTGCGTTGGCTATTCGAGCAAGGCCCGCTGTCCGATCAGCCTTGGGGGCGTGTCATGCCCAAGTGGCTATACCGGCATTGGCTGGTTTTCAGGTTGGGTATGGTCGCTGCCATTGAGCACAGCACCAGCTCGGTGGGGCAATACGTGTTGCGCAACCGGCGGTGGGATGAGGTTGGCGCTGATCCGACCGTGCTTGATTTGCTGCGCTGGCATTGCGCAGAGGAGATCGAGCACCGCTGTGTGGCCTTTGACCTGTATCGCCATTTGGGCGGGCGCTACGGCACACGGTGGCTTCAGAAGTTGATCTGGATCCCTGCGTTTTTGCTTGTGTATGCGCAAGGCACCAGCCATATCTTGAGCCAAGACCCTGCCTTTGGAGGGCGCAAGCCCAGTGCCTTGAGTCCGTGGTTTTGGCTACAGTGGCACCGCGCAGCCAAGGCGGGCTTTATCCCGCCGATTGGCTGGTTCGTCAAAGAGGAGCTGCGCTACCTGAGTTGGACCTATTCGCCACTTGAGGAGGCCAACACGCAAGAGGCGCTGGACTACATGGCGAAATCGGCTGCGGTCACTGCTCAGTTGGGTTGATACGGCTGGACAGAGATTTTGGCTTGCTCGGCGCTGGTGCGAAACGCCACCACGATGGTCGCTGTTAAGGTGCCAAAATCGATTGAATTGAGTGCACTGCGCGCTACTTTGGGCAGCTTCAAGTTGGTGACCATGATGGTCTTCATGTCATCGGTCATCCGCAGGTTGCTGAGCACTTCGCGGCCCACATAGGCGCCTTTGATATTGTCGAACATCATGGGTCGAGTCACGGTGTGCTCATACACAGGCACTTGTTTGAGCGTGACACCACCGATCGGCGTGGTGTCAGCCAGTACGCGTTTGGCTTGGTAGTCGATGGTGAAGTTGGCCAAGGTCAGGCCGATCTTGCCACTGCCGCGTGGGTCCATGCGCGAGATCTCGAGCGCGCCGCCAACCGCATCGCCTTTGGTGATGGCGTCACCCAAGCCCACATACTTGCTGCGTCCGAAAGTGATGTGTGTGATGGGCTGTACGACGGTGGCCGCATCAAGCTGCATCGCATTGCCTTTGGGTGTGGCCACGATGCCGTAGACCTCATAGGCGTCCAGTGCGTCTTGAGAGAAGGTCTGCGCTGACGTCGCCACCAGAAAGGGGATGGCCAGCGTCATGTCGGCTTGGGCAGCAGGCGCGCCCATCAGCATGACTGCAGCCATGGCAATGGCTTGAGCGGGGCGTGTGGTGATCAGTGTAGGTGTAGGCATGAACAACATCCATCAGGTTTGAGTCAATGCCTTAAGCATATGTAAAGCCGTTCAGTGCCACTTGACGTGCTCTGCCACGGCATGGCGGGTCATGCCAATGCATGGCTTTTTTGAGCAATGTTCACGCTCGCATCCCCGAATCAAGCGTCAGCAAATACCCTCTTATGGCTCCGGGGTAAACCCACCACCTGACCCGGTGGTGAGCGAGTGATTTCTTCACGCTTGCAGGCTTGTTTGACCACGTATGCCGCGCCTTGGCAGAGCTTGATAAGAACGGTACGCCATGAACTCATATGCTTTAGGCATCGCCAATCGGAGTATCTGCATGACCTCTTCTAATCGCCTCACATCCTCAGTCCGTGTGTCAACCTTTGTTGGTGCGGTGAGCGCCCTTGTCCTCGCCGCTTGTGCTGCTCAAGCCCTTGCGCAGACCACGACATACAGCTATACGCAGGTGTCACGCTGGAAGGAGGATGCCCGCTCAGAGTCCTCTGGCGTCGTGCTCTATCCACAAGAGTGGTACCCAGCCAAGGGCTACGACATTTTCCCTAACTTGCAAACCAAGTCTTTGTTCCCTGCGGCCATTGTGGGCAACGGTGACAACAAGGCGACCAGTGACAACCTGTGGGCTGCGCTGCTGGCGTCACCTTATACGATGGGCAATTCGAGTAATTTGACGCGGGCGAGGGACTTGTCTGAGGACTGGGACATCAGCTTCATTGATCCCAAGAATCCGGGCTTGAACTACTGGTTTGACTTCTATGCGAGCAAGGTGGTGGCATGGGTAGGCTATGCACCAACCCTCAAAGGCGCGCCACAAAATGGCGCGGCGGTGATGGGCAACAACAACCTGTTGGCGATGGGGGATGACCAGCATGTGTGGCTGGATGCCGATGGCTCTTTAAGCTATTACTGGCGCGGCGCGGGTACGTTGAGTTTTGACTCCACCAAAACCACCTTTGATCAGGTCAAAGCGCCTGTGGGTTGGGCTGGTGCCACGGTGAAGTCCAAGCTGTCCAATTTGATTGGCTACGAGGAGGGGCGCTTGTACTTCCTCGAAGGTGGCCGCTTGCTGCATGTCTTTGATCGTGACATGAACTTTGTGCGTACAGATGAGTTTTATTTTGGCGGTGACTTGCAGGCAGTCTCACTGGGTGATGTGGTCGATGGCAAGGTGCCGGGCGTCAAGTACATCGGTTGGGACTTGGGCCCCGTGATCGCCTTCAGCCCGGTCTTCATGCCGACTGCCAAGTGATCAAAGGTGGCGTGAGATCACGATTTTTTGGATCTCACTGGTGCCTTCGTAGATTTGGGTGATACGGGCATCGCGGTAGTGGCGCGCCACGGCGTAGTCCTCTAGATACCCGTATCCACCGTGGATCTGGATGGCCTTGGAGCACACCCATTCTGCGGTTTCAGAGGCAAACAGCTTGGCTTGCGAGGCCTCTGAGATGCACGGCACGCCCGCTGTGCGCAGGCGGGCGGCATGGTGCACCAGCAGGCGCGCGGCGTTCAAGCGGGTGTGCATGTCGGCCAGCATGTGGCCAATGGCTTGGTGCTGTTCGATGGGGGCACCAAACTGCAGGCGTTCGGCGGCATAGGCTTTGGCCGCGTCCATCGCCGCACGTGCGATGCCCACGGCTTGGGCGGCGATGCCAATGCGCCCGCCCTCTAAGTTGGACAAGGCGATTTTCAAGCCCTCGCCAGCTTGTCCCAGCATGTTGGCTGCAGGCACGCGGCAGCCGTCCAAGGTGATGGCGCAGGTGTCCGATGCGCGTATGCCCATTTTGGCTTCTTTGCGTGCCACCGTGAAACCGGGCGTGCTGGTGTCCACGATGAAGGCAGACAGGCCTTTTTTGCCTAGGGCCGGGTCGGTCACGGCAAACACAATGGCCATGCCCGCACGTTCGCCATTGGTCACAAATTGCTTGCTGCCGTTGAGCACCCAGTAAGCCTCGGCTCCTGTGCCATGCAGCACCGCACGGGTCTTCAGGGCGTGCGCCTCAGAGCCTGAGTGCGGCTCGGTCAGGCAGAACGCCCCGATGACCTCGCCAGTGACCAAGCGCGGCAGCCAATGCTGTTGCTGCGCAGGCGTGCCGAACTTGAGGATGGGCACGCAGCCCACCGAGTTGTGCACGCTCATCAAGGTGGCGCTGGATGCGCAGCCTGCGGCGACTTCTTCCAGTGCCAAGGCATAGGCCAAGTCATCTGTGCGTGTGCCGCCCCACTCGGCGGGCACCAGCATGCCCAGCAGACCCAGCTCACCCATCTGCTTGACCGCAGACTCAGGCAGTGCGCCCAGCTTGTCCCACTCGGCGGCATGGGGCGCGAGTTGCGCTTGTGAGAAGGTACGCGCGGCATCGCGCACCATGCGTTGGTCTTCGCTCAGTAAGGCGTCCATGTTGCTCATTTGGCTGCCATCCGAATGCCGCCATCGATGCGGATCACCTCGCCATTGAGGTATTCGTTCTCGACGATGCTGCGCACCAGTGCGGCGAACTCTGCCGGTCTGCCCAAGCGCGAGGGCTGGGGCACCGATTGGCCCAGCGAATCCTGCACGTTTTGTGGCAAGCCCAGCAGCATGGGCGTCTCAAAGATGCCGGGTGCGATGGTCATGACACGCACGCGGTCACGGGCCAGCTCACGGGCTGCGGGTAAGGTCATGGCCACCACACCGCCTTTGGATGCGGCATAGGCGGCTTGACCGATTTGGCCGTCAAACGCCGCCACCGAGGCGGTGTTGATGATCAGGCCTTGTGATGCGGTGGCATCCAGCGCCGCGCCGGGCGCGCCAGAGTTGATCATGGCGGGCACAGCCAGCCGCATCATGTTGAACGTGCCAATCAGGTTGATTTGGATGGTGCGTGTGAATGAATCCAAGCGGTGAGGGCCATTTTTGCCGTGTATTTTTTCGGCCGGGCCCACGCCTGCCGCATTGACCAACACATCTAATCGACCAAAGCGCTGTAGCGCAGTTTGCACCGCAGTTTGGGCGCTGTCCTCGTCGACCACATTGGTTTTGACGTAGACCAAGTTGTCGGTAGCTGGGAAGGTGCCTTCGCGAGGCTCACTCAGGTCGGCGATGACCACGCGTGCGCCTGCGGCCAACGCCATTTGCGCTGTGGCGGCACCCAGGCCAGATGCGCCACCGGTGATCAGAAAAACGCTGTCGGAAACTTGCATGATTGGGGTCTCGCTTGCGGTAAGGTTCTAGGCTTGTTCAGATGTTAGGCCTTTCGGCGGTCAATTTCGATGATCAAAACAGTCAATCACCCTGAACGATCAGGCCAGTGGCGTGGGGCGCTGGCCCCATGAGACCCGAGAAGGGCACCATCGCGATCCATTTTGTGCAAGAGGCTTTGCGTTGCGTGCAGGCGCGGGGTTTGGCGCCAGAGGGGTTCTTGCAGCAAGCGGGCATTCCGCTGGCTTTTGTGGATGAGCCGCTGGCACGTGTGTCACCCGCGCAGTTTGGCGTCTTGTGGCGCGACATCGCACGCGCACTGGACGACGAGTTCTTTGGCCTGGACAGCCACCCCGCGCGCCAAGGCACCTATGCCTTGATGTGCCACAGCGTGCTCAGTTGCGACAATTTGGCCCACGCGATCAAACGCATCCTGCGCTTCATGGGTTTGGTGCTCGATGACATGCATGGTGACTTGCTTGTGCAGGGCAAACAGGCCACCTTGCGCTTGCACGACCACAAGGGCCCCCAAAGCCTGTTTGCTTATGCGACCTTTCTGGTCATGGTCTACGGTCTGGCCTGTTGGTTGACGGGGCGGCGCATCCCTTTGAGTGAAGGCAGCTTTGGCTGCCCTGAGCCTGAGGCATCGGCCGAATACCGGGTGTTGTTTTGCGAGGCCTTGTGCTTTGATGCAGCCCAAACCAGTTTGAGATTTCCCGCGTCCTATTTGCTGCTGCCGATCGTCCAAGATGCGGACACGCTCAAGGCCTTTTTCAAGGAGGTGCCAGCGAACGTGCTCGTCAAATACCGCAACCCCAAGAGCTTGGCCGCACGCATCCGTCGGCATTTGCGTGATTTGCCTCCTGCAGTTTGGCCTGATGTCGACAGCTTGTGTGGTGAGTTGCATGTGACCCAAGCGACCTTGCGGCGACGCCTTCGCGATGAAGGCCACACTTGTCAGTCGATCAAAGATGACCTGCGTCGCGACATGGCCATCACCTTGTTGCAAGACAGCCAACGCAGCATCCAAGACATCGCCTGGGAGCTTGGCTTTGCTGAACCTGCGGCTTTATACCGAGCGTTTAAGAAGTGGACGGGTGTCAATCCGTCAGACTACCGGCCGCACCCGTGATGGTGCCCGTGGCGGCGCCTGATCGCAGCTGACTTGGTGTTTGCCCCGTTGTCCGTTTGAATGCGCGGGTGAAGGCTGCTGCATCGGTAAAGCCGGCTGTGTGGGCGATCTGAGTGATGGTTTTGTCCGTCTCAATCAGCAAGACCTCGGCGTATTCGATGCCGACCTCGGTACGCAATTGCGGCAAGGTGTTGCACTCGTCCTTCAGTCTGCGGCTCAAGGTGCGCACTGACATGGCTTGTGATTGGGCGATCTCTTCGGCACCGATGGCGAGATTTTGACGCACCGCACTTTGCAGCAAGCGCTTGACCTCTTGCGTGAAGGGCTTGAGGTTGGCTCGCGCCTGCCTTTGCTGCTCCAGCGTGGCTTGAATCATCAGGTGCGAGGCACGACTGGGTGTGATCAAGGGGGTGCTCATGTCTTGCCTGGCTATCACGATCTTGTTTTGCCTTGCCTGAAAAACGAACTTCGCACCCAGCGCAGCTTCGTATTCTTCAGGTGGGCCCAGGGGAGCATTTGTTAGGTATACCGTGATCTGTGAGGGCTCACGGCTCAAAAATGGTTTGATTTTGAGCAATGATGCGACCACGATTTCGGTGAAGAAATCGTTGATGGCGCCAAAGTCGCACAAGCGCTCGAAGATCACGTGGACTTCATCGACCACGTTTTGAAGCCGCACTGCATAGGCAGGCATGACCAAGGGCGCGTAACGAATGGCGCCTTCTAGGGCCTCACCCAATGTGCTTGATGTGATGGCCAGCATGCCAAGCGGCCCGTGTGTGGTGACCGGGAAATGCGCCATGAAGCTGACCAGTGGCGGAGGACCTGCAGGGCACAAGCGCAAGGCTGCCGTCATGGCTATTTGCATCTGCTGACCATTGATGGTCTGCCATGGCATGAAGGGGCGTGGCAGGGTGATGCCGCACAGGCGGTACAGGCCCTCTACATCTTGATTGTGTTCGCGTGCCAGCGCCTCCCCGATTTCCAAGTATTGAATTGGAAAGGTCAGGGTCTTGATGGCGCGGCCTTTGAGCATGGCTTCAGCGTGCCAATTTGCTGTGGGTGGCTTCACTGAACATGGCGTAGACGAATGCGCCAATCAACAGCATCCATTGCCCTGCACTGGCCATGCGAAAGACATGGCCCTCTTGAATAAACTGAGTAGAGATGGGGAGGGTGGCGAGCAGGTTGAACTGCCAGAAGAAGCTGGGCACGGCGATCAGGGTCGCCGTGACGAACACGCCCCACTCTTTGACCCAAGTATGTTCACGCTGAATCAAAGCCATGGCCAACAGGCTAGAAAACAGCATGGCAATGGCGCCGCCGAACAGGTAACCGGCGCCGCCCTCTAGCGTTGCAAAGGTCGGCATGCCCATGGCCAAACCCCAGTTCAACAGCACCGCGCCCACTGTCATGCCCGAGGCAGCCAGTGCCCAAGTGCTGGCCCCCATGTAATGTGCGGGCGCGCGCTGGCTGACGAATGCTTGCCACAGCAAGCGTGCCGCGCCTAGCAGGCCCACCAGCGTGGCCAAAGCAAACAACAAGCGTGAGCTGGGGTGTTCAGCCACGACCTTGTTCGTCATATCGAGCACGCCAGCAGGAATCATCTGAGACGCTTGATCGAGCTTTGACAAGCCGGGCTGGATCACGAAGTGCTGCACCACAGTCACACCAGCGGCCAGCAGCGCCAGCGGGCTCAGCATCGCCAAACCACGACCCAGCTTGGCATGCAGTGCAAAGGGCTGTGCCGTTTTTTGCTTGGCTGATGCAGAACGGTCTGTTTGTGTCCAACGATTGATCGTGAACAAGGCATACCCGATCATGACAGTCAAAGGCACCAGCACCGCTGTGACAGCATAGTTGGCCTCCAGTTGACGCATGTCTTGCGGCCCTAAGGCACCAAAGGCCAGCCAACCGTAACGTTGGATGGGGGCTGTCAAGAGCATGCCGTAGTTCAGGCACATGAAGGCTTGGTGCTGGGCAATTTGTTTGCGCATCATCGAATAAATCGCGAGCCACAAGGTGAGCGTGACGCCGATGGCCAAGGCCCACAGACCGACGTAGAAGGTCAGGTGATCATAGATGGCGACAACGGGTGTGTGCGCCAAGTAGTACATCGCCCCGATCATGGCCGCCTGAGCAGCAAGGATGTAGATGCCACCAAAAGCGCGGTGCCACAGCGGGAAGCGACGGCGCAGAGCAGGCCAAAATTGCAGCGCACCAAACAACATGCAGGTGCCAGCCAAGGCGTTGTGCAAGGACAGTGCGATGCCATTTGTTTTGGGTGCAGTGGCGTACGCTGTGACGGTTTCCCCCAGCCCGTCTTTGCCGTAGCTGTACTTTGCCGATGCGTACTTGCTTAGAAAGGCCACAGCGATGCCTGAGTGCTCGCTCAGTGTGCGCGTGTTCTCGTTGGTCTCGCCGGCTTCTGCTGCGCGGACGATGTCCAGTCGTTTGGCCGCGATGTCGGCATTGCCAGAGCCCTTGAAGTTGACGATACCCGTGTCAATCGCCGCGACACCGTAAATGAGCATGGCCAAGGCCAGCGCAGCCGCAATAGCGCGCAGCAACCAGATCCGCCATGCGGTGGTAGGTGAGTGAGGTTTGGCTGCGGCGAGGCTCATGGCGTAGTTTGGTCAGGATGGTGCCTGATCGTAGTTGGACTGACTTTGCTTTATCGGCCAATGCCATGCCTTAAGAGTCAAGTTGAGCCGTTGCGCAGCTGCGAGGGCGTTCGCCCCGTACAGCGCTTGAAGGCCCTAGAAAACGCAGCAGCATCCTTGAAGCCCACCGTGTTGGCGATCTGAGTGATGTGCTTGCCGCTCTCTAGTAGCAGCACCGCTGCGTACTCAATGCTGGCCGTCGTGCGCAATTGAGGCAAGGTGCTGCCCTCGTCCTTCAGCCTGCGACTCAAGGTACGGTCTGACATGGACAGGGCCTGAGCGATCGAGGTCAAGTCGATGGTCTGACTCTCTCTGACAGCTTTGTGCAGCATCCGCTTGATCTCTTGCGTCACGGGCTGTGTGTCAAGGCGAAGCAGGCGTTGCTGCTCCAGCGTGGCCTTGATCAGCATGTTCGAGGTCAGGCTGGGTGCCAGCAGCGCAATATGCAAGTCTGCGAGTGCCATCACGATTTTGTTTTGCTTGGCGTTGAAAATGCAGCGGGCATTCAGGGCCTGCTCATAGTCGGCCACGGGCCCTAGGGGGGCGTGCATGAAATGCACTTCTGGCAGATGCGATGGTTGCCTGCTCAAAAAAGGCCTGATTTGCAAGCAGGCCGCCATCACGGTCTCGGTGAAGAAGTCGTTCACGTCGCCAAAGTCATAGCGCCGCTCAAAAACCATGTGCATTTGATCATGCACGTCGTGTCGGCGCATGTCATAGGCGGGCATCACCAGCATGGCGTAGTCCAAGGTGCCCTGCAAGGCATCGCCCAGTGTTTTAGCCGTGATCGCCAGCATGCCGATGGGGCCGTGGGTGGTGACGGGGCAATGCGCTGCGTGGGTCACCAGCGGCGTGATCCCCGGGGGGTGGACTTGCAGGGTACGCACCATGGACCGCTGCATCTGCTTGCCATTGATGGTTTGCAAGGCCAAAGGTGCACTGGGATTACTGGCTCCGCAGTAGCGGTAAAAGGCGCCCACATCTTGACCCAAGGTGCGCATGATGGCAGCACCCACATCAAGGTAGCTCGCCGGGAACGACAAGCTGTTGAGGATGAGGTCGGAGTCAGCCATGTTGCCTTCAGAGGATGGTTGAAGGCTGCAGCGTAGTCCGGTAGGCTGTGCCTTAGCCGTCAATTTTGTGCCTTAATCGCCACGATGAGCCGGTAATTTGACGCATCAGGCACTGAATTGGCGCTTTGAGCATGGCCTTGGCTGCTGAAATAGAGCGCTGAATTTGTCCGCCTGATTCCCTTGTTGGGTGCCAGTCCGTTTTGGGAGTGAAACATGAAGAGTGAGTTGATGATCGCTGGCGTGCCCGTGTTCGTGGAGGGTGATGGTGATGAGACCATCCTCATGTTGCACGGCTGGCCGGACACGCACCGTCTGTGGGACAAACAGGTGGCCTTTTTCAAGAAAAACTACCGCTGCGCGACCTTGACGCTGCCGGGTTTTGGCGAGCAGCGTCAACCCAAGGGCTACACACTTGACCACCTGATGTCGGTGTTGGGACAGGTTGTCGACCAAGTCAGCCCAGGTCAAAAGGTGACCTTGATGCTGCACGACTGGGGTTGTGTTTTTGGCTACCAGTTTGCGATGTTGCACCCCGAGCGGGTGGCGCGCATCATCGCCATTGATGTGGGCGATGCCAAATCGACCGCCTTTGAAAAAGAGCTGTCCCTTGTTGCCAAGGGCATGGTGTTTGCTTACCAAAATACGCTGGCACTGGCTTGGTATCTGGGTGGCACCGTGGGTGATGCGATCACCAAGGGCATGAGCAAAGCCCTGCAAGGCAAGGCGGAGCCTCAACACGTGCACTCGGGCATGAACTACCCTTACGCGATGCGCTGGATGGGCGCTTTTGGCTCGATCGATGCACTGCGTCCAGTTGATCCAGTGTGCCCCTTCTTCTATGCGTTTGGGCGCAAAAAGCCTTTCATGTTCCATTCGCGTGTGTGGACGGACAAGCTGTCCAAAAGCCCAGGCAATGTGGTGCGCAGCTTCGACAGTGGGCATTGGGTCATGATCGATTGCGCCGATGAATTCAATACAGCAGTAGGGGGCTGGCTCGCAGCCTGAACAACATGAATCCTCAAAATCACATCAAATGGGCCAGCTCACTGCTGGCAGGCTCTGTGGCCATGGAGATCGCGTATTTGTCGGGCTTATTCAAGGCCAGCGATGCGCTCTATCATGGCATCCACGTATCGTTGATCGCGCTGGTCGTGCTGTCGCAGTTGGCGCTGCACCTGCGTCACAAGGGCACAGCAGGGCAGACCAGCTATGCACTGTTATTCGCCATTGGTATGGCCTTCACCGGTGTGGGTGACTATGTCAACGGGGCCATGAGCAGCGTGCAGCCTGTGTCCCTGAAGCTGAGCTGGGCCATGCTGACATTTGGCATCGGCTATAGCCTGTATTGCTTGGCCCTGTGGCGACACAGCCAGTCGGTGGCGAAGGCCACACCTGGCGGGCTGTCTGCCAGTCGCTATGTGATCGTGCTGCTGTTGATGCTGGGTAATGTCAACATGTGGTATCAACATGTTGAGTCCCTAGTGGCCGTGAGCGACGTGCTCTACTACGGCAGCTTCGTATTCAACCTGAGCATTTATGTGGCGCTGCCCACCTTGTGCGCTTGGTACTTCATCAACTCCAAGTGGAGCATCGGGGGGTTGATCGTGCTGCTGGGCGGGGCCTTGATTCCTTACTCCGACTTGATCTTGTTCCACAGCTGGTTGCCCGGTAACCCGGCTGTGGCCAGCTCACAGTCTTACGCATGGAACTGGATTTTGTACTTCGGCGGGCAGGTCTTGGTGTCCATGTTCCCGGCTTTGGTGTTGGACAGCGATTTGACTGTGAATGCCCGTCACCAAGCTGGTTGAGTGGGTGTTCCGGGCTTGAGAAACGGCGAGAACGGGGGCATCTCTTCTTGCGTGATGCGGATCTCCAGCACGCCGGGCTTGTGCGAATGCAAGGTGACGTACTCGTCTAGCAGCGCAGACAAGCGCTCGGGCGAGTCTGCTGCACCGACCCACAGGTGCGAGGGCGCACCCAAGCCACTGGCGATCTTGGCGATGTCGACGTTCGCGTAAGTGTTGCCTTCTATGCGACCATCGAAAATCAAGTGCTGGCGCGTCACGCACATGCCGTGCATGTTGTTGTTAAAGACCAGCCACAAGATGGGCAGGCCCAAGTCCACGGCTGTGTGGATCTCCATGCCCGTCATCATGAACGCGCCATCACCACAGATCACCACGGTTTTGGCCGACGGCTCCGCACCCAATTGCGCCCCGATGGCGCCTGCCACGGCGTAGCCCATGCCGCCCATGCCCAAGGCGATGGTTGTCGAGGTGCCAGAGGGCATCTGGAGGTAATGGGCGGCAGCGGCAGCACAGTTGCCCGCATCAAATAAAACATGCCCCGCTTGGGGCAGGTAGTCCCCAATCACCTTCAAAGCATGGCTTTGAGTTAAGTGCCGATCTGTGCCATGGGCAAGGCGGCGACCGCCCCGTGCATAGGCGATCGGCTGCGGCGCAAAACAAGTCACCATGGGGTGATCAGTCAGGCGTGGCGCCATGGGTTCGATGGCCAACAGACTGGCCAGCTCAGAGAGAAAGGTGTGCGCATCGGCGTCAATGACCAAGCTGACATCCAGCATGGGGTCTACTTCGCTGTGCTCGGCGTTGACCATGATCAGTTGGACACGGGCCAAGGCCTGCGCAAGCGGGCCACGGTTCATCACACGCAACTTGGTGCCCACGGCGATCACCAAATCGGCCTTGTTGATGATGTAGTCGTGCGTTGAGGGGTGCCCTGCTGCGCCGATCATGCCGATGTATTGGGCGTGCCCGTTGTCAAAGACGCCTGGGCAGGCCAAGGTGGACGCCACGGCCATGTGACCCAGTGTGGCCACCTCTTGGGCCAGTGTCTGCGCGTCTTGGCGAGCGACGCCGGAGCCCAAAATCAGCACAGGGTTTTTGGCTGCTTTGATGGCGGTCAGCACGTCGGACAGCAGCGTGCTGCACAAAGCTTTGGCTACAGCGGGCTTGATCCGAGAGGCAAACCACGAAGGCGGTTCGCCGACTTCGCACTGCATCATGTCGCGCGGCAGCAGCATCACGGCTGGGCCAGGTCTGCCAGTGAACGGGGCGGTCAGCGCCTCAGCGAATTGCGTCCAGAACAGGGCGGGCGTGTCCATCTTCACCACGCACTTGGATATCGATTGCCACAAGGCGCGGCCATCAACGGTCTGCGCCTTACCGGACGAGTCTTGAAAGGCGCCGCAACCTTCTTGACTCAGTGGGGTCTGCCCGACCAGCGCCAGCACAGGCACTTCTTGCGCATAGGACTCGGCGATGCCCACCGCCAAGTTCATCATGCCCCCGCCTGATGTGGCGCAACACACGCCGAGTGTGCGGTGCGTGCGTGCCCTCACATCGGCCATGAACGCGGCGCCAAATTCGGTCTTGGCCATGATGCTGGTGAAGCGGCCCTCACCGAGTCGGTAAACGGCGTCATGGATGTGCTCGATGTTGGCCCCGCTGACGCCAAACAAGTAGCGCAGGTCCATGTCGCGCAGCACGGTCACGATGGCATCGGCCATGATCATGTTGATGCCCCCCCGCCCCATTGCACGACCGCCGCACCAGCGTAGTCCCCTGCGTGGGCAAAGCCGCCCAGCAACAAGTTCTCGCCCTTTTGAATCAACCCGTTCTCAATGGCATGGGCCAGAGAGACAGGTATACCTGCGCCAAACAGATTCCCGTATTGCGGAAATGTGTGAATATGGCCCCCCTCTTTTAATCTAATTGCTTCTCGCCAGTTTCTAAGGAACACGCGGTTTGGTTGGTTGGTAAACAGCTTGTGAATGTCTTGGGACGTCATGTCCGCTTGCGCGATGGCCTCGTTCATGGCGGCGGGCACAATTCGGTTCGCGCGGCTCACGACAGAGGCCAACTTGCTCTCCGTGAACTCGATGTACAAGGGCGAGGTGCGTGGTGCCCACCAAGGCTGCCCATCGTCACTGACTGCGGACATGTCGCGGGCATACTCGCCGTAGCAGTGCCGCACGATGGACCTGATGGGGGACTGGTCGTTGGCCACCAAATACCCCACACCACAGCCATCACCGGGGATGGCCGCTTGGGGCATCGTTTTGGTTATCGGGTGGTTGAATATGCGCCCGCCTGCATTGCTGACATTGCAGATGATGGCGGTCTTGGCGCCAGATGATCGCATCAGCGCGCGGGCCAAGTCCATCATGAACACGAATGACACACAGCCACCGTTGTGCATGTCAATGTTCCATTGCGGCTTCATGCCCAAGCGGTGCGCCAATTCGGCGCCCATGCCTGTGAACGGCATGTCCAGCACGGTGACATTGGTGAGCAAGATGTCGGCGTCTTTGGCCAGATCCAAGTTCAGATTGGCTTTGAGCTTCTCGCAGGCTTTGACCATCATGTCGACGGCCGATTCCTCTGCGCTGACATGACGGCGCTCGCGCGTCCCCCTGAACATCGGGTGGAACTCACCCTCGTTGACTTGCTGGAAGAAGCTATTGGGGATCACGGTCTCGGGCATGTAGCTTGCTGCGCCGACCAAACTCACTGTTGTCATCGCTTGCTCCGCCTTAAACCAATGGGCCCATGGGCAAGTCGTTGCGATGCCTGTGCTCAAGGATGTGCTTGAGGTTTTGCATCTCAACCCAGTGACCGGCATAGAACATCGGCCACAGATCGCCTACCCAAACAGGGCGGCTTGGCGGCGCGGTTTCAGGGAAGGGGTTTTGGTCGTAAAACGGGTGACGGCAGTTTGTCCAGATCACCATGGAGCCAGGTTTGTTGAGTACCAATTGAGCTGGCACCACACGCATCAGGTAAATCATCCACAAATGCTCACCCTGATCCCAAGCGCAGTGATAATCTACGGTCATTGCCTCCGCGTTTACTTTTGTTTCGCAATAGCAAACAGTATGTTCACCCACTTTGTCTTTGAAGACATACAGGTTCGGTTTGTCCGTGGCTTGCATGTCTCGCAGGCTATATGTCCACTCCAGCAATGAGCTGGTATGCGCAAGGTATTCATATACCTTCTCGGGTGGGCAATCTATGTATTCTTCTAACGTGCAATATTGACCGTATACCTCATCGTGTGGATATACGGCATGTGTTAAATCCATGCAGAGGCCTTTCATGGCATCTCTGCTGAAATTCTCGATGCGCTTGAGTTCGTTTATTTTTTCCAGATCGACTTGGATCACAACTGTTCCTTGATGGCATGTTTCGTATTGATGCCATGGTGCTTGATGTGCTTGGTTCGCGTCTTGTCTGAACGTGTCGCTCTATTTGACTTATTTTGACCCCCTCATAAAGCCGTTCACCATGCAGTCCCCCCGGAAATCACCACGACCGTCCTCTAACTCATCGGCCTTGTTGGCTTGTATGCATGCGATCCAAAGCCTGCTGCACAAGCGGGGCATCGACTCCGCTGCGCTGCTCAGTGAAGTGGGTTTGGACGCCGCTGCGATGAGCGACCCGATGGCGCGCTTCCCGGTGGACAAAGGCATGGCTTTTTTAGAACTGGCCATCGAGCGCACGGGGGATGAGTTGCTGGGGGTGCATCTGGCGCTGGACATGCCTCAGATGCAATTCAATTCGCTCAGTTATGCCTTGATGGCCTCAGAGAACTTGGCGCACATGTACGCGAATCTGGCCCGCTATGCCCATGTGGTGACCCAGGCTGGCGGGATGAGCTTTGAGGTCAAGCAGGGCGTGGGGCGCTTGGCTTTCAACAACGACATGGAGCTGGAGAGCCACTACACACCGCAGACCGGATGGGCATGGATGGACTACGCCATGGTCAGTTCATTGAGGGGTTCGCGCGCGATGTTTGGCGGGGACTTCGTCCCCTTGGAAGTCCGCATGCAGCGTAGCAGGCCGAAAGATCACGAGACTTTTGAGCGCATCTTGCGTTGCGTGCCGGTATATGGCTGCGAGGACAATGCCATCTTGGTGGACGAAGCCGCGCTGGGCCGCAAGTCGCCGTTTGCCAATGCAGTGGTGGCCAAGGCCAGTCAGCAGTCCTTGGACGTGTACCAAGCCAGCCAGCAGGCCTCAGCGCAGGCGCTTGATGCGCGTATTTCGGTGGTGTTGAGCGACTTGCTGCCAGCGGGGGAGCCGGCCAAGGCGGGCGTCGCGCAGCGCTTGGGCCTGACGCTCAGCGCCTTTCAGCGCCAGTTGTCACAGCAGCAAATCGCCTACCGCGATGTGCTGAACGACACACGCCACAAGCTGGCTTTGGATCACCTCAGCAACCAGCAATACAGCGTGGGTGACGTTGCTTTTTTGCTGGGCTTTGCTGAGATCAGCGCCTTCACACGCGCCTTCAGGCGTTGGACGGGGCAGTCGCCCAGCGCTTGGCGAGGCAGCGCAGAGCGCCCCACCAATCAGATCAACCCAGCTTCTTCTTCAGCAGTTCATTGACCGCCGACGGGTTGGCCTTGCCTTTGGTGGCCTTCATGGCTTGGCCCACCAAAGCGTTGAAGGCCTTTTCTTTGCCCGCGCGGAACTCTTCAACCGACTTCGCGTTGGCGGCCAGCACCTCATCGAGGATGCGCTCAAGCTCGCCGGTATCGCTCATCTGCTTGAGGCCCTTGGCGTCGATGACGGCGTCCACGCGGGCCAAGTCTGATGCGGCCTCGATCGCTTCACCCGCCCAAAGGGTCTCGAACACTTGGCGTGCGCCATTGTTCGAGATGGTGCCGTCGGCAATGCGCGCAATCAACGCGGCCAGCAAGCCGGCCTGAACGGGGCTGGCTTGGATGCTTTGTTCATCGGCATTCAAGCGGCGTGAGATCTCTCCCATCAGCCAGTTGGACACCAGCTTGGCTTGGCCGCAGGCCTGCGTTGCTGTTTCAAAGAACGCCGCAAACGCCTTGGACTGCGTCATCATGGCCGCGTCATAAGCGGGCAAGCCGTAGTCAGCCTGGAAACGCTCGGCCATTACGCGCGGCAGCTCTGGCATGTTGGCGCGCACGCGCTCAACCCAATCCCGAGCAATCACCAAAGGCGGCAAATCAGGGTCGGGGAAGTAGCGGTAGTCATGCGCGTCTTCTTTCGTGCGCATGGCCCGTGTCTCACCCGTGTCGGGGTTGAACAAGATCGTGGCCTGTTGGATGGCGCGGCCATCTTCCAGTTCATCAATTTGCCATTGGATTTCGTAATCAGCGGCCTGCACGATGTGCTTGAAGCTGTTGAGGTTTTTGATCTCGCGGCGTGTGCCCAAAGGGTTGCCTGGGCGGCGCACCGAGATGTTCACGTCGCAGCGGAATGAGCCCTCTTGCATGTTGCCGTCGCAGATGCCCAACCACACCACCAGCGTGTGCAGCGCACGGGCGTATTCAGCCGCCTCGACGCTGGCACGCATGTCGGGTTCGGTGACGATTTCAAGCAGCGGTGTGCCCGCTCGGTTCAGGTCGATGCCGGATGACTTCTCGCCGTTAAAGCCCACGAAGTCATCATGCAATGACTTGCCCGCGTCTTCTTCTAGGTGGGCGCGCACCAAGCGCACAGTGTGTGCTTGGTCACCCACGAAGAAGCTGACAGCGCCACCTTGTACGACAGGAATCTCGTACTGGCTGATCTGATAGCCCTTGGGCAGGTCAGGGTAGAAATAATTCTTGCGGGCAAAGACGCTGCGCGGCGCAATGTGTGAGCCAACGGCCAGCCCAAACTGGATGGCGCGCTCCACCGCACCCTTGTTCATCACCGGCAGGGTGCCGGGCAGAGCCAGATCCACTGCGCAGGCTTGCGTGTTGGGTTCAGCACCAAACGCTGTCGGCGCGCGGCTGAAGATTTTGGATTGCGTGGAGAGTTGGGCGTGGGTCTCAAAGCCGATGACAACTTCATAACCCATCACCAACGGGGACTTGGGTGTATTCATGTTCAAAATCCCTCCGGCTTGGCGGCATGCCAGTCGGTGGCCTGCTGGAAGCGATGCGCCACATTGAGCAGCTTCGCCTCCTGTAAATAGTTGCCAATCAGCTGCATACCCACTGGCATGCGGTCAGCGCCAAAACCCACCGACAGACTCATGCCGGGCAATCCGGCCAGCGATCCCGGCAAGGTGAAGATGTCCGCCAGATAATCGGCCAGCGGATCATTGCCGTGCCCTCCGAGCTTCCAGGCCACCGTGGGCGCCACCGGCCCGGCAATCACATCGCACAACTTGAAGGCCTGCTGAAAGTCGTCGGCAATCATGCGCCGGATTTTTTGCGCCTGCAGGTAGTAAGCATCGTAGTAACCATGGGACAGCACGTAGGCACCGATCATGATGCGGCGTTTGACCTCATCGCCAAAACCCTCGGCACGGGTCTTCTTGTACATGTCGATCAGATCGACGTACTTCTCCGCTCGGTGGCCAAACTTCACACCGTCAAAGCGGCTCAGGTTGCTGGATGCTTCAGCGGGCGCGATGATGTAATAAACAGGAATGGACAGCTCGGTGCGCGGCAGCGAAATGGGGACCAGCGTCGCGCCCAGTTTTTCGTACTCCTTGAGAGCCGCATCCACCGCGGACCGCACGTCGGATGCCAGACCTTCGCCAAAGAATTCACCGGGCACGCCAATGCGCAGTCCTTCCAGCGAATCATTCAGTGAGCGACCGAAATTTTCAGCAGGCACGTCGAGCGAGGTCGAGTCCCGGTCCGGGTCGGGTCCGCACATGGCCGACAGCAGCAAAGCGCAATCTTCCGCGGTGCGCGCCATCGGCCCGGCCTGATCCAGGCTGGAGGCAAAAGCCACCATGCCATAACGCGATGCACGACCGTAGGTAGGCTTGATGCCGGTAATGCCGCAAAACGAGGCCGGCTGGCGGATCGAGCCCCCCGTGTCCGTCCCGGTGGCCGCCGGCACCAGGCGGGCCGCCACCGCTGCGGCGCTGCCACCGGATGATCCGCCGGGTGTGCGTGTGATGTCCCATGGGTTTTTCACATTGCCAAAGGCTGAGTTTTCGTTGGCTGAGCCCATGGCAAATTCGTCGCAATTGAGCTTGCCCAGGGTCACCACCCCTTGGCGGGCCAGATTGGCCACCACTGTGGCGTCAAACGGCGAGCGATAACCGGCCAACATTTTGGAGCCGGCGGTTGAGACAAAGTCACGGGTCACAAAAATGTCCTTGTGCGCCACGGGTACACCCAGCAGTGCCTGAAGAGGGCTCGCCGTGCCTGCGGCCAATGCCACATCCGCCAGCCGCGCCTGGGCCAGCGTCACTTCGTCGTTGATGTCCAGAAAAGCACCCAGTGAGGCGTTGGCACGCGCCCGTGCCAGGAAGTGCTGCGCGGTCTCGACAGCAGAGACTTTGCGGTCGCGCAGCTGGGCGGCCAACCCGGCCACAGTGAGGTCATGCAGTGCAGGGGTATCGTGTGTCATGTCTTATTCAATCACCTTGGGTACCAGAAACAATCCGTGCTCGGCGGCCGGGGCATTGCGCATATTGGCCTCGCGGTTGTTGGGCTCGCTCACCAGATCCTCACGCAGACGCAAAGTAATTTCCTGAATGGTGGCAACGGGGTGCGCCAGCGGCTCGATACCGGTGGTATCTACCGCGCGCATTTTTTCGACCATGTCGAAAAATCCATTTATTTGCATCCGCATGCGCTCACTTTCGTCCGCCTTGAGCTCAAGTCGGGCCAGGTTGGCAATGCGGGCGATGTCAGCAGATGTGAGGGACATAACGGATTTTCATTCGAAACCGGTTGTAAAACACCTCCCGAGAGGCATTGCCGGCTAAAGTTTTCACAGGGGATAAGGTATTATCCTGCCTTTGGCCTGATGTCTGCGGCCCCGCAGGGTTTTGCCAGAATAATTCGATTTGAACCAGTCAACATGGTGATGGTCGGCCGAAGCGCCGGCCATGCCCGAGAGGATATTTAATGTTTGGAGCATTCCGTCAGTATTTCTCCACTGACCTGGCGATCGACCTTGGTACGGCGAACACCCTCATTTACGTGCGTGACAAGGGTATTGTCCTGGACGAGCCATCGGTCGTCGCGATCCGCCATGAGGGCGGCCCGCAAGGCAAGAAGACCATACAGGCTGTCGGCAAGGAAGCCAAGGCGATGCTGGGCAAGGTACCCGGCAACATTGAAGCCATCCGCCCCATGAAAGACGGCGTGATTGCCGACTTCACCGTCACCGAGCAGATGCTCAAGCAATTCATCAAGATGGTGCACCCCCGCAGCATCTTTCGGCCCAGCCCGCGCATCATCATCTGCGTCCCGTGCGGCTCCACCCAGGTCGAGCGCCGCGCCATTCGCGAATCGGCCCTCGGCGCCGGTGCCAGTGATGTGTACCTGATTGAAGAACCGATGGCGGCCGCCATTGGTGCCGGTCTGCCGGTCAGTGAAGCCAGCGGCTCCATGGTCGTGGACATTGGCGGCGGCACGACTGAAGTCGGCGTGATCTCGCTGGGCGGCATGGTCTACAAGGGCAGCGTGCGTGTGGGCGGCGACCGGTTTGACGATGCCATCATCAACTACATCCGGCGCAACTACGGCATGCTCATTGGCGAGCCGACGGCGGAAGCGATCAAGAAGAAAATCGGCTCGGCCTTTCCGGGCAGCGAAGTCAAGGAAATGGAAGTGCGCGGACGCAACTTGTCCGAAGGTGTGCCCCGCAGCTTCACCATCTCAAGCAACGAGATCCTGGAAGCCCTGACCGACCCGCTCAACAACATTGTGTCGGCGGTGAAAAATGCACTGGAGCAAACGCCGCCCGAGCTGGGGGCTGACATTGCCGACCGCGGCATGATGCTGACCGGCGGTGGAGCCCTGTTGCGGGACCTGGACCGACTGCTCGCCGAAGAAACCGGTCTGCCCGTCCTGGTGGCCGAGGATCCCTTGACCTGTGTGGTGCGGGGATGCGGCATGGCGCTGGAGCGGATGGATCGTCTGGGCTCCATTTTCACCAGCGAATAATTTCCGAATGCCGCGATGCCACTAGGTACGCTGGACGGTACGCCTCCCCCCTTTTTCAGGCAAG
>JAURXM010000040.1 GCA_030654395.1 Aquabacterium sp.
GCCCCCATTACATCGCGACCTTGCAATATGACTGGAATTGCCTGTTCCTGGATTGGCGTTGGGTAGACATATCCCTGGTCGCTGAGCGCCCGCAGAATGTCTGGCGACAATCCGAATGAATCAAAACGTACGGTGTCAGGAATTTGCTCTGGATGCGGCGTGGTATCGGTCATGGTATGCAGGTTGAGTCTCCGTGAGTCGAACACGGCATCTATGGATAAGTAAAAATTTCCATGATGTTGCGTCACAAGAGGTAAAGGCGTGAGGATAATACAATAGGGTCATATTATACCACCACACCATCAAGCGTCCTCCAAAGTCGGAATTTACGCCCAATATTAATTATCGTCTTAAATCTTTTAACAAGAAAATGTTGAAATCGAAATGGTATCAACTGATAAAAACAGACCATATCGCAAATTAATCAACGGCACTTCCAACCAACTAAAAAATTCTTCAAATAACAAAAGATATAAAAAACCACACTAAGTATATACAAAAAAGGATTGCAAACCGAAGCGTGCAATCCTTTTTTACTAAATATGCGTGGTGGGCCTCCCGTGAGTCGAACACGGTACCAACGGATTATGAGTCCGCTGCTCTAACCAACATGAGCTAGAGGCCCTTTAAAAATCAAGCGCCGATTGTATTACATTACGGGCCCTAAACACAAGTCAATGCCTCATACTTTTGCATTTCATGACGACATATTTAGCCCAACAAAGCTTAATCAGTTTATGACACATGCCTTCTGCAAGACGCTGCTCTAATTACCTTCTAGAAAACTCTTAAGTTTGTCAGAGCGAGATGGATGGCGCAATTTTCGCAATGCCTTGGCTTCAATCTGGCGAATACGTTCACGTGTCACATCGAACTGCTTACCCACCTCTTCAAGCGTGTGATCAGTAGACATCTCAACACCAAAACGCATGCGCAATACTTTTGCTTCGCGTGGTGTGAGCGAATCCAGGACATCTTTCACAACATTGCGCATGGATGCGTGTAAAGCAGCATCTGCCGGGGCCAAGGTATGATTATCTTCGATAAAATCACCCAGGTGAGAGTCATCATCGTCACCAATTGGAGTCTCCATGGAGATCGGCTCTTTGGCGATCTTCATGATTTTGCGGACCTTGTCCTCCGGCATTTCCATCTTTTCAGCCAGCGTCGGCGCATCGGGCTCAAAGCCAAACTCTTGCAGGTGTTGACGCGAGATGCGGTTCATTTTGTTGATCGTCTCGATCATGTGAACCGGGATGCGGATGGTGCGGGCCTGATCTGCAATAGAGCGGGTAATCGCTTGCCGAATCCACCAAGTGGCGTAGGTCGAGAATTTGTAGCCGCGACGGTACTCAAACTTGTCCACAGCCTTCATCAGACCGATGTTGCCCTCTTGGATCAGATCCAAGAATTGCAGGCCGCGGTTGGTGTACTTCTTCGCAATAGAGATCACCAAACGCAAGTTGGCCTCGATCATTTCCTTCTTGGCATCGCGCGAGGCTTTTTCGCCATTGTTCATGCGCTTGTTGATGTCTTTCAGGTGATCGATAGGCACGACGGCCTTGGCTTGCAGGTCGATCAAGCGTTGTTGCAGCTCTTGGATCGCAGGCAAACTGCGACCCATGACGGCGCTGTAGTTTTTGCCGGCATTGGACTCTTGGATCGCCCAGTCCAAGTTCAAGATGTTCGGTGGGAACGACTTGATGAACTGCGCTTGGGCCATGCCGCACTTGTCGACGACAATTTTGCGCAGCTCACGCTCATAGCGGCGAATGTCGTCCACTTGTGAGCGCAACATGCCGCACAGGCGTTCGATCGTCTTGACCGTGAAGCGGATGGTCATCAACTCTTGGCTGATGGCCTCTTGGGCTTTGTTGTAAGGCGCTGATTTGTAGCCGTCTTTTTCGAAGGACTTGGCCATTTTCTCGAAGTTCTCGCGCAAGGCGTCGAACTTGATCATGGCTTGGTTCTTCATCTCTTCGAGCTTTTTGGTCAAGGCTTTGGAGCCGCCATTGCCGTCGTCGTCTTCATCTTCGTCAAACTCATCGAAGTCTTCTTCGGCCACATAGTCGTCGGCCTCATCGGCGGCCACAAAGCCATCGACAATTTCAGAGATCTTCGCCTCACCTGAGCGAATTTTGTCAGACAGCGACAAGATTTCTGCAATGGTGGTGGGGGATGCGGAGATGGCCAGCATCATGGCTTGCAAGCCGCCTTCGATGCGTTTGGCGATTTCAATTTCGCCCTCGCGCGTCAGCAACTCGACCGTGCCCATTTCGCGCATGTACATGCGCACAGGATCGGTGGTGCGGCCAAATTCGGAGTCCACCGTAGACAGCGCAGCTTCAGCGGCTTCTTCGGCTTCTTCTTCGGTGGCGGTGGCTTGGGCGCTGCCGGAAATCAGCAGCGTTGCGGCATCAGGTGCCTGCTCGTAAACCGCCACGCCCATGTCATTCAACATGGAAATGATGGCTTCGAGAATTTCGTTTTCAACCAGCTTTTCGGGCAAGTGGTCGTTGATTTCCTGGTGTGTCAGGAAGCCACGGGTCTTGCCCATCTTGATCAGGGTTTTGAGTTCCTGACGACGCTTGTTGACTTCTTCTTCGGATAAGGCGGTCTCGTCGATGCCGAATTCGCGCATCAGCGCGCGTTCTTTGGCCCGCGACACCTTCATGCGCAGTGGCTTGACCTTGGGCTTGTCTGCGTCAGCGGTGCCAGATTCGGCTTCAGCGACTTCAACTTCGCCAGCGATTTCTGCCTCGATTTCAGCCGCATCTGCATCTTCAAAGATGATTTTTTTGGCTTCCTTCTTGACTACCGGCGCGTCTACTTCTGCCGCTGCCTTGGGCTTGCGGCCACGCTTTTTGGGCTCATTGGCGTCTGCGGACGCCTCGTCAGCGTCGCCCGCGGTGGCTTTGGTAGCCACACGGGTTTTGACTTTTTTCTCTGTCACGTCGGCTTCGGCAGTAGCTTTGTCAATGGCTTTAACTGCGGTCTTCGCGGCTTTTTTCGCGGTCATGCGCTTCCTCGAAAGAGAATTCTGGGTGCTATCGAACCTTCCATTATCGCGCAAGGGAAGGGGGGCGTCAAAAACTTGTCGCAAATAATCAAATGGGTGAATCAGCCGGATATGGGGCGCCGTTGGCTAATTTCAAGCTTCATGTCTCGGGTGATTTTAAAAAGCGCCAGTTTTCGAGCCTCGGCTGCCTCAGAAAGTTCACCTGATTGAAGGAGTAAATCAAGCTCATCCCTGAGTGCAACCAGCTCCAGCGGGAGGATCAAGGTGATCAAATCGGCCACCGTGTCCTTGTTGTCCGGCACCTCCAAGAACTGCGCAATGCGACGCGCCAAGGGCTGGAAGTTGACCGACTCTTCTGGGTCGTCAGCCGAATCGACTTCACCGCGCATGATTTGCAGCAGGCTTTCGGGCGGCAACAGACCTTGGTCGATCAAGATGCTGTCCAGCCATCTGAAAAAATCACCGTAGGGGGCCGGTTGGTCGCACAGCAGGTCATGGGTTGCAGAGGGCAGTTGCTCCCAAAAATCGCTGTGTGATGTCAATGCCCAGACGATGCGATCCAGCGGAGTGGCTGCTTGCGGAGGTGGGCGTTGCACAACCGGGCTGCCGCGTGTCTGCCAGCGTGAGCTGCCCCCGCCTTTGCCAGGCTTCCAGGGTTTGCCATCTCGGCGCAGGCCTTCTTGTGGCGGGCGATAAGGCTCTTCTTGGGGGGCGTAGCCACCAGCGGGCTCGTTGTTGGTCCAATCATGACCGCCGCCATCGGGCTCAAAAGTGGGCATGTGGCTATCGAAGCTGTCGCTGTCGCTCTCGCTCCCTTGGTGCGTTTCGCGGGGTTTGCCACCACGGGCCGCACCTTGATGTCGCTCGCGAACTTGATCGGCCAGCAGGATTTTTTGTTGATGCTCAGCGAGGCGCTTTCGGACATCGTCAGGCGCCATCCGGGCCATCTGCGCCAATTCGTCTGCCACAAGACCCTGCAAGGCGCCGTCCGGGAACTGGGCAATCAAAGGAATCGCTTGTACCAGCAGGCGTGCGCGTCCTTCTGCATTGTTGAGGTCACAATCGCCAGCTGCATGCTCCAGCACTTGCTTGGACAGGGGCACAGCTTGCTTGATGCAGGTCTCGAAAGCTTCAGGCCCATGCTCGCGGATGAAGCTGTCCGGGTCGTGCTCTGCAGGCAGGAACAGAAAGCTGATGCGGCGGGTGTCACTGGCGTGGGGCAGGGTGGCTTCTAGTGCGCGCCCGGCAGCGCGGCGCCCGGCAGCGTCACCGTCAAAGCTGAATACCACTTGGTCTGTGAAACGGAACAGCTTTTGGGCGTGTTCTGCTGTGCAGGCTGTGCCCAAAGTGGCCACCGCATTGCCATAGCCCCATTGCGCCAGCGCCACCACGTCCATATAGCCCTCGGTGACGATGGCGTAGCCTTTGTTGCGCAAGGCAGACCGGGCCTCAAACAAGCCGTAGAGCTCACGTCCCTTGCTGAAGACGGGTGTTTCTGGGGAGTTGAGGTATTTGGGCTCTCCTTTGTCCAGCACGCGTCCGCCAAAGCCAATGACATCGCCTTGGGGGTTGCGGATAGGGAACATGATCCGATCGCGAAAGCGGTCATAGCGCTTGCCTTCGGTCTCGCCGGCGTCGGGCTCGTGCGTGATGACCAAGCCAGATTCGACCAAAAGCGGGTCGTCGTACTTTGGGAAGGCGCTGGCTAATCCGCGCCAGCTATCGGGTGCGTAGCCGAGGGCAAACCTGGCGGCGATCTCGCCCGTTAAACCTCGCCCCTTGAGGTAGCTGACTGCTCGCGGTGTGTTTTTGAGTTGCAGCTTCCAGTGCTGCGATGCCTTGGCCATCACGTCGGTCAAAGACACTTGTTTTTCTTTGACTTGTTTTTGGCGCTCGCGCTCTTCTGGGCGGACGTTGTCATCTGGGACCTGCATGGCTTGGATTTGAGCCAGGTCTTTGACGGCATCGATGAAGCCTAGTCCACCGTACTCCATCAGAAAGCCGACCGCGTTGCCATGTACGCCACAGCCAAAGCAGTGGTAAGTCTGGCGACTGGGGCTGACGATGAAGCTGGGAGATTTCTCCCCGTGGAAGGGGCACAAGCCTTTGAAGTTGATGCCAGCCTTTTTCAGGGTGACGTACTTACCCACGATATCGGCGATATCGGTGCGGGCGAGTAAATCCTGAATGAATGACGGTGGGATCACAGCAGCCAACGTATCGCAAGTGCATTTCAAATGCAACGGCCCCGACGCGGCAGGGCGACGGGGCCATTGTGCTCAGCCTGTGTGGTCGAGGCAGTGTGTGTTATTTCGACAAAGCGGCCAGTGCGCGGCCAGTGATGTCGTCCACCGAGCCCACGCCGCTGATTTTGCGACACAGAGGCGCAGCCATCTCGCCACCGCCAACCCATTGTGCATAGTAGTCAACCAATGGGCGCGTTTGCTGGTGGTAAACCTCCAAGCGCTTGCGCACGGTTTCTTCTTTGTCATCGTCACGCTGGATCAGGTCTTCGCCGGTGGCGTCGTCCTTGCCTGCCACCTTGGGTGGGTTAAAGACCACATGGTAGGTGCGGCCTGAAGCAAGGTGCACACGGCGACCGCTCATGCGCTCGATGATGGACGAGTCTGGTACGTCAATTTCCAGCACGTAGTCGATCTTCACGCCAGCCGCTTTCATGGCATCGGCCTGAGGCAGGGTGCGAGGGAAGCCGTCAAACAAGAAGCCATTTGCCGCGTCAGCTTGGGCAATGCGCTCTTTGACCAAACCGATGATCAGGTCATCACTGACCAGACCGCCGGCATCCATGACTTTTTTAGCTGCGATACCTAATTCCGTGCCTGCTTTGACTGCAGCACGAAGCATGTCGCCCGTCGAGATTTGCGGAATGCCAAATTTTTGACAGAGGAACGCAGCTTGAGTGCCTTTTCCGGCGCCAGGTGCGCCCAACAGGATGAGTCTCATTTATATCCTCGGTATCCATTGGTACTGCCGGGCGTACCCGAACAGCTGTTTGAGGCCGGAGGATATCACGCACCCCCCCAAATTGGCGGGAGGGAATGCACCTGATTACGCACCAAAAACGGCGCGCACGCGTGCTAAATCCTCAGGCGTATCCACCCCAGCACCTGGCGCTTGTTGCGTGATGTGTACAGCGATGCGCTCTCCATGCCAAAGCACGCGCAGCTGTTCAAGCGACTCCGCGGTTTCCAGTGGGCTGGGCGCCAGCTGTGGAAAGCGGCGTAGAAACCCGGCCCGGTAGCCATAAATGCCGATGTGTCTGAGCGGTGCTGCGTCACCCGTGGCGGGTTGTCCGGGTGTCGGTGCGTCACGCCACCAAGGAATGGGGGCTCGTGAAAAATACAGGGCTCGCCCATCGATGTCCGTGACCACTTTGACCACATTGCTGTTGCCAAAATGCGCTGGGTCTTCAATGGGGTGCGCTGCTGTACTGACCACGCAGTCTGGACGGAGATCCAATTGAGCGGCGCAGGCGTTGATCAGGGCAGGGTCAATCAAGGGCTCATCGCCTTGAACGTTGACAACGGTATCTTGTCCATCAAGGCCCAAAAGCACACAAGCCTCCGCCAACCGATCGCTGCCCGTGGGGTGATCTGGGCGGGTCATGACGCAACGCACGTTGTGCTTTTGACAGGCCTGCGCGATCAACTCACTGTCCGTGGCAACCACAACTTGGCTTGCTGCGCTCTGCGCGGCCCTTTGGGCAACGCGGACGATCATGGGTAGCCCAGCAATGTCTGCCAAGGGTTTGTCAGGCAGCCGAGTTGATGCCAGCCGGGCAGGGATCAGAACCGTGAAACCCATGTCAAGCCTCTTGGTCTGACGTGGGGCTGTGAACCACGGGCATGTTGTTCTCGTCCAGTGCCATGGCCTCGTTTTCAAGCATCACGGGGATGCCATCGCGGATCGGGTAACCAAGGTGATCTGCGTGGCAGATCAAATAGGTGCCTTGTGGCTGGCGCTGCAAAGGGCCCTTGCAGACGGGGCAGACCAGCAGCTCAATGAGTCGTGTATCCATGATGGGTCAGTCGGAGTTGATTGATGTACCTTGCAAACGGCCTAAGGCGGCGTCTACGGCGAACCAGAATGTGTTCTCTGGTGTGAAGTCTAGTGCGGCAACCCAAACGCGGCATCCTGGGCGCTCTGTGGCCAGTCGCTTGGGGTTGATTTTGACAGCATCTTTCTCTGTCACGATCACATCGCAGGCGTCGACAGGCCAAGGCAAGACGGCAAAATCTGCGTGATCGTCTAGTGGGATGCCTTGGGCATGGATGCCCACTTGGGTCAATGCGTCAAAAAATCGCTGAGGATGGGCGATGCCTGCGACAGCCCAAGTGGTGCGACCTTGCAGACTGGGTTCGGCGTGTGTTTGCGTTTGTGTTGTCGTGTGCCCAGCATCGGCCCACCAGTCGCCCAGCGATCGCAGTGGTGCCAATTTGGTGGATGCCAAGTGCCCCGCCAGCGTCGTGCTGGCTTGTTGGGCGTTGTAAATCACGATGGGGGCTGCGCACAAACCAGGTGGGGACGGTGCATTGATGTGCTCACGCAGAGGGCCAGCGGGCAGCAGCCAGCCATTGCCTTGGCCACGGCCATCAAACACAACGACCTCGATGTCACGTTGCAAGCTCAGGTGCTGCAAACCATCATCGCAGACCAATATGTTGATCTCTGGGTGCTTATCTAACAAGGCGTGTCCACAGGCTGCCCGATCGCGCCCGACCATCATCGGCACACCCGTGCGTCGCCAGATCAACAAGGGCTCGTCACCCGTGACTTGCGCATTGGCGCTGCCTGCCGTGAGCGCATCAATTAAGACAGGGCCCTCTTGGGTCGGCGTGGCTTTGTAGCCTCGACTGAGTACGCCAGGCTTGAACCCCCGGGCTTGTAGGTGTGCCAGTAGCGCGATCGTGGTCGGGGTCTTGCCAGCGCCACCCACCACGCGGTTGCCCACCACGATCACAGGCACAGGCAGCTTGCTTGAAGCAAGCCACCCACGGTGATAAGCGAGCCGCCTGATGCGCACCAGCATCGACATCAGCACAGACAGAGGCCACAGCAAGCACGCCAACAGACCTCGTCTAAGCCAAGCTTGATTCAATGTCGCGGCAAGGCTGCTCATGAGGATAGTGAAGGTGCGGCTATGGCTGAGCCTGAGCCGCCCCTGCGTCGGCTTGGCCTTGTGTTGCAAAAGTCAGCTGCGACAAACCAACACGCCGGGCCGCATCCATCACGTTGATCACGCTCTGGTGTGTGGCCGAGGCGTCTGCAGTCACCACGACCACCGAGCTTTTGTCACCGGATGCCGCAGTCGATAGGCCCACGGCGATTGACTCGACGCTGCGCCCGTCGAGCACACGCTGATTGATCACGTAGCGACCATCCGCAGTGACCACCACGATCAGCTCATGCGGCCTGGGCTTGGCTGATTGCGCATTGGCTGTGGGCAGGTTGATTTTGAGCTCGGTCAACTTAGAGTAAGTCGTCGTGAGCACCAAAAATATCAAGACAACCAGCAGCACGTCGATGAACGGGATCAAATTGATCTCAGGTTCTTCTGGCTGATGCCGCTTGCGAAAGTTCATGGCCATGGGGCGCCTCGCTCAGCGCCGACCTGAAGACAGACGCAGCAAGTGCGGCACCATGCGCTCGGCGGCTTGCTCCATCGCCAAGGTGTAGCCTTCTATGCGTGCACGGAAATAACGGTAAAACATCAGCGATGGGATGGCCACGATCAGACCAAACGCGGTGTTGTAGAGCGCAACCGAGATGCCATGAGCCAGCTCCATTGGATTGGCACCAGCCGCACCGGTTGAGGCCCCAGATGCACCAAAAATCTCAATCATGCCGATGACTGTGCCCAGCAGGCCCAATAAGGGCGCGGCGCTGGCGATGGTGCCCAGTGCGTTGAGGTTGCGCTCAAGTTGGTGTACGCCATCGCGGCCTGCGGACTCAAATGCGCCCCGCAAATTGGCTTCTGTGATGCGGGGTTCGGCCTGCGCTGCACGCAGACCCTGAGCCAGCAACAATCCCAAAATGGAGTTATCTGCCAGTTTATTGATGGTGTCGGCTGAGGGTAAACTGGTGCGCGTCACAGAGATGACCTCATCTACGAGGCGGTTGGGCGCAACCCGGGCTTCGCGTAGACTCAAAAATCGTTCGATGACCAGTGCCAGCGCCACGATGGAGCACAGCACAAGCGGAATAATCGGCCAGCCAGCAGCTTGTAGTATCGACAGCAACAGAGGACTCCCTAGGGGATAAATCTTGCGCTCGCAGCCCGTTTAAGCGGTGCATTTGAGCAGATGAGCATTCAGCCGCTGATTATGGCGCCGAATTTCATGCACGCCGTGTGGTGTGGGGGCGCTAGCCACATCAGGCATGCATGTTGCATTGCGGTATTCGTCCACCGAATCTGTGGATAACTTTGTTGATAAGTCGTCTAGGTTGATGGTCTAGCCACGAGAATTCAATGCATTTGGTTGTTTGCCTTATTTTTAAGCACTTAAATACGCATTAAAATCAACGACTTAGGACGAAAATGGGGCGATGTAGCATGGTCGGGTTGTATATGTACCAAGATGTTGGTGGGTGTGGACTGCTTACATCATGGCTGGGTGAGTCCCATGGATAAATGGTTACCAAGCAGTGCGCCACCTACTGCCCGCGTTTGGGGGGTTTCAGCCTTGGTGCAAGCCGTTGGCGACACCCTTTCTGCGCGTTTTTCGTCCTGTATCGTCAAAGGTGAGATCAGCGGCTTCACGAAAGCGGCAAGTGGGCACGCCTACTTCACCTTGAAAGATGAGCACGGCCAAGCGGCCTTGCGTTGCGCCATGTTCCGGCGCGCCATGTCTCAGGTTGACTTCAGCCCGTCTGAGGGCATGCTGGTTGAAGCGCGCGGTAACTTGGCCCTTTATGAGGCACGGGGCGAGTTGCAGCTCGTGGTCGAGGGTTTGCAGCGCGCTGGCGCCGGTGCCTTGTACGAGCAATTCCTCAGGCTCAAGGCCCAGCTAGAGGCTGAGGGCTTGTTTGATGCTGCTCGCAAACGTGCCATACCGCGCTACCCACAACGCGTTGCCGTCGTGACCTCGCTGGCCGCGGCCGCCTTGCGCGATGTGCTTGCCTCACTGCAGCGCCGTGCGCCCCATGTCGAAGTGGTCGTCGTGCCGTGCATGGTGCAGGGGGCCGAGGCGCCTGCGCAAATCGTCAGTGCTTTGACGGCAGTCCACCTCGCAAGCCGTTCTGGGCAACAGTTTGATGCGGTCATCGTTTGTCGCGGAGGTGGTGCGATGGAGGATTTGTGGGCCTTCAACGATGAGCGTGTGGTGCGTGCCATCGTGGGGTGCTGTGTGCCCGTGATCAGTGGTGTCGGCCATGAAACCGACGTCACCTTGGCTGATTTCGCGGCCGATTTGCGTGCGCCGACGCCAACAGCTGCCGCAGAGTTGGTTGCTTGCGACCGAGATGGCGCTTTGGCGCAGCTGGATACCGTGCAACATCACATTCAAAACCGACTCAGTCAGCGCTTGGACAACATGGCGCAAAGGCTTGATCAAGCAACCACCAGGCTCGCTAGACCAGCACAAGTACTTGGGCACCATCATCAAGCCTTGAATTTGCTTGAGCATCGCATGCAGGCCTCTTGCGTAGAGCGTGTGCGCTGGGCTAGGCAGCAACTGCCTGCTTGGCAAACACGATTGGGTCGTGCTGTATCGGTGCAGCAAGCACGGCAGAAGCAGGCCATACAGTCTTGGGATGCTCGCCTGTCCGCTCTGAACCCTCGCCAAGTTTTGGAGCGCGGTTACGCTTGGTTAAGTCATGTTGATGGGCAGCCCATCACACGCACCGATCAGGCCAAAGCTGGTGAGTTGGTCACCGGTGTGCTGGCCGATGGGTTGTTGCACATGCACATCAATCGCGTCGAACTCAGCAAGCCAAGCCTCGATTAGCCCTATTGCTGGTTTGTGAATTGCGCAAATAGGCACGGATCGAGCGCGCCATGCCTACAATCCGCCCATCATTTTTTTTAACCGATCAGGAACAAACACCATGGCACACACACTTCCACCCCTGCCGTTCGCTCAAGATGCACTGGCACCCCACCTGTCGAAGGAAACGTTCGAGTACCACTACGCCAAGCACCATCAGGCTTACGTGACCAACTTGAACAACCTCATCCCCGGCACGGAGTTCGAAAGCCTGCCTTTGGAAGAGATCATCAAGAAGGCCAGCGGCGGCATCTACAACAACGCAGCCCAAATCTGGAATCACACCTTCTTCTGGAACAGCATGAAGCCCAACGGCGGCGGCGCACCTGCAGGCGCCTTGGCTGATGCGATCAACGCCAAGTTCGGCAGTTTTGATGCATTCAAAGAGGCTTTCACCAAGTCGGCTGTTGGTAACTTCGGCTCTGGTTGGACTTGGTTGGTGAAAAAGCCTGATGGCACGGTCGACATTGTCAACACAGGTGCCGCTGGCACGCCACTGACAACAGGCGACAAGGCCTTGTTGACCATCGACGTGTGGGAGCACGCCTACTACATCGACTACCGCAACGCGCGTCCTAAGTTTGTTGAGACATTCCTCAACAGCTTGGCAAACTGGGACTTCGCTGCTGCGAATTTCGCCTGATCTGCCTTAGCTGCCTCTAGCGAGGCACACATCAAAAAGCCGGGACAAGTACCCGGCTTTTTTCATGATCGGACTCATGGCGCATCGCATCCAATGGTCTTTGTCGTCTCGATGTGTCTCGTATTGGTGGTACATTGACCGCGGTCTATCCATAGCCCTTCCCGTCGCCCTTGCTGGATGTTGAATCCATCGCAATCAGCAAGGCGGGTCGTAGTCCGCCAATCGGTCTAGCCGTGTCGCGGAAGGTTTTTCAACCGCCAAATGCCCAGGCATACCCTGGAGTGAGGTAAGCGAAATGATGCAGCAGTTCAGGTCGAACTCGTACCTGTTTGGGGGCAATGCGCCCTACGTCGAAGAGTTGTACGAGGCCTATCTCGACAACCCCGGTTCCGTCCCAGATAACTGGCGCGAGTACTTCGACGCACTACAGAACGTACCCGCCGCTGATGGCACAGATCACCGCGATGTGGCGCATGCGCCCGTGGTTGAATCGTTTGCCCAACGCGCCAAAGCCAATGCCTTCATGGTCAAGACCAGCTCAGCTGATCTGGCCGTGGCACGCAAGCAAGTACACGTTCAGTCCCTGATTGCCTCATACCGCTTCCTTGGCTCCCGTTGGGCGGACCTTGATCCCCTCAAGCGCCAAGAACGTCCCAAGATTCCCGAACTCGAGCCGTCGTTTTACGACTTCACCGAGGCGGACATGGACATCACGTTCAGCGCCACCAACACGTATTTCACCAAGGCCGAGCACATGACCTTGCGCGAAATCGTGCAGGCCCTGCGTGAAACCTACTGCGGCAGCATTGGTGCCGAGTACATGCACATCACCGATCCGACTGAAAAGCGTTGGTGGCAAGAAAAACTCGAAAGCATCCGCTCCAAGCCGACGTTCAGTGCCGAGAAAAAGACTCACATTCTGGAGCGACTGACTGCGGCAGAAGGCCTAGAGCGCTTCCTGCACACAAAGTACGTTGGTCAAAAGCGTTTCTCGCTTGAAGGCAGTGAAAGCTTCATCGCATCCATGGACGAGTTGATCCAGCGCGGCGGTGAATCTGGTGTCCAAGAAATCATCATTGGCATGGCCCACCGTGGGCGGCTCAATGTGTTGGTCAACACACTCGGCAAACAGCCAGGCGAGTTGTTCTCTGAGTTCGATCACACGGCCCCTGAGAACCTGCCTTCTGGCGACGTCAAGTACCACCAAGGCTTTTCCAGTGACGTGACCACCGCTGGCGGCCCTGTTCACTTGTCCTTGTCCTTCAATCCATCGCACTTGGAAATCGTTAACCCGGTTGTTGAAGGATCAGTCAAGGCGCGAATGGACCGCCGTGGGGATGCCAAGGGCTTGCAGGTGCTGCCTGTTCAGGTTCACGGTGACGCCGCCTTTGCAGGGCAGGGCGTGGTGATGGAGACGCTGGCGTTGGCTCAGACCCGTGGCTATTACACGGGCGGCACGGTACACATCGTGATCAACAACCAGATTGGTTTCACGACCTCTGATCCGCGCGATAGCCGCTCCACGCTGTATTGCACGGACGTGGTCAAGATGATCGAAGCACCCGTGCTGCACGTTAATGGCGATGATCCAGAAGCGGTGGTCTTGTGTACACAGTTCGCACTGGACTACCGTCTGGCGTTCAGCAAGGATGTGGTTGTTGACATTGTTTGCTTCCGCAAACTGGGCCACAACGAGCAAGACACACCGGCGATGACCCAGCCGCTGATGTACAAGAAAATCGGCCAGCATCCAGGCACGCGCAAGGTCTATGGTGATCGCTTGATCGGTGGCGGCACCTTGCCTGCCACAGGCCCCGATGACATGGTCAAAGAATACCGCGCTGCCATGGAAGCGGGCAAACACACGGTCGACCCGGTCCTGACTAACTACAAGAGCAAGTACTCGGTTGATTGGACGCCGTATCTGGGTAAAAAGTGGACTGACAGTGCCGATACCGCGCTGCCATTGGCCGAGTTCCGCCGCTTGGCTGAGCGCATCACCACGATCCCTAGCGACTTCAAACCACACCCATTGGTGCAAAAGGTCATCGACGACCGTGCTGCAATGGGCCGAGGCGAAGTCAACGTGGACTGGGGTATGGGCGAGCACATGGCTTTCGCTTCCCTGGTTGCCAGCGGTTACCCCGTGCGGCTCTCAGGTGAAGACTGTGGCCGGGGCACGTTCACGCACCGCCACTCCGTCTTGCATGATCAGAACCGCGAAAAGTGGGACATCGGCACCTATATCCCTCTGGAACACGTTGCCGACAACCAAGCGCCGTATGTGGTCATCGACTCCATTTTGTCTGAAGAGGCTGTGCTGGGGTTTGAATACGGTTACGCGGGATCAGACCCCAATAGCTTGGTGATCTGGGAGGCGCAGTTCGGCGACTTCGCTAACGGCGCCCAGGTGGTGATTGACCAGTTCATCGCCTCTGGTGAAGTGAAGTGGGGTCGCTCTAACGGCTTGACACTGATGCTGCCCCATGGCTACGAAGGACAAGGCCCAGAGCACAGCTCGGCCCGTTTGGAGCGCTTCATGCAATTGGCGGCAGACAACAACATGCAGATCGTGCAGCCGACTTCGGCCAGCCAGATCTTCCACGTGTTGCGCCGTCAGATGGTGCGCATGTTCCGCAAGCCGTTGGTCATCATGACGCCCAAGTCGCTGTTGCGTAACAAGGATGCCACGTCGCCCCTGACCGAGTTCACACGAGGTGAGTTCCGTACGGTGATTGGCGAAGTGGATGAGGCGATCAAGGCCGCTGATGTCAAGCGCATGATCTGCTGTTCAGGCAAGGTCTACTACGACTTGGTTAAAAAACGCGCCGAGAAAAAGGCCACGGATGTGGTCATCGTGCGTGTCGAGCAGCTGTACCCCTTTCCGCACAAAGCCTTCTCAGCAGAGCTTAAGAAGTACCCTAACTTGGCAGATTTGGTGTGGTGTCAGGACGAGCCCCAGAACCAAGGTGCTTGGTTCTTTGTCCAGCATTACATCCACGAGAACATGGCTGATGGTCAGAAGCTGGGTTACGCAGGTCGACCTGCATCCGCTTCTCCTGCGGTGGGTTATGCCCATCTGCACCAAGAGCAGCAAAAAGCGCTGCTGGATCAGTCCTTCGCCAAGCTCAAGGGCTTCGTGCTCACCAAATAAGGTTTTGACGGTCGCTGTCTGCCGCATAGCTCGAACAGCTGCGGGAGGCGGTGATCGCTTCAGGAGATACACACCATGGCCATCATTGAAGTCAAAGTCCCCCAGCTGTCTGAGTCTGTGGCTGAAGCCACGCTGCTGCAGTGGAAGAAAAAACCCGGCGACGCTGTCGCTGTAGACGAAATCCTAATCGACGTTGAGACGGATAAAGTCGTACTCGAAGTACCTGCTCCAGCCGCTGGCGTGCTCGTTGAGCTTGTCCGTCAGGACGGCGCGACCGTCGGCAGTGACGAAGTCATTGCACGCATTGACACAGAAGGGTCGGCCTCGGCCAACCCACAAGCGACCAGTGCCCCTGCTGCTGCAGCCCCTACAGCGCCCGCACCCGCGCTTGCAACGGGCGGCAGCAAGGCCGATGTGGCGATGCCTGCCGCGTCCAAATTGCTTGCTGATAACGGGCTGAGTACGGCGCAAGTGCCTGGTTCAGGCAAAGACGGACGCGTCACAAAGGGTGATGTCTTGCAAACCCTGGCGTCAGGGGCAAGCAAGCCCTTGGCTTCAGCGTCAGTGCCAACCGAGCGTGCCATCTCTACAGGCGTGCCAACGACATCTCTGCCCCCAGTGAAGGCGCCTAGCGTGCCGAATCAATTGGGCGAGCGTCCGGAGCAGCGCGTTCCCATGAGCCGCCTGCGTGCGCGTGTCGCTGAGCGCTTGCTGCAATCCCAAGCTACCAATGCCATCCTGACCACGTTCAATGAAGTGAACATGGCCCCTGTGATGGAAATGCGCAAGAAGTTCCAGGAGAAGTTCGAGAAGGAGCATGGCGTCAAGCTCGGCTTCATGAGCTTTTTCGTCAAAGCCGCCGTCCACGCACTCAAGAAGTTCCCGGTGATCAATGCATCCATTGATGGCAACGACGTCGTTTACCACGGCTACTTTGACATCGGTGTGGCAGTGGGCTCACCCCGTGGCTTGGTTGTGCCTGTGCTGCGCAACGTCGATCAAATGACCTTCGCTGAAATCGAGAAGAAGATTGCTGAGTTTGGCAACAAGGCACGTGATGGCAAGTTGGGGCTGGATGACCTCACGGGCGGCACCTTCTCTATCTCCAATGGCGGCACCTTTGGCTCGATGCTGTCTACGCCCATCATCAACCCACCTCAATCGGCCATCTTGGGCGTACACGCCACCAAGGACAGGGCTGTGGTTGAGAACGGGCAAATTGTGATCCGACCCATCAACTATCTGGCCATGTCTTACGACCACCGCATCATCGATGGCCGTGAAGCTGTGCTGGGCTTGGTCGCGATGAAGGAAGCGTTGGAAGACCCTGCGCGCCTGCTGTTCGATATTTGATTTTGCGGCCGGGCGGGCCTCACAAGGGCCCGCTCCGGACTTGCATACAACCTGCTGTTGTTTTCTATCTTGCTGTGGCTCTTCGTCTAAAACGACTGAGCATGGCCTAACGTGTTGACTAACATCATGTCCAATCAATTCGATGTCATCGTGATCGGTGGGGGCCCTGGTGGCTACATCGCCGCCATTCGTGCTGCCCAACTGGGATTCAACGTGGCGGCCATCGACGAGTGGCGCAATGCCAAGGGCGGCCCAGCACCTGGCGGCACCTGCACCAATGTGGGGTGTATCCCGTCTAAGGCCTTGTTGCAGTCATCTGAGCATTTTGACCACGCATCACACCACTTCAGTGAGCACGGCATCACGGTAGATGGCCTGAAGATGGATGTGGCCAAAATGATTGCGCGCAAGGACACTGTCGTCAAACAAAACAACGACGGCATCTTGTACTTGTTCAAGAAAAACAAGGTCAGCTTTTTCCATGGTCGGGGCTCATTCGTCAAAGCAACGGATGGTGGCTACGAGATCGCTGTATCTGGCGACAAGCCCGATACGCTGACGGCTAAGCACATCATTGTGGCGACAGGCTCTAGCGCGCGCCAATTGCCGGGTGCGGCGTTTGACGAGAAGCAAATCTTGTCGAACGAAGGTGCCTTGGACTTGACTGACGTGCCACAAAAATTGGGCGTGATCGGCTCAGGCGTGATCGGCCTTGAAATGGGTTCCGTTTGGCGCCGCTTGGGTTCAGATGTGACGGTGCTGGAAGCGCTCCCCACTTTCTTGGCTGCTGTCGATGAGCAAGTGGCCAAGGAGGCCAAGAAGGTCTTCACGAAGCAGGGTTTGAAGCTGCAACTCGGCGTGAAGATCGGCGAGATCAAAACCAGTAAAAAAGGCGTGAGCGTGGCTTACACCGATGCTGCTGGCGCTGCGCAAACGGGTGAGTACGACAAGCTGATCATCTCGATCGGCCGTGCGCCCCACACCACCGGCTTGAACACCGAGGCGGTAGGCTTGCAGCTTGATGAACGCGGCGCCATCGTGGTTGACGGCGACTGCAAAACCAATTTGCCCAATGTGTGGGCTGTTGGCGATGTGGTTCGTGGCCCCATGCTGGCCCACAAGGCAGAAGAAGAGGGTGTGGCCGTGGCCGAGCGCATTGCCGGTCAACATGGTCACGTTGACTTCAACATCATTCCCTGGGTGATCTACACCAGCCCAGAGATCGCTTGGGTCGGCAAAACCGAACAGGCGTTGAAAGCGGAGGGCCGGCCTTACAAGGCTGGCTCTTTCCCTTTTTTAGCCAATGGCCGAGCGCGTGCTTTGGGTGATACGACGGGGTTTGTGAAGTTCTTGGCTGATGCGGTAACCGACGAGATCCTCGGGGTGCACATCATAGGGCCTTCGGCCAGCGAGTTGATTTCAGAGGCTGTGGTTGCCATGGCATTCAAGGCCAGTGCTGAAGATATCGCTCGGATTTGTCACGCTCACCCCAGTTTGAGTGAGGCGACCAAGGAAGCTGCGCTGGCTGTCGACAACCGCACTTTGAACTTCTGAGTTGTGATCTGCTTTTGACCTCCGTTACGCAACTGTATGAACAAAGCCTCGCCGAGCGGGGCTACAAGGCCGACGATGCACAGCGGCAGGGCATCGCTGCCTTGCAACGCTGTCAGGACGAGTGGGCAGGGTACAAGGCACAGCGCTCGAATGCACTGACCAAAATGCTGCGCTACCCGAATCTGCCGATGGGCGTTTACATGTACGGCGGGGTAGGACGGGGCAAGAGCTTCATCATGGACTGCTTCTATAACGCCGTCCCTTTGGAGCGCAAAACCCGTTTGCATTTTCACGAGTTCATGCGTGAAGTGCATCGGCAACTGCATGAGCTTAAAGGCGTGGCAGACCCGCTTGAAGTGCTGGCAAAGAAAATGTCACGCCGTCACCGCTTGATCTGTTTCGATGAGTTCCACGTGGCTGATGTGACCGATGCGATGATTTTGTATCGTCTGCTGGATGCGATGTTCCGCAACCGCATGAGCATCATCACCACATCGAATTTCCACCCCGATGGTTTGTACCCCAATGGCTTGCACCGTGACCGCATCTTGCCCGCCATCGCGCTGCTGAAGAGCCAGTTGCAAGTGGTCAATGTGGACAGTGGCAATGATTACCGACGCCGCACATTGGAGCTGGCGAATCTGTACCTGTCGCCACTTAACGAGCAGACCGATGCGGAGATGATCGGGATTTTCGATAAGTTGGCCGAAACGGCCGATGAAGATCCAAGCTTGAACATTGAGCACCGCGTCCTGAAGGCCAAGCGGCGTGCAGGCGGCATTGTTTGGTTTGACTTTCAAACGCTGTGTGGTGGTCCACGCTCACAAAATGACTACCTTGAGCTGGCATCACGCTTTCACACCATCATGCTCAGTGACGTGCCGCACATGCCCGTGCGCATGGCCTCAGAAGCACGCCGTTTCACTTGGCTGATCGATGTGCTGTACGACCGCAAGTGCAAATTGGTGATGTCAGCTGAGGTGGCGCCAGAGTTGCTTTACACAGAAGGCCCCATGTCGCACGAGTTCCCACGTACGGCGTCAAGGCTCAATGAGATGCGCTCCAAGGCCTATCTGAGCGAAGAGCGCAGGGTGGTTGATACGTCGCTGACCTGATCGCTGAACTAGGGCGTCAGTTAGCTGCCTCGACCCTGACCAGCGCGAGCGACAGGTTGTCCCCGCCAGCGCGTGCCCGGTGACGTGCTTTGCCTATCAACATCTCGGCCGCCTCACGAGGTGGCAAGGTGTGAACGATGGCGCCCAATTCTTTGGGGGTGAAGTAATGCCACAGGCCGTCCGAGCAGACCAGCAAGCTGTCACCAATTTGCAACTGATGAATGCGGTGCACCGAGACGGGCGGGTCTTGCTGGGTGCCTAGGCATCCGGTTAGCAAATTGGCCTGCGGGTGCACGTTGGCTTCATCTTCGGTGATCTGGCCCTCGTCGACCAAGCGCTGGACATATGAGTCATCTAACGTGCGGTGAATCATGTCCGGCCCGCGAAAATGGTAGATGCGCGAATCACCTGCGTGGGCCAAATCGGCAGATAAATCGGGGTTGACGATGAATGCGCCCACGGTGCTGTGTGGCTCTTCTTCGAACGCCATGGCCGTCAGCCTGATCATGAGATGGGACTCGTTGATCAATTGCGCCAAAGACTGCGCCGACTCATCTTTGCTGGGGACATAACGGTCAAACACCTGCCGTGCGGTCAAAACAACTTGGTCAGCCGCCTTGCGCCCACCACTTTTCCCGCCCATGCCATCGGCTACCACAGCTAAGAGACACCCTTGCACCCTAGGGTGCGGGATGATTTCAACTTGGTCTTGTTGATAGGGCCTGTCCCCACGGTGGATGCCTGTGGAGGCCACCAAGCGAAAACTGGTCGGTGAAGTGATCATGGGGAAAACTATAATCGTTAAATGACCTGATCCGCGGCCTGGCGATACCTCGGCCCCCCTTGTTCGAGCGCCTAGTTATGGTGCATTGTGGTATCCGTGATGCAAGAAAACCTTCATTTACCCCATCGACAGCTGATTGAGCTGCGCATGGAGCACGCAGATCTTGATAATCTGATCGATCGCGCCGCCGAGCAGTTGCCCGTTGATGAGCTGTCTCTGAGGCGTCTGAAAAAGCGCCGCTTGCTGTTACGTGACCGCATCACGCGACTCGAATTGGAGCTGGACCCTAAAGAGCCCGCTTGATTGGGCTATCAAGATGACAGGGCTTCGAGCAGCTCTGTTTCCAATGCAAGTTGCAGTTTGTCTTGCCGCAAGACGTCGCCGGTCACCAAAAAGGTATCTTCTACGCGCTCACCCAGTGTGCTGACTTTGGCCAGTTGCACTGTCACGTGGTGCCGCGCAAGGGTGCGTGCAATCACATAAAGTAGCCCGGAGCGGTCGCTGGCTGATACGCTGAGCAACCAGCGCTGCGCACGTTCATCCGGCCGCAGGCTGATTCTGGGGTTGATTGGGAATGATTTCACACGCCTAGACAAGCGACCCCGTGTGGGCTCATGCAGCGGGCGGTTGCTCGCCAATGCTTCGCTCAGCTGGTTTTCAACCAAAGCGAGTATTTCGCGAAAGTGCACGCCTTCGTACTGCAATGTATCGCTGGCTAGGATCTGGAATGTATCGAGCGCGTAGCCGCTGCCTGATGTGTGAACGCGTGCGTCCTGAATGTTGAAGCCGGCACGGTCAAAGTAGCCACAGATGCGTGCAAACAAATCGGGGCGATCGGGGGCGTAGACCATTACCTGCAAGCCTTCGCCGACAGATGACAGCCGGCCAGATACGATGGCCGTTGTGGTCTCCACATGGCGCCACAACATGCGTGCGTGCCAAGCGATGTCCGGTGCGTCGTGACGGGCGAAGTAGCTCATGTCTAAGGTTTTCCACAGCGGTGCTTCCACGCCAGGGGGCATGGAGTAAAGCGCCAAGGAGTGCCTAGCTTGCTGTTTGCGTGCTTCTATCTCCGCGTCCATGTGTGGCCGTGCGCCACCCAATGCACGCAAGGTCAAGCGGTACAGGTCTTCCAGTAACTTGCCCTTCCACGCATTCCAGACCTTGGGGCTGGTGCCTCTGATGTCGGCCACGGTCAGCAGGTAAAGCGCAGTCAGGCTGCGCTCCGTGCCTACGCGCTTGGCGAAGGCTTGGATGACGTCAGGGTCAGAGAGGTCTTCTTTTTGGGCGACACGTGACATGGTCAGGTGCTCGCCAACTAAAAACTCAATCAACTTGGCGTCCTCGCCGAGGATGCTGTGTGTTTTGCAAAAACGCCTTACCTCAACACACCCAAGGACAGAGTGGTCACCGCCTCGTCCCTTGGCGACGTCATGGAAGAGAGCGGCCACATACAACAACCAAGGTTTATCCCACTCTGCAGCCAACTGAGTGCAAAAAGGATACTCGTGTGCGTGCTCGGGTATGAAGAACCGGCGCACATTGCGTACAACCATCAAGATGTGCTGATCGACGGTGTAGACGTGGAACAGGTCGTGCTGCATCTGCCCAACAATGCGGCGAAATACCCAGAGGTAGCGCCCCAGCACGGAAGTCTGGTTGAGTAGGCGCATCGCCCGGGTCTGACCTTGCTCGGCACACAAAATCGCCATGAAAGCCGATTGGTTGATGGGGTCGCGGCGAAACGCGCCATCCATGACATTGCGTGCGTTGTACAGCGCACGCAGGGTTCGTGCAGACAAGCCTTTGAGTGTTTTTTCGTTTTGGAGTGTGACGAAGGTATCCAAGATGGCGTGTCGATCACGCTGGTACAGGTCGTCGCTGGCGATTTCCAGAAAACCACCTCGATCTAAAAAACGATCATTGATGGGTCGCATAGGCGCATCTTGCGAGCCCTGCACACGCTCTTCAATGTTCAGGATCAGGATCTGATTGAGTTGGGTGACTGCTTTGGCCGCCCAATAGTAACGACGCATCAGGGCCTCGCTGGCACGCAAGGCTGGGGTGTTGGTATAGCCAAACGACTCGGCAACCGCCGTTTGCAGGTCAAATACAAGGCGATCCTCACGGCGCCCGGCGATCTGATGCAAGCGCGTGCGGATCAGCTTGAGTGTGCCTTCGTTGCGCTGCAGTTGGCGCGCCTCAAAAGCGGTCAACAGCCCATTTTTGGCCAGCTCATGCCAGTTTTTACCCAAGCGTGCGGCGCGGGCCAGCCATAAAACGACTTGCAAGTCACGCAGCCCGCCCGGGCTTTCTTTGCAGTTGGGCTCCAGCGCGTATGGCGTGTCTTCATACTTGGTATGGCGATGGCGCATTTCCAGCATCTTGGCCGTGATGAACGCGGGGATATCTAGCTGATCAAATGTGGTGTGTTGCAACTCATCAAATCGCGCCTTGGAGCCGCAGACGCATCTGGATTCCAGTAAAGATGTTTGCACCGTGATGTCACGCTGCGCCTCTTCGCCGCACTCTTCGACGCTGCGCACGCTGGAGCCAATCTCAAGACCGATATCCCAGCAAGCTGTGATAAAGCGCTCCACGCTGGGCGCCAAGCTCTCATCCCCGCCGATAGACGGTGACACAGGCAGCAGCAGCAAGACATCCACGTCAGAGTGGGGGAACAGCTCGCCTCTGCCGTAGCCACCTACTGCAACCAACGCGGCCCCCCTGGGCATGGCCTGTGATTCCCACAAGGCGATCAGCGTGCTGTCAACCAAGCGAGCCAAGCTGGTCAAGAGCCTGCTGGCTGAGGCTGTTGTGGCCCGGCTGTTTTGGAACTGATCGAGCAGCTCCGTTTTGGCAGCGCGGTACTGTGCGCGCAGCGCAGCTACGTCAAGAGGCATGGTTGGATCAAGTCTTGGTCGCGGTGATGAACGCGGGCAATGCAGGGCTGCCTGCGGACAGAGTCAGCACTTCGTAACCTGTTTCGGTGACCAAAATGGTGTGCTCCCACTGCGCGGACAAAGACCGATCTTTGGTGACGATGGTCCATCCATCACCCAGTGATTTGATGTCTCGTTTGCCCGCATTGATCATGGGCTCGATCGTGAAGATCATGCCTGTTTTGAGCTCTTCTAGGGTGCCGGGGCGGCCGTAATGCAGCACTTGCGGCTCTTCGTGGAACTTCAAGCCGATGCCGTGTCCACAAAACTCACGCACCACCGAAAACCCAAGATTTTCGGTGAAGGTTTGGATCGCGTGGCCGATGTCACCCAAGCGGATGCCGGGCTTGACTTTGGCAATGCCGTGCCACATCGCGTCATGCGTCAGGGCGCACAGGCGTTTGGCTGCAATAGAGGCGTTGCCTACCAAGAACATGCGGCTGGTGTCGCCGTGCCAGCCGTTTTTGATGACGGTGATGTCGATGTTGACAATGTCGCCATCCTTCAGTGCACGGTCATTGGGGACGCCGTGACAGACTTGGTGGTTGATCGATGTACAGATCGACTTGGGGTAGGGCGTGTGCCCTCCGGGCGCGTAATTCAGTGGGGCAGGGATGCAATCTTGCACATCGACCATGTAGTCGTGGCACAGCTTATCCAGCTCGTCAGTGGTCACCCCGGGTTTGACAAATGGGGTGAGGAAGTCCAGCACTTCGGAGGCCAGTCGGCCTGCGATGCGCATGGCGTCGATGTCGGCGCCTGTTTTGATGGTGATGCTCATGGGCACGAATTATCCGTACTTCTTGTGGACTATGAAGCGCACATGGATATGAGAAAGGCATTGAATTTTGGGTTTTGAGCCACGAGACCGTTAAAATCCGCGTTTTCCCCCTCGCCGTGACCGAACGCTCGAACCCTGTGATGTCCACTCTGATGCACTTTGAGGGCGGTAACGCCCTGGCACCCCACCATGTTCTGGCGCTGCTGCCCCAGCTGCAAGCCATCAATCCCCGAATCAGCGGCATTCATGCCCGGTTTGTTCACTGGGTGGCCATGGACAGCACGCTGCCCCATGGTGAGCTAGACAAGCTCGCTGCGCTGCTGACCTATGGTGATGCTTATGCAGGGCCCATCGATGGCACGCTGGTCGTGGTTGCGCCACGTTTAGGCACCGTCTCGCCATGGGCATCCAAGGCCACGGACATCGCGCACAACTGTGGCTTGGCCATTCGCCGGGTCGAGCGCGTGACCGAATTCCGCGTCACCGTCAAAGCAGGTTTGATCAGCACCCTGACGGGTGGCGCCAAGCCTTTGGCAGCTGAAGATATCGCCAAAGTGGCTGCGTTGCTGCATGACCGCATGACCGAGAGCGTGTTGTTTGAGCGCGAGAGCGCCAGCCATTTGTTCGATGAACAAGTCGGCCAGGCCATGGAGCACGTCGACGTTTTGGGTCAAGGGCGCATGGCGCTGGAAAGCGCCAACGTCACATTCGGCTTGGCATTGTCGGATGATGAAATCGACTATTTGGTGACGGCGTTCACAGGCTTGAAGCGCAACCCAACCGATGTCGAGTTGATGATGTTCGCGCAGGCCAACAGCGAGCACTGCCGTCACAAAATCTTCAATGCCGAGTTCACGATTGATGGTCAGGCGCAAGCCTTGTCCATGTTCGGCATGATCCGCAACACCGAAAAGCTCAACTCCCAGCACACGGTGGTCGCCTACAGTGACAACGCGTCCGTCATGGAAGGGCACGTGATCGAGCGTTGGATGCCTGCTGGCTACACGAACGCACCGCAGTACCAAGGTCGTGAAGAACTCGCGCACGTGTTGATGAAGGTGGAGACACACAATCACCCGACAGCGATATCGCCCTATCCAGGCGCATCTACCGGTGCTGGTGGTGAAATACGTGATGAAGGCTCGACCGGCCGAGGCTCGCGGCCTAAGGCTGGTTTGACTGGCTTTTCAGTGTCTAACCTGAATTTGCCGGGCACCAATGAGCCGTGGGAGGCCGAGCGCTTTGGTAAGCCCGATCACATCGCCAGCGCCTTGCAAATCATGATTGAAGGCCCACTGGGCGGTGCCGCGTTCAACAATGAATTTGGTCGGCCTAATTTAGGTGGCTACTTCCGTGTGTTTGAGCAAAACGTGGGGCAGGGCGCCGATGTCATTCGACGTGGGTATCACAAGCCCATCATGATTGCAGGCGGCTTGGGCACCATCAGCAGCACGCAAACACACAAAATCGCATTCCCTGCGGGCACTTTGTTGATCCAACTGGGTGGCCCGGGTATGCGCATTGGCATGGGTGGCAGTGCCGCATCGTCGATGGCAGCAGGCACCAACGCGGCCAGCTTGGATTTTGATTCCGTCCAGCGTGGCAATCCGGAAATCCAGCGCCGCGCACAAGAGGTGATCAACCATTGCTGGGGTTTGGAAGCCAACAACCCCATTTTGGCGATCCATGATGTGGGTGCGGGCGGCATATCCAACGCTTTCCCTGAATTGGTAGACGGCGCAGGCAAGGGCGCGCGCTTTGACTTGAGCCAAGTGCCCCTTGAAGAGACCGGTCTGGCCCCGAAAGAAATCTGGTGCAACGAGAGCCAAGAGCGCTACGTGATGGCCATCGCGCCTGAGAGCTTGCCTATTTTCAAGGCCATGGCTGACCGTGAACGATGCCCGTTTGGCGTGGTCGGTGTGACCACCGATGCGTGCGAGCTGACATTGAGCGACAGCAGCCAACCTGATGCTGACAAAGCCATCGACATGCCCATGGATGTGTTGCTGGGCAAGCCGCCCAAGATGCACCGTGACGTGCAGCGTGTGGCACGTGATGGCGGAGAGATTGACTTAACTGGCGTCGCGCTGGAGACCGTCGCGCTGGATGTGCTGCGTCACCCCACTGTGGCCAGCAAGCGCTTTTTGATCACCATTGGTGACCGCACCGTGGGCGGCCTGAACCACCGCGATCAGATGGTCGGCCCATGGCAAGTGCCTGTAGCTGACGTTGCTGTGACCTTGGCCGACTATGCTGGGTTCAAGGGCGAGGCCATGGCCATGGGTGAACGCACCCCATTGGCATCGGTCAACGCACCGGCATCGGGCCGCATGGCCGTGGCCGAGTCCATCACCAACTTGCTGGCAGCACCTATTGAGCTCAGCAAAGTCAAGCTGTCCGCCAACTGGATGGCCGCTTGCGGTGAAGCAGGCGAAGACGCCGATCTGTACGACACGGTCAAGGCTGTGGGCATGGATTTGTGCCCGGCATTGGGCGTGTCGATCCCTGTGGGCAAGGACTCGCTGTCCATGCGCACCAAGTGGTCAGACCACGGAGAAGTCAAGCAAGTGACCGCGCCGGTGTCTTTGATCGTGACAGCCTTTGCTTCGATCGACGATGTGCGCGGCACCCTGACGCCTCAGTTGATCACCACAGAGCATGGTCAGCCTTTGGACAGCAGTTTGATCCTGATTGATTTGGGCGAAGGCCGAAATCGCATGGCAGGCTCTATGCTGGCGCAGGTGCTGAACCAGTTCGGCAACGATGTGCCTGATCTCAACAACCCCGAGATGCTCAAGCAGACCGTTGCTGCGGTCAATGTGCTGCGCGCACAAGGCAAGTTGCTGGCCTACCACGACCGTGGTGATGGCGGCCTCTGGGCCACGGCTTGCGAGATGGCCTTCGCTGGCCACACGGGTGTCAGCCTGAACGTGGACATGTTGGTCACCGAAGGCGATGGCATCAGCGACAGCCGCGCCGACATGGGCGACTCGAAAAACTGGGCCGGTCAAGTGGGCGAGCGCCGCAATGAACTCACACTCAAAGCGCTGTTCAATGAAGAGCTTGGCGTGGTGCTGCAAGTGCGCACCAGCGAGCGCGATGCCGTGATGCAGACCTTGCGTGAGCATGGCTTGAGCAAGCACAGCCACGTTGTCGGCAAGCCCAATACCAAGGGCGAAGTGCAGGTTTGGCGTGATGCCAAGGCCGTGTTTGCCGCACCGCTTGAGCAGTTGCACAAAACATGGGATGACGTGAGTTGGCGCATCGCGCAATTGCGTGACAACCCCGCTTGCGCCGACAGCGAACACGCGGCCATTGGCCAGCAAGCTGACCCGGGCATGCATGTGAGCCTGAGCTTTGATCCGCTTGAGAACGTAGCGGCACCCTTCATCAACAAGACGCGGCCCAAGGTGGCGATCTTGCGAGAGCAAGGCGTGAACTCGCAGGTTGAAATGTCTTACGCCATGGCACAAGGCGGCTTCGATACCTTCGACGTGCACATGAGTGACCTGCAATCAGGGCGCGCCCGTTTGGATCAGTTCCAAGGCTTCATCGCCTGCGGTGGCTTCAGCTATGGCGACACCTTGGGTGCAGGTGAGGGCTGGGCACGCTCGATCATGTTCAATCCGAAATTGGCCGAGCAGTTCGCTGGATTCTTCAACAGGACGGACACCTTTGCGCTGGGCGTTTGCAATGGTTGCCAGATGTTGGCTGCACTCAGCCCGATCATCCCCGGGGCGCACGATTGGCCCAAGTTCACGCACAACAAGAGCACCCGCTTTGAGGCCCGTTTGAGCATGGTCGAGGTCTTGGACAGTCCGTCCATCTTCTTCGAGGGGATGGCCGGTAGCCGCATGCCCATTGCCGTGTCACACGGTGAAGGTTATGCCAACTTCTCGGGGCGTGGCAACGCAGCCAATGTGCACAAGGCCTTGCGTTTTGTGGACAACAACGGTGCAAGCACCGAAGCGTATCCGCTCAACCCGAACGGATCACCTGAGGGGTTGACAGCAGTGACCACGGCTGATGGCCGCTTCACAGCCATGATGCCGCACCCAGAGCGTGTGTTCCGCAACGTGCAGATGAGCTGGACGAGTGGCGACAAGAGCGACCTCAGCCCATGGGCACGCATGTTCACCAATGCGCGCAAGTGGGTGGGTTGATAACGGACAAAATCATTTAACGTGTGCTTCGCCCCAATAGTGGTACGACAAGGGGCGTGGCCCCGGTATGTACATGCTTTGAACGTCTGCCGCAAATCCTGCGTCGCGCAGCATCGCAGGTATATCGCGGTCCAGCATGCACCCTCCAGCCACCTTGCTCCAGTAGGGTTGCAAGCGCGTTTGCCAACGCAGCACCCCGGGGTCAGGTGATCGGCCGTGTTCTGAAAATAGCAATGTACCGCCCGGTTTGAGTACGCGGTTCATCTCTGCCAAAGCCGCCACGGGGTCAGGTATGGTGCACAGCGTGTATGTGCAAACCACGGTGTCGAAACTCTGACTTGCAACGGGCAGCTTTTCAGCAGATAAACCGATCAGATCCACATCCAGCCCTGCTTTGGCGATGCGTTTTTGAGCCAGACCATGCATACGCAGGGCAGGGTCCACGCCCACGATTTTTGTCACCCTAGACTTGTCGTAGTAAGGGATGTTGAGGCCTGTCCCCATGCCAATCTCAAGCACCTTACCGTAGGCTTTGGGTATCACTTTTGAGCGTTGCTGTCCAACGGGGCCAATCCCGCACGCCACATCGATCAGATAGGGTAAGACATGGCGCTCGTACCAACTCTCAGACATGGTCTGCCTCAACAAGCTTGACTTTAAACCCCTGGCCTGATTCGATCACCTTGATTAATCGATCGATATTGGGATGATTGCCCGGGTTGGCTCTCGCGTCATCGGTGTGCTCGGCATAGATGGCCAAGCCTTCGTGCGATGCGGGCACGTTGATGCTGCCATGTTTGGCGGCCAGTGCGGCGTAGACGACCAGCGAGCCAGCTTGCCCGGGCTTGTTCTCGATCGTGGCGGCTACTTGGCCTGTACCATCGATCAGTTGAACAGCGGCAAGGTGTGCTGCGGCGGGCAGTTGTTTAAGATTGTCGGCGAAGGCCATCGGTCATGCTCCAAGTTGCAGGTCGCTATTTTGCCGCGAACGACACACGCCCAGCCAGCCCACAGGCAAAACGCCGATACTGTCGCCATGCAAGCCACGCCAATCAAAAACACCCGATCCGATGCACTAGACACCCTGCGTGGGTTCGCCTTGGTGTGGATGGCGATTTTTCACTTCAGCTTTGACCTCAGTAACTTCCGCCTGATCAATGCGGATTTTCATGCCGATCCAGTTTGGACTTTACAGCGCACCTGCATCTTGTCGCTGTTTCTGCTGTGTGCGGGTGCGGGGCAGGCGCTGGCCACATCGCAAGGGCAGTCTTGGTCTAAGTTCTGGCGCAGGTGGGCGCAAATAGCGGGTTGCGCTGTGCTGGTTAGCATTGGCAGCGCCGTCATGTTTCCCAATAGCTATATCTACTTTGGCGTCCTGCATGGGATGGCCGTGATGTTGATTCTTGCGCGCTTGAGTGCGCCACTGAAGCAGGCCCTGTGGCCACTTGGTTTGCTGGCCATGTGCTTGCCCCAGGTTGTTGGGCATGTTTTTTTTGACGCCAAGTTGACCAATTGGATCGGCTTGGTCACCCACAAGCCCATCACAGAAGATTACGTCCCCATCCTGCCTTGGTTGGGTGTGATGTGGTGGGGTCTTGCGGGCATGCAGTGGTGGCTTGCGCGTCAAGCAAAAAACGCTGTATCCAGCGGTCGTTCAAGCGACAATATCAACGTGATGCGGGTGCCGCATCTGATCAAGCTAGGCTTGGCAAGACTTGGCCGTCACAGCTTGACTTTTTACATGTTGCACCAACCGCTGCTGATTGGTGGCTTGACGGCTTGGATGACGCTGACAGGTCGCCCCATTTCTTGATGATGACCCAATATATGACGCAAGACGAACTCAAAACTTTGGTGGGCCGTGCGGCCTTGGACTACGTGACGGTGGGCAGTATCGTCGGCGTTGGCACGGGGTCAACGGTTGATAAATTCATTGACGCGTTGGGAGATGCCCTGAAAGTCGACCCAGGTCGCATCACAGGGGCGGTCTCCAGTTCAGTGCGCAGCACGCTGCGACTCGAAGCCTTGGGGATCAAGGTGTTGCCGTGCGAGTCGGTTAGCTCGCTGGGCGTTTATATTGACGGCGCCGATGAGATCGACCACGACGGCAACATGATCAAAGGTGGTGGCGCAGCGTTGACGCGCGAAAAGATCGTGGCCGACTTGGCTGAGAAATTTGTGTGCATTGCCGACGAATCCAAACTGGTTTCTTTGCTGGGCACTTTCCCCCTGCCGGTCGAGGTGATCCCTATGGCTGCGGCACAGGTCATCCGTGCGTTCAGCAAGCTAGGTGGCCAAGCCAAAGTTCGTGAGGGTGTGACCACCGACAACGGCAACGTCATCGTCGACGTCACAGGTTTGGGTATCGAGAAACCGGCGCAGTTTGAATCAGACATCAACCAGTGGCCAGGTGTGGTTACTGTCGGTGTCTTTGCGAGAAACAAAGCTTCTGTGTGCCTATTAGGGACCGAGCAAGGTGTGAAGACGCTTATATTTAAGTGATAAATGATAAGTATGGGATGAAGGATGAAAGCAAACGCAAAGTGGCTCGCCAGAGTGCTCTTGGCGCTGATCTTTTTGGCGATCGCTTTGACCGGCTTGGGCATTTGGACGGGTAGTCGCGATGCTGCACCCCTGAACAGGGCCGAGATGGAGCAAAGCTACGCGCGGTCATTGGCGTGGTTCCATGCCAATGAGTCAACAGTCCGATCAGACGGCAATGCAGCCTTGTGGTGGATGGTGCAAGCGGCGGCAGAGCGCATGGGTGACACCTATTTGCTGGGCTTGGTTCGAGAGGCAAGCGCCACCATCTATGCTGCACCAAGATCTGCAGGTTTGCCGTGGCAGCGCATGGTCTATCCGAAGGTCGATGTGTTGATGAACCTCGTAGCGATTGAGCCCCTGTCTCCTTATCAGCGATTCTATTACCACGGTGTAACTTGCCTACCGGTCCCCTTGGATGATGGTGACACGACGCGCTTTCTTGAAGAAAACATGTGCCGTCCCAAACCCATTAAAGCGTTGTTGAGAGACCCTGTCTGTTCAACGCATCAGCTCATTGGTATCCAGCTCTTCAAGCGTGTAGGTTGCCCCGTCATACGCGACACCACTGATTTGGAAGCTGAATTGCGCTCTGACATTGAGTCGCAACTGCGTGTCGATTTCGTTGTCAAAGACGCCTATTTGCAGCGTGTTTTGGTTTTACTCTGGTCGGGGCACGCAGACAGAGTCAAGCCTATATGGATGCGACGGATCATGTCGCAGCAACAAGCCGATGGGGGCTGGACCGGTGAGCGTGACATCCCTGAATTGCCATCATGGATAAACAATATTCGCCAAAAGGAGGCGCAGCCCACAGGGTTTCATGCGACAGCCCAAGGCCTGTTGATCGCAGCATTGTGGTTGACACAAGACGGGCATGTTGACACAGCAGCTAAACCATGACCATGACCATCTTGCGCCATCTTTGTCTGGGAGTAATGCTGAGCCTCAGTACTCAGGCCTTGCTTGCCAAGACCTTGATCGTGGCCATACCCAAAGATGTTCTGGCGGATTATCAGAAGTTTGTTGGCAAGCAAGACGTACTCCAGATTGTCGATTTCAGTGGTGATAACGCACGCCGTGATGTGGTGGAGGTCGTCTTGTTGCAGCAAGCGCTTCGTCTTGGCGGCAACACCGACAAAATTGAGTTCAAGACCATTGACTCTTATGCACGCATTCTCAGGGAGCTAGAAAGCGGTCAGGTGCTCATCGCTGCCAACAGCATCTGGCTGGCTGATCTCAAGCCGCTTGGCGGTGGCATTCACATCAGTCAAGCCGTCGTCGAAAACGGCGCGAGCGAGGCGATGCTTTATACCTTGCCCACCAATGCCCATGCACTGAAGGCCAAGACACTTGGGGATGTTCGTCAGCTTCGTGCCATATCCAATCAGGCATGGACAGCTGACTGGCTCACCCTATCTAGTTTGAAGCTGCCTTATTTACAAAGTGCATCAACCTGGGTGTCGATGGTGCAAATGGTGTCCTTTGGTCGAGCCGACTACTTGCTCGGCCCTTTCCCCAAAACGTCAGATTTATCGCTGCAAGCTGAAGGGGTGCGTTTCGTGCCTATCCCCCAAGTCAAGGTGCGACTCATGGGCAGCAGGCACTTTGTGGTGTCACGCCGTCACCCAGATGGGGCCGGCGCCTTCACCGCGATCAATGCAGGGCTTAGCCAACTCAAGGCAAAACATGTGATTGAGAAGGCTTACACCGAGTCAGGCTTTCAAAACCCAAACTTCAAAGACTGGCACTTCCTGAATTGATCAGGAACTCTTGCACGCCCAACGCGGCCGATTTGCCCGTCGCCATGCACGCAGTGAGCAGATAGCCCCCAGTCGGCGCTTCCCAGTCCAACATCTCTCCTGCGCAAAAAACACCGGGGCGGGCTTTGAGCATGCCACTTGCATCCATCGCTTCAAATCGCACGCCACCAGCCGTACTAATGGCCTCATCCATGGGCCTAGCGCGACGCAACGTGACGGGCAAGGCTTTGAGCTTGGCCGCGAGCACCTCCGCACAAGCCAGTTGCTCAGGCGTCAACAATTCATAAAGCAGTGCAGCCTTGGCACCTTGGATACCCAGTCGGCTTTTCAGGTGTGTGGACAGGCTACGCGGGCCCTTTGGGCGACGTGTCTCTGTCAGCACCTGCTCAGCTGTGTGCGAGGGCAGCAAATCAAGGTGGATGGTGGCGTGCCCAGCGCGGTCGATCTCGTCACGGATTCGCGCAGAAAACGCATAGATCAAGCTGCCTTCCACGCCCGTATCTGTCAGTACAAATTCGCCTTGCTGTTTGTGTGTTTGACCAGCCTGGTCAATCAATGAAATCACCACGGGCTTGATGGGGTGGCCCGCAAAACGGCTACGCAAATGGGCACTCCAACCGGCTTGATCAGGCCCCGTGGGCGCCACATCAAATCCACAGTTTGATGGCTTAAGCGGATTCAGATCGACCCCAATTTGCTGCAACAAGGGCGCCCACGCGCCGTCAGAGCCCAAGCGAGCCCAGCTGGCACCACCCATGGCCAACAATGTGGCTTGGGACTCAAATTGAACGTCGCCTTTGGGTGTGGCAAAACACAACGCGCCTTTGTCAGACCAGCCCAGCCAGCGGTGACGCATGTGAAAGCGCACGCCGGATTGGCGCAAGCGGTGCAGCCAAGCACGCAGCAAAGGCGCAGCCTTGAGGTCGCGCGGGAAAACGCGACCGGAAGTCCCCACAAAAGTCTCAATACCCAAGCCCTTGGCCCAATCCATGAGGTCTTGCGGTGTGAACTGATCAATCAAAGGCGTCAGCACATCTTGCCGTTCTGCAAAGCGTTGCAAGAATAGGGGCAGGGGCTCTGAGTGAGTCAGATTGAGTCCGCCTCGGCCTGCCAGCAAAAACTTCCGCCCTACGGAGGGCATGGCGTCAAACAAATCGACCTGAATGCCACGTGAGGACAAAACCTCTGCGGCCATGAGCCCGGCTGGGCCTGCGCCAATGATGGCCACGGTGACGCTGGAAACGCAGGGTTTGCTTTGTGCTGATGGGGAATGAGTCACTGATTAGAACCGAAACCTAGGTGGGGTTGAATCCGTTGGTGTGGATGTCGGGCCTTCGTCAACAGGCTTATGTTGACGGGCTGGGGTCGAGGCTGTTTGGTCTGACGCCTTGGCATCCGTGGGTGCCAAAGGTTTGGCAGCAGGCCAGCGGTAGTTCAAGGGCAGCACTGACTTGGCTGGGTAGCCGGCGGCATCGATGTAGCTGATCCACTCAGTCTGGCTGAATCCTTTGATCATCTTCTGACCTACACGCAGCGCAGGCAGTTGGTCCGTGCCGTCTTGCTTGGCCAAGGCTTTGACGTCCTCTGCCGTCAACACGGTGCTTTCTGCAAAAGGAATGCCACGCGCTTTGAGCAATTGGCGGCCTGTGTCGCACGGCGTGCAGTTGCTGCCGGTGTAGAGCGTCACAGGGTAGCGGGCAGCCACACGTTGGAGCTCGTAAGGCAAGCCGTCCGTTGATGCCACGCTGCCATTGGGCTTGATGGCTTGCGCGGGCGCATCACCGGGGATACGGTCGGAGTAGGTCACACGGCCATCTGGGCCAACAACTTTGTACAAAGCCCAAGCCGGTGAGCCAATTGCCATGGTCAAGGCGGCCAAAATGGCCATCGTGGAAGCAGTGCGTCGCATCTCTTTATCCTTGGTTTAGCTCATGCCCTGATGACGCAGCAAAGCATCAATCTGGGGCTCTCGGCCACGAAAAGCCTTGAAGTTATCCATCGCGGAGCGGCTGCCACCGGCTTCCAAAATGGCTTCTCGGTAACGTCGACCCACCTCCGGGTTGAGCAGGCCTTGTGAGGGCGTTGAGGCTTCCTCGAATGCAGCATAGGCGTCTGCAGAGAGTACCTCTGCCCACTTGTAGCTGTAATAGCCTGCTGCGTAACCGCCTGCAAAAATGTGTGAAAAGCTGTGCTGAAAGCGGTTGAACGCAGGTGGGATGTTGACGGCGACTTCTTGACGGACTTGGTCCACGATGTCTTGCACGTGCGCTTCTTGGCCAGGCTCAGCGTGCAAGCGCATGTCAAACAAGGAGAACTCAACTTGGCGCAGGGTTTGCATGCCGCTTTGAAAGTTCTTGGCAGCCGTCATTTTGTCAAATAAGGCACGCGGCAGATGGGCACCTGTGTCGACATGGCTGGTGAGCTTTTGAACGACGTCCCACTCCCAGCAGAAGTTCTCCATGAACTGGCTAGGTAATTCAACCGCGTCCCATTCGACACCACTGATGCCCGCTACGCCAATGTCATCGACCTGGGTCAGCATGTGGTGCAGGCCGTGACCGAACTCGTGAAATAGCGTGGTGACGTCGTCGTGCGTGAGCAAAGCAGGCTTGTCGCCCACACCTTTGCCGTAGTTGCAAACCAAGTGGGCCACGGGTGTCTGGGTTAAGCCGGTGTCAGGGCGCTTCCAGCGGCCACGGACGTCGTCCATCCAAGCGCCTGGACGTTTGCCGGTGCGGGCATAAGGATCAAGATAGAACTGGCCAACGAGCTTGCCTGCACGCTCGATGCGGAAGAATCGCACTGACTCATGCCACACAGGGGCGCTGTCGGGCTGTATGCGCACATCAAACAGGGTTTCGATCAGACCGAATAGGCCTTGCAGTACGGTGGCTTCGGTGAAATAGAGTTTGACTTCTTGGTCGCTGAAAGCGTAGCGGGCTTCTTTGAGCTTTTCGCTGACATAGGCGATGTCCCAAGCCTGCAGGTCCAACAAGCCCAGTTCGGTTTTGGCGAAGTCTCGTAACTCGGCCATGTCCTTCTCGGCGAACGGGTGAGCGCGTTTGGCCAAGTCCCTCAAAAAATCGGTGACTTGTTTAGGATTGGCCGCCATTTTGGGCACCAACGACACATCGGCAAAACTGTCATAGCCCAGTAAGGCGGCCTCTTCTTGGCGCAAGGCAACGATTTCTTGCATCAGCAATGAGTTGTCGCGCTCCGGTGCGCCTTGTTCGCTGGCGCGTGTGCTGTAGGCGCGGTAGAGCGTCTCACGCAAGGCCCGGTCACTGGCGTACATCATGACGGGCAGGTAGCAGGGCATGTGCAAAGTCAGCTTGTGCCCGTCTTTGCCTTCGGTTTGTGCGGCCGATCGACTGGATTGAATGACGTCTTCCGGTACGCCAGCCAAGGCGTCGCTTTGCGCGTAGTAAGCGAAAGCGTCGGTTGAGTCCATCACGTGTTCGGAGAACGCTTGTGATTTGGCCGCTTGCAGTTCTTGGATCTCGGCGAAACGTTGCTTGGCTTGCCCTTGCAACTCTGCGCCACCCATGACAAACCCACGCAGGGCCAGGTCGAGTGCGCGGCGGCGAGCCGGGCTCAAGGCTGGACTGGCGTCGTGGAGTGCTTTGTACTTGGCATACAGACGCTCGTCCGCACCCAAGCGGGTGTAGAACTCGGTCATGCGAGGCAAATTGTCGTTGTAAGCCGCCCGCAGCTCGGGTGTGTCAGCCACGCTGTTGAGGTGCCCCACAGCGCCCCAAGCACCACCCAGCCGCTCTGTGGATACGTCCAGCAGCAAGGACAGGGTGTCGTAGTCGGGCACGATATCGGGGCCGGTGACCTTGATCAGGGCCGCTTCGGCGTCAGCCAGCAGCACATCTAGGGCTGGCGCAACGTTCTCAGGCTTGATCTGATCAAACAGAGGCAGACCGCTTGTATCTAGCAAGGGATTGGTGCTCATTTTGTGCGTTCCGCAGCTTCCATGGTGTTGACCAGTAACATGGTAATCGTCATCGGGCCAACACCACCAGGTACAGGGGTAATCCAGCCTGCGACTTCTTTCACGCCAGCAAAATCCACGTCTCCGCAGAGCTTGCCTTCATCGTCACGGTTCATTCCCACGTCGATAACCACGGCGCCTGGCTTGACCATGTCAGCGGTCAATACATTGCGTTTGCCGACGGCTGCCACGACCACATCAGCTTGGCGAGTGTGATAGGCCAAGTCCGGTGTGCCGCTGTGGCAGATGGTGACGGTGGCATTGGCTTGTAGCAGCATCATCGCCATGGGTTTGCCGACGATGTTGCTGCGACCGATCACGACCGCGTGCTTGCCTTTGAGGTTGGCCATGCCGATGGATTCCAGCATCTTCATGCAGCCATAAGGTGTACAGGCTTTGAATCCAGGTTCACCCACCATCAGGGCGCCTGCGCTGGCGATGTGAAAGCCATCCACATCCTTGACGGGAGAGATGGACTCGATGACTTTGTGGTCGTCGATGTGCTTGGGCAGCGGCAGTTGCACCAAGATGCCGTGGATGTTCGGATCGTTGTTGAGTGCTTGCACGCGGGCCAGCAGCTCGGCTTCGGTCATCGTTGCAGGGTATTTTTCTAGTACCGAAGTCAGGCCACTGTCCTCACAGGCTTTGACTTTGTTGCGAACGTAGACTTGACTGGCTGGGTTGTCGCCAACCAGTACCACGGCCAAACCGGGCTTGATGCCGGACGTGGCCAGTTTGGCGGCGCGTTGGGCGACTTCGGCACGCAGTTGTTTGGACAGGGCGTTGCCGTCGATGATTTGGGCTGTCATGCGCTTGCTCCGAGATGCGAGGTTGATACAAAAAGAGGGGTGCAAACGGAAAAAGGCCGCCACGATTTGCTGAGGCGGCCCTTATCGGGTTTGATGCAGCGCCGCCCAATTAGACGCCGTTGCATCGATGAAGCACAGGCTTACTTAGCGGGTGCTGCGCCGGGAGGGGTGCTGGCACCCAGTGCAATTTTGAGCAAATCGGCCACGGTGTTGGCGTTGAGCTTTTCCATCACGTTGGCACGGTGGGCTTCAACCGTTTTGATGCTGATACCCAAGTCGTCGGCGATCTGTTTGTTTAGGCGTCCAGCGACGATGCGTTCCAGCACTTGGGCTTCACGGGTGGTTAAGCGCGACAACAAGGCGTCTCGGCTCGCAGCTTCTTGCGAGCTGGAGAAGGCGACACGCGCCTCTTCAAGCATGCGCTCGACCAGTGAGACCAAAGCGTCTTCTTTGAATGGCTTTTCGATGAAGTCCATTGCGCCTTTTTTCATGGTGTTCACGGCCATGGGCACGTCGCCGTGGCCTGTGATGAACACGATAGGCAAAGGGGACTTGCGATCAAGCAGCTTGTCTTGCAATTCGAGCCCGCTCATGCCATCCATGCGGATGTCGGCGATCAAACAAGCGACTTCACGAGGGTCGAAGCGAGCAAGGAAGGACTCGGCGGAGTCAAAACAACGGACGCGGTAGTCCTTGCCTTCCAGAAGCCATTGCAACGAGTCGCGCACGGCCTCGTCGTCATCAACCACATACACAGTGCCTTTTTTAGGGATCAAGCTCATGGGGTGCCGGCAAGTAATTCGTTGGAAGGGTCGGTCGTTGTGTCTGTAAAGTCACCAACGTCACCGCTGTCGATCGGCAGGGTAAATGTGAAACGACACCCTGTGACCGTCTCGCCATTGTAGATGTTCTCAGCCTTGATTCGACCCTGATGTGACTCAATGATAGAGCGACAAAGACTAAGGCCTATCCCTAACCCTTCGGCTTTTGTGGAGTGAAAAGCCTCGAATAATCGTTTGAGAACGTCTTCATTGATGCCAGGGCCGCCATCGCTGACAGAGAACTCCACCACCGCGCTTTGATCCTCAAGCTTGCGCTGCTGAACACGCAAATCGATGATGCGGCGCGACTGCGGCATCTGCCCCGAATCAATGGCCTCAGCGGCGTTTTTGAGCAAGTTAAGCAAGACCTGCTCAATCAGTATCGGGTCGGCCATGAGCGTGGGCAAGCGGTTGGCCACGGTTGTATTCAGGGTGACGCGGCGGCGTTTCATTTCAAATACGGCCAACTCCAAAACCGCATCGGTGATGTCCCGCACGCGACTGGGTTGGCGCTGGGGTTCGCTGCGCTTAACAAACTGGCGGATGCGGTGGATGATTTGACCTGCACGTTGTGCTTGTCGACCGGTTTTCTCTAGGGCGCCGATCAGGGATTCATTGTCGATCTGGCCCGATTGAACCCGGCTGATCATGCCGCTGCAATAGTTGGCGATGGCCGCAAGTGGTTGATTGAGTTCGTGCGCGACGGTTGAAGCCATCTCGCCCATGGTGATCAATCGGCTGGTGAATTGGGCTTTTTCGGCTTGGCGGGCAGCGACCTCCTCGGACTGTCTGCGGTCGTTGATGTCTGTGGCGATCAGCATCTGGGCCAAGTTGCCGTCGGTCCACTGAACATACCGGGCGCGCACGTCAAACCACTTTTGGACGCTGTCCATGAAAATCTCTCGTGTCTCGCTGCCCGCATTGGTCAGCTCCTGCGTTGGCAGGCCACCAAAGTCATCAACGGACTCATCACAAACGGGTTGAGGATCCGCTGTCATTGCCCCCCCCGTGAGCTGGGTATGGGCATCAGGATTGGCGCCAAACCACAGGCGATAAGACCGATTGGCAAAGAGCAAATCACCCCGTTTGACCGACACCACGGATACGGCTGCATCAAGTCCTTCCAGAACCGTTGTGAACCGTTCATGGGCCGCAGTGAGTTGGTCGCGTACCCGCTTGGCTTCAGTGATATTGGTCACCGATGTCATCCAGCCTGTCTGATTGCCTTGATCATCGATCAGTGGGGACACGTACATGCGGGCGTCAAATTGGCTGGCGTCGCGGCGCTGCATGAGCACTTCAATGCCGCCCATTGGACTGCGGCCAAGCAACTCTTGCTGGAACATGCGGTTGAACTCGTCCAAGCGGTCTTTGGGCCAGTACGGGTAGGGGGGGACACAGCCAATCAACTCGTCCTCAGAGAACCCGGTCATGGCACAAAAAGCAGGGTTGACGTAGGTGATGCGGCCATCAAGGTCAATGGTGCGCATGCCGGTCAGCATGGAGTTCTCCATGGCGCGGCGGAAGTTGGTCTCTTGCACCAATGTTTTTTGGATTTGAGAGCGCCGCCTCATGTGGCGCAGCATGCCCAGCAAGGTCCACACGGTCAGCGCCGACAAGGCCACCACCATCCAAAAGAGCGTGTTACCGACCAGGTTTGACGAGGTTCTGAAACCCATGCCGCGCAACATCAATCCGTTACCCACAGGCGTCACAACCACGTCGTGGACAAAGGTGGGCTTGGCTGATGACTCGTTGCCGGCGCCAACTGTGCTGGTCAATAAATCACCATTGACCTGCACCAAGCTCATCGCATGCCGACTGGCCACTTCGCGAGGCACAAGGTAGCGCATCAAAGATTCAAGCGAATACTCGGTGACCAAATTGCCCATGAACCCGTAGCGGTCAATCAAGGGGATGTGCACCTGGATGACCTTGGCTGCCATTTGGTTGGCATAAGGCCTGGAATAAACCGGCTGGTTGCGCTCACGAGCGAGCTTGAAGGCGTTTTTCGGCTCTTTGGTGTCTTGCAAGGGCGCGAACATGTCCGGATGGCTGCCGAACGTATCCATATCCAAGGATGGCGCTGGGTCCAGAGGCAAACTCAAGCTGGGGCTGATGGCCTTGATGCTGGCGTCGGCCTGAACCCATGACACGCTGATGATCTCTGGGCGAGCACGTGCGAAGTCGCCTGCTTGCTGCATGAATTGCTGAGGATTGATCGATTTGACGCTGATTTCACGTGCCAAGCGCATCAGCTGCTCTTGGTTCTCTATCAAGCGCAGGCGAATCTGTTGCTGAACGACCTCAGTGTCGCGTTTTACTGACTCTTGCTCTCGCTCAATCTCTTCGTTTCGGATGTACCAAAAGGCCGCAATGATCGCCGCCAAAAAGAGCAAGACGGAGACAAGGGGCCCCAGCGTTGCGTAGCGATCTTGCTGGCCAGGAGATTGCTTGCGCCACCAACGCCAAAACAAACGATTTGTCTGGGTTGAGCGAGCCTCTGGCGGTGGTGCAGGCGTGTTCGTAGATGCGGAAAAGACCATATCTTGATTATCGGTGTGGTAGCTCACAATTTAAGAGGTGATCTACAGCGTATATTTTCCATCAGGCGAAAGGGTTGGAGTGGCCCGCTTTAGGGCGTTTATCCACGCTCACAAGTGTGCTGTTTTGACCATACTGCCCTGTAAGCCGTTATCAACTGGAGCCTGTACCTATGTCTGCTCATGATCCACAACCGTCCGCATCCATGGACATGGATCCCCAAGAAACACGTGAATGGCTGGACGCTTTGTCCGGTGTGATCGAGACTGAGGGGCGCGGTCGGGCACATGACTTGCTCGAAACGCTGTTAGACCACGCCCGACAGGTCGGCATCGACATGCCTTTTTCGGCCACGACCGCCTACGTCAACACCATCGCGGTAGAGGACGAGGCGCATTGCCCTGGCAACCTCGACATTGAGGAGCGTTTGCGTACCTATATGCGCTGGAACGCCATGGCCATGGTGGTCAAGGCCAATCGGCATCACCCGCATGATGGCGGCGACCTCGGGGGGCACATCTCCTCGTTTGCCTCGCTGGCGACGATGTTGGGTTGCGGTTTCAACCATTTCTGGCATGGCGATCACGAAGGCCATGGCGGTGATTTGCTCTACATACAGGGGCATTCAGCGCCCGGTATTTACGCGCGCGCCTTCATGGAGGGGCGCATCACCGAGGATCAGTTACTCAATTATCGCCAAGAAGTCGGCGGCAAGGGCTTGTCCAGTTACCCGCACCCTAAGCTGATGCCTGAGTTTTGGCAGTTCCCGACCGTGTCGATGGGCTTGGGGCCGATCATGGCGATTTACCAAGCACGGTTCTTGAAGTACTTGCATGCACGCGGTATTGCCGACACATCCAAGCGCAAAGTGTGGGTGTTTTGCGGCGACGGCGAGATGGATGAGCCTGAATCGCTGGGTGCGATTGGCTTGGCCACACGCGAGAAACTCGACAACCTGATCTTCGTGGTGAACTGCAATCTGCAGCGCCTAGATGGCCCCGTGCGCGGCAACGGCAAGATCGTGCAGGAACTAGAAGGTGAGTTCCGCGGCGCGGGCTGGAATGTGATCAAGCTGCTGTGGGGCTCGTACTGGGATCCGCTGCTGGCAAGGGATAAAGACGGCACCCTGCGCCGCATCATGATGGACATGGTCGACGGGGACTACCAAGCGTGTAAGGCCAATGATGGCGCCTTTGTTCGCCAGCACTTCTTTGGCCGCGACCCTAAAGCGCTTGAAATGGTGGCGAGGCTGTCTGACGACGACATCTGGCGCCTGAACCGAGGGGGCCATGACCCGCAGAAGGTTTACGCGGCCTATCACGCTGCGGCCAACCACACAGGTCAGCCCACGGTCTTGCTGATCAAGACGGTCAAAGGTTTTGGCATGGGCAAGAGTGGGGAGGGCAAGAACACCGCCCACCAGACCAAGAAGCTGACGGACGAGGACATCAAAGCCTTCCGTGACCGTTTTAATATCCCGGTCTCTGACGAGGATTTGCCTGATCTTCCCTTCATCAAGCCAGCACCCAATACGCCAGAGATGACCTATCTGCAGGCGCGTCGTGAGGCGCTGGGTGGCTACTTGCCAAAGCGCCGCCCAACGGCAGATGAAACGCTGGTCGTCCCCGACTTGAGTGCCTTTCAGACGGTACTGGATGCCACGCCAGAAGGCCGTGAAATATCGACCACGCAGGCGTTTGTGCGCTGCCTGACCCCGCTGTTGCGCGACCCTGTTTTGGGGCCACGTGTCGTGCCCATTTTGGTGGATGAGGCCCGCACATTCGGCATGGAAGGTCTGTTCCGTCAGATCGGTATTTACGCGCCTGAAGGTCAAAAATACACACCTGTCGACAAAGACCAGGTCATGTATTACCGCGAGGATAAAGCTGGCCAGATCCTGCAAGAAGGTATCAACGAGGCGGGCGGCATGTGCTCGTGGATCGCTGCGGCCACGTCGTACTCGACGAACAACCGCGTGATGATTCCCTTCTACATCTATTACTCGATGTTTGGGCTGCAACGCATTGGCGACTTGGCTTGGGCCGCAGGCGACATGCAAGCGCGTGGCTTCTTGCTGGGCGGGACGTCGGGCCGCACGACACTGAACGGCGAAGGTTTGCAACATGAAGATGGCCACAGCCAACTGGTCGCGGGCACCATTCCGAACTGCTTGAGTTACGACCCCAGCTTTGCGCATGAAGTGGGTGTCATCATCCAGAATGGCCTCAAGCGCATGGTTGAGCAGCAAGAAAACGTCTTCTATTACCTGACGCTGCTCAATGAAAACTACGCCCAGCCCGGATTGCGTCCTGGCACAGAGGCCGAGATCATCAAGGGCATGTACCTTTTGCAAGATGCGGACAAGTCCCACAAGCTGTCTGTGAATCTGTTGGGGTCAGGCTCGATTTTGCGTGAGTCGATTGCAGCAAAGGAATTGCTGGAAGCGGAGTGGGGCGTGGGCGCCCATGTCTGGAGTTGCACCAGCTTCAACGAGTTGGCGCGTGATGGACAGAACGCCGAGCGTCATAACCTGCTGCATCCAACCGCCACGCCTCAAACGGCGTTTGTCACGCAACAACTCAGCGGCCATGCGGGCCCGGTGGTGGCATCAACCGACTACGTGAAGGCCTTGCCTGAACAGATTCGTGCCTACATACCGAAGGGGCGCTCATACAAGGTGCTGGGCACCGATGGCTTTGGTCGAAGTGACTTCCGCTATCGCTTGCGTGAGCACTTTGAGATCAACCGGCACTACATCGTGGTCGCCGCACTCAAGGCACTGGCTGATGACGGGTTGATGCCCGCAGCCAAGGCTGCCGAGGCGATCGCTAAGTACGGCATCCTTGCCGACAAAATCAACCCCCTGTACGCATGAGGCGGATGTCATGGCTTTGATTGAACTGACCGTGCCCGACATTGGTGATGTAGCCGATGCCGCTGTCATTGAACTATTGGTTAAACCGGGCGACATCATCAAGCCCGAACAAAGCCTTGTCACGATTGAGTCGGACAAGGCCTCTATGGAGGTGCCCTCATCTGTTGGTGGTGTGCTCAAGGAGTTGAGACTCAAGCTGGGCGACAAGGTCAGCAAGGGCTCCATCGTGGGCGTGCTTGACACCAATGACGTTCTTGTTGTGCCGGAGGCGACCGCTGTGGTCACGCCAGTACCCGCACCCGCACCAGCGCCCACGGTCGTGACGCCTGAGCCCGCCGTGCGAGCCCATCCCACAGCCGCACTTGGCGAGATCGACGCGCCACGTACGCTGTCTTTATCGCATGCCTCGCCGTCGATACGCCGCTTTGCACGTGAGCTGGGTGTGCCGTTGGACAAGGTGGTGGGCAAGGGCCCCAAGGGCCGCATCACACAGTTGGATGTGCAAGACTTCGTTAAGGGCGTGATCAGCGGTGCAACCACGGTTACCGGTGGATCTGCGGGTGGTGGCGCCGGTGGTGGCGCCACCACGGGTGACCTCGGCGGGATGACTTTGCTGCCGTGGCCTACAGTGGACTTTGCCAAGTACGGCCCCATTGAGCGCCAACCCCTGTCTCGCATCAAGAAGATTGCGGGCGCCAATCTGCACCGCAACTGGGTGCGCATCCCGCACGTCACCAACAACGACGAAGCAGACATCACCGAGTTAGAGGCCTTTCGGCTCAAACTCAATGAAGAGCATGCCAAAGCGGGGCTGAAGTTCACCTTGTTGGCCTTCTTGCTCAAGGCTTGTGCCGTGTCGCTCAAGAAGTTCCCGCAGTTCAATGCCTCACTGGACGGTGATGACTTGGTGCTAAAGCAATACGTCAACATCGGCTTTGCGGCCGATACCCCGAATGGCTTGGTCGTGCCCGTGATCAAGGATGTGGACAGCAAAAGCCTGTCGCAATTGGCTGGCGAGACTGTTGCACTGGCGGCCAAGGCGCGCGAAGGCAAGCTGTTGCCGGGCGAGATGCAAGGCGGCAACTTCTCGATTTCATCATTGGGTGGCTTTGGCGGTACCACATTCACACCCATCATCAATGCGCCCGAAGTGGCCATCTTGGGTGTATGCCGATCTGCCATGAAACCTGTGTGGGACGGCCATGCCTTTGTGCCACGTTTGATCTTGCCTTTGAGCCTGAGTTACGACCACCGCGTGATCGATGGGGCATCCGCCGCTCGATTTAATACTTATCTGGCCAGTTTGCTGGCTGACTTCCGCCGCGCGCTGGTTTAAGGGACGACACAACATGGCATTGATCAACATCCTCGTCCCCGATCTGGGCGACATCGCGGACGCAGCCGTCATCGAGATTTTGGTTAAACCTGGCCAGACCATTGCGACAGAGCAAAGCATCATCACCATTGAGTCGGATAAAGCCTCGATGGAGGTGCCGTCGGCGCAAGCAGGTGTGGTGGGCGAGATCAAAGTCAAACTGGGTGACCGCGTCAAACAAGGGCAACTGTTGATGACGCTAGAGGTGGCTGACGCCTCCAAGGCTACAGCCAGCAGTGAAGTAGCAGCATCTACAGCACCTAAAGTGGCCACAGAGGCAACCGAGGCCACGGACTGTGACGTACTGGTCTTAGGCGGCGGCCCAGGCGGCTATAGCGCGGCATTTCGGGCCGCCGACTTGGGCTTAAAAGTCATCTTGGTTGAGCGCTATGCCGAGTTGGGCGGCGTGTGCCTGAACGTGGGCTGCATCCCTTCCAAGGCCTTGCTGCACGTGGCTGCTGTGATGGATGAGGTCAAGCATTTTGGCGCGCTAGGCGTGAGTTTTGGCGAACCTAGCTTAGATCTACCCAAATTGCGCGACCACAAGAATGGTGTCACCCGCAAGCTGACCACGGGTCTGGCTGGCATGGCCAAAGCACGCAAGGTAGAGGTGGTGCGTGGTTATGGCAGCTTCACCGATGCCCACCATGTGAGCGTCGAGGTGACAACCGGTGCCAGCCAAGACAAGACAGGCGAGACGCGCACACTGAGCTTCAAACGCGCCATCATCGCAGCAGGCTCGCAAGCCATGCGGCTGCCGTTTCTGCCTGACGATGCCCGTGTGGTTGACTCTACGGGTGCGCTGGCCTTGCCTGCTGTACCCAAGAAGATGTTGGTCATTGGCGGGGGCATCATCGGTTTGGAGATGGGGACGGTCTACTCGACCTTGGGCGCCCGCATCGATGTGGTAGAGATGAGCGAGACCCTCATGCCCGGTGCCGATCGTGACTTGGTTGGTGTTTGGCAAAAATTCAACGCGGCCCGTTTTGACCGTGTGATGCTGGGCACCAAAACCATTGGCGCTCAAGCCACGCCGCAGGGCATCCTGGTCCGCTTTGAATCTGCCAAGCCGGGCGTTGAGGCACCTGCGCCTGAGACTTACGATTTGGTTTTGCAAGCGGTGGGGCGCAGTCCAAATGGCCACAAAATCGGTGCAGACAAGGCTGGTTTGGGCGTGAGCGAGCGGGGTTTCATCACCGTCGACAAGCAGATGCGCAGCAATGTGCCTAACCTGTTTGCCATCGGTGACATCGTGGGCCAGCCCATGTTGGCCCACAAGGCCGTACACGAGGGACATGTGGCCGCTGAGGTCATTGCAGGCGAGTTGCTGGGCGATGCAGCTTTGGCGCGGACATCATTCGATGCGCAAGTGATCCCGAGCGTGGCCTATACCGACCCTGAGATTGCTTGGGTCGGCTTGACAGAAGATCAAGCCAAAGCGCAGGGCAGGGCGATCAAAAAGGGTTTGTTCCCTTGGGGTGCCTCAGGGCGTGCGCTGGCCAATGGGCGCTCAGAAGGTTTTACAAAACTGCTGTTTGATGCAGAAACACACCGCATCGTCGGTGGCGGCATTGTGGGCACCCATGCGGGCGACCTGATCGGCGAAGTCGCCTTGGCCATTGAGATGGGCGCCGATGAGGTCGACATCGGCAAGACCATTCACCCTCATCCCACCTTAGGTGAGAGCGTGGGCTTGGCCGCTGAAGCTGCACACGGCAGCTGCACGGATTTGATGCCTGTGCGCAAACGCTGATTCACGCTGCACTCAGTGGAAGTCTCGGCTGCTTGTGCCTAACCGGCCTAAGAGCGGGGTGAGGTCGCGCACGTGTCGCCAGACGATCACGTTGACCGTGCCGGTTTCATCTTCCAGTGTGACGAAGACGACGCCAGAGGCGGTGCCCGGTTGCTGACGAACGGTCACGATGCCACACGCACGCGTCAACCTGCCTGTTGGGTAGTCGCGCATATCCAGGGCAGTACACAGGCGCTGTGGGGTCAAACGCGTGCGCAACAGCGCCAGTGGGTGTCGGCGTAAGGTCAGCCCCAGTGCTGCATAGTCAAAGACGATTTCTTCGCCCTCAGGTGCTTGAGGCAATGCCAGCCACGCCTCGTCTACAGGGGCTTCGCGCAGCAAGGCCGGGGCGCGGTGCAACGCCGATGCCGCCCAAACTTGTTGGCGCCTGTTGCCAGCCAAGCTCATCAATGCATCAGCGCCAGCCAGTGCACGCACGTCTGATTGCGTCAAGTCAGCACGGCGAGCCAAGTCGTCCACGTTGATGAAGGGGCTCGCCTGCCGAGCTTGCTCAATGCGGTGTGCTGCCGCGCGGGACAGGCCTGCTATCAAGCGCAGGCCCAATTGCACCACGCCATGTTGCGCAGCCAGTGTGCAGTCCCACATGCTGTGCATGACATCGGGCGGGAGAACCTCGACGCCATGGCGTTGGGCATCCTGCACCAACTGGCTGGGTGAGTAAAACCCCATGGGCTGGGAGTTAAGCAAACCGGCGGGCTCAGAAGTGAAGTGCAACACCTTAATAGTAAGGTGCATGGGAACTCATTACCGACATGTAGCGGAATCCGACCGTTTCAAAATAGATGACATGCGTATGCAAGGGCATAACTTGAGCGTCATTGCAGAGGCAATTGGATTCAGTAAATCAACTATCTGTCGCGAAATTAAACGCTCCGCCATTGATGGCTGTGGTCGCTATTTCTCCTTCGCAGGTCAACGGCGTTATCGCGCCAAGCGCAAGCTTGCTGGTCTGGTTAGTCGCAAACTAACTGCTCCCCCCTCAGCCAAGGCAGCTTGAGCGTGGCCCAATCGACCACGTCGACCCAGCCATCGGCTCCGCTTAGTACGCCTCACAAGGCCGTCAACATCAACTCATCCAACGGATATGGGCAGGCACGCGTACGCGGATCGGGTACTCCTGCCAACGAACTCAAAAAGTTGGGTTGACTTGCTGAGTTGTGTTCTTGCTCTTCTTGCATGGGCTCTTGAGATCGGTGATTTCGTCACGCGATTGGACACCATATTGTGGCCGTTTTGCTTCAGGCAATTGCACTAGTGCAACTGTCACATGGTTTAGGTAGCATGCCTGAAATTCAAGCTCAAGCAGTTTTTTGTTTGTGTAGGTTTTAAAACTTATTGCCGTGAAATGACAAGTAACTAGATGTAGGCGCGTGGCTAAGGATGCTCTGCAAAAGTCGGCCTGAAATGTGCATGTCTGATAGTCATTGAATCACACCCGTTGACACCATGAAGCAAGCGAACCTTGGACTGAACCTATCGAGCAAGCGCACTCGCAAGCGCGAGTTCCTTGACGAGATGAACCATGTGGTGCCGTGGGCTGCTCTCGTGGAGTTGATCTTGCCGTACTACCCAGCGGGCACCGTGGTTGACGCGACCTTGATCAACACGCCAAGCTCGACCAAGAACGCCAAAGGCGAGCGGGACCCTGAGATGCACCAAACGCAGAAGGGGCAGCAGTGGTACTTTGGCATGAAGGCACACATCGGCGTGGACGCTGATTCTGGTTTGGTGCACTCGGTCAGAGGCACGGCAGCAAACGTCAACGATGTGGTTGAGGGCAAAGCCGCTGTGAACTGGCATGTAGCCATGCAATACAGCAAGCGCAAGGTTCTTAACAAAGACAATGCGCAAGAAGCGCTGAGCGATCAGATCGAGAGGATCAAAGGCAGCATCAGGGCCAAGGTTGAGCACCCATTCAGAGTACTCAAGCGCCAGTTCGGTTACGTCAAGGTTCGCTACCGGGGCCTCAAGAAAAATACCGCCCAGATCACCACGCTGTTTGCCCTGAGCAACCTGTGGATGGCGCGGCACAAATTGATGGCGGCGCAGGCGGATTCGAGTGCTTGGACAGGCAGCTGCACCGACTGTATGGGGCAAGCCATTCAGGATCTGGTCGATGGCTGACCATTTGCCTTGCCTGCCACAGCGGAAATCGCATTGTTCAGACCATCCCTAAAGTCGTCGCAGTGTCAATTTTTTAAATTAAAAACAGGATATTTATTATGTCAAGCCGTCGTCGCCCTACCCAACATGCTCATGCCAAATCAAAAAACGATGCGGTCGAAACGCCTCTAAAAAAGACACTGTTGCAACGCCTGCTGGCAACCTTGGGTGGTGACAACAATACAACATTGCTTGTCAAGACGGATATTGGCAGGAAGGTATTGCTAGAAGCCCTTGAACCCAGGCTCTATTTGTCGGCCGATTGGGCCAGCCTGAGTGGCGGTGTGTTGAGCCTGAATCTCTCCAGCGCGGACGAGCAGGTGATCGTGCGTCAAGAGGATGTGAACAACAACATCCAAATTCATATCGATGTCTCCAGGGACGGCGGAGCCACCTTCGAGACCGATACCTATGCTCAAAGCGCTGTGACGAGCATCTTGGCCGACGGTGGTGCGGGCAAGGACAGCTTCGAGTTCAAGGGCCTGTCTGCGACAGAGTTTGGCAAGCTGACCTCAGACCTCACGATCAAAGGCGAGAGCCTCACGTTAAAAGGCTCGCTCACACTAACCGGCCATGCGCTCTCGGTCACGGCCTACAACACCATCACTGTGGCCGGAAGTACCGTACTGTCGACGCGCAGTACTTCGTCCGCCAATGTGGCTGACGCGGAGTTCGCTGCATCGTCGGGCAACTCGGGTGCCATCACACTCAGCGCGCATCACATTGATGTGCAGTCGGATGCCAAGCTGTTGAGCCATGTGGTTCAGACGGGAGGCTCAACTTACACAGCCGGGGATCTCACCCTCAAGGTGGCTCACGATGATGCCGTTCTGGCCAACTTCCCAGTGTTGGAACTGTTTGCACCACTGCTTCTTGATGATGTGTCCATCGTGCTCACTCACGCGACGCTCAAGGGTGGTGCGGTCATTGTGGATGCTCAGTCGACCAGCCAATTGGCGAGTCCATTCCGGCCTTTTGGTGTCAACCTGAAGACGGCGGCGATCACTGTTCAGGGCGCCTCGACAATCGATGGCAGCAGCGTCAACATCGAGGCCCATGCGGCAGACCAGAGTTTGCTGAGCCAATTGCCTGGCATCAGCAACAATTTTGTGACGCCGCTGTCTGAGTATGCAATCTTGCCCATACCAGTCGGCCTGCAGTACCGAACGGCCACGGCGATGGTGACCATCGATAACAGCCACATCACGAGCGTGGGCGACGTGGCTGTGATCTCTCAGGCCAAAGTGGATGGAACTGTCACGGCCTTGTCGGTGAACTCATCGATTCCGTTCAGTGGCAGCTTGAGCGTTGTCGAAGGCAATGCCCAGATCCACCTGACCGGAACCACGTCGATTGAATCGTCACGCGACGTCCGGGTCAGTGCGGATGTGAGCAGCAAGGCCAGCGCGTTTTCTCGAACCACCAACAATCTGTTGACCACGGGTGTTGACTACGCAAAGTTTACGCCGCCAGATGCCAGTGCTCTGGGCGCTTCAGTGGCCATTAGCAAGTCCAATACAACGGCTTATGCCGAACTGGGTGAACACGCCAGCATCAAAGCAGGTGGCAACGCGGCGGTACTGGCCGCTGGGAATGTGCTGAACAAGACCAAGTCCGAAGTCGCCACCTATGCTGACGGTTTGGCGGGTGTGACCATCTCGTGGGGCTGGGACGACTCTGCGGTCACTACCCGCGTTGATGGAAAGATCACTGCGGTTGGCAGGGCTGTTGGTCAAGAACTCACGGTTGCTGGTGTTAATGCCGTAGCCAACACGATTCATTTGCAGAATCATGGCTACAAGACCGGTGATGAAATCACGTACCACGCCGACAATTCATGGTCGCCCGATGAGCTTGTGAAATACACCGCCATTGGCGGTTTGGTCGACGGCCAGACCTACGGTGCGATCGTGATTGACAAGGACACGTTGCAGCTCACTTCGGTGCCTACCATTGCACTGAATGCTGGCCAACTCAGCGCAGGCTCAAACCAGACATTGGCTCGCAAAGCTGCCCACGTGTTTGGCCCCACGACGGCAGTTGATCTGAGCAGCGACACGATCGAAATCGTGGCTCATGGTCTGGTAACGGGGCAGGCCGTGAGCTACGGCGTGAGCGATCCGGCGCAAGCCTTGGGTGGGCTGGTCAACAACGTCTCCTATGTCGCCATCGTTGTGGATGTTAATCACATTCAATTGGCGGCGACACCGGCCGACCAGGTTGCAGGGCGGTTCATCGATTTGACCAGTATGGGGTCGAGTGCCACGCACCTCATTGCCTTCGAGCAAGCGTCAATCACCTTCAGACCGTCGGCTGCGGTGTCCTCAGCCAATGGCACCATTACGCTCGCGAACCATGGCTTGGTCACGGGTGATGCCATGGTGTATCGGGTTGATCCCACGATTGCAAACGTGAGTAGCCTGCCCCGTACGTCATCGTTTGCCGTGGTACCGCTGACCCGTACCTTTGACCCGTCGGTATTGACGGATGCAGGGGGCAGTCCTGTGGATGTGGCCACCAACACCATTGCCTTGCTGTCGGGGCATGGCTTGGTGACCGGTCAGCGAGTCACCTATGCGAGCGCGAATGGAGCAGCCGTTGGTGGCCTTGTCAACGGAGACTACTTTGTTATCACTGTGGGTGATGAAACCATCAGCTTGGCATCAACCAGGGACAATGCACTCCACGGGGGGGCGATTGATCTGACGACCATCGGCGGCGCTGGGCAGCACACCCTGACGGGGCAGTCTGTGGACGTGGTTGATAAGCTACTGGTGTCGCCAGGTCATGGTTTTGAAACGGGCCAAGCGATTCGCTACCAAACGGGGGGTGGCTCGCCGGTCCAGGGGCTCACGGGTGGGCAAATTTATTACGCCATCGCCATCAGCGATGATCTGCTGCAGCTGGCGACCACCAGGGCACAGGCATCGGCACATAGCGCCATCCAATTGGGGGCGGGGGCCACTGGTCAGACTCAGAGTTTTAAGACCGAAACCTTCGTTCAGTTGATGGACGTGGTCCGCAGTGGTCCTGTGGTTGACACAGCAGCAGGCACGATCGAGATCGTTGGCAACCACTTGACACAGGGGCAAGAGGTTACCTACAACAGCGGTGGTGGTGCACCCATTGGCAATCTGGTGAATGGCACTACCTACTTTGTGATCAAGCAAGGTGCCGATCACGTTCGGTTGGCCAGCACGGCTGCCAACGCGACCAATGGCGTGAGTTTGGCCTTGGGTGCTGGTGCGACCATCGGGCTGGGCGTTCATGCGCTTGATCCGATTGACGTGAACCTGGCCATGGAGACCTTTGATCCAACGCTGGATGTTTTGATCAATGACGCGACCGACACCATTCGGCAGCTCCATCATGGCTACAAGACGGGGGACCAAATCACCTATCTGACCGGTGGCGGCACGGCCATTGGTGGTTTGGTTGACGGTCAGGCATATTTCGTCATCACCCAGGGCGCTGATCACTTTCAACTGGCAGCAACCTTGGTTGATGCTCGGGCCAACGTGCCAACGCACGTAGCGATTGGGCTGGGCGCGACGGGTTTGGCGCAGGGTTTTGAGCGGGCCTCCACGGCAGTCGTTGGCGATATCGCCATTGATGGCCTAGAGGATCACCAGGTCTATTTTGTGACCGTTGTTGATGCCAATACGATCAGGCTGTCGGACGTTCAAGGTGCGGTCCCCTTGCCGTTGGATGTGTCACAAGCCACTGGCACCAGCCACACCTTCACGGCCAAGAACGATCTGGCCAATGGCATCACCATTTTGGCGGACTTGAAGGCCAAGAACATTGATGCTAGCCAAGCAGGCGTGGGCAGTGCGCCCACCATCAAGGATATTTTGACCAAGCCAGAGTTGATGGCCAAGTCCAGAACCGGCCTGATTGGCAACATTGTTAAGCCGAGTGGCAATCCCGGTGAGTTTCTAAAACATCCTTTCAATGGACCTTTAGAGTCTTCCCAGGTCTTAGGAAAGGGCTTGGTCACCGTGGCCGGGGCTCTGGCGGTGAATCGTTTTGACCATGTGGTGTTGGCCGAGGTCGGCAACAAAGCGGTTCTGCAGTCGAAGGGTGATGTTTCGATCACCGCCAAAATCACGCAATCGGCGGCTCAGGTGTTCGCGCAGGGCAATGCCAGTCCCGATGGCAAGAAGAAAACATTTGTCGCGGGAGTGGCCTTGGGTCTGGGCTTTTACAGCAACAGTGCCAAGGCTGTGGTCGATGGTGGTGCCACCATTGATGCCAGTCGGGCGTTGACGGTGGATGGGCAAGTGTCATATCCCTCATTGGCTGCTAGCTATGCACAAGCTGTACAGGAGGGTAGTAACGGGACATTGGTTGCTGACATTCTCAGTGGCCGATTTGGGATCGAAAAAATCGCTAACACGATGGCCCTTAGTAAGGGGTTGGCGCCTGAATCAAAAATATCTGCTTCGGCGTCGATTAGTGTCGCGAGCTACACCAACACCGCGAGTGCCACCGTGGGTAGAGGGGCGCTCATTAACCAAGATGTGGACTATCAAAGCAGCAAACAATCGGTGACGGTGAATGCCGCGACCCACATGGACTTGGTCAATGTGGCGGGCGTTATCAATCTCAAGTTGGATGAGGCTGGCCTTCGCAATCAGTGGCTTGGTAAAGTTAGTGGCATTGCCGACTTCTACGGGACCCGGGCGGCTGGCCTGGGGTTGGGCGGATCGGCGGTGGCTCAGACCATCTCCAACACCACCATTGCGAGCATTGATGCGATCGCACGGGTTCGTACCGGAGCCTCAGGTGCTTTGCACGTCAAGGCCGACGAAGAGGTCAACACCATTGAGATCGCTGAAGCCGCAGGGAAGTCCGGCTTGGTGGGTGTTAGCGGGACGGTGTCCAGGCTGGTGCATCAATCGGTCACCCGTGCCGAGTTGGTTTCTGGGGCCGTCGTTATCGGTGGGGCTGTTGATGTCCAGGCACACAGCGATGCCAACCACACCAGCATCTTGGGCGGCGTTCAGGTCGCTCGCAGCGTGGGTGCTGGCGTCACGGTGGGCGTCACCGAAATTGGACGTGTGGTCGAGGCGGTGATCGGTCGACGCCAGTCCGTGTTTCAACGTGAAAGCGTGAACGGCGCGCTCGACAGCATTGCGATCAATGGGCATGGGTTCGCCACGGGAGACGAAGTCGTCTATCGCAATGCCTCCAGCAGCGATGCAGCCTTGGGTGGATTGACCAGTGATCAGCATTACTTTGTGATTGCCGTTGATGGCGATCACTTCAAGCTGGCCACCACGGCTGCGGATGCCGTGGCAGGTCATGCCATTGGGTTGAACCCCGACGGCTCGGCCAGCTACAACATGATCGAACGCGCAGGCGAGGTCGGATCAGGCAGCACCATCAATGCGACCAGTGTGGCCTTGAATGCCAGCGCAACTGGGGCCATCTTGTCTGTCTCGGTGGCGGGGGCGGTTGCCTCCAACTCTCCCGTCCCAACCGATGGCCAACTGTCGACGACGCAAGCCTCCCAATTGGCGATTGCTAAAAATGCATTTGCGCTGGCAGGTGATGTTGCTGTCAACACAGAGTTTGACGTCACTCGGGCCTATATCAATGACCCCGGCACGATCTCCGTGGCGCCTCAAGGGGCCTTGAGTTTGACGGCTGAAAATACCACCAACATCCGTTCGGTGGCGGGTGCAGCATCGGGTGCGCAGGCCAGCTTTGGTGTGGCAGTGGGCTTGGCCGGTTCGTCGAGCAATAACTTGATTAAGATGATGACGGGGGCGTCTATTGATGAGGCTGTCATCGACCGGGCTGGAAACGTCACGCTCAGTGCCACTCGCCGTGGTGAAGCGTTGGCCATTGCGGCTTCATTGAGCGCCGGCAGTGGGGTGGCCACGGCCGCCATCACGGGGTCTTCAGCGCTCAATAACGTAGACACCTGGACGCGCGCTGACGTGTTGGGCGCCCACGTGACGGCGTCTCAGCTGGACATCACTGCGACCGATACGAGCAAAGTGATTGCGGGTGCGGGTGGTCTGGCTGGGGGTAAAAGCGGCTTGAACCCATTTCAGGGAGTCATCCCATCGCCCAAAGCTGCTGGGTTGGCTCTGGGGGTGTCGGTCGGAACGAACAGCATCCACAGCGAAATTGGCGCTTCGGTGCGCAGTAGTTCCACCGTTTCTCTGACGGGGCACCTGAAGGCCGAGGCCATTGCAGCGGGCACCGCAGAAGCGTACACCTTCGGTGGATCAGTCATGGTCGGAGATTTATCTGCAGCCCTGAACGGCGCAGGGTCTGGCAATGACATTCATAGCCATGTGGACGCGACGGTTTCTGGCGGAAGCACGGTCAATGCCAACGCGTTGACTTTGCACGCCAAAGACACCTCGATCATCGTTGCCGACGCCGGCGGTTTCTCTCTGGCCGCCAGTTTGTCAAAAGTACCCGGCGCCAGCATTGCTGGGTCGATTGGCATTGGTGCAGCACGCAACGACATTTACAGCACGGTCGAAGCCTCTGTGGATGGATCTGGGGTGGATGTCTCAGGACAACTGTCGATCCTTGCAGAGTCGATTTCGACGATCAATGCTTTGTGCCTAGGTGGCGCAGTATCGGTTGCACAGTCCAGCGGTGGGGTCGGCGGCGCCTTGGCGGGTGCCGGGGCCGGTTCTGGCAACACGACACACAATACGATTTCAGCATCGATAGGCCATGTGGGTGCCGGTAAAAAGGTCAAAGCTTCGACGATCAGTGTCACGGCCACCGATGGCTCGGTCATCACATCGGACGCCGGTGGCGTGGGCATCTCGGTGGCTTCGTCAGCCACCGCCAGCGGTAGTTTGAGTGTGGGGGTGGCGCAGTCCACCAACACCATTACAAACACGGTGACAGCCACGATTAATGCTGCGTTGGTGGAATCTGCGGGCACGGTCTCGGTGGAGGCTCAAGAAAGCAGCACCATCGATACGCTGGGGGTGGGGGGCGCCGCCTCGGTATCGCCGGGCTCCGGTGGAGCTTCAGCGGCATTGTCGGGGGCTGGTGCAGGCGTCAGCAATGACATCGCTGCCGACATCGAGGCCTCAATCAAGGGGGGCTCTAGGGTCACAAGTAGCGCATCGGTGCCCACGGTATTTGATGCCGATGGCCAAGCCACGAATGCTGCCATTTCTGTCAAGGCCATCGACCATCAGAAGGTCTACGCGGAGGCTGTGGGTGCTTCCGTTGCTTTTGCCAATGGCGCTACTTTTGGTGGAGCCTTGTCGATTGCCGGGGTCAACATCACCAATTCGCTCCATGACACTGTCAAGAGCTTCATCGATGGGTCAACGGTTACCGCGACCGCTGGGACCGACAGTGCCATCCTAGTGTCGGCGCTTGAAACCACCAAGGTGGATGCGATTGGCGCTGCCGTGTCAATCGCCGGTGCGGTCTCCGAGGGTGCCGCTGGTGCACTGGCCGGTGGCGGCGTGGGGGCGCACACCACTGTTGAAAATACGGTGAAGTCATATATTGCGGGGACCAGCGCCAGCAGCGTGGTTCACGCCTCGGGTACCGTTCAGGTCCTGGCAAATGACGCCCTGGCGGCGGGCGAGACGAAGACCGTGGACACCCGTATCGGTAGCGGAGTGCTGGCGGTTGGCATTGGCCAACCCGAGTCCTCTGGCGCCATGGCCATCGGCGTGACTGTGGCTGATTCGACCATCAATAACACCGTTTCCGCGTTCATTGGCGCAGCGACTGATACGCTGACAACGACGGTCACGGCGGATCACAAAAATATCGAGGTCAAGGCCAAGTCCGTGGCCAATAACGAGGTGTTGACCGTCGCCGCAGGCATTGCGGTCGGGGCGGGGGCTCTATCGGGGGTGGGCTCTGATGCCAATTCAACGGTGTCTACCAATGTAGACAGCTATGTCGGAACGACCGGGCGCCTATCCGCTGGCCAGGATGTGGTCGTGACTGCAGGGACTGACTTCACGTCCAAGGCGGTTTCTAGAGGCATTGCCGGGTTTGGGGCCATCGTTGGCGGCGCCATCGGCGTGTCATTGTCAGAATCTCACCTGGCTGGTTCAGCAAAAGCACATTTGTCTGGCGCGGTAGCTACGGCGCGCAACATTTTGGTCGAGGCCAAGAGCAAGAGCGATGTCGACAGCGATGCATTTGGTCTTGCCGGGGGGGTGGCCATCCTTAGCGTGCAAGGTGCAGGGGCTGAAGCTAAATCCTCGGTCACTACCGAGACGGATGCCTACATCAGTCAAGCCACTCTCGGAACAGCAGCACAACGCCTCAGTGGCGATGTCACAGTTCGCGCATTGACCGACGTCGATGCCGATGCCAATGCAGAAGGTATCGCTCTAGGGGGGCTCAGTATTTCAGTGGCGGGATCTCGCGCTGATGTCGTCGTGGCACCCGTGGTCAAGGCCTTTATCGGCTCGACCACCAATGCTGAAACGACCGACGCGACGACTGTCTACACCACAGGCTCCGTTCAAGTTGAGGCACTGAACAATTACCAAGTCAAACCGAGCGATTCAAGCAAGCTTGAAAAGATCCAAGACAGACTGTCCACCGCGTCAACGCTGGCGCCGGCCATTGGTTTGATTGCCGGGTCAGGCGCACATTCCACGGTCTCGGGTACACCAAGTTTGTCCAGCTATATCGGTAAAGACGTCGTCGTCAATGCCTTGGCTGATGTGACGGTGATGGCATTGTCCAGTCTGGACGTCCGCTCTGATGCCCACACGGGCTCGGGTGGCCTGGTTTCGGCCACAGTCGTCATCTCTAGTGCAGATGCCAACGGTACGGTTAAGTCAGAAGTCAACGGCCGGGTGACGGCAGGGTCTAACGCTGCCACTCATTCGTACACCAACGTGGCTGCCGCACACCATTCTGCTGATGCTGAAGGCATTGGTGGCGCTGCGGTGTTTGGCGTGGTGAGTGTGGCCACCCATGCGGGCGCGGCCCCCGATGTGAAAGTGATCACCGGCAGCAATGCCAACGTGATGGTCACAGGGTCAGCCTACACCGCAGGTATTGTCGAAGACCATGCCGCGACCAAGTCGCTGGCCGTAGCCATCATTCCGGTTGACACCTCGGACGGTGGCCGGGTTGCGTCAAAAATTGCAGTCGATCAGAAAACTGGATCGTCAATTCAGACCCTGCAAGGTGGCAGCAATGAAGTCAGCACCTTCTATAACCAAAGTATTCTTCCTGTTGAAGTAACGCCCAAAAACTTGGTGCGCGATGCTTTGGCGAACACGTCTGTGAGCAGTAACTCTGGACCGACCATGACCTCGTTGTCAGCGGTCACTGTTCTGGAGAACAGCACTGCCGTCATGGACCTCACTGCCACAGATGTGAACGGTGATACAACCACCTTCAGCATTATTGGCGGCGAGGATCAGGCTAAATTTAGGCTGGTTGGCAACAAGTTGCAGTTCATAGCTGCCCCCGATTTTGAGGCTCCGACTGATCAAGGTGCCAATAATGTCTACAAGGTCATTGTTGAGGCCCGTGACATGCGAAACGGCGCCCAAGTTGGCGGCACAGACTCCAAGTTAATCAGCGTGACTGTCAGTAACGACATCCATCATCTGACGACATCGGACGTGGTTTCAGGCACGGAGTTGGTTAACGGTGCCGTGTCGCTCGATCAGGTGGACTCCTTGGTGGCCGCTTCTAGGTCGCGTTGGCAAGACGCTGGCTTGAGCGCTGAGCAACTGGCCAAGCTTGACAGCATCACCTATCAGGTCGCCGACCTTGAGAGTGGATACATCGGGATGTCGCAAGGCAACCAGATCACGATTGATGTCAATGCAAACCGCTTTGGTTGGTATGTAGACGGCACCCCGGATGACAACGCTGAATTCAACGTGGTGACTCAATCGTTGCTCACGGCAAAATCAAGCAGCGAGGCTTCGCACGAGATTGACTTGTTGAGTGCCTTGATGCACGAGCAAGGTCATATCTTGGGTCTCAACCACACGCAGTCGGGTGGTGACTTGATGTCTTCTCTGGTGGTCAAGGGTACGCGGGTGCTGCCCACCGACGTGACGATTTCGAGCATTGGCCTCTCATCGTCTGTTGGCGATGAGGTGCATATGCTCAACAGCGCAGACACGCCAGACTTGAGCTCGTCAGGCAATCGTGGCGCCTCCACGATTCGTGAAATCAATTCAGAACAAACCGACAAGAGCGGCCCGGCGCCTGTGGTGGTGGTGAAGGCCACCATGGCGCCCGATATCTCCATCAACCTGGCCGAAGGCTCGACGCTGTCGACCAGCAATGGCCGGGACATCACCTTGCGCGTCAAGACCAATCTGGGCGCTAGCGCCATTGGTGGCAGCATTGAGGCCCCGATGCCCTTCTTTGGGGTGGTCGATGCGCAGGCCGTGGTCGCGGGTCATATCAACGTCTTCCTCGGTGGCAATATTCAGCACACCGGCAACTTGACGGTTGAGTTCGACACCAACAGCCATGCAACGGCCATTGGCGAAGCCATGGCCATCGGCCCTGTGGCAGGCACGGGTGTCAATACCTTTGCAAGCGTCACGCCGACCATCTCGACCTATGTCGAACCGCACAGCGATATTCAGGTTGATGGCGACTTTGTGATTCGCACCTTGTCCCAAGCCAATGCGAATGCAGAGTCACGCGGGATCTCGGCGGCTACTGGCGTGAGCGTGGGTGCTTCACTGGCCAAGGCCGTGGTGGCGCCTACGATTCAAACCTTCATTGGGTCGGGTGCCAACATTGCGGCCACCGGCCATATCGTGGTGGAAACCTTCCACAACGTGGATCAAAGCGGTCACTCCTTGGGCCAGGGTGCCAAAGCGGTGGCACAGGCGTCCTCGGGTGGATTGTTCTCGGGCGTTGGCGCCAGTGCCACGGCCGATAACTCTGCGAACGTGTCGGCGTATGTTGATGCCGCTGCCACGCTCTCTGCAGGCGCCAACAAGGACATCATTGTTCGTGCCTTGTCTGACAACACGGCCAATGCCAATGGTGCGGGTGTGGCAGGCGGCGGCGTAGCGGTCGGTGTTTCACTGGCCGATGCGCACAGTGGTGGCAGTACGACTGCCTATATCGATGGCAATATCAGCCAAGGCCGCCATGTCGTGGTTGAAGCCGATGCCCACAACACCGCAGACGCTATCACGCGTGCGTTCGCTGGTGGCGCTGCTGCAGGCACGGGTGCTAGCAGCAAGGCCAATGTTGATCCAACGGTCAGCGCCTATATCGGGGACGGGCGGAGCATTGCCGTCACTGGCGATGTGGCTGTCAAGGCCGTTGCGGTGACCAATGCCAACGCGGTCGCGGACGGGACGGCTTATGGCGTTGTCGGCGCGGGAGTTTCCTTGGCTGAGGCCAAAAACACCCCTACTGTGTTGGCCAAGATCGGCAACTCAGAAGTTCATGCCGATGACATCACGGTGGGTGCATCCAACAACTCGGGTGCGAATGCTGATAAGGGTGCCCATGCGAAAACCACAGCCTCTGTGGCCAGCGGTCTCGTGGCTGTGGGCGTGAACATCGCGGGTGCTGCGGCCAATGCCGTGGTCGACGCATCGATTGGCCGTTCCGCAACGTTGACCTCCACCGGGGATGTTGCAATCAATGCCGTTGGCAATAACAAGGCTGATGCCAATTCATCCGGCACGGCCTACAGTGGCATCGTGGGGGTTGGTCAGAGCAAGGCGGTTGCCTCGTCATCGGGCCAAACCAAGGCCCACGCTGGGGGCGATATTGCCCAGGCAGACAACGTCGCCTTGAATGCGAGCGGGGCTTACCGCGCCGATGCCACCGGCAACTCAGCGGCTGGCGGTATCGTTGGCTTTGATGGCACGGTCACCAATGCAACGGTTAGCGGTGTGACTCAAGCCGAGGTCGAGTCGGGCGCCAAGATCCGCAACGTGGCGGGTGATGTCTCGGTGATTTCTAATGCGCAAACCGATGCCAATTCTCAAGGCACTGGCAAGCAAGGCGGCATCATTGGCGTGGGCATCACCGATGCGGACGCAGTAGTCACCAATCAAAACTCGGCGACGGTCGGATCCAACGCAAAAATCAGTGCGGGCAATGACGCCAATGTTAGCGCAATCTCGAACAACATCGGGGATGCCCATGCCGTGGGTGCCGGAGCCTCTGGCATTGACTTTGGTAAGGCTTACAGCGATGTGGTGATCAGTGATACGACGAAAACCATGGTGCTACAAGGCGCTGCCATCGACGCCGTTCGCAAACTCAATGTTCAATCGTCGAGCAGCTCTGGTGGGGTGTCTGAAACCCATGTGGACAACAGCGGGCTCGGCACCAATGCCGAAGCCATCAGCCACTTCACAGACACAGCCAATACGACGACTGAAATTCGCAGCGCTGAGTTGCGCGGCGCCAATGTGACCGTAGGTGCACAAGGAACCGGGGTCGGCACCCTGGCCAAGTCGGACACAGTGTCGAGCGCAGTGGGCACGAGCTCTAACGCCACGTCGGATGTTTCGACCACGGTCAATGCCCATGTTTTATTGAACCAAGGGGCGCAGATAACTGGCAGCGACAAGCTGACGATTCAAACGAATCAAACCGGGATCAATACCCTGGCCGACGCACACGCCAAAACGAGCAGCGTGGGCGCCAGTACCAATGGCACAGCCAACAACAACCTGACCGTCAATAGCACGATTGATGCCAGCGCGGATACTGTTCTGCGCACGCGCAACCTGCAGGTCAATGCTTTGGCAGACACGACGCCTCGGAGAGGCACTGTCACGTCCTTAGAAAAGGCCGCACTGATTGATGTAGGCACCGAGACCCAATCTGGCGCAACGGCCGTAACGCGTGCCACTGACTTTGATGCCAAGGTGGCCTTCCCAGGTGCAAGACCCCAGCTGATTGTGGATGCCAATGGCACGGTTCATTCAAGAGATGGCGTCACGGCCACGGTGACGGCCGAGCAAGTCATCGTTGACGATATCTACAACACGGGCCAAAGCTCTGGACATGCCACCTTTAACTCGGGTGTGGTCACAGGCGATGCGAAATTCGTTTTTGACACGGGGTTCGAGTCGGTTGACATCGTCAACAACTCCAACCGCGATCTGGTCATCAACAACATTGATGTGCAGACCTTGCCGCAGCAGTTGGACAGGAACGTACAGGTCAATGCAGACAACGCACGGGGCTTCACTAAGACCTTTGACCACGACTTAGGCGATACCCAGATCCACATTGAAAACAGGGCCGCCGGGCGCCAGAACGGTGTGATCCTCGCAGGCAGCATTCAAAACGCTGTGGGCGACACCTTCATTTATGCCGCCAGTGGTGACATCAAGACGGGGTCGGGTGGTTTTGACAAGTCAGACACCCTTCACCTTGAGGCTGCAGCGGGCGCCATTTCTGGCGACAGTGGCAAGTTTGAAGCAGACACCAACCGCATAGAGGCCAGTGCCAAGAACTCGATTGCGCTGCATGAAGCTGCAGGCAATTTGGTGGTGCAAAGTGTTCATTCAGAGCAAGGCGATGTGACTCTGGTCGCGCAGGGCTCCATTGTGGATGGCGTCAATGACGGTTTGAGCGGCAGTGCAGATATCAGCGGCAAGGACATCAAGCTGATCACCAGCGACGGCTCCATCGGGACAAAGGCCAACACGCTAGAAATTGACGCAACAGGTGTGTTGAGTGCGTCTGCCGCAGGTGATCTGGTAGTCGCAGACGTGAGTGCGGGCTTGGTCTTGGGTGATGTACTAAGCCGATCTGGCGATGTTCAAATCACGCTGCCTGATACCGGCAATATGGGCAGCGCTGGCGAACAGTTGATCATTGGAAGCACAAGCGTTGTTCGCGCTTTGAATGGGGAAATCAGCCTTAGTGCGGGCGATGCCATTGTGGTCGCTAACGGTGCAGCGGTCGCGGCCTCGGGCCAAGTCAGTCTTGCTGTCGATGCGAACACCAAGGACGTGGGCGTCGGTGGTTTGGTCGACATCCACGGCACCGTCACAGGCGCCAGCCTGCTGGTGACCGGGGCCGATAAGATCGACACGATTAGGATCAGTGCAAACAATGCAGATCTGACGATCCGAAGCTTTGGTGGTGATGATCTGATCGATATCGGTACCAACGCACAGAACCAAGGTGGGCTGTCACGTGTTGCGCAGCACATCACCGCTGATGGCGGCACAGGCGACAACCATTTGCTCATCAATGATGTCAATGACCTGGCAAGCCAGGTCGGTACTGTGGCCGATGGCCAAGTCACCGGTTTTGGTCTGGGTCATGGCGTTGACTTTTCGAACGTGAGTGAGTTGGTTCTGAAGTTGGGCAGTGGCAACGACCAAGCGGACGTCAATAGCACGGGCGCCAACACCTTTGTTAATTTGCAAACAGGTTCCGGTGATGACGTCGTCAACGTTGGTGTGGCCTCCGGTCTACTCAACAGCATCAGTGGATTGCTGCAAGTCGACGGTCAAGGTGGGACAGACCGTCTGGCCTTGCATGACACGGCGGACACGGCTGCCAATGTCGGCTTGTTGAAGCGTCAGAGCCTGGCTGGCTTCGGAATGGGCAGCTCGGACCAAACGGCGGTCAATGAAAGCAGAGGCATTGCTTTCAATCACATTGAAAGCATCAATCTGGCCTTGGGCTCAGGTGATGACACCATTCGTGCCGCCGAAATCGCCCTTAACACCCATGTTGATGCAGGCGCAGGCGATGATCACTTTGTCATTGAAAAGACGCTAAAAAATATCGAGGCGCAGTACTCCTTGGTTGGTGGGCTTGGTCAAAATCAAGTTTCGCTCAATATGGATGACAGTGTTCAAACTGAGCTGACCTTGTCTGCGCTGAATGCCACCACGGGTGTGGTGAAAGAGTCGGCGATGTCCTCACTTGGACAAGTTCAGTTCGAGCAGGTTCATGGTCTTGATATCAACCTAGGGCTGCTTAACGACAAGGTGACCATTGACGCTACGGTGGTGCCTGTCGTCATCAACCTCAACGATGGTGCCGATCGATTGGTCATCAATAACGCGCAAAACGGGCTCGATGTCCGGCTGGGCAAGGGCAACGATGAGGTCACAGTCTTCAATACCCATGGCGATCTCAGTGTGTCAGGCAGCTCGGGTGACTTGGCTGACTTCCAGAAGTTGACCGTTGATAAGGCAGCCTCGGTTACGGCGCTCAACGGCGCCGTGGATGGCCATATCGATGGCCTAGGTGCAAAAATCACAGGTCTCACAACGGGCCAGATCGCTTTTGACAGTGTTCAGGAGGTCAACGTGTTGCTGGGTGCCGGCAACGACTTACTGCGAATTCATCAAAGTTTGGCGGCCACCGATCTGAATGTCGATGGCGGCTTGGGTGATGACACCATTCGAGTGGAAAAGATCGGAGCGGCCACGACATCCGTCCAAGGTGGATCAAACGAAGATACGATCAATTTAATTGTCGATGGATTGCCTCAGGCCGATCAATTCAAGACCTTGAACCTGAGCGTTGAAGAGTTGGTGGTGGACAACCATTCCAACACCACCGCTGGCGTTACTTGGACCCACAAAAATGGAGCCGAGTTATTGGCGGACATTCAGGGCGGTCCGAACGGTTTGACCATCGTCAATACTGACGGTGCGGGCTATACCGTCATTCAGGCTGGTACCCAAAGCGATCAGCTTAGCGTGGTCAGCACCTCGACTGGCAATGTTTCGGGTGCCATTGATGGCAACAAAGTGGAGTTGCGCTCTGGTGCGGTTGTTTTGAAGCAAAGTGGCTATGACAGTGTCCGTAGTTATGACTCGGATGTGATGTCGTTTGATGAATCGTCCATTGGTTCGAGCCAAACCGCTTACCAAGACGGTGAACTCACTCTGTCATCCAATGGCTTCTTGGTTGTGGACAACAGCATTAGCACGGCGGTTAAGTCCATCAGTGCCAGCGACCGCTTCACGCTGAGGGCAAGTACTCCGGGCAATCTCTTCGGGCTCTACAGCCTTGAATTTGCTAGTGTTACAACGGGTATGACATCGGTGGTGGTGAGCGCGGTCACCATGCAAGATATCCATGTGACTCAGACCTTCTTGGTGAAGGGCAATGCAGGCTTTCAACGCTTTGAACTCGACAGCGAATTTGCCAGCGTGAAATCTGTGTCGTGGGTGTCCGGTAATTTGGCGGTCGACAACATTTTTGGGAAGGTCTTTTCGCAGGGCACCGCTACGCCAGTGGCTGTCACAAAAACGGCGACCTTGGGCGGCACTATTGTCATCAACGCCGATGCACTCACGATCAATACGGTGGGTAATGGCGGGAACATCAATGGCGTGGTGGTACAGGCTCAAGTGACCAACAACATCCTTCAGTTCCGCTTCGGCGGTGATGTTGTGATTCTTGATGGCGCGAGTATTCGGGTTGACGGAGCCAATAAGTCGAAGTTCGGTCTCTCACTGTTCTCCGCAGGCAACATTGCAGTCGGTGCCAACGTCAATTTCAACTTCTCTGCTAACAGCAATGTGGGTGGAGCTGGTGGCGGAAATGGCGGGGGCGCGTTTGCTGGCGGCTCGGCAGGTGGCGGTGGCGGTGGCGGCGGCGGTGGAAGCAACAGCGGCCTATCGAGCAACGGTGGCGCCGGTGGTGCTGGGGGCGACTATGTCAGCCCGACCGGTGGCTATGGTGGTTACAGTGGCCCAGACGGCGCTGGCGGCGGATCAAGCGGCCGTGGAGGTTCAGGGTCAGCCGGTTCGGCTGGCACCAATGGGATCAACGCATCTGGCACGGCGGGGGCGGGTGGATCTGCTGGCGCTGGTGGCAGTGCTGTCTCCGGTGGGAGCGCTGGATCTGGCGCCAGTGGCGGCAACGGCGGAGCCGGCGCTGGAGTCGGTTCCGGTGGTGCAGGGAATGCCGGTGGTGATGGCTCAGACGCGACTGCGGGACAGTCAGGCAATGCAGGTGGCGCGGGCGGTAGGGGCAGCGCCGGGCTTATCAACACATCGGGCACGCTGACCATTTCCGGCGGCGGAGGCGGCGGTGCGGGTGGTAGCGGCGGCGGGGGCTCCGGCGGCTCTGGTGGCGGTGGCGGAGGCGCGGGCGGTGGCGGCGGCGGCGGCGGGAGCGGCGGTTGGTTCTTGCCTTTCTTCTGGGCCGCTGAGGCGGGAGGCGCTGGTGGAGAGGGCGGTCACGGCGGTCACGGTGGCAGTGGCGCCAGTGGTGGCGCTGGTGCTTCAGGAGGCGCGGGCGGCGGCGGCGGTGGCGCGTTTGAACTTGTGGCGCTGGGGGATATCTCTATCGGCCATCACAGCACTTTGCTCGCGGTAGGTGGTAACGGCGGGAATGCTGGCGGCAGTGGCTCCGTCGGCACGGTCGGTGCCGCAAATGCAGACCACAACAGTGGCCGCTCTGATGGCAGTCAAGGGTCACAGCGTGTGGCTCCGGGCGGTACGGGTGGCAATGGAGGCCAAGGAGGTGACGGGGCCGCTGGCGGCGCAGGCGCTGCCGGAGGCAGTGGCGCAGGCGGCGCAGGTGGTGCTGGAGGCACCATCAAGCTGTATGGAACGGGTGTGAAGGTTGATGCCACGGCATCCGTCTCCACCACAGGGGGCGCTGGCGCTGGAGGCGCCCCGACGGGCGCGCAGGGCCGGTTCATCATCGGAAGCAACACGGCGTTATCAACACCTGTGTTGAATGGAAGCAATCTAACTGCATCAGCTGCAGGTGGGTTCAAGTCGGACAACGTATTTATATCGGATGCCCCGGCAATTCTTGAAGACACACCAACCATTGCTGGGTTGATGGGCGGTGCCGATATCTTTGGCCTGCTCAATGGCGTCTCGTTAGAGGCGATCATGAATCTTGCCAACATGAACGCCATGCCGTCTAATGCCTTTGCGGCGGTGGTCCGGCTGGATGTGGGCCCGATCGCAGGGCAAGATGACTATGTCAATTACGACATGCTGTTGTTTGTCAATTTGACGGATACCACCCTGAGCAATCCTCAGTTGGGTATCACGGTCAATGGCAGTGCCAACTCAGCGTACCAAACGCAATTATTGTCCGGTGGTGCGAACACCAACGCTTTGTTTGGCGGTAGTGGTGGCTATCAAGTCATTCAAGGTTTGGGAGCACATCAGGTGTGGGCAACTTTGGTGCCCAGCAAACAAACCAATGGACAGCCGACCGACATTCATGTGAATGCCTCGATCGGTGGGACCGTGAACAACATCAACAACGTGGCGTTGAGCAATGGAAGTGCGGCCTACATCACCTTGAATGCGGATCTTCGCCCTGACGTCAATACCTATTCACAGGGCATGGACGCGCTGGCGATCAACTCGGAAGTTGGCGCGGTGGGTCACCAAATTTACGCCGTCAACACAGCGCAAAGCGCCTTGATGGTCTTGAATGCGGATGGGTCGCAACGTCAATATTTCAAGAATGATTTGAACGGTATTCATGGCCTTGGTGGTGCCACTGATGTGGTCGTCGCCAAAGACGGAAAACACGTCTACGTCATGGGCGATTCCGACAACAAAATCGCGATCTTCAGCCGTGACACGCTGGGCAACTTGAAGTTCCAAAGCACCGTGGCGGCCAACAATGGCTCATCCCTGTTGTTCAACCAAGATGGCAGCAAGCTGTATGTTGCTGGTGCCTCTGGCATTGACCAATACAACTGCAATAGCGGGACAGGTGTGTTGAGCAGCAGCACGCGTGTTTGGTCTCAAGGTGTGACTGAAATGTCTTTGGCCACCGATGGCCAAAGCATGGCAGTGATCAACACAGCCACTAATTCCTTGGCAGTGTTGAACGTTGCAAACAACTTTGCAGTCGTTGATCAGATCAATAGCGCCACCACTGGCCTGAAGGCCGCGACCTCGGTGGCGATGACCGGCAGCACCGTCTATGTGGCGTCCGCCACTGAAAACACGGTGGCGGTGTTTGCATTGAACAACGGAGCGCTGACCCAACAGCAACTGCTGCAAAACGGCCAAGACGGCGTGCGGGGCCTCTTGGGTGTCAGCGACCTCATGGTCAGCAACGATGGCCGCTATGTGTACGCCAGTGGCGCGGGCAGTGATGGTTTGGCCGTGTTTGAGCGCAACGCAACCAGCGGGAAGCTGCAGTTCATGCAACTGCTGCGCAACAACGTGGGCGATACCAGTCATTTCGTGACGCCGACTGCGCTGTTGGCCGACCCGAGCGGATCAACCGTCTATGCGGCGACTTTGGGCGACCAAGGTGCTTTGGGTGGCTTGGTGTCCTTCCAGGACCTCTCGTATAACCGTAGCCTGCCGCAAGCCAATGTGCTGCAGACACGCTTCAGCGGTGTCGAGGCACTGACTGTTTCAACGGAAGGTGGGGAAGACACTCTCGTGGTGAAGGCCGCACCGCAGGCCTTGGTCAGTGCGCTCAGCATCAACACAGGTGCCGGCAAAGACTTGGTGTCATTGCAAGATGCATCAGCCGCCACGCAGGTCAATACAGGCAGTGGCAATGACATCGTTCAGATTGCCTTGTTGACGGCAGGTGCGAACCTTAGCGTTGATGCCGGTGGCGACGTCGACGTGGTCGATCTCTTGTCCGTTGGGGCCGGCAGCACGACGCAGATCAATGGCGGCAACGATGCCGACCTCATCAAGGTGGCCGGGGCGACTGTTGACCAGACAGCCTCTGTCACGGTGACAGGAAACCAGGCGAATCCTGCGCAAGACACTGTGCAGTTCGACCCGGAAAACAGGCATCCTGAGGATGGACCAAACTACGTGTGGGATGCTGTCACACCAACCAGTGGTGCCATCAACGTCAATGGTCATGGATCGCTGGGCTACGCTAACGTCAACCTGGAAGTGATCGCAGCCCCCGTGATCGACTTCGTCGGCCAACCCTATGCCATCGCTGAGGGCCAGGGTGTGAACTTGGCGGTGAACGTGACGCCATTGGGCATCGGCAATGCGCTCAAGGGCGATGTGCTGTGGGACTTGGACGGTGACGGCGTCTTCGGTGACGCCACCGGCACCCATCCGACGCTGACCTGGGATCAACTGGCCGACTTGGGCCTGGGCGACAACGGCACCTATCAGCTGGCCGTGAAGGCCACCAATGCCGGCGATTTCTCGACCACCAAGATGGTCACATTGACCATCAACAATGTGGCGCCGACCCTCACGGTCTCTGGCAGTGGCAACGTGCATGTGGGCAATCCCTACACGGTCAGCTTCTCGGCCAAGGACCCCGGCAACGACCACGTCACAGAGTGGCGTTTGGATTGGGGCGATGGTCAACTTGAGGTGCTGGGCAGTGGTGCATCCGGCGCAAGCCATGTGTATTCAAGTCAGAACCAATACGCTGTCTTGGTGACAGCGGTTGATGAAGATGGCGCGACCACGGCCTCGGCACACACGGTATTGGCATCGTTGACCAACGCTGATTTGACGGTGGCCACGGCGGCACCGACCAAAGAAGGCGATGCCATCACCTTCAGCGCCAATGCGCCAGCCAATGCCTTGAGCATGACCTGGACCATCAACGGCACCTCGATTGCCGCTGATGGTCAGGGCAATGCTTTGACGCTCAACTGGGCTCAACTGCAAGCCCTGGGCATCAATGACAGCGGCACTTACCAAGTCAGTGTGAGTGCCCAATATGCCTACCCAGCATTAGGAAGCACGAAAACTTTGACCAGCGGTGCGGTTACGTACACGGTTGAGAACGTGGCGCCCACGGCCACGATGTCGCCAACGGTTGCCATGGTCAACGAAGGTGAAACCATCACCTTGTCGATCACGGGTGCCCATGATGCATCGTCAGCCGACGAGCAAGCTGGGTTCACTTACAGCTACGACTTCAACAACGATGGTGTCTTTGATGTGGTGGGCTCGACGCAATCGAGCATCACTGTGCCGACCGCTTACGTGGCCGACAATGGTCAATACACCGTCCGCGCCAAGGTTCAAGACAAGGATGGCGGCAGCACGCTGCTGACCACCCTGGTTAACGTACAAAACCTAGCGCCGACCCTGACGGCCACCGGCGCGGCTACCAGCACAGAGGGCGCGCTCTATTCCTTGAACCTGAGCGCTGTAGACCCTGGTACCGACACCGTGTCGCAGTGGATTGTTCAGTGGGGCGACGGTAAGAGCGATGCCTATTTCGGGACGCCCACCCAGGCCACCCACCGCTTTGTTCAAGACGGTTCGATGAACGTCTCGGTGACGGCTGTGGACGAAGATGGCACCTACGCGCTGAACAAACAAGTCACCGTGGCCAATGCGGCACCCGTCTTGTCCAATCTGGCGATCACTAACACGACTGAAAACGGTTTGACCTACCTCAGCGGCGATGTGCATGACGCCGGTGTTGAAGATGCCTTGACCTTGAACGTTACCTGGGGCGATGGCCAGGCAGAGGTCTATAGCTTGGCCGCAGGTACAGAGCACTTCGAGCTGAGCCACCAGTACCTGGACGGCAACAATGCCTACACGGTCTCCGTGCTGGCCACCGATGCTTCCAGCAGCAGTGCCAGTTTGAGCACGGCGGTCAGCGTGAGCAACGTGGCACCTGCGATCAACGGCTTTGGTGTGACCCAATCCATCATCAACGAAGGCGGGGTGACAACGGTTGTGGGCTCCATTGCCGACGTCGGTACTTTGGACACCCACAGCGTACAAATCGCCTGGGGTGATGGCCAAATTGGCACGGTGACGGTTGATGCGGCGACCCGCCAATTCACCGCATCACATCAATACCTTGACAGCTCGTCTGCCAATGGTTTTGTGATCACTGCAGTTGCGCATGACAACGACGGCGGCGTGAGCGCACAAGCCAGCACCACGGTGCTGGTCAACAATGTGGCGCCCACCTTTGCAGGCTATGCCTTCGATCGCACCGCCATCAACGAGAACGACCAAGTCACCTTGACGGGGGCCTTGTTCGATCCCGGCCATGGCGACACCCAAGCGGTGATGGTCGATTGGGGCGATGGCAGCTCTTCAGCGGCCACGGTGGATACCGCCACGCGCACCTTCACTGCAACGCACCTCTATTTGGATGACAACCCAACGGCAACGCCTGTCGACCACTACCAAGTCAGCTTGGTCGCGACCGACTCAGACGGCGCCAGCACGGCACTCAGCGTGGCTGAAACCGTGACCTTCACGGACGCCCAAGGTCATCCCGTGACCTTGACCGCCACGGTCATAACGGTCGCCAACGTCGCGCCAGTGTTTGCCAGCTTCAACAACAACGCCTCGGTTCCTGGCAACGTATTGCCAGGTGCTGCGGTGGTGTTGACGGGCAACATCGGTGACGTCGGTTCGCAAGACACCCACAAGGTGACCGTCAGCTGGCAAGACGGTCACGTCGAGACGCTGGACCTCACGGCCAGTGGCGACTTCAGCTTCCAGCACTTCTACGACGTGCCGGGCATCTACGACATTGATGTCCGTGTGGTCGACGATGATGGTGGTGTGGTGGCGCAAACGTCGCGCGCTTTCTTGAGTGGCGTGGCACTGCGTGATCGCATCTTGTACATCGTTGGCACCGGCAACGCAGACACGGCCACCATGGCCCTGTCGAGCAACGGCGCACTGACCGTGAAGGCCGACTTCCCCAACGGCACGCTTGAAACGCACGCCTTCAACCGCAGCGATGTTGACAGCGTTTGGGTCAACATGGTGGGCGGCTCGGATCAGTTCAATGTCATCGGCACTCAAGACAGTGACAACGTCACCCTGACGGATCACAGCCTGGTCATCAATGGGCTCTCGTCTACCCTCATCGGGGTCGAGAACGTGTTGGTGGACGGTGCAGGTGGCACTGACAACTTTGCTGTTCAAGGCAGTCAGATCAACATGACCACGACCTTGGCGGGCGGTGCCGGCAACGATGTCTTCAATGTCGGCGCCACCAACCACACGCTGACGGCTTTCAACGGTGGCGTGGTGATCAACGGTGATGCCAGCGCCCTCAGTGGGGCATCATCCGGAGCAGACCAAGACAAGGTTCGCGTTTTTGATGATGGCAGTGTGACCAATGAAACCGGCACTTTGAGCGCGACGAACCTCAGTGGCCTGGGCATGCAATCCAGCGTGGCATACAGCAATGTGGACCAACTCGACATCTACCTGGGTCAGGGCAACGATGCCTTCACCGTCCAAAACACCGCCAACAACTTGGCGGCCAATGTCTACGGTGGTGGTGGTGATGACAGCCTGACGGTGCTGGGCCACGGCACCAGCACCAATCTGGTGGTCTTTGGTGACAGCGCGCAAGACGGCGGGGCTTACACCGCGCAGTTTGGCAGCGTCACAACCGACAGCGCCTACACCTTTATCCAAACCGGCAACGACCAGATCGATGCCTCGGCCAGCTTGTCGGGCGTCATGCTCTACGGCGGCGCGGGCAACGACGTCGTGAAGGGCGGGCAGGGTAATGACGTGCTGTTGGGCGGTGGCGGCAACGACACCATCATCGGTGGTGCCGGGGACGACCTGATCCTGGGTGATACCGGCCTGAATGGCGTCTACCAACTGGTCAACGTTTCAACCAGCAACACGACAACGGCCGATGCACTGACTGCGGGTGCGGACAACCTGTCTGGCGGCGCAGGCGATGACCTCATCTTTGGTGACAAAGCCACCCTCAACGCCATCAACGTGCTCAATCTCAACCTGAGCAGCATCACCGCCACCTCTGCCCAAACCGCCACCGGCCTAGCCGATCAATTGTTTGGCGATGACGGCAATGACGTGATGGTGGGCGGTTCGGGCGCCGACCAGATCGATGGCGGCGCTGGCGATGACATCATCTTGGGTGACCAGGCGCAAATCACCCGTGTAGCCGGCAAGACCAGCACTACCTCGGTGGATGCAGTCAGTGCTGCATTGGGTGGCAATGACGTCATCCATGGCGGTGCAGGCGATGACATCATCCTAGGCCAGCAAGGCGATGACTCGCTGTACGGTGACGCAGGCGATGACGACATCACCGGCGGCCACAACGTGATTGGCGGGGCCGACGGCAACGACCTGATCTACGGTGGCGATGGGGCGGATGTTGTCTTGGGCGACAACGGCGTGATCACCCGCTTCAACAGCCTCGTGGCTGGAGAGCAGTGGGCGCATTACAGCGGCCAGTTTTCGGCAGCGATTCGTGATGTCCAGCGCTTTGACGATGCCGATGGCATTGGCGGTAATGACACCATCTTTGGCGATGCGGGTCAGGACATCATCCACGGCCAACGTGGCAACGATGAGCTCGACGGCGGCCTCGGCGATGACGAACTGATCGGCGAACTGGGCGACGACAAGCTCACTGGCGGCGCTGGCAATGACTACCTCATTGCAGACGTTGGCTACTTGTTCAAGACCTTCAATGCCGATGGTTCTGCACGCTTGAACACCAATGGCTCATGGCACCGTGACATCTTCCTAGAAGATGTCGGCACGGTCACCGGCAAGATCGACATGGACAGCACACCGTTCCGCACGGACGACCCTGCCATTGCCGAGAAGTTGTTGGCCGCTGACAAGATCTTGCTGACCGGGGCTTACAAGGCCGATGGCTCCAAGTCGCTCAACAGCGACAACGGCGCCTGGGACACCGACATGTTGTTGATTGACTTGGTCAACCCCAACAACGACAACATGGACGGTGGCGATGGTGACGACTTCCTGATCGGCCAGCGTGGGCAAGACTCCTTGCTGGGCGGCACAGGCAACGACGTGCTGTTCGGCGATGGGCTGATCAACACCGCGCCTTACGCGTCTGACCTGCCCAATGTGCAACAAGGCATCCGCCTGCTCAACAGCACACAAGCGGTCGATGCCAAGCTGGACATCGGCAACATGGGCAAGGTCGTGACCTCTACGATCTCGATCAAGCCTGAAATGATGTCACTGGGTCCGGTTGAAGACTTCCAACTGGGCTTGGGCAGCCAGAAGGCCAGCACGGTTCAAGAAATGGAGCAACGCCTGGGCGCAGGCAGCATCAAGCGCACGGATGGCGCACAGCTTGAAGTCTTTGCTACCGTGGTACCTGAAATTGTCAACCACAAAGACGTCTTGGCCGCTGGCGACAGCTTGGATGGCGGCGATGGCAACGACTGGATCTTTGGCGATGACGTCACCATCACCACGGTGCCTCAGACCGACTTCTCGGTCATGAACGACACACGTGCTGGCATCGAAAGCGATGTTCGTGAGATTCAGTACGGGCTGACACATCTGGCTTTGGACCAAAGCCAGATGTATTACCAGACGCACTCCGTAACGCGCGTACACGATGTGGTCATTGGGGCCGATCAAATCAAGGGCGGTGCGGGCAATGACCTGATCGTCGGTGATGAGACCGTGATGCTCACCTCCTTCAATGTCGATATGACCTTGACCGATGCACAACGCACGCAAAAGGCCTTGGCAGAGCATCAAGCCCTGCGGGACATGAAGGTGGTCTTGAACGACTTCAATCACGCTGTTCATGAGGTTCACCATCAGGTTTTGGACGATGTGATCCGCATCAAGCCCGCTGTTCTGAACTCGGACCCTGATTACCACGACCTCTATGTGGGCAATGACACGATCGCTGCCGGTGATGGCACCGATACCGTGGTGGGTGATCAAGCGATGTTCCTGACCGAACTGCTGGGCAGCACGAAGTTCAGCTTCATGGGCCAATGCAGTCAGCTCAATGTGTTCACGGTGCTGGGGGTCAATACCGCACTGTCGCAAAACAGCCTGACAGAGTCCTTGGCACTCAACTGCCATAACGAGCAACACCATCTGCGAAAAGCCATCGCCTTGTGGGGCCCTGTGGACTTCTCATCCTTCCAGCTAGGCGGCATCACGAAAGACTATGCCTACGATTTGAACCTGGGCAATGACAACATCAAGGGCGACGCGGGCAATGACCTGATCTTTGGGGACTTTGCCGTGGTGGCCAAGCCGACGCTGACCGTGGGTGCCAGCACCGTTAACTTTGGGGCCAATGCGGCCCGCATCGTGAACGACGTTGAAGCCTACGTCATCTGCAAGCAGGCCTCTGACTACGCCAACGGGAGCTACCGTTATAACTTCTCCATCCACAGTGGCTACGCACAGCGCGGTGGGCTGTTTGAGGGTTTGAGCGTCAATGCGGGCAATGACACCATCGACGGCGGCACCGGGGATGACATCGTGCTGGGTGACAGCCAGTCGATGATGGCCATGGCGGTGGCATTTTTGCCAAGTACCCCAGCCACCTTTGACCTGCCTTTCTTGCAGCAAAACACGCTGGCGAACTCGCTCTATGGATTCTTGAAAACCTATAAGACGGATGCAGATACCATCACGGGTGGTGACGGTAACGACCACCTGTACGGTCAACAAGGCAATGACAACGTCAAGGGTGATGCGGGCAATGATGTGGTCTACGGGGGGGCGGGTTCAGACACCGTTGACGGTGGTGTGGGCACCAACACCGTCACCACCTATGGTTCTGATATCTTGGTGAGTGCAGATCTGGCCACGGCGCAAGCCCAGCTCAACGACACCATGGCCAAATTCGGGGCCGATGAGTGGATGGTCATGACTCAGGGCGTGCAAACGCTCGGCAGCGTGATCACACCACAGGTTGGCGCCGCAACAGAAAGTTTCCATTGATGCAGAGCGAGTTTTCAGATCGGCGATTAAGCAGTAACAGATGAGCATTCATTCAGAAGTCGGCCCCGCCGTCGGAGCCTATTGGTCAGGCTTTGGCGCGGGCCAATCCCGAGAGCAGTTCTTTTCTAGTTGGCTATCTATCTTGTGCGCGCAGATTGGCGGTGTGACGGGCGGTTTGTTGCTGGTCGCCTCTGATCAGCAAAACACCTTCGTCCCAGCCGCTGCGTGGCCTGATCATGGGCGAGATCTGAGCTACCTAGGGCCGGTGGCCAAGCAGTCGCTGGGCGAGCGCAAAGGAACCGTGGCGCGGCACTTTGGTCAGCCCGGTCAGGCGATTGGCGCTGGTGCCTACCTGGCCTGCCCTGTGTTGGTCTCAGGTGAGCTCAAAGCGGTGGTGGTTCTGGACATCACGACACGCCCGGATGAGCAATTGCAGCAAGCGCTGAGGCTGATCCATTGGGGCAATGCGTGGTTGGTGGATTTGTTTCGCCAACAAGGGCACCAAGAGCGGGATCAAAGGCTCGAACTGGTGACGCTGTCCAATGCACTGATGGCGAGCGCACTGCAAGAGCGGAGCTTCAAATCATGCGCCATGGTGGTGGTCAATGAGCTGGCAAGAAAATGGTTTTGCGAGCGCGTGAGTCTTGGTTTTGAGCATGAGGGGTTGGTCAAGGTTGAGGTGATTTCAAACACGGCCAATTTTGATCCGAGGGCTAATTTGTCCCGCCTCATTGCCGAAGCAATGGACGAAGTATTGGACGCGGCAGAGCCCTTGTGCCACCCGGCGCATGGCGATGAGGCCCTCATTGCCACCGGGCAGACGGCCTTGGCGGATGAATCCGGTGCAGTAGGCGTGCTGTCCGTTCCTCTGGTGAATGAGGGGCGCAACATCGGCGTGCTGACCTTGGAGCGCAACAGTGGTGCCGCTTTTGATGCCTCTGAGCGCCATACAGGCAAGGTGTTGGGTGTTTTGCTGGGGCCCATTCTTGCTCTCAAACGCGACAACGAGCGGGGCGCCGTACAACGGGGTTTGGATACGTCACGCGACGGCCTGCGTGCCTTGTTCGGGCCCCGTCACGGTGGCGTCAAGTTGGTGGCGATGGTGGTGTGCGTGGTGCTTATCGTGCTCAGCTTGGCGACGGGCGACTACCGGGTGGTCGCTAAAACATTAGTTGAAGGCGAAGTGCAACGCGCCACAGCAGCGCCCTTCGATGGCTATATCGCGCAAGCGTATGTCAATGCCGGTGACCTGGTTCAGAAAGGCCAGCTCTTGGCGCGGCTGGAGGACCGGGACCTCAAAGTCGAGCAGGCGAGGTGGACTGCCGAGCGTGAACAGTATCTGCGCAAGCATCGACAAGCCCAAGCCAACCACGAGCGTGCTTCGATGAACGTGCTCAACGCACAAGCCGATCAGGCCGATGCACAGTTGCAGCTCATTGAAGACCGTTTGGCCCGCGCCAAACTGTTGGCGCCTTTTGATGGTGTGATCGTTGCCGGTGATTTGCGGCAATTGATCGGCACGCCCGTTGAGCAAGGCAAAGTGCTGTTTGAGACCGCACCTTTGGATGCCTTCAGAGTGGTGTTGCAAGTGGATGAGCGCGAAATTGGTCGTATCGTGAATGGGCAGACGGGTGATTTGGTGCTGTCAGGCATCCCTGGCGAGCAATTTAAATTCACGGTCAAACAGATCACTCCTGTGGCAGTGGCTGAGGATGGACGCAACTATTTTCGTGTCGAAGCGCGCATGGAAGGTGGCGTCAAGCGTTTGCGTCCGGGCATGGAGGGCATCGGGAAGATATCAGCGGGCCGGCATCGGTTGATTTGGATCTGGACACATTCATTGGTCGAGTGGTTGAAAATTTCTCTGTGGACCTGGTTGCCATGAGCCGCCAATTTGAAACAGGCAAGGCCTGAGCGCTCACCATGGCAGGAACACTTTTAAGTTCGTCGTGGTACCGCGTTGAAGGCTTGAAGCCGCGATTGCGTCCGCATGTTTGTCTGTACCGACACCGCTACCGAGGGCAGGTGTGGTTTGTCATGTCCGATCCGGCCTCGGGCCGAACCCACCGCTTCACGCCTGCCGCGCGTTTGATCTTGAACGGCATGAATGGCAGTCGCAGTGTGGGTGAATTGTGGGAGATCGCCAACCGACGGCTGGGTGAGCGCGCCCCGACGCAGGACGAGTTGATCGGCCTGCTCGGACAGCTGCACTCGGCGGATTTGATGCAGTGTGATGTCTCTCCTGATGTCTCTGAGCTGTTCATGCGATCTCAGCGCCAAGAGCGCGCCAAGACCCGTCAGTCCATCGGCAATCCAATGTCCATCAAATGGCCCTTGATCGATCCGAACCGCATGCTGGATCGATTGCGGCCATTCGTGGCGCCTCTGTGGAACCGTTGGGGGGGGCTCATGTGGTTGATGGTGGTGGCCCCGGCGGCGCTGCTGGCGCTGCGGCATGGGTCCGAGTTGACGAGCAATGTCTCTGACCGCATCTTGGCCACCAACAATCTCTTCATGCTGTTGCTCTTGTTTCCGCTGATCAAGGTGCTGCATGAGATGGGCCACGCAATCGCTACCAAAATGCGCGGCGGTGAGGTCCATGAAATGGGCATCATGTTGCTCATGTTCATGCCGGTGCCCTATGTGGATGCTTCATCGGCGACGACTTTCAGGAGCAAGCGAGACCGTGCACTGGTCGGGGCTGCGGGCATGTTGGTGGAGGTGTTTGTGGCGGCCTTGGCCATGTACCTTTGGCTGTTGGCTGAGCCAGGTCTGCTTCGCTCCATGGCCTTCAACACCATGTTGGTGGCCGGTGTGTCGACATTGATCTTCAACGGCAATCCGCTGTTGCGTTACGACGCGTACTACATCCTGGCCGATCTGATCGAAATACCCAACCTCTCCAGCAGGGCCAATCGCCACATTGGATCCTTGGTTGAGCGGCATTTATTTGGCGTTCCCCTTGATGAGGCCACGCACGAGAGTCCTGGCGAGCGTGCATGGTTCCTGTTTTACGCCCCGGCCTCCTTCATCTACCGAACCGTGGTCAGCATCACCATCATTCTTTTCGTTGCGGGTGAGTTCTTTGTGATCGGCGCCTTGCTGGCGATCTGGGCGTTTGTGATGTCCCTGGTGGTGCCTGTATTTCGCTTGGCGAGCCACCTGATCAGCAGCCCGTCGCTGAGCCGCGTTCGCACCCGTGCTTACTGGACAACGGCAGGCGTGCTGAGTGCCTTGCTTGGCTTTATTGCATTGGTTCCAATGCCTTTTCGCACACAGGCCGAAGGCATTGTTTGGCTGCCAGAGCAAGCCATTGTGCGAGCGGGTGCCGACGGGTTCATGTCCCGGCTGCTGGTCGAGCCCGGCCGGTTGGTACACCAAGGGGCCCTTTTGGTAGAAAGCGTTGATCCGACGCTGGAGGCTCAACTCAGGAGCAGCGAGGCCAAAGTGGCCGAGCTGAAAGCCCGCTACGACTCGCTCTTTGTAGAGGACCGGGTTGCTGCTGAACTTGATCGCGACGAGTTGAATCGTGAACAATCTAACTTGGATCGCCTCAGGGAGCGGGTCAACAACCTGGTCGTTCTCAGCCCTGGCGATGGCCGCTTTGTGTTGCCGCAGGCGGTTGACATGCCCGGGCGCTTCTACCGCAAGGGCGAGTTGATTGGCTATGTCACTGAGAAGGTTCGGCCGGTCGTTCGCGTGGTGATTCAGCAGGGAGAGGTCGACATCGTGCGCCAAGCCACGCAACGTGTTGAGTTGCGCCAAGCCCATCGCATTGATGAGGTGGTGACCGGGTCCATCATCAGAGAGGTTCCTGGGGGGGCGGTTCAGTTGCCCAGTCGTGCTTTGTCGATGGAGGGGGGCGGTCAAATTGCGGTTGATCCGCGGGACTCCAAAGGACTCACCTCATTGAAGCACACCTTTCAATTGGACATTGACCTGCCGCCGGACGGAATTTCGCTCTATGGGGGACGGGTGTTTGTTCGCTTTGAGCATGTCAAGGAGCCGCTCGGGGTCCAATGGTATCGGCGCCTGAGGCCGGTCTTTTTGAGTCACTTCCATGTCTAGGCGAAGGGTCGGTTCGGTCGCTGGCGAATGTGCGCCCTTCAGTGCCTACTTGGAGCGCCAGGAAGACACGCCCGCTTGGCACGACCAGGCTGCCGATGTATTGATTGACCGTGTCTGGCGTCCTGTGGCCAAGCGCCTGCGCGATCCTGCTGAGGCTTTGCGGCGCCTCCTGCCACTGGCCAATCGCCATGAGGCTGACTACTTGGCGGCCACCGATGATGGGCTCACGGCGCATGCCCGTCAGCTCAGAGCCTTGCTCAGGCGCCGTGGTTTGACGCCAGCGCTGGTGGGTCAGGGGCTGGCCTTGCTGCGAGAAGTGGCCGCACGAACGCTGGGGCAGCGTCCTCATGATGTGCAGATGATGGGCGGATGGGCGCTGCTGCAGGGAAGTTTGACCGAGATGGCCACGGGCGAAGGCAAAACCCTCACCGCTGCGCTGGCCGTTGGCGTCGCAGCACTCGCGGGTGTGCCTGTGCATGTGGTTACGGTCAACGACTACCTTGCCGACCGTGATGCGCAGACCATGACTCCGATCTATCGGTTTCTGGGGTTGACGGTTGGAACCGTGGTGAACGCGACCTTGCCTGACGCACGTTGGGAGGCCTATCGGTGTGACATCACCTATTGCACCAACAAAGAGTTGGCATTTGATTACCTGAAGGACCGCTTGGTCTTGGCGCGCAGCGGTGGGCGTTTGCAGATGGCCTTGGATTCATTGGGCGCCGTTGGTGCCGGGGCGCAGCGTTTGTTATTGCGGGGACTTCATTTCGCGATTGTTGATGAGGCTGACAGCATCTTCATTGACGAGGCCCGAACCCCGCTGATTTTGTCGGCCACGACACCCGGTGATCAATCGTCGGAGATGATCCAGGCCGCGATCGAATGTGCTCGCGAGCTTGAGGACGGTATCGACTATGTGTTGGACACCCGCGAGCGTCGCGTTGAGCTGACAGCGATGGGCCAACAATGTGTTGCCGACTTTGCCCAAGGGCGACTGGGTGTGTGGGCATCGGCACGCGCACGCAATGAGCTGATTCATCAGGCGCTCAGTGCCTTGTTGCTGTTTGAGCGCGATCTGCAATACGTGGTCACCGACAACAAGGTGCGCATCGTTGACGAGTTCACAGGACGCATCTTGGCCGATCGCTCGTGGGAGAACGGTCTGCACCAAATGATCGAAGCCAAAGAGGGTTGTGCCTTGAGTGATCGACGGGTGACGCTGGCACGCATCACCTATCAGCGGCTGTTTCGGCGGTACATGCTGCTGTCAGGCATGACCGGCACAGGCCAAGAGGTCGCCGCCGATATTTGGTCGACCTATCGATTGCGCACGGTGGCCATTCCCTTGCACCGGCCACCGCTGCGTCAATATCTACCGGGGCAACTGCATGCCACGGCAGCGAAAAAATGGCAGGCCGTGGCCGATCGGGTCCGGGAGGTCGCGCTGGAACAGGGCCGCCCGGTATTGGTGGGCACGCGCTCGGTCGAGGCGTCCGAGCAGCTCAGCGAATGGTTGAACACGGTCGGGGTGACGCATGTTTTGCTCAATGCCAAACAAGACCAAGCCGAAGCGCAAGCCATTGCGGCCGCCGGTGGTTTGTCCAGTGTGACGGTGGCCACCAACCTGGCTGGGCGTGGCACTGACATCCGTCTTGGCTCGGGTGCGGCAGAGCGTGGTGGTCTGCATGTGATCTTGACGGAATGCCACTCCTCGGCCCGTGTCGACAGGCAGTTGATCGGACGCGGTGCGCGCCAGGGTGACCCTGGTAGTTGCGAAATGATCGTGTCGCTCGAAGACGAGGTGTTGCGTGTATTTGCGGCCCCCCTGCTTGGTTTGGCGCACCGCTGGGTTTCTGCGGCCGGGGCACAAAGCCGCTGGTGGCTGCCCGTGCTCAGGGCCATGGCACAAACACGCGCACAGTGGCAAGACTCGGCGACAAGGCGGGCGATGCAAAAAATGGACAAGCGGCTCGACCAACGGTTGGCCTTTTCAGGTGTTCAAGAATGAAAGATGTTGACGTGAATTTTTTGACTGCAATGGCGGCTTCGATTGGGTGTGTGTTGGCGACGCTGAATTTGTCAGCGCATGCTGCTGCGCCGCGAGGATTCGACTGTCTGATCGAGCCCAATCAGGTGGTGGAGATTCGCAGCCCCGTGGAAGGTTTGATCGAAAAAATCAATGTGAACCGCGGAGACACCACTCGCAAGGGACAGGTCTTGTTCGAGCTGAACTCTGGCGTGGAGCGATCTAACGTGGCGTTGACAAAACACCGTTCAGAAATGATTGGGCGCCTCACATCCGCCCGCGATCGCTTGGCCTTCGCGACCAAAAAGTTAGACCGCACCGTAGAGCTGCTGGCAGAGCACTTCATTTCAGAGCAGGCTCGCGACGAGGCGCTAATAGAAAAGCGACTGGCCCAATCTGATCTGACGGACATGCTGGAGAGCCAGGAGCAAGCCAGGCTAGAGCATCTGCATGCCGTTGAGCGACTTGATCAACGCTCTGTGCGAAGTCCCTTCGATGGACTGGTGATGGAGCGGCTGCTGAACGTAGGTGAACTGGCTGAAGCCGGATCGGGTCGCAAGCCAGTCCTCAAGCTTGCACAGATCAATCCACTCAGGGTCGAGGTGGTGCTGCCTCAGTCAGCCTACGGGCGTGTGACCGTGGGGACCAAAGTGGGCCTGACCGCCGACGGGTTCAGTGGCAACTATCAAGCACGCGTGACGGTGGTCGATAAGGTCATTGATGCGGCCAGTGGCATGTTTGGTGTGCGTTTGGAGTTGGCTAATCCCAAAGGTTTTTTGCCTGGTGGGATTCACTGCGCTGTGGCCTTTCCTGGTTTGCAGCCCACAGCCGAGGCGCAGGGGACGCGCTTGCGCTAATTGGGGGTCTAAGCCGGAACCCCAGAGATTTACGGCAATGCCAATGCTCTGGCACTGATCACACAAATCTCACCGGCAGCCTGGCGCCACATCCTGCTGAACGGGCACTACACGTTCACTGGCGACGGCAAATTGATCGACTTGGATGCGCTCGTGGAAGGGCTGGACAATGGTCTGAGCTCTGCATCCAATGCATCATGCCCACTGGGTATGACTATGGCGTGAGTTGGGCCCATGGCATCGCCATGCCACACAGACTGAGTCACGTGCTTGGGCAGGGCCAGCAAGCCAAGGGCGCGTCGGGTGGGGGGCAATGCCTGTGTCAATGCGTTGGGTAAAGTGCTGGATTTATAACCAGTACTTTGCACCTTATCTGGCAGCTTGGGCGAAGCCTTTGTGATGTCGCTGTAGGTGTAGGTGTAGGGGCTGGTTTGCATGGCCTGCTGAAGCAAGCGGTAAAACAGCAAGCCGCGATGGGTTCCCAGAACCCATCGCTGGATCAGCGCGGCCACCCGGTGAACGCTGGCATGAACGAAGGGGATGGCGCTGCTTGTCTTGATCTGGATCAGGACCTCTTTTGATCTTTTGCAATCCACATCCTAGGGATTGCGCTGACCCAGGCATCCCCATACCCTCAATGTGGTTCTTCCCCACTGTCGCTAGCCTCTAGGGGCACCACGCATCATCCAAAGAGACGCAATGCATTTACACATCAAATCTTGGCTGGTCCTCGGCCTGTTCGTCGCAGGCGGCAGTTCGGCCTTGGCCGGCACCTATCAATCGGCGGGCAACGTCAATACCATTGCGACCAACGTGATCAGCCCGCAGCCAGAAAGCGTGCAGCACGTTGCCAATTACGACTGGATCAACAATCCGCAAGCGGCCACACCCACGCATATTGAACAGGTGGCTGAGGTGTCCAACGGCGGCATCTCACGAGCAGGGGCAACAGGACAAATAGGCGTGCTAAAGGCCTGGGCCGAAGCCAGTTATCCAGCCTACACCGCCAGCACACCTTGGAACGGCTACGCCACGGGTACCGCACTAGCTAGCTTTTACGACACGATCGCTGTAACAGGCGCAGGGCTGGCCGTTGGCACACCGGTCACATACACACTGAGCGTTTATGTCAATGGCACGCAGTCGAGCCCAACGTTTGAGATCGGCGGAGCCTATTCAGCCTATGCCCTGAGTGAGGCTCGTCTGACAAATGTGGCTCAAGGAACCACCACGATCAAGTCCTGGAATGCAGACAAAGATGCCGTCGGTTGGTACAACTTGTCGCTCGACACCGTTGTAGGCAGTGAGCTGGGCGTCTCCGCGATGCTTTACGTGGGGGCCTATGTTTCTGCTTATGCCACGGTCGCGCATTCGGCCTTCGCAGACTACGGGCATTCTGCCCACTACTACCTGACGCCATCAATTGCCAGCCTGAACACGATTGGATCAAGCGGTCACGACTTCACGATATCAACCGCCGTGCCAGAGCCGCAAACTGCGGTCTTGGCTTTGTTGGGCTTATTCCTCGTGACCTGCATGACCAAGCAAAAGCGAGCAACTCAGCACTGAAGCAGCGATTCAGTCAGCCTGGCCGCACCCACCCGGCCAAGCCGAAGAAATCGTTCCAGTTGTCTAATTGGCAGCCTGAATGATCAACCGGTTGATAGCCTGCACCAATGCCTGCAAAGAGGCGCTGACCATGTGCGGATGCCTGCCCGCGCCATACACGCTGGTCGATACGCCAGGGGCCCCGACTTCGACCCAAGCCAATGCGGTGGCATCCGCACCTTGTCCTATGGCGTGCTCCTCAAACCCGTGCCATTGCGCACCGGCTGGCAGGCCCAAGGCTTGGACGGCTTGCCAAGCGGCATCCAGCGGCCCATTGCCGTGTCCATGCAAGCGTCGCTCGCCTTGCGGTGTCTGCACCACCAGATCGATACGAGTCTGCCCAGTGCCCTCGCTGATTTGGTGATGCAAGAGCTGCCATGGGCCAGACGTCGCCATGTACTCGGCCTGAAACAACGCCCACAAAGCGCTCGGTGTCATCTCACGGCCCGTGCTGTCAGCCTCGGCTTGGACGATCCCACTGAACTCGACTTGCGCACGGCGGGGTATCACCATGTCATAAGTGGACTCCAGCAAATAGGTGATGCCACCCTTGCCTGATTGGCTGTTGACGCGGATCACCGCCTCGTAGCTGGCGCCGATATCTTTGGGGTCAATGGGCAGATAAGGCACGGCCCACGGCGCGTCTGTTTGCTGCACAGCCAAACCTTTGCGAATCGCATCTTGGTGTGAGCCAGAAAACGCCGTGAACACCAAATCACCCGCATAGGGATGGCGTGGGTGGACGGGCAGGGCGGTGCATTGCTCAACAGCACGTGCAATGGCAGGCAAGTTTGAAAAATCCAAACCCGGACTCACACCTTGGCTATAGAGGTTCAGCGCCAAGGTCACCAAGTCGACGTTGCCGGTGCGCTCGCCATGGCCAAACAAACAGCCTTCAACGCGCTGTGCGCCAGCCATCACGGCCAATTCGGCAGCGGCCACAGCGGTGCCTCGGTCGTTGTGCGGGTGCACACTGAGAATCACGGCCTCACGTTGCGTCAGGTGGCGGTGCATCCACTCGATTTGATCGGCATACACATTGGGCGTGCTGGCCTCGACCGTAGCAGGCAAGTTGATGATCATGGGGTGATCAACCGTCGGTTGCCAAGCCTCAATCACGGCATTGCAGACTGACAAAGCAAAGTCGGGTTCGGTTGTGCTGAAAGTCTCCGGGCTGTATTGAAACGTCCATTTCGTACCAAACTCGGTCTGTGCATCGGCCAACTGGCGTATCAACTGTGTACCCTGTACAGCGAGTTGCTGTACCTCGGCGCGGCTCATGCCGAACACGGTTTGGCGCCAAGCCGGTGCGGTGGCGTTATAGAGGTGCACGATGGCACGCGGCACACCGCGCAAGGCCTCAAACGTTTCTCGGATCAGGTCTTCTCGCGCTTGCGTGATCACCTCAATGGTGACGTCATCAGGGATGTGTCCGCCCTCAATCAAGGTGCGCACAAAATCAAAATCGGTGCGTGACGCGGCTGGGAACGCCACTTCGATTTCCTTGAAGCCGATGTCCACCAGCATTTTGAACATGCGCAGCTTGGTCTCCCCATTCATGGGTTCGAACAAGGCTTGATTGCCATCGCGCAAATCGGTGCTCATCCAAATGGGCACGCGGTGCGCCGTTTGGTGGGGCCAAGTGCGGTCAGGCAATGCCAAAGAGGCGGGGCGTGGGTACTTAACAGCGGGGTCAACAAGCATAGACATGGCAGGGGGCTTTCCTCATGAAGTGGGGAACAAGCCGACTGGTGTGATGCTGATTGACGATGGTGTGTACTGAAAACCAACCCACCATGCAAAACGCCAGCGACTTGGCTGGCGTTGAGAAGGTGGATTCAGGACTGACTCAGTCAGACACGATCAACCCGGGCTGCCAGCCGGATGTGGCTAGCGTTAGTAGGTTGAGAGAGTAGGTGAGGTCCATGTTTGGCAGTGTCCACGCAAACCGCCTGACTCGTCAAGCCCCGCGCCATTTTTTTCATCCAAGGTCTTTTTGCCAAGGAGAAACTACAATCGGCTGGCATTTGGCAAAATAAGGGCCCCTGAGGAAAATGAATGTCAATACCTGATTCCGCCAGCAAGCCCCCACACGACACACTCACACCCATCACTGCAGCCTTAGTTGAGTTTCTGGCAGAAGCCCGCGTCCCCACTGAGCATGGCAGTTTCACCATGAAGCTGTTTCGTGAAAATTCAACCGGCCTTGAGCACGTGGCCATGGTCATGGGAGATGTCGTAGGCAGCGCATTGGTGCGTGTGCACTCCGAGTGCATGACCGGTGACGTCTTCGGCTCACTGCGCTGTGATTGCGGCCCGCAACTTAACTTCGCCATGAACGCAATCGGCAAGAAGGGCAGTGGCGTGGTTGTTTATCTGCGTCAAGAGGGACGAGGCATTGGCTTGGCCAACAAACTGCGAGCCTACCAACTGCAAGATCAAGGCATGGACACGGTTGAGGCCAACCAGCACTTGGGTTTTGCTGCCGATTTGCGTAACTTTGATGTGGCGGCCCAAATCTTGGATCACCTCGGTGTGTCGTCGGTCAAGCTGATGACCAACAACCCACGCAAGGTTGACACACTCAGCGCACACGGCGTCAACATTGAAGAGCGTGTGCCCGTTCAGTGTGACGTTCAACCTGAGAATGAACGCTACCTAGACACCAAGGCCCGCAAGATGGGGCACCACATTGACTGGTTGGGTTGATCCAAAGATGAACATCGACATCACCCCGCAGGACGACCCAGAACAAGACACGCCGGAGCGACACGCGGTTGCCAAACGCAGCACCTTGGTCAGCGTGGCGGTCAATTTGGTCTTGACGACCGTGCAGGTGGTTGTCGGGGTGTTTGCGCAGTCTCAAGCTTTGATTGCAGACGGCATCCATTCATTGTCCGATCTGATTGCCGATTTCGTGGTGCTGCTGGCCAACCAGCACAGCCGCAAAGAAGCTGATGATGATCACCACTATGGCCATCATCGCTATGAAACGGCGGCGTCCTTGGTGTTGGGCGTTTTGCTGCTGACTGTCGGTGCGGGCATGCTGTGGAGTGCCGTGCACAAGCTAGGTGACCCCGACCTCATCCCCAAAGTCAAACCGATCGCACTGTACGTGGCCTTGGCAGCACTGGTGGCGAAGGAGCTGCTGTTTCGCTACATGTTGGCTGCAGCAGAACGCGTGCGCTCCAGCATGTTGGTGGCCAATGCTTGGCATGCAAGATCAGATGCTGCGTCATCGTTTGTGGTGTCGCTGGGCATCATTGGCAACCTGATGGGCTACCCTTTGCTTGACCCTGTGGCGGCTCTGATTGTGGGGTTTTTGGTCGCCAAAATGGGATGGCAATTTGGGTGGGATGCGCTCAATGACTTGATGGACCGTTCCGTATCTGAGGATCAAATCCAGCAAATCAAAGAGATCCTTGTTCAGACGCCTGGTGTGCAAGGCGTTCATGATGTGCGAACCCGCAAGATGGGGGACATGATCATGGTGGATGCCCATCTTGAAGTCGATGGCGCCTTGTCTGTAAGGCAGGGGCACGACATTGCCAGTTCAGCGCGCGACCGCGTCATGGCCAACCTGCCTGTGCTGGATGTGATGACCCACTTGGATCCTGTTACGCCGAGTTAGCCTGCTGCGCTGCTGCTTGATACCGATTGGGCTACAGCAATGCTGTGCGAGCAAGTTCGGTTGCGCCCTTCGCGCTTTGCCTGCAAAAGGGCTTGGTTGGCAGAAGACAACAAGGCCGTGTCCTTCAGCAGGGCGTCCGCCTTGCATGACGCAACGCCGATGCTGACCGTGGCCACCAATGCCGTTGATGAACTCTCATGGCGCAGATTCAACTGCTCCACGGCGTGTCGAATGCGCTCCGCTATTTTTTGGGCGTAGTCTGCATCGGCTCGGGGCAAAATAACCATGAACTCCTCACCGCCATAGCGCGCAATGAGGTCATCCGGGCGCTGCACATGGGTTTGCAGAACCTGGGCTACTTGACGCAAGCATTCATCTCCAGCTTGCATGCCGTACCGATCACTGTACTTTTTAAAGTGATCCATCTCCACCATGAGCATACTCAACTGCTGTTGGTCATGCTGGGCACGCTCCCAGACCTGACTGAGGTGTTCTAGGCTATACCTGCGGTTTGATAAGCCAGTGAGCCCATCTACACGCGACAAGGCTTTCAGTCGATCATGGGCGCGAGTCAACTCGCGCACCACACCGTGCTCTCTCAGCCGCAGGAGGAATCGTTTGCGTTCATCGCGCTCCATGGCGTAGTTGGCCATCAATGAAAACAAGGTGACCGAGGCAAGAAGGGACGTGATCGGCATCATCAACCGATCAGGGTAGTGGTTGATTATCAAAATGCAAATCACATGAATAAGCAGTATCGACAAGGATAAGAACACGGCAAACCAGAAACGAAGCCGCTGCACGACGGTCCCGTACATGACGACCACGCAGAGACCCACGTTATAAAAATGAACTAAAGGACTGTTTGTTTTGGCCACGATGAGCGCCACGCTGACTGCTGCGAGCAAGCCCGAGCCCAGCACGATGACTTCGTACAGGATAGGCGGCACGCTGCGTATCAACTTCCAATCTTTGCGTGTGCCGACATAAAGCAGCACAAGCGATGCGGGCGTGAACAGGTACAAACGCAACAGCACAGCGAACTCAAAGACGTCATTGACCATCAAGTAATCAACGATCAAAAAACCGTTGTAGATGAGCAGAGAAATCAAACCGCTGATCAAGAAATGCTGCCGACGCATATCGACTGCATCCAACAAGAAACGCTTCTCGAGCTGAGGCGCAAACCGCATCAGCGGGAAGCCCTTCTCTAGGGAGGCGTTGACTTGGTTCATCAAAGGCTCATCATCAAAATGCGGATCATTGAGGGTCATGCTTGAGCACCCTCATGGTTGGTACCAAACGCAAAGACACGATTGCACCCATGAGACTTGGCTTGGTGCAGTGCCTCCGAGGCGGCTGAAATCAGTTGTGCTGTGCTGGCATGGGGCGCATTGGGTCGCAAACACGCCACGCCAATACTCACAGTAACGGCCGAGTGCGTTGGTGATGTGGCATGCGGCCGGTTCATGAGCTCTACCCCTTTTCGCGCACGCTCCGCCGCGCTGGCCGCAGTGGTCAGGGGTGCCCCTTTCAACACGACAATGAACTCCTCGCCGGCGTACCTCGCAATCAAGTCACCAGGACGACGCAGAAGGCGTTTGAGGGTGACGGCAACCTCTTGAAGGCAGACATCACCCTCAGGGTGTCCGTAGCGCTCGTTGTAGGCTTTGAAGTGGTCCATGTCGATCATCATCAAAGAGATGTCGCTGCCATCTTCTTTGGCCTGCGCCCACACTTGTTGAAGATACGAATCGAAGTGACGGCGATTGGCTACATCGGTCAAGATATCGCTGCGTGAGATGGCATCCAAACGCGAGTTGGCTTGCTCCAATTCGTGGAGCAAGGCGCGCTCACGCAAGCGCAGCAACCAGTTGTATCGCTCATCTCGCTCTAGTGTGTAGCAGCCATATAGCGTGAAAACAATCGACGAGAAAACAACCAAAGTCGCTGGCACGATCACGGCCACAGGCGCATTCGGGAACGATACAGCCCCCGCTCCGTACATGGCCAACAAAGCGCCATTCATCCATAACGCGGGCATGAAGCGCATGCGTGCAACTGAATTGGCAAACACCAAAATAGGCACAATACCAACGAGATAGGCGCCCGCATAAGGATCTTGACTGGACAGGCATATAGCCAAGCTGATGGCGCAGGCGCCGACCCCCCATACGCTCGGTATCCATTCGCGTACGGCATTGGTGGCAAATCGGGGCACCATGATCATGCCAATGAACGTGAGAGGTGTGTAGACAAGAAGGCGTAGCTTAAGGGCCAGTCCAAATGCATCAGGCACCAGCAGCCAATCACTGAACAAGAGCCAGTTGAACGCGATGGATGCCAATATGCCGTTGTAAAACAAGGCGCGTGATCGCCTCGCCGCGCAATGGCGTTGAAACCTAGCCTCTAACAAGGCAGGGAAACGCAACCAGAAAACACCGCTGTCTAGCAGCCGGTTGATCTGTGCAGACTCTTGCGGATTAGCCTGTGCTGCGCCGATGCGAAGGTCTTGAAGGGGAGGGGACGACAGAGGCACTTCAAACAATCCAGCGTGCTTTTTGATTCACTGAGTAAAGGCAAGGCTTGTGCCACTTGTGACAAATCGTAGAGGATACTTTAGCCGGGCAGGGCATTATTTTTATGTCGATTTCCCTAGGTCTTGGTGATAGCCCTGCTGCTGAAAAACTAACCCATTATGCGTACAGGGTGGATGCGGTGATAGGGTGTGGTTGACCATGCATATTGCGTCGATTCAATTGACAAATAAGCCCCTCATGTAGGGGGCGTTTTGTCGGATGCAGCACTTACTGGAAACCATATAATGAAAAATTGACTCATTGGTTGATTTTATTGCCTTGAGCCCTTCTGCTTATCGTGTTTGTTATTTTGGATTTATTGTGAAAACCATATTAGCCGCTTTGCTTATCATGGCTGGCGCTCATGCTCAGGCCGCCAGTGAAATTCGGATAGGGCAAACAGCCGATTTTTCGAATATGGCAGCAGCGCAAATGAAGGATTTCAACGCCGGTGCGGGTGCGGCCTTCACTGTGGTCAACAACGCAGGTGGGATACATGGTCAACCCATCAAGTTGATGACCTTAGACGACGGCTTCAACGCCGATGCAGCAGCAGCCAACGCCACGAGGCTCATCGAGAAAGACGCAGTCATCGCTCTTTTTGGTAGTCGCGGCACCGACCCCTCTGAGGCAGTCATGAAGGTGGCTGAGGCACACCGCATACCTTTGATTGCACCAATCACAGGCGCTGATACTGTACGCAAAAACAAATTCACATTTGCCGTTCGCGCAGCGTACCGAACAGAGATTGAAGGCATTTTCAAACAATTGGCCATGAGCCCTACACGACTTGCGGTATTGGTTCAGGATGACAAGTTCGGAAACCCTTTGTCTGATTTCATCAACGAGTTAGTCAAAAAGACGCCCGCAGTCCAAGTGGTAGCCATGGTGCGTTTTCCTCGCAAGGAAACCAAGCTGCATCCGCAAGCAGACGCCATTCTAAACAGCAAGCCCACAGCTGTTTTGGCGCTCTGCAATCCAGCCTCATGTCAGGCTTTTACCAAAGAAATTTTGGCCATGACAACCAATACGGGTAGGGCGAGACCGACGATCTACCAAACATCCATTGCAGATATCTACGCTGACTTTGCCAAACTGGGTGCTATCGGCGTACAGGGCAATGCGTTCGCACAGGTTTTCCCGGACCCTAATCGGGCCTTTTCACAGATCAACAAAGATTACAAAGCGGCGATGGCGCGGTCGGGCGGCACCATCAACTACAGGTCTTTTGAAGGCTACGTGTCGGCCCGGGTGCTGATTGAAGCGCTCAAACGAGCCAAAACCATCTCTTCGGCAGGCATCATCGATGCGCTCGAAAGCATGGACTCAGGGTTCGATCTGGGCGGGTTTTCTGTGCGTTACTCGTCTAGGCTACATGAAGGCAGCACCTTCTTTGACTTGGTGACGATGGACAAAAACGGCAGGCTGGTCCACTAACAACTGGCTGGACTCAAGCGATCAAGCAGATGAGGGCGATCAGATTGATCGCTTTTTTCTTCCACCTATTAGTTTACATAATATACATTGCCGCAAGTGTGTAGCTTGCTCACCGCCCTAGCTTTGTACTGGCTGACAACACACGTGATCCGGGCGGCTTCGCCACCCACCACGCAACTGCTTAACACAGCCCCGACTTGACGCGCAAGCAAGTCAAGTCGGGGCTTCTTCTTGCGCTTCCCAGTCAAAAACGCTACCCGCTCCGATACATGTCGATCCACAGCAAGGTGCGTCAAAAATGCCTCGCTGTCTGCCGTGGTACAAAATGCACCTGCATTACCAATAAGTTTAGGTTGCCTAATACGGACAGGCCACAACGGGAGTTGCGCTAAGATGTTGTTTTCAAAAACAAAGTTCAAAGCCATGTCAACATGTAACCGAATTAGGTCAACATGCGACCAACTGACCGGCTGGTCTAATTAGGCCTTTCAGAACCAGTGAGAACAAGGAAAGAAACATGAAAATGACAGCAGGGCGCCGCGCGCTGGATAAAATTTACAAACGTCGCAACCGATACGAAATACCAGAGTGGCAGCGGGGCGAGGTTTGGGACACCACAAGAAAGCAACAGTTAATCGATTCGATTCTTAGAGGGTGGAAATTACCTAAGTTTTACCTTCTCAAGCAGCCTGATGAACAATACGAAGTGGTTGATGGCCAGCAGAGGCTGAGTGCAATATACGAATTCTTTTCCAATGAAATCTCACTACCTGCCGAAGCCAGCCCGCTATTTGGTGGGCAGTTTTACAAAGATCTTTCCACAAAATACTCTGACGCATTTGACGATTTTGAAATAGAATTTGATGAAATTGAGGATGCCAGTGAGGAAGAAATTAAGCTATTCTTCCAAAGGTTGCAACAAGGCCTCCCATTAAGCAGTAGTGAAAAGCTGAATTCAGTGCATAGCAAGCTCAGGGACTTTTGCCGGAAGTTAACTGAACACAAATTTTTCTCTGAATCCACGCCCATTGCCAATACACGACTCGCCCACTTTGATATAACAACAAAAGTTGCGGCAATCGAAATTGAGGGGATTGATACATCACTACGTTTCGACGAAATTTCAGAAATTTTTGAGCATCAAAATAATTTCTCAAACACATCTGCTGTAGCAAAGAGAATTAGAAACGCCCTAGACTTTCTGTATATGGCATTTCCAACCAGCAATTCAAATCTAAAAAATCGCACAGTTGTTCAATCTGTAATTACGCTAGCATGTAAATTCGCTGCATCAAAGCAAAAAAAGGGCCTGGAAAATCACTTTGCAGAATTTGTAAATTGGTTTGTTGATGAACTCTCCAAACAAGTGGAGCTTGGTCAAAGGGCGTCCGATTACGATTTCATCGCATTTCAAAAATCCATCAATGCAAACGTTAAAGCCGGCGCAAATACTAGGCAAGAAATTCTTTTCCGTAAAGCGTTAATGCACAGCGTTGAAATGTCGCAAGCATTTAGCGCAGCTGAGGTTTCCACAAGCGGTATGGGTGCTAGGGTGAGTGAGTTGGGGAGCAACATCGCGAATCAAATAAGCACGATAAATTCAGCTTATGCGGGCGTGCACGGTGAAGACCTCTTTAAAGCCACAAATAAAACCGCAACTGCACTTCAGTTGTTAGGACGTGAAATCTCTGACAAAACTGGCTACACGCAACTGATAGACAACCTATACTTTATTTTCAGAGAAAGTATCGGGCAGCGCCTCTTAGATCAGATGCCAGCATCGTTTGTTGATATAAACACATTGAGAACTGATCTCCAGCATGACGTAGATCATGGCGATGCGAGTAAAGTAAGATCAAAACGTCGAAAAATCGGCTCAGTCTTTGAAAAGTACTCTGGTGCGCACTCCCCTGACGTGCTTGATCCCCTTCGTTTTGTTTTGGTGCAAGTAAACATACTTTCGGCAATAGATCTAGACTTGGTCAACCTTAAGATCAAAAATGTCTAACAGGTTGTTCAAGCTGACGCCAACCTTGCGGTTGGTTCCTTCCAGTCGCTGCGCTCCTTGCGGCGCAGTTTAACGAGGGCGTTCACGTTGTCGAAAAACTCCGACGGATGTGGGAAATTGAATTACTCGAAAAATCGGACGCATCAGATCGACTCAGAATCGACGATCGGCCTATCGGCAACGGTAAAGGCACCCATGAAAATCCTGTTTCGTAAGGTCGTCGAGCTAATTCGACAACCTCGTTAGGTTTCGCATCGTGGCTGAAGACTACTTCTATCGCTATCGAAGCCTTGCAGGCGAATCGCAGGAATGGGTCCGGCGATCTATTTTGCATTCACAGCATTATTTTTCTGCACCGTTCTCATTCAATGATCCATTTGACTGTCGCCCAAATTTCACGCTCAACGGCACGAAAGATCAACTCGTAAAATACTACGAAGGTGTCTTGGCCCGATGTTGCCCGGAGATGAGCCGTCAGGAGAGGAGAGCTGATGCTCGACGGCGAGTCTCAGATCCAGAGTCAGACCCAACAAGCACAGCCAATTTTGCGAAGTTTCGAGCGATGTATCACGAGCAAGTCACCGTGAAAGTTGGTGTCCTATGTATTTCTGAGGTCCCTGATGACCTCCTTATGTGGGCCCACTATGCCGACTCACACAGAGGAATATGCCTTGCGTTGAACCGCAATGATCCCTTCTTTGCCATAGCGCATCCAGTTAACTACCAGAAGCTTCGGCCAGAAGTAAACCCACTCTTTGACACTCATGAAGAGATGCTTGATAGGTCCATGTTCACAAAATCAGACCATTGGAGCTATGAGAAGGAATGGCGCATCTTGCAGTACAAAAGTGGCGCTGCAACCTATACTTTGCCAACGGAGGCGCTTGCTGGAATAGTTCTTGGAGCGCAAATTGATCCGGCACATGAACAGCTGATTGTTGAGTGGGCCCTTGCGTCTCCTTCAAAGCCCTGGGTTCGAAAAGCATCACTCTCAAATACCCAGTTTTCACTTTCCATCGCATAGTGCGCAGAAATCACAACTGAGCGGTCGGGTGGATAGGTAACAAACAGTCCGGGTGGATGGGTTACACCCGTGAGCTAATGCTATCGAATGTTGGCTCGATCGTCATCAGGTTTTCGTGCAGTCTTCCAAGCCTCAATGGACCGAAGTAAACGTCCCA
>JAURXM010000053.1 GCA_030654395.1 Aquabacterium sp.
GGCCGACTGTTACCTTGCCGATTTTCGAAGGCGGGCGACTGGAGGCTGAATTGAAGGGGCAACAAGCGGCTTACGATAGCGCGGCAGAAAGCTATAACGACACACTGCTGTCGGCCGTACAGCAGGTCGCGGACAGTCTGGCCGAATGGCGAAAAACGCTAGCCCATGATGCCGCCCAGGAACGCGCGCTGGAAGCCGCCGAAGCGGAATCAGCGCTGGCCGGCAACCGTTATCGGGCCGGCCTCAGCACCCGGGACGGCCCTATAGCGGCCGAAGCGAATCGGCTTCAACAACGACTTACCGCCAGTGCACTGCGCAGCGCCCACCTTTTGGCGGCGGTCGGCCTGATCGAAGCGCTGGGCGGCGGATATGAAAACACAGCCCTGCCGGCATCCAAAAAGGTAGACAGACATGACTAATACCCAAACCAAACCCCTGCGCCGCTTCGGCTTCCGGCAGCGTCACCGGCACCGGGGTTATCGGCTGTTGCTGGTCACTGCGCTCGCGTTGCTGACAGGACTGCTTTATCTGCTTTACTGGTGGAATTTTGCCAGCCGTTTCGTCGTCACCAACGATGCCTATGTCACCGGCAACCTGGCGTCGCTGAAGGCGCAAACCAGCGGCACGGTAGTCGATGTGCGGGTCGATAACACCCAGTATGTGCATCAGGGCGATGTGCTGGTGCGTCTCGACGGATTGCAGGCGCAAGTCGCGCTGGAGCGGGCCGAAGCCAATCTGGCGGACAGCGTGCGACAGATAGAAACCCTGTTCAGCCAAGCCGATGTGCTGCGCCAGAAAATGGCCGCCAAGCAGGCGATCCTGAATCGCAGCCGGCGTGATTTGGTGCGTTATCGCAGCGTTGCGGGCGATGGGGCGGTATCGGCGCAGCAGATCGAAGACAGCGAGTTTCAAGTCCGCGAACTGGAAGCCGATGTCCTTCAGATTCGCGCCGAATTGGGCGGAGCCGAGGCTTTGATTCAGAACACCAGTCCCGCCGATAATCCGAAAGTGTTGCAGGCGGTCGCCGGGCTAAAACAGGCTTACCTGGATCGGACCCGGCAGGAGATTGTCGCGCCGGTGTCGGGTTTCGTCGCCAAACGCAGCATCCAGCCCGGTGAACAGGTTCGCCCGGAAACTTCGCTGCTGGCCATCGTGCCGTTGGATTATTTATGGGTAGAGGCCAATTTTCTGGAAAACGAGCTGGCCGATGTACAGCCGGGGCAGCCGGCGGAAATCACCGTCGATCTGTATGGTTCCGATGTGGTTTATCATGGCGAAGTGCTGGGACTGGGCGCCGGCACCGGCAGCGTATTCGGCTTATTACCGCCGGATAACGCGACCGGCAACTATATCCATATCGTCGAGCGGGTGCCGGT
>JAURXM010000061.1 GCA_030654395.1 Aquabacterium sp.
CGCTGCTGGCGGGCGCCGGATTAGTCCTGGCGAAACCCAAGGGCCATCAGGAGCCGCAATACCTGATGGATTTGATCGAACAGACCGGCGTCACCACGCTGCATTTTGTGCCGTCGATGTTGCAGGTATTTCTGGAGCATAGCGATGCGGAAAAATGCCGGTCCTTGCGCCGGATACTGTGCAGCGGCGAAGCCCTGCCGCATGCGCTGCAAGTGCGCGCGCAAAACCGCCTGCCTGATGCCGCACTGCATAATTTATACGGCCCGACCGAAGCGGCGGTCGATGTCACTGCGTGGCGCTGCCGGAACGATGAGAATCCGGGGATCGTCCCTATCGGCCATGCGATTGCCAACACCGCTATTTATATCCTGGACCCATGGTTGGAACCGGTGCCGTTAGGCGTTAGCGGCGAGCTTTATATCGGCGGCATTGCGGTCGGCCGCGGCTATCTGAACAGGCCGGAGCTGACCGCGGAGCGGTTCATGCCCGATCCTTTCCGAAAGGCCGCCCGCATGTACAAAACCGGCGACCTGGGCCGCCGGTTGGCGGATGGCGCTATCGATTACCTGGGGCGCAACGACTTCCAGGTCAAGATACGCGGCTTTAGGATCGAACTGGGCGAGATCGAAAACCGGCTGAGTGCGAATTCCGGGGTGCGGGAGGCGGTCGTGATCGCCCGCGAAGACGGCCATGGCGATAAGCGTTTGGTGGCGTATTTGACCAAAGACCACAGCAGCGAGCTGTCGATTGCCGCCCTTCGCGCCGGATTGGCCGCGACCTTGCCCGACTACATGCTGCCTAGCGCCTTCGTCATCCTGCCGGCCCTGCCGCTGACCGCCAACGGCAAGCTCGATCGCGGCGCATTGCCGGTGCCGGACGCGGATGCGGTGCTCAGCCACAGCTACGAAGCGCCGCAAGGGCCGATAGAAATTGCGCTGGCCCGCATCTGGCAGGAGCTTTTGGAACTGGAACGCGTCGGCCGCCACGATCATTTCTTCGAGTTGGGCGGCCATTCGCTGATGTCGTTGTCGCTGGTCGAACGCCTGCGGCAACAAGGCTGGGCATTGGAAGCCCGAGCTGTATTCGCCAATCCGGTGCTGTGCTCGCTGGCGGCAGTGATAGATCAGAACCAGAACAGCGGCCACGCGTTGGCAATGCCGCCCAATTTAATACCCGATTATTTCGGGCAGTCGTTAAACAACCCCGTTATCGAGGAGTTTCGGTTATGAGTTTGCAGCAAGTCTTTGCCTCGATGCAGGAAAAAAATATCGTTATCAGCGAGCTTGACGGCGAACTCGTCATTCGCGCACCGCAAGGCGCAATGGATCAGGCTTTAATGGCCGGACTGAAAGTCCATAAGCAGGAGTTTCTGGCCGCGCTCAGGAACGGCCTGGTTATGGAAGCGCATGCGGCGGCGCCTCAGAAAATAAGCCCCGATATGCTGCCGCTAGTCAGCCTGACCCAGGACGAGATCGATCTGATCGTCGCCAGCGTCGCGGAGGGCGCAGCCGGTATTCAGGATATTTATCCGTTGGCGCCGTTGCAGGAAGGCATTCTGTTTCATCATTTGCTGGAAACGCAGGGCGACCCGTACATCACCCGCTCCATCATCGTGTTCGACAACCGCACGCGGCTGAATGCGTTTCTTGACGCATTGCAGACGGTGATCGACCGGCACGACATCTTGCGCAGTTCAGTGCGCTGGAGCGGCTTGCCGCAGCCGGTGCAGGTCGTGCATCGCCAGGCACTGCTGCCGGTTGAGGAGCTGGCCCCGGCAGCCAAAGACCGGAGAAAAGAATGCCTGCTGGAACGTACCGATCCGCGTCGGCTCAGGATGGATCTGCAACAAGCGCCGCTGCTGGCAGGGTATGTGATCAAGGACAGCGAATCGGAGGAATGCTGGTTTGCGATGCTCAACCATCACATGGTCGACGACAACTACACGCTACAGCTGATTTTGTCGGAAATCCGGCTGTTGCTTGACGGCCGGGCCGGACAACTACCGGCCGTGCAGCCGTATCGGAATTTCATCGCCCAAATGCGCTCGGTTTCCCAAGCGGAACATGAAAGCTATTTCCGCCGGCAGCTGGGTGACATCGACGAACCGACCGCGCCGTTCGGGTTGTTGAATGTGCAAGGCAGCGGCGGACAAGTCGGCGAAGCGGTTCTGCCTTTGGCGGCGGATTTGGCGCGACGCATACGCAACAGCGCACGGCAGCACAGCGTGACTCCGGCGAGCTTGTTTCATCTGGCATGGGCTTTGGTGATGGGGCAATGCAGCGGTCGCGACGATGTGGTGTTCGGCACCGTGTTGTCCGGCCGCTTGCAAGGCGGCAGTTTCGGGGCGGAAAGTGCGGTGGGCATGTTCATCAATACCTTGCCGATACGGGTTACGATGCGCGACCGGACGGTGCAGGACATGGTCGGCAGCACGCATCGCAACTTGAACGAATTGCTGATGCACGAGCAAGCCTCGCTTGCGCTGGCCCAGCGTTGCAGCGGCGTGCCTGCCTCGGTGCCGCTGTTTACCGCGCTGCTGAATTACCGGCACTCGACCCTAGCTGCCGCGCCGGAGCAAGCGGCGCTGCTGGAATGGGAAGGCATGCGCGTGATCAGCAGCGAAGAGCGCACCAATTATCCGCTGACGCTGTCGGTGGACGATCTGGGGCAGGGTTTTGGTTTGACCGTGCAATGCGCGGGCGGGATCGATCCGGCGCGGATTGCCGTTTATCTGCGCACCGCACTGGCAGCGTTGGTCACCGCGCTGGAGCAACATCCTCTGCAGCGGGTGGATACTATCGATATCATGTCGGCGGTTGAACGCCGGCAACTGTTGTTCGGTTTTAATACCACCGCCGCCGATTATCCTGCCGAACAAAGTTTGCATGCCTTGTTCGAAGCGCAAGTAGAAAAAACGCCCGATGCGGATGCGGTGACGTTTGCAGGGCAAACGCTGAGCTACTCCGAACTCAATGCCAAAGCCAACCGGTTAGCCCATTACCTGCGTTCCAGGGGTGCGGGGCCGGAGGTTTTGGTCGGCCTTTGCGTCGAACGGTCGCTGGAGCTGGCGGTCGGCATGTTGGGCATACTGAAGGCGGGCGGCGCTTATGTGCCGCTGGATCCGCATTATCCCGAGGAGCGCATCGCCTACATCGTGAAAGATGCG
>JAURXM010000079.1 GCA_030654395.1 Aquabacterium sp.
ACCATACCGGGGATATGGCCGCCGCGGCAGCGCCATTCGTCAATCCGGCCGCATGGTGGGGCATGTTGCAGGATCAGTTCAAGCAAGCCGTCGGCAAGGCAATGGCGCCGGAGGCGGAACCTGTCGCCATCAAGAAAAAGCCCGCTGCAAAATCGGCCAGGCCCGCGGCGCATCCCGCAAACAGATCCGCTCGCAAGCCCGGCAGCGCCAGCATTGGCAAGCCGCCACGCAAGCTGCCGAAAGCGGCGGCTCCGGCCGGCAAGTCCAGGCGCACACCTGCGGCCGCAAAAAATGCACCCACTGGCAAGGCGGCCGGTGGCGCTGCACGTGGCAAGAGTGCAGCAGTAAAAGGTGGCAGCACTGGCGCTGGCAAGAAAGCGGCAAGCGCTCGCAAGCGCGGCTAAAAAATCCTGTTTCGCGGCTTGCCCTCCTGTGCTCGCCGCTTTGCCTGGCCTGGCTTGCTGGTGTCAGTCGGCATTGCCTTGGCCTGGTCATTTCCGAACCTCTCGTGCGACCTTCGCGCACTGCGCTGCGCTGGCAATTGACCTGGCCTTAACAAGTCTGTCCAGCCTTCCCGCCCGTGACTATCTTGCTGCGCTTGAACATTGCACAGGAAAGCCAGACGGATGGAAGCTCTTTGCGAACGGCCTGTTTTCGCGGCCAGGGAAACCGGGCCGGCCTTTACGTTGGGCGCCGTCATCAGCATCACCGGATGGAGCGAGCGCACTGTATGGCGCCGCTTATCGGCGGGTTCGATCACCCGTGTCGGGCCGGCAAGCAGCGGTAGCCGGGTACTGGTCACGTGGAAAAGCGTGGAGCCGCATGCACGATTGAAGCTGGATCGTGATGGCTTGGCGCTGCTTTGTAGTGCGGACACCGGCGATGCCGAATCGCAGAACGACCTTGCCCTGCTTTTTCTGGCACATCGCTTGCAGTCCGGCGCAGCGTACTGGCTGCAGCAGGCGGCGCGTGGCGGACATGCGGATGCGATGCACTGGCTCGGTCGTTGCTACCTCGGCGGCGAGGGCGTGCCCCAGGATCGCAACAGGGGCCTGATGTGGCTGGCACGCTCGGCTTGCACCGGGCATCTGATTTCGGATGCGCTGCTCAGCGCCCTGTGCGGACGGTTTGCCGATGCGCCTGCCGAGAGGGCTTGGTAAGGCTAGCTCTGACATGGACAGTGCCGGATAGTCTGTCAGCAATCTGGCAGTGGCCAAGACACTGCCAGCCTGGCAGCTTGGCAGTCACCTGTTCGCTGCCGTTCGTTCGTATAAAAAACATAGTTCGCATATCGGGCATTTCTTGCTGGCGGTCATCTTGCTGTTGGACTAGCGAGGCTTTCGCTTCGTCTTTCAACTTCAGGAGAAACCCATGCAACACCGTCCGCTTCAACGCGGTTTTACGCTGATCGAACTGATGATCGTTGTGGCGATTATTGGTATTTTGGCGGCGGTGGCGTTGCCTCAGTATCAGGACTATACGAAGAAAGCTAAAATAAGTAGCGTATTGGCTGCGGTGGAATCCATTAAAACGGCGATCGCCCTTTGTGCTCAGGAGGGTGGTGATATTACAAAGTGCAATACAGCTGACAATGGCGCAACTATTAAGGTGCCATCGACTAATGCTAATGAAGTAAAGTCAATGACTATTACTGGAAGTGGGGTTGTTGCAGTAACATTAAAGAATATTGCAAAAAATATTGATGATAAAGAAATAAAATTTACACCAACAGTTGGTGATACAGCGGTGACATGGGCAATAGATAGTAGTGCCATTTCTTCAACTGATGAGCCAGTTGTGACGGCCCAGCTTAAGAAGGCAAGTACAGGTACAGGTACAGGTACAGGTACAGGTGGTACAGGTGGTACAGGTACATAATAAAGAGTCTGTTTTTTGAAAAGGGCGCTTCGGCGCCCTTTTTTACTTTCAGGCATATGCTAATTAATTCTGTTTTTCTGTTGTGCCATTGCAATCAAGCAGGTAGTAACAAAAAAGCCTAGCAACACATAGGCGTAGAGTGCGTCGATACCGTACCAAGTTGTTGGGTTTTTCATCGTGGGTATCGATTTCATTTCAATCGGAATAATTGTGGCTAGGAGCGATGCGAAGAGTGCGAGCCGCATCGCACGGCCGTTTGATAAATTGGCGCTAAATTGCCATGCGACAGCACCACTGAGGGCCAGCCATGGGAGGTAATATAGCCAACCCAAGGGTGATATCAGCACTGACGCAGGTATACAAAGCATGAACAAAATATCTGCATAACGCTGACAATTAGATGTGAGATATTTATTAAGTATCCTTGTCATGATAAGTAATAAGCTGAGACTAGAAAATATAGCCAATGCTTTCGACAGTATCCTTGTTTCCGGTAAGCCTGACTGCGCCGTACCACTGAAAGCACGGTCAAAAAAACCAACCAGCGACCCATTCCAGTTGGACGTGGTCCATGTTACGTGGCCAGCTACCAGCATATATTGTTGATGGATATCCCAACCCATCCAAAGTAGTCCAATCAAAGCAAAGGTCAGAATACTTGCCATGAATGCAGTACTGGTTCGCCACTGTTTGGTGATAAGCAATATAAGCAAAAACAAGCCCAAAAACGGTTTTAGACTGGTTGCTACTCCAAGCCACATACCTGCCTTCAGGAGATGATTTTTGCGCATAGCCAGCCATGCCAACACCAATGGCAACATCAGTATCGTGCCGACCTGCCCTAAAGTAAAATTGACGTAGCTGGGGTAGTAGGCAAGCAACGCTGCGCTGGCCCAGAGTGCGTGCAAAGTGTGCTGGGGGCGACTTGTTGTCCATACGCCAGCGATCAACCACATGCTGTACAGAGCACATGCGGTGGAAAACCCCGCCCACACCCACCATGCAGTGACAAAGGGCAGTTGTGATATCGGCGCAACCAAAGCCATGAAAATGGGGGGGTTCAGATTGGGTGCCAAGCAGGGCAGGCTGCCACCCAATATCATGTCGCCACTGATGCCTGCTAGACGATGCGGGGCTTCTTTCAGTGCGTCCGGATGACATGGGTCGCCCGGTTGGATTCTGGGGGGGATGATCCAGTAAATACTTTTGTTTTGGGTCAACCGCTCGCCTGATAGGTAGAACTTGTAAAAATCTGATGAAGGCGGGTAGGCGGTTGTTTTCTGCCCTGCATCAACGTAGTAGGTTCCGATCAGTAGCAATGCCAGCAGGGCACCGCACCAAGCAAGCAGGTTTCTGAATGAAATATGGGTCATCATGGCTCGATGTCAGTAGAGGTAATCAGATGCAGGGTATGAATAATGCCGTTATGTGGCGCTCATGGTCGTTCAGGTTTTTCTGGATTTTGTTGACGTGCTTATTTTTTAAATATGCGTGGCTATCGGAAGATGCCTTCATCAATTTCCGGGTGATCGAGAACTTCAAGGCTGGCGATGGCCTGACTTGGAACCCAGGGGAGCGAGTCCAAGTGTTCACCTCGGCGCTGTGGATGTTGCTCACATTGGTTGCCTCTGTTGTGACGGGATCATCTCTTATTGGTACGCTGGTGATGTCGTTCTTGCTTGTGTTAGCTGCTTTTTGGCATTTATTCAAGGCAACAGACCGCATGGTGACATTATTTCTCCCGCTGGCGGTGTTTTATGTGCTCTGCCCCAGTATTCGTGACTATCTTTCGTCGGGTTTGGAGACGCCACTGCTGATGTGTGTCTTGGCATGGTTTACCTCGGTTGCCACATCACCTGTCAGAGCAACTTGGCGGCGGATTTGTTTTTTGGCCGCTATATGCGTACTGGTTCGCCACGACACAGCACTTCTGATCTTGCCGTTTTTAATTCAACGTTTGTATGGTTTGAGGTGGTGGGTTGGTGGGCGTGAAGCAGTGCGAGCTGCATTAGATGCGTGCATTGGGCTATCTCCGGTCATGGTGTGGACTGTATTTTCTGTTGTTTATTACGGTGCAGTTGTCCCTAATACAGCCGGCGCCAAGATGGTGTCCGGTTTTGATACGCTGGCGCAGGCTGGATACTATTTTGTATTTATGCAGTACTTTGACCCCGCGGCGTATGCGTTGATATTTTTGTCCTTGCTTGTCGTGGTTGGTATGCGTTCTCGGTACGCTTTTCCGTTGGTGTCGGCGCTGTTATTGTTTTTAATCTATCTCTTGCTGGTGGGCGCAGATTATATGGCAGGACGTTTTTTTGTTGGGCCGCTGACATTATGTGTTGTGATTCTCGCGGCAGCCGTCAGGGATGAAATAAGCAATTCGTATTTCATCAAAAGTACTTTGGTTTCCGGCTTTACTCATTTTGAAGTTATATTGTTGTTGGTTGTCAACATGGTTTTTGCGGGGAGTGCACTAACAGTTTTAAACGATTCTGAATTTAGGGGGGATCAATCTTTTTTGTTTCATGGTATAGCTGATGAGAGAAATTATTATTACGGGAAAACAGATATATATACTATTTTGTCAACGGGTGTACAGCATTACTATGTGGAGCGAGCCAAGTCAATGAATGCTGCTTTGTCTGCTGGTAAAAATATATTTGTCGCTTGTAATATTGGTATGACGGGGTATTACGCGAATCGTCGTGTTTATATCGTTGATCCTTTGGCTTTGTCTGATCGTTTTCTGGCGAGTTTGCCTTTGAGTCAAGGGCCAGTGCGTATCGGGCATTTCGAGAGATTGGTGCCGAATGAGTACATTTCATCCTTGATGCTTGGTAGGAATATGTTTACGCAACCTTTTCTGCGGAATTACTACGGCGATATGCGTCTTGTTGTGTCAGGCCCTTTGTTTTCCTATGCAAGATGGGTCGCCATTTGGCGCGTTTCTTCGGGCATTTACAAGCGGGACTTGGCTAGATTGACGCCTGCGGATGGTGGGGGTGCTTTGCGTGTCACTGCTTTGGATGCGTCGACACCAGACGTGGTTAAGAGATGTTTGGGGGCTGGCGGTCGTGTAATGGTGCCTGATATCAGCAGTGGGCGGATGGTGTTGAATGTATTGCAATAGGAATTGTTAATTCGGCTATCGATCAAGCTGTCGTGCGTAAGACGGCAAAGAAGTGCCCATCAAGCGGGATCACCTTGTTTGGCGCGCGGTAGCGGAAGAACAGCCGGTACTGTTGGCAGAACTTGGCGCGCAACCAATCGCTTGGAGGCATTTTTCTGGGTGAATCCGACCGGGTCTTTCTGTTTCGGACCTTCGGTCAGGTCACGGATTCAGGTTTTCATTAACGAAGCTCGCGTGTGTGCCATAAGCGCAATATCCAGATATCTTCGTTTGCCGATATGTCGTACCGCATCTCATAATCACCGACAAGGATATAGCTCACCTCGCGAGGCTCGAATTCCGTCAGCCTCGTACCGGTCCTCGGTTGTGTCAACAGCAGCTCAGGCCCAGCTGTCAGCCTCTGAGCAACTTTGGCTGCAGCTTGCTGGTTCACAGCACACAAGATCAGGCAACTGCCCGCTGTTACCCGAACTCAGCGAGGCAGCCCACGCCGTGACCTCTTGGTGGCTAAGGCCATTCTTGGCATCCACGTCACCCAATGCTGCCATCGTCATCCGGTAGCGCTCGGCTTCGCGATCCACATAAGCAGCCAACGCTTGCTTAATCACCCAACCTCTGGGTCGCTCCATCTTGCCAACCGGACATCGCCTTGTAGTCATCACTTTTTACAAGCAAAGCCAACCACCATGTCAGGCGCGACGGGTGTGCCGGGCAACGTACTTCAAAAGCACGCCATCCATTCGGGACTGCCAGCCATCGCCCGTTGACTTGAAATACTCGACGACCTCACGGCTGTAGCGAACAGAGACCAACTGTTTTGGGTTCTCCGATTTTGGGCGGCCACGAAGCGCTTTGAGCGGGACCATGGCCTTGAGTTGAGTTGGCGTGAGTTGCTGTGCGTCAGGGTCACTTTTGGCCGCAGCAGTGATGGCTTTATCTTCATCCACCGACGGCATGACGATGGCGGTGCGCTTAGAAACTTTCGACATAGTGCTTAACCTCTCGACGGGTGGCGCGGCGCAAGCTGATGATTCTTCGAACTTCTCCGCGATCTATAAATGCCACGTAGTACAAGACATTGGTTTCTGGTGCAAGAGCGATCATTCGCAATTCACCGTACTCGTAGCGCTCATCAATCCAAACCAACGCAGCGTCCCATTCGAGCGCTTGAGCCATGGCAAGTGACACGCCGTGTTTTGCCTGGTTGCTGGCATCTTTGGCTGGATCGAACTCGATTTGCATGCATTATTGTAGCTACATTAATTTATGCCTGTCAACCGAGCTGCGCAACTGGTTTTTCCGAGGTCTAACTTGGAAGTGATTTCGCTGCTATCTGCTTGATTTTAAAAGGGAACATGTAACATGTTTCAAAAAATTCTTGGTTATGCGTCTGAAGTTGCAAACGAAGCCTACATGACGGGACTTTGACCGTCAGCGGCATGTGGGTTGGTGTGACTCGTGGTGCCGTGCTAAAGTGCTCCCATGAATGCCCGCGTAGATCATGTGCTGTTAGAGGCTCTGGCACTTGCGCCAGATGAACGCTCGCTCGTTGCGCTCTCATTGCTTGATAGCTTGCAAGGGGATGGGGCGACAGATGATGCTGTGACCGCCTTGTGGGTGGCTGAGGCGCGCAAGCGCAACCAGGACATCACGGAGGGCCGAGTCAAGGCCATCCCGATAGATGACTTCCGCAACTGGTTTCATTCGCTGTAATGAGCTTTGTTGTGGTTGTTTCTCCAGCTGTGAAGCAGGAGATGGCGGAGGCCTACGAGTGGTACCGGTCAAGGAGCGTGAAGGCTGCAAGTGCTTTTCGCTCTGAAGTGCTCACGGCCTTTGAATTGCTGTCGAATGATCCTGAGCGCTGGCCGCTTTGGGATGAATCGATTCGGCGTTTTGTATTAAAAAAATACCCATATACAGTATATTTCTCTGTTTATATTGATGAAGTTCGAATACTTGCTGTGGGCCACCATCGGCGCAAAACGGGTTATTGGATAACGGGCTGATTTGGTTATCGCAATGGGATTGTGTCAAGGCCTCAGAAACCTTCAGGAAAAGTCGGTATGAGCACTGCCGATACCTGTGTTCGCGCACGCGGCCCGTTCTTGTGGCGCGGCTCACTGGCCGTGACGTCAGCGGTTTAGTTCAGCGGATAAGGTTAGGACCCGCGAGCCGCCTCGGTACGTGGGGGTGGATAAATGTTTTTGCATTATGTACAATAATACGTACATATGTGAGGCCCACCATGGATGCCATTTCTTACTCTGCTGCTCGTGCCAATTTGGCCAATACGATGGATCGTGTGTGCAACGATCATGAGCCTTTGATCATCACGCGCAATGGTCAGCAGTCTGTTGTGATGCTCTCGCTTGAGGACTTTACGGCACTTGAAGAGACGGCTTATTTGCTTCGCAGCCCGACCAATGCCAAGAGACTCATGAGCGCTATTGAGCAACTGAATGCGGGCAATGGCACCGAGCGAAGTTTGAGCGAATGAAGCTGATTTCTTCAGATGCCGCATGGGAAGACTATCTGTACTGGCAAAAGCAGGACAAGAGGATGGTCGAGCGGATTAACAAACTCATCAAAGAGACGCAGCGAGAACCATTCACAGGTGTTGGCAAGCCCGAACCATTGAAGCATGCACTTTCGGGCTATTGGTCACGTCGCATCACAGAGGAGCATCGCATGGTCTACAAGATTGATGGCGATGCCATGCTTCTTGCCCAATTGCGCTACCACTATTGACGTCAAAACGTCAGGTGCGCCGACCTCAACGCGGCGCGATGCCTGGGCCTTGCCTTTGGATATGGCCTTGGCTTCTTGCAGGCTGCTCGCCAAGTCTTCAAATAGTGTCTTGTCCATGCTCATACCCAGTGTCATATGCAAACACCAAGGCACCGCTCATTCATAGTGCGACCACATGCGGAGAACCTTGACTGTTCGCTGATCTTGCAGCACCTCGTAAACGAGGCGGTGCTGAATGTTGATTCGCCGGGAATATGCGCCGGATAAATCACCGACCAGTTTCTCGTATGGTGGTGGATTTTGAAAGGGATTTTCTTTGATGATGGTTAGAAGTTCTTGGGCCTTGGCTTTCAGGCCACTCGCAGCGAGTTTTTGCGCATCTTTTTGAGCATGCTTGGCGTAAACAACTTCCCAACTCACCAGTCAAGCTCCTTGGTGCAGGCATCGGCGGGTTCGGCCATGCCTTCTTTGATGGACTCGCGCATGCCTGGCACTGAAAGCAAGTAGAGCGTTTCTTGAATGGCTTGCCAGTCCGCTGCGGACAGGAGTACGGAGTCATGGCGCCTGCCAGTAATGGTGATGGGCTGATGAGACTCTGCGGCCTGATCCATCAAGCGATAGAGATTGGCGCGCGCTTCGCTGGCGGACAGTGTTTGCATGATGAACTCCTAATATGCGAAACGTACGCCAATTGGTACGATTTGTCAAATCCTCATCACCCATTTCCCAAGCTAAAATCCCCGGTTCCCGCCTTCATACCGACCCACATCCCGCAACCATGACCAACGCCACCAAGAACATCACCGCCATGGCCAACGCCATCCGTGCTCTCGCGATGGACGCTGTCCAGCAAGCTAACTCTGGTCACCCTGGCGCCCCGATGGGCATGGCCGATATGGCCGTCGCGTTGTGGAGCCGCCATCTGCGTCACCACCCGACGCAGCCGCAGTGGGTTGACCGTGATCGCTTTGTGCTGTCAAACGGCCACGCGTCGATGTTGATGTACTCGCTGCTGCATCTGACCGGGTATGACCTGTCGATCGGTGATTTGAAGGCCTTCCGCCAGATGCACAGCAAGACTCCGGGCCACCCGGAGGTCGGCGTCACCGCTGGCGTTGAAACCACCACCGGACCGCTGGGGCAGGGCATCACCAACGCCGTGGGCTTTGCCTTGGCTGAAAAAATGCTGGCCGCTGAGTTCAACCGCCAAGGCCACAACATCGTCAACCACCACACCTACACCTTCATGGGCGATGGTTGTTTGATGGAGGGCATCAGCCACGAGGCGATCGCGCTGGCTGGCGCGTGGAAGCTCAACAAGCTGATCGCGATGTATGACGACAACGGCATCTCCATTGACGGCCAAGTGGCCCCTTGGTTCATTGACGACACCCCCAAGCGTTTCGCCGCCTGTGGCTGGAACGTGGTCGGCCCGGTTGATGGCCATGATGTGGACGCTTTGGATGGCGCCATTGAAAAAGCCAAACTGAGCACCGACAAGCCCACGCTGATCGTCTGCAAAACCAGCATCGGCAAAGGCTCACCCAACCGCGCGAACACCGCCAAGGCCCATGGCGAGCCACTCGGCGGCGAAGAAATCGCCCTGACCCGCGAAGCACTGGGCTGGCCTCACGCCGCTTTTGTGATCCCCGAGGACGTGTACCAAGACTGGGATGCCAAGGCAGATGGCGAGATGCTGGTCAACGACTGGGATCAGCGTTTTGACGCTTACAAGGCCGCCTTCCCTGATTTGGCCGCTGAGTTCACCCGCCGCATGGCCGGTGAGTTGCCAGACAACTTCGCTGAGATCGCCGTGCAAACCGTGGCATCAGCCCACGACAAGGCCGAGACCGTGGCCAGCCGCAAGGCCAGCCAGATTGCTTTGGAGTTCTTCACCGCCTCGTTGCCTGAGATGCTGGGCGGTAGTGCCGATTTGACCGGCTCCAACCTGACCAATACCAAGAGCACGCCCGCCTTCCGTGTGGATGCGGATGGCGCGGTGGCTTTGACTGCCGATGCCGCTGGGGTGCTCAAGCCAGGTCGCCACATCAACTACGGCGTGCGCGAGTTCGGCATGGCCGCCATCATGAATGGCGTGGCGCTGCACGGTGGCTACATCCCTTACGGCGGCACGTTCTTGACCTTCAGCGATTACAGCCGCAACGCCATCCGCATGGCCGCGCTGATGAAGCTGCGCGTCATCCACGTGTTCACGCATGACTCGATCGGTTTGGGCGAGGACGGCCCCACCCACCAGTCGGTTGAGCACGCCGCCAGCTTGCGCTTGATCCCCGGCTTGGACGTCTGGCGCCCAGGTGACACCACTGAAACGGCTGTGGCATGGACGATCGCGCTAGCCAACAAAAACCGCCCATCGGCCTTGTTGTTGTCGCGCCAAAACCTGCCTTATGCCCCCAAGCAAGATGCCGATGTCATCACGCAAGGTGCGTATGTGTTGGCAGAACCCTCAGAAGTGGGGTTGAAGAAAAAGGCCGTTGCCGTGATCATCGCGACCGGCTCTGAAGTGCAGTTGGCACTGCATGCGCAAGCCGAGTTGGCCAAGCTGGCCATCCCGGTGCGTGTGGTGTCGATGCCCTCGACCACCGTGTTTGACCGCCAGCCGGTTGAGTACAAAAAGGCCGTTTTGCCTGCCAACCTGCCGCGCATCGCGGTGGAGGCTGGTGTGACGGATGGGTGGTGGAAGTACGGCTGTGCTGCCGTGATCGGCCTGGACACCTATGGTGAATCTGCCCCTGCTGGCGTGCTGTTCAAGCACTTTGGCTTGACCACGGAGAACGTGGTGGCGACGGTTCGCAAGGTGCTGTCGGCTAAGAAGTAAGCGGTTTAAGTAAGCGTTTTCGTTTTCAACTATTCAAGGTTAAGCAATCATGGCAATCAAGATTGGTATCAACGGCTTCGGTCGTATCGGCCGCATGGTGTTCCGCGCTGCCATCCAGAACTTCAACGACATCGAAATCGTCGGCATCAATGACCTGCTTGAGCCCGACTATCTGGCTTACATGCTGAAGTACGACTCGGTGCATGGCCGCTTCAAGGGCGATGTGTCTGTGGACGGCAACACCTTGATCGTCAACGGCAAGCGCATTCGCCTGACAGCCGTGAAGAACCCGACTGAGTTGAAGTGGGACGAAGTCGGTGCCGATATCGTTGTCGAGGCAACTGGCCTGTTCCTGACCAAGGAAACCGGTGAGATGCACCTGACCGCTGGCGCCAAGAAGGTCATCATGTCGGCCCCATCTAAGGACGACACCCCGATGTTCGTCTACGGTGTGAACGACAAGACCTATGCCGGTCAAGCCATCATCTCGAACGCATCGTGCACGACCAATTGCCTGGCCCCGATTGCCAAGGTGCTCAACGACACCTTTGGTATCAAGCGCGGCTTGATGACCACGGTGCACGCAGCAACGGCCACGCAAAAGACCGTGGACGGCCCGTCGAACAAAGACTGGCGCGGCGGCCGTGGCATCCTTGAGAACATCATCCCCTCGGCAACGGGCGCAGCCAAGGCTGTGGGCGTGGTGATCCCTGAGCTGAACAAAAAGCTCACGGGCATGGCTTTCCGCGTGCCAACCTCTGACGTGTCGGTGGTTGACCTGACTGTTGAGCTCAACACCGAGACCACCTACGCTGACATCTGCAAAGCCATGAAGGCCGCGTCAGAAGGCGCCATGAAGGGCGTGTTGGGCTATACCGAGGACAAGGTTGTGGCCAGCGACTTCCGTGGCGAGTCCTGCACCTCGGTGTTCGACGCCGAAGCCGGTTTGGCACTGGACAGCACCTTCGTCAAGGTTGTGTCTTGGTACGACAACGAATGGGGCTATTCGAACAAGGTGTTGGAGATGGTTCGCGTTATTGCCAAATAAGCACGTTTTCAGGGTGCATGACAAAGGGCCTCTTCGGAGGCCTTTTTCATGGCGCAGGGGTCATAATCAGCGGGGCATTGAATAGGATTTGGTTGTGATCATGTGGATAAGGCTGTTGCTTGTATTGAGTATCGTTTTGGGGCACCAAGCGATGGCTGCCGATGGCTCACCCCAGATGGCCATGGGCCTGATCGTCAAGCTCAAAGATGCCAAGCCGGCCTCGGTGGTGCGCCTGCGTCCGGCAATGCGCCCTGCGGATCCTGCGTGGCGCCAGCGCGATCGCTTGGCAGGTGCGACCCGGCGCATGCGCATCAGCTACCTCGTCCAAAAGCCTACTGCTTTTGCAGCCCACGTGATCCACAGTCGTCACGCTATCACGATGGCCGATGCACAGGCCCAAGCGGCCCGTTTGCGCAAAGACCCCGATGTGGAGTGGGTTGTCGTCAATGAGATATTGAAGCCCGCCACGGTGACGGGTCGCACGGTGGGCATCCCCAGTGACCCTTCTTATGTTGATCAGACGTGGCTGCGCGCACGTGGTGTCAGCACGCTGGGTGTGGCTGACTTCCCGGCGGCGTGGGCGCTGATGGCGGGGCGCACGCTGACGCCCGTGGTGACCGCTGTGCTCGATACCGGTGTGTTGTATTCACCTGATTTAGATGGCCGCCTGCTGCCGGGCTATGACTTTGTGTCCGAGGTGGACGTGTCACGTGATGACAATGGTCTGGATGCAGACCCGTCAGACCCGGGTAACTGGTTGACCAGCGGTGAGAAGGCCGCACAACCAGAGTATTACGCCGACTGCCAAGTTAGTAACAGCACTTGGCACGGATTGGCTATCACCAGCATGTTGGCTGCTGAATACAATAACTTGGAAAAGGGTGCTGGCATGTTGGCCCCCTTGCCGGGGCAGGTTGTACTGCCTGTGCGGGTAGCCAGTGCCTGTGGCGCCAACGTCAGCGACCTCCTTGAGGGCATGCTGTGGGCTGGGGGTGTGGACTACCAAGGCTCACCTGCTCGCAATCCCAATCCTGCTAGGGTGATCAACATCAGTTTTGGCGGCGATGGGTCATGCGCCGATACCACAGCCGGGTCGACGTCTTGGTTGTACACACAAGTGGTGGCCACACTGAAGAATAAGGGCGTGTTAGTGGTTGCCTCTGCTGGCAACGGCGATAGCGACACCGGTTTGGGCTTGGCTTTGCCAACGCGCCCAGCCAGTTGCCAAGGTGTACTGGCGGTGACAGCCTTGAACCAGCAAGGTTTTAAGGCCATTTATGCCAATTTGGTGGATGGCACGCGTCAGAGTGCTCAGCACTGGTCTTTGGCTGTGGCCGGTGGTGACGCGGGTGATGATCGTATCGTGACGGAATCGAATGCGGGCATCACTGGGCCTGCTGGTTTCGAGATGAAAGCCTTAGCGGGCACCAGTTTTTCATCACCCACCGCAGCTGGTGTAGCGGCACTGATGATGTCGATTGACCCCAGCTTGACGGTGGACGATGTGCTGAGTTTGATCACCAGCAATGTGGCTGCTTTCCCGTCAAATGGTGGCTATTCAGCTTGCACGGCATCTAACTTGGGCAACTGCAACTGCACCAACACCACTTGTGGCTCAGGTGTGCTGGATGCAGGCTTGGCTGTGCAGGCGGCCATTGACCATTTGGCGCTCAACCACGCGGCAGTGGACTCGCCCGAGTTGAGCGCGAGCTACTTCACGCCTTATCGATTGCAGCCAGCACCTGCACCCACATCAGGCAAGAGTGGCGGCGGCGGCGTTGATGTGCTTGAGTTGCTGGCGCTGGTCTTGGCCGTGGTCATTGCGGCCGTGGCCCGTTTTAAGAGCGGCAAGCCGTAAAGCCTTTGCCTTGGGGCAATTTGAGCCCCGACAAGGTCGCTTGCATGTCCGCCGTGGCATGGGGCACTTGGACGACCTGCACATCCATATTGGGCCGGATGTTGACGATGCGTGCGGTGCGGATGCCGCGGTTACGCAGCACCGTCAAGCCCGCTTCGGCATCTTCTATCCGGTTGTAGCGACCCAGTGACAGGCCCAGTGCCAAATTGGCCGGGGTGCGTACCTCTTCAAAGTCCAAGCCCTTGATGCGGCGCAGCTCGATTTGTTTGCGCTCAAGCATGTCGGCATCGACATAGGGCCCCATGTACACCAGCCACAGACCTTGAATGGCCACTGTTTGGCTAGACCAACTGCCCGGCGGCAGCAAGGTGTTCAGGGTGCTTGCTAAGCCACTGTGCTCGGTTGGGTTGAATGGCCCTGCCTCCACGCACAGACTGCTTTCAGGGGTTGACGGGGCGCTGGCGGGTGGTGGGACAGCTTTGACGATAGCCACCTTGGTGGCCACGGCGGCGGTCACAGGTTTGGGCACGGGCATGACCACAATGCGGTCCGCCTGTACCTGCTGCTTCAGGCGCAAGGGTTCATGTTGGCCGTCGGGTTGCACGCCGACCATTTGGTTCAGCCAACCTTGGCTCCACGCGTAAAACGCGGCGTTGACGATCAGCAGGATCAGCACCAAAGAACGCAGCATGGGTCGATAGGGAGTTTGACAGAGGGTGTGGGGTGAGGCGGTTTGTCAGCGTGCTTGCAGGCGCACACTGACTTCGCCAGTGGTCCAAGACTGGCAACCTTGATCAGTATGCACGAGCAGGGCGCCTGTTTCGCTCACACCTTGCGCCAAGCCTGTTTGGCTGGGTGGGTGACCATCAGCAGGCCCTTGGCCCGGCGTCGTCCATAAACCAACGGGATGCCCTGCAAGCACGTCACGCTGGCTGTAGGCGTGTTGCAAAGGGGCAAAGCCGTGCGAGGCAAAAGCTTGTACTTTTTGTAGCAAAACAGGTGCCATCCAAGCCCAGACTTGTCCAGGTGTGATTGGGTTGCGATCAGGGGTGTGATCCGGGTGCAGCAGGCCCGATGTTTGCAGCGCAGCTGACCCAGCAGGCGCCGCGCCATCACGGATGTTCAGGCCCACGCCGATGACCACCCAGCGCTGGCCCTCGTCTAAACCGGGGGCCGGGCTGGCTTCAATCAGGATGCCGCCTAGCTTGCGCCCACCCAGCCACAGGTCGTTGGGCCATTTCAAGCCTATGGGCAGGCCTTGTAGGCGGGTAAGGTGGGCATCCAAGGCTTGGGCCACGGCCAGCCCTACAGCCAAGGACAGCGCACTGCCGCCTCCGGGCACCTCATCCAGGCGCATGGGCAGGCCCAGCGAGAATGTCAGGCTGTCGCCCAGTGCCGCCTGCCAGCTTCGGCCTTGTCGGCCACGCCCGGCTGTTTGGCGGCATGCGACCAGCAGCGTGGTGCTGGTTTCTCCGCGTCGGCCTCGGGCCATCAACTCGGTGTTGGTCGAGCCGATTTCAGGGCGCACCTCGATGCTCAAGTCGGGGCATGTGGGGGACGCGGCCTCCCAGATGAGCTCGGCTGCGGCGTTGAAGTCGGCCATGGCCGCAGACAGCGCCACATCGTCATTGGCCAGCGTAGGAGGCATTGCGATCGCCCTGTGTGTTGCTTATCGGCGACGCGAAGCCAGCATCGTGCCTCGGCAAGAAGCAGCGCCGCACCAGCAGGCGTATTCCTTCTTGAGCTTGGCCGTCAGGCGCGCATCGATGATCAAACCGTAGTCAAAGAACAACTCTTCGCCGACTTTGATGTCGCGCAGCGCTTTGAGAAAAACACGGTTGCCGTCTTGTTCGGCCTCCATATTGGGCTCGCAAGCGTGGTTGATCCATTTGGCCGAGTTGCCTTTGTGCTTGCCGTCAATGACGTGGCCGTCATCGAGGTGGAAGTAAAAGGTGTGATTCGGCTGCTCTGGGTCGTGAGGGTGGCGATCGAGCGCTTCCTCCCACGTGATGATCTCGCCCTTGTATTCGAGCACTTTGCTGCCTGCCTTGATGGGGCGGATCGCGTAGACGCCCTTACCATGGACGCCCGATTCGCGCACCTGGGTGCGGCGCCCGCTGGTGGGCACCGGATCATGAGCAGGTGCCGTTCGGGCGGCAGGCTTGATTTTTTTTGTAGCTTGCGTCATCGGCCAGATTAGGTACATTGAATTGGTGGGCGCGCGTGTGCCCGCGTATGTGCACATGTGTGCATGCGTGGGCGCGCGAGAGGCCTGATTGTAAGAACGGATTGACTCAGGTTACGAAAATGGCCTGAGAGCATATATAAACACGCTCATGAGCAAAGCCCTGGTCATTGCAGAAAAACCTTCGGTTGCCCAAGACATCGTGCGCGCATTGACGCCGGTGGATGGCAAGTTTGAGAAACATGACGACTACTTTGAGAGCGATCACTACGTGGTCAGCTCCGCTGTGGGTCACTTGGTGGAGATCAAAGCCCCAGACGAGTTCGATGTCAAACGAGGCAAGTGGAGTTTCGCCAACTTACCCGTCATCCCGCCGTACTTTGATCTTGGTCCCATCGACAAGAGCAAAGGGCGGCTGAACGCCTTGGTCAAGCTGATCAAGCGCAAGGACGTCACGTCCCTGATCAACGCCTGTGACGCGGGGCGCGAAGGTGAGCTGATCTTCCGCTTGATTGCGCAGTACGCGCAGGACAGCACCGCCACGACCAAAGCCAAGGGGCTGGGTAAGGGCGTGAGCCGCTTGTGGCTGCAGAGCATGACGCCGCAAGCCATCCGCGATGGCTTTGACAAACTGCGCAGCGACGAGCAGATGCAGCCGCTGGCCAACGCCGCACGTTGCCGCTCTGAGGCCGATTGGCTGGTGGGCATCAACGGCACGCGGGCCATGACGGCGTTCAATTCGCGCGATGGTGGCTTCTTCCTGACTACGGTGGGCCGGGTGCAGACCCCGACTTTGTCGATCGTGGTGGAGCGCGAAGAAAAAATCCGCAAACACGTGTTCCGTGATTATTGGGAAGTGCGCGGCACTTTTGGCGCCGATGCAGGCAGCTACGACGGCAAGTGGTTTGACCCGAGCTTCAAAAAGGCCCCCAAGGGCACGCTAGAGGGCTCTGCTGAGGCCGAGTTCAAGGCGGACCGGGTTTGGTCGGCGGCGCAGGCCCAGGCCATTGCGGATGCCGTGCAAGGTAAAGCTGGCACCGTGACAGAAGAGGCCAAGCCCAGCACGCAGGCCAGCCCGCTGCTGTATGACTTGACGACGCTGCAGCGAGAGGCCAACTCGCGCTTTGGTTTTTCTGCCAAGACCACACTGGGTTTGGCCCAAGCCTTGTATGAAAAACACAAGGTGCTGACCTATCCACGTACTGATTCGCGTGCTTTGCCTGAGGACTATGTCCCCGTGGTCCACGAGACCATGAACATGATCGCCAATGAGGACATGCCGGGCCCTTTGCGTGAGCTGGCACAGCATGCACGCAAGGCCATCAAAGAGGGCTACATCAAGCCCAACAAGCGTGTGTTTGATAACGCCAAGGTGTCAGATCACTTTGCCATCATCCCCACGCTACAGGCCCCCAAGAGCCTGTCGGAGATCGAGGCCAAGCTTTACGACATGGTGGTCAAGCGCTTTATTGCTGTGTTCTACCCTTCTGCGGAGTTCATGGTCACGACCCGCATCACCAAGGTGCCTGCAGCAGGCGCTGAGCACCACTTCCAGACCAACGGCAAGGTGCTGGTCAAGCCGGGCTGGCAAGCGGTGTATGGCAAGGAAGCGGCTGAGGATGGCGATGACACGACCTTGGTTGCAGTCCAGCCGGGCGAGCCGGTCACCAATGAGGATGTGGTCGTCAATGCTTTGAAGACCAAGCCACCTGCACGCTACTCTGAAGCGACGCTGCTGAGTGCCATGGAGGGCGCTGGCAAACTGATTGACGATGAAGAGTTCAAGGCCGCGATGCAGGAAAAGGGCTTGGGCACACCAGCCACCCGCGCGCAGGTCATTGAAGGTTTGATTTTAGAGAAGTACATGTACCGCGATGGGCGCGAGTTGGTGCCCACGGCCAAGGCCTTCCAGCTGACCACGCTGTTGCGCGGCTTGGGTGTCGAGGACTTGACCAAGCCTGAGCTGACCGGCAACTGGGAATACCAGTTGAGCGAGATGGAGAAGGGCCGTCTGAGCCGCGAGGACTTCATGGCCGAGATCGCGCAGATGACCCAGCGCATCGTGCAAAAGGCCAAGGAGTACGACCGCGACACGATACCCGGTGACTACGCCACTTTGGCCACACCGTGCCCCAACTGCGGTGGCGTGGTGAAAGAAAACTACCGACGCTTCACGTGCACAGGTAAGGGCAGCAACGAGGTCGAGGCTGGCGCGGGTTGTGGCTTCAGCATGACCAAAATCCCAGCTGGTCGCAGCTTTGAGTTGCCTGAAGTGGAGCAATTGCTGCGCGACCACAAGATTGGCCCGATTGACGGCTTCAGATCCAAGGCGGGCTGGCCTTTTACGGCCGAGCTGAAATTGGTGGCTGACGAAGAGACCAAGAACTGGAAGATGGAGTTCGACTTTGGTGAAGACGCCAAGAAGGGTGACGAAGCCGGAGAACCCGTTGATTTCAGCGCACAAACCAGCTTAGGCAAGTGCCCCAAGTGTGGCGGCGGGGTGTTTGAGCACGGTGCAAACTACGTGTGCGAACACGCTGTAGGGACGGCCACTTGCGACTTCAAGAGCGGCAAGATCATCCTGCAGCAACCGGTCATGCCTGAGCAGGTCACCAAGTTGCTTGAAACAGGTAAAACGGATCTGCTGGAAAACTTCGTGTCCAACAAGACGCGCCGCAAGTTCAAGGCGTTTTTGAGTTGGGATGCCAAGGCCGGTAAGGTGAGCTTTGAGTTTGAGCCCCGCGCCCCCCGTGCGGCTGGCAAAACAGCTGTTAAAACAGCGGTTAAAACGGCCGCCAAAAAAGTAGCCAAGAAGGCCGCATCGAAAGTGGCAGCCAAGGAGGCTTGATCGACCTTGTTCTGCGTGGTTTGTCGCATTTGAAGTTGTGGTTTGAAGTTGTTGGTGATGCAGTTGAGTTTGAAGATAAGAATGGGAATGGCCTTGCTTGCCACCCTTGGTTTTGTGACGGCATGCCATGCCGATATATCGATCAAGGGGGCGGGGGCCACTTACCCGTCTCGTGTTTATGAGCGCTGGACAAAGCGTTTTGCCGAGTTGAACCCTGGTTTGGCTGTGTCCTACAGCCCGACGGGGTCAGGCGATGGCATCAAGCAGATCAAAGCGCGTGCGGTGCAGTTTGGGGGGACGGACAACCCTTTGACGGCGAAGCAGTTGAGTGACAACCATCTGGTTCAGATTCCCATGTTGGTCGGGGGGCTGGTGCCTGTCATCAACGTGCCCAGCGTGGGTGGCAATCAACTGGTGTTGAGCGGGCGGGTTCTGGCCGACATCATGCGCGGTGATGTGCCGCGTTGGGATGACGCCCGTATCGCTGCACTCAACCCAAGCGTGAAGCTGCCAGCGTTGGCTGTGGCGCGCATCGTGCGTGAGGATGCCTCAGGTTCTACGGAGATTTGGCTGCGCTATCTGGCCGCGTCTTCGGCACCCTTTGCGGCGGCTGTGCCCGTTAGCCAGAAACCTGTGTGGCCTGGGATGCCGATGGCTGCCAAGGGCAATGATGGCGTGGCCGCTTTGCTGAAAGCCACGCCGGGCGGCATCACCTATGTGTCGTATGACCGGGTGCTCAAGGACAAGCTGATCGGCGTGCGCTTGATCGGTCATGCAGGGGCGCCGATCGCCGCATCCGAGGACGCCTTTCGTGCTGCCATCACCGCATCCGATATGTATAAAAAGGGCGACGATGAGGCCAGCTTGTTGCGCATGCCTCAACCCGGGGCTTGGCCTGTGACAGCCACCAGTTTCATGTTGCTGGATGCCACGCCGAAGGATTTCGCCTCGACTGAGTGGGCTGCTCGGTTTGTTTATTGGTGCTTCATGCACGGTGATGAACTGACCCAGCACACCGGCTTCGCGCCTTTGCCCTCGCGGGTGCAGGCGCGACTGGCCGGTCGCTTGCTTCAAGTGCGCGGGCCAAGTGGGCAGATGCCCGCTTTCATGGGCCGTTAAGCCGTGGTTGGCATATGGGTGTAAGGTTTGCATGGTTTGATCGACCAAGATGCAGGATCCCCCCTTTGTTTGCCGCCGGAGCATGCCATGTCATTTTTGAAAATGCAGTACCCCTCAGCCAGTGAGATCACGCCCGAGGCGATCTACCGGGGGCGGCGTGCGTGGCTGAAAGAGGCCGCAGCACTAGGGGCCTTGGCTTCAGGGCTGGACGCCTCGGCGCAGGTCGCATCCTCAGTCAAGCGGCCCGGTAAATTGGCGGCATTGCAAACCGTGCGCAGCAGCGTGGTCGGTGCATACGCGGTGGACAAGCTCACCTCATATCAAGACGTGAGCAGCTACAACAACTTCTATGAGTTCGGCACAGGCAAGTCCGACCCAGCCGAGTACGCTCATACGCTCAAGACCCGCCCTTGGACATTGAGCATCGAGGGTGAAGTGGGCAAGCCTTTGAAGTTGGGCTTGGATGACTTGCTCAAACTGGCCCCGCTGGAAGAGCGCATTTACCGCATGCGTTGCGTGGAGGGCTGGTCCATGGTGATCCCATGGGTGGGTTATTCACTGTCGACGCTGATTCAGCGTGCTGATCCCAATAGCCGCGCCAAGTATGTGGAGTTTGTGAGCTTGGCTGACCCCAAGCAGATGCCCGGCGTGCGCTCCAGTGTGCTGGACTGGCCTTACGTGGAAAGCCTGCGAATCGACGAGGCCATGCACCCTTTGGCCATGATGGCCTTTGGTTTGTATGGCGAGGTCTTGCCGAATCAGAACGGTGCGCCTTTGCGTTTGGTGGTGCCTTGGAAGTACGGCTTCAAAAGTGCCAAGTCCATCGTCAAAATCCGCCTGACTGAAAAGCCCACTGTGCCCAGTTGGGTCAAGTCCAATTCGGCTGAATACGGCTACTTCTCGAATGTGAACCCGAAGGTCGATCACCCCCGCTGGAGCCAAGCCACCGAGCGCCGTATTGGCGAGGGCGGCGGCATCTTCACGCCCCGCAAGGCGACCTTGATGTTCAATGGCTATGAGGCCCAAGTGGGGCAACTCTATGCGGGCATGGACTTGGCGAAGAACTTCTGATGCTGATCTCAACTGTGAACCAATGGCTGCTGAAACCTTGGGTCAAACCGCTGTTGTGGTTGATTTGTGCGCTGCCCGTTTTGGCCTTATTTGTGGGCGCCTTGCAAGACACCCTCGGAGCCAATCCTGCTGAAGCCATCATCCAAGAAACCGGTGAGTGGACTTTGCGTTGGTTGTGGTTGACCTTGGCCATATCGCCCTTGAGGGACGTGGCCTCTTTGCCCGCCTTGCTGCGCTACAGACGTGCCTTGGGCGTGACCACCTTTGTCTACGGTTTGATGCACTTCTTGTCGTACGCGTGGTTGGACAAGGGCTTGGTGATCGATGACATCGTGCGGGATGTGCTCAAGCGCAATTTCATCTTGGTGGGTGTGCTGGCTTTGGGTCTGATGACACCACTGGCCTTGACCTCCTTCAACCGCGCCATCAAAGCGATGGGGGGCAAGCGGTGGCAGGCCTTGCACAAGTTGGTGTATGCGGTGGCCTTGCTTGGTTTGCTGCACTTTTATTGGAAAAAATCGGCCAAGAATGATTTGAACGAAGTCATGGTCTATGCCGCGATCTTGGCTGTGTTGCTGGGCTGGCGCGTCATGCGCAAAGGTGGCGTGATGGGGATGCTGAGGGTGCGTTGACCATGGTGGCCATGCTGGACTTGTTGCTGTTGTTTGTGCCTTTTTTTGCCTTGGTGCTGATGGGTTGGGCGGCGACCCGGGTGCGGCTCGTGCCCATTGATGGCATTGGCACCATGAACAGTTTCGTGCTGTTTTTCGGTTTGTCAGCGATGGTGTTTCGCTTGTCAGCCAGTGGTGCATTGATGCAAAACGGCCTGCTGGGTTTGCTGCTGGCCTATGGTTTGGCCGGTACAGCGGTGACGGGCTTGGCCTTGATGTGGGGTGTGCGATCGGGCCTGATCCGGCGTGACAGTGGTTTGGTCGCTTTGGCGACGGCCTTTCCTAATACAGGCTTTTTGGGCCTGCCTTTGTTGATGGGTTTGTTGGGTCCTGAGGCCGCAGGGCCGATCGCGGCCACCTTGATCGTGGATGTGTTGCTGCTGAGTTCCCTGTGCTTGGCTTGGGCTCACCCTGGTCATGTGTCGATCAAAGGTGCATTGCGCAACCCTTTGTTGTGGGCCATGGGCTTGGGGATGGGGCTGTGGTGGTCAGGCTGGCACTTGCCCCATGCCGTGGATGAGACGGTGCGGCTGCTGAGCCTGTCGGCCACGCCCACGGCCTTGTTCACGCTGGGGGCCATCTTGGCACGCTCGCAAATGCAGTCATCCATGCAAGCTCAGGTGTCCACCCCGCAAGGTGCGGCGGCGGCGCCTTCGGTTTGGACGCCAGTGCTGCTCAAGCTGGTTGTGCACCCTTGGTTGGTGTGTGGCGCGGGCTGGGTGTTGGTGCAGTCGGGCGTTGAGTTGCCCCCAGCCGGTTTGCTGGCCATGATCTTGGCGGCTGCGCTACCGTCGGCCAGCAATGTGTCCATGTTGGCCGAGCGTGAGGGGGCCAACACGGCGCTGGTCGCTCGCATCATTTTATGGACCACAGCCAGTGCCTTGTTGACTGTGACCTTGTGGGCTCATGCGATGGGCGTGCAACCCAGGTAGTGCGCCATCACCGGTTCATCACCAAGCGCAGAGCCACGCCGGTATGGGTGCCTTTGGCAACGAGCAGCTCAGGCGGGCCTTCGGCCACCACTTTGCCGCCACCTGTGCCGCCCTCTGGGCCCATGTCGATGACCCAGTCGGCCTCGGCGATCACGTCCAGATCGTGCTCGATGACAACCACGCTGTGACCGCCATCCACCAAGCGATGCAGCACACCGATCAGCTTGGCTACGTCGGCCATGTGCAGGCCGACTGTGGGCTCATCCAGCACGTACAGTGTGTGCGGAGGCTTGTTGCCTCGCCGTGTGATGTCGTCGCGTACTTTGCTGAGTTCGGTGACAAGTTTGATGCGCTGCGCCTCACCACCAGACAGTGTGGGTGAGGGCTGGCCCAAGGTCAGGTAACCCAATCCCACGTCTTGCAGCAGCTTGAGTGGGTGCGCAATGGCGGGCATGGTCGCGAAGAAGTCCACGGCCTCGTCTACCTCCATCTTGAGCACGTCGCCGATGTGTTTGCCCCGCCACGTGGCGGCCAGCGTTTCGGGGTTGAAGCGCATGCCGTGGCAGGTGTCGCAGTGCACTTTCACATCAGGTAGGAAGGACATCTCGATGGTGCGGATGCCTTGGCCTTCACAGGCCGGGCAACGGCCTTCGCCTGTGTTGAAAGAAAAACGCCCCGCAGACCAACCTCGGGCGCGTGCCTCTAGCGTGTCGGCAAACAGCTTGCGGATGGTGTCCCAAAAGCCAATGTAGGTGGCGGGGCATGAGCGCGGTGTTTTGCCGATAGGGGTTTGATCGACCTCAAGCACGCGGTCCACATGGCCCCAACCGTCTACACCTTCGCAGCCTACCCACAGCGGGGCCGTGGTGGCGCGCTCTTTGGGTGCGATGCTCACTGCAGCCTGCACGTTGGCCAGCAGCACGTCGCGGGCAATGGTTGATTTGCCTGAGCCGGATACACCCGTCACGGCCACAAGGCGTTGCAGAGGCACCTTGACGGTGACCTTGTCGAGGTTGTGCATGCGCGCTTTGTGCAGGGTCAGTTGGGGCGTCTCGGCGTCGACATCGCGGCGCGTGCCGATGGGGTGTGCCATCGGGGTACGCAGGCAGCGTCCAGTGACCGAGTCGGGCGCGTCCATGATGTCTTGCACGGTGCCTTGGGCCACCACGGTGCCGCCGCGCACACCAGCGCCTGGGCCGATGTCGATGATGTGCTCGGCACGCCGGATGGTGTCCTCATCGTGCTCAACCACGACCAGCGTGTTGCCTTCTTTGCCCAGCGTGTGCAGGGCTTCCAGCAGCAGTTGGTTGTCGCGCGGGTGCAGGCCGATGGTGGGCTCATCGAGGATGTAGCAAACGCCTTGCAGATTGGAGCCCAGTTGCGCCGACAAGCGGATGCGTTGGGCCTCGCCGCCAGACAGCGTGGGTGCGGCGCGGTCTAGGCTCAGGTAGCCCAAGCCCACTTGCTCCATGAAGCTCAGGCGGCTTTTGATTTCGCTGACGATGTCGCGGGCAATGGTGGCTTCGCGGCCATCGAGCTTGAGCTTCTCGCCCCATTTGCGAGCGTCCTTGACCGACAGGGCTGACAGTTGCGCGATGGATTGCTTGCGCAGCGTCACGGCCCTGGCGATGGGGTTGAGCCGTGCGCCGTGACAGGCGCTGCATTCTGCATCGGTGACGTCGGCCACATCGGGTTCGGCAAAGGTTTGTTCACGGCCTTTTTTCTCGTCGGGCAGTGAGTCGTCCATGACTTTGCGCTGATCCTTTGTCAACGCCAAGCCCGTGCCGACGCAATCTGGGCACCAACCATGCTTGCTGTTGTACGAGAACAGGCGCGGGTCGAGTTCGGGGTAGCTGGTGCCACAACTCGGGCAGGCACGCTCGGTTGAGAACACCTTGACGCGGCCCATGTGCAGGGTCGATTTGCCCGTGGCCAAGGCATCGGCTAAGCCGTCAAGTGGGGCAATCAGGTGGACGACGCCCTTGCCGTGCTCCAACGCACTGGTGAGCAGTTCGCGCAGCTTGCCTTCGTTCTCGGGTGTCACTAAGACGTCGCCCACGGGCAGCTCGATGGTGTGTTCGCGGTAGCGGTCTATCTTGGGGCCTTTGGCCGTGCCCCAGCCTGCCGTGGGCACGAACTCGCCATCCACGCGCAGATGCGTGAAGCCTTTGCCCACGGCCCATTTGGCCAATTCGGTGTAGATGCCCTTGCGGTTCACGACCAAGGGCGCCATCAAGCCAATGTGCTGCCCACGGTAGTCACGCACCCATTGCGCGGCGATGGCCTCTGGTGTTTGGGGCAAGACGGGGATAGGGTGGCCTTCTGCATCGACGCAGCAGGTGCAGTGCTGCGTGCCCAGCTTCACGAACAGCAGGCGCAGGAAGTGGTGCACCTCGGTGGTGGTGCCCACGGTGCTCTTGCGTCCACCACGAGACAAACGCTGCTCAATGGCGACGGTGGGCGGTATGCCATAGACCGCATCGACCTCGGGCCGGCCAGCAGGCTGCACCAAGCTGCGTGCATAGGCGTTGAGTGACTCTAAATAACGGCGTTGGCCCTCGTTGAACAAGATGTCAAAGGCCAAGGTGGATTTGCCTGATCCGGATACCCCTGTGATGACGTTGAACTTGCCGCGTGGGATGTGTACGCTCAGGCCTTTGAGGTTGTTCTCGTTCGCGTTGACCACTTCGATGCTGCTGTGGCCTGGTGCTGTGGCGGCTGCTTCACGGCGTTTGTCGCGACGTGCTTTGATCACCGCTTGCAGGGATGGCCCGTCCTCGTCACCGGCGGTGCGCTCCGCGACCTTGAGGGCGCCGCCAGTGGCATGCAGCCCCATGGCTTGCTCGTACTCGCGCAAGGCCACGCCCGTGGCAGTATCCGTCAGGCGCACGTCATCGGGTGTGCCGTAGGCCACCAACTGGCCACCGGCTTCGCCGCCTTCAGGGCCCAGCTCAATCAACCAGTCGCAGGCACGGATCACATCCAAGTTGTGCTCGATCAGGATGATGGAGTGGCCTGCATCCAGCAGCTTGGCAAAGGCCCGCATCAGCTTGGCGATGTCATCAAAGTGCAAGCCGGTGGTCGGCTCGTCGAACATGAACAGCGTGCCCTTGCGCGCCATGCGTTGGCCGCTTTTGCTGGCTTGCTGAGCGGTCTCGACCAAGTGGCCAGCCAGCTTCAAACGCTGGGCTTCGCCGCCTGATAGCGTGGGCACGGGTTGGCCCAGCTTGACGTAGTCCAAGCCCACATCTGACAAAGGTTGCAGCGCGCGCACCACGTCTGGATCGTGGGCAAACAGGCGCACGGCCTCGGCCACGGTCAGCTCCAGCACGTCTGAGATGCTCAGTTGTTTGCCCAAGCGTTCGACCTTGACCTCGCGCACCTCGGCCCTGAAGCGCGTGCCGTCGCAATCTGGGCAGCGAAGGTACACGTCGCTCAGGAACTGCATCTCGACGTGCTCGAAGCCCGAGCCGCCACAGGTGGCACAACGGCCTGTACCCGCGTTGAAGCTGAAAGTGCCGGGTGTGTACTTGCGCTCCCGCGACAAAGGGGATGCCGCAAAGATCGCCCGCACCGCATCGAATGCGCCCACATAGCTGGCGGGGTTGGATCGGGCTGTTTTGCCTATGGGCGATTGGTCCACAAAGTTGACAGCGCTCAACCAGTCGGCACCCAGCATCTCGTCGTGCTCACCGGGGCTGTCGGTGGCCAAGCCAAAGTGGCGCAGCAGGGCAGGGTGCAAGATGTCTTGGATCAGTGTCGATTTGCCTGAGCCACTCACGCCTGTCACGCCCACCAGCCGTTGCAGAGGGAAGGTGATGTTGAGGTTTTGCAGGTTGTGCTGACGCGCACCTTGTAGGATCAGCTTGGGCGTGTTGTCTTGCACCAAGCGGCGCAGGCCAGTGCCAATGCTGCGCCGTGCACCTAAGTAGATGCCGGTCAGCGTGTCGGCCGTTTTGAGGTCTTCTGGTGTGCCGTCAAAGACGATGCGGCCACCCTGGTGACCGGGGCCGGGGCCCAAGTCGATCACGCGGTCGGCAGCGAGCATCACGGCGGGGTCGTGTTCAACCACCACGAGTGTGTTGCCTGCATCTACCAAGCGCTGCATGGCCACATTGATGCGATCCATGTCACGGGGGTGCAGGCCGATGCTGGGCTCGTCCAGCACAAACAGGGTGTTGACCAGCGAGGTGCCCAAGGCGGTGGTCAGGTTGATGCGCTGCACCTCGCCGCCGGACAGCGTGCGGCTTTGGCGATCCAGTGTGAGGTAGCCCAAGCCGACATCGACCAGGTACTTCAAGCGGGTGCGGATCTCATCCAGCAGCAACTGCAAGGTCTCGTCGTGGCCCCGTGTAGGCAGGCTCACGAAGGCAAAGAAGCGCTGCAGTTGTGAGATCGGCAGCAGCATCACGTCATGCACGTTCAGTCCGGGCAAGGCCTCCAGCACCTCGCGTGGCAGTGTGGTGCCATGTGGCTTGAAGCGCTTGTGCGCGGGCAGCACGGCATCGGCATCGGCTTGGCTACCCAGACGCCACAGCAGCGACTCAAGCTGTAGGCGTGCGCCATCGCAGGTGGGGCAGGTGGTGTAGCTGCGGTATTTGGACAAGAGCACACGGATGTGCATCTTGTAGGCCTTGCTCTCCAAGTACTCAAAGAAGCGTTTGATGCCATACCACTGCTTATTCCAGTTGCCCTTCCAAGTCGGGTCACCATCAAGGACCCAGGCTTTGTGCTCAGGCGGCAGTTGTGCCCAAGGCGTATCGCGCGCCACGCCTGCATCACCGGCGTACTTGATCAGATCGCGTTGGCAGTCTGCCCAAGCGGGTGTCTGTAAGGGCTTGATGGCGCCCGTGCGCAGGGTTTTTTTGCCATCGGGTATGACCAGCCCCCAGTCCACCCCGATGACGCGGCCAAAGCCCCTGCACACCGGGCAGGCGCCCGCAGCCGAGTTGAACGAGAACGTGCCTGGCATCGGTGCGCTGTAGCGGCGATGGCTGTCCGGGCAATGCAAACCGCTGGAGAAGCGCCACAGCGTGGGTTCAGGTTCAGGCTCACCGCCATCGCCAGGGGCTTCGGTCGATTCGGGCAGGACGTAGACCGTGATGTGGCCGCTGCCGCGCTTGAAGGCCACTTCCAGCGACTCCATGACGCGCGGGCGATCGAGGTCAGCGCCGCTCGGGTCAGCTCCTAGGCGGAAGCGGTCGGCCACCACATCCAGCACCAAACGCTCGTCTGCCAACACGTCCGCGCTGCTGGTGGCCTTGGCCGTTTTGCTGGCGACTTTTTTACTGGCTGCTTTTTGAGCGGCTGGCTTGGCCGCCTCCGTTGTCTCGGCTGTGTTGTTGGCCTTGATTTGGACCTTGATCACGCGCTGCGCTTGGATGCGAGAAAAGCCGCTGGCCGATAGCCACTCTTGCATCTGATCTGCGGTGGTATTGGCGGGCAGCTCGGCGCCAAAGGTGATCACCACGCGGCGCCCGCCGGGCATCGCGGCACAGCGTTTGAGCAATTCATCGAACACCGATTGCGGCGTGTCCTCGCGCACCAGTTGCCCCGTGTCTTGGTCAAACAACTGACCTGCGCGTGCGAACAACAACTTGAGGTGGTCGTTCAGCTCCGTCATGGTGCCGACCGTGGAGCGCGACGTCCGCACGGGGTTGCTTTGGTCGATGGCAATCGCGGGCGGCACGCCGTCTACGCGGTCAACGGCCGGGCGGTCCATGCGGTCCAGAAACTGTCGCGCGTAGGCGCTGAAGGTCTCGACATAGCGCCGTTGGCCCTCGGCATACAAGGTGTCGAACACCAATGATGACTTGCCTGACCCACTGGGGCCGGTCACCACGGTCAATTCACCCGTGCGGATGTCCAGATCGAGGTTTTTGAGGTTGTGCTGGCGGGCACCGCGGATGCGGATATCAGACATGGGACACCTTGCGCTGTCTCTGCTGCAGGAAGATGCCTGCAGCCAGTGGCCGGAACATTCTAGAGATACAAAGTACCCCATGCCGCATGGTGCGCAATTAATACAGGGCTGGAATTCGTGTCAACATGTCGCCCAATCTCTTTGTACCAACTTAGCTGGCCCGTTATGAACACCAAAAAAATCCTCATTGCCCTGCTCGTACTGCTTGGCTTGCCCACGCTGTATATGACTTTGGCGCTCAAGTGGAGCTACTCAGACGGCGAACGCGCTGGTTGGGTGCAAAAACTCTCGCACAAGGGATGGATTTGCAAAACGTGGGAGGGGGAGCTGGCCTTGGTGTCTCAGCCGGGCGCACCGCTGGAGAAATTCACCTTTTCTGTGCGCGATGATGCTGTCGCAGAGGACATCAACAAGCACATCGGCAAGCGTGTGTCGCTGCACTACGAAGAAAAGATGGGCCTGCCATCAAGCTGCTTTGGCGACTCTCATTATTTCGTGACCAAGGTGACCCCAGTGGATGAGATCTCCTTGTCGCCGGGTGTCGTGGTTCACGCGCAGCCGGCTGCATCCGCACCCTCAGCGCCCTGACGCGGCTGAGGGCTTGGTGCGCAACTTAGCGCACCAGCAGGATAGGTGCTTTGCTGCGTGCCAGCACCTGTGTCGCAACGGAGCCGGCGACCAAGTTCATCAAGGCGCCGTGACCGTGCGAGCCCATGATGATCAAATCGAACTTGCCCTTGTCGGCCATCTTGGCGATGACTTCAGCGGCATGGCCCGTTTTACCGACATAGGCTGTGGCCAAGTCATGTTTTGCCGTGAATTTGCGGATGGGCTTGAAGATGGCTTCGGCGGTGTCGTCGTAGTAGCTTCTAAGCTGCTCGGCGGAGAACATGGATGCCGCGTGTGTGGGGATCATCGGCACCACGGTCAGCACTGTGTAGGTGTGCGGTGAGATGAGCCACTCTTCGTGCGTAGCCAGCCATGCCAGCATGTGTTTGGTGTAGGCACTGCCATCGACGGGGAGCAAAATTTTCATGGTCATCCTCTTTGAAGTTCGGTTTCAGTTTGCGGTTGAAGTTGGCGCTCAGTATTGATGTCAATCACAAAATGCGCAATGTATGTGGCTTGCTCGCCCTTGTTGGCGTAGCCACGCGGGTTGGCCACCACGCGGCATGATTTGATCGGTGCCTCATGTTGCGCAGGGATGCGGTAGTCATTGAGACAGTGCAAATGACCATGCATCCACACATCGGCCAATGGTAATAGCCTGCTCAAGTCATTGCAAAAGCCCGCTGTGCCAGGTGTGATGCCGTATCGGGGGTCGGCGCTGTGTAGGCTCGGCGCAAAATGGGTCACCACGACGGTGGGGCCATCAAAAGGCACGGCCAAGGCGTCTTCAAGCCAGGCTTGACACTGGATGGACAGGGCGCGCAGGTCCTCAGCCAGCATGGGCGCACCCTGCCTCAATGTGGTGTTTTTCCTGAGGTAGTGGTTGGCTGCACGATAGGCTTTGTCACGCTGTACCAAGGCTTTGCTCAGGTTTTGTTCTGACTTGGCCAAGGCGTCGAAATCGCTCCACAGTGTGGTGCCAACGAAGCGCACGCCGCCAATCACCACGACCTCTTGGTCTAGCCAGGTGATACCCAAGCGGTCGCAGGTGCTGCGCAGTTTGGCGCAGGTGTCATCAAAGTCCAAGCCATCAAATTCGTGATTGCCAGGCACATAGAGCACCTGCCGCCATGGCGCATGGGGCTGCAAAGGCGAGAATCGCCCCAAGCCAAAGTCATCCGTTTGAAGCAGTGAGCCTGCTTGGTACGAGCCGATGTCTCCGGCCAATACCAACAGGTCAACGTGTGCAGCGGCTTGAGGGGTGAAGTCCGGATACCGCTCTAGATGCAAGTCTGAAATGAGTTGAACGCGCATCCGTCAATCAGTTGGCGCCGTGGCACTGCTTGTATTTGCGTCCGCTGCCGCAAGGGCACGGGTCATTGCGGCCCACTTTGGGTTGATCGCGCACCACGGTTTCGACCTTGTGGCCTTCGGCAATGCCGATCTGAGCCAAGTCAACCACGTCAAACACCAGTGCTTCGATGGCGGCATCCAGACTGTTGAGCGGGTGCTCATCATCCAAAGCCTTGGTCATGGCTTGCTGGGTTTCGTCTTGCTCAGGCAGGTGGCGCCAGATCGAGTCAAGCAGATCAGGCACGCCAGACAAGGCCGCTTCTTCCAGTTGTTGGAAGTTGGCCAAGGCCCATTCAAAGCCCGCGCACCAGTAACCCAAACCTTCGAGGGCATCTTTGCCTTGAACCGGTTTGCCGTTGTCGTCTTCGATCATCGGCACGATGGGGTCGAACCAGCCTTCGTCGAGGATGCCTCGCAGGATTTCTTCCTTACGGCGCATGATCAGGCTGATCAGTTTGTTGTGCTGTGCCTCGGTCCAACCTGGGATGCCGGCTTCGGGCATGCCTTCGGTGCCAAAAATAGGGGGGAGCCAGTCCTCAGGCTGCAACACCACAGGCTGAACAATCACACCGGCCAAGTAGCCATCCAAAATCACAGCGTCAACGGTTTCATATGGTGCAGGCACGGCGGCCAGCAGCAGGTCGATTTCGTTGATGTCAGCGTCGCTGAGCACAGGCTTGTTTTTCATCTTGGGTCATCCCGGGCGTCAAAAACCGTATTGTGCCGGGAATGTATTATTTGTGGTCATTTGTCCCCAGTTGATACCCAAGAAACCGGTGCAATCGTGGCTGGACTGCACCCCGATTTCTGATCGGGTTCGTCATTGGCGGCATAGGCTGCATGGCGCGCGACCCAATCGACGGGGTTGCTCGCTTGCTGTGCTTGTGCTTCGTGCCAATCACCGTCGATGAGGGCGCTCATGCCCTCCAAAAGCAGGCTGTATACAGCGTCGCCGGTGAAGCAATCGGGGGGCTGTGAGCTGACAGCTTGATCGGGGTCAACCCATGCGCAGGGCACGATGTCATCCATGACCTCTGTACGCGCTTGGTGGTAGTCAATCTCGCGGGGGGACAACAAGGCTTGTGTGCTCAGTTTTTGCTTGATCAGCAGCACGTGCTCAACTTGAAATGGCCCCTGTGCCAGTGCCTTGCTCAATACGGATTGATAGCCGGTGACAGCGACCTTAGGTTGCTCGTCATTGATGAGTTTGACGAGGGCGTTATGGCCTAAGCGCTTGAGCACAACCGTGTGTGTGGCGCCCAATCGCGCGGTGGCCAGCATGGCCACCACCGTGGTCGGACTCTTGGGCATGTGGATCAACACACTGTCGCCCAAGCCCACACCCAAATTGCGCAGGATGGCGGCCATGCGCTGCACTTCGATGAACAACTGGCCATAGCTGATGGTCAGCTTTCGATGTGTTCTGGGTGGCGCAAATATCAGCGCAGGGTGATCTGAAAGCAGGGGGAGGTGGCGATCCAGCGCGTTGTGACACAGATTGGTCTGGTCGCAACCAGCGATGGACGGCTTGTCGATCGCGTCATAGGTCATGGTGGGGCTCCCTGCGACCCGCTGGGACAGGCGTCGCTTGATGTTCCCCATCCTATGGCTAAGCTGCCACCCCCTTGAATGGGGGTATGCACTTAGTTGTTAGGTTAGTTTGTCGTTAATGGTGTAAACGGTGCTTAATTCACCTTAAAAAACATGAAATATTGCGCAACGTTAAATGAAGATGGCGGCACGCCGCAGAATCAACAGGCCGAAGAAGCAAAAACCCAAAACCACAGCCCATTTCAGCGCCAGCTTGGCCCGGTATTGCCAGACGGGTGCACCTGTCAGGGTGAACACAGCCATGCTCAGTAAAAAGGCCAAGCCCAGCAAAACGGCCAGTACGCGAAAGATAACCATTTTTGTCCTTACCAGGCTGGCGCCATGTCAGCCATGCCACGTGGGGCTTTGGCCTTGTCGTCAAATGTGATGATCTCGTAAGCATCGGGCTGTGCCAATAAAGCACGCAGCAGTTGGTTATTCATGGCATGGCCTGATTTGAACGCTGTATAGGCTGTCAGCAAAGGATAGCCCACCACAAACAAATCACCAATGGCATCGAGGATTTTGTGTTTGACGAACTCGTCGTCGTAGCGCAGGCCGTCGCTGTTGAGCACACGGTGGTCGTCCACCACGATGGCGTTGTCCATGCTGCCGCCCAGACCCAAACCGCGTGAACGCATCATCTCCACGTCTTTGCTGAAGCCAAAGGTGCGGGCCCGGGCGATGTCACGTTTGTATTGGCCGTCGCTGAAGTCAAACACCACGCGCTGGCCTGTTTGATCAACAGCTGGGTGGTCAAAATCGATCTCGAACGTCAGTTTGTAGCCGTGATAAGGCTCTAGGCGGGCCCACTTCAGGCTGCGTCCTTCGCCTTCGCGTACTTCGACAGTTTTGAGCACGCGCAAAAAGCGTTTGGCCGCTGTTTGCAGCTCAACGCCTGCGCTTTGCAGCAGGTACACAAACGCAGCCGATGAGCCATCTAGGATGGGCACCTCTTCAGCCGTGATGTCAACGTAAAGATTGTCGATCCCTAGGCCGGCGCAGGCCGACATCAGGTGCTCGATGGTGTTGACCTTGGCGGCATCAGGATCGCCTCCGGGCGAGATGGTCGAGGCCATTCGGGTGTCGCACACGGCGTGCGTGTTGACTGGGATGTCCACTGGCTGGGCCAAGTCCACCCGGCGAAACACAATGCCGGTGTTGATGGGGGCAGGGCGCAGGGTCAACTCGACCCGCTGTCCGCTGTGCAGGCCCACGCCAACGGCGCGGGTCATGGATTTGATTGTGCGTTGTGGCAGCATGGGCGCGATTATCGCGGCTGCGCAGGGTACATCAGAGTCGGAAGACGGCAACAGATTGAACGAGTTGCGCCGCTTGGTGCTTCAAACCTTCGGCAGAGGCTGCACTTTGCTCAACCAGTGCGGCGTTTTGTTGCGTTGTTTTGTCCATTTGCGTGACCGCCTCGCCGACTTGGGCAACGCCTAGGCTTTGCTCGTTGCTGGCTGCGCTGATCTCGCCCATGATGTCGGTGACGCGGCGGATGGCCGAGACCACTTCGGTCATGGTCACACCGGCCTGATCGACCAATACGGAGCCTTCTTCCACGCGGTCTACGCTGGTGGAGATCAGCGTTTTGATCTCTTTGGCCGCTTCTGCGCTGCGACGAGCCAAGCTGCGCACCTCGCTGGCCACGACGGCAAAGCCGCGACCTTGTTCACCCGCACGGGCGGCTTCGACGGCGGCGTTCAGCGCCAAAATATTGGTCTGAAAGGCGATGCCATCGATCACGCTGATGATGTCCGATATCTTTTTGGAGCTTTCATTGATGCCCTTCATCGTGCTGACCACCCGGCTGACCACCTCGCCGCCATGGATGGCCACGGTGCTGGCACCCATGGCCAGTTGATTGGCCTGCTTGGCGTTGTCGGCACTTTGGCGCACGGTGGAGCCCAGCTCCTCCATGGAGGCGGCGGTTTGCTCCAAGGCGCTGGCTTGTTGTTCTGTGCGAGCGCTCAAGTCATTGTTGCCTTGCGAGATTTCGGCGCTGGCGTTGGACACGGTTTCTGCGTTGGTGCGCACGTCGCGCACAATGTTGGCAAAGTTCGTTTGCAAGTCGGCGATGGACTGCAGTACCCGCGTGGTTTCTTCATTGCCTTCAGGCACGACGGGGCTGGACAGGTCGCCTTGGGCAATGCGGTTGGCTTGGTCTGCAGCGTATTGCATCGGTTGCGACATTTTGCGAGACAACCAAAAAGCCCCAGCCAGCAAGGTGGTCAGTGCTGCCAGCAGGCCGATGGCGATGCTGATCAGCGTGGTTTTGGCTGTGGCGGACGCAAGGTCGGTGCGTGCCTGTGCAACGGCTTCGACCGATGCACCGAGTTGCTCCATGTGCGCCTCAAGCTGCTTGAACAGTTGTTCAAAGTGGGGTAGCAAGGCTTGAGCAGCCACCTCGTCGGTGAGGGCCGTTTTTTGCAGCAAGGCTGCGCCGTCTGTGTAGGCCTTGACTGAAGCTAGGGTCTCGACAATGGTTTTCTCTATTTCAGGGGGCAGGCCCTTGCCTTGCATTTCAGCTAAATCTTTGTTGAACCGCAGCGTGTGTTCATGAAGGTCTTTTTGGGCATTGACCATGCCAGCTTCGTTGTGGGTCAGTGAGGCGAACAGGGCGCCCATTGCGTCGCCTCGAATGGCGTCGTGCATCATGTCCGCATCCATGCTGTTCAGGGCGGCGGTGCTGGCTGTGTGCATGCTGTTTTGGGCGCTTGATTGCGCCAGCCCACCCCATACACCAATGGCGCCGACCAAAATGGCCGTGACCGCGCCACACAGGCCGTAGGACAGGATTTGGGTTCGCAGTTTCATGGCTCGGCACCTCAAACAAATCAACACATTTACCGGTGAACAGCCTTCGGTATGGTGGGTTTTCGGTCTGTCTGGGCGAAAGTTGAATCGAGCGCCCACAAAAAAGCCCGCTTAAAGCGGGCTTCATGGGCAGTGACGCGCGTGCGGGTTTAATCAGCCCTTGCGCTTGCGGGACAAAAACCCTACGGTCAACAAGCCACCCAAGACCAGCGCGTAGCCCTCTGGCTCAGGCACGGCGGTTGTAAATGCAACGGCATCACGACTGTAGACATGGACGTTGCCGTAAAACTCAGCAGTCACAGACTCAGCACCTGAATTGGTGTAGGTCATGCCCTGATAGATACTTGGGCTAGAGATATCGAAGGGGCCAGTCGTCCCGACGGCTTGCTCGTTGTACACAGGCGGCGCTTCGACTCGAAAACCGTTGACAGTACCGGATGTCAGCAGCTGCAGTTGGTTGGTAAAGGTGAAGTCAAAGTTGGGTGTGGCTGCACCTGCGTTGGTGCCTGTTGCCGTGCGATACCAAGCAAAGGTCACGGATGAATTGGCAGCCAGTGTGAATGTGCCGCGAACGTCAAGGTCAACCCAGCCGTGTGCGCCGGTGCTGGGCGTTGTCAACTTGATGTTGTAGCCATTGTTGGTGAAGTCAACCGAGCCAAAAGCACCGTTTGCGCTTGTCAGCGAGGTTGAGCCGAACGCATAGGTGTTAACAAATGGGCCCACTGTTGGCTGTGTAGGAGATGACCAGCCCAACTGGTCTTGCAGTGTGATACCTGCTCCGACTGACTGAGTCAGCCAAGAAAAGCCACCTGCTGATGACGCCCCAAAATCACTGACGGACACCTCAATGCTGGAAGTAGCCTGCGCGCCCATTGCAAATACAGCGATGGATGTTGCGGCAAAAATGTGTTTGAACTGCATGTGGATCCCTTAGATTTAGGATGAAACCGTGAAGATGTAATCAACTGTGTCTATTACGCCAGATTGTCGTCTGGCTTGACACCCCCTATCCACAGGGTTAAGGGGGGGATTAACGTCACAGGGTGTGGCTTCTGTCACCTTGTGAAAAACCAATTGCATCAAACCAAGGGCCTTTGACAAACCCGATCACTTTAAACAGTTCCCCCATCTCATGTTCGGTCACCAGCATCTGTAATGCCGCTCGCGATTTGAGTTGTTCAACGGTCACCGCGTGGCCCGTGCTGGCGAGCGCATCGGCCAGTCCACAGTTACTTAGAAAATGCCCTTGACTGGTGTAGCCCAGCACTTCCCACCCGGCATCTTGGCCGGCCAGTGCGATGCCGGTGAAGTTGACGTGGGTGGTGATGTCTTTGTCTCCCACCATGCGCAAAGGATCGGGGTCTGCCGTGTGCGCGTGGTGGCACATCAGGGTGCCGCCTGACCGCTGAGGGTGGTAGTACTCGGCCTCTGGGAAGCCGTAGTCCAAGAAGAAGGCTGCGCCTTGTGTCATGCGCTGTGCCAAAGTGACGACAAAGGCCTCGGCTTGGTCATGTGTCTCGGTCACGGTGCCGGGCGCATAGGCTGAGTCGGGTCGCTCGGTTGCCGGGCGTGTGCCATCGGGTGAGGCGTGGTCAGCCCAGACAAAGTGGGTCGATGCCGACGCTTGGTCGCCCTCTGAATCGGCCAAACTGACGCCCCGTGTCAGCCAGGTTTGGCCATCCCAGACCAACAGTTGCACGGGCATGGCGTCCAGCACCTCGTTGCCGACCACCACACCTTGAAATGTGTCGGGCAGGCAGTCAACCCATACCACCTTGTCCACCATATTAGGCAGGGCCTCTTGGATCGCTTGGCGTTGCCTGTCACGCAGGCTGCCAGACAGATCGACGATCGTGTAGCGTTTGATGCGCTCACCCAGTGCCGTCAGCAACTGCACAGCCAGCGCACCTGTGCCTGCGCCGAACTCCCAAACCTCGTCGGTGCCTGTGGCCTCCAGCGCTTGCGCGATTTGCTGGGACAGCATGTGGCCAAACAATGGCGTGAGTTCAGGCGCCGTCACGAAGTCGCTGCCGTCCTGAGGGCGCTGCCCCAAGACGCGCCGCCCGCCGCTGTAATAACCCAAGCCGGGTGCGTACAGGGCCAAGGCCATGAAGCGGTCAAATCGCATCCAGCCACCGCTTTCACGGATTTCATGGGCGATCAAATCAACCAATGCGGCGTTGGAGGAGGGGGCGGCCACTACACTGTGGTCAGAATTCGTCGGGCGTCTCATCGCTCTATTGTAGAAACCCCTTTATGTCTGACACGATTGTTTTGCATCCTGAGGTGTCGCCGCGCCGTGTGGCGCTGGTAACCGGCGCCGGCAAACGCTTAGGCCGAGAGATCGCCTTGACGCTGGCCCGTCAGGGCTGGGATGTGGCTGTCCACTGCCGTGCGTCGCGTGACGAGGCCGATGCGACAGCGTTCGACATCCGTGCCTTGGGCCGCCGCGCCGTCGTGCTGTGTGCCGATCTGTCTGATGAGGCTGCTGCCCGTACCTTGGTGCCGCTGACCGTGGCCGAGTTGGGCCAGGTGGATGCGGTGGTGAACAACGCCTCAACCTTTGAGTACGACACGGCCGCGACCTTTACCTATGCCATGCTGGAGCGCCATTTGCGCGCCAACACCGCGCCCGCCATCGTGTTGGCGCAGGCTTTGGCAGACCATGTGGCAGGCCGATTGGCAGATGGCGTGGTGGTGAACTTGTTGGATCAGAAGTTGTGGAACCCCAACCCGGACTTCATCAGCTACACCTTGTCCAAAGCCGCGTTGGAATCGGCCACGACCTTGCTGGCTTTGTCGCTGGCGCCGCGTGTGCGCGTGGTGGGTGTGGCGCCGGGCCTGACCTTGAGCAGCGAGTGGCTGAAGGGCGATGAGTTCGAGCGAGCGCACAAGTTGTCACCGCTGGGGCGATCATCTAGCCCGCAAGATGTGGCTGCGACGGTGGCCTTTGCGCTGGCCAATCGCTCGATCACGGGCACCACGTTGATGGTCGATGGCGGCCAGCACCTGCAGCGCTTCGAGCGTGATTTTTCCATGTTGTGAGGCGTCCATGTCACTGACCAAAGGCAATCAAATCCTCAACTTGACCGGTTTGCGTTTTGACGCCAACTTGGGCTTGTTGGCCCATGAACTGATCGCACCCCAGCCCATCATGGTGGATGCCGAGTTGAATCTGGGCAGCCAGCCCTTGATGCCGCGCGACGACGACATCACCCATGTGCTGGACTACCGCCGTGTGCGCACCATCATCATCGAAGAGTGCACCGCCACCCATGTGAACCTGCTGGAATCCATGATCGGCAAGTTGTGTCTGCGTCTGATGACACTGCCCGGCGTGCAAGGCGTGCGCGTCAAGATTGCCAAATTGGCCATCTTTGATGACTGCGAAGTCGCCATTCGCATGGAAACCGGACAGTGGTAAGCCTTAAAATGGCAGGCTATGAATGATGCCGTTGCCCCAGACCTCCTCAATACCCCACACAGCACTGTGAGCCCAGCAGAGGCTGACGCGTTGGCCAAAAAACAGGCTTTTGAGCGCAATAAGCTCAGCAAACGCCTGCACCGCCAAGTGGGCCAAGCCATCACCGATTTCAATATGATCGGGCAAGGCGACAAGGTCATGGTCTGCATGTCGGGCGGTAAAGACAGCTACGCCATGCTCGATATCTTGATGAGCCTGCAGCGCCGCGCACCTGTGTCGTTTGAGTTGGTGGCCGTCAATCTGGACCAAAAGCAGCCCGGCTTCCCGGAGCACGTGCTGCCCGAGTACCTCACCAAGGTGGGTGTGCCTTTTCGGATTGAAGAGCAAGACACCTACAGCGTGGTCAAAAAAGTGATCCCTGAAGGCAAGACCACGTGCAGCCTGTGCTCACGCTTGCGCCGGGGCATCCTCTACCGCGTGGCCACTGAACTGGGTTGCACCAAAATCGCCTTGGGCCACCACCGGGACGACATCTTGCAAACCCTGTTCATGAACATGTTTTTTGGCTCCAAGCTCAAAGGCATGCCGCCCAAGCTGGTGACCGACAACGGCGAGCATGTGGTGATACGCCCGATGGCTTATTGCGCAGAGAAGGATCTGGTTACTTACGCTGAACACAAAGCCTTCCCGATCATCCCGTGCAATCTGTGTGGCAGCCAAGAGGGGCTGCAGCGCCAGCACATGCGCGAGATGATCAACGAATGGGATCGCAAGTTCCCCGGGCGCGTTGACAACATGTTCACTGCGTTGTCTAACATCGTGCCTTCGCACCTGATGGACCGCAGCCTCTACCCCTTCACCACCATTGAAGCCACGGGCAAGCCTGTGCTGGGTGGTGACATTGCGTTTGATGAAGACGAAGGCTGTGGCAGCCCAAGTGATGGTTTGCCAGCCGAGATCAGTGTGCCGCTGTCTGTGATCAGCATCCGCAAGTCCACCTAATTCAAACTCAAACAAACAGGCTAGCTATGTCCCTCTCCATTGTCATCATGGCCGCAGGCAAAGGCACCCGCATGAAGTCAGCACGCCCTAAGGTGCTGCACAAGCTGGCAGGGCGTTCCATGCTGTCGCATGTCATCGAGACAACAGCCACCTTGCATGCCACGCAGCAGGTGCTGATCATCGGACACGGCGCCGAGTTGGTTGAGTCGAGCATGCGGGCTGCCTTTGCGGGCGCACCCTTGCAGTTTGTGCGTCAAGAGCCCCAACTGGGCACTGGTCACGCTGTGCAGCAAGCCTTGCCCGTGTTGCCCGATGACGGCATCACCTTGATCCTCAATGGCGACACGCCTTTGATCAGAGCCAGCACAGCGCAAGCCTTGGTGGACGCCTGCGCAGGCGACAAGCTGGCTTTGTTGACCATCAACTTGGCTGATGCCACGGGATATGGCCGCATCGTGCGCGATGCCGTGAGCGGCCATGTGTTGGCCATCGTTGAGCACAAAGATGCGAGCGACGCGCAGCGCCAAATCAAAGAGGTTTACACCGGTGTGATGGCCGCACCCACGGCGCAGCTCAAGCAGTGGCTTGCGCGCTTGACCAATGACAACGCGCAGGGCGAGTTTTATTTGACCGATGTGGTGGCCTTTGCGCAAGCCGATGGCGTGACTGTGGTGTCGGCTCAACCGGTGGATGAGGTCGAGGTGCTGGGCGTCAACAGCCCCCTGCAACTGGCTGAGTTGGAACGCCGTTTTCAACGCACACAGGCTGATCGTCTGCTGGAGCAAGGTGTGCGCTTGGCTGACCCAGCGCGCTTTGATCTGCGTGGCAGCTTGCAAGTGGGCCGCGATGTGGACATCGATGTCAATTGCATCTTTGAAGGGCAGGTCAGCTTGGGTGATGAAGCGCAGATCGGCGCCAACTGCGTGATCCGCAATGCGGTCATCGGCAAGGGTGTCGTCATCCACCCCTTCACGCACATTGATGGCGATACGCTGGGTGTGACGGTGGGCGATGGCTCGCTGATTGGCCCTTTCGCACGCTTGCGCCCAGGCGCGCAACTGGGTGCTGAAGTGCACATTGGCAACTTTGTAGAGGTGAAAAACACCACCATGGCCAAGGGGGCCAAGGCCAATCACTTGGCTTATTTGGGTGATGCCGACGTGGGCGAGCGCGTCAATTACGGCGCAGGCAGCATCACGGCCAACTACGATGGTGCCAACAAACACCGCACCGTGATTGGGGATGATGTGCACATCGGCTCGAACTGTGTGCTGATTGCGCCCATCACATTGGGCGATGGCGCGACCATCGGCGGCGGCAGCACGGTGAGCAAAGATGCACCAGCAGGCCAATTGACAGTGGCGCGCGCCAAACAGGTTTCCCTTGGTGGGTGGCAAAGACCGCAAAAAATCAAGCGGTGAGCGCCACGGTGGCGAATGTAGCCCATTGAGCTAGTAGTATCCCCCTTATCCACGATCAAGCTGGCAGGAACCATCCCACCGTGAACCACTACGAACGATTGAAAGTCTCTCGGGACGCACCAGCCGAAGTGATTCGCGCCGCCTACCGCGCCCTGGCTGCCAAGATGCATCCGGATCGACAAGGCAGCGAGACAGGGCCGGACGATGTCACCCATACCCAGATGGCGGCATTGAATGGGGCGTACGAAATATTAATCGATCCCCGTCTGCGGGAAGATTACGACGCCACGTTGATGTTCCCACAAGTGACGGAGGCCGGCTCTGATGCTGATCAAGAGAGCCGTCAGGGGCCCTCAACGCGTGTCGACATGGAATGGCTGGCCCCTAAGGTGGCGACGTCTCAGACCTTGTGGCCACCCAGTCAGCGGATGATGGTGTTGGGCGGTGGCGTACTGGCCGTCGTCATCTTGGCCTGCTCCAGTTTGTGGTGGCAGGCAGGGCAGCAAAAGATGGAGCGTGCCTTGTCGGGTCAATATGCATCGCCCTCCATCGGTGAGCGGGTGGCTGTGGCTGAACCGTATCGTTCTCAAGCAGAGGCCAGCGTGAGCGACGAAACGGTGGACAAGGTGGTTGCCTCCGTAGCTAAAAACAGGCCGACCGTGGAGCAGCTCGCTCGCATGTCGGACGAAGAGCTGCTGAAGGTCTTGCCGACCATGGATCAAGATGTGGCGGCACCTGTGCAAGAGACAGTCAAGCGCCATACCAAAGCAGCCACACCTGCACGGCATCCGCTTGATGGCGTGCCGATCGGTTTGCGCACAGACGCGCAGTTGCTGGGTAGCCAAGGCCAGCGGGCCCGAGCTGATTGATTGTCAAGGCGAAGGTAGCGGCACTTGCGTGCCGAACTTCGCGCGCTTGACTGAGAAAAAAGCACGCACGTTGCGCACCAAGTTAGCCTGCGTGAAAAGGCGCCGTGCCACCTCTTGGTAGGCTGGCATGTCCGCCACCTGCACGACCAGTACAAAATCAGGGCCTGGTGACACGCGCCAGCATTGTTGGACTTCTGGCGCCGCCACAGCGCAGGCCTCGAAAGCGTCGAGCGACTCTTGGGTTTGCACATCCAGACTGATCTCAACCAAAGCCGTCAAACCCCAGCCCAACACATCGGCCAGTTTGTGGGGCGACAAAATGGCCACTTGCCGTTCGATGAAGCCCTCATCACGCAGGCGTTTGATGCGGCGGTGACAGGTGGTAGCCGATAGCTTCGCCAGCGCTGCCAAAGCCTGGTTGGACAAGCTTGCATCGTGTTGCAGCAAGGCCATCAATTGGAAATCGACGGTATCCAGGGTGCTGTTCTTGGCTTCTGTCATGAATTTTTATTCCATATCAATGCGGTTTTCAGGATGATATTTTCAATGTTGGTGTGAATTGGTTTATTCATCCGAATTTGCATTAAAAAAAGTACAACATTTCACGCGAAGCTAGATAGGATCGCAGCACATTGCACTGCAGCAGAGAGGGCTTCATCATGTGTGGCATCGTCGGCGCCGTTGGTTCGCGCAACATCGTTCCCGTTTTAGTTGAGGGCCTCAAGCGCCTTGAATACCGTGGTTATGACTCCTGCGGCGTGGCCGTGCTGCAAGACGGGCAATTGCGCCGCTCACGCAGCACACAGCGTGTTGCTGAGCTGCACGCCTTGAACGCAGAAGAAGGCATCAACAGCACACTGGGCATCGCCCACACACGCTGGGCCACCCATGGCGTGCCCGCCGTGCACAACGCCCACCCACACTTCTCGCATGGCCCGGGTGCCGATGCTGCCACGACCAAGCCCGGCCGTGTCGCCTTGGTTCACAACGGCATCATCGAGAACCACGAAGCCCTGCGCGCCGAACTGCAAGCCAAGGGCTACGTGTTCTCGAGCCAGACTGACACCGAAGTCATCGCGCACTTGGTTGATCACCTGTATGACGGTGACTTGTTTGCTGCGGTTAAAACGGCCACTCTGCGCTTGACCGGTGCTTATGCGATCGCCGTGTTCCACCGAGATGAACCCCAGCGCGTGATCGGCGCACGCCATGGCTCGCCTTTGATCATGGGCGTAGGTGGCGCTGACACCAGCGAACGCTTCTTGGCCTCTGACGCTATGGCACTGGCCGGTGTGACCGATCAGATCGTGTACTTGGAAGAGGGCGACGTGGTCGACCTGCAGCCCGGTCGCCATTGGATCGAACAACTCAACCCCGCTACAGGCCAGCACCAACGTGTCGAGCCTGAACAGCGTCCTGTGCGCACGGTGACTGCGCACAGTGGTGCGGTGGAGTTGGGCCCCTATCGCCACTACATGCAAAAAGAAATCTTTGAGCAGCCGCGCGCCATTGCGGACACGCTTGAAGGTGTCGAAGCCATCATGCCGACCTTGTTTGGTGCGGGCGCTGAGGCCGTGTTCAAACAAATTGACCGCGTCTTGATTTTGGCTTGCGGCACCAGCTACTACTCAGGCTCTGCAGCCAAGTACTGGCTGGAATCGATTGCCAAGATCCCCACGCAAGTTGAAGTGGCCAGCGAATACCGCTACCGCGACAGCGTGCCCGACCCCCGCACCCTGATCGTCACGATCACCCAGTCCGGTGAAACGGCCGACACACTGGCCGCGCTCAAACACGCACGCAGCTTGGGCATGGAGCACACCTTGACCATCTGCAACGTGGCGACCTCTGCCATGGTGCGCGAATGCAAGCTGGCGTATGTGACCCGGGCCGGGATTGAGATTGGTGTGGCGTCGACCAAGGCCTTCACGACGCAATTGGCAGGCTTGTTTTTGTTGACTTTGACGCTGGCCAAAATGCGTGGCCACCTGAGTGCTGAGCAAGAAGCCAAGCACCTCAACGACATGCGCCACCTGCCAACAGCACTGCAAGCGGTGCTGGCCTTAGAGCCACAGATCATGGCTTGGGCGGATGCCTTTGCACGCAAGGACAACGCCTTGTTCTTGGGCCGGGGCCTGCATTACCCCATCGCACTCGAAGGCGCCTTGAAGCTCAAGGAAATCAGCTACATCCACGCCGAAGCCTACCCGGCCGGTGAACTCAAGCACGGCCCGCTCGCGCTCGTGACCAGCGCCATGCCAGTGGTGACCGTGGCGCCCAACGACACGCTGCTTGAGAAGCTCAAGAGCAACATGCAGGAGGTGCGCGCGCGCGGCGGCGTGCTCTATGTGCTGGCCGATGCCGACACCCGCATCGGCAGCAGCGAAGGCATCCACGTCATCCGCATGCCCGAGCACTA
>JAURXM010000082.1 GCA_030654395.1 Aquabacterium sp.
TCTCCTGGCGGCCAAGGAAGTCGGCTTTACCGTGTTGGCGATGAGCGTGTCGCTGGTCGCGGTGTTCCTGCCGATTTTGCTGATGGGCGGCGTGGTCGGTCGCTTGTTTCGGGAGTTTGCGGTGACGCTGTCGGCGGCGGTGCTGGTGTCATTGCTGATCTCGCTGACCGTCACGCCGATGCTGTGCGCTCGCTGGCTGGGCCACGAAAGCCCGCAGCATGGCCGGCTCTATCTAGGCATAGGCCGGGCGTTCGACCGGCTGCAAGCGGCTTACGAAAGTTCGTTGCGTTGGGCGCTGCGACACGGCCGCATCATGATGCTGATTTTGCTGGCCACCATAGGCCTCAATGTTTATCTGTACACGGTGATCGACAAAGGTTTTTTTCCGACCCAGGACGGCGGCAGGTTGCTCGGTGAGATTCAAACCGATCAGGGCAGTTCTTTTTGGTCCTTGCAGAAAAAGCTGTTCGAGTATTCCGAGCTGTTGATGAAGGATCCGGCGGTCAGCAATGTGGCCGGGTTTGGCGGCGCAGGATCCGGCGGCAATAGCGCCAGAGTCTTCGTGGTGCTCAAGCCGCATAATGAGCGCGATCCGATTGAACAAGTGATGAACCGTCTGCGCGATAAGGTCAAACGCATACCCGGCGCGGAGCTGCATATGTTCGCGGCGCAAGAACTGCGTATCGGAGGCAGGCCCTCGTTCGGCTCGTTCGATTACGCGTTGCAATCCGACGATCTGGGCCAGCTTCGGGAATGGATGCCGAAACTGGTCGCGGCCTTGTCCAAGCGGCCGGAACTCAGTGACGTCAGCACCGGCCAGCAAGACAAGGGGGCGCAGATCGGCCTGGTGGTCGACCGGGATATGGCGTCGCGCTACGGCGTCAGCCAGGCGATGATCGATGACAGTCTTAATAATGCGTTCGGTCAGCGTCAGGTGTCGGTGATTTACAATCCGCTGAACCAATACCGGGTCGTGATGGAATTGGCGCCCGAATACTGGCAAAGTCCGGAAGCCTTGAAACAGGTGTATATCAGCGTGCCGGCCAAGCGCCTGCCGTCCGGCGAGCAGCCGGGCGCACTCCAGGTGCCGTTGTCGACGCTGGCCAGCTTCGCGCCGACCAACACGCCGCTGTCAATCAATCATCAAGGCCAGTTCGCTGCGGCTACCTTGTCGTTTAACCTTAAGCCCGGCACTTCGCTGTCCACCGCGACCCAACTGATCGAACAAACCATGCGCGACATCGGCGTGCCGAGCGCCGTACAAGGCAGTTTCCAGGGGTCGGCCAAAGCCTTCAAGGAGTCGTTAAGCAACCAGCCCTGGCTGATCCTGGCCGCCTTGCTGAGCATCTACATCGTGCTGGGCGTACTCTATGAAAGCTATATCCACCCGCTGACCATCCTGTCCACCCTGCCGTCGGCCGGGGTCGGCGCGCTGCTGGCGTTGATGGTTTGCGGCGCCGAATTCAGCATCATCGCGCTGATCGGGGTGATTTTGCTGATCGGCATCGTCAAAAAAAATGCGATCATGATGATCGACTTTGCGTTGTATGCCGAACGCGAACACGGCCTGCACGCTCCCGAGGCGATTTTTCAAGCTTGTCTGCTGCGTTTTAGGCCGATCATGATGACCACGCTGGCCGCGCTGTTCGGCGCGCTGCCGTTAGCGCTGGGCAGCGGTTACGGCGCGGAACTGCGCCAGCCGCTGGGCATTTCCATCGTCGGAGGGTTGATCTTCAGCCAGATGCTGACCTTGTATACGACACCGGTGGTTTATATTTACCTGGACCGTTTCCGGCTGTGGTTTCATGGCCGCTTTTTTAACCGCGCCGCTACACTAGCGGATAAATCCGCATAGTACTGACGAGATTTACATGACAGTTCGCATTAGCCAACCCCTGATTTATGCCCTATTAACCGCGCAACTGGCCGGTTGCACGGTAGGTCCCGACTATGTCCGACCGGAAGCGACGATTCCCACGGCGTTCAAGGAAAGCAAAGGCTGGAAGCAGGCCCAGCCCCGCGACAATGTGCTGTCCGGCAACTGGTGGGAAATTTTCAACGATCCCCGACTTAATCAACTGGAAGAACAGGTCGCGACCGCCAACCAGTCGATCATCCAGGCCGAGGCGCAATACCGCCAAGCCCAGCATCTGGTGCAATCGGCGCAATCGGCGTTTTTCCCTATAGCCAATCTTACCGGCACGACCAACCGTTTCCGCGCCGCCAGCGGCCAAAGCGTCGCGGTGTCGGGAGTCAGAAGCTTGTTCGGCGCCGCCGGGGCAATTGCCTGGGAGCCGGATTTATGGGGCAGCGTCAGCCGTCAGGTTGAAGCCAACACCGGCAACGCGCAGGCCAGCGCGGCCACCTTGCAGGCTTTGCGGCTGTCCAGCCAGGCGACATTGGCGGGGAATTACTTTCAGCTGAGGGTGCTGGATGCGCAAAAGGCGATGCTGGATGAGATCGTGGCCGTTTACAGCAAAACCCTGCAAATCACCCAAAACCGCTATGCCGTCGGCGTAGTCGCCAAGAGCGATGTGGTGCTGGCCGAAACCCAGCTGGAATCGACCCGCGCACTCGCCATCAAGCTCGGCGTACAGCGGGCGCAACTGGAACATGCGAT
>JAURXM010000085.1 GCA_030654395.1 Aquabacterium sp.
CTTGATGAACGATCCGCCGGTCATTTTGGCCGACGAGCCGACCGGCGCGCTGGACAGCCAAAGCGGCAAGGAAGTGATGGCGCTGCTAGCCGACTTGCACCGGGAAGGACGTACTATTTTACTGATTACCCATGACGAAAAAGTTGCGGCCCATGCCCAACGGGTTATTACCTTACGTGACGGTAAAATTGTTAGCGACGGCGGCGAAGCTCGTAATAACAGTCGTCTGCTGTCATCGCCGCAGCATCGCGGCATCGGCGCAGCCGGGATATTGGCCGAATTGTTGGAAGCGGCCAAGACCGCGTTGCGTTCGCTGCACGCGAATCTGTTCCGTACCGCGCTGACCCTGCTCGGCATTGTGATCGGCGTCGCCGCGGTGGTCACCATGCTGGCAGTGGGGCAGGGCAGTCAGGAAAAAGTGCTGGATCAGATGCGGGCCATGGGCACCAATATCCTGTCGATTCGGCCCGGTGCGCCGGGCCTGCGCGGTAGCACCGACGTCGCGACGCTGATCCCGGCGGATGCCGATGCCATCGCCGAGCTGGGCAATGTAGAATGGGTCTCCCCCGAACGCAACATGCGTCAGACGGTGCGTTACGGCAATATCGATTACCCCACCAGCGTTCAGGGTGTTGCACCCAGCATGACCGAAGTTCGCGAGTGGCAGGTTGCCGACGGCGATTTTTTCGACGAGCGCGACATGCGCCGCTATGCGCCGGTGATTGTGCTGGGGCAGACGGTCAGGCAGATTCTGTTTCCCGATGATGGCGATCCGTTGGGCCGCTATGTGATGGTCGGCAATATCCCGTTTGAAGTGATCGGGGTGATGGACACCAAGGGCGCCGACGCGCAGGGCAACGACCGCGACGATGTGGTGTTTGTGCCGCTGACCACCGGCCTGATCCGTTTGTTCGGACAAAATTATCTGGGCGGTATCACGGTGAAAGTGCGCGATGTCGGGAAGATCGACAGCACCCAGCAGGCGATTTCCGATGTGTTGGTTGCCCGGCATCAAACCGAGGATTTCAGGATACGCAACATGGCGTCGATTCTGGCGACCGCTGCGGAAACCCAGAATACCTTTACCCTGATGCTGGGCATTGTCGCTGCGATTTCCCTGCTGGTCGGGGGTATCGGCGTGATGAATATCATGCTGGTCAGCGTCACCGAACGGACTCGCGAAATCGGCGT
>JAURXM010000087.1 GCA_030654395.1 Aquabacterium sp.
AAACCTTGCACAACCGGGCTGTGCGATTTTGCTCAGCGGTTCGATCGGCGATCACGGCGTCGCAATCATGGCCGGGCGGGAGAACCTGCAATTCGACACGACCATCGTTTCCGATTCCGCCGCGCTGAATTCGCTGGTCGCCGACATGGTCGCTGCAGCACCCGCCGATATCCGTTGTTTGCGCGATCCGACCCGAGGCGGCTTGGCGACCGCATTGAACGAGCTCGCGCAGCAATCGGGGGTCGGCATGATCATCGACGAGGCGCAGATTCCGGTGAAATCCGAAGTCAAAGCCGCCTGCGAAATCCTGGGCTTGGACCCGCTGTATGTCGCCAACGAAGGCAAACTGGTGTGCATCTGCAATGCCGCCGCCGCCGAACGCTTGCTATCGGTGATGCGGCAACATCCGCTGGGACGCGATGCCGCGCTCATCGGCGAGGTGATCGCCGACGAGCATGGTTTCGTGCAAATGAACACGGCTTTCGGCGGCCGCCGCATCGTCGACTGGCCGGTAGGCGAACAGTTGCCGCGCATCTGCTGATGCCCGGCAGGGCGATTCGGGTTCGCGGCGTTGTACAGGGCGTAGGCTTTCGGCCGACAATCTGGCATCTTGCGGGGCAACACCGGCTGACCGGCGAGGTCTGGAACGACGGCTTGGGCGTGATGATTCGTGCTTACGGCAGCGACGAAGACCTGGCCGCGTTCATCCGGCAAATACCGCTGCAACTGCCGCCGCTGGCTAGGCTCGATAGCCTGGAGGTGCAAACGCTGGACGAGCTGCCACAGAGCGACGAATTTCGTATCGTCGCCAGCCGACACAACGGCGTAGAGACGCCTATCGCCGCCGATGCCGCGACCTGCCCCGATTGCGTTGCCGACATCGCCGATCCCGGCAACCGCCGCTACCGTTACCCGTTCACCAATTGCACGCATTGCGGACCGCGCCTGTCGATTATCCGGCGTGTGCCTTACGACCGCCGCCATACCAGCATGACGGAATTTGCGATGTGTTCGCAATGCCGACAGGAATATGAGGATCCCGCCGACCGCCGCTTCCACGCCCAAGCCAACTGTTGCCCGGACTGCGGCCCCAAGCTGTGGCTGGAAGATAGCCGCGGTCAGCAGCCGGATTGCGCCGATCCGCTGGCACACGCCCACGGGCTGATCCGGCAAGGCTATATTATTGCGATCAAAGGCTTGGGCGGTTTTCATCTGGCCTGCAACGCGGCCGATGCTGCCGCCGTCAACCGGTTGCGCGAGCGCAAGCGCCGCTATGTCAAACCGTTTGCGTTAATGGCTAGGGATGCAGCCATGATTGCCCGATACGCCATTCTGGACGAGAAAGAAACCAGTGCCCTGCACGACAAAGCCGCGCCGATTGTATTGCTGGCAGCTCTAGGCGAAACGCTTGCGCCCGGCGTCGCACCGGGCGATGACAAGCTCGGCTTCATGCTGCCCTATACGCCGCTGCACACGCTGTTGTTGCAGGACTTGGACTCGCCTATCGTGCTGACTTCCGGCAATATCAGCGACGAGCCGCAATGCACGGACAACGGCGAGGCGCGAAAAAAGCTGACCGATATTGCCGATTATCTGCTGCTGCACGACCGGGCCATCGTCAACCGGCTGGATGATTCGGTGATGCGGCTAATGGACGGTCAAATGTGCCTGCTGCGCCGGGCGCGCGGCTACAGTCCGGAAGCGCTGGTGTTGCCGCCCGGTTTCGAACTAGCCGGCAATATTCTGGCGATGGGCGCGGAACTTAAGAACAGTTTCTGTTTGCTGAAAAACGGCCAGGCCATTGTTTCCCATCATATCGGCGATCTTGAAAACGCCGCCGTTCAGCACGATTACCGCAACGCTATCGATCTGTACAAGAACCTTTACGGCTTCAAGCCCGAACGTATCGCCGTCGATCATCATCCAAACTATCTATCGACACAATACGGCCATACCTTGGCCGTAACCGAGACGGCAGTTTTAGTGCCGGTGCAGCATCATCACGCGCATCTGGCTGCCTGCCTCGCCGAACACGGCATCCCATTGAATGCGCCGCCGGTATTGGCCGCTGTCTTCGACGGCCTAGGCATGGGCGACGACGGCGAATTATGGGGCGGCGAATTTCTGCTGGGCGATTACAGGAACTACACCCGGCTGGCCCATTTCCAGCCTATCTCGTTGCCCGGCGGAACGCAGGCCATGCGCGAACCGTGGCGCAATACGTATGCGCAATTGCTGCATTATTTCGACGTGAAAACGCTGCAACAGGACTATGCCGATCTGAACATCATGAGATTGCTGGCTGGCAAGCCGCTTCCTATGCTGGAAACGATGATTGCCAAGAACCTCAATTCGCCGCCCGGCACCTCCTGCGGCAGGTGGTTCGACGCCTTCGCCGCCGCGCTCGGCCTGCACAGCGAACAGGTTCATTACGAAGGCCAGGCGGCGATTGCGCTGGAAATCCTGGCTACGCCGCTGTTTGCCAATGAACAGGCCTATCCGCAAGCCTGGTCGGTCGCCCGTTGCCAAGACTTGTCGGTGTTAAGCTGGCAAGGATTGTGGCTAGCCGTGCTGACCGATCTTAAGCGCGGTGTCGATAAAACGCGGATTGCCGCCCGCCTCCACCATAGCCTGATCGATGCGACAGTCCGGTTGTTGATTGAACTCAGCCGCCAAACCGGCGTCGACAACATAGCGCTCAGCGGCGGCGTATTTCAAAACAAGCTGTTATTGGAAGGGGTGACACAGCAATTGCAGCGCTACGGCAAAACCGTGCTGTCGCCGCAGCGCTATCCGATGAACGACGGCGGTTTGGCATTAGGGCAGGCGGTGATTGCAGCCGCGCGGAGCATCTAAAGAGATGGCGTATGGCCGGAGCAATACAGTCTTTCGGGGTTGTTTTCTATTGGTAGATTGATTATTAACAATAATCAAATACTTTTGGTTGATAGATTGCATTAGAATGTTCTCTATAACTTATTGGACACAGGATCGAAGAATGGATGTTGGCTAATAAGAGGGCG
>JAURXM010000094.1 GCA_030654395.1 Aquabacterium sp.
GATTGACAAGCGGGTATCGATGCATACGCTGAGGCACAGCTTTGCCACTCATTTGCTGGAACAGAAGGTGGATATTCGGATTATTCAGGTGCTGCTCGGCCACAAGAAGCTGGAGACCACGGCGTTGTACGCCCAGGTGGCCACCGATCTTCTGCGTGAGGTGATTAGTCCGATCGAGACCTTGCAACCGGTGTAGACTAAGGTCATGGTGCGTCCCGCACTGGAGGTGGCGGATATTTTCCGCGGCCACGGACCCGCTTGGCGACAAGCTCAACAGACCCACTTAAGCCTGGGACAGCTGAAAGTCATGTCCGCCATCGAACAGTGTCGTACCTCGACCTTGGGCGGGCATGTGTTGCATTGTCCTGCCTGCGAGCATGATGAAATCGCTTACAACTCGTGCCGCAACCGGCACTGCCCGAAGTGCCAGGCCAGTGCAGCCAAACGTTGGCTGGAAGCCCGGCAGGCCGATCTGTTGCCGGTGGACTATTACCATCTGGTGTTCACCTTGCCCGCGCCGATCAGCGCCCTCGCTTACACCAATAAGGCGGTGATCTATGGCCTGTTGTTTGAGGTCGCCTCTGAGACGCTGCGCACCATCGCCGCCGACCCTAAACATCTGGGCGCACGGATCGGGGCCACCCTGGTGCTGCATACCTGGGGGTCTGCATTGACGCATCACCCGCATGTACACGGCATCGTCCCCGGTGGCGGGTTGTCGTTAGACGGCGAGCGCTGGGTGGCTTGCAAACCGGGCTTTTTCTTATCGGTACGCGTGTTGTCACGGCTGTTTCGACGGCGTTTTCTGGAAGAACTCAGCAAAGCGCAGGCCGCTGGACAATTGCAGTTCTTCGGTGAGCATGCCCATCTGGCTGACGCGGCGGCCTTTGCCGATTGGCTTGTGCCGCTTAAAAAATGCGAATGGGTGGTCTACGCCAAACGCCCGTTTGCAGGACCGAAGGCGGTATTGGCTTATTTGTCGCGTTATACTCACCGAGTGGCGATCGCCAATTCTCGCTTGATTGCCCTGGACGAGCAGGGTGTCACGTTCCGCTGGAAAGATTACCGAGCCAAGGGCAATACACGGCATAAAACCATGACGCTTACTACCGACGAGTTTATTCGCCGTTTTCTGCTGCATGTGCTGCCCAGTGGCTTTCACCGCATTCGGCATTATGGCTTGTTAGCCAATGGCGGCCGCCGTGAACAGCTTGCGCAGGTCCGTGAACTGCTGCAGGTTATGCCTGTCGGCAGGGAACTCAACGGTGGGGATAGTGACGCGGCAGGACAATCAGCCCAACCGACTTTCGTCTGTCCCGAATGCGGTGCGGCCATGATCATTGTCGAAATCTTAGCGCGCAAACAGCCGATTCGAGCACCACCTTGGCCACGAGGTCCGGCATGAAAACAAGTGCCTGCCAAACGCCACATCACCGTCCACGGTTTCATCGGCGGTTAGAGCCGATACGGGAAGGTTTGGCCGAATGGCGTAAAATCCCTGTTTTTTGCTCGCCGCAGCCACGAAAAATCAGGCGCATAGACTGTGAGATGGAGCCTCTGAGCTATGTCGGACTTCGGCTGCTCGACATGAGCGTCAGATTTAGCGTAATGCCACCGTTCAAATCCCCATAGCCCTTCCTCTGTTCTGATACACCGCTGTGTAGCCCGCGGTTTCCTCCCTCGAGGCTTGTCCGACGCCTGCCCACCCAGTTCTGTCGCATCTTGCAGTCTTGCGCAGGAGGGCAGGCATCTGACAACCCTTAACA
>JAURXM010000111.1 GCA_030654395.1 Aquabacterium sp.
CATGCTGCGCACCGCTGAAAGCGATTTGCGCAAAGACCTGCCACGGTTTGATGCCAGCACGGTGATCGGCACCAACATCGACACCTTCCATAAAAACCCTGCGCACCAACGCGGCTTGCTGGATCGTTTGACCGGTGGACATAAGACACGCTTGAGCATTGGTGGTCGCCGCTTTGATCTGACGGTCAACCCGATCCGAGAGAGCGATGGCAAGCGCCTGGGAACCGTGGTGGAGTGGAAGGACATGACCAGCCAGCTGGCTTTGGAAGAGGCCCAAGAAAAGTTGGCCGCTGACAATGCGCGCGTCAAGCAGGCACTCGATAGTTGCTCAACCAATGTGATGATTGCCGATCCAGATGGCAACATCATCTACAGCAATGATTCAGTCATGGCGATGCTGCGCCGCAATGAGAGCGAGCTGCGCAAATCGCTGCCTCAGTTCTCAGCCAGTCGCGTGGTAGGCACCAACTTTGATACCTTCCACAAAAACCCTGCGCACCAGCGCAATTTGTTGGGCGGCATCAAGGGCGAGCACAAGGCCTTCATCAAGGTCGGTATCTTGGACTTTGGTCTGATCGCCAACCCGATATCGGACGCATCGGGCAAGCGCCTAGGTACGGTCGTTGAGTGGAAAGACCGCACAGGTGAAGTCGCTGCAGAGGCTGAGATCAGCAACTTGGTTGATGGCGCGACACAGGGCGATTTCTCTCAACGCATGGTGCTCGAAGGCAAGGAGCCGTTCTTCCGCCTGATGGGTGAGAAGTTCAATGACCTGATCACCACCATCAGCAAAACGATTGTTGAGGTGCGTGTCGCCGCAGGCGAGCTGACATCGGCGGCTAACCAAGTGTCTGAGACATCGCAGTCGCTGTCGCAATCGGCGGCATCGCAAGCGGCCAGTGTGGAGGAGACCAGCGCCTCGTTGCAAGAGATGGCCGCATCCGTCAAGCAAAACGCAGACAGCGCCAACGTGACCGATGGCATGGCCTCTAAGGCGGCCACGGAAGCCATGGAAGGAGGTGGCGCCGTGACCCGCACGGTGGACGCGATGAAGGAGATCGCCACGAAGATTTCCATCATTGACGATATTGCCTACCAGACGAACCTGTTGGCGCTGAACGCGGCGATCGAGGCGGCGCGTGCAGGCGAGCATGGCCGTGGGTTTGCCGTGGTGGCCGCTGAGGTGCGCAAGTTGGCCGAACGCAGCCAAGTGGCCGCACAAGAGATCGGTCAGTTGGCTGGCTCCAGCGTGAGCTTGGCAGAAAAAGCAGGCGACTTGCTCAAGCAGATGGTGCCATCGATCCACAAGACCAGTGAGTTGGTGCAAGAGATCGCAGCCGCATCGGGTGAGCAATCAGATGGCGTGGCGCAGATCACAGGCGCGATGGAGCACCTTAATGGGGCCACGCAGCAAAACGCATCGGCCGCAGAAGAATTGTCTGCCACGTCTGAAGAGTTGTCGGCACAAGCCACACAGCTGCAAGGCTTGATGGGCTACTTCAAGCTCAAGGAAGATGGGAAAAATGGCGGCAATGGGGGCGCCAGTGGGGGCGGATCATCACAGCGCGACAGCGAAGTACGGCCAAAACAATTTGCAGCCGTCGCACCCGTGCAGGCACCTAGGCCAGTAACGACGTCTCGCCCAGCGCAGTCTAATGGGCGTGTGGGGGCATCGGCCAGTACGGGCAGGGTCACGTCGTCATCAGCGGCCTCGGCCTCATCGATTGACGAATCTCACTTTGCGAACTTCTGATCATGAACAACACCCTGTCTGCCGTTGTAGAGGGCGCCCGGCCGCCCACCGATCAAAACTTGGTGACATCCAAGCAATATCTGTGTCTGGCTGTTGGCAATGAAACTTACGCCATTGGCATTGACATGGTGCGAGAGATATTAGAGGTGTGCAGCATGACACCCCTGCCGTTGACGCCTGACTTTGTTCGTGGCGTCATGAACCTGCGTGGTGCAGTGGTGCCGGTGATTGACCTCAAGGCCCGCTTTGGGGCAGAGCCCGCTGTGATCGGTCGCCGCAGCAGTGTGGTGATCGTCGAGACAGACCACCAAGATGCAGATGGCGCTTTGGTTGTGGGTGTGCTGGTGGACGGTGTCTCAGAAGTGTTGGAGATTGCTAACCACGACATTGAAATGGTGCCCGCATTGGGTACACGCATACCGCGTGAGTTCTTGCAAGGCATGGCCAAAGCCAAGGGCACGATTTTATCGATCCTGGATGCTGACCGCATCTTGGCTCGTGAAGAGATGGCGACCTTGATCGCCTCTCACGTATCGCATTGATGCCACTGGTGCATTGATCACATTATTTTGTGTGAGGGACAAGTCATGAAACTGTCAGAGAGATCTTTTGGTGTCGTGGCTGAAGCGTTTCACCGCGTGTCGGGCATCAAGCTGGTGCCTGCTAAACGCCAGCTCGTGATTGGGCGCCTGCAAAAGCTAGCGACAGAGCGTGGGCTAGATAACCTTGACGAGTACGTTGAGCAGGTCATCAAGGGGGGTGATCAGGCTGAGCTGGTGCGGGTGGTTGACCGCTTGACCACCAACGAGACTTACTTTTTCAGAGAGCCAGCCCACTTTGAGTTTTTGGCCACACTGTTGTCACGCCGCCGTCCGGGTACGGAGTTTCGCGTCTGGAGTGCAGCGAGTTCATCGGGTGAGGAGGCCTACAGCATTGCCATGTTGTTGGCCGACAAAATTGGCCCTAATGGTTGGAAGATTGTGGGCACCGACTTGTCAACGGCCATGGTCGATGCGGCCCAAAAAGGCCTGTATCCCATGGAACGGGCACGAGGTACCAGCCCCGCTTACATGAAGAAGTACTGCAAGCGTGGCTCCGGGCCTTATGAAGGCCATTTCCTGGTCAACAAAGAGTTGCGTGCAAACGTGCGCTTTGTGCAGGCCAACCTCACGCAAACGCTGCCTGATATGGGCCAGTTTGATGTCGTGTTTTTGCGTAACGTGTTGATCTATTTTGAGCCCGACGCCAAGCTGGACATCGTCAAACGGGTCAGCCCCCTGATCAAACCAGGTGGCTATTTGTTCACGGGACACTCAGAGTCCCTGAGTAGTTTGCCAACGGGCCTCACGAACGTGAGCCCAGCTATATATGCTCGAACTTGACAGTAAGGGCCCAGCCCGACTCAAACACCATGGTGGTGAGAAAGTATTCTTGCTACCCGGTCAGTGGTACTTCGGCCATACAGGCGCGACGGTGAAGACGCTGCTTGGCTCGTGCATTGGCGTGACGCTTTGGCACCCGCGCCGCAAGATGGGGGGCATGTGCCACTTCTTGCTGCCCACGCGCAAAGGCGCTTCAACCGGCTTTTTGGACGGACGCTATGGCGACGAGGCGGTGGCGCTTTTGGCCGACGAGATCAAACGCAGCGGCACCAAAACCCAAGATTACGAGGTTAACTTGTACGGCGGCGCCGACACCATGCCCGAGGAGGCCAAGGTGAAATTCAACATTGGTGAGCAAAACGTCGAGAAGGCTTGGTCGATCATTGACCAGTATGGCTTTCAGTTGCAGTGCGTTGACGTGGGCGGTAACGAGCCGCGTAACGTGACGATCGACCTGACCAATGGCCAGGTGATTTTGAACCGCGGTAAAGCCCCAACGGCCAGAAAGGTTTGAGATCATGAGCAAAATCAAAGTGATGTTGGTGGACGACTCCGCCATTGTGAGAAAGCACTTGTCCGACTTGCTCACAGCAGGTGGCCTGAACGTGATCGGTACTGCTGCTGACCCGGTGTTCGCGATGCAGCGCATGAAGACCAATTGGCCTGATGTTTTGGTGCTGGATGTGGAGATGCCGCGCATGGATGGCATCACCTTCTTGAAGCAAGTGATGGCTGAGCGCCCTACGCCCGTGGTGATGTGCTCAACCTTGACTGAAAAAGGTGGTCAAACCACCATGCAAGCTTTGGCAGCCGGTGCAGTGGGTTTCATCACCAAACCCACGATTGGCCTGAAGGGTTTTCTAGAGGACGACAGCAACGGCATTGTGGCGGCGGTCAAAGCAGCGGCCAGGGCCAATATGTCGGCGCTCAAACAGACCATGCCAGGGCAGGCTAAGCCCGGTGTGGTGCGTGCACCCATTGCAGCATCGCCGCAAGAAGCCATGGCCGAGACCACCGACCGTGTGATTGCCATTGGCATTTCCACAGGGGGCGTGCAAACCATTGAAACCGTGTTGACGCGGTTACCTAGGACGGCCCCTGGCATCGTCATTGTCCAGCACATGCCGCCTAACTTCACGGCCAGCTTGGCTGCGCGCCTCAACGGATTGTGTGATTTGGATGTCATGGAGGCCAAGGATGGCGACCGCGTCATCAATGGCCGCGTCTTGTATGCACCAGGGGGGCGCCACATGCGCCTCAAGCGCAGCGGCGCACAGTACCTTGTCGAGGTTTTTGATGGGCCTCTCGTCAACCACCATCGCCCCAATATCGATGTGTTATTTAAGTCCGTTGCGCAGTGCGCAGGCCGCAACGCCATTGGTGTCGTCATGACGGGTATGGGGGATGACGGTGCACGTGGCTTGATGGAGATGCGCAACGCGGGCGCCAAAACAGCCGCACAGGACGAGGCCAGTTGCGTTGTCTACGGCATGCCCAAAGAGGCCGTCAAACACGGTGGTGTGCAGCAAGTGGTGCCATTGGATGACATGCCTGCGTGGCTGATGTCCGCAGCGCGTGCCTCTTTGACACGTGCTTGAGAGACAAACAAATTCAAGGTGGGGGCGATGACATGAACAGGCGGTTCTTTGTGTGGTTGATGGCGCCTGGTATCAGGTTGATGCGCCACTATGACCTTGAAGTCAAGTTTGCTGCGCTCAGTGGGGGTGCATTTGCCTTGATTCTGTGCTTGACGCTGTATGCGCTTGGTCAGCATGTGCGCGATCTGCGCACCACCCAGAGCGAGTTGACCGGTGTGACCTTGGTTGGGGATGTCACCCAGTTGGCCTCCTTGGTGATGCAACACAGGGGCATCACCCATTTGATCGCCCACGGTGAGACCACAGCATCAGCTCAGTTGGCGCAAACGCGCGCCGATCTGAAAGAGGCGATCAAGCAAACAGACGCTCACCTTGCCGCAAACCCTCTGCCTTTGTTGGCGACACAGTGGCAAGGTGTTAAATCGGGTTTGCTTAGCTTGATGGTGGGTATGCCACAAGCGGGCGACGTGGCCTTGTTTGATGCGCACACCGTGCAAGTACAAAGCCTCAGACAGTTCATGCTATGGGTTGGTGATACATCAACCCTGCTGCTTGACCCGGATCCCGAGAGTTTTTACCTGATGCTGTTGTTGGTTGACCGTCACTTGCCTTTGCTTGATACGGTAGGCCAGTTACGTGGGCAGGGTGCCAACATCGTGGCCAAGGCGAGCGTGACGGCGCTGGATGTGCAGGCCATGGAAAACCTGCAAAAGCAGCTTGAGGTCAAGCTACTTGATGCGGATCAACTCTTTGCCACCGTGGCCCGATACAGAGGCCGCAACGATGTGGCATGGGGTGCCAGTCGGGCCATGATGGCCGCTTATGGACAAGAGATCGTTGATTTGGCTGGCTCTGATACATCGCGCCAGCATGCTGATGCTGTCTTTAAACGGGGCACCAAAGTCATCTCGTCTAGCCTGTTGCTGCATGGCACCTTGCTCAAGCGGCTCAATGACCTGTTGCAGCAAAGACAGCATCACCAAGAGCTGGTGATTGCGATCTACCTTGGCGTGACCTTATTGACCTTTTTGGTGATGACCTATCTGGTGATGGCCTTGTATGCCTCGCTGAGTGGCGCCATCAACGCGATGAACGGCGCCATTGATGACGTCAGCCACGGCAACTTGACACGCCCACGGGACATCGCAGGTCAAGATGAGCTGGCCCGCGTGGGGCTGGGTATGCGTAACATGACCCTGCATTTGTCTGGCATCGTGGCCGGCATCCGCAGCAACGCGATGTTGGTGGCACTGTCGGCCAAAAAAATCGGGGATGGGGGCATGGCGTTGGCACAGCGCACGGAGCGCACAGCACAACGCTTGCGCGATGCCACCCGTGGAGTGCGCCAAATCCAGCAGGTCTTGAGCGCGGGCACGGCGTCTGCCGACAATATGCTCAGCCAGGTGACACAGGTCAGTGCGGTGGCAGCACAAGGCAATGCGCAAATGCCTGCTGCTGCGCAGACCATGGCTCAGATTGAGCAAGGCAGCCAGCGCATGGGCGAGATCGTGGGCATGATCGAGGACATCGCCTTTCAGACCAATATGCTGGCACTCAATGCGGCAGTGGAGGCTGCACGGGCAGGCGAGGCTGGTTCTGGTTTTGCCGTGGTTGCCGGTGAGGTACGCAAACTGGCAGGCCGTTGCGCACAGGCTGTCGCTGAAATAAGCGACTTGATTGAGCAGTCCACCGTGCAGGTCGGTGATGGTGTGCGTCACATCGCTGACATGACGCAGACCCTCAACCAACTTGTTGGCGGCATTGAGGGCCTTGAGCAAGGCGTCTCGCGCATGTCGCAAGATGTGGGTCAGCAGCAGCAAACGCTGGAGGCGGTTGCACAAACCTTGGACAGCATGAACAGCTTGACACAAGAAAACGCGGCAGCCGCTGATGCGGCTTACGAATCAACCACGCAGTTGTTGAGCCGTGCGGGCAGCTTGTCCCAGTCTGTTCAGGGGATTTTGTTGTCGCAAGGCAGCGCCGATGAGGCCTTGACCTTGATGGAGCGGGCGGCCCGTTTGATTCGCGATCAAGGCCTAGCCGGTGCTGTAGCTGTGTTCCATGCGCCGGACTCAACCTACGTTGACCGTGATCTTTTTGTCTTTGGGGTCAGCCGCGATGGCACCAGGGTCTTTGACAGTTTGGCCCCCAGTTCTGTGGGGCAAGCACTGCCGATGCTCGCATCCAGCGATGGCTTTTTGCTCAAGGATGCATTGTGGCGTGCTGCAGAGGGCGGTCAGGCGTGGATTGAGTACGACTATTGCCACCCAGACACCTTGGCCATGCTGCCCAAAATGGCCTGCGTCGTCAAAATCAGTGACGACTTGCTGGTCTGCAGCGAGCTGTATACCGAACCCTCGGCGCTGAGCAAGATGGGGCACTCTTAAGTGCTTGTCATTTTGGCCGAAGACACATCAGTCAGTCCCTGCGTTCGCAGCCGTGAGAACACGCTATGAGTCAAACAAAAAGCAAATCGCCGCGCAACACCCCACGACAGACGGACAGCATCATGCTCATGGCTGCGTTGCTGGCAGGCGCGGGTACCTTGTACATGGGCTACCTAGGGCACAAGCTGGCCTTGGCTGGCGGATTGGCCGGGGCTGCTGCAGCCTTGTCCATCTGCGTCTTTGTTTGGGCGCGTGCGTCGATATGGTCTCGGATGGGTTTGACGCTGTCAGCCACAGCGATGGTGTGCGGCCTGATCTACATGGTTGGCGGCGGCGCTGATGCCTATTTGGGTATGTTTTTGTTGGGCACCTTGTTGCCGCAATATCGCAGCTGGCATTTGGTTTTGGGCGTAGGCGCTTTGTTGGTGGCCTTTCATCTGACTGTGGGTGTCACCTTACCTGGGCACCCTGGCTCAGTGGTGGTGCTGTGTGCTTTGGCCATGCAACATGCTTACTTGGCTTACATCGCCTATTGCGAGTCGGTCAGCGAGAGCGAGCGCTTTGAGCTGGACTTCTTGATCCGCGCCATGGGCTTTGAGGGCCCGATTCGGCTGAACATGGATGTATTGCGAGCCGACTCGGTTGTGGGGCAGCGCCTCAAGCATGTGCAGCAACGCATGGCCGTGGCGATCCGGCAGGTGTATACGTCCATCGAAGGGGTGCAGCAAGCCTCAGAGGTCTTGCGCCAGGGCAGTGATGAGCTCAGCCAACGCACCCATTCCACGGCATCGGGCTTGCGTGATGCGGCCATGTGCTTGGATCAGATCAATGTGATTGTTCAAACCAGTGCACAGGCCTCTAGTGAGGCACGCTCCATGGCGGCGCGTGCCACTGAGTTGGCCAACAGCGGCGGGATGCAGGTTAAAAAAGTGGTGGACACGATGATGGCCATCAGCCAGTCGTCTGGCAAGATCACCGACATCATTTCGACCATTGAAGGCATTGCCTTTCAGACCAATATCTTGGCGCTGAACGCGGCTGTGGAAGCCGCGCGTGCTGGTGAACAAGGCAGGGGTTTTGCCGTGGTAGCGGCCGAGGTGCGCAGCTTGGCCCTCAGGTCATCTGAAGCCGCCCGCGAGATCAAAACCCTGATCACCGCATCGCAGCAAACCATTGAGTTCGGTGTGGGGCAAGTCAGCCAGACTGGCGGCACCATGGATGAAATCGTGCTGGCCGTGGCCCGTGTGGGCGAGGTGTTTGATCAGTTGTCTGCTGACTCGCACGAGCACGCAGGCGGCATCGATGTGGTGACACAGTCCGTTAAAGAGCTCGATGAAGTCACACAGCAAAACATTTTGGTTGCAGAGCGCTCTAGCAACATCGCCAGCGAGTTGACACAGCATGCCGATCAGATGAGCGAGGTTTTGAGCTCTTTCAAACTGGGTGGCACGCCGCCTGTCAAAGCTGCGCCTGTTCACGCGGTGGTCAGTCCAGAAAAAGTGGCCACGGCGCCACGGCCAGCGCTGGCCTCAACATCACCGGCTGCGGCCAAGTCAGACGCGGTGGAATTTTTCTGATGCCTGCGATTCCACGCATCTTCATGCTGCCAAAAGGTGTGGCCTTGTCTGCCGCACAGCGTGTCATGTTGGCTGTTGTGGTGGTGTTGGGTTTGACGCTGTCAGCCATGAGCTATTACTGGCTCAAAGATGTGGCTTACAAAGCAGGCGCTGCTCAGTTTGAGCGCAGCGCTGAGAAGATGGATGCGGAGGTGGTTAACCGCTTTGACAGCATACTTCGGATATTTGGTGGCTTGCGCAGCTTCATGCACGCCCATGAAGGCGGTGATGTATCGCGCGATGCATTCCGCATTTGGGTGGCCTCCAATCGAACTCGGCAAGATGCCAAATTGGTTCGGGGTGTGGGCTTGATTGAGCGTGTTGACCGCGCAGACTTGACACAGTTCATCGACGCGCAGCGCGCTGACGGCGCACCCTCATTCAAGGTGCGCAGCACGGGTGATGCGGCTGATTTGTTCGTCATCAAACAGATTGAGCCATTGTCCGGCAATGAAAAAGCATGGGGCTTTGATGTGGGCTCAGAGCCCGTGCGCCGCGAAGCAGCCGTGCGTGCTGTGGCGACGGGCTTGCCTGCGCTAACCAGTCGCATCGTCTTGGTTCAAGACAGTAAAAAGCGCGCAGGCTATTTGTACTACCAGCCTGTGTTCCGCTGGGCCAGCAAGGTCGATACGCCTGCAGACCGCCAACGCAACTTGATTGGCTTGGTGTACTCGCCTGTGGTCATTGATGAGCTGTTTGATGGCGTGGGCGTACAGGCCGATAACCTGTTGGACTTGGAAGTATTTGATGGTGAGGGCACAGCAGCAGCCCAAGTCGTACTGGACATGGGCATGAGCCTGAAGGCCTCTGCGGGCGGCTTTGTGCGGCAATTTGGGGCATATGCCGTGGTGCGCAAACTGGACATCGGGGGGCACACGCTGACTTTGAAGTTCCGCAGCACCCCCCAATTTGATCAGCGCCATCAAAATGGATCGGCTTTGTGGCTGGCCATGGGCGGTGGCGTGTTGACGATGCTGTTGTCCTTTGTATTGTGGTTGCTGATGGTGGGGCGCGCCCATGCTGAGGCCATTGCCCAGCGCATGACGGCTGATTTGTCCGATGCCAAGCACCGTGCTGAAGGCGCTTTGCGCGATCAAACCTTGCTGCTGAGTACTTTGGGTAAGTTCAGTTTGGTGTCCGTTGCGGACCTGGCTGGCAAGATACTGGAGGTCAATGAGGCCTTTTGCTTGCGCAGCGGTTACAGCGCGGATGAGTTGATTGGGCAGAACCACCGGATCGTTAACTCAGGCACCCATGAACCTGCATTTTTTGCAGACATGTGGCAGGCCATTGGTAGCAGCAAAGCATGGCATGGCGAGGTCTGTAACCGCGCCAAAGATGGCAGCTTGTACTGGGTCAACTCGATGATCGTGCCAATGCTGGGCGCTGATGGCCAAATTGATAAGTACGTCTCCATTTGCAATGACATCACCGAGAGCAAGCTCAATGAGAGCAAGCTGATCAACATGGCCGAGCGTTATCAACTGGCCATTGATGGGGGTACGGATGGCTTGTGGGACTGGCTCAACGTGAATGACCACAAGATGTGGTGGTCTCCGCAGTTTTACAAGATGATGGGTTATGAGCCTGATGAGATTCAGGGCAGCCTAGATGCGTTTGAGCAACTGCTGCACCCCGATAACCAAGAAGAAGTGCTCAAAATAATCGAGGGCGCTTTGAAGAAATACCGACCCTTCGACACCATGTGCAGGATGCGCATGAAGTCCGGTGTGTACCGTTGGTTGCGCTTCAGGGGCAAGGTCTATTTTGACAAAGAGGGCTTTGCCACGCGCATGGCGGGCTCTATGCAAGACGTGCACGAGCGCTGTTTGGCCGAGGAGGTCATCCAAAAACACAGTGAGCAGCTCAGTGCGATTTTCAGTCTGAGCCCGGATGGCTTTGTGTCCTTCGGGGCCAATAAACAGGTCAACTACGCCAGTGCCGCTTATGGCACCTTGACTGATCTATCCGCAGAGTCGGTGCTGTGCTTGGATGAGGATGAATTTTTGGCCCAGCTGTTGGGGCAATGCGTGAACCCGCCTGAGCTGACTAGTCTGGATGCCTTGCTGGATGTGCCAGCCCACACTGACAAGATGTCGTGGTTGGCACGCCATCGCTTGGTGCTAGAGATGAAGGTGCCTGCTGGCCGCATGCTGGCCTTGAGCCTGTATGAAACCCAGGGCGAATCGGTGTCCCGGCTTTTGCTTGTGCACGACGTCACCCATGAGGCCGAGGTAGACCGCATCAAGAGCGAGTTCTTGTCGATGGCCGCGCATGAGCTTCGCACCCCCATGGCCAGCATCTACGGCTTTGTGGATTTGATGCTGACGCGTGATCTCAAGCCCGAGAAGCAAAAAGACCTGATGGGCAAGGTGCACAGACAATGCGAGGTCATGATTGCGCTCATCAACGAGTTGCTGGAATTGGCCCGGATCGAGAACCGGGGTGCCTCTGATTTTGACTGCACCAGCGTGGACATGGGGCCTATCGTGGCCGATGTGGTGCGTGATTTCAACTTGCCTGCGGGCCGTGAGGCGCCCGAGGTGGGGCCTCAGCTGTCAACGGCGCGGGTAGCAGCAGACCCGCATAAGTTTGGCCAAGCCTTCTTGAACGTGCTGTCCAACGCGTACAAATACTCACCCCGTGGCGGCGCAGTCAGGGTCACCTACCCTGTGCGTACGGGCGACGATGGCGTGGCCTGGCGTGGCGTGCAGGTGTCTGACTCCGGCATCGGCATGTCACCCGAGCAATTGATGCATGTGGGCGAGCGCTTCTTCCGGGCAGACAAATCGGGCAACATCCCCGGTACTGGCTTGGGGGTCAGCATCGTCAAAGAAATCATGGAGCTGATGGACGGCGAGTTGACCGTGGACAGCGAGCTGGGCCAAGGCACCACCGTGACCTTGTGGTTGCGGGTGCTAAGCCAACTTGAGCACACCCTCGATTAAGCGGTCGATCTCGGGCCCAAAGGGCTTCAGTTGCCCTTCTAGGATCAGGTGGCTGAGGCCATGAACCAAGCTCCAGCGTGAAATCGCTGTGACCAATGCTTTCTCGCTGTCAGGCGCTGCACCGGCCTCTTTGGCTGTGGAGTCGATCAAGCCTTGGAAGGCTCGGATGGCGGTCTGCTGCAATTCGTCGCTGGCGCTGGCGTATAAAAAATGCCCGAACATCAATTTGAACAAAGCAGGGTGGTTTTGCGCAAAGCCAATGTAGGCCCGTCCGGCTGCCGTGCGGGCTTCAATTTGGTCCGCATGAGCCTCGCGTGCTTGTGCTTGCCCTGCGGCAAAACGGCGAAAGCCCTCAGCCGCCAAGGCACTGAGTAGAGCATTTTTGTCGGCAAAGTGCCGATAGGCGGCATTGGCCGATACCCCCACGTCGCGGGCGATGGCACGCAGGCTGACCTCCGCGGTGTCGCTTTGCTCTAAAGCGGTCAAACCAGCATCGATCAGTGCGCTGCGCAAATTGCCGTGGTGGTAACTGCGCTCGGGCCTTGTTTTTTCAGTCATGTTGACATTGTCCACATTTTATGATTTCATGCTTATGTTCACGCTGACAACATGAAGGATTGAGATGAGCCAAAATAGCACGACAAGCCCGTTTCTAGAGGGCATTTTTGCGCCCGTTTACCACGAGACGACCCAGACACAGCTTGAGGTGATTGGCGAGTTGCCCGTAGAGCTTAACGGCTTGTATGCCCGCACGGGCCCCAATCCGACATCACCACCCAAGCCGGGCAAGTACCACTGGTTTATAGGCGACGGCATGGTGCACGGTTTGCGCCTGAAAGCGGGCAAGCCTCTGTGGTATCACAGCAGGTGGATCGGCACCAATTCGGTCAACAAAGCCTTGGGGCGACCCATCTTGCCGGGCAAGCGGCGTGGTGTGTCCGATGTGGTCAACACCATGGTGTTTGGGCATGCTGGCCGTGTATGGGCATCAACCGAGGCTGGCGTCTTGCCCGTTGAGTTGGATGGCGAACTCAACTCCATAAAGCACAGTCTGTTCGACAGCAAGAGCCCTACCGCATACACAGCCCACCCCCATCTTGACCCCTTGACGGGTGACTTGCACAGCATCTGCTATGACGCACTGACCCCTTGGCGTGTGCGCTATGTGCGTGTCAGCGCAGCAGGGCAAGTCGATCGGGTGGTCAACATCCCAGTCAAGCATGGCCCGATGATCCACGACTGCGCGATCACGGCCAGCAAGGTCATTGTTTTGGATTTGCCGGTGACCTTCTCTTTGTTGCGTGCCGTAGGCGGCTCATCGTTCCCGTATGGCTGGAACCCCAAGCACCAGGCGCGTGTGGGCTTGTTGCCTCGTAACGGCGATGCCAAAGACATCCGATGGTTTGATGTGGACCCGTGTTTTGTCTTCCACCCTTGTAATGCCTATGACCTGCCAGACGGCACGGTGGTGATGGATGTGGTGGTGCACCAGCGCATGTTTGACCGATCCAAATCGGGGCCGGAGCTGGACGGAAAATCCTGCTTTGAGCGTTGGACTTTGCCAGCCGGTGGCTGGCGGGTGCAGCGCCAGTTGATATCCGACCTGCCGCAGGAGTTCCCGCGTTTGGATGAACGCCTGGTGGGGCAACCCTATCGCTACGCCTACGCTGTTGGCACGCAGCAAGCGCCCCAAGCCGGTCAACCCCTGTTGCGCCACGACATGCACACAGGCGCGACGGTGCAGCACGTGCTCGGTCAGCACTTGACGCCGAGCGAGTTTGTGTTTGTGCCCCGCCATGCTCGCGGTGGCGAGACCGATGGCTGGCTGGTCGGCTTTGCGCACAACCACGAGAGCGACCGTGGTGAGTTCCATGTGATCAACGCAGATGACTTTGGTGGGGCACCCCAGGCCATCGTGAAGTTGTCAGAGCGGGTGCCAGCCGGCTTTCACGGCAACTGGATGGCCGATGCCAACTGAGTGACGGGGCGGCGTAGACTGCGGGTCTATGCCTCCATCTCACGATACCGGATTGCTGCTCATGAACCCCGAAAGGGTGCTCTACATGGGCTTGCTGGGCCAGCCCGGCGAACGGGTGTTGGGCGCCCACGCAATCTACGTGGCCCGCAGTGGCAGTGTCACCCTGCAGATGGGGCCTGATGCGACGCACCACGGTGATTGGGCTCTGGTGCCGCCTTATGTGCCGCACCACATTAGCTCGCACGACAAGGTCATTTTTTGCCTGTTGATTGAACCGGAGTCCATCAGGGCGGACAGCTTGGCTCAGGCTGCGCTGGCCGATGACGCAGCCCTGCTTGATTTGGTTTTGAGACTGCGCGCCTTGTATGCGCAAGGGCCCACAGGCGTCACGGTGCCCGCCTTGAGCAACCACGCATTTGACCTGCTCGTATGGGGGCAGGCTTTGCCAGCCCGCAATTTAGAGCCACGCGTGGGCCAGGTGATGGCCCTGATGCAAGCGGACCCCGCCTTCAGTCAGTCTGCTGCGGCATGTGCTGCGATCTGCAAGGTCTCGACCTCGCGTTTCATGCACCTGTTCAAGAGTGAAGTGGGTTACAGCTTTCGCCATGTTCGCACGTGGCGGCGGGCACGCAGCCTGCTGGCTTTGGTCAAAAGCCACGACAGCCTGACCACCATTGCACAGGATCTAGGCTACTCGGACGCCAGTTATTTCAGCAACGCCATCCGTCAAACATCGGGTTTGCGTCCCAAGGACATCATGGCTGGGGCGCGGCGTGTGAAGGTGCTGCAGCCACGCTAGCTAGGTGCTAACCCTCGCGTAGCTACTTCATACAAGTCAAGCGGTGCGGGGCGCGCTATGGTGATGGGTGATACCTCTGATCACCCAAGGACGTCAAGGACCCGAATGAAGCTGCTCGCCGGTAAAACCCTGTTCATATCTGGTGCCAGCCGTGGCATCGGCAAAGAGATCGCACTGCGTGCCGCACGCGATGGCGCCAACATCGTGATCGTGGCCAAAACCGCGGTACCCGACCCGCGTCTGCCTGGCACCATCTACTCCGCCGCTGAAGAAATCACCGCAGCAGGGGGCAAAGCCTTGCCCTTGGCCGTGGACATCCGTGATGAGGCCGCCATCCAGTCCGCTGTGGCGCAAGCTGTGGAGGTGTTTGGCGGCATCGACATCTTGGTCAACAACGCCAGCGCGATCACCATCAATGGCACGCTGGACACGCCCGCCAAGCGCTATGACCTGATGATGGACATCAATGTGCGCGGCAGCTTCATGTGCTCGCAGGCCTGCATCCCACACCTCAAGAAGGCCAGCAACCCACACATCTTGTCGTTGTCGCCGCCTTTGAACCTCAACCCCAAGTGGTTGGGCATGCACCCAGCCTATACGGCATCCAAATACGGCATGAGCCTGATCGCACTGGGTTTGGCTGAAGAGTTCAAACGCGACGGCATCGCCGTCAACACCTTGTGGCCGCGCACCATCATCGCGACATCGGCCCTGCGCGTGGCGCTGTCTGCTGAGCACGGTGGCTTGGCAGATTTGGGCCGCACGCCCGCCATCATGGCCGACGCCGCATACCGTATCTTGACCACCGATTCACGCAGCCTGAGCGGTCAGAGCTTGCTTGATGAGCAGGTCTTGCGCGATGCCGGCATCACCGATTTTTCGGGCTATCTGGTCACACCAGGCATTGACCCGATCATTGATTTGTTTGTGGACCCAGCTTAACGGAGTTGATGATGAGCACACCATTGCAGTCGCCGCTATACCCCCGTCGCCATTTTGCAGACCAAGTGCGCGCCCGACGTGCTGCCAAATTGATGTTGATGCAGATACCGGGGGGTGCTCAAGAGCAAGACAACGACCCGGACATCGCGCGTTTGGGGCAAGGCTTGACCCAGGGTGATGCCTTGGCCGATCAATTGGTTGCATGGATGCGATCAACTGATCAACGCGCTGCTTGGGCCATGGTGGGGCAGGCTTTGGACAACGGCGTCAGTGCGGTTGCCGATGCGCCCACAGCGTTAAAGGATTTCTTTGAGCACGTTGAAAAACGCCCTGCGTGGGTACGTGAAGACCTGCTCACAGAAGGTGCCCGTGTCTGCGCCTTGGGCGGCTTGGGTGGCATGCGTGTGTTGCTGGTGACTGGCTTGATGGCAGGCTACCAACTGGCTGCCATCAACGAAACCCTGCTGGCCACCGGTGCGCTTGAAAAAGGCGCAGCACGCCGCTTGGCCGAGACCACCAAGTGGTGGATGGACGTGACCACCCCGCAGGCGATGAGCCGTTTTGGCTCTGGGTTTAAAAACACCGTGCGTGTGCGCTTGATCCACGCGATGGTACGCAGCCACGTCGGCCAGCAAACCACATGGGACGCCGCAGACCTGGGCCTGCCCGTCAACCAGACCGACATGCAAGCCACTTATCTGGGCTTCAGCGTGGTCTACCTGCTGGGTATGAAGCTCATTGGCGTCCCCATGAAAAAGGACGAGCGGCAAGCACTGATGCACCTGTGGCGCTACATCGCTTGGGTGAACGGGGTGGACGAGAGCCTGCTGCATAACCTAGAGCACGGTGAGCGCTCAGGGTTGGTGTGGTTGTACAAAAACCTGTTAACCCAGCGCATGGCCGATCACAACAGCATCCGCTTGGCACAATCCTTGGCTGAAGAGCCTTTGGCGCGAGAATACGGCCGCTGGTCATGGATCGAGGGGCCCTATAACAAAGCCTTGCAATTGAGCCTTGCTCGCATGTGCATGAGCAACGAGACATTGCGTGCCTTGGGCCTGCCCGTTTGGACGATACCGTGGTACCCGATGATGATGATCCCCTTTAACGGGGTGTTACACCGTGTCGCGCGGCTGGTGCCCGGCGGGCGGTCGTGGCTGATGGCCAGAGGCCGTACACAGCAACTGGACAGCTTGAGCACCCTGTTTGGCAAGCAGGCACCGGCTTTGCGTGACATCTCCGCCGTCAAAGTGGCGTGATCAAGTTAATTGAATGGCAGCCGATATAGCAGTAGCCCCACGCTATTTCTATAGGTCTTGCCATGTCACTTATTGCAGAAGTTCAGCCAGCCTATGACACAGGGGATGTGGTGGACACACCAGCGCTTGCTCGCCAACGCAGCGTTTTGTGTGTCGATGACGAGCCGAATATTTTGTCGGCACTCAAGCGCTTGTATCGCAGCACGGGCTACCAGGTGTTCACCGCCGAGAGTGGCACCTTGGCGCTGGCCTTGCTTGAGAGTGAAAAAATCGACTTGGTGATCTCGGACATGCGCATGCCCGTGATGGACGGTGCGCAGTTTCTGGGCCAAGTGCGTGAGCGCTGGCCGCGCATCACCCGGGTCTTGCTGACGGGTTATGCCGATGTCACATCCACCATTGCGGCCATCAACCAAGGCCAGATTCACCACTACATCACCAAGCCATGGCATGACGAAGAGATGCTCTTGGTCGTGCGGCATGCGTTTGAGCATTTGACACTGGCAGAGGATAAAACCCAGCTGCAGGACGAGGTCAAGCAGCGCAATGACGAGCTCAAGGCATTGAATGAGAGCCTGGAGCAAAAGGTCGAACAACGAACCGGCGAGTTGACGCTGGCCCATGACCGACTCAAGAAAAACTACATGACATCGATCAAGGCCTTTTCAGGCCTGATCGAGCAACGTGGCCCGTCCATGGTTGGGCACGCTCGGCGTGTCGCAGACGTCTCGGTGCGCATTGGCAAGGGCCTGAAGCTCGATGAGGCCATGGTGCGTGATCTGTTGATTGCCTCTTTGCTACACGACATTGGTCAGATCGGCTTGCCCGATGTGATCTTGTCAAAGCAGTTGCCCAAAATGACGCCTGAGGAATTGGTACGCTACCGTTTGCACCCCAGCTTGGGCGAGCAAACGCTGATGTCCCTTGATGACATGCAGACGGTGTCGACCATCATCCGTGCGCACCATGAACGCTTTGACGGCAACGGCTTCCCAGACGGCTTAAAAGGTGAAGCCATCCCACTGGGCGCACGCATCTTGGCCTTGTCTGAAACCTACGATGAACTGCAAAGCGGCCATCTTGGCTCAAGCGGCTTGACCGCAGTAGAGGCCCGAACGGTATTGCGCGGCACAGGAGGCACGCAGTTCGATCCTGTTGTATTGGACGCGTTCATGGCGCTGTTTGTGGTGGCCCCGCCAGTGGAGCCAGCCAAGCCACTGTCCCTTGCGACGGCTTCGATCGTTCCGGGCATGGTCTTGGCCAAAGACTTCATGTCCGAAGAGGGCGTGGTGCTGTTGGCCGCTGACCAAGAGCTCACCGTGGACCTGATCGCACGCATCCGATTTTATGAAAAGCGCACCGGCAAAGATCTACAGGTGTGTATCAAGCCGGCTTAGGCGGCTGTGGGTGGCTTGAGGGGCAAGGTCATGCGGAATGTCGTGCCTACCCCAAACTCACTGGTGACAGTCAGCTGGCCCCCATGTTTTTTCACGATCCCATAAGCCAGAGACAAGCCGAGACCCGTGCCTTTGCCAACAGGTTTGGTTGTGAAGAACGGGTCAAAAATGTGCGCTAAGTTGGCCGGTGAAATGCCACTGCCGTTGTCGGCGATATCGGCCCAAACCACACCCTCAGTGTGGCCTGTGGTGATGGTGATGGTGCCGCGTTCATCGCCCATCGCGTGGGCGGCATTCACGACCAAATTCATGATGACTTGGTTCAGCTCAGAAGGTAGGCACAAAATAGGCGGTATGTCGCCATAAGCCTTGACCACGTCAGCCTTGTACTTGACCTCGTTGCTGACCATATTGAGCGTGGAGTCAATGCCGGCATGCAAGTCGGCCAGTTGCCATTCGTGGCTGCTGTCCACGTGCGAGAAGTTTTTCAGGTCACGCACAATGCGCCTGACCCTGTCAATGCCGTCCTTGGTCTCACGCATCAAAGACGGGATATCTTCGCGTAAATAGGCCAAGTCCATCTTCTCGCACAGGGCGCTCATCTTGCTGATCAGGACGAGGTTGTTGGCCTCAACCTGGCTGGCTTGGTAAGCATCAATCAGCTCGAACAATTTTTTAATGTAGCCATCTAAAGTCCCGATATTGGACATGACAAAACCGACCGGGTTGTTGATCTCATGCGCCACACCGGCAGCCAGCAGGCCAATAGAGGCGAGCTTCTCCGACTGGATCAGATGCTCATGCGCTTCATGGAGTTGGCTGTTTAAGTGGGTCAGGGCCTCATTGCGACGCAGCAACTCGGCTTGTGCTTCTTTGCTGACGCTGATGTCTCTGACGATGACCACCACGGCGTCACCTGCCAGCATGGCCTGAATATGCAGCCATTTAGCAGGGATGGATGGCCATTCGTTCGCTTGCTCTGCGCTGTAGGTCTCGCCGGTTTCCATCACGCTGGATAAAATGGCTCTGATTGATTGGCCAACCTCAGTAGGTAGCAGGGTGGACAAGGATTTGTCTAAAATGGCAGTCTTGTCACGGCCTGTCAGGGACAGTGCGCGGCCATTGATATCGATCAGCATGAAGTCAACCGTGGCGCCACTGACATCGCAAACGCGATGGAGTACAAAACACGCATCCTGACTGGCCTCTGATGCCGCGTAGTAAGTTGTTTGTGCACGGCGGATGCGTGCACGACTGCGTCCAAGTTGCCACATCAGCAAAGCCATGCCACACAACATGGCAGTGGCGATAACAGCTTGCTTCTGGCGTGATAGCTTGTTTTCTTGAAGGCGATGGAGTTGCTCGCTTTCTGACAAGCCCACGATGATCCCCAGCGGGAAGGCGTTCAAGCGGGTGATAGCGGTATAGCGCTTGACCCCATCCCACGGGTTGGCCATCAGGGTGGCCGTTGTGCTCTCTTCTGTGCTGGCGGTGGGCATATTGATGCGTGCAGCGTCATGGGCGTCAGCTGTCATGCCGCCAATGCGGTCTCCTGTGCGTGTGACCACCACACGCCCGTTGACATCGACCATGCCCAAGACGCCTTGCTGGCCCACACGCGACGGGTCATAGCCTGTGGTGAAGTAGGCCGGATCAATGGATACAAGCACCACGCCAGCAAACTGGCCTTTGGCGTCGCTGATTCGGCGTGCGAAGTGCATCTCACGTTTTGATGCGTCGCTCAGGGATGGGGTCGTGTCGATGTAAATGGTGTCACCGACAAGCGAAGCCGCAGGCGATGCAAAGTGCCTGAAGTAAGGCTGCGTGAGCACATCAGGCGCATGGCTGGCATGGTTGGATGCCGCCACATGGCCAGCTTGATCGACGATGTCGATGCTAAAGATCAAGGACGCTGGCACCAGCAGATCGCCCTCAACCGCTGGAAGGGCACCCTTCAGACCATGGCGTTCAGCGGCGTGGCGAACCACGCTCAGTGTCAGGTCAATGTCGCGCAAAGAGCGAACCACCTGCTCTTTGTATAAACCTGCCACGTGCTTCGTGGTCAGTTCCACCTCATTGACCAGGTCTGCCTTGTCCTGTTCGATCAATTTGAACGTGACAAACCAGACCCCGCCCATGGCCATGAGCGCGATAATAGGCAGCAGCACAGGGGTGCTGCGGGTCATGCCAACACGCATCTTGAGGCATCAGGTTGTCTGAGATGCTGTGTATATCGGCCTTTCAGCGGGTTTGTTGAGTCAGCAACCGCGCCTACCCGGTCAAGTATCAGATTGACGTGCTTACTGGATCGTTGCAGTCACAGTCGGATACAAGCGATCTACCGGGATAGGGTTGAAGGCCTTATCCCCCGGACGCATCCATTGCAATTGCATCGCAGCCGTAATGCCATATTGAAAGTACTCCACTTTGATGGCGTATTTTTGACCGGCGACCAAGGTGATCTTGGTGCTGGCGTTGTATGTCGGCCAATGAGTGGTGTAGTTGTCTATCAATAGGACGCCATTGACCCAGACCCGGACGCCATCATCAGACAGGGTTCTGAAGAAGTAGTCGCCCGATACCGGCGCCTCGATCTGGCCCGTCCATCTGGCCGAGAACAGGTCACTGCGCATGCCATCTACTGGTGCGGTATAGAACCAGTCGAAGTTGATGTCTTCATTGCGCTTGACTGTCGGCGCACCAGTCAAGGTGTAGTTGTCGAAGTATTCAGCGAGCAAGCCCTGACCTGTGCCCTTGCCCCAGTCGGCTATTGGCGCTGGTTTCACGGGCAAGCCATCCTTGGACAGCGTCAACGCGACAGGAGGCACCAGCATCTGTGTATAGCCGCCTTTGGCAAGCTCATACACATAGTAATCACCCGTTGCCCAACCGCTGGTGTTAAACGTTAACTTACCGCTTGCCCCTGGTGCCCACTGGCTGGTCACGTATTGGTATGAGCCTGATGCCACCTTGAGGTAAACACCCACCCAATTGTTTGCAACGGCCAGGCTATTGTGTGTCTTATAGCTGACCGTGAAAATATCGGTCGGTTTGATGGCCGTGGCAGACAAGGTCATGGATGAGCCAAGTAAGCCATAAGACGTCGGCTTGTCTAAGACGGGTGTGGATGCCATGCTGGGGCCAACATTGGTCTCATCACCGCCGATTTGCTGCACGTAGGCTGCCACATTAAGCAGGTCATTGACAGACAGTGCCGCAACTGCAGGCACTTGGGTGTGTGCACTGATTGCATCCACAATGGTTTTGGCTGAACCGTCATGCAGATACGGGGCAGTGGCCCATGCATCACGCAAGGTTGGGATGTCAATGCCCGTGAGCGTGCCACTGATACGCTGCCCGCTACTTGGTTTGATGGTGCCGATGGCCACCAAATTGGCAGGGTTGGCGCTGAGCGTGAAGTTCGCGCCACCATGGCAGCTTGCGCAGTTGGCCACAAATACCCGGCGGCCTGCTAAACCAGCGGATGTCAAAGCGCCATCAGCATGTCGGTTGGGGCTGGCATCAAAGGTGTTGAGCGAGCTCACATACGCAGCCAATGCGTCTAGATCGGCGCTGGCGCCCGCCTTGGCTGTACCCAAGGTTTGGTTGCTGGTGGCGTAGTTGAATGCGGCGTCCGACATCAAGCCGGTACCACCAGCCAGATTGCGGATCTGGCCTTCAAAGTCTTGCACTTCATCAAAGTTGCCACTCCAGTGCAGCAAGCCATGGCCCATACCGCCTCGGCCGCGCAGATTGATCGTGTTGCGCAAGCCTTCGCCAAAGCCAGTCAAATCCCATACGCGGCCGTCTTGGCCGCCATCGTTGTGACAGCTTGCACAGCTCATATAGCTGTCTTTGGCCAAGCGAGGGTTCTTGGCGTCATAGAAAAATTGCTTGCCTTTAAGCACCTGGGCGCTGAGCTTTTCTGTCGCAATACTGGCCACGCCTGCATAGACCTTGGCTTCAGATTTACCGAAGTCGGTCAAAGGCGAGAGGTCAACTTGGGTGACGGTTCGATCCATGAAGTTCTGCACATACAAGGTCTTGCTGTCCGGTGACAGTGCCAAGCCTTGGGGTGCCATGCCGACAGAGAAGCGCAGCAACTGCGCACTGGTTTGGGTGTTGATCACAGCCACCTCCCGACTGGTCTCCAATGCGACAAACAAGTACGCGCCACTGGGGTGGAAGACGGCAGCCGAAGCCAAGCTGCTGTTGTCATGGTCCACGCGTGCAGACAGGGTATCGGTTGATCCGCTGACATCAATGCGAGAGGTGATGGCGCGAACGGTGTTTTGGAAGTTCAGATTCTGCCCACTGCGCAGCTTGCCGCGTTTGATGTTGTCTTGCTTGGAGGGAATCCACGCCGAGCCACCATCTGGCGAGATGACCGCTGCGCCCAGATAATTGGGGATGCCGCTGCCTCCCGTTTCACCATCCTCTACGTCGCTGTGTTGCAGAACGAATGTTTTAACGATGGCCATATTGGACGAGGACAGCACCAATACTTCGCCGCCTCCGGATGCTGTGTTCACTGCAGCGTTGTTCTCACCATCCAAGGGACTGGTGATAAAGCGCGACACCAAGACGTTCCCGCCGTTGGCTGTGACAGATAGATGGCGTGGATTGGCACCCACTGACACCGATAAGACGGTGGCACCGGTAGAGGGGTCGAGCTTGAGTACTTGCCCCGAGGCCTCCAAGCTGACATAGGCCGCCAACCCATCAGGCGACATCACCACACTGTGCGGTTGAGAAGCACGCGGCAAAGTAATGGTCTTGACTACGGCCAAGGTTTTGGGATCGATGATCGAGATCGTGGCTGAGGCTTTGTTGGCCACCCAGATGCGGCCATCGGGTGCGAGAGCCAGCGTGCGAGGGCTCTTGCCAACAGTGATCTCTGCTTGGCGCGCCAGATTGCCCGTCGTGCCAGGCGTTAAGACACTGACAGAGTCGTTGTCTGGGTTGACTGTCCAGACGCGATGGCCGCTGCTGAGTGGTTCGACCACGATGGCGGTGCTGGATGTTGGCTTGTTGGCCGTCGTGGCACTGTTGATTGCTTGCAAGAAGTTGTAGCTGGACACGATGCCCGTGGAGTCACGCATCGACACCGTCACCAAGTACACGCCAGGCGCGTTGTACTGGTGCGTCTTGGTGCTGTTGGTGCCATAAGGGGTGCTGGGCGAGCCATCACCAAAGTTCCAGCTCACATCAACCAAGTTGTTGCTCAAAGCGGGGGCGGGGTAGTTGGCCGTTGCGCCTGCGGCAATGATCGGCGCAGGAATGGGCGAGGTCACCTTAGAAGGCAAGTACGGCACGGTGGGCACTGTCGGCGGGACGACCTTGCTTCCCATGCTGACGATCACAGCCCTTGATGACACCCCATTGGCATTCACCGCAAACACGTAGTAATAACCAGGCGGGGCAAGGTTGACGTTGGGCGTGGTGACCACCAAGCGTTGCCCGCTTTGCGTGAATTGCAATGGGATGCGGCGCTGCCCAGTGTTGAAGGAATGGGTGCCTGACGGTAAGCCCATTAAAACGAGTTGCGATACTGGGGCGACATCCTTCATTTGAATCTCAAATGAGGCTTCATTGGACAAGGTCATGCTGGTGACAGCAGCCATCACGGGGCGAGGGGCCCATTCAACCTTGCCATTGATTTTTTGGAACAGTTGGGGTGGGTAAAACACCTCTGCATTGGTGTTGAACTGAGGCCCAGGGTAGCCCCCGCCTGATGCCATGACTGTGCCATTGGGCAGCAGTGCGGCATTGGAGTGGTACACATGCATGCGTGCCGCTTTGGCCGTGAGCGTCCAAGTGTTTGTTTCTGGGCTCCACATTTCAGTGTCGTACACCGAATAGGGATCACCCAAATTGCCACGTTGTGTGCCGCCACTGACAAACACTTTGCCATCTGGCAGCACGGTGGCGTTCAAAAAACGCCGCGCAAAATTCATGGGAGCCACTTCAGTGAGCTTGGCTGTGCCATCGTTGATGTCGATGATGGTCGTTTGGTTAGAAGCCAATGCGTCATCCAATACCCAATAGCCATTGCCCCCCATCTTCAAGATCTTGCCTGGGGCATACATGACGGCCGAGCCCGTCCCGCCGACGTTGGGTCGGGTGGTGTTATTCATGCCTGTTTTGAACGCGCCCGCCATTTGAATGGCACCCTGACCATTCTTGGCATTGGCATCGAGGAACCACATTTGCTCGGACGACACGCCAAACAACAAGCCATTGGGTGCAACCCAAGCACGCGGATATTCAGCGCGTAAAAAGTCAGGCCCAAAAGCGTCACGGCTGGTGGCCCCAAACAAGCTGCGCCAGCCTGTTTGAGGGGCATAAATTTCAGGGGTCATCGCAGCCAAGCCAGCATTGATGGCGCCTGCAGGGTCGGCGTACATAGGTTCATTGAACGGCACCATGCCGCCGACCATGATTGGGCGCCCATCGGGCAGCATGATCATGGTTGAATACCAGCGATCATGAGCCAGATTCTGGTTCAACAAAGTGCGTGCGCCTGTGACCGGATCGTACGACGTGGTCGCGCGGGCATTGCCTGCACCCGTTCCTCCGGTGGTGAGCAACATTTTGCCTGTGGACAAAAAGGTCATCCCGCCACAAAAACTATCTGGCAGTGCGGTGTCATCCCGCGCCACGTGGGCGCTCAAGTTGGTGCCTTTGCTGGGATCCCATACATCGTATGTATAGGCACTCAGGCTGTCGCCACGAGGGCCAAAACCCATCACCTTGCCATCGGGTTGCACCGCCAAGTGGATGGTGTTGATGTGCCAAGGCAGCACGGCAGAGAACATGCCCTTGTCAGCCGCATCGGCCGTGGGCGTGACGCCGTCGATCAGCGGATCAGCTACAGCAGGCACAGCGACCCATTGACTGGTGGTGATGCCCGTGAGGCCTTGCGCAAAAAGTTTGGGTTGAGCTTGACTGCTTTCGCTCGAGCCACCGCCTCCGCATGCTGCAATCACTGCGCACGACACCACGATGAAGCTGGTGCGTACGGCAAAACGTGTGGATGCGTTTTGACGCGGCATCCCATTTGATGTGGAGTTCATGTGGGTTACCTAACAACTGCAGATGGGGAACGGGATGACAAGCTGAGACGAGTTTGGGGGCCGTATAGGTCGTCCAACTCCATCAGTTCGCGTAGAACACGGGGCTGATCAAAATCAGGCCCCCGGTAGCGCATCGTTGGGCGGCCCTCGGCATCCAACAAGATCAAACTGGTGATGTGGTCAACGGGTCGCACGGCATCGCCTTTGCGCAGGTCAAAAGCCTGAAAGCGCTTGGTGAAGAGGCTGACAACGTCAACGTCACCCGAGAGCCAAGCCCAATTTCGGTGGTCCACGCCTAGTTTGGATGCAAAGGCTTGAAGCCTTTTTGGGTTGTCGTTGAGCGGGTCAACTGTGACCGACAGCAGTTGCAGCCGATCACGATAAGCCGCAGGGATACTTTGTTGAAGTTGAATCAACTCTCTTGACACGATGGGGCAACTGACTGAGCAACTGGTATAGACAAAGTTGAGCAACACCGTTTTGCCACGCAGTTGCGTCATGTCAAAACGTTGACCAGACTGGTCAACCAGCGCAAAGGGCTCCAGCACACGGGTCACCGGTATTTGGTTTTGAGGCGATGTGGCAGCTTGGGGCTTGTAGGCGGTCAATTTGCTGCCGCTATCGCCATTGCTGTCGCTGCTGAATTGAGGCTGCAGCAACAAGACCACGGCCAATGCCAATGCCAAGCCTGACAGCAAGAGCAGGACCCCTATCAGGATTTGCTTTTGTCTGCTTTTCCGGCGTACTGCCAGCATGTTGACCGCCGTTTTCATGTCTGAATGCTGCACTTGCAGCGGGTGCCTTCGCTTGTTCGCATCGGCCATTTTCTAGTTGACTATTTTCGTGCTTGTCGGCTGGAAAGCAATACCAAAAAGGCGTAGTGATCACTTGAGTGAGGGGGCCTGTTTGGGGGGGTAATCCGGTAAAAATTCACGACTTGTTCAGTGTGCCATTGGCCCCGACCCTTGGTCATGATGTTGTGGCATTGAAAGTGGATGTGAAAGCAATCAGCATGTGCTCAATAGATTTCTTGTAAATGATTATCAACAAGACATGAGTGACGTTTGAGTCGATACAAGGTTCAATATCAGGTGACATGAGTGCCCCATGTTGTTCGCCAGTATTGCTGTTGAAGAAGGCTGATCAGCGAGTTTTTTTGGCATTAATAGAACCCCAAAAACAGGGTTAACGTGTTTTTTTTATTTCGATATGTGTTCTAAAGTTCAATCACTAACTTTCATTAGTGCGTACCCCCCGATCTACAACTTGAGAGCAAACACATGACTACGACACACTCTTCCTTCTCACGCATGTCTCCTACATTGATCTCCCTTGCTGTATGCATGGTCGCTGCCACAGCCCACGCTGCACCGGTGATTCAAACGCCTGGCACACCATTTGAGATGAATGGTGCTTGGTACACGTACCAAGGCACCTCTACACTCACCTACAGCGCCACCAAGGTCGGCAACGATGGCTTGGGGGGCATTGTCAACACGGTGATCGCACCAGCAACCTATAACACCGTCACCCATGCCAATACAGCAGCCATCACCGAGATGGTGGTGGATCAAGCTGCGGGCACCTTGATCGCCAAGACGATGGGTGGCATGCACCAAGAGGCAGTGAGAAATGGTTTGATGACAGGTGGCTTTTTGGATGTGTCCAATCTGTACTTCGATTCGACCAAAAATCAGCTGATTGCCGACGTGCATGGCGTTGGCAAGGTAGCAGGCGACCAAGGCTACAAAAGCATGGCCTTCTTTGATGTGCGTAGCACACAAGGATTGGTCGCGTCCATCCCTGGCGCAGGCACGTATAAGGCCACACTGAGCGGCCTGTATCTCACCAACGGTGCCATGGACTACATCACCAAGTCTTTGGGCTTGGGCGGTTTGGCCGCCAGCATCACCAAGGGCACTGACTTTGGCGTGGTGACTTCATCCTTCACCGTCTCTAAAGCGCTGGCACCGGCTGTGCCTGAGGCCTCCACCTACGCCATGATGGGCTTGGGTCTGTTTGGCTTGGCCTTCATGCGCAGACAACGCAAAGCTTGATCGACCGGCAAGCGGCGCTATATGCCGCTCGGGCGCTTGTATCGTTGACATCACTGGAACGCCCTCTCCATCTACAAATGGAGAGGGCGTTTTGCTGTGCGAGTGAGCAGCAGCACGTAAAAAGGTAGCGTTTAAAAATTGAGGAAAATTCACGCAAATCCAAGCTGTGTGCGTCGTCTTGGTGGGTAACCCCATTAAACATGTCATGTGCTGTTGGTTAAAGTTTAATCACTGACCAACCCTGTTTTGCAACCTACAACCTGCGAGAAAACACATGACTACTACGCACGCTTCCTTCTCACGCATGTCTCCAAAATTGATCACCTTGGCTGTGTGCATGGCTGCTGCTACAGCCCATGCTGCGCCGGTGATTCAAACATCTGGCACGCCATTTGAAATGAATGGTGCGTGGTACACATTCAAAGGCACATCTATCTTCACCAACAGCGCCGCCAAGGTCGGCAACGATAGCGCGGGTGGCATTGTCAATACGGTGATCGCCCCGTCAACCTATAACACCACCACCAATGCCAGCACCTCAGCCATTACCGAGATGGTGGTGGACCAGGCCGCTGGTACCTTGATCACTAAAGGGCATGGCGGCATGCACCAAGTGGCAGCGAGAAATGGTTTGATGACAGGTGGCTTCTTGGACGTGACCGATATGTACTATGACCCGACCAAGAAGCAGATGTTTGCCGATGTTCATGGCGTTGGCAAGGTGGCCGGGGACCAAGGTTTTAAAAACATCGCTTTCTTTGATGTGAAGACCACGAAGGGCTTGCTCTCGGCCATCCCTAGCGTCGGCACCTACACCACGAGCTTTAGCGGCCTGACTCTCACCACAGGTGCCATGGACTACATCACCAAATCGTTGGGCTTGGGCGGCTTGGCTGCCAGCGTCACCAAGGGCACCGACTTTGGTGTGATGACCTCATCCATCACGATCTCTAAAGCGCTGGCACCGGCTGTGCCTGAGGCTTCCACCTACGCCATGATGGGCTTGGGTCTGTTTGGCTTGGCTTTCATGCGCAGACAACGCCAAGCCTGAGTGATTTTCAAGCGGCATGTCTGCCGCTTGAAGACTCACATCGTCTCGCCAAACAACTCACGCCCGATCAGCATGCGGCGGATCTCAGACGTGCCTGCGCCAATCTCGTAGAGTTTGGCATCACGCCACAGGCGGCCTAGTGGGTAGTCATTGATGTAGCCATTGCCGCCAAATATTTGGATGCCTTCGCCTGCCATCCACGTGGCTTTTTCTGCGGTCATCAAGATCAAGGCGGCGCAGTCTTTGCGCACATGGCGGGCGTGATCGGCGCCGAGTACATCTAGGTTCTTGGCCACGGTGTAGGCAAACGCACGGCAGGCTTGCAGCGCGGTGTACATGTCGGCGACTTTGCCTTGCATCAGCTGGAACTCGCCAATGGCTTGCCCAAATTGCTTGCGGTCGTGGATGTAGGGGATGACGTTGTCCATCACAGCTTGCATCACGCCCAAAGGCCCGCCAGACAGCAGCGTGCGTTCGTAGTCCAGGCCGCTCATCAGCACCTTGGCGCCGTTGCCTTCGCCGCCCAGCACGTTCTCTGCGGGCACTTCGCAGTTATCAAAAAACAGCGGGTAGGTGTTAGACCCTCTCATGCCCAGCTTGTCCAGCTTGGTGCCGTGCGTGAAGCCCTTCATGCCCTTCTCGATGATGAAGGCGGTCATGCCCTTGGCACCGCGATCAGGGTCGGTCTTGGCGTACACCACCAGTGTGTCGGCGTCCCCGCCATTGGTGATCCACATCTTGTTGCCGTTGAGCACGTAGCGGTCGCCTTGCTTGTTGGCTTGCAGCTTCATGCTGATCACGTCAGAGCCTGCATTGGGCTCGCTCATGGCCAGTGCACCAACGTGGTCACCGCTGATGAGCTTGGGCAGGTACTTGGCTTTTTGTGCGGCGGTGCCGTTGCGGTTGATTTGGTTGACGCACAGGTTGGAGTGCGCGCCATAGCTCAGTCCTACAGCCGCGCTGCCACGGCTGATCTCTTCCATCGCGACCATGTGGGCCAAGTAGCCCATGTTAGTGCCGCCATATTCTTCTGACACGGTCATGCCGTGCAGGCCCAAGTCGCCCAGCTTCTTCCACATCGTTGCAGGGAAGTTGTTGTCGGTCTCAATTTGTGCAGCATGGGGCGTCAGCTCACGCGCCACAAAGTGCCGCACAGCATCACGCAGGGCATCAACGTCTTCACCGAGTTGGTGGTTCAGGCCGGGTAGTTCCATGGTCATGTCTCCGATGTGGGGTTGGTATCAGTTGGTTTGGATGCGCTTGGCCAGCAAGGCATTGCTCACGCGCGATACGGGCTTGCGGCCCAGTACGCCCGATATAAAGGCGCCTGCATCGACCAGTTTGTCCAAGTCGATGCCGGTGGTGATGCCCAGCCCATTGAGCAGGTAGACCACGTCTTCTGTGGCCACGTTGCCGGTGGCGCCTTTGGCATAAGGGCAGCCACCCAAGCCCGCTACGCTGGTGTCAAAGGTGTGGATGCCCAGCTCAAGGCAGGCGTAGATGTTGGTCAAGGCTTGGCCATACGTGTCATGAAAATGCCCGCTCAGTTCAGCCACGGGCACATGCTTCAAGGCGGCAGCCATCACCGCTTTGACGCGGCCTGCAGTACCTACCCCAATGGTGTCTGCCACGCCGATGTGGTCTACGCCGATGTCTATCAAGCGCTGGATCACGTCCACGACTGCGCCAACCGTGACCTCGCCTTGATACGGGCAGCCCAAGGCGCAGGACACGGCGGCACGCACGCGCATGCCGTTGGCGCGTGCTGCAGCGACGACAGGCTTGAAGCGCTCAATCGATTCGGCCACTGAACAGTTGATGTTGCGTTGACTGAAGGCCTCGCTGGCGGCGGCAAAAATAGCCACCTCATCGGCTTGGCCAACCAAGGCGCCTTCAAAGCCCTTCATATTGGGCGTAAGCGCCGAATAACGCACGCCTCTTTGGCGTGTGATGCCAGCCATGACCTGGGCGTTGTCGGCCATCTGCGGCACCCACTTGGGGCTGACGTAGCTGGTAACTTCGATTTGGCTCAGGCCCGCAGCTTGCAGGCGATGCACCAGTTCGATTTTGTCGCGCGCATCGACAGGCTGCGCTTCGTTTTGCAGGCCGTCACGCGGGCCGACATCGAGCAAGGTGACGTGTGAGGGCAGGGTGTTATTCGTCATGTTCAAACTCATTCAATGCGCAGTAGTTCAACGCCCTCGGCGACTTGATCGCCCACAGCACACAAGATCGCGCTGACCACGCCGTCTTTGGGTGATGTCAGGGTGTGCTCCATTTTCATGGCCTCGGTCACGGCCAAGGGGTCACCTTGTTTGATGGCTTGACCCTCTTTGACCAGCATGGCCACGACCTTGCCGGGCATCAAGGCGGTCAAACGGCCTGCTGCGGCATGGCTGGTGCCCACTTGGCGCAGTGGGTCGACGCGTTGCACGCGGACATGGCCTTGTTCGGTGAACAGGTCGATGTGGTCGGCATGGCCGATATGGCGGTAGGCGCTCACACGCAGTCGCTCGCCGTTGATGCTGATGTCAAGCAACTCCGGGGCGGTGTGGCTGCCTGTGGCTTTGGGATGAAACTGCAGGTACACAGGCGCAGGCCAGCTAGCATCGTCAGCTTGCAGGTCGTATGACAAGGTGCTTCGGCGCGTGACCGTCACCCTGACGCTCTGCTCGTTGATGACCAGCACCTCGCTGTGGCGAGGCGAGCCATGCAGTCGCCAGCCGTCTGTTTTAGTCCATGGGTCTGTGGATTGGCCCGTGCTTGTGCCGCTGGCCGTGGCAGCCAGCAAACAGGCCATGGCACCACCGATGGCCAGTGCCATGGGTACATCGGGTGCTTTGAACAAGGCCTCATGCTCACGCTCGATCAGGGCCGTGTCCAGCGCGGCCTTGGCAAAGGAATCGGTGTGGATGATGCGGCGCACAAAGGCCACGTTGGTGTGCAGGCCTGTGATGTGCAGATCACGCAGCGCGGCGTCCATCTTGTTGAGCGCAGCTGGGCGGTCTTCACCCCAAACAATGACCTTGGCGATCATCGAGTCATAGAACGGCGAGATCACATCACCCTCGCGCACGCCGCTGTCGATGCGAGCAGGTGCGCGCTCAAATTGGGCTGCCACGGGTGTGCGCATGACCTGCAATTGCCCTGTGGCAGGCAGGAACTGCTGTTGGGGGTTCTCTGCGCAGATGCGGGCCTCAATCGCATGGCCTTTGATTTGCAGCTGGTGCTGTTGCAGTGGCAGCGGCTCACCAGCGGCCACGCGCAATTGCCACTCTACCAAGTCCAGCCCGGTGATGGCTTCGGTGACGGGGTGCTCTACCTGCAGGCGGGTGTTCATCTCCATGAAGTAGAAGCGGCCATCTTGTTCGCAGATGAACTCCACCGTGCCTGCGCCCACGTAGCCCACGCTGCGTGCGGCGGCGATGGCGGCTTCGCCCATTTGCGTGCGGCGCTCAGGGGTCATGCCGGGTGCGGGTGCTTCTTCAAGCACCTTTTGATGGCGGCGCTGCACAGAGCAATCGCGCTCGAACAGGTAGACGTATTGGCCGTGCTGGTCACCAAAGACTTGGATCTCAATGTGGCGAGGCTGGCTCAGGTAACGCTCAACCAGCACATGGGCATTGCCAAAGCTTGATTGCGCTTCACGTTGACATGACGCCAGTGCAGCCGTGAAGTCGCTGGCTTGTTGCACAGCCCGCATGCCCTTGCCGCCGCCGCCCGCACTGGCCTTGATCAAAACGGGGTAGCCCATTTGATCAGCTTGGGCTTGCAAAAAGGCGGGGTCTTGTTGGTCGCCATGGTAGCCAGGCACCAAGGGCACGCTGGCTTGCGCCATCAAGGCCTTGGCCGCAGACTTGCTGCCCATGGCCGCGATGGCCGAGGCTGGTGGGCCAATGAAGGCGATGCCCGCATCTTCACAGGCTTGCGCGAAGGTGGCGTTCTCGCTCAAGAAACCGTAGCCGGGGTGCACAGCTTGGGCGCCTGTGGCTTGGGCAGCAGCCAAGATCAAGTCGGCACGCAGATAGCTTTCGCGTGGGCTGGACGGGCCGATGTGCACGGCCTCGTCGCAGGCTTGCACATGCAGGGCGTTGGCATCGGCATCGGAGTAGACGGCCACGGTGCGGATGCCCATGCGCCTTGCAGTCGCAGCCACACGGCAGGCGATTTCGCCTCGGTTGGCAATCAGGATTTTGGTGAACATGATGGCGTGTACCTGCTTTTGTCGTTATTTATTCAAGAAGGCACGCAAGCCTTCGCGTGCCTCATCGCTGGCGCGGATGTCGGCGATGCGGCGTGCTGTCAGGTCGCGCAAATCAGGCGTCAAGGGCAGCTTGCCGATCTCTTTGATGAGCTGCTTGCTGGCACGCACGGCCATCGGCGCATTGCTCACAATGCTGTTGACGATGCCTTGCGTGGTCTCGTCCAAGGCCTCGGCGGTGCAGACCTCGTGCACCAAGCCGATCGATTGCGCTCGCTCGGCCGTGAAGCGTTCGGCGGTCACGAAGTAGCGTTGTGCTGCGCGCTCACCGATGGCTTGGATCACATAAGGGCTGATGGTGGCGGGGATCAAGCCCAGCTTGACCTCTGACAGGCAAAAGCTGGCTTGCTCACTGGCGACAACGACATCGCAGCAGGCCACCAAGCCCACGCCGCCGCCATAGCATGCGCCTTGTACACGCGCGATCACGGGCACTGGGCAGGCTGCGATCGACCACAGCATCTGGGCCAGTTTGCCCGCATCGGCGTGGTTCTCATCCCATGAGTAATCGGCCATGGCGCGCATCCAGTTCAGATCAGCGCCCGCTGAGAACACCTTGCCATGCGAGCCCAGTACCACGGCACGCAGGCTGGCATCAGCAGACAGTGACTCAAAGGCTGCCGTCAACTCGGCAATGGTGTCGGCGTCAAACGCATTGCGCAACGCGGGTCGGTTCAAGTAGACGTGGGCGACGTGGCCCTCGTGCTGGATGTCTAGGTTCGCCATGGTGCAATCCTTCAATGCCTTACATGCGGAAGACGCCGTAACGCGTCTGCGCAATCGGTGCGTTCAGGCTGGCACTCAAAGCCAGGGCCAGCACGCGGCGTGTGTCTGTTGGGCGGATCACGCCGTCGTCCCACAAACGCGCCGAGGCGTAGTAGGGGTGGCCTTGCGCCTCGTATTGCTCGCGGATAGGGTCTTTGAAGGCGGCCTCTTCATCGGTACTCCAGGTGCCACCTTTGCCCTCGATGCCATCGCGCTTGACTGTGGCCAGCACACTGGCTGCTTGCTCGCCGCCCATGACGCTGATGCGCGCGTTGGGCCACATCCACAAAAAGCGTGGGCTGTAGGCGCGCCCGCACATGCCGTAGTTGCCCGCCCCAAATGAGCCACCAATGATCACGGTGAACTTGGGCACCTGCGCGCAAGACACCGCTGTCACCATCTTGGCGCCTGCACGTGCAATGCCTTCGTTCTCGTACTTGCGCCCGACCATGAAGCCGGTGATGTTCTGCAAGAACACCAAGGGGATGCCGCGCTGGCAACACAGCTCAATGAAGTGCGCACCTTTGTTGGCGCTCTCGGAGAACAAGATGCCGTTGTTGGCCACGATGCCCACGGGCATGCCTTCGATGTGCGCAAAGCCGGTGACCAAGGTGCTGCCGTAGCGCGGTTTGAACTCGTCAAAGTCGGATGCGTCCACCAAACGGGCGATGACCTCGCGCACGTCAAAGGGTTTGCGGGTGTCGGTGGGGATGATGCCGTTGAGCTCGGCCTCGTCATGGAGCGGGGCACGCGGCTCGATCAGGGCCATGTCGCTCGTCTTGCGCCAGTTCAGTCTGGCGATGGCTTGGCGGGCGAGCGCCAGCGCATGGGCATCGTCACGGGCCAAGTGATCGGCTACGCCAGACAAGCGCGTGTGCACGTCACCGCCGCCTAAGTCTTCAACGCTGACGACCTCGCCTGTGGCCGCTTTGACCAATGGTGGCCCACCTAAAAAGATGGTGCCTTGGTTTTGCACGATGATGGCTTCGTCGCTCATGGCGGGCACATAGGCCCCGCCTGCTGTGCAGGAGCCCATCACCACGGCGATTTGCGGGATGCCCGCCGCGCTCATATTGGCTTGGTTGTAGAAGATGCGGCCAAAGTGGTCGCGGTCAGGGAAGACCTCATCTTGATTAGGCAGGTTGGCGCCGCCCGAGTCCACCAAGTAAATACAAGGCAGGCGGTTTTGCCACGCGATCTCTTGCGCACGCAGGTGCTTCTTGACCGAGATCGGGTAGTAGGTGCCGCCCTTCACGGTGGCGTCGTTGCACACGATCATGCACTCGACCCCTGAGACGCGGCCTATGCCTGCGATCACGCCCGCACCCGGCGCGGCGTTGTGGTACATGTTCAGCGCAGCCAGAGGCGCGACTTCCAAAAAGGGCGAGCCTGCATCCAACAACTGCTCAACCCGGTCACGCGGCAAGAGCTTGCCTCGGGCGACGTGTTTGGCGCGGGGTGCCTCGCCGCCGCCCATCGCGATGCGATCGAGCTGTTGCGTCAGGTCATCGATCAGCAGCTGCATGGCCTGGGCATTGGCCTTGAACGTCTCGCTGCGCGGGTTGAGTTGGGTCTCGATGAGCGGCATGGTGGCGATCAGGTTGGGGGGTGAACATGGCGCAGCGCCTGCGTGACTTCATCGCGCAGGCGGGTGAGTGCGGCCAGAGATAAATCTGGCGGCATCAGCGCACTCCAGATCAGGCGTGTGAGTTGCTCGGCGGTGTCATCAATGCTGGGGCGCTTGAGGGTGGTGATGGCGTCCCACAGCACGTGCTCCATCGACCCGTAGACCAAGTCGCGCATCAGCCGCAAAGGCATGTCTTGGCGGATCTGGCCTTGCGCTTGGGCCTCGGCCAGGCAATCCATCAGCGGGGCGGTGTAGCGGCGTTTGCAATCGGTGATGACCTGGGCCAGCTCGGGTTCGGCGGCGCGGCCCTCGCTCAGCACCAAAGCGCACATGCCCGATCCATCAGCCAACAAAGTGACCAAGTGCGCTCGGATCACATGGCTGAGCTTGGCGTGCACGCCCAGAATGTGGGGCATGTCACGCGCCAGATCGACGCTGATCTCGTCATACCAGTCTTTGATGACTTGGATGCACAGCTCGCGCTTGCCGGCAAAGTAGGTGAACACGGTGGCCTCGGACACGCCAGCGGCCTCGGCAATTTGAGCCGTGGTGGCACGCTGGTACCCGTGTGCTGAAAAAACACGCCGAGCGGCACTCAATAAAACTTGAATGCGCTCTTGTGATTTGGCACTGATGGGCTTTTTTCGCTGTAAAACTGGCACGGTAAAAGTTGAGTGGCACTCAATAATTGCGTGGATCATGCCACGCATGCCAGCCTTGCGCAAGCACTCTGGCATCATCGCCGCTGCCTTACATCAGATGACGATCATGCCCACACTGCAATGGGATCACCCCCAGCCCCACCTTGTCCACGTCACCGTACAGGATCAGCACATTGACCTGATGCGCCACACCAACAACGTCGTCTACCTGCAATGGCTCGAAGAATTGGCGTGGTCGCACTCGATCGCTTTGGGCATCGGCCCGGCTGATTACGAAGCGGCGGGCCACGGCATGGTGGTGCGCCAGCATGAGTTGAACTACCTGCTGGCCACGCGCTTGGGGGAGCGCTTGGCCTTGGCCACCTGGTTGACCGCCATGGACAGGTTGACCATGCGGCGTCACTACCAGTTCATCCGGCTGGACGACCAGGTCACGGTGTTCAGGGGCAGCACGCTGTTTGTGTGTGTGGACATTGCACAGGGCAAGGTGCGGCGCATGCCTGCGGCCTTCAGCCAAGCCTATCTGGCGGCTTTAACCCCCCAGATACTGTGATTGCTTGTGCGCCACTTTGTGTAAAACGCCACATAGGTTAACCGTTAAGTTGTATTCAACTTTTTGGGCGACGCGCCGAAAAAGACAGATACCTACTTATTAAGACGGGGTAAATGGCGATGGCACTGAATGATTTCAACATAGGGACAAGGCTGACCGCTTTGTCGGTCACTTTGTTATTGGGCGTTTTGCTGACCGGTGGCGGTGGCATCTATGCGCTCAAAGCCAACTTGGCCGTGCAGCACGCGACCGCCATGAAGGCGGATGGGTTTGAAACGGCCATTGACTCGGCGCGATCCGGCCAAGTGGCTTTCAAAGCCGAGATCCAAGAGTGGAAGAACCTGCTGTTGCGCGGCACAGATCCGGCTGCATATGAAAAACACAAAAAGGGATTGGGCGACAGCCTTGCTGAGGCTGATGCCAAGCTCAGCGCGCTGCAAAGTGAAATGGGCAAGTTGGGCCTATCGGATGAGGCCGTGAAGGCTGTCCGGCCCATGATTCATGCCATGAGCGCACGATATGACGAAGGCGTCAAAGCATTTGATCCCGCTGACCCAAGCAGTGCCAAACGGGTGGATGCCATGGTCAAGGGGGTGGACAGGGCACCGAACAAAGGGCTCGATGACATTGTCGATGCACTGATGGCCGAATCTGATAAGTCACGGCACCAGATGTTGGCTGAAGCCGACCAGCAGGTGCATACCATGACCGTGATCTTGGTTGTGTTGGTATCAGCTTTGGCTTGCTTTGGCGGTGTCGCCAGTTGGTTGATCATGCGCAGCATCAAGGCACCGTTGAATCAGGCGCTTGCTTCGGCATCCGCCGTAGCCGACGGCAGGTTGGATGGTGTCATCGACATGACGGGCTCTGATGAAATCAGCCAGTTGAACGCAGCCATGAACAGGATGAACGGCAGCTTGCAGGATGTGGTGTCCAAGGTGCGTGTGGCCTCGTCCGCGGTGTCGTATGCCTCAGATGAGATCGCCTCCGGCAACGTTGATTTATCTAGCCGCACCGAACTTCAGGCAGCCAATCTGCAGCAGGCCGCATCGACCATCGACCAAATCTCAAAGGGCGTCAAAGACAGCGCCGACAGCGCAGATCAGGCGCATGGCTTGGCTGCGCAGGCCAGTGACATCGCCGAGCGTGGCGGTGTGGTGGTGGGGCAGGTGGTGCAGACCATGAGCGAGATCAACAGCAGCTCGCGCAAGATATCCGAGATCATCGGCGTGATCGACGGCATTGCCTTTCAGACCAACATCTTGGCGCTCAACGCGGCGGTTGAAGCCGCGCGTGCCGGTGACCAGGGCCGAGGCTTCGCGGTGGTGGCCTCTGAAGTGCGGTCGTTGGCGCAGCGCAGCGCCAACGCGGCCAAAGAAATCAAAGTCCTGATCAATGCGAGCTTTGAGTGCGTGGACCGTGGCAGTGCGCTGGTGGTCGAGGCCGGCAGCACCATCTCGTCAACCGTGGACGCCGTCAACAAGGTGCGCGATGTGGTCGCTGAGATCAAGCAGGTGGCACGCGAGCAGGCCACGGGCATCTCACAGGTCAGCCAGTCTATTGGCGGCATGGATGACGCCATGCAAAAGAGCGCCGCGCTGGTTGAAGAAACCGCCGCCGCCGCCCTGTCGCTGAAAAACCAAGCGCATGACCTAGATGCATCTGTGGCGTTTTTCAGGACGTGAACTGAGGCCCGCCTCGGGCGACAATACGCACGCTGCGCACCGACCCCCGGTGCGGCGTCCTGCGTTCAAACCACACTGTGCCCATTTCACCTGCTGCCAACGCGCTTGATGCGTTGTCCACCGAGCCGCTGACCATCCTGCAAGAGGTCTTTGGCTACGCCGCCTTCCGTGGGCACCAGCAGGCCATCGTGGACCACGTCACCGGCGGCAGCGATGCACTGGTGTTGATGCCCACAGGGGGTGGCAAAAGCCTGTGCTACCAAATCCCGGCTATTGCGCGCCACCGTGCAGGCAAGGGTGTCACCGTGGTGGTGTCCCCCTTGATCGCCTTGATGCATGACCAAGTTGGTGCGCTTGAAGAGGTCGGCGTGCAAGCGGCCTTTTTGAACAGCTCGCTCAGCCTAGAGGACACCCAGCGCATCGAGCGCGAGATGATGGCTGGGCGCATGGTGTTGTTGTACGCGGCCCCCGAGCGCGTCACCAACGTGCGCTTTCAGGCGCAATTGGCCAGTCTGCACGAGCGCGGCTTGCTGAGCCTGTTTGCCATTGATGAGGCGCATTGCGTCAGCCAATGGGGCCACGACTTCCGCGAGAACTACCTGCAGCTCAACATCCTGCACGAACGATTCCCGGATGTGCCGCGCTTGGCGCTGACCGCCACCGCCGACGATCAAACCCGCGCCGACATGATCGAGCGCCTGCAATTGCAAGATGCACGCGTGTTCATCAGCAGCTTTGACAGGCCCAACATCCGTTACGCCTTGGTTGAAAAGGACGAGCCACGCAAACAGTTGCTGCGCTTCATCCGCGATGGCCACGATGGGGATGCGGGCATCGTGTATTGCCAGAGCCGCAAAAAAGTCGAAGAGACCGCTGAGTGGTTGAACCAGCAAGACGGCATCACCGCTTTGCCCTACCACGCGGGGCTGGATGCGGGCGTGCGCCAAAAGAACCAGGATCGGTTCCTGCGTGAAGACGGTGTGGTCATGGTGGCCACCATCGCCTTTGGCATGGGCATCGACAAACCCGACGTGCGTTTTGTGGCCCACCTTGATTTGCCCAAAAACATCGAGGCCTACTACCAAGAGACCGGCCGGGCAGGGCGCGACGGCACACCCGCCGATGCGTGGTTGACCTACGGCTTGGCCGATGTCGTCAACCAGCGCCGGATGATTGACGAGAGCCCTGCGCACGATGACTTCAAGCGGGTGCAGCGTGGCAAGCTGGATGCTTTGCTGGCGATGGCCGAATCCCATGGCTGCCGCCGCGTCAGCCTGCTGGCCTATTTTGGCGAAGACAGCCAACCCTGCGGTAATTGCGACAACTGCCTGCACCCGCCTGCCACGTGGGACGGCACCGAGGCCAGCCGCAAGATACTGAGTGGCATCTACCGCTTCTGGCAACACGGCCAGCACCGGTTTGGTGCGGGGCACCTGATTGATGTGCTGCGTGGCAAGCTCACCGACAAGGTGGAGCAATACGGCCACCAAACACTGAGCACGTTTGGTGTGGGCGCCGACATGTCCGAAAACCAATGGCGTGCCGTGCTGCGCCAGATGGTGGCGCTGGGCCATGTGGTGGCAGAGGGCGAGTACAACACCTTGACCTTGACCGACTCAGCGCGTGCGGTTTTGCGTGGCGAGGTTCAACTGACCCTGCGCGAGGCGGCCGATGCGCCCAAGCGTGGCCGTGCCGCCCGCACGACCAGCAAGCCCTCTGCCAGTGCTGATTTGAATGGTGACGCTTTGGCCCGTTTCGCCGATCTGAAAGCGTGGCGGGCTGGCGTGGCACGCGAGCACAACTTGCCCGCCTACATTGTGTTTAACGACGCCACGCTGGCCGACATGGCCCGTATCGCCCCGCAAACCTTGGGTGAGATGGGCGGCATCAGCGGGGTGGGGGCGAAAAAGCTGCAGGCCTATGGCGATCAGATCCTGGCGGTGCTTAATCCGTTGTTTTCTGGCGACGCATAGTGCATTTTCTTGCCCTCAAGACCTGTCACGATTCTTGCTTAATAAGCCTTCGGTGTACTTTCAGTCCCAGAATAAGCGATGTGATCAAGGCCTTTTTCGGCATATCTATCGTTTGATTTTTTGTTCATTTCATTGATTGGAGAACCTGATGTTCGCAAAGAAAAACTTGGTGGCTGCGGCTGCTCTGATGGCCTTGGCCGGTGTTGCTCAAGCTCAATCGAGCGTCAAGCTGTACGGCACGGTTGACATGTCTGTGGGCTCTTTCTCTCGCGCACACGCCACAGGCGCAGCAGCCCGCACGACCAACGTGTCCAGCGGCAGCATGATGACCAGCTTCTTGGGTTTTGCTGGCTCTGAGGATCTGGGCGGCGGCTTGAAGGCCGAATTCGCACTGGAAACCTTCTTGGCTGGTGACACTGGCTCCACATTGCCGAATAACGCTGGTTACTTCTGGGGCCGTGCCTCGAACGTCGCTTTGAGCGGTGGCTTCGGTAAGGTGGCTTTGGGTCAGTACGACAACCCACTGTTCACATCTGGTTACACCTACAACCCGTTTGGCAGCTCAATGACGTTCTCGCCAACGATGCGCCATTTCAACTACCTCGGCACGGCTGTTCAAACAAACATCGCCGGTGCTGGCGTTGGTTTTGACACTGGTTGGGTGAACTCGGTGACGTATGAGTCGCCAGTGATGTCTGGCTTCCAAGGTATCGCGCAAGTTGCGGCCAAAGAAGCCACAGGCACTGCCAACAAGAACAGCTCTTCAGTGGCTGTGTCTTACAACGCAGGCCCACTGAGCGCCATGCTGACCTATGTCAAGGGTGGTGTGACCACGGCTCCATCGGTTACAGCCTACACAGCCAACGAAAAGGTCTGGAACTTGGGTGCCAGCTATGACTTCGGCGTGGTCAAGGCCTTCGGTCAGTACACCGACATCAATGACAGCACCAACGCTGGCAAAGACAAGATCTTTCAACTGGGCGTGTCCGTGCCTGTGACTGACAAGGCCGCTGTGTTGGCCTCCTTTGGTCAGTTGAAGAACAAGGTCGCTGGCGTGAGCACCAAGAATGAAGTGCTGTCACTGGGCTACGACTACACCTTGTCCAAGCGCACCGACGTGTACGGCGTGTTCATGAACGAGCGTCAGTCCGCGCTGACTTCAGGTCAATCCTTCGCTGTTGGCATCAAGCACAACTTCTGATCGATCACTGATTGATGCATGCACGGTGTGGTGCATGCATGAAAAACGCCCCATCACGGGGCGTTTTTTTTTGGCCAAACGCCGCTGATGCACCGCTATCGGTTGTGTTCAAACTGGAACACGGCCGTGCTGGCGGTCAAATTGGGCCATGTGGTCATCATCTCGCCGTTGTGCAGTCCAAATGACGCTGTGATGTGCAGGCCGTTCTTGCGTGCCAGCATCTCAAAGTCAGCAAACGTGGCCACGCGGATGTTGGGCGTGTCATACCACTGGTAGGGCAGCGCCTTGGTCACCGGCATGCGCCCGCGCAACACGCTCAAGCGGTGCCGCCAATGGGCAAAATTAGGGAAGCTCACCAAGCCGATCCGGCCTACACGGGCGGTTTCACGCAACATCGCTTCGGTATTGCGCAGGTGCTGCAAGGTGTCGAGCTGCAGCACGACATCAAAGCTGTTGTCCTCAAACAGGCTCAGGCCTTCTTCCAAATTGCGTTGGATGACGTTGACGCCTCGGCGCACACACTCCAGCACCTTGGCATCGTCCAGTTCAATGCCGTAACCCGTGCACTGGCGGGTGTCGCGCAAATAGGCCAGTAAGGTGCCGTCGCCGCAACCCAAATCCAGCACGCGCGAGCCGGGCGGGATCAAGTCGGCAATCACTTGGTGGATGGCGCGCTCAGTCATGTGGTCAGCTCGGCTGCAATCCGGTCAAAGTAAGCCCTGACGACACCGTGGTAACGCGGATCGTCAAGCAAGAAGGCGTCGTGCCCGTGGGGGGCATCGATCTCGGCGTAGCTCACGTCATGGCGGTGGTCGACCAGCGCCTTGACGATCTCGCGCGATCGCGCTGGTGAGAAGCGCCAGTCTGTCGTGAAGCTGATGACCAAGAACTTGGCCACGGCTTTGGCCAGCGCGGCAGACAAGTCGCCCCCGTGATGGCGGGCCGGGTCAAAGTAGTCCAGCGCACGCGTGATCAGCAAATAGGTGTTGGCATCAAAGTAATCGCTGAACTTGTCACCTTGATAGCGCAGGTAGCTTTCAACTTGGAACTCGATGTCTTGGGTGCTGTAGCTGGGGCTGTCACCCAACTCACGTCCAACCAATTGGCGCCCGAACTTCTTCTCCATCACGTCGTCTGACAAATAGGTGATGTGCCCAATCATGCGTGCCACACCCAAGCCGTGGCGGGGCACCACGCCATACTGGTAGTAGTGGCCACGGTGGAAGTCCGGGTCGGTCACGATGGCGCGGCGTGCCACCTCGTTGAAGGCGATGTTTTGGGCTGACAGATTGGGTGCGGTCGCCACGGCGACACAGTGGCGTACGCGCTCGGGGTATTGCAAAGTCCAGCTCAAGGCTTGCATGCCACCTAAGCTGCCGCCCAACACTGCTGCCAATTGCATGATCCCTAGTCGCTCCAGCAGCAAGGCTTGGGCGTTGACCCAGTCCTCCACCGTCACCACGGGGAAGTCGGCACCATAAATGCGGCCTGTGCTGGGGTCGGTGTGCATCGGCCCGGTCGAGCCAAAGCAAGAACCGGGGTTGTTGATGCAAATCACGAAGAACTTGTCTGTATCGAGTGGCTTGCCTGGCCCAATCAGGTTGTCCCACCAACCCAAGCTGCGGTCGATGGCTTGGCCTTTTCTATCGGCATGAAAGCCCGCCACATGGTGCGACGCGTTGAGCGCGTGGCAAACCAGCACGGCATTGCTGCGCCCGGCATTGAGTCGGCCATAGGTCTCGTAGACCAGGTTGTAGTCGCACAAGGCCGCGCCGCTTTGCAGTGGCAGCGGCGAGGCAAAATGCATGGAGGCAGGGGTAACGACCCCAAGGGAAGACATGACGCTACGACAGTGAATAGACAATAAAAAACCGGCCTTGCAACAAAGCAGGGCCGGTGAGCAGCGCCCTCTTTAGCGGCATTTTTTGAGCGCCCGCAATCCGGATAAATCGGCGCTATGGCCGAAGTGTAGCGCCAAAATTCCCTCTCAACCAAGCGCATGCATGCGTCAATTAAGCATCGTTCTATGCGGCATTCAGCTTGACTGGGGTCTGGATAAGGCCCTTAGCATGGCGATCAAGGAGACAAGCATGCCAAGATGGTTACTCAAACTCAATGACTACGTCCCCATTCGCTATGGCGCTTGGGTGTTGGCTTTGCTTGGCTTGGTGAGCGGGCTAGCCATGTGGTGGCTGCAAGGGCACAGTTCTGGGCCTTGGTTGACCTTGGTCTCCGGGGCCTTGACGGTAGTGGGCTTCAATGACATGCGACAGTCCAGTCGCTCGGTGTTGCGCAACTACCCGGTCATCGGGCACATGCGCTATTTGCTGGAGTTTGTGCGCCCAGAGCTGCGCCAGTATTTCATCGAGAGTGACAACGAGGCTGCGCCGTTCTCGCGTCAGCAGCGTTCCCTTGTTTACCAGCGCGCCAAAGGCGAGTCCGACAAGCGTCCGTTTGGCACCCAAAAAGATGTGACCGCCACCGGCTACGAGTGGATCAGCCATTCTTTGGTGCCCAGCCATGTGCCATCCCCAGACTTTCGGGTCACGATTGGTGCCGGTGGCTCATCTTGTACGCAACCTTATAGCGCCAGCGTTTTCAACATCTCGGCCATGAGCTTTGGTGCTTTGAGTGCCAATGCCATTTTGGCTTTGAACGCAGGGGCCAAGAAAGGCGGCTTTGCACACGACACAGGTGAGGGCTCGATCAGCCAATATCACCGTGAACCGGGCGGAGACTTGATTTGGGAGATCGGCTCAGGCTACTTTGGGTGCCGCAATGACGCTGGTCAGTTTGATGCCGATAAGTTCATGATCAACGCGCGTGAGCCGCAGGTCAAGATGATTGAGCTCAAGCTCAGTCAAGGCGCCAAGCCCGGCCATGGCGGCGTGTTGCCTGGCCCGAAGGTGACGCCTGAAATCGCCGCCGCACGGGGTGTGCCTGTCGGTGTCGACTGCGTCTCGCCTGCCAGCCATGGTGCGTTCTCGACACCCATTGAGATGATGCAGTTCATTGAACGCTTGAGGCAATTGTCAGGCGGCAAACCGGTCGGCTTTAAATTCTGTATCGGCCATGTGTGGGAGTGGTTCGCGTTGGTCAAGGCCATGCTTCACACGGGTATCTGGCCCGATTTCATCGTGGTGGACGGTGCCGAGGGCGGCACGGGTGCGGCACCTTTGGAGTTCACAGACCACGTTGGCGCGCCGCTGCAAGAGGGGCTTTTGCTGGTGCACAATACGCTGGTAGGCGTCGGCGAGCGCCACCGAGTCAAGATTGGTTGTGCGGGCAAGGTGATCAGCGCGTTTGATGTGGCACGCATGATGGCCTTGGGCGCAGATTGGTGCAATTCGGCGCGGGGCTTCATGTTTGCGCTGGGGTGCATTCAGGCGCAAACCTGCCATACAGGTGAGTGCCCAACCGGCGTGACTTCACAAGACCCTTGGCGCCAACGCGCTTTGGTTGTGCCCGACAAGGCTGAGCGCGTCTACCGTTTCCACCACAACACCCTGTTTGCGCTGCATGAGCTGGTTCAGGCGGCAGGTTTGCACCACCCTAATGAGATCTCTGCGGATCACATTTTGAGGCGTGTATCGGGTGTGGATGTGGGGCGTTTGGCCAATTTGCTGCCCTACATGAAGCACGGCGAGCTGCTGGCGGCAGAGCGTGGCGAGGTGCCTTGGACGCAAGCCGGGTTCGAGCAATATTGGCAGCGAGCCCGAGCGGACTCTTTTGCCCCGGCTGACTGACCTGCTTCGTCTGCGTCGTTTGCTTAGGCGGTGGGCGGCGCTGTGTCGATGAAGCTTTGACGCTGAGAGAGCTTCTCGAACAGTTTGTCCAAGTTCTGATAGTCGCCGCGCCAGTCGATGTGTGCGAAGCGAAAGTCCAGATAACCCAAGGCGCTGCCCACAGCGATGTCGGCCAAGCTGTGGTGGATGCCGTTGCACCAAGGCCGCTCGCCTAAGCCGCGGCTCATGGCTTTGAGGCTGGCGTGGATTTTACCCATTTGCCTGTCGATCCAAGCTTGGCTGCGCTGGGCGTCGGTTCTGCCGTCCCACGTTTGCTCCATGCGTGCCGATATGGCGGCATCCAACAAGCCGTCAGCCATGGCCTCCCAGGTGCGCACTTCGACGCGTTCGCGCCCGCTCAAGGGGATGAGCTTGCCCACGGGTGACAGCGTGTCGACGTACTCGACGATGACGCGCGAGTCAAAAACCGCCTCGCCGCCATCCATCACCAAGCAAGGCACTTTACCTAGGGGGTTGGCCGCCATGATCGTGGTGTCAGCTGACCACACGTCTTCGACTTCGAACTTGTAGTCGAGCTTTTTCTCGGCCAGCACGATGCGCACTTTGCGTACGAAGGGGCTGGTCAGTGATCCGATCAATTTCATTCTGTTTGGTCTGTGTGTTTGCGGCGATTTTAGGCTATGACAAGCGTAGGTGTTTTTTGATGCGCTTAACTACCCAATATGGGGGTTTTGCTATAGAAATTCCGCGTAGTACCGTTACATTTGATGCACAAATGAGCAAACACGGTGGTCGATCAGCAGTAAGGGTGATCCGTCTGGAGGCGTTTGCGCCACAGCGGGTGGCGACCCAGCCTGCGCCTGTGCCTGCGCAGTCGCCGCCACCGCCGCCTGATCCAATGTGGGGCAGTTTGCCTTTTGTCCCTTGGCCTAACCCGATTGGGTCAGCCTCTGTGCACGCGGCTGCCCCACGGCCTGTGCAGGTCGCGACGGTCACGGCACCTCGGTCCAAGCAAATGCCCTATGGTGCCGTCACCAGTTGGCCAGTGCGCTTTCAGGGTGTTGGCAATGACTATGCCGGACTGTGGATGCGCAACTTGCTTTTGACCCTCATGAGCTTGGGTTTGTATTTGCCGTGGGCCAGGGTGCTCAACCAGCGTTATTTGATGCGCCAGACCACGGTGGCAGGGCATGTGCTGGACTATCACGAGCCCGCTAGCTATGTTTCGCGCCGATATGCTTTGGCCGCTTGCCTTGTTGCGGGGGTGGCGGGGGCCTGGGCCGGGTCGACCATGGCTGGCATGTTGGCGTCCTCGCTGGCCTTGTCGGTGTGGCCTTTGCTGGTCTTTATGAGCCTGAACCACCATGTTGCCCATATCAGTTGGGCACACAGGCGTTTGGCGTTGGACGGCCCGTTTCAAGATGTCTACCGTGCCATGTGGTTGCCCTTGGCCAGTGGCGGGGCGCTGGCGTGGTTGTTGATGGCGGCGAGCATCGTGCACAGGCCAGGGGCTTGGATGCTGTGGGGTGTCATCTTGGGCTTGTGGCTGATGGCCATGCCTTTGTTTGTTTGGACGTGGTTTCGTTTCCGTCAAGGGCACTTGCGTTTGGGCCCTTTGCGCCTGCGCTGGCGTGCAGAGAGCGACGAAGTCGTCGTGTTGTTTGGGCGTACCTTGGCGTGGACGATGTTGACCACCTTGTTCAGCATGGGCATGGCGGCCATGGCTGTGGCTGCCGTATTGGTGATCCGGGGTCGCTTGTCCTTGAATGTGCAGCATGTGCTGCTGCTGGCGGTGTGTGCGGTGGTGGGTACTGCGGTGCAACCTTATCTTCAAGCCCACTTGTTCAATCTGGTGTGGGACAAAACCGGCAACCAATACATGCGCATACGCAGCAAGCTGTCTGTAGCTGCCTTTGTGAAGCTGCAATGCCGACATGCTTTGTTGATGGTGTTCACGGCAGGTTTGTACTGGCCTTGGGCCGTGATTTCGTCTCGGCGCATGCGTGCGCAAGCACTGACCATCTGGTTGCGGGTGGATGCAGATGTCCTCAAAGACAATTGGCCCACCCATACGGCCTCACAGACCGGTAAAATGGCGGGTTCGCCTGCGCAGTCGCCCAGGTGATGCCTTTTTGATCCCTGTCTTTCGGACGCGCCCATGAACTTGTCAGCCCTCTCCGCTCTGTCGCCCTTGGATGGCCGTTACGCCGCCAAAGTGTCCGCGCTGCGCCCTTTATTGTCTGAATTTGGCCTGATGCACCGCCGCGTGCAGGTCGAAGTCGAATGGTTCATTGCCCTGTCTGATGCGGGCCTGCCTGAGTTCTCTCCCTTGTCCGAAGCCTCACGCGGCTACTTGCGTGGCTTGGTCGCCCGCTTCAGCGAGATGGACGCGCAAGCCATCAAGGACATCGAGAAAACCACCAACCACGATGTGAAAGCGGTTGAGTACTGGATCAAACAGCGCTTTGCCAATCATGTTGAGCTGGAAAAAGCCGGTGAGTTTGTTCACTTCGCTTGCACCAGTGAAGACATCAACAACACCAGCCATGGTTTGATGCTCAAGGCGGCACGTGAGCAGGTGCTGTTGCCAGCCATTGACGGCCTGATTGGCACCTTGAGTGGTTTGGCGCACAACATGGCTGAGCTCCCGATGCTCAGCCGCACCCACGGGCAGACCGCCAGCCCGACCACCGTCGGCAAAGAAATCGCCAACGTGGTGGCCCGCTTGGCCAATGCCCGCACCCGCATTGCGGACGTGCAGTTGCTGGCCAAGATGAATGGCGCCGTGGGTAACTACAACGCCCACTTGTCTGCCTACCCAGAAACAGATTGGGAGGCTTTCAGCCAGAAGGTGATTGAGAACCAACTGGGGCTGACCTTCAATCCTTACACCATTCAGATCGAGCCACACGACTACATGGCTGAGCTGTTTGATGCGGTCACACGCACCAATACAATTTTGATCGACTGGTCACGCGATGTTTGGGGCTACATCAGCTTGGGCTACTTCAAGCAGCGTACCAAAGAGGGCGAAATTGGCTCGTCCACGATGCCGCACAAGGTCAACCCGATTGACTTTGAAAACGCCGAAGGCAATCTGGGCTTGGCCAACGCCATGTTGACGCACCTGAGCCAGAAGCTGCCCATCAGCCGTTGGCAGCGTGATTTGACCGATTCCACTGTGTTGCGCAATATGGGTGTGGCACTCGGTTACGCCCTGCTGGCGTATGACAGCTTGGCGCGCGGCATGGGCAAGCTGGAGGTCAACCCTCAAGCATTGGCTGATGATTTGGACGGCGCTTGGGAAGTGCTGGCTGAGCCCATCCAAACCGTGATGCGCCGCTATGCCTTGCCTAACCCGTATGAGCAACTCAAGGCGCTGACACGTGGCAAAGCCATGACGCGCGAGTCCATCCGTGCCTTCGTTGAAACGCTGGCCTTGCCTGAGGCTGAGAAAGCGCGCTTGATGGCGATGACGCCGGGCAATTACATCGGCAAAGCAGCTGAATTGGCCAAGCGCATCTGACGGTTGACTTGGCGCAAACGGTGCGCATTCATCCCTAGCCGGTGGGGTCGCAGCCCCTAAGTTTAGGGATGGCCCGATCTGGTGCGGTGCCTAGAGTGGTGAGTCTGCCTTTCACTACTCAATGGAGTTCACCATGCTTGTCTCGCAACGCTGTGCTTTGTCCACCCTGACGCTGGCTCTTGGTTTTTTTGCTCAGACCGCTGCGCAAGCTGTTTTGCTGACTGAGCCTATCTCGCCCGCGCCGTTTGCAGATACCGCATTGGGCGGCACCACGGCTGCTTTGCGCCCTGAGCTGGCTGGCACGGTGCTGGAGGATGTGCTCACGCCATTTAGCTTCTCAGGCATCACAGGAACGGTGCAAAACCGCGTGGTGCGTGAAACAGCCTCAGGCACACTGGATTTTTATTGGAAGATCAACGTTGATGCCTCGTCCACAGGTGGGCGCGTTGGTGCGTTTCGTCTGGCCGATTTTGGTTACGCCAATTTGAAGGATGCTGATTGGCGCATGGATGGTTTGGGCATTGAGGCCCCGACAACGGGCCGCTTATTCAATGTGGCCGGCAATCCCGGTGGCGACATCAATTTCTTGTTGGACAGCGCCGTACCAGGGGGGGGCGCTTCGCGTTTCTTCTTTTTGCACACAGATGCGACCCAATACGCTCTGACGGCCAAGTACGACATGTTGACCGGTGGCTCTGAGCAGCTTTCGGCTATTTACAGCACCTTCGCACCTGCCGTGCCTGAGCCTTCAAGTTACGCCTTGACTGCGATGGGCATGGCCGTTGTGGCTGTGTACTTGCGTCGCAGACGCACTTGAGCCGAGCAAGCCGGTAAAATTCGCAAATGAATTTCACCGACCAGCTCGCGCAAGCTCAGCGCCTGAACGATTCCTTGCTCTGCGTGGGCTTGGACCCCGACCCAGCCAAGTTCCCCGGCGCATGGAAGGGGCAGCCCGACCGGATCTATGATTTTTGCGCCGCCATCGTGGACGCAACCAAGGATTTGGTCTGTGCTTTCAAACCGCAGATTGCCTATTTCGCGGCCCATCGGGCTGAGGATCAATTAGAGCGACTGATGGCGCACATGCGCCGAGTTGCACCCTACGTCCCCGTGATTTTGGATGCCAAGCGCGGGGACATAGGCAGCACAGCCCAGCAGTACGCCCATGAGGCCTTCGACCGCTATCAGGCCGACGCCGTGACCTTGTCACCGTTCATGGGGTTTGACACCATGGAGCCATTTTTACGCTACCCCGGCAAAGGCGTGATCTTGCTGTGCCGCACATCCAACCCCGGCGGCTCTGATCTGCAAAACCTGCGTTTGGCTGATGTGCCTGGCAACCCGCGTGTCTACGAGCACTTGGCGGCCCAAGCGCAAGGCCCGTGGAACACCAATGGCCAGATCGGCTTGGTCGTGGGTGCCACCTTCCCTGAAGAAATCGCCCGTGTGCGTGAACTGGCACCCACCCTGCCTTTGCTGATACCGGGTGTCGGGGCGCAGGGCGGTGATGCCGCAGCCACGGTCAAGGCTGGCCTCAAGACCGACGCCAGCGGCGCCATCACGGGCACCATCATCGTCAACAGCTCCCGTGCGGTCCTGTACGCCAGCAGTGGGGATGACTTCGCAAGCGCAGGCCGTCAGGTGGCGCAAGACACGCGTTTGTTGCTCAATGCCGCACGCTAAGCCTCGCTGATTGGATGTTCCTCTTCCGGTTGTTGCTCAAAAATGCGTTCAGGTACCGCTTGCGCGCCTTGTTGACAATGATCGGTTTGGTCGTGGCCATTTCAGCATTCGGCCTGCTGCGCACGATTGTGGATGCTTGGTATGCGGGCGTGGACGCCACATCGAGCACACGCTTGATCACGCGCAGTTCGATCTCACTGACCTTTCCCTTGCCCTTGAACTATGCCGAGCGCATCAAAGCGGCAGAGGGCGTCAGCGGTTTGTCCTGGGCTAACTGGTTTGGCGGGGTCTACATCACCGAGCGCAATTTCTTTGCGCAGTTCGCCATTGATCCCGCCAGTTATTTGGCCTTGTACCCTGAATTCGTTTTATCCGAGGCAGAGAAGACGGCCTTCTTTCGTGATCGCCAAGGCTGCATTGTGGGTCGCAAGCTGGCCCGCAAATTTGGCTGGAAGCTGGGCGACACCGTGGCTTTGCGCGGGACGATTTACCCCGGTACGTGGTCGTTCACCGTGCGCGGCATTTATCAGGGCAAAGATGCAGGCACCGATGAGCAGCAGCTGTTCATCCACTGGAAGCTGCTGGCCGAGACCATCCGTGCCCGGGCGGGTGGTGGCGCTCAGGCCGATTACGTCGGTGTGTACGTGGTGGGTATCAAAAACCCAGACGATGCCCCAGTGGTATCGCAGCGCATTGACGAGTTGTTTAAAAACTCTTTGGCTGAAACCTTGACTGAGACCGAGAAGGCCTTCCAGCTGGGTTTTGTGTCGATGAGCGAGGCCATTTTGCTGGCTGTTCAAGCGGTGAGCTTCATCATCATCTTGATCATCATGGCCGTGATGGCCAACACGATGACGATGACAGCACGAGAGCGCATCGCCGAGTACGCCACGCTCAAGGCGCTGGGCTTTGCGCCGAGCTTTGTGGTTAAGTTGTTGCTGGGCGAGAGCTTGTTGATCGCGCTGATTGGTGGGGCGATGGGCATGGCGTTGACGTTCCCGCTCGCCCGCGCTTTTGTCAATGCGGCGGGCACCTTGTTCCCTATTTTCAATGTGTCTTGGGTGACCATGGCCTTGCAGTTGCTGGCTAGTTTGGTCGTTGGGGCGGTGGCGGCAGCGTGGCCAGCTTGGAAAATGTCGCGCATCGACATCGCACAAGGGCTCAAGCACGTGGCCTAGTCGGATGCGGTGCAGGCGATTTCATCGGGGTTTGCCCGTGAATATCTGTTAGTCGACAGTTGCATGGTGGTCTCTGGCATAGCCTGTAAGTATGAGTGGGCCATCGCCCGCATCGCTCGGAGGCTTCATGCAAGATAAATTGAATTGGCTCGGCCGGATGGCCTTGCTCACCTGTCTGGGGGCCGCCGTGCTGCTTGGATCAACGACACAGGCCGTGGCCGCCACGACACCGGCGAAGGTGTTCCACATCACAGCAGGGCCGTCAGCCAATGACGAGGCCCAGAAAGCATTTTTCTATGCCAGCGAAGGTGACGTTGTTGAGTTCGGCGCAGGCACATTTGACTTTAAAAGCGGCCTGATTATCCAAGGTAAACGCGGGCTCACCATCCGGGGCGCTGGCCGCGACAAAACGCGCTTGAGCTTCTTGCGCAGCAATACCGCAGAGGGCATCAACGCATCACACTGCGAGGGCATCACCATTGAGGATCTAGAGGTCATCGACACGCCTGGCAACGGCATCCGCGTGTTCCGCTCCAAGTATGTGACTCTCAGACGCATCAAGGCGGGATGGACCGATGCAGACCCCATCAAGCCGGGCTACCAAACCAAACCCAGCAATGGCTTTTACGCCATCTACCCGGTGATGGTTCAGCAACTGTTGGTTGAGGACACCTATTCGTATGGCTCCGTGGATGCGGGCTTGTACGTGGGTCAGTCCAGCGATGTGATCATGCGCCGCAACGAGGCACGCTACAACGTGATCGGCATCGAGATGGAGAACGTCCAGCGTGGTTTGGCTGAGCAAAATCTGGCTACCGAGAACACAGCGGGCTTCTTGGCCTACGACTTAGAGGGCTTGTCTCAGTACGGTGAGGGCAGCATCGTGCGCTACAACCGTTTTGTGGGCAACAACGTCGACAACTTTGGCTCAGCAGGCTTCGTCAAAGACGCACCACGCGGTACAGGCGCCATCATCGTGGCGCAAGACAACATCGAGTTCTATGGCAATGAGTTGGCTGACAACTGGGCCGCTGGCTTGTTGATCATGAACTACGGGTTTGTGAACAGCAAGTCCACGGACCTCAAGCAAGACTGGTTCAATGAGGCGGTCAACGTCCATCACAACGTCTTCCGCAACAACGGCAAGAAGCTGCAAGCATTCGACCCCAATAACGCATCGACCACCTTGACCGCAGCGATTTTGCTCAAGGGCTTTGGCATATCAGCACACATCCTCACCGATGGTCAAGTAGACAAGCCCAATGGCTGCACCAAGTACCCGGTTGATCAAAATGGCATCCCTTTGAATCAGCCCAATGCGGTGGAAACATGGCGGGTCAATCCTCGCTTAACGACCTTGGGGGCGCCTAATTTTGGCATCAATGACCCTCAGCCACCTTGTCACTTCAATGGCTGGAAATTCAACACCGTACCGAACTGGTTGCTTGGCCCACAAACCAAGTTGAAGGAGGAATTCCGCGTTTGCATGAGCGACAACTCATTTGATGCAGCCGTACCGCCTTACCTTAACCTCAATATGCAAAACGGCGAATTGACGAACTTGCGCAACTTCTTGCTTGGCGACCGCAATATGGGCAAGTTGGCCTGCAAGCTCAAAGCGGTCAAAGAGCCGACAGTCAACTTGCCTTATGTGTTGCCTGATAACGCGGTGCGTCAGCCTTCCATGGAAGAGTCTGCACGTGTGTGCGGCGCTGCTGCACGCAACAAGCTGAACCTTGACTTGGCGGCTACCTACAACTGCCCCACACTCGATCAATACGGCTTGTTCCAAGATGAGCAAGACCCACGCAGCAAGCCCATGGGCACGGGCATGCCGTTTGAGCTGACATCGACCTTGTTCACCAACTACGCCAGCAAGTACCGCTTTGTCTTTATCCCTCAGGGCAAGCAAGCGCAGTACCGCGATACCAAGACGGGCTTTCAAACAAGCAAGCCCGCTGGCGTGACCGATGGCCCGTGGTACCCCGCAGGTGACTTGTCGGCACAAAGCTTGGCCACCTTGTCCTTCCCAACGGGCACGGTGATCGCCAAGACCTTCAGCTTCCGCCGTGAAGATGCGTCTGGCAACTTGATCAATGAAGATTTGATCGAGACACGCTTGCTGATCAAGCGAAATGGTGCCAATGGTCCCTACTGGGCTGGTCTGCCTTACGTGTGGGAAAAAGATGCCACATCAGGCAAGCTGGTGGCGCGCCTGACACCTCAGGGCAAGGAGCTGACTGGCAGCTACGACTATCAGGATCATGATCCTGATGTCAAGGATGCCAATGGCCAGCGCGCACGTTACAAGGGTGAGGTCAAGCAGTACGGCGTGCCCTCAGCGATGGCTTGCGTGGTTTGCCACGGCAATGAGCGCGCAGGTGAGGCCGGTGCGGTGCCAATTGGCCCGAAGGTGAAGTTCCTCAACCGCACGAATGCGGCGCTGGGCAACCAAAACCAGCTGCAATACATGAAGGCGGCGGGCCTCTTGTCCGGCTTGCCAGAATCCTTCGCGGGTGTAGAGAAGGCACCGCGCTGGAACGTGCCGGGTGATGTGGTCGGTAAGCCTGCTGGCACCCCAGCCGATGTGCAAGCCCGTGCCCGTGCTTATTTGGAGGCCAATTGCGCGTCTTGCCACAACCCGGCCGGTGAGGCGTCCAACTCAGGCTTGTTCTTGAGCTCAGCGACACCGCTCAATACCCAAAGTGGGGTCTGCAAGAAGCCGGTTGCTGCTGGCCGTGGCGCAGGCGGGATGTTGTATGACATCGTGCCTGGCAAGCCAGAAGAGTCTATCTTGCTGTATCGCTTGGCATCGGCTGAGAACGGTGTGCGCATGCCCACGTTGGGCCGTGTCGTGGCTCATGCCGAAGGCGCCACTTTCATCCGCGACTGGATCAAGGTCATGCAACCTGATGAGAACTCAGGCGACGTCTGTAAATAACAGCTAAAGAGTTGGAGGACTCGGCGGTGTCCGTGAGGTCGATAATGGCCTCATGGCCCGCCGTTTTGTCCCTTTGAGCTACATCGCACGCAACCTGTGGGTGCGTCGCGTGACCACGTTGTTGACGGCAGCGGGTATGGGCTTGGTTGTCTATGTCTTTGCCACCGTGCTCATGATGAGCGAGGGCATCCGTGCCACCTTGGTCGCCACCGGCCAGCCCGACAACGTGATGGTCTTGCGCAAGGGCGCAGGCGCTGAGATCAATTCCGGCATTGCACGCAGCCAAGCTGCGGTGATCGCGAGTCAGCTTGACATCGCCACCGATGCTCAGGGCAACCGATTGGTGTCCAAAGAGCCCGTGGTGCTCAACACCCTACCCAAACGCAGCAATGGCAAGCCCAGCAACGTCACGGTACGCGGCACCTCTGCCATGGGTGTGGCCTTGCGGCCGCAGGTTCACATCATCCAAGGCCGCATGTTCAGGCCGGGCACCAGCGAGATCATTACCGGCAAAGCCATTGCCAAAGGTTTTGCCGGTGCTGGGCTGGGTGAGCACATGCGCTTTGGCGGTCGCGACTGGTTGGTTGTGGGTGTGTTTGACGCCGCCCGAAGCGGGTTTGACTCTGAAGTCTGGGGTGACAGCGATCAGATGATGCAGGCCTTTCGCCGCAACGCCTACTCCAGCGTGGTGTTCAGGCTGGCTGATGTGCGTGCCTTCGATCAGGTTAAAGCCAGGCTGGATGATGACCCTCGCCTGACCTTGGAGGCCAAGCGCGAAGTCGTTTTTTACGCGGAGCAATCCGAGGCCTTGGCCACGTTCATTCGTTTGCTGGGTTTGGCTTTGGCCGTTATTTTCTCGATCGGGGCGGTGGTGGGCGCCATGATCACGATGTTCGCATCCGTCGCCTCCCGCATCGGGGAGATCGGCACCTTGCGTGCGCTCGGGTTCAGACGCACAGCGGTGCTGTCGGCCTTTCTGGGTGAGTCCCTGTTGCTGGCCTTGGTCGGTGGCGTGATGGGGTTGGCTGGTGCAGCCGTGATGCAAACGGTCAATATCTCGACTGTGAACTTTCAGACCTTTTCTGAATTGGCTTTTCAGTTCACACTGACCAAACACATTGCGGCGCAGTCCATTGCTTTTGCGTTGATCATGGGCTTGGTTGGCGGTTTCATACCTGCTTGGCGCGCCGCACGCATGAAGATCGTTGATTGTTTGAGGCAAGCCTGATTAGCCACACCAAGGAGACACACTATGCACCTTTGCACCTATGAGTTAGATGGCCAGACCCAAGTCGGCTTGGTCCATGGCTCGGGTATCGTCAACCTCAGCGAGGCTTTGGGAGACGCTTTGTCTGCGCATCAACCCATGATCGACCTGATCACGCGTTGGCCTGAGTTGCGTGGCCGCGTTGCTGACTTGATTGATGCGCCAGCGCAAGCCCAGATCGAGCACGTGCACTTGTTGGCCCCCGTGCCGCGACCGGGTAAAACGCTGGCCATTGGGTTGAACTACTTGGATCACGTTCAAGAAAACATCATGGGTGAACGCCGCGCGGTGCCGGAGCACCAAGTGTGGTTCACCAAGCTGGCCAACGCCATCAATGGCCCGTTTGATGAGATTGTTTTGCCGCGCATCTCCAGCATGACCGATTACGAGGCTGAGATGGTGGCCATCATTGGTCAGCGCTGTCGGCATGTGCCGCGTGACAAAGCCCGCGAGGTCGTCTTTGGTTACTGCGTGGGCAACGATGTTTCGGTGCGCGATATCCAAAAGCGCACATCGCAATGGACACTGGGAAAGTCGTTCGACACGCATGCGCCCTTTGGGCCGTGGATCACGACGGCCGATGAGTTGGATGATCCCCATGCGTTGGATGTGCGCTGCTGGGTCAACGGTGAGCTGCGCCAAAGCAGCAACACGCGCTTGATGATCCACAATATTTGGGATCAGATTGCACAGCTCAGTCAGGTGATGACGCTGGAGCCGGGCGATGTGATCTTCACCGGCACCTGTAGCGGTGTCGGTTCGGCTTTTGATCCACCTAAGTTCTTGAAGCACGGCGATACCGTGCGTGTTGAGATCGAAGGCTTGGGCGCCATCGTGGCACGCTGTGTCGATGAAGACGAAGGTGCCGCCTTAGGCTGAGCTAGGTGGGGGCATCACGGGAGCCACGATGGGTGCGTCTAAGGCGCTCAGAACAGCTTGTACAAAGGCCGTCACCGTGGGGGTGAGGTCGCTCAAGTGGTCCGCTTGACCTTGCTCGATGGCCTGCAGGATCAGCTCGTTGATGCCGCCGACCACGGCCGTGGCCATCGCCGGGCTTAATGGCTTTTTCAGTGGCTCCAGTACGCGAAATGCGTCGACCTGCATGATCAAAAAATCAGCAAAGCGCTGCCACAAACGGCGACGCAAGGCCAGTCCGGCAGGGCCGATACTGAGCAGGTCGATGTACAGCGCTTGAACGAGTGCTGGTTGCGTCTCTAGGCTGCTTAAAAAAGCGTGCGTCACGCTGCGCAACTGCGCAACCCAGTCCTCACCGAACTGGTAGCTGGCCGCAATCAGCGCCAAGGTTTGCTCACTCAGGCGCTCACCCAGTGCCAGTAGACAGGCATCTTTGCTCTCGAAGTGCTCATAAAACGTGCGCTTGGAGACACGGGCACGCGCCACGATGTCGGCGATCGTGAGTTCGGTGTAGGCGCGATCGACCAAGGCCGCAGCCAAGCCGTCAAGCAAACGAGGGCGGTAGGGCGTGGCTTGGGGTGAGGGGTTGCGGACGAGGTTGGGGGGAGCCATGATTTTTTGTGAGCATCATGGTACACGCCTTATTTCGCCCAAAAAGCGATGAACAGCATCGCTGCGCCGATGAACGCGCCGACCTCATAGCGCTCGACCGTTTTAAGAAAGCCCTAAGACGCCCTCGGCATCATGGCCATCAAGGAGTCGCTATGAACCCATTCATCCATATCCGTCGGCTGTCGGCCGCCATCGTCGTCGCCCTGTGCCTGACGCTAGGTGCCCATGCCGATACGCCCGCCCAGTTGTTGAATCAGTACAGCGCACAAGCGGGTGTACGCCCGAACCCCGAACAAGGCAGGCTGTTTTTCAACGCCAGCCATGGACGTGACTGGCGCTGTGCCTCATGTCATGGCGAGGTGCCCACGCAAACCGGCAAGCATGCCTCAACGGGTAAGCCCATCGGCCCCATGGCGCCCGCCTTCAATCCAGCGCGTTTTACCGACGCGGCCAAGGTTGAAAAGTGGTTCCGCCGCAATTGCAATGACGTCGCGGGCAGAGCTTGCACCGCCGCCGAAAAAGCCGATGTGTTGAGTTGGTTATTGACGCTCAAAATCTGAACCGAAAGGCCCCACCATGCGCAAACCATTGCACCCTTTGATCCACCAGACGATCTGGGTGGTGGCCGTTTCAGCCAGCTTGATCGGCGCTGCCGTGGCAGATAAAGACAAGCGCGCCACACGCGTCCCTTTGCTGCCCAAATACCAGCAAGAGTGCGCCGCCTGCCATGTCGCCTATCCACCTGGCTTGTTGCCTGCGGCATCGTGGCAACGTGTCGTGAGCGGCTTGTCTCGGCACTATGGTACGGACGCCTCAGTTGACCCCGCTACCGCCAAGCAATTGTCCGCATGGCTGACCGCCAACGCAGGCAGCGGTCGACACGCTCGCCAAGCGCCACCTGAAGACCGCATTACCAAGTCCGCGTGGTTCCTGCGCGAACACGATGAGGTATCCGCAGGCACGTGGCAGCGTCCCGCCATCAAGAGCGCGGCCAATTGTGCGGCCTGCCACACCGGTGCAGAACAAGGAGATTTCAATGAGCACACCGTCCACATCCCCCGCTAAGGTCTTGGTTTGGGATACCCCTGTGAGGGTCTTTCACTGGCTGCTGGTGCTTTGCTTTGCGGGCGCCTACCTCACGTCAGAGAGCGAGCGTTGGCGTTTGGTCCATGTCACATTGGGCTACACCATGGCGGGCTTGATCGGGTTTCGCGTGGTGTGGGGGCTGCTGGGCACACGCTATGCACGTTTCTCGCAGTTCGTGCGTGGGCCGTCTGCGGTGATGCGTTATGTGGCCACCTTGAAGCAAAGCCGCCCTGAGCATCACATGGGCCATAACCCGGCTGGTGCTTTGGCCATTGTGGCGCTGTTGAGCGTGGCGGCGGTCGTTGTCGCGACAGGCTGGGGCGCATTCAATGACGTGGGCGGGGAAGCCTTCGAGGAGCTCCATGAAATCGCTGCCAACCTGATGTTGGGCATCGTGGGTGTGCACATGGCGGGCGTGCTGATCAGCAGCTGGAAGCACCGCGAGAACCTGATCGGCGCGATGGTCACAGGCAAGAAGACCGGGCAGCCTGAAGACGGTATCCGCAGCCATTGGCGCAGCGTCGCCGTCTTGATCTTGCTTGCGGTGGCCGCATTTTGGTGGCAGCAGTGGCAAAACGCACCCACTGAAGGCTATCCGGGCTCGGGCGGCACAGGTGCGGTGAGCATGAAAGGCGCCAAGCATGACAGCGATCATGATGACGACTGATCTCTAGGGGCATACTCACCACCATGCGTATCTTGCTTGCTGAAGATGACTCCCTGCTCGGAGATGGCCTGCAGGCTGGTCTGCGCCAGCAGGGCTTCTTGGTTGACTGGGTGCGAGATGGCGAGGCCGCCGAGCGCGAACTGCGTGCACAGCCTTATGCGGCAGCCGTGCTCGATTTGGGTTTGCCTCTCAAGGATGGCCTTGATGTGCTGGCCGACATCCGCAAAGCGGGCGTGGCTATCCCGGTGCTGGTGTTGACAGCCCGCGATGCCGTGCCCGATCGGGTGCGCGGCTTGGACTTGGGGGCCGATGACTACGTCATCAAACCCGTTGATCTGCAAGAGTTGGCTGCACGGCTGCGTGCACTGGTGCGCCGTGCGCATGGCCAGCCGCAGGAGAGTCTGAGCGCACAAGAGGTCTTGCTTGACCCTGCCGCACGCTCTGTCCACCACAAAGGCGCCCTCGTGGTGTTGTCGGGCCGCGAGTTTGACCTGCTGCATGCCTTGATGCTCAATGCCGGTCGTGTCCTGTCACGTGAACAGCTGGAGCAACACCTCTACAGCTGGGGGCAGGAGGTAGAGAGCAACGCGGTTGAAGTCCACATTCACCATCTGCGCCGCAAGCTCGGCAACGCGTTGATCCAAACCGTGCGTGGGGTTGGCTACATCTTGTCGCGAGACAAGCCTGTCGCGCCATGACGCAGCCCAAGTCCATACAAGGCCGATTGTTGCTGCTGGTGCTCGGTGCAGTGGTTGCTATCTGGCTGGCTACGGCCGTGCTGACGTGGTTCGATGCGAGACACGAACTCGATGAATTGCTGGACAGCCATCTGGCTCAGGCGGCTTCTCTACTCGTTGTGCAACAGGCACGCGAGTTGGAGGAAGACGATCATGGCGTGGATGCGCCCACGCTGCATCGTTATGCGCCGCAGGTGGCCTTTCAGGTCTTTCATGAAGGGCGCCTGTCCATGCGCACGGCCAACGCACCCGTCACGCCCATGATGGATGCACAAGCACTTGCCCCCTCCGGGTTCAAAACTGTCCAGCTTGACGGCGTGGCGTGGCGGGTTTTTTCGACCTACGGCAGCAAGCACGATGTGCAGGTCTATGTGGGTGAGCGCATGGCGCCTCGCACCGCCATTTTGTGGGCTGTTTTGCGCAGCACGCTGTGGCCCATGCTCTTGGCTCTGCCATTGCTTGGTGTGGCGGTTTGGTGGGCCGTTCGACAAGGTCTGGCGCCACTGCGAGAGCTGGGTCGCTCGTTGGCCGAGCGTCAACCTCAGGCGCTGCAAGCCATGGTCATGCCCAGTGCCCCGTCCGAAATGACACCCATGCTGGATGCATTGAACGGCCTGTTCACCCGCATTGAAACGCTGATGGAGTCAGAGCGCCGCTTCACGGCCGACGCCGCGCACGAGTTGCGCACACCCATTGCCGCTATCCGAACACAAGCCCAAGTGGCGCTGGGTGAGTCGGATGACGCCGCCCGTCGCCATGCTTTGCAAGCCACTTTGGCAGGATGTGACCGTGCCACGCGGCTGGTTGAGCAACTGTTGACATTGTCTCGACTAGAGGCCGGCGCCCAGGCCAACGCCACGCAGATTGACCTGCTTGAACTGGTCCGCCGTGTGGTGGCCGATATCGCACCGCAAGCCATCGACAAGCAACAGACCATCGAACTGGATGCCGCTGAGCGCTGTTTTATTGCCGGTGACGCCACCTTGCTGGCCGTGCTGATTCGCAATCTGGTCGATAACGCCATCCGGTATAGCCCGCCGCAGGCCACCATCCAGATCGGTTTGGCTCAGGGCCAAGGTCACATCACCTTGACAGTCGACGACGCAGGCCCCGGCTTGAGCGAGGCTGATCTCCTGCGCCTTGGCACCCGGTTTTTTCGGGTTCTGGGCAGTGGGCAAGAGGGCAGTGGCTTGGGCTGGTCCATCATCAAGCGGATTGCCTCCGTGCAAGGCGCAACCGTTCGCGTCAGCCGCTCACTCAAGCTGGGTGGCTTGGCCGTCGAGGTCACGTGGCCTGTCACGCAGGGTACTTGACGGTACCACCTGACGCTGGGAGAATGGCATTCTGAATTGGTACTTGCTGGTACCAATCTGCACTTTACAAAACTGAAGAGACCCCACCATGCATGCAAACCCACTTTTCCTGCGCTTGAGCAGCTTGGCTGCGGCCTTCGCTGGTCTGACCTTGGCCACAATCACGCCCACGTCCTTGCACGCCCAGCCTGTCACCGTGGTTGACGCCACCTTTGCGTGCCAGCAAACCACCTGTGACGCGGACTTGGTGCTGCCCACTCAAGTGCCTGGTGCACCCAAGCCACCTGTGATCATCATGGCGCACGGTTTTGGCCTTTTGAAGGATCACGGCTTGGCCCCGTTCGCCGATCGCTTCGTCAAAGCCGGTTTTGCTGTGGTGCGGTTTGATTACCGTGGATTTGGCAAAAGCGGTGGCGAGCCACGCCTCGTGGTCGACGGCAAGGCGCATGTCAAAGACTGGGTCGCAGCCATTGACGCCATCAGCAAACGCACCGACGTGGATGGTCAGCGCCTCGGTATCTGGGGCACCTCATACAGCGGTGGTCATGTCTTGGTGGCTGCTGCTGAGCGCCCAGACGTGGTCAAGGCCGTCAGCTCGCAGGTGCCTTTTGTGAACGGCATCTCCAGCAGCCTGAACTTTCCGATCAAGTATCAACCGCAGGCAGGCTTTTACGCCTTGCGTGATTTGACCCGTGGCAGCAAGGATGAACCCCTGTATGTGCCCATCGTCGCCAAAGATGGTTTTGCCGCCTTGGTCTGTGACGAGTGTTTCGATGGCTATACCGCGATCCACCCCAATGGCTTGGGCAATGACAACAAGGTGGCAGCACGGATCTTCATGACCCTGCCTTTTTACTTCCCAGGCAGCAGCGCGGCAGACGTCAAGGCGCCTACGCTCATGGTCGCCGCCGAGAACGACGGCCTGATCCCCATCTCCAAGGTGCGTGATGCAGCCAAGGCGCTCAAACATGGTGAATATGTTGAACTCAAGGGCGCGAACCACTTCTCGCCTTACACCGGCACCCTGTTTGAACAAGTGGTGAGCAAGCAAACCGCATTCTTCGTGCAGAACCTGATGCACTGATGCAAGCGGGGCCAAGGCAACGTATCATGCTCGGTTGCCTTTTGTCTGCCCCGCCCGATGCCCCGTTCCGATTCACAGCTTGATATCCCTACCGACTCCGTTTCGACACCACAGGCTGCAACCCAGCCCATGACGGTGCGACCTAGGTGGGACAACCCGCTGATCCAGATTCGGGGTGCGCGCACGCACAACCTGAAAAACATCGACCTTGATCTGCCCCGACATCAACTGGTGGTGATAACGGGTTTGTCGGGTTCAGGTAAATCCAGTCTGGCCTTTGACACCCTGTACGCCGAGGGCCAGCGCCGCTACGTTGAGAGCCTGAGCGCCTACGCTCGCCAGTTCCTGCAGTTGATGGACAAGCCCGATGTCGACGTGATTGAGGGCCTGTCGCCCGCCATCAGCATCGAGCAAAAGGCCACCAGCCACAACCCACGCTCAACCGTGGGCACGGTCACCGAGATCCATGACTACATGCGCTTGTTGTACGCGCGTGCGGGCACCCCTTTTTGCCCTGATCACCAAGTACCGCTGCAAGCCCAGAGCGTCAGCCAGATGGTGGACGTGGTACTGAATCTGCCCGAGGACACCAAGTTGATGATCCTCGCGCCTGTGGTGCGCGACCGCAAAGGCGAGCACGCCGAACTGTTCGCCGACATGCAGGCGCAGGGTTACGTGCGCTTTCGCATCAACGGCCAAATCGTCGAAGCCGCCGACTTGCAGCCGCTGGTCAAAAATGAAAAACACGACATCGACGTGGTGGTTGACCGGCTCAAAATCCGCGCAGCAGACCAAGAGGCGACTGCCGCCGATGCGGGCCTGCGTCAGCGCTTGGCCGAGAGCTTTGAGGCTGCCCTGCGCCTAGCAGATGGCCGAGCACTGGCCTTTGAGATGGACTCGGGCAAAGAGCACCTGTGCTCCGCCAAGTTTGCCTGCCCCGTGTGCAGTTACTCGCTCGCGGAGCTTGAGCCCCGCTTGTTCTCGTTCAACTCGCCTGTGGGCGCGTGCCCAACCTGTGATGGTTTGGGTCATGTGATCGCCTTTGATCCCGAGCGAGTGGTGGCCTTCCCCAGCTTGAGCATGGGCAGTGGCGCGGTCAAAGGTTGGGATCGCCGCAATCCCTACACCTATGGCTTGCTCGAAACCTTGGCCAAGCATTACGACGCTGATATCGAACAGCCCTTTGAAGAGCTGCCAGAGAAGATGCGACAGGTTCTGCTCTACGGCTCAGGCGAAGAGGAGATCGAGTTTGTGTACGAGGCCGAAGGCCCTTCCGGCAAAAAACGCAAGGTCAAGCGCAAGCATCCCTTTGAGGGGATCATCCCCAATTTCGAGCGCCGCTTCAAAGAGACCGATTCGTCTGCCGTGCGCGAAGAACTCGCCCGTTATCAGCAGCCCCAGTCTTGCCCAGATTGCCATGGCACCCGTCTGCGTCGTGAGGCACGCAACGTCAAGCTGCTCGATGCCCGCACAGGCGAGACACGCGCCATCTACGAAGTCGGCCACGCCACCTTGGCCGAGGCTCAGCTCTACTTCGAAGGCCTGCAATTGTTGGGTGCCAAGGCGGAGATCGCCTCCAAAGTGGTCAGTGAAATCCGCTCGCGCTTGCGTTTTCTCAACGATGTGGGCTTGAACTACCTCAGCTTAGACCGTGGTGCCGACACGCTCTCCGGCGGCGAGGCGCAACGCATCCGCTTGGCCAGCCAAATTGGCTCCGGCCTGACCGGTGTGATGTATGTGCTTGATGAGCCCAGCATTGGCTTGCATCAGCGCGACAACGACAGGCTCATCGGCACGCTGCAACATCTGCGTGATCTGGGCAACAGCGTCATCGTCGTTGAGCACGATGAAGACATGATCCGCGCCGCTGACCACGTTGTGGACATGGGGCCCGGTGCAGGCGTGCACGGTGGCCGCATCTTGGCGCAAGGCCGACCGCAAGACATCACAGACAACCCAGACAGCATCACAGGCCGCTATTTGGCACGCGTGCTGCGCATTGAGATCCCCAAGGTGCGCAACGTCTTCACCGAAGACACCCCGCGCTTGCGCATCGTCAACGCACGCGGCCACAACCTCAAGAACGTGACGGCCGAAGTGCCCGTGGGCTTGTTCACCTGCGTGACGGGTGTGTCCGGATCAGGCAAGTCCACCTTGGTCAATGACACCTTGTATGCCGCCGTGGCGCGCAAGCTGTATCACAGCCACACCGAGCCTGAGCCTCATGACGAGATCGAAGGTTTGGAGCTGTTCGACAAAGTCATCAACGTCGACCAATCACCCATTGGCCGCACCCCGCGCAGCAACCCCGCCACCTATACCGGCCTGTTCACACCCATTCGTGAATTGATGGCGGACGTGCCCACCGCACGCGAGCGCGGCTACGGCGCAGGGCGCTTCTCATTCAACGTGGCCGGTGGGCGCTGTGAAGCCTGCCAAGGCGACGGTGTCATCAAGGTGGAGATGCACTTTTTGCCCGATGTCTACGTGCCCTGTGATACCTGCCAAAGCAAGCGCTACAACCGCGAGACCTTGGAGGTGCTCTACAAGGGCAAAAACATCCACGCCATTCTTGATCTGACCGTCGAAGCGGCCTTGGCTTTCTTCAGTGCGGTGCCCAGCATCGCACGCAAGCTGCAAACCTTGATGGATGTGGGCTTGGGCTATATCCGCTTGGGCCAAAGCGCCACCACCTTGTCTGGCGGCGAGGCGCAACGCGTCAAGCTGTCCTTGGAGCTGTCTAAGCGCGATACAGGCCGCACGCTGTATATCTTGGACGAGCCCACCACCGGGCTGCACTTTCATGACATTGCTTTGCTGCTCAAAGTGCTGCACCAGCTGCGTGACGCAGGCAATACCATCGTCGTGATCGAGCACAACTTGGATGTCATCAAAACAGCAGACTGGTTGATCGACATGGGCCCTGAAGGCGGATCAGGAGGGGGCAGCTTGCTGGTAGCCGGTACGCCCGAAGACATCGCCGCGCACGAGGGCAGTCACACAGGCCGTTACCTCAAGACCTTGCTGAACGAGGTTTGAGCACGCTCAGGCCTTCATGAAACCCAAGTCATGGGTGGCACTGTCAAAAAGGTGGAGGTTCGGCAAGATGCCTGTGCCATCTGACTTCACTAGGATGTTGGCTGGCACACCCATCCATCGGCCTAGCGTGTAGGCCAGATGGTCGACGGATGTGGTCGGTAGCAATACCCCGTTCTGCAATTGATTGGGGCTGCTGAAAACACCCTGTGCATTGGCCGTGCTGTAGGTCGGGAAGGTGCCATAGACCTCGGTGCCATTGACAGCGCCGCCCATGACGAAGTGATGGCTGCCCCAACCGTGATCGGTGCCGTCCCCATTGCTGGTGAACGTGCGGCCGAACTCAGATGCCGTGAACGTCGTGACCTGTGAGCGCAGCGTGCCACCGGGCATGGCGCCCAATACGGTATCGAAGTAAGCCATGGCGTGGTTCAACTGCGCCATGCGTTCGCCGTGCTCGATGATCTGGTTGCTGTGGGTGTCAAAGCCGCCTAAATTCACCATGAAAAACTGCCGTGTCATGCCTAAGTTGGCTGTGCGATTGGTGTCAATCAAGCGGGCCACCATCTGCAGTTGAACCGCCAAGCTATTGAGCTTCTGCGAGCCATCGACCGTGCTGGTGAATTTCAATAAAGGGTCCAGTGACGGGTTGACAACGCCAACAGAACTCCAAGGCGCCGTGCCCAGTGGCGCCAAATTGGTGCTGATCAGGTCGCTGGCTTGCAAGGCACGTTGCACTATTTTTTGGTGGTCTGCCGTGAACTTGTCCGGCGCTGCCACGGTGGTGCTACCGTCAACTTTGAGCTTGCCCATGATCGCGGCGGCTGCACTGTGCAGACGTACGCTACCGTAAATCGTGTTGCCACTGCCCAAGGTTTGGATGCTGCTGCCTGTGCTTTGGTAGGGCATGACCTCGCGACCTGACACCCAGACGGATGCGCCAGCCTGTGTCATGCAAGTGAACGAGCGTTGAATCCGCTCTGCATCGGCCGAATTGCGTCCTGCCCCATTGCCTGACTTCAGCACATCACCCATCAGCCCCGCCCAGCCCGCACCTGCGCCTTCAGGCTTGAAAGATTGCCACGTTGATGTTTGATCGTTGTGCGAGTACAGCTTGGCCGGTTTGCTCATTCGGGCATCTGCTACATCGGCTTTGCTGGTCGGTCTGGTCAGTGGCCCCACATTGGCGACCACAGCGACACGGCCATCCTGATGCAACTGCTGCACCTGCTTCAATGCAGGATGTATTGCAAACTGCCGCCCGCTGTGCACGCTGCGCCCTGCGTGGCTTATAGGCAGGACGCCACCCACTTGTCCTGATGGTAACAAGGCGATGGATGTGAGCGCGGGGTCCGTCGGTTTGCGCTGTGCTTCGTAATGCCCCCATGATGCACTGTCAGTGGCCAGCACGGTGTTGAACGCATCGTTGCCACCAGCCAGGAAGATACATACCACGGCCTTGTAGCCGCCACTGGTACTTTGCGCTGCTGCTTGTGTGATGGCGCTCAGGTTCAGCCCGATGGGTGCAGCCACCCCCATAGAGGTCATGGCGGCAGCTTGCCGCATGAAGGCACGTCGACTGGCTTGGTTCATTCAGCCGTCCTCACTGTTGGATGTTGAAGCTGGGTGACAGCGCCACCAGCAAGATGGCCGCTTGGATGCGCTGCTTGCGCTGCGTGGCATTGGTCGCAGGCATCGCCTCGATCGCCGCTTTGGCCTCTAGCCGGACGTCATCGGGTAACGCATGCCCCAACAAAGCATCTGAAACCGATTGAAGCAAGGCCGCCGGTGATGTTGCATTGCTGTTCCACTGAGACACATCAAATTGAACGTCAAATTGTCTGCGGGTGTTGTCCCAACCCCAGCCTTGGGCCAAGACGCCACTGATGAAATTGGCATAGCCCAACACCGATGTCTCGTTGGTGATTTGCATTTCTGGTGCCACCAGGCCTGCGTCAGCGATTTGGCCTTGTGGTGGTTGGTAGCCGGGCCTGAAGAAGTTAAACACAGAGGGCGCGCGCATGGGCGTTTGCCCTAGTGCCGTACCAGCATCACCTGTGTCTGCGGCCAGTAAAAATGGGGTCGTGCCATTGGCCAAGCCACTTGCGTAGCGAGCGCTGGTGTGCGGGATGCTGCGCAACAGGTGTGTCAGCCTCAATACCGGTTCACGCAACTTGCCATAGCTGTCCATGGTGTCGCTGCTGGGGTGGCGTGCTTCATCGTGCAAAAGGATGGCCTTGACGACCTCCCTTAAATTGCCACGGTTGGCCCGAAACACATGGGTGATGTCTGCCACATACGTGTCGCTGGGGTTGCTGGTCACCAAACGTTGGATCAATTGTTTGCTGATAAAAGGGGCTGTATTGGGATGCTCAGCTAAGCGATCCAGCGTGGCCTTGAGATCGCTTGTTTGCTTGGCTTTTTTCATGTCCCCAGTCGCTTGCGCAGACAGCATGGGGATCGTGATCCCCAAGAAATTGATCTCGGTGACCGTGTGCTCTGCTTCATACGCACTCATGTTGTCCACGTCTTGGGTGGTCGCTCTGCATTCTGTGCTGCGCCAAAAACACTTCCACCAATCAACGGCAGATTGAGCAGAGGGCCAGTTCCAGCTGAACCCGGTGAACACCTTAGCGACGCCCGATATATCACTGGCCGTATAGGTCTCCACAGGCAAGCCGTTCACTGTCTTCGGCTTGGCACTGTCATCGAGCTCATACAAGCCGATAGAGAACAGCTGCATGACTTCGCGCGCAAAGTTCTCATCCGGTACACGGCCCGATGCCAAGTCCTCCTTGCGGTTGGCCAAGTGCGATAAGTATTGGCCCATGGCCGGGTGCATGGCGACCGCCTCAAGCAGATCGCGGTAGCTGCCATCGGCCTTGTTGGTCAGCATGTCCAGATAACTGGCCACCGTCCGGCCATTGTCGACCGTCATGGTTGACACCACAAAAATCTCTGACAAGGCAAAGGCCACACGTTGTCGCAGTTGGGCCGGGTCCTTGATCGCGTGTGTCCACCAGCTGTAGTTGACGTGATCGCCGTTGATGGACGTTGAGCCCATCGCGGCGGCTGAATCTTCAGCCATCTTGAGATGCGATGTCTGCAGGTGCAACTTAAACTGCTCATCAATCCAGTTGTCGTAGCCGATTTGATTGAGCCTGGCGATGTCCTCACTGGATGGGCCCATGCTCGCTTGAGTCAGGAAGCGGTAGGCATCGTCACTGTCAGCAGGGACCATGCCTGCGCTGACCACCAGATCAGCATCTTTAGGCAAGGCGCTGTCACTACCGCCACCACCGCCGCATGAGGCCAGTAGGATGGTTGCGCACAAGGCAAGTGCTTTAAGTCGGTGGCAAGAGGCTGATGGCATGATCGAGAACGGTGGGTGTCCGGTCAGGCCTTGCCTTTGCACGTGCAGGCTGGCCCCTGATCTGCAGAGTGCCATGAAGCACTCAAGTCAATGGGTGCCAACTTGTCTTGTTTGTAAGCAGTCGAAACGGGCGCGCAACACGCTCGTGCTTGTTGCGACTTATGTCACAGCAAAGGTGCCAAGGCACGTTCCGCGTCGACTTGGCTTAGCTCAACCCGAGCAGCCCAATCAGCCACTTGGTCACCCGATATCTTGCCCACGTTGAAGTAAGCAGCCTCTGGGTGCGCCATGTAGAAGCCACTCACACTGGCGGCTGGCATCATGGCCAAGCTCTCGGTCAGCAGCATGTTGACCTCGCCAGCGTCCAGCACCCTGAACATCTCACGCTTGACTGTGTGATCAGGGCAAGCCGGGTAACCTGGGGCAGGGCGGATGCCACTGTATTGCTCTTTGATCAACGCGGCCTTGTCTAGGCTCTCTTGCGCGGCATAGCCCCACAGGTCTTTGCGAACACGCTCATGCAGGCATTCAGCAAAAGCCTCAGCCAAGCGGTCCGCCAAGGCCTTGAGCATGATGGCCGAGTAATCATCATGCTGGGCGATGAACTCGGCCTCCTTCTTCTCAATATTCAAGCCGCCTGTGACCGCAAACATGCCGATGTAATCTGGCTTGACGCCCTGCGGCGCAATGAAGTCAGCCAAGGAGCGGTTGGGCCGTTTGACACCGTCCACCACAGGGCGTTCGGTCTGCATGCGCAGCGGGTTCCATGTCATCAGGACTTCGCTGCGCGTCTCGTCACGGTAGATCTCAATGGTGTCGTCGTTGACCGTATTGGCAGGATACAAACCGATCACACCATTGGCCGTCAGCCAGCGGCCTTCTATGATTTTCTTGAGCATGGCCTGCGCATCCGCGTAGACCTTCGTCGCCTCAACACCCACCACGGCATCACTCAAGATAGCAGGGAAGGGGCCAGCCAAATCCCAAGTCTGGAAGAAGGGTGCCCAGTCAATGTAAAGCGCCAGTTCAGCCAAGTCGTAGTTCTTGAACACACGTCGGCCCAACACCTTGGGGGTTTGGGGCGTGTAGCTCGTCAAGTTGACTTGCGCCTTGTTTTTGCGCGCCTCGGCCAAGGTCACCATGGGCGTGGCCTTTTTGTTGGCGTGCTGCAAGCGCACCTTGTCGTAATCGGCTTGCAGCTCAGCGATGTAGGCCACTTGACGCTCGGGGCTCAGTAACTCTGAGCACACACCCACGGCGCGTGACGCATCCGGCACATACACCACAGGGCCTGTGAAATGAGGCGATATCTTCACGGCGGTATGCACACGGCTGCACGTCGCGCCGCCAATCAACAAGGGAGTTTGGCGCGACTTGAAGTAGGGATCGCGCTCCATCTCAGCGGCCACATACTGCATCTCTTCAAGGCTAGGTGTGATCAGGCCAGACAAGCCGATGATGTCCGCGTTGACCTCTTTGGCCTTGTCCAAAATATCCTTGCAGGCGACCATCACGCCCATGTTGACCACTTCAAAGTTGTTGCACTGCAAGACCACGGTCACGATGTTCTTGCCGATGTCGTGCACATCGCCCTTGACGGTGGCGATCACGATCTTGCCCTTGGCCGTCACATCGCTGCCAGCCAACTCAAGCAGGCGCTTTTCTTCTTCGATATAGGGCAGCAGGTGGGCCACGGCTTGCTTCATCACCCGTGCCGACTTCACCACCTGGGGCAGGAACATTTTGCCCGCGCCAAACCGGTCGCCGACAATGTTCATGCCGTTCATCAGTGGGCCTTCAATCACATGCAAAGGGCGACCGCCAGTGGCCTTGATTTTTTGCCAAGCCTCTTCCGTGTCTGCCACGATGAAGTCTGTGATGCCGTGCACCAAAGCGTGGCTCAAGCGTGTTTCAACGGACTCAGGCTCATCGACTGTGCCGCGCCATGCGAGCTTGGCCGTGTCGTCCTTGGCCGATCCCTTGACTTGTTCCGCGATGGCCAGCAGCCGCTCGGTCGGTGTCAGGCTGGTGTCTTCGCCTTCTTTGAAAACAGACTGCCGATTGAGCACAATGTCTTCAACCAGTTCGCGCAAGTTGGCGTCCAAATCGTCGTACACACCGACCATGCCAGCGTTGACAATGCCCATGTCCATGCCCGCTTGAATCGCGTGGTACAGGAACACCGTGTGGATGGCTTCGCGCACAGGCTCGTTGCCACGGAAGCTGAATGACACGTTCGACACGCCGCCAGACACCTTGGCGCCAGGCAAGTTTTGCTTGATCCAGCGTGTGGCATTGATGAAGTCGACGGCATAGTTGTCGTGCTCTTCAATGCCCGTGGCGATTGCGAAAATATTGGGGTCGAAGACGATGTCTTCTGGCGCAAAGCCCACCTCGTCGACCAGTATGCGGTACGCGCGCTCGCAGATTTCTGTCTTGCGTGCGTAGGTGTCGGCTTGCCCCTTTTCATCGAACGCCATGACCACGGCAGCCGCGCCATAGCGCTTGACCAAATTGGCTTGGTGCTTGAAGTTGGCCTCGCCCTCTTTCAGTGAGATGGAGTTGACGATGCCTTTACCTTGAACGCACCTCAAGCCCGCCTCAATCACATCCCACTTGGATGAGTCGATCATGATGGGCACGCGAGCGATCTCGGGCTCACCGGCGATCAAGTTCAAAAAACGCACCATCGCGGCCTTGCTGTCGAGCATGGCCTCATCCATGTTGATGTCGATGATCTGTGCGCCGTTCTCAACCTGCTGGCGGGCAACGGACAAGGCGTCCTCAAACCGCCCCTCTAAAATCATCCTCGCAAACGCTTTGGAGCCGGTCACATTCGTGCGTTCACCCACGTTCACAAACAGCGAGCGGCGGTCAATGTTCACGGGCTCCAAGCCAGACAGGCGCATCGGCGCCTCGGCGATGGGGGAGGGTAGATCAGGGTTTGTGCGTGCGTGCTCGGTCATGGGCGCCATTTTAAGAGGCGCATGAGCCCAAAACGGGCACGCAGCTACACGAAAGCCGCTGTTTCAAGCCTTCAGCAAAGCGTACAACTCATCTTTAAGGCTGACACGTTGCAGTTTTTTCTCCTCCAACTCACCAGACGATCCGTGCTCAATGCCCGTCTCTAGGCGGATCACAGCCTTATCGACATCCTCGTACTCGCGTTCAAGTCGAGCAAAGTGCTGGCTCGACATTTTTAATGTGTGGATTTTGTCCTTGAACTCGGGAAAGTCCTTAGCTAAGGGGTGGTTGTCTTGAATCATGGGCTCGTCTCTTTCGTTTGGTTTTGATTGCAACAGGTTCATTTTTGCGCTGACCTGCCCCATCGGCCTTGCGGTAAATCAAGACTTGCAAACCGTCAATCCGAAATAAGGGGGGGGATAAAAAAAATCACAAAAGCACTGTACAAACATCCAGCTTTCGACATAATGGCGATCAACCAATCAGCCGCAGAACCGGAGCCACCCCATGGAAGTCACGTCCAAATCAGCACTCAGCGCCGAGAAGGCCAAAGCCCTGCAAGCCGCACTGGCACAGATCGAAAAGCAGTTCGGCAAGGGCTCAATCATGCGATTGGGCGAGGGCGAGGTGATCGAGGACATCCAAGTCGTGTCCACCGGTTCGCTGGGTTTGGATATCGCGTTGGGCGTAGGTGGCCTGCCACGTGGCCGCGTGGTTGAGATCTACGGCCCTGAATCGTCCGGCAAGACCACGTTGACACTGCAAGTCATCTCTGAAATGCAAAAACTCAGCGGCGTCTGCGCCTTCATTGATGCTGAGCACGCACTGGATGCGCAGTACGCCCAGAAGTTGGGTGTCAACTTGCAAGATTTGTTGATCTCGCAGCCTGATACCGGCGAGCAAGCGCTTGAAATCGTTGACGCTTTGGTGCGATCCGGCTCTGTCGATTTGATCGTCATTGACTCGGTCGCCGCATTGACGCCTAAGGCAGAGCTCGAAGGCGAAATGGGCGACTCCTTGCCGGGCTTGCAAGCCCGCTTGATGAGCCAGGCACTGCGCAAGTTGACCGCCACCATCAAAAAGACCAATTGCATGGTCATCTTCATCAACCAAATCCGCATGAAGATCGGTGTGATGTTTGGTAGTCCTGAAACGACGACGGGCGGCAACGCCTTGAAGTTCTACGCCTCTGTGCGTTTGGACATCCGCCGCATTGGTTCAATCAAAAAGGGCGATGACATCATTGGCAATGAGACCAAGGTCAAAGTGGTCAAAAACAAGGTCGCGCCACCCTTCAAAACGGCAGAGTTCGACATTCTTTACGGCGAAGGCATCAGCCGAGAAGGTGAGATCGTTGATCTGGGTGTGACTGCCAAAATCGTCGACAAGGCGGGCGCTTGGTACGCCTACAACGGCGAGAAAATTGGACAAGGCAAGGACAACTCACGCGAATTCCTGCGCGAGAACCCAGAGCTGGCCCACGAGATCGAGAACAAAATTCGCGACTCACTGGGCGTGGCTTTGTTGCCGCCTAAGGTTGTTGCGGTTGCGGTTGCGGTTGCGGCTGCTGAGGCACCGGCTAAAAAGGCCTGATATGACCCAGGGCAGCCCACGAGTCCGCCCTGGCTTGTCATTGAAGGGGCGTGCGCTGAGGTATTTGGCGGCGCGCGAGCATTCACGGGTTGAGCTCACCCGCAAACTGGCGGCTCACGCTGAGTCGCCAGATCAAGTCAGTCAGATACTCGATGACCTTGAGGCCAAGGGCTTCTTGTCAGCCCAACGCTTTGCAGACTCGGTGCTGCACCGCAAAGCGGCACGTTTCGGTGTGGCGCGCTTGCAAGCCGAAATGGCGCAGCATCAATTGCCCGCGGATATCGCCCGTGAAGCCGTGTCGACGCTACGCGAGACCGAATTCGAACGGGCCCACGCCCTGTGGGTTCGGCGTTATCGGGTCACATCAGATGGCCCTGAAGCGACACCAGAGGTGACACCGCAAGACCAGGCCAAGCAAATGCGTTTTTTGGCTGGCAGGGGCTTTTCTGGTGACGTGATCCGACGTGTGATCCGTGGCGACGGATTCACACAATCGTGATCTGAGCGCTGCCCGCGCTACTATGTGTTCTGCTGCACTGCAAAAACACCATACTGCGAGCCCCCCATGAAAATCCATGAGTACCAAGGCAAAGAAATCCTGAGCCAATTCGGTGTGCCGGTTCCAAAGGGTATCCCGGCATTTTCTGTTGATGAGGCCCTTGCGGCCGCTGAAAAGCTAGGCGGCCCAGTTTGGGTAGTCAAAGCCCAGATTCACGCCGGTGGACGAGGCAAGGGGGGCGGCGTCAAGGTCGCCAAGTCCTTGGCTGACGTCAAGCGCTTGGCAGGTGAGATCTTGGGCATGCAGCTCAAAACGCACCAAACCGGCCCTGAAGGCCAAAAGGTCAACCGCCTGTACATCGAAGACGGTGCTGACATCCAAAAAGAATATTACGTCTCGGTCGTCACAGACCGCGCCACGCAAATGGTCGCGTTCATCGCCTCCAGCGAAGGCGGCATGGACATCGAAGAAGTCGCGCACAGCACACCCGAGAAAATCATCAAGGTGTTTGTGGATCCGATCGCCGGGCTGACCGACGCCCAAGCCAAGGCCATCGCCGACGGGATTGGCATGCCAGCCGATTCGACGGCACAAGCCATCGACATCTTCAAAAAGCTCTACCAGTGTTACATGCAGACCGATGCATCGCTGCTGGAGATCAACCCACTGAACCGTGACAGCAAGGGCCAGCTCGTGGCCTTGGACTCGAAGTTCAATTTCGACCCCAACGCCTTGTTCCGTCACCCAGAGATCGTCGCCTACCGCGATTTGGCTGAAGAGGATCCGGCTGAAATCGAAGCTTCCAAGTTTGATCTGGCCTATATCCAGCTTGAAGGCAACATTGGCTGCTTGGTGAACGGTGCAGGTTTGGCCATGGCCACCATGGACACCATCAAGCTGTTTGGCGGTGAGCCAGCCAACTTCTTGGACGTAGGCGGTGGCGCCACAGCCGAGAAGGTCACTGAAGCCTTCAAGATCATGCTCAAGAACCCTGAAGTCAAGGGCATCTTGGTCAACATCTTTGGCGGCATCATGAAGTGCGACACCATTGCTGACGGCGTCATCAAGGCTTGCAAGGCCGTGAATTTGACTGTGCCTTTGGTTGTGCGCATGAAGGGCACCAACGAAGACTTGGGCAAGAAGATGCTGGCCGATTCAGGCTTGCCTATCATCGCCGCCGATTCCATGGCCGAAGCCGCGACCAAAATCGTCGCCGCTGTCGCTTAATCTTGACCAGAGAGACTTCGTCATGAGCATTTACATCAACAAAGACACCAAGGTCATCACCCAAGGCATCACGGGCAAGACCGGGCAATTCCACACACGTGGCTGCCGCGACTACGCCAACGGCAAAAACGCCTTTGTGGCTGGGGTCAACCCCAAAAAAGCCGGTGAAGACTTCGAAGGCATCCCGATTTTTGCCAGCGTCACCGAGGCTGCCAAGCAAACCGGCGCCACCGTGTCTGTGATCTATGTGCCCCCATCGGGTGCGGCTGCGGCCATCTGGGAGGCTGTTGAAGCCGATTTAGAGCTGGTGATCGCCATCACAGAAGGCATCCCTGTGCGCGACATGCTTGAAGTGCGTGCCCGCATGAAGGCCAAGGAAGCCGCTGGCGGCAAGCGCACCTTGTTGCTGGGGCCAAACTGCCCAGGCCTGATCACGCCTGAAGAAATCAAAATTGGCATCATGCCTGGCCACATCCACCGCAAGGGTCGCATTGGCGTGGTGTCCCGCTCTGGCACCTTGACCTATGAAGCCGTGGCCCAGTTGACTGAGCTTGGCTTGGGGCAATCCAGCGCAGTGGGCATTGGCGGCGACCCCATCAATGGCCTTAAGCACATTGATGTGATGCGGGCTTTTAATGATGACCCAGACACCGACGCCGTCATCATGATCGGTGAAATCGGCGGCCCAGATGAGGCTGAAGCCGCTTACTGGTGCAAGGCCAACATGAAAAAACCCATTGTCGGCTTCATCGCTGGCGTGACGGCCCCTCCGGGCAAGCGCATGGGCCACGCAGGCGCCTTGATCAGCGGCGGCGCTGACACAGCCGATGCCAAGCTGGCCATCATGGAAGAGTGCGGCTTTAAAGTCACCCGTAACCCATCAGAGATGGGCCGGATTTTGAAATCTTTGATTTAAGCATCACGACCTGAAGCCTGCCGGTGATACGGCAGGCTGCCCCTACACTGGGGTGCTGTATTTTTTGGGACAACATGGACGCTTTTTTAACACCCGAGTTCTGGCTTGCAGTTGGCCAGATCGTGATGATCGATATCTTGCTGGGTGGCGACAACGCAGTCGTCATCGCACTGGCTTGCCGCAATTTGCCACCTGCACTGCGGACCAAAGGCATCATCTGGGGCACAGTCGGCGCGATCGTACTGCGCGTCATCCTGATTTTCTTTGCCATGTCGCTGCTCAAGCTGCCGTACTTGAAGCTCACCGGCGCAGTCTTGCTGCTCTGGATCGGCATCAAAATGCTGGTGCCTGATGATGGCGGGCATGAGGTCAGTGGCAGTGATCGCCTGCTTGGCGCCATCAAAACCATCATCGTGGCCGACTTCGTCATGAGTGTCGACAACGTCATTGGCATTGCCGGAGCAGCCCAAGGATCAGGCCATCCAGACCACGAAATGGCGCTGGTTATTTTCGGTCTGCTGGTCAGCATCCCCATTATTGTTTGGGGCAGCACCTTGGTGCTCAAGTTGATGGACCGTTTCCCCATCATCATCCAAGCTGGCAGCATGTTGCTGGGCTGGATTGCAGGCACCTTGGCCGTCACAGACCCTGCGGCCACGCCCTATCTGCCGCAGCTTGAGGCTACACGTTATGTTGCGGGGGCCTTGGGTGCTTTGTTTGTGATCACGCTGGGCACCTTGTTGGCCAAGCGGGCCACTTCAGACACCTGATGCACATGACATCAATTTGGCTGGCACTCGGGATCGTTGGCTTGATGCTGACGGCAGCGGGCTTGCTGATTTGGTTGTTGCGCCAGCGTCGCCGCATGCCCGGGGATCGGGCCGGTTTTGTCAACACCCGCCCTTTGTTTGTGGACACAGACCCTGCTGCGCCGCACACCTTACCCGGTGCCGAGCAAGATGCAGGGCCCGAGACCGTGCTGTCTTACTTAGATGTGCCCGTTAACTCGGCTTTTCACTCTCAGTTTGCCAACAGCAATGCCTCCATTTTTGCTGAGGACTTTGCGCCCACCACGCTGCCCCAAAGCTTGTCTGATGTCAGCCACCCGTCGCACGCCGATCAACTTGGCATGCAACGTATTCAGCGTGCCCTGCAGTCTTTAGGTGATGGCCCAATAGACAAGGCTTGGGCTACTCTGCAGGGTTACCTGCCTGATGCGGCCAACCGCGAGGCCGCCCTCGATACGCTAGAGCGTATTGGCCTGGCCTTTGAGCGTGACACACGCTATGACTGCGCCCGTGATGTCTATGAGCACATGGCCGATATCGATCCTGAATGGCGCCAAGTCAAGCTGCGTTTGATGCGTGCCCGGGGTTTGGCACAAGTTGCGACCGCCAACACTTGGGGCACCGTCCCCGCTCGGCCCTTGCCGGATATCAAGCAAGGTCAGATGGGTAAATACTTGGTCGACAAGCAAATTGGCAAAGGCGCGATGGGCGCCGTGTGCTTGGGCTACGACCCCACGACAGACCGCAAAGTTGCGCTCAAAACCATGGCCTTGGCACAAGAGTTCAGCGGTGCTGAATTGGCCGATGCCCGTGCACGCTTCTTGCGCGAAGCTGAAATGGCAGGCCGCATCCAGCACCCTGACATCGTCAGCATCCTTGATGCCGGTGAACTTGACGGCGTCGCCTTCATCGCGATGGAGCTGGTTGAGGGCACCGACCTGAGCCAATACACCAAGCCTGATCAGCTGCTGCCCCTGTTGCAACTCCTGCCGATCATGGCCCGTGTGGCCGATGCCTTGGCCTACGCCCACACAAGGGGCGTGACACACCGAGACATCAAGCCCGCCAACATCATGGTTGATTTGCGCAATGGCACCGTCAAAGTGATGGATTTTGGCGTGGCCCGTGTCGCCGATGCCACCCGCACGCGCACCGGTGTGGTGCTGGGTACGCCTACCTTCATGTCGCCTGAGCAGTTGTCTGGCCAAACCATTGATGGCCGTGCCGATTTGTACTCGCTGGGCGTGGCCCTGTTCCAGTTGCTGACGGGGCAGCTGCCTTACCGCAACGACTCCATGGCCGCCTTGATGCGTGCCATCAGCCGCGAAACAGCCCCCAACGTTTGCGCCATTCGGGCTGACCTGCCTGAGGCCTTGGGCGACATCGTGGCCCTGTGCCTGCAAAAACACCCCAGCACCCGTTACGCCAATGGTCAGCAGCTGGCAGAAGACTTGCGTGCCGTAGCACAAAGCCTTCAGCAGCCTGATATTGATCTAGGGTGATCCCTTAAAAGCCCCCCCTAGCTTGCAAGACACAGCGCTTCAGCATGAAAACACAGCGACAATTCGGCCATGGACTTTGAGTTTTGCAGTCAAACCGACACCGGGCGTGTGCGGACCAACAATGAAGACGCCATTGCCATGGAAGAGGGCAGTGGCGTGGCTGTGCTGGCCGATGGCATGGGCGGTTACGCTGCCGGTGAGGTCGCCAGCGGCATGGCCTGCGACTTTATCCGGGCTGAGTTAGGCCGTTGGCTGGACGAGGCATCAGCCAATGCCAGCGACAGCGACGTCAAACGCGCCATGGACATCTGCGTCGACAACGCCAACCGGGCTATTTTTGGTGCCGCCAACTCCAACCCGACCTACGCCGGTATGGGCACCACCTTGGTTTTGGCTGTGTTCCGACCCGGGCGCTTGCTGATGGGGCACATTGGTGACTCGCGCGGCTACCGTTGGCGCGATGGCGCGTTGCTCCAGATCACAAAAGACCATTCGTTACTGCAAGAACAGATAGATGCTGGCATCCTCACGCCTGAGCAAGCCCTGTACGCAGCCAACAAAAACTTGGTGACACGGGCTTTGGGCGTGGAGGACATGGTCTTGATGGAAACACATTTGCACGATATTTGCTCTGGTGATATCTACCTGATGTGTTCCGACGGCCTGTCCGATATGCTGCGAGATTCAGAAATCGCCGAAGTCATGTCTGCGCACACCACTTTGCCCGAAATGGCAGAGGCTCTGGTGGCTGCTGCGAATGACGCCGGTGGCAGAGATAACATCGCTGTGGTGTTGGTGCGGGCCCAAGGCTTGGCCAACCCCGCACCCAAGTCCTGGTGGCCTTTTAAGCGCCAGGGCGGCACCAGCAACACCAACTAGATCAAATACCAAGAGGTTCCGAATGGGCAAACTGGTCGTCTCGCTAGACGGTGTCGTCATCAAAGAAGTCCAAATCACCAAGGACAAAACCTCGCTTGGGCGGCGTCCGTACAACGACATCGTGATCGACAACTTGGCGGTCAGTGGTGAACACGCCATCATGCAACTCGTGGGCAATGAGGTCTTCATTGAAGACCTCAACAGCACCAACGGCACCTACATCAACGGCAAAGCCGTCAAAAAGCAGTTGCTGGCGCACAACGACACGGTCGAGATCGGCAAGTACAAGATCAAGTTTTTGGGCGAAGAAGGCTCGGACTACGAAAAAACCATGATCTTGCGCCCCGGCACCCCACTGGCCACCGCCTTGGCAGGCATGGGTGCGCCGGGCGCCACGCCTGGCCCCATCGCGCCCAGGCCCAACTTTGGCAGCACCTTGGGTTCGGGTTTTGGCTCGTTCACCCAGCAAACACCTGCGTCCATCAAAGTGCTCAACGGCGCAGCGGCTGGCCGCGAAGTGGCGTTGACCAAAGTGGTGACCACGGTGGGCAAACCGGGTGTACAAGTGGCGTCCATCACCAAGCGCCCCGGCGGCTACGTTTTTGCGCACGTTGAGGGTTTGGCCCGCCCAACCGTCAACGGTGCAGACGTGGCCAACGACCCGGTGCCCCTCAAAAACGGCGACGTGATTGAGCTGGCTGGCACACAAATGCAATTTGTACAGGCCTGATCCCACGGCCCTTGCGCAAGGAAAGACGCCCTGATGATCCGTGTTTTGGGTTGCTCTGGCTCGATTGCCGCGCGGTGCCACACCACCGCTTTTTTGCTGGATGACGACATCCTGATCGACGCTGGCAGCGGCGTCGGTGAACTGCGCTTGGATGAGCTGGCCCGGATTGACCATGTGCTGATCAGCCACAGCCACCTGGACCACATCCTCAGCATCCCCCTGCTGGCCGACAGCGTGATGAAGCTGCGCGCGGGCCCCGGCGGCAGCATGGCCGACCTGAAGCCCATCCACGTGCACGCCTTGCCTGAAACCTTGGATGCGCTGCGCAAGCACATCTTCAATGGCGTGATCTGGCCGGACTTCACCCGCTTGCCCAGTGCCAGCCACCCGATTTTGGTGCTGCACGAGATCCACATCGGCCAGACGCTGACCTTCCAAACCCGTGGCGGCAAGCTGGACCGCGTGGTGCACGTGCTGCCTGCGGCCCACACCGTGCCCGGCGTCGGTTTTGGCGTGGAAACACCGCAAGGGTGGTGGGTTTTTTCAGGGGACACAGGCCCCAACCCCGCTTTGTGGCAAGCCCTGGCTGGCCAACGCATTGCCCAATTGGTGATCGAAACCGCCTTTGGCAATGAAGAGGCCCACCTGGCCCACATCAGCGGCCACCTGTCGCCCCAGAGCTTGGCCACTGAGCTGGCGCAACTGGATGGCGAGGTCAGCGTCTACATCACCCACCCCAAACCGGGTGAAGTGCCATCCGTGCTGGCGCAGATCAGGGCGCTGGACACCCAGCACCGCATCGAGCCCCTGCGCGAGGGCCAGCGGTTTAATGTGCCGCTGGACGATTGAGGGGTGACACAAATTGTCAGTCTTGTTGACCACATGACAGTTTTTGGGCTGCAAATAGAAACAAGGATGACGCAAACCGTTTGCTTGAGCCCAGCCCTAAGGGAAAGTGCCTAAAAAGTCACGGAATTTCAGGCCTTGAAAGCTGGCACGGCGCCTGCGTTATACAAAGCGTGGCCCCCAAAGGTGTGGGGTCTGTCGCAAGCAAAGTTGTTAACGGGCCCAGCCCTGAGGAGTTCACCATGAAACGTGTCCAACAAGGTTTTACCCTGATCGAACTGATGATCGTTATTGCGATTATCGGCATTCTGGCCGCGATCGCGATTCCGGCGTATTCCGACTACACGGCGCGTGCCCAGGCTTCCGAAGCCTTCGCGATTCTGGACGGCTTCAAAACCCCCATTACCGAAGCGGTCGCCGATCAGGGCGGCACTGCTGGCTGTGCTACACCGGCTACCGCCATTGTGACTGGTAAGTATGTCAACGGAACCACTTTCACCTGGGCCGACCCGACCTGCACGATCGTAGCAACCTTCTCGGCCACGGGCGTGAACCCGAAAATCGCCAGCAAGACGGCTACCCTGACCTACGATAACACCGCCGGCACCTGGGTTTGCACGACCGACCTGCCCGCAGGAATCGCGCCGACTTCCTGTAACGGTGCGCTTGCCCAATAATGCCCTTCCTGTGCACACGCTTGCGTGAGTGCACGGGCAGCGTATCAGAAGCTGCACAGACGTAAAACAAAGCCCCCGGTTTCGGGGGCTTTGTTTAAGAATAAATCAATAAATGGGGTCAGACACTCATGGCACTCGGTTAAGCCCATAACGCCTGGAATTGGGGTGGGCTGAACTCTTCTGGTGGTAGGCTTTTGTTGCGAAACGAAAGTCACCATTCATAGGAGGCCAGCCCGAATGAAGAATACCAAAGTTGAGCGCGCCCGGCGGAACGCGGCGATGTTACGACGTCAGTTTTTACACGGCGACGGTGGCCTGTTCGATCAGGTGCTTGATGATCAGACGCTGGCGACGGTGTTCGCGGCACACGGCAAGCCCGGCCGCGATCGGGTCTATCCTCCCCAGGACACCTTGCGTCTGTTCATTGGGCAGGTCTTGTCGGCTGATCGCGCTTGTCAGGATGTCGTGGGGCGTCGTTTGTCCGAGCGGCTCGCACACGGCCAACCGGCCAGCGCACTCAATACCGGCTCCTACTGCGATGCGCGTAGCCGTCTGCCACTCGCCCTGCCGACGACGCTGGGCAGCCTGATCGGTGAACGCTTGGAATCGGCAGTCCCTTTGCAATGGCGCTGGCAGGGCCGTATCGTCAAGCTGTTCGATGGCACCACCGTTTCAATGCCGGACACCCCGGACAATCAGCAAGCCTGGCCGCAAAGCCGTGAGCAGAAACCGGGGTTGGGCTTTCCGGTCGCCCGGATTGGCGCGCTGATTGGCCTGGCCAGCGGCGCGGTGCTGTGCTATCAGGTTGCAGCCTGCGAAGGCAAGGGGACGGGAGAGCAAAGCCTGTTGCAGAACTTGCTGGTTCATCTCAATGCGGACGATGTCTTACTGGCCGATGCACTGCTCGCCACCTGGTGGATCGTCGAGGGCGCGCGCCGTCGCGGTGCCGATGTGGTGATGGCGCAGCACGGCAGGCGCATCACCGACTTTACACGCGGCAGCCGCTTGGGCGAAAAAGATCATATCGTGCAGTGGCCGCGTCCGCCCAAACCGAAGACGATGAACGCGGAAGATTACGCGCGCTATCCAGAGTTCATTACGATGCGCGAGTTTGAAGTAAATGGCCGCATTCTGGTGACGACGCTGCTTGATCCTGGATTCGCCGCGCCCCCCGCACTCGATACGCTCTACGGGATGCGCTGGAATATCGAAGTGGATTTCCGCACTATCAAGATCACGCTGCAGATGGATGTGCTGCGCTGCAAATCGCAGGCAATGGTGGAGAAGGAAATCGCGGTCTGTTTGCTGGCCTACAACCTGGTGCGCTGGGCGATGGCGAAAGCAGCGGTGCTCACTGACGTGCTACCTCGTGTGTTGAGTTTTACTGGCGCCAAGCGTCTATTGGTCGCCTTCGCAGATCAACTGCGCCGAACGCAGGAGAACCAGATATGCGCCGTAATTGCGACCGTGCTTGCGAGCATCGCCGCTCTGCAACTGCAGCATCGACCCGACCGGATCGAGCCCCGTGCCAAAAAACGAAGACCAAAAAACCTGCCACTGCTGACCGCGCCGCGAGATGTCGCCCGCGAATTTATTCGCGCTCAACGACTTAACCGAGTGCCATGAGGGTCAGACACCATTTACTCGGCCTCCGATTGAGTAAACCTTGATTTGTAGATTGGGGATGGGTAAACCGGTTCTGGTTTGATTGATCACCCACTCGCACGCCTTGCGCGCACGCACTCATTCCATTCGACATGGCTCCCCCTCCCCTTCGCGCGTTGCTTTAAATTGTTTATTTGTTCTTCCGCACGCAAACCCATGTACTTTGCACGGGCTACTTGTGGGCCGAAACTTACAGGGGAGTTTAAGGTGGCGTCAAGCGGCCGCTGACTCCAGCCAAACAGGCCGGATTCAGCCGATACAATTTTTCAGAGAGGGAAAATGCGAGTCGGCTACCGCTACGCTCAAACGTGCGGCGTGACCGGAGGTAGGATGGAGGCCGGCGCGGCCTCGACGCTGACGATCTCGAACTGCATGCTGGCCAGGTCGGCCATGATGTAGGTGGGCGGCGCGCCGACGCCGCCGACAGTGCCGGGGTTGATCAGCCAGGTCTGCCCGCCCTTGACGGTGCCGACTTGCGCGATGCTGGATTTGTGGTCGTGGCCGCAGCAGACCAGATCGTAGTCGCCGGT
>JAURXM010000113.1 GCA_030654395.1 Aquabacterium sp.
TGCCCATCCGCCACATGAATCGCTTTGACGGTTGAGGTCTCGAACGGTTGAATGGTTTTGCTGCGGTCGTTAGGCACTACTTTGCCTTGGGCCGTGGCCACCACGTCGATGCGACCGAACACCGCCCATAACAATGTCAGAACGGTAAAGGCGATTAGCATCCACATGGCCACCCTCGGTGCGGCCGACACCGGGGTTTCCTGAAGCGACAGCGCGGCGGGCAAGAACTGCGCCTCGTAGGGCAAGCGTTGTGCAGACTCCATCTCGGCCCGACGCTGCCACGCCTGCTGAAAAGCTGCGCCATAGCGTTTGAGCAAGTCGCCGAACGCTTGTCTGTGCGGTGTCATCGTCTCAGCCCTGCTGCAAGCGGTATAACCGCGAATAGTGGCCGGTCTCGTTAGCCAACAGCTCGGCATGAGTCCCGGTTTCCACGATCTGGCCGCGCTCCATTACGATGATGCGGTGCGCATCGCGCACCGCAGACAAGCGGTGGGCAATGATAAGCACGGTGCGTCCCTGGCAGATGGCCTTCATATTGTCCTGGATGATGCGCTCACTCTCATAGTCCAGCGCACTGGTGGCTTCGTCAAAGATCAATACGCGCGGACTGGTCATCAAAGCGCGTGCTATGGCGATGCGCTGGCGCTGTCCGCCCGAGAGCGTGGAACCCTGCTCGCCGACCATCGTGTCGTAACCTTCGGACAACTCCAGGATGAATTCATGCGCCCCGGCCAGTTTCGCAACGTGCATAATCGTTTCCAGCGGCGCACCGGGATCGGCCAGCGCGATGTTGTCGCGAATGCTGCGGCTGAACAGCACGTTTTCCTGCAACACCACGCCGATTTGGCGGCGTAGCGATGAAGAGTCCGCCAGAGCAAGATCGTTGCCATCGACCAGCACCCGGCCGCGTTCGGGCACATACAGCCGCTGCACCAGCTTGGCCAGCGTGCTCTTGCCGGAACCGGAGCGACCGACTATGCCGATGACCTGTCCCGGCGCTATGTCGAGTTGAATATTTTTGAGCACCTCCGGGCCGTCCGGTCGATAGCGGAACACTACGTCGTCCAGGGTGATGCGACCGGACAAGCGCGGCAGCGCGGTATTGGTGCTTGCTACCTCGGTGCGGGTATTCAGAATGTCGCCCAGCCGCTGCATCGAAATCCCGGTCTGCTGAAAATCCGTCCACAATTGCCCCAGCCGCATGACCGGTTGGGCGACCTGGCCTGACAGCATATTGAACGCGATTAACTGGCCTACGGTCATCTTGCCTTCAATGACCAACAATGCGCCAAAATACATGGTGGCCACCGTGACTAGCTTGCTGATCAGCGTGACCCCGCTGTTGGCGAAAGTACTCACGGTAGCGGTGCGAAAACTCGCCGACACAAAAGCCGCCAACTGGTTATCCCAGTTGCGCGTCCACTGCGGTTCAACGGCCATCGATTTAACCGTGTCGATACCGCTGATGGTTTCAACCAGAAAAGCCTGGTTTTCGGCACCCCGATTGAACTTCTCGTGCAAGCGAGCACGCAGCAAGGGCGTGAAGGCGACCGACAAGATCACATAGCAGGGTAGAGACAGCACGACAATCAACGTCAATGTGCGGCTGTAGCTCAGCATGACCGCGATGAACACCACCGAGAACAGCAAGTCCAACACCAGGGTGATCGCGTTGCCGGTCAGAAACGAACGGATATTCTCCAATTCCCGCACCCGCGCGACCGAATCGCCGACCCGTCGCGCCTGAAAATACGCCAGCGGCAAATTCAGCAGATGCCGGAACAAACGCGCGCCCAGTTCTACATCGATGCGGCTGGTGGTATGCGCAAACACATAACTGCGCAACGCGGTCAGCGACACTTCGAACAGGATCACCACCGTTAAACCGACGGCAATCACATCGAGTGTGGTGAAACCCCGATGCACCAGCACCTTATCCATGACCACCTGGAAAAACAGCGGCGTGATCAAGGCAAAGAACTGGATCACAAACGACACCAACAACACTTCCAGCAGCAGCTTGCGATATTTGACGACAGCGGGGATGAACCAGGTAAAGTCGAATTGGCTCATCTCACCGGCCAGCGACGCACGGGAAGTAAACAGAATCAACGAACAGACGCCAACGGGATTTTGCCGTTTTTTGTCTTTAGCCGACAGTCCAGCGTCTATTGAGCAGCGTGCCGACAGTTCCGAAAGCGTCATCGACTCCGGACGACCTGTTTGCGGATCATGAATCAGCGCCTGTTCATTTTCAACTTTGGCGAGTATAAAAAAGCGACCCTCTAAACCCACGACCATCGCAGGCAACGGGGTTTTATCCAGGCGTTTGAGAGGCGTCTTGACTAAACTGGCCTTCAAGCCCAGTTTCTTGGCCGCCAGCAGGATTTCGGTCTGGGTGAAAGGCTGGCCGCCGTTGGGGTAATCATGAGCCAATTGCTCGGGATCGGCGGCGATGCCGTGCAATCGTGCCAGCATGACTAAACAGGTCAGGCCGGAATCGAGGAGATTGGACGCCTGAGTTACATCATTTAAAGTGGTCATTATTTACAGAATATGAAGTAGCAAGGCCGTCAAACATGGCGGCCTTTAGGAATAAAAAATCAAATAACTCAAACAAACGATGAAGTGTAGGGGCGATCCGGCAGGTCGCCCATTATGCAAAAAAGCCGCCGCTCACCCCACGGCGGCCGAATAGCATCGGTAAGAGAGGAGCTCTAAACGACCTTTATTGCCAATTTGCCGCAATGACCGGCGCAAGGGCAGTCTGGTAGTTCTGTGGCAAGGTGCTTTGTCCGGCAGCCGGCGGCGCAAAGGCTGCCATGGCATTGACCAGATTTTGCACATTGCTGTCGAGCAGCGTCTTGGCACCATCGGTGGTCTTGAACTGTTCGACATGGTTAGCGGTGCCGAGATACCAGTCTTTGACCGTTGCCTTGTCCGCTGTACCGATAATGCTCATTTCCAGATCGTTGCCGATATGGCGGAACCAGAGCTGGCTGCTGTCTATGCCGGCAGCAATGGCAAGAACATCGGTATTGCCGACAGTTGAATCGTTTTCCTGAATCAGATCGGCGCCTGAACCTGCACCGAAACGGTAAGTGTCGTTGCCATGACCGCCAATCAGGGTGTCATGGCCTACGCCGCCGTCGAGCATGTCGCTGGAATAGCTGCCGATAAGCTTATCGTTACCGGCTCCACCCTCTATCGAAGCGATATTCACCAGCTCGGTTCCGGACAGGTCGATGGTATCGTTGTATTGAGTGCCCGCCAGGATGTTGGCACCCAATCCGCCGTCGATTTTCTCTACCGTGTAAGCTCCGCTGAAGTTGTTGACCCGAATCACATCGTCGCCTGCGCCGCCCTGGATTAGGTCGAGTCCGGCATCGCCTTGGAAGCGGTCGTAGCCCGTGTCGTTGCCTGTGATCAGGAAAGTATCGTCGCCAGAACCACCGGCCAGCCGGTCGGAACCGGTGCCGCCGATGATGACATCGTTGCCGACACTACCGGTGAGGGTGTCGTTACCCAACCCGCCGTCAATCGAAGCGATATTCGCAAGTTCAGTTCCGGACAGGTCGATGGTATCGTTGTATTGAGTGCCCGCCAGAACATTATTACCCAAGCCGCCGTCGATTTTCTCCACCGTGTACGCGCCGCTGAAGTTGTTGACGTGGATCACATCGTCGCCTGCGCCGCCCTGGATTAGGTCGAGTCCGGCATCGCCTTGGAAGCGGTCGTAACCGCTGTCGGTGCCTGCGATCAGGAAAGTATCGTCGCCAGAACCACCGGCCAGCAGGTCGGAACCGGAACCGCCGATGATGACATCGTTGCCGATGCTGCCGGTGAGGGTGTCGTTACCGCCCCCGCCG
>JAURXM010000119.1 GCA_030654395.1 Aquabacterium sp.
AAATTCGAGGAGCTTTATCTCACGGTAGGCGATAACGAGGAAATTCCCGCTCCCGCACGCAGGGTCGAGGAAATGGAGGCGGGAGATTTTATCGTGGAACGCATAAAGCTGTTTAGGCGTTTTTTTGACCTTTTCAAACTCTTCCCATAACTCATCGAGAAAAAGCGGTTTGATTGCTTTTAGGATGTTTTTCTCACTGGTGAAATGCGCCCCCAACTCTCCACGCTTGGTACTGTCCATCGAGGCTTGAAACATCGACCCGAATATCGCGGGGCTGATAAGACTCCAGTCAAATGCACACGCATCGAGGAGCATTTCGCGCATAGAGCGGTCAAATGAGGCGATACGGATTTGCTCACTGAAAACGGAACCGTTGATATAGGGGAACTGCGCGAAGCTCTCATCGAGGCTTTTGGGACGTTTATCGTTGGGGGTATCGAAAATCTGAAACAGATAGCCGATTTGAGACCCTAAATTGCGCCCGTCTTCGTCGGTGTAGATGTCGATAAACTCTCGAAAACCGTTTTTCGGGAAAATCCCCGTATCCTCGGCGAACATACAAAAGAGCAACCGTGTGAGATAGAGTTCGAGTTCATGCCCCTCGTAGCCGTTTTCGAGGAGCTTGTCGTGTAACCGTCCCATCAGTTCGGCGGCGGCGCGGTTGGTCGGTTCTTCCTCTTTGTAGGCTTTTTTCACATATCCTGCGATAAAGGCAAAAATCTCGATGTTTTTGTGCAGTTCGTTTAGTGGGAAATGATATTCGGTGTTTTCATCCAAATCATACAGTTCGAAGTTTTGGAAATCACAGACGAGGACAAATTTCGGAAGGTCACGGTCGGGGATGTTGGGGAAATAATCGAGTGCTTGAGTTTTGGCACGTCCTAAGTCTTTGCCAAATGATTTATGCTCGATGAGAAGCTGACCTTTCCAAAACAGGTCGATAAACCCCTGAGAGCCGCCCAGTTTTTTAATCGGTTCCTCGAACGTCGCTACACGACGACGTGAGACATCGAAAATTTGAAAAAAGTCATTCCAAAAACTCTGAGCCTCACCGCGCTCGTATTTTTCCCCTTCCCACTCTTTTTGGAATTTCAGAGCACGGTTTCGGATTTCACTGAGGCTTATCATTTGGCTGCTTTCATAACGGCGTTTTGCCCTGTCGGACTATAAAATACTTTTTTCAAA
>JAURXM010000011.1 GCA_030654395.1 Aquabacterium sp.
GCCCTGGTCGGCGGAATCTGGCTGATGTGGCTACTCGGCTACAACCTGTCGGTGGCCGTTGCAGTCGGGTTTATTGCGCTGGCTGGGGTGGCGGCCGAGACCGGCGTGATCATGCTGATCTACCTCGATCACGCCTGGGAAGCGGTAAAGGCGAAGTGCCGCGCGTCCGGGCGCGAGCCCAACGTCAGCGACCTGTATGAGGCGGTTATGGAAGGTGCGGTGGAACGCGTGCGGCCGAAAATGATGACCGTGGTGGCCATCATGGCCGGCCTGCTACCCATCATGTGGGGGACCGGCACCGGCTCGGAAGTGATGAGCCGCATTGCCGCGCCGATGGTGGGCGGCATGATTTCTTCGACCGTGCTGACGCTTGCCGTCATCCCGGCGATTTACGCGTTAGTCAAGAAGTGGAGGATAGATCGTGGCGTCGAACGGTGAAATGACAAAGGGAGAGCGACGTGACCCCTATCACCATGTGCGTCTGCGCCGAACATCGCGGGGTCAGTATTCAGCAGTTCAACGAGTTTTTCCACCGTGGCAGTTGGGGCGCCCTGGAGCACGACATCCATAGTGAGTTCCGGCGGCTAGATGCACAGAAGTGCCTACGAGGGGTTGTCTCAGAAGACCGAAAAAAATCATCCGCCAGGATGTAAAAGTCCATTAGAGGAATGAGGAGCAAGTCAGCGAAAACCATCGCAACTCGCAGGCATATGTGTTCTGCAACAAGGCCGAATATAGAATTGCGGCCTTGTCTTGTTCATCAAAAAAAAAGCCCTTAGCGATCGGGAAGCATCCAGATAGGCGTTCACGTACGGACATTCCTCGTCCTTGATCAAACCGCCTCCTGCAAAGACGCAATTAGCGGGCAGGTGACCTTGCCCCGGCCGGCGGTGCAACGTTCGACCAGATCGGCCAATGCAGTCTCCATACGCTGCAGATCTGCAAGCCGGTGGCGGACATCGGCGAGCTTGTTCTGCGCGATGTGTCTGGCCTGCGAGCACTGCGTACCGTCCTCCAACCGTAACAACTGGGCGATCTCGTCCAGAGTGAACCCGATGCGCTGGGCCGCCTTGATGAAACGCACGCGAAATACCTCTGCTGAACCATAACGGCGAATACTGCCGTATGGACGCTCGGGCTCAGGCAGCAGTTTTTTACGCTGGTAGAACCGGATGGTTTCTACGCCGACGCCTGCCTCGTCAGCCAGCAAGCCAATCGTGAAACTTTTTGATGGTAGTGCCATGTCACTTGACTCCGTACTTATGTACGGAAGTAAGCTTACCTCATGACACAGATTCCCTCGAAGGAAAAATCCAGACCCATGCCACAGGATGGCCGTGGATCATTGCTCACCGGTGGCGTTGCGGCTGCTCTTGCCTCAACCTGCTGCCTGGGGCCGCTGGTGCTGATCACGCTCGGCTTTTCTGGCGCGTGGATTGGGAGCTTGACGGTGCTCGAACCCTATCGCCCCGTCTTCATCGGCGTGGCGCTGATTGCGTTGCTCTTTGCGTGGCGGCGCATCTGGCGCCCTGCCACTATCTGCAGTCTGGGTGAGGTTTGCGCTATGCCACGGGTCACACCCGCCTACAAACTGCTATTCGGCATCGTGGCCGCACTGGGCTGCTCGCCCTGGCATTTCCCTATCTTGCGCCGCTCTTTTACTGAAAGGACAAAACCATGAACAAGTTGGTCGTTTTTGCTGTGGGAACCCTGTTGTCGATCCAGGCGTGGGCTGCATCCCAGACCGTTACGCTGTCCGTGCCGACTATGAATTGCGCTTTATGCCCGATCACGGTGAAGAAAGCGCTCACCCAGGTTCCGGGCGTTCGTCAGGCCGAAGTGAACTTCGACAAGCGCCTGGCGACGGTCACGTTTGACGATTCCAGGACCAGCGTC
>JAURXM010000025.1 GCA_030654395.1 Aquabacterium sp.
CCAGTTCATGAGCCACGTGATGCCCGAGCACGGGCACCGCGTGAAGCGCTACCGCGACGACGCGCCGCTGTTCAGCCGCTTCCAGATCGAGCACCAGATTGAGACCGCGTTCTCGCGCACCGTCAACCTGCCGTCGGGCGGCGCGATCGTGATTGACCACACCGAGGCGCTGGTCTCGGTCGACGTCAACTCCGCGCGCTCGACACGCGGCAGCGACATCGAAGAAACCGCGACCCGCACCAACCTGGAAGCCGCCGACGAGATCGCGCGCCAGATGCGCCTGCGCGACCTCGGCGGCCTGATCGTCGTCGACTTCATCGACATGGAAGAGTCGAAGAACCGGCGCGAGGTCGAGACCCGTCTGCGAGAAGCGCTGCGTCCCGACCGAGCCCGCGTGCAGTTCGGCAGCATCAGCAAGTTCGGCCTGCTCGAACTGAGCCGCCAGCGTCTGCGCCCGGCCCTGTCCGAAGGCAGCCACATCACCTGCCCGCGCTGCAACGGCACGGGCCACATCCGCGACACCGAATCGAGCGCGCTGCAGATCCTGCGCATGGTGCAGGAAGAGTCGATGAAGGAAAACACCGCCGCCGTGCATGTGCAGGTGCCGGTCGAAGTCACCAGCTTCCTGCTGAATGAAAAGCGCACCGAGATCACCAAGATCGAACTGAAGCAGCGCGTCACCGTGCTGCTGGTGCCCAACAAGAACCTCGAAACGCCGAACTACCGGCTCGAGCGACTGCGTCACGACGATCCGCGCCTGGAAAACCTGCAGGCCAGCTACACGATGATCGAAGAGGCGGCCGAGGAAACCGGCGTCACCCGCCGCGAGAAGACGGCTCCGAAGCAGGAACCGGTCATCAAGGGCATCCTGCCCGAAACACCGGCACCGGTCGCGGTGCCGAAGCCGGCGCCTGTCGCCGTGCCTGCGCCTGTCGCGGCAGCACCCGCAGCGGCCGCACCGGCAGCCGGAGGTGGTTTCTTCGGCTGGGTGTCTCGCCTGTTCGGTGGCGGTTCACCGGCCCCGGCGACGAAACCCGCGCCGTCGACGATGGCCCCTCCGGTGTCAACCACCGACAGCAAAGGCGAGCGCGGTGATCGTGGCGGACGCGGGGGCCGCGGTGGTCGCGGGGGCCGCGACGACAAGCGCGCCGATCGAGGCAGTGAAGCAGCACGTCCGGAAGGTCGCAGCAGCGAGCGCCGGGATGGACGCGGGGGCCGCAGCGGACGCGGTGATCGACCGGAAGAAGCGACCGGCAGCGAAGTCGGCCTGGCGGCACGCGAAGAGCGTGCTCCACGCCCGGACCGTGGCGAGCGGCCCGATCGGAACGAAGCCCGCAGCGAGACCCCGAACGAGGGCCGCGAAGGCGGTCGTCGCGGGTCACGCGGGGGTCGGGGCGAACGTCCGGACCGCGAGGCTCGCGTCGCACCGGCCGCAACCGAAGTTGCGGTCGATGAGGCGCCGATCGCCAACGCCTTCGTTGACACGCAGCCCGGCGTCGTCCCTTCGGGCGTCGAATCCACCGAAGGCGGTGAGATCCGCGAGGGCGGCCGCCGCCGTCGACGTGGCGGTCGCGGTGGGCGCGATCGCGACGATGCACGCACTCCGACGGCCGAAGGCGAATTCGCTGGCGAGCCAGGCTCCGAAGTGCAGGCCCGCCTGGATGAGGAGGGCTCCACCGATGGCGACCGGACTCCATTGGCCCATGCCGACGGGAGTCCCGCGACCGAGGGATCCGAAGGCGGCGAGCGCGATGGCCGTCGTCGCAGCCGCGGCGGACGTGGCCGCCGCGAACGCGGAGAAGGACGCCCGGACATTCAAGGTGCAGCGGAAGGCTCGGTTGAAACCGTGACCGGCTCGGCTGAAGAAGCCGAGGCACCTGCGGCAGCGCCGGTGATCGCCACTCCAGTGGCAGTGGCCTACACCGAAACCCCGGCACCGGCACCGGCACCCGAGGTTCACCCAGCTCCGGCGGCCGGCCCGATCGCCTTCAAGTCGCTGCTCGTTCCGACGCCGCCGGTCCCGGTGGAGGTGGAGCCGGTCGCGGTCTCTGTATCGGCATCGGCGCCCGAGCCAACGCAGGCTGCACCTGCATCGGCAGCCACCGTCGCGGCATTCGTGCTCGAAACCGACGCCTTGCAAGCGGTGGCCGAGACCGCTGGGCTGCAGTGGGTCAATTCGGATGCAGACAAGATCCGCGCGGCCCAGGAGGCGATGGCCGGCGAGGCAAAGCCGGTGCATGTGGCGCGCACGACCAAGCCGGTGGTGGAGATCAACGAAGGTCCGCTGGTGCTGATCGAGACCCGCAAGGATCTGTCGCAGGTGAAGCTGCCGTTCGAGACCGACGCAGGCTCGTCAGCGACGAACTGATTCGGCAACCGAAGTTGAAACGGCGCACCTCGGTGCGCCGTTTCTCATGGTGACGCCTGAAGTCAGGTGTCGGACCGGGTGTTCGATCAGGGCAAACGTTCCAGCGCCCGCTGGTAGGCCGGATCGTGCATCAACTGGTCCCAGGTCAGAGGCACTGTCTGCGGCAGCAAGGCCCGTCGGCGATGCTCGCTGTCTTCGTCGGCATGCCAGTGCCCCTGGGCTTGCGATGCGAGCAGCCCGTCGAGCAACGCATCGACGGCGGCGCCACCATCTACCGACTGGTTGCACAGCAGCACCAGATCGCAGCCGGCATTCAGCGCCACTGCGGCCGCATCGGTGTAGCTGACCTCGACTCCACCAATGCGACGGGCGCCGGCCATGCTCAGATCGTCGCTGAACACCGCGCCCGTGAAGCCCAGCTGCAGGCGCAGGATGTCCTTCAGCCAGCGCGGCGAGAAGCCGGCCGGGTTCGCGTCGACCTTCGGGTAGACGACGTGCGCCGGCATCACGCTGGCGAGGCTGGTGCTCAGCCATTCGTAGGGCCGCGCGTCGTCGGCCAGGATCGCCTTCAGCGAACGCTTGTCGACCGGAATCTCGGTGTGGCTGTCCGCCTTGACATGACCGTGCCCCGGGAAGTGCTTGCCGCAATGCGCCATGCCGGCCTGCAGCAGCCCGTGCATCAGGCTCTTGGCCAGCATCGTGACGACGCGCGGATCGCGGTGGAACGCGCGGTCGCCGATCACGCCGCTGGCGCCGAAATCGAGGTCGAGCACCGGCGTGAAGCTGAGGTCGACACCGCAGGCCCGCAATTCGGCTGCCAGCACGAAGCCGCTGGCGGTGGCCGCATCGGTGGCGCCCAGCGGGTCGGTCATCCACTGCTCGCCGAGCACGCGCATCGGTGGCAGGTGGGTGTACCCGTCGGTGCGGAAGCGCTGCACCCGACCGCCTTCGTGGTCGACGCAGATCAGCACGTCGGGACGGATCGACTTGATCTCGGCCGTCAGCTCGGTGAGCTGACGGCGATCCTGCCAGTTCCGTGCGAACAGGATCAGACCGCCCGCCAGCGGATGCCGCAGTCGGCGCCGGTCGTCGGCGTTCAAACTCAGACCGTTGATGTCGAGCACCACCGGAGCGTGAGGCGTCTGCGGCTGCGGCACGGGCTTCGCGGGGCGACGGATGGAGGTGGTTCGTGTGGTTTTCATGGGCAGGTCTCGACGACCACGAAGCTGGTCGCATAGTCGGTTTCATCGGTCACGCTGACGTGGGCTTTGAGCCGCTGCGCATCGAACCAGGCGGCCAGTTCGCCATTCAGCACGATGTGCGGCTGGCCGCTCGGCAGGTTGAGGATCTCGCAGGCACGCCAGGTCATCGGCATGCGCAGGCCCAGGCCGATCGCCTTCGAAAAGGCTTCCTTCGCGGAGAAGCGCGTGCCGAGGTAACTCACTCCGCGCACCGCGACGCGGTCGCGCCGGGCTCGGAACACCTGCATCTCCTGAGGGCCCAGCACCTTCTCGGCGAAACGTTCACCACGCCGCTCGAGCGTGGCCGCGATGCGCCGAAGGTCGCAGATGTCGGTGCCGATGCCGAAAATCATGACAACCCCTCGACCCACGGGTACGTTGGCCGATCCCCGACGGCCACGAAGGGGCCCCCATGTGGCCCCTGCCCCTGGATGCGGGCCGGCTCGGGAGCGGCCCAGCGCACGACCCGCAGCTTCGACCGCCGCTGTTTCATGGGCAAGCCGCCAGATGGATACAGCGCAGGTAGTCGCGCACGGTGTCGCCCAGACCCAGTTCCAGCGCATCGGCGATCAGCGCGTGGCCGATCGACACCTCCTGCACGCCAGGCACCGCGCGCAGGAAATCGGTCAGGTTGTCGCGGTTCAGGTCATGGCCGGCATTCAGTTGCAGGCCTTCGATCAGCGCCGCCTCGGCGGTGGCGGTGAAGCCGGCCAGCGCGGTCGACTGGTCGGGTGACCCGTGTGCGCGCGCGTAGCTTTCGGTGTACAGCTCAACGCGCTCGGCGCCCAGTTCGCGCACCGCGCGCATCGCCTGCGGCACCGGGTCCATGAACAGACTGACGCGCACACCGAGCGATTGCGCCTCGGCGATCAGCGGCGCCAGCATCTCGGCGTCCTGAGGCAATCGCCATCCGTGGTCGGACGTCGCCTGATCCATCGCATCGGGCACGAAGGTGCACTGATGCAGCGGCAGCCCCTGGTCCACGACCGCGCGGATCACGTCCATCAGGTTGTGCAGCGGATTGCCTTCGATGTTGTATTCGGCCTGCGGCCAGTCCCGCATCAGCGCGGCCAAGTCAAACACGTCCTGCGTTCGGATGTGGCGCTGGTCGGGACGCGGATGCACGGTGATGCCATCCGCACCCGCCTGAAGCGCCAACGTGGCGGCACGGGTGACGCTCGGAATGCCGAGCGGGCGCTGGTTGCGCAGCAGCGCCACCTTGTTCAGGTTGACCGACAGCGCGGTGCGACCGCGATGCGCGTCGAGGCCGGTGGTGAGCAAGGGGTTCATGGGGTCCGGGTTGGATCAGAGTCGGCCCGCGACGGGCGTGGGTCGCTGCTTCTGCGGCGACGTATTCACAGGGGATGCCGAGAGGGATTGGAGGTCCAGCATCACCTGGCGCGTACGCAAAGCCCAAGCGCCTAGATGATAGTGAAGCAGCGCGCGCAACAGGCCTCGCCAGTCGGGCAATGCCTGCGCACAAGCCAGCTGAACCGCCGTCAGGCTGCCGTGCAGCAGAGCCGCCTGCACGTCGATCAAGGCAGCACCCGACACCGACGCATCGTCCGCACGCGCGGGGGCGACACCGGCTTCCGGCAGCAACGCGTAGCGGCCCTCGGGACGAACCGCATCGAGCGTCGCCGTGACCAGGCTCAGATCGGGCAGAACGCCGACTTGTTGCAGCAACGTGATTTCAAACGCACGCAAGGCCGATTGCACGCGCCCCTCGTCGCGACCGGAAAGCGCGGGAAGGGTCTGTGCATACGCATCGAACAGCAACGGATGCGCGTCCTGACGGGCCAGCAGCTTCATCAGCAGTTCGTTCAGGTAGAAGCCGCTGAACAGCGCCGCGCCGGTCAGCATCGCCGCACCACCGGCCCACTCGGCGCTGCGCAGCGTTTGCACCTCGCGCAGGGTCGGATCGACGTGGAGCCCTTCGTCAGCGGCCTTCGCCGTCGGAACCCGGCCCAGCGCGAGGTGCACCCGCTGGAACGGCAACAGCACCGAGCGCAGCTGCGAATACGGTCGCTTGGCCCCTTTGGCTGCGACCACCAACCGACCCTGCTCGCGCGTCAGCACGTCCAGGATCAGGCTCGATTCGCTCCAGTCGTAGCGGTGCAGCACATAGGCCGTCAGCACCGATGAAGGACGTCGGATGGGAGCCATGGCAATTCAGTCAGCCGCGAATGCTGCACGCAATCAAGCAACACCCGTGGATCCGGCTCTGCCGGTCCGGTGGGTGGCGCCAACGAGCTGGCAGGCCCGTTGGCCCTCGGCAGCCGCAAGGCCCCTTCCGGGCCCTTGTGCGCGGGCTCGGCCCCTCGGGGGCAGGAGCGTAGCGACTGGGGGGCCCTATTCATAGCCGTAGCTGCGCAGGTGTTCCTCATCGTCGGCCCAGCCGGAGCGCACCTTGACCCAGAGCTCAAGGAACACCGTGGCCCCCATCAGCTTCTCGAGCTCCTGCCGTGCTTCGCTGCCGATGCGCTTGAGACGTTCACCATTGGCACCGATGACCATGCCCTTGTGCGCATCGCGCTCGACGACGATGCTGGCCGCGATGCGGCGCAGGTTGCCTTCTTCCTCGAACTTGTCGATGACCACGGTCGAGGTGTACGGCAGCTCGTCGCCCATCAGGCGGAACAGCTTCTCGCGGATGATCTCGCTGGCCAGGAACTTGTCGCTGCGGTCGGTCAGCGCATCCTCCTCGTAGAACCACGGCTGCTGCGGCAGGTAGGGTTCGATGATGCCGAGCAGGCGCTGCACATCAGCCTCCTTCTTGGCCGACAACGGGACGAATTCGGCAAACGCATGCCGGTCCTGCATGCCCTTGAGCCAGGGCGCGAGTTCGGCTCGGCGGTGCACCGCATCGAGCTTGTTGGCGATCAGGAACACCGGTTTCGCATACTCGCCCGACGGCATCAGCGCCAGCACCTTAGCGTCATCCAGACCGAAACGACCGGCCTCGACCACGAACAGAACCACATCGACATCGGCCAGCACGCTGTGCACCGTCTTGTTGAGGGTGCGGTTCATCGCGGCGGCGTACCGCGTCTGGAAGCCCGGCGTGTCGACGAACACGAACTGCGAGGCCCCGGCGGTGCGAATACCGGTGATCCGGTGCCGCGTCGTCTGGGCCTTGGCCGACGTGATGCTGACCTTCTGCCCGACCAGCGCGTTGAGCAGCGTGCTCTTGCCGACATTCGGGCGACCCACGATGGCCACCAGCCCGCAACGCTGTGCAGCGGGATCGACGCCGGCAGGCGCCTCAACAGGTTCGGTCATGGACGACATTCATGTGGGACCTCAACGAGACAAAGCAGAGAAAAATCATGATCGCAACGGACTGCCGGGCTGGTCGGTCGCTTTCAGGGCATCGAGCATCCGGCGAGCGGCTTCCTGTTCGGCCAGGCGCCGCGAGCGGCCCTCGCCAGTGTGCTTCAGGCTGAGGGCCGGCACGTCGCATTCGACCTCGAAGGTCTGTGCATGCGCCTGCCCCCGGGTTGCGCTGATGCGATAGCCTGGAACGGGCAGGCGCCGCGCTTGCAGCCACTCCTGCAGCTCGGTCTTCGCATCCTTGGCCCAGCCGCCGATGTCGGTGGTGTTGATGACATCACCGAACAGGCATTGCACAAGTGCCCGCGCCGACGCAAAGCCGCCATCGAGGAAAGTGGCACCGATGATGGCTTCCAACGCATCCGCAAGGATCGACGCGCGCTGCGCACCGCCGCCGCGCGCCTCGCCGTCGCTGAGCCGCAGCACCTCGGGCAGGCCCTGCTGCACCGCGACCTTGTGCAGACTGTCCTCGCGCACCAAGTGGGCCCGCACTCGGGTCAGGTCCCCCTCGTCGGAGCCGGCGAACCGCTCATACAGCAAGCTCGATATCGCCAAGCTCAGCACCGCATCGCCCAGGAATTCCAGCCGCTCGTTGTGTTCGGGGCTGTAGCTGCGGTGCGTCAACGCCAGCACCAGCAGGCCAACGTCGGAGAAGCGGTGGCCGAGGCGGCGCTGCAGGGCGTCGAGGCGAGAATCCATCGAGACCATGTGATCTATGCGTTCGACCGCAAACGCCGGGCGGCCTAGCGAGACCGGCCCTCGTACTTGATCAACAGGAACACCGGCGCCATCACCTCGATCTCCTTGTCATAGGAAAATCGAATGGTGATCTTGTCGTCCTCTTTGGTGATGTCGAGATCCTTGGAGGAAATGGACTGGATCGAGTACTCGATGTCCTTCTGCTTCTCGAAGGCCGCTCGAATTTCGGGCACGGTCCTGCCGCCTTCGATCGCGATCTTGTTGACGGCCTTCTGAATCGTGAAGTATTCGTTCATGGTCGGCAACACGCGCATGCCCAGCAGCGCCGCGAACCCGATGATGATCGCCCACAGCAGCAGGCCGAGCAAGGTGATGCCTCGCTGGTCACGCCGGGCCGTATGAAGCTTGCTTGTCATGCGATCACGCTCCAGTGCTCTGAAAGAAGAGAGGGACAGCTGCCACCAGACCGCATTCTCTGCGAGGACGGAATCAATGGAATGATCCGATTCGCCTCACATTGCCGAAATTCATCCAGACAAAGAACGCCCGACCGACGATGTTCGCGTCCGGTACGAAACCCCAGAAGCGCGAATCCTCGGAGTTGTCACGGTTGTCACCCATCATGAAATAGTGACCTGCCGGCACCTTGCACGTCACACCGTCGACGATGTACGTGCAGTTCTCGTTGAACGGGAAGGCCATGGACGGCCGCAAGTAGGTCGACCGGGCTGGATCAACCAGGATGCGGTGCGACACGCCACCCAGGTTTTCGTCGAACTGGTTTGCGTAACGCAGGGTGTCCTCGTTGTAGAAATCGGGCAACGGCTGGCTGGGCACCAGCGCACCATTCAGGTACAGCTGCTGATGGCGATAGGACACCTCATCACCGGGCACCCCGACCACGCGCTTGATGTAGTCGATGCTCGGATTGGCCGGATATCGGAACACCATCACGTCGCCGCGCACCGGATCGTGGTTGGCAATGATCTTCTTGTTGATCACTGGCAGCCGAACGCCATAGTGAAACTTGTTCACCAGGATCAGATCGCCGACCAGCAAGGTCGGGATCATCGAACCTGACGGGATCTTGAACGGCTCGAACAGGAACGATCGCAGCAGGAAGACCACCAGGATCACCGGGAACAGACCGGCTGTCCAATCCAGCCACCACGGTTGCGCCAGCAGGGCTTCCCGCGCCTGGCTCACGTCGCCGTCCACCTTCGCGATGCCCTTCTCGGCAAGCTGTCGACGGCGCGCCTCGGTTTGCTGCTCCAGTGCATGGGCTGCGGCCATCCGGCGGGGTGCGAAATGCAGCCGCTCGACCAGCCAGTAGGCCATCGTCACCAGCGTCAGGATGAACAACAACAACGAGAAATTGCCGCTCCACTCGCCGAGGTACCAGCCGCCCAGAAAAACAATCAGGCAGCCGTAGAGCAGACCGGTCAACGTACTCATCAATCTTCCACTTGGAGAATGGCCAGAAATGCCTCTTGGGGCACCTCCACCGAGCCGATCTGCTTCATGCGCTTCTTGCCCGCTTTCTGCTTGTCCAGCAGCTTGCGTTTGCGCGACACATCGCCTCCGTAACACTTGGCGATGACGTTCTTGCGAAGCGCTTTGATTGTCTCACGCGCGATGATGTTGGCCCCGATCGCCGCCTGAATCGCGACATCGTATTGCTGGCGTGAAATCAGCTCGCGCATCTTGGCCACCACCGCTCGGCTGCGGTACTGGCTCTGGCTGCGGTGCACGATGATCGACAACGCATCGACCTTGTCGCCGTTAAGCAGGATGTCGACCTTGACGACGTCGGCCGCGCGGTATTCCTTGAACTCGTAATCCATCGACGCATAGCCGCGCGACACGCTTTTCAGTTTGTCGAAGAAGTCGAGCACGATTTCCGCCAGCGGCATCTCGTAGGTCAGCATGACCTGGCGACCGTGATACGCCATGTTGAGCTGATTGCCGCGCTTCAGGTTCGCCAGCGTCATCACCGGACCGACGTAGTCCTGCGGCATGTAAAGGTGCACCGTGACGATGGGCTCGCGGATCTCGTTGATGCGGCCGAGGTCCGGCATCTTCGACGGGTTGTCGACCTGGATCACCGTCTTGTCGCCGAGTTCGACCTGGTAGACGACGCTGGGCGCAGTGGTGATCAGGTCCTGGTCGAATTCGCGTTCCAGACGCTCCTGCACGATCTCCATGTGCAACAGGCCGAGAAAGCCACAGCGAAATCCGAAGCCCAGCGCCTGGCTGACCTCGGGTTCGTAGCGCAGCGACGAATCGTTCAGCTTGAGCTTTTCGAGCGCGTCGCGCAGCTGGTCGTACTCGCTGGCCTCGGTCGGATACAGCCCGGCGAACACCTGCGGCTGAATTTCCTTGAAGCCCGGCAGCGCCTCGGTGGCCGGGCCCAGGTTGTTCGGCAGCTTCTTCTCGAGCGTGATGGTGTCGCCGACCTTCGCGGCCTGCAGTTCCTTGATACCGGCAATGATGAATCCCACCTCACCCGCGTTCAGACGATCACGCGCGACCGACTTGGGCGTGAACACACCCAGGTTGTCGGCTCCATAGACCGCGTCGCTCGCCATCATCCGGATGCGCTCACCGCGCAGCAACGTGCCATCGACCACGCGCACCAGCATCACCACACCGACGTAGTTGTCGAACCAGGAGTCGACGATCATGGCGCGCAGCGGCGCGTCGGGGTTGCCGCGTGGGGGCGGCATGCGCAAGATCACCGCTTCGAGAATCTCGTCGATGCCCTCGCCCGTCTTGGCGCTGCACGGGATCGCGTTTTCGGCATCGATGCCGATCACGTCCTCGATCTCGACCTTGGCGTTCTCCGGGTCGGCGTTCGGCAGGTCCATCTTGTTCAGGACCGGGATCACCTCGACGCCGAGGTCGAGCGCGGTGTAGCAGTTGGCCACCGTCTGCGCCTCGACGCCCTGGCTGGCATCGACCACCAGCAACGCACCTTCGCAGGCCGAGAGCGACCGGCTCACTTCATACGAAAAGTCGACGTGCCCCGGCGTGTCGATCAGATTGAGGTTGTAGACGCGCCCGTCACGCGCCGTGTATTCAAGCGCGGCCGTCTGCGCCTTGATCGTGATGCCGCGCTCGCGTTCGATGTCCATCGAGTCGAGCACCTGCGCTTCCATCTCGCGATCGCTCAGACCCCCGCAGCGCTGAATCAGTCGGTCGGCGAGTGTGGACTTGCCGTGATCGATGTGGGCAATGATCGAAAAATTTCGGATGTGATCCATGCTTGCTGCGATGTGTTCTTACCTGGACCTCAACTCGAGACACAACGACGAAGCCGTTGCGTGGGAGGACCCTCAAGGGCGAGGCGATTGTGTGGGCACGATGCCCCCGTGCTGTAACCAAAACGGCTGCGCCGTTTCAGCGAAAGCTCACATCGCATCGCGATGTGAATGGCCGCAGGCCTGTGCTGTAGCTAAAAAAAAGGCACGTCGAACGATTGACGCGCCTTCCAACAAAATGTTTGGCAACTGCTTGTTGGGATTTCATTGTAGCCAAAAGCATGGCTGAAGAACCGCGCCAGTGCTCGTTTGGCGACCGTTGCGCCTCGCCAACAGAAAACTTATGCACATCTTATAAACAGATTTCTGCAAGCTAATTTTATGCCTGTTCTGCAAGAAATCCCGCGCCCAGCCCCCGCGCCGAAGGGGCGGTGCGAGCAACACGCAGAGATGCCGGGAAACTGCGCTGAGCACTCGCCACAAAGATAAGATGTGAGCGTTTGCACACTTGAATTGACGATCAAGGTCAGCGCGCAGGGCGAATCACGATGTAGTTCACCCAATCGCCACGCTTGACCAGCGCCGTCACCGATTTCGGCTTGTCGAGCTTGCCCACGATCGCTTCGAACTGCTTCGCACTGGTGATTTCGGTGTTATCCAGGGACAGGACCACGTCACCCTCACGGATGCCAGACCGCGCGGCGGCACCTTCAGACATCTCGACCCGAACGCCGCTCTTGACCTTGAGTTCGCGTTTTTGCGCGTCACTCAGGTCCGACACCGCCAGGCCGAGCATGCCAATCGCCACCGGTGGCTTGGGCACACCACCGCGCTCCGGGGCAGCCGCGTTCGGCAAGCGCTCCGATTCCAGTTCAACGACAGTGACACCCAGCTCCTTGAAAGCGCCGCGACGGAACACCTGCAAAGTCGCCTTGGTGCCGGGCTTCACGCCGCCGACAATGCGTGGCAGGTCACCGGCCTTCTCGATCGCGCGGCTCTCGAACTTGGTGATGATGTCCCCGGCCTCGACCCCGGCCTTGTCGGCGGGCCCGCCCGACTCGACGCTTCGAACCATTGCGCCGGCGGGTTTTCCCAAACCGATGGACTCAGCGACTTCCTTGGTCACCTGATCGATCTGCACCCCGATGCGACCGCGTATGACCCTGCCATTGCTACGCAACTGGTCGGACACGCGGGTCGCCTCGTCGATGGGAATGGCAAACGAGATCCCCATGAAGCCGCCCGATCGGCTGTAGATCTGCGAGTTGATTCCGATCACCTCGCCGCGCATGTTGATCAACGGGCCGCCCGAGTTGCCGGGATTGATCGCCACGTCGGTCTGGATGAAGGGCAGGAAGTCGCCGGTATCGCGTGCCTTGGCGCTGACGATGCCCGCAGTCACGGTGTTGTCGAGCCCGAACGGCGACCCAATGGCGATCACCCATTCACCGACCTTGAGCCGGCTGACGTCCCCCAGACGAACTGTGGGCAAACCTGAAGCCTCGATCTTCACCAAGGCAACGTCGGTCCGTTTGTCAGCGCCGATGACACGCGCCTTGAATTCGCGCTTGTCGGTCAATGTGACGAAGACTTCCTCAGCACCGTCAACCACATGCGCGTTGGTCATCACATAGCCATCGCCGTTCAGAATGAATCCCGATCCGACGCCGCGCTGCTGGGGTTCGCTGTCAGGCTGTGGCGCTTGCTGCTGCGGTGGCTGTTGAGGAGTGCGTCGCGGTGCCTGGGGCTGCCCCGGTATCGGCACCCCGAAGCGCCTGAAGAACTCGAGCATGTCCTCGTCGACCTCCGGAGCACCATTGCCACGCGATGGCCGCGCCTTTTCCGTGGTGCGGATGTTGACCACGGCCGGTCCGACCGCCTCAACAAGACCGGAAAAATCGGGCAAGGACTGAGCGTGCGCAGGCAGGGGCCACATCCCAAATCCGAGGGCGATAAACAGCACGCCGGCGGACACCAACGCCTGCCATCCCAGGCGGAAGAATGGAAATGGCCTGGAAAGCCGACGCATCAGTCTTGTCTCGTGTAGTTGCATTTGCATGATCGGTGCTCTTGCGATGAATGGCTAGGATGGACACACGTCGGCCTTCCGCCGACGAACGGAAAGAAGCCTTACTTCCTGCGGTCGAGAGCCGTCGTGAATGCACGCAGCGTCACGACAGGAACATCGCCGACCACGGTCACCCAAAAATCACCGCGGCGGCTCATCATCGTCTGCGTCGCTCCGACCACGGTGACCACCGGGCGAGGGTGACGCTCCGCATTGAACGGTTCGATAAAAATGGAAACATAGGTGATCCCATCGGAGAAGATTGTCTGAACTGCCGGGATCGGCTGAGGCGAGGCAGCCGTCGCAGCCTTGCCGTCGGGCGCCTGAAGCACTTCGAGCGGTCGCCGCACGCAACTCAGTTGCCTGAAACCCGTCACCGTCTTGCGCAATTCCCAACCTTCGACTTCCAGCGCCGTCGGCTGGAGCGTCGGTTTGATCACGCGATAACCGGCAAGCTTACGCATCGGCTGCAACACGATGTCAGGCTGAGAACGTACGCCGATGGACACATCGGAGAAGGCGGACACTTCGAGCACTTCGCCGAGCGCGTTCAGGATTTCGACGCGTAGCAACAACCCGCTTTGCCGCTCCGCCCACAGGCGGTAGCTATATCGGTACTCGTCTCGTGGCTTCAGCATCAGCACATTGGCATCGTGACCGGCCACACGCTCGCCCTTCTGGGCTTGCACATCATAGAAATCGGTGATCCGATCGTCGCCATCCAACAGCAGCGAAGGAAATGAATTGAGCACGTCGCGCTGCTCGACCAAGGTCACCCTTTCGACGGGCCACACGGTGTGCACGATGCCGTTGTGGCGAAACACCTGCCGAGCCGGTCCCTCCAGAGGCTCGATGCGCTCGAACTGGTCGGCACCTTCGTAGAAATGTGAAATACGCGCGCTGGAAACCGACCCCGGCGAACTCACCACAAACGTGCCTTGAAAATTTCTCTGACTGGCCGCGTTGTGGATTCGCATGAGCCATTCGTGGACTTCACGCGGCTCGATCGTCGTTCCCGGCGTCGCGCAGGCGGGCAGGTGAAAAGCAAGCGCGAGCAGAACGCTAACAGCGCCCAAGCACGCAAGCCCTCTCCATGAGCGGTCTTGGCGAAACATCTGCGAATTCAACACGTCAACGCGCAGGAACTTCAGCGGCGGCATTGCGAAGGAACCCAGAGGGTGCGCCGAGCACCGAACTGCCTGAGAACTGCTTGTGTGCGAGCAAATATCGATCCAGTCGAGAATCGCGGATGACCTGCCCGTCGAAGACCAGTTCAGTTGCCACCGGAGTCAATTCAGAGGGGGGATTCAACACGGCCAGCTGTGGCGCAGCCGACATGACACCCAAGGAGTTACTCGCCGGCACCGCCGCCATCGGAACGAAATCTCTCATCGACTGAGGCGGTGCCTGGGTAGTCACCATCGCACCGACAGCCACCATCAGGCCGGCAGCCACTGCGGCTGGAGCCCACCAGGATCGAACACTGCCGCGACGCGGCAGAGCAGACGCCAGACCACGTTCCGGATCGGTCGAATGGGGCGCGAGAACGACAGGCTCACGCGACAGGCATTGCCGCAAATCGCGCAGAAACCGCTCATCGTGAGCCGCTGCGGAAGCCAGATCCTCGGAACGCATGACATCGCCGATCAGGCTGTAGGCATGCCATGCCTCACGGGCGGACGGCTCGGTGCGCCACACAGCACAAAGCTGCTGCACACCCTCGGCAGTCAGCTCTCCATCGACGAGTGCCGACAAATTTTGCCGCCGGGCGCGCGCCGCATCGTCTTTGGAATCCGAGTCGTTTGTCATGTCATTCCCCAATTCCGCCCATGATCATCCCCTTCGCCACTGGCCGTCTGCCAGTCGATGGCCCGCAGATCACCATCGTTCGCCCAACCGGGTATCCAGCAAAGGCCGCAGACGCAACGCAATGGCTTCGCGCGCGCGGAAAATTCGTGAGCGCACCGTGCCGATGGGGCAATTCATCAACTCGGCGATTTCTTCGTAGCTCAATCCTTCGATCTCACGCAGCGTGATCGCCTGCCGCAAGTCTTCGGACAGAGCCTCAATGGCGGCGTTGACCGTCATCGCCACTTCTTTGCTCGCCAACAGCGATTCCGGCGTTTCGCCGTCGGTTAGTTCGTTCTCGGTACGGGAAGTTTCATCTTCATCGTCCCGAGACGCACGGGACGATTCAGTGACCAGCAGGTCTCGCTTGAGTTCCCCCAGAGCCTTCTTCGCGGTGTTGACCGCGATGCGATAGAGCCAGGTGTAGAACGCGCTTTCGCCTCTGAACTGCGGGATGGCCCGGTAGGCACGGATGAATGTTTCCTGGGCGATGTCGGGAACCAGATCAACGTCTCTGACCATGCGACCGATGAGTCGCTCGATCCGCCGCTGGTACTTGACCACGAGCATTTCGAACGCCTTGACATCGCCTTGCTTGACACGTTCGATCAGCGGCGCGTCGGCATCGGGGGCGTTCATTCGGTCATTCAATGCGGATCGTGCCGTCGAGGCCCAGGGGGCTAGTCACCCCAGGGCGCGGCGAATATACCGCGCAGCGCAGAGCATGCCATTGGCCTTCGATGCCGCGCCGCTGCACTGGCAGCCAGTGCATTGACAGCGGGTTCAATCGCCCCTTCGGCACGAACTTCAGCAACAGCCACGATCCCGCGTCAAGCATCACCTGAACCTGCGACAGCCCGATTTCCTCGGTCCTGCGGTTGAACTCGGTGATATGCCAGCACTGAGAGTCCCACCGCAATCGGACCGGATGACGCCGAAGTGCCCCGCAGGCCCCAACCAGCGCAAGGAACAAGGCAACAGAAATCAGCCCATTGCACCAAGGAGGCAGGTCGTCGTTACGCCCGACGAACCAGGCGCTGCAGACAACCATCGCAACGACGCTGACGGAGATCAGCGTGCAGTTCCATACTGCAAAACGCCGAACGCTCAATTGAAACGGTGGCGCCGCTCGCATCACAGGCGCTGCGGCTCGCCATCAGACACGCTTGAAGACGAGCGTGCCGTTGGTCCCACCGAAGCCGAAATTGTTTTTGACCGCCAAGTCGATCTTCAGGTCCCGCGCCGTGTTGGCGCAATAGTCAAGATCACAGTCCGGATCCTGGTTGAAGATGTTGATGGTCGGTGGCGCCACCTGATTGCGAACTGCCAGCACGGTGAACACCGATTCAACCCCCCCGGCACCTCCGAGCAGGTGCCCGGTCATCGACTTGGTCGAACTGACCACCAGCTTGTGCGCATGGTCACCGAAGGCCAGCTTGATGGCGTTGGTTTCATTCACGTCGCCCAGTGGGGTGGATGTTCCGTGCGCGTTCAGATACTGAATCTGGTTTGCATCAAGCCCGGCGTTCCGCAGCGCAGCACGCATCGAACGCTTCGGACCGTCCACGCTGGGCGCCGTCATGTGATGGGCGTCGGCCCCCATGCCGAAACCGACCAGTTCTGCGTAGATATTGGCCCCGCGGCGCTTCGCGTGCTCGTACTCCTCAAGCACCATCGCACCGGCACCCTCGCCGAGCACGAAACCGTCTCGGTCGCGGTCCCAAGGGCGCGAAGCGGTCGCTGGGTCTTCGTTACGGGTGGACAGCGCCCGGGCTGCCGCGAACCCACCGACGCCCAAGGGAGAAACCGTCGCTTCAGCGCCACCGGCAACCATCACATCAACGTCGCCGTACTCGATCATCCGACCCGCCTCACCAATGCAATGCAGACCGGTGGTGCAGGCCGTCACGATCGCCAGGTTCGGACCCTGGAAACCGAACTTGATCGACAGGTGGCCCGAGATCATGTTGATGATCGAAGCGGGCACGAAAAACGGAGAAATGCGGCGCGGCCCACGGGCCGTCAATTCGGCATGGGTGTCCTCGATCAGTGGCAAGCCACCGATGCCTGAACCCACGAGGCAACCGATGCGCTCGGCCTCCTCTTCAGTCAGCTCGTCGTTGGTCTTCAAGCCGGAGTCACGCACAGCCTGAATCGACGCGGCCATGCCGTACTGCATGAACATGTCCATGTGCCGCGCTTCCTTGGCCGGGAAGTAGTCCTCGACGTTGAAGTTCTTCACTTCGCCGGCGAAGCGGCATGCGAATCCCGAAGCGTCAAAGCGCGTGATGTCGGCGATGCCCGATCGGCCAGCCACCACGTTGGACCATGCATCGACGATGGAATTGCCCACCGGACTGATCAGCCCCAGACCCGTGACCACCACACGCCGACGGCTCATCGCCCCCCCCGGGATGGGGCAGTCATGCCTGCGAGTGCACAGGCTGTCTCGATCGAAAAAAGCAAACGGAACTGCATGCGAAAGAGGCGGGGCTTCAAGCCTTCTGGTGCTTCAGCGCGTAATCGATCGCGAGCTGCACGGTCGTGATCTTTTCGGCTTCCTCGTCGGGGATCTCGATACCGAACTCGTCTTCGAGGGCCATCACCAGTTCCACCGTGTCGAGCGAATCGGCGCCCAGATCGGCGACGAAGGCCTTCTCGTTGGACACATCGGATTCAGGCACGCCCAATTGCTCGGCGATGATTTTCTTGACACGGGATTCGATATCGCTCATGACTCCTCCAGGAGGTGGTGCAAGTAAACCGGGGATTTTACCGGTTCAACGCGTGATTACGTCGAACCAATCAAAAAAGGAAATTGAGACTCCCCAAATTATCTCAAAATCAATTCATGTACATGCCACCATTGACATGCAACTCAACACCGGTAATGTAACCAGCCTGCGGTGAAGCAAGGAAGGCGACAGCGTCGGCGATGTCTTCAGGCTGGCCCAAACGGCCCAGCGGTATTTGTGATTTTAAGGCCGCGTGCTGCTCATCAGAGAGCGCACGGGTCATGTCAGTATCGACGAAACCGGGTGCAATGCAGTTGACGGTGATGTTGCGACTGCCCAATTCTCTGGCCAAAGCCCGCGTCAAGCCAGCCACGCCCGCTTTGGCTGCAGCATAGTTGGCTTGCCCGGCGTTGCCACTGGCGCCCACGATCGACGTGATGTTCACGATTCTGCCGTAGCGCTGCTTCATCATCGGGCGCATGACACCACGGCTGAGTCTAAAAACAGCCTTGAGGTTGGTGTCAATCACCGCATCCCAGTCGTCATCTTTCATGCGCATAGACAAGGTATCGCGCGTGATGCCTGCGTTGTTCACCAACACATGCAGGCCGCCATACTCTTTGACGATAAGGTCCAGCGTGGCATCTACCGCAGCAACATCGGTCACGTTGAGCACCAAGCCCTTGCAGCCATCAAAGCCAGCTAAAGCCTCGGATATGCCTGCTGCACCAGCCTCTGTCGTCGCTGTGCCCAGCACTTTCAAGCCACGCTGCGCCAAGCAGATGGCAATGGCACGACCGATACCGCGACTGGCGCCTGTCACCAGCGCAATTTGTCCTTTGAATTCCGTGCTCATACCAGCATCCCCTTGGCTTCAAGCAACGAAGCCGGATCAAAAATAGTGGCCGACACCAGTTCAGCGTCAATGCGCTTGACCATGCCAGAAAGCACTTTACCTGGACCGCATTCAAGCACATGAGTCAAACCGCGCGCCCTCAAGGCCAAGACAGTTTCCACCCAACGCACAGGACCAAACGCTTGGCGATACAGCGCATCACGGATCACGTCTGGTGTCGTCGCCGCGATCACGTCGATGTTGTTGACAACAGGGATCAGCGGCGCAGAAAAATGGGTTGCGGCCAATTTCTCCTTGAGGAGATCGGCCGCCGGCTTCATCAAGCTAGAGTGAAATGGTGCCGAAACGGATAACACCAATGCCCGCTTGGCACCTGCGGCCTTCAAGACCTCGCAAGCCTTTTCAACAGCAGCCTTGGTCCCTGCTATCACGGTTTGCTTGGGGTCGTTGAAGTTGACGGCCTCAACTGCCTCTCCTGTCTCAGCCGCAGCCTGAGCACAGCCAGCTTTCACGGCATCGGCACCCATCCCCAAAATGGCGGCCATACCACCCACACCAACAGGCACAGCCTCTTGCATGGCTTGAGCCCTGAAACGCACCAGAGGCAAAGCGTCCTTGAATGTCAAAACACCAGCCGCAACCAAAGCCGAGTACTCACCCAATGAGTGCCCTGCAAGTGCCGAGGGCATCAAACCCGTTTCAGCTACCCACGCACGCCAACAGGCCACCCCAGCGGTCAACATCACAGGCTGAGTCTGGGTAGTCAGGTCTAGCCGCTCTTTAGGGCCTTGGGCAATCAACTGAGCGATGTCTTCGCCCAGCACGTCGGATGCCTCTGCCAGAGTGTCACGCACCGCCGCGTGGCCAGCCCAGGCGTCGAGCATGCCAACAGCTTGGGAGCCCTGCCCAGGGAATACAAATGCAAATGCTGTCATGAATGATCCTTGCTACTTCTTTGTTTGACGGATAGCGACTAAATTGGATGCCAATCAATAGTCGACCAACACCGCGCCCCACGCGAATCCGCCACCGACACCCTCAAGCATAAGGGACTGCCCACGCTGGATTTGCCCATTGCGCACAGCATGATCAAGCGCCAGCGGAATGGACGCAGCTGATGTATTGCCGTGCTGATCAACGGTCACAATAACCTTATCGAAGGGGAGTTTCAGTTTTCTCGCCGTGCCTTGCATGATGCGCAAATTGGCTTGATGAGGGATCAACCAGTCCACACTGGATGCGTCACGCCCCGCCATCGCCAACACCTCATGTGCGGTCTGCTCAAGCAAGTTGACGGCCAGTTTAAAGACGGCTTGGCCATCCATTTTCAGGGTGACATCACCCAAAACTTGACCGCCAGAGACGTGCCCAGGCACGTTAAGGATGTGCGCGTATTGGCCATCTGCATGCAGCTTAGAGGCCACGATGCCCGGCCTATCTGAGGCCTCAAGCAAGACAGCGCCAGCACCATCACCAAATAGCACGCAAGTAGTACGGTCTTTGAAATCGAGCAGCCGAGAAAACACTTCGGCGCCAACGACAAGGGCCTTGCTTGCCGCGCCACTTTGAATCATGGCGTCTGCGACGGTCAGTGCGTAGATAAAGCCACAGCAAACCGCTTGCACATCAAAGGCAGCGCAACCATGGATACCCAACTCACGCTGAATCAAACAGGCCACGGAGGGGAACACCATATCCGGTGTCGATGTGGCGCAAATGATGAGGTCGACGTCCGCGGCTGTGATGCCAGCAGCCGCTATGGCTCGCTGGCAAGCCTTCAGCCCCAACATGCTGGAGGTAACATCAGGCTCGGCGAAGTGGCGAGCATGGATGCCCGTGCGCTCAACGATCCAGTCGCCCGATGATTGGATACCGTCAGCGGCCAACCGATCAACCAAATCTTGGTTGCTGACGCGAGTTGGGGGCAAATAGCTACCCGTTCCGGCTATGCGGGAAAATCGCCTTCCCGATCTAGGCAATGGCAATGCGCTTTGTGCTTCAGTCGTTTGTCGTGATGACATTCAATAAGGGATCAGGCCTTTTGCTCCACATCCTCGGAATCACTTTTTCCGCTTGCCGCTGAAGGCAAGCTGTCGAGTGCCGCTGCGATCTGGTCATGAACCCGGTCCAACAATCTGTGACGGGCTGCATCATAAGCGCGATTCAAAGCCACTTCAAAAGCCAATTTATCGGACGATCCGTGGGTTTTAAATACCAAACCACGCAAACCCAACAAGGCAGCGCCAGCGTATCGGCGATGGTCAATTCGGTTTTTAAAGTGCGTTAACACCGGCATGGCAACCAAAGCCGCCAACTTGGTGAACAAATTGCGACCGAACTCCTGCTTGATGAAGGAGACGAACATGGTCGCCAAGCCTTCAGAGGTCTTCAATGCGACGTTACCCACGAAGCCATCGCATACCACGATGTCCGCCGTACCTTTGAAAATATCGTTGCCTTCTACGTTGCCGTAGAAATTAATCAGGCCTCGATCATGGGCTTGGCGCAACAATTCACCGGCTTTTTTGATGACCTCGCTGCCTTTGATCACTTCTTCGCCGATGTTAAGCAAGCCAACGCTGGGGCGATCTTTGCCATCTACCGCAGACACCAAGGCGCTGCCCATGACGGCAAAATGCAGCAAGTGCTCGGCCGAGCAGTCCACATTGGCACCCAGATCAAGCAGGGTTGTGAACCCGTCATTTTGATTTGGTAAAACCGTTGCCAAGGCGGGGCGATCAATACCTTGAATTGTTTTGAGCAAGTAACGCGCTAACGCCATCAAGGCACCTGTATTACCTGCTGAGACACAAACGTGCCCTACAGGCGCCTTGTCACCGACAGCCTTGAGCTGGCTGATCGCCACACGCATCGATGAGTCTTTTTTGCGTCGCAGAGCCACTTCAACCGCATCGTCCATGGCAACCACCTCAGAGGCAGCCACCAAGGTGGTGCGTGGCCAGTGGCGCGCAGGCTCTATCGCCTCAGGCAGACCCACGATGATCAATGTGGCTTCAGGGTGCTTGTCAATGAATGCACGGCTGGCTGGCAGTGTCACCGACGGGCCATGGTCGCCCCCCATGCAATCCACCACCACACAAACAGGTGACAAAACACCGTCAGACGAACGTGAGGTCGGGGTCGATTTGGATGGGGTAGTCGCTGTTACAGACATGAGCAGATACGGTATCAGCCTGGTTCAATCGGAGCGGCCCGCTTCGCCAAGCAATAAATGAACAGAAAGCACAAATAAACAAGGGCTGGTGAACCGATAAAATCGGTCGACCCAGCCCTCTTTGCTTTGCTTCTATGCCCGGCTAAACCGGGTCAGCCCCAAAAATCAGGCGTCAGCCTTGGTCTTCAGAACCTTGCGGCCACGGTAAAAACCGGTGGCGCTGATGTGGTGACGCAGGTGGATTTCACCTGTTGTGGATTCCACAGCCGTACCCGGTGTAACCAGTGCGTTGTGCGAACGGTGCATGCCGCGCTTGGAGGGCGACTTCTTATTTTGCTGAACAGCCATGATGGACTCCAGATGAGCGGACTTGAGCAGCCCGCGGTTTTGTCAGACCGCACCGTTGCCAGCACAAAAATCGCAAACGCTTGAATTTTGAAAGCGCAAACAGAAAACTGGCTAACTTGCAGTCCGCAAGTGTTGAAAAATTGAAATTCAGTCCGGTGTAACCCGAAGAACTAGCGATTCTAGCACGAGTACACCAAAGCAATCAAATCAAACTCTGCCCTTTTTCAGGGAAGCCAAAACTGCAAAGGGGTTCTCTCGGTCAGATTGACCGTCTTGGTCAGCTTGAGGTGATGCGTCCAAAGCTTCTGAGTTCATCAGTGCGGCAACATCGGTGGGGCATTGCTCATGCCGAGGGATGATGGGCTGCGCCATGATCAATTCATCCTCGATCAACTCGATTAAATCAAAGTGCCGATCGAGTGCAAGCACATCCTCTTGCGCGTCAGTGTCCAACTGTGCTGCAGTCGCCTCGTCTTTGACAAAACGGATGGTGCATTGAAAACTGACTGGCAGGGTCACAGCATGCAAGCACCGCTGACACTCAAAGGCCAACTCCGCGTGAGCCGTCAAGTCAAGCATCAACAACGGGCCGCCTGTGCGTTGAGGCACTTGGCGGCCTTGTGCAGACCAACTTATCTCAGCCAAGGTAGCCGGATCCACGTCCAAAGCCAAGCCGGCAGATATCCGCGGCAAATCAGCCGTTCTCAGGATGCCCGAGAGGGGTTCGCCTGATTCGATGTAGGCCCCCATGTCCAAATTGCGGGGGGCAAAGGTAGATTCTTTCATGGGCGAGAGTTTAGGGCAATGTAAAGGTCGGCAGACGAAGTGACAATACAGGGATGACCACAAATACTTGGCCTAGGTTGATCCTGGGATCGACCTCTCCCTACAGACGAGATTTGCTCGGCCGACTGGGGTTGCCGTTTGAAACCTGCGCACCGCGTATAGCCGAGACGCCGCTGGATGGCGAGTCGCCTCGCAGCTTGGCTTGGCGACTCGCTCAAGCTAAGGCGCAAGATGTGGCGGATCAATATAAGCAGGCCGATGTTTTGGTGATCGGATCAGATCAAGTGGCCGAGCTCAATGAGGCGCCACTGGGCAAACCGGGCAACCATGAGCGCGCCCGAGCCCAACTACAGGCCATGCGAAGGCAAATCGTCCTATTCCACACAGCGGTTTGTGTGGTGCGTCCATTGCGTGGCTTCATTCAAACTCAAGTCAGCACGGTCAAGGTTCAGTTTCGAGACCTGACTGACAAGGACATCGAGACATACCTCCTAGCCGAACAGCCCTATGACTGTGCTGGCAGCGCCAAAGCAGAAAGCTTGGGCATCGTTTTACTTGACCGCATTGAGTCTGATGACCCCACGGCCCTGATTGGGCTGCCAATGATCATAACGAGCAGGCTGATGCGTGAAGCTGGCGCAGACCCCCTGATGTGGCGATCCGATCTGTGTGACGGAACAACGGCTCATCCAACCTGACAAAACATGCAACCAACCATGACCGACCAAAGAGACATGTCTGAGACAAAAGGCCGCCTGCTGCTGATCCCCAATACGCTGGACTTCGGCTGCGTCGGCGAGGACGGGCAAGCCTTACCCGATCTCAGGGATGTGCTGCCCATGGGCGCCATTCACGCCGCATCCAAGCTGAAGCACTGGGTGGCAGAAAATGCCAAAACGACTCGTGCATTCATCAACAGAGTCAGTGAAGTCACCCCATTGAGCACACCTTTGCAGGAGCAGGACATCCAAGTTTTGCCTCGAGCCCAAAAAGGCGCCCCAGCCAGACCCGAGGTGGAGTCCGACAAACAAATGGCTGCATTGCTTGCGCCAGCATTGGCTGGACACGACTTGGGGCTGATCTCGGAAGCGGGCTTGCCAGGCGTGGCGGACCCAGGCGCATCGGTTGTTTTGGCCGCCCACCGCGCAGGTATCACTGTGTTGCCACTATCAGGGCCAAGCTCCTTGGTTTTGGCTCTGGCTGCAAGCGGCCTGCAAGGTCAAAGTTTCGCCTTTGTAGGCTACTTGCCTGTCGACGTGACCCAGCGTGGACAACGAATTCGCGCCCTTGATCAGGTGTCGCGCAAGCTACAGCAAACACAACTGGTGATTGAGACGCCCTACCGAAACGCCCACGTTTGGCAGGCTTTGCTGGAGCATTTGCAGCCGACAACGCTGTTGAGTGTGAGTTGCGGCCTGACTTTAGCCCAGGGCTGGAGCCGCACAGACAACGTGGCAGGATGGAAAAAGCATGGCTTGACACTGCCGGACAATATTCCAGCGGTATTCAGCTGGTTGGCACCCTGATGCACACCAACCGACCGACTTCTTGCCACAATGTGACCTGCACCCCGCTTGACCCAGCATGACTGCCCAAACCCACCCGTCTTTACAAGAGCACCACCATGCCGAACCCAGCGTACTGGCACTCAGGCTGAGCTACGCTGGCCTCATTCCCTTTGTCGGCGGCACCCTTTTCATTTGGTTATTGGCTGGCCGAGTTGGTGATGAGCCCTTCATCTTCGTTGTACGGGCCTTGAGTAGCTACGCTGCACTGGTTGTGGCATTTCTGGGTGGCGTGCCATGGGGTTTGATCATGTGGCAGTCCGCTACAGGCCATGAACTACCTGACAAGCACAAGCGTGCCATGTGGACGGGGGTGGCTTATTGCTTGGCGGCGTGGATGGCTCTGCTGATGCCGCCCCATGCTGGCTTGGTGCTCATGGGTGTATTGCTGGTCACCTGCTACCTCACTGACCGCCAACGTTACCGTGAGCTGGGGGTTTCGGGCTGGTTGACCTTGCGGTTTCGTTTGACCATTTTGTCAAGCATCAGCTGCTTCTTGGCTGCGGCCCAAATCTAAGTCTGACCATGATCCATTACCGTATTGAAGTAGCTGACGTTCACAGTCACCGTTTTTTGGTGACCCTGCGCATTACCAAGCCACAACCTAAGCAGCGACTCAGCCTGCCGGTCTGGATACCTGGCAGCTACTTGGTGAGAGAGTTCGCCCGACACTTGTCGCCACTGAAAGCCAAACAAGGCCAGCGTGAGGCCACCATCACTGCACTGAACAAGTCGAGCTGGGAAGTCGACACGCAGGGCCAATCGCCTTTGACAGTGCAATACGAGGTCTACGCCTTTGACACATCAGTGCGCGCAGCGTATCTCGATGCGCAGCGCGGGTTTTTCAATGGCACCGGGGTATTCCTTCAAGCGCAAGGGTTTGAGGATCAACCCCAATCACTGAAGATCACCGGCCTACCAAAGGGGTGGCAAGTGGCCACTGCCCTGCCCGCCATCAAGGTCAACGCCCACGGTATCGGCGACTATCAAGCGCCCAATTACGATGCACTGGTTGATCACCCGGTTGAGCTCGGTACGTTCTGGCGTGGCGAGTTCACAGTCAAAAGCGTGCGGCACGAGTTTGTGGTGTCAGGTGCGACCAGTGATCTAGATGGTCAACGTCTGCTAGATGACACACGCCGTATTTGCGAAGCACAGATCACCTTCTGGCATGGTCGGCGCAAAGCACCGTTTGATCACTACGTGTTCATGCTCAATGTGGTTGAGGATGGCTACGGCGGCTTAGAGCACAGGCAAAGCACAGCCTTGATTTGCTGCCGCAAAGATTTGCCGCGCACGGGTCGCGCGATCAATAAAGAGGCGTACACCACACTGCTGGGTCTGATCAGCCACGAATACTTTCACACGTGGAACGTCAAACGCCTCAAGCCTGTTGAGTTCGCGCCATACGACTATACGCAAGAGAACCATACACGCATGCTGTGGTTCTTCGAGGGGTTCACCTCGTATTACGACGATCAATTCTTGCTGAGAACAGGATTGATCGATGCTGGCACCTATTTGAAGCTACTCGGCAAGACCATCAATCAGGTGCTGGCCACGCCAGGACGCCTGAGCTACAGCTTGGGTCAAGCCAGCTTTGACGCTTGGACACGTTACTACCGACCCGACGAAAACACAGCGAACGCAACGGTCAGCTACTACACCAAAGGCTCTCTGGTGGCGCTTGGATTGGATTTGGCACTGCGCCAATTGCCCGCAACGGATGGGCACGAACCGACCTTAGACGGTGTCATGCGCAGGCTGTGGCAACTAGGGCGCCCGATCACACAGGCAGACGTGGCTCAAGCGCTAGCTGATGAGGCCAAGCGATCGCCTATGGTCATCCCCTGCAAAGACGGCACACCCCTTTTGGATGCGTGGCAAACCTTGCTGACCCGCTGGACTGAGTCGTGCGAAGACTTGCCGCTGCAGGCTTTATTGAATCAACATGGCGTCAATTGGATTTGCAAACAAGCCCCCCTTGCACAGCAATGGGGCATGAGGCTGCAAGACGGCACCGGCAGCACCAGTGGGACCAAAGTGATGGCGGTCATGCGGCACAGCTTGGCTGAAAGCGTAGGTTTGAGCGCAGGCGATGAATTACTGGCCTTAGACGGCTGGCGGGTCAAGCGCAGCGACGACTTGGGCACTTGGTACGACGAGTCGCGCACCCAAACCTTGTTGATCAGCAGAGATCAACGTGTGCTTGCGATTACTGTCCCCGCGCTGAGCCATCGAGACGAAGCGCCAGCAGGGGCTTCGGGCGACTTGGTCCTGTTGTCGCTCCATGATGTGAGCCCGGCCGGCGACACCACGACACGTCGAATGGCGTGGCTACACGCCTGATGCGCGCACATCGCTGGCGAGCTCTCGCCTTGCTGACTGGCTTGGTTGCCCTTGTGCATCTGTGGCTGACCTACGAGCTGGCGCAAGAGATGAAAGACTTGGCGCCATCGTCTGAAATCAAACGGATGGCTACGACTTATGTGTCCGAGATCAAATTGAGCGCCCCACCGGTCGCACCCGCAGCGCCAACATTGATCAAACCCACATCCCAAGCGCCCAAGAAACCGAGACGATCGCCCAAACCTGCCAAAGTCGCTTCAGCACCCGAGGAGCCAGCTTCGGCACCGACGGTAGCAAAAGCAGAAGAAGCAGCAAGCAGCGCCGTTGCCATCAACAACGAACCAGAAGTTACGCCACATGACGTAGCGACCCCTCAGCCAGCAGCCAGCGCACCACCCGGACCACTTTTTGTTTGGCCCAAAGCCACACGTGTCACATACAAAATGGAAGGCTTCTTCAGAGGCCCCATTTATGGTCAGGCCACAGTGGAGTGGATCCGCCAAGACAAACTTTATCAGGTTCACTTAGACGCCAGCGTAGGGCCCAGCTTTGCCCCATTGGGTTCTTGGCGGCTGACCAGCGAGGGTGAAATCCTGCCGGAAGGTCTGTCACCAAAACGCTATGAAAACCTGAACAAGCTGTTGTTCAAATCTAATGCACCGAGCACAGTGCTGTTCGAAGCAGACGAAGTGATTCTATCCACCGGGGTGCATGTACCAAAGCCTGCAGGCATTCAGGATCCGGCCAGTCAGTTCATCCAATTGGCCTACCGTTTCATGATGAACCCTGAACTGCTACAGGTGGGCAACACCATTGAGGTTCCACTGGCGCTGCTGAAAAAGGCAGTGACCATCTCCTATGACGTGGTCAAGGAGGAGACTTTGCGAACACCCTTAGGCGACATCCCCACCTTCCACGTCAAACCTCGCAGCGTTGCCAACGACAAGGGTGACATCACAGCGGAAATCTGGTTTGCGCCGACACTTCAGTATCTGCCGATTCGCATTCTGGCCCGCACGAACAATGATGTGTTCATGGATATGCAGATGGACCGCCCACCACAGCAGGCATCCAGTAGCGACGGCGGTCAGAACTGACCGCACGCCAAAGCCAAGGGCTTAGTTGCCCTTCTTCGCAGTAGCGCGGCTCAGTCGTTGCTCAATCACGGCAGCGCTTGCAGCGGACGCCAAACGTGAGCCATCCTCAAAGAACATGGCTGGCGTACCCTGCACGCGCAGCCTCTGGGACAAAGCCAAATTGCGCTGCGCCGGAGAAACGCACATACCCAGGGTGCGAGCAGGTGTCACACCTTTGAGCATCCAGTCCAGCCAGACTTGAGTGCGATTGGCGAGGCACCAGATGTTGTCAAGCTTAACTTTGGAGTCCTCGCCCAAGATCGGGATCATGAAGGTGTAGACCGTCACGTCTTTGATCTGCTGGATTTCTTTCTCCAACTGTTTGCAATATCCGCAGTTGGGGTCAGAAAAAACAACCAAACGCCTTTTGCCAGTACCGGCCTTCCACACGATGGCATCTTTGATTGGCAGTGATGAGAAATCAATGCGGTTGATGTCCTCCATGCGCTCTTCTGTCAGGTTGCGCTGGGACTTGGTGTCGATCAACTGGCCTTCGATGAGGTAATCACCATTGGCATCGGTGTACAGCACGTTATTACCAGCCTTCAGCTCGATCAGGCCGCTCATTGGCGTGGTGCGGGCCGACTCGATCACTGGCAATTCAGGTAATCGTTGCGCCAATTTTTGCTTGATGGCGGACAACTGGGCAGGCGGCACATCCACCGATTGCGCGCACGCGGCGGCGACCAGAGACAAGGTCAAAGCAGCCACGGTCAAACCGCGAAACTTGGCAAACATCATCAGTCCTTTTGATCAAACAAATCAAACATGTCAAACACATCCTAGGCGCCACGGCCTCGCGCGCTCAGGCGTCGAGCGCTTGGCCAATCAACCAACTCTTAACCGGGCCCAAGCGCTGAACCAGCGTCATGCCCGCATTGCGCAAGTCTTTGATTGGGCGACGCTCATCAGCAAACAAATGGAGTAAGCCATCCGTCAAACCCGCCATCGCTTTGGTCGGCCACTCACGCTGGCGCGCATAGCGACGCAAGGTACGCTCGTCGCCAAGGGTGCGCCAAGGCTCAGCCAGTCTAGCTTGCTTCAAAATAGACACCAAGGCGTCCACATCAGCCAACCCCAAGTTGAGCCCTTGCCCAGCCAGCGGATGCACCTGATGGGCAGCATCACCCAACAACACCCAACCGGGGCCCGTCCAACGCTCAGCTTGCGCCAAAGCCAAGGGCCATGCCGCGACGGGTGATGTCAAGTTCAGTGTGCCAACCATGCTGGCCGCAGCAGGGTCCGACTGGATAATCGCTTGTTGCAATGCTTGTTCAAAATCAGCAGCAGACAGCGTCAGCAGGTGTTCAGCCCGCACTTTGGGTACAGACCAAACCAAACCATATGAGGCCAACGGGTCTGGTTGATTAAATGGCAACAAGGCCAACACATCTGGAGAACGAAACCACTGACGCGCCACGCCTTGGTGAGCTTGGGTGGCTGTGAGGCGTGCTGCAACACCCCAATGGCTGTAGTCCTGCTTCGAGAACGTCACACCCAAAGCCGCTCGGCTGCTGGAGTGCTTGCCCTCGCAAATGGCCAGCAAGGACGCCTGCACCGGCGCACCTTGGTCAGACACAGGTGGAACGATCTCAACGCGCGGCGCAAAACGCAGCGCTTCTGCCAGCAAGCGATCTAGCGCGGCCGCATCCACAATCCAAGCCAATTCACTCACGCACTGCTGCCACGAGGAGAATGACAGCGCCCCCCCCTCATCGCCACGCACAACCATCTCCTGCACCGGTGATGAATACGGCTTCAGAGCAGGCCAAATGCGCAAGCGCCCTAGCAAGGCGATGGCGCGGCTGTTGAGCGCATACGTGCGCACATCAGATGCGGGCAGGTTGACAGGTGCTGGCGCACGCGCCCAAGCTACTCGGAACCCCTCGGCCGATAAGGACAGCGCCAAGCTCATGGCCACAGCACCCGAACCACTGACACAAACATCAAATCCCGTCACACGCTGCCCGTCATATTTAAAACCCGTTTCAAGCATGCACGCCCTCGCCTAGTGAGGCCTGCCTTGCCCGTAATTTAATATGGATTCACGAAAGGCAAGGATCAAATCAAGGTCGAGCACCACCGACCGCGTAAAATAGTCGGCTTGGCGCGCCACCTCTTCGTGATGCGCCCTCACATTTACCTACTTATCAGGAACATCCATGAGCCTCCAATGTGGCATCGTGGGTCTGCCCAACGTCGGCAAGTCCACCCTTTTCAACGCCTTGACCAAGGCTGGCATCGCTGCCGAGAACTATCCCTTTTGCACCATTGAACCCAATGTGGGCATTGTCGAATTACCCGATCCTCGGCTTCAAGCCTTGGCTGAGGTCGTCAAGCCAGAGCGCATATTGCCCGCAGTGGTTGAGTTTGTCGACATCGCCGGCTTGGTCGCAGGCGCGTCCACCGGCGAGGGTTTGGGCAACAAATTTCTCTCTCACATCCGCGAAACCGACGCCATCGTCAACGTGGTGCGTTGCTTTGAGGATGAGAACGTCATCCACGTTGCAGGCAAGGTTGACCCCATCTCTGACATTGAGGTGATTCAGACTGAACTTTGCCTGGCCGACTTGTCCAGCGTCGAAAAAAGCCTGCACCGCTACAGCAAAACAGCACGCTCTGGCGACAAAGAGGCCGCCGCCTTGGTCAAGGTTCTGGAACGCTGCCAAGAAGCGCTCAATGACGTGAAGCCGGTGCGCAGCATTGCCTTCACGAAAGAAGAGTTGGTTTTGGTCAAACCGCTGTGCCTGATCACATCCAAGCCTGCCATGTTTGTTGGCAATGTCGACGAAAACGGTTTTGAAAACAACCCGTTCTTGGATCGTTTACGGGCTTACGCGGCCAGTCAAAATGCACCGGTCGTGGCCATTTGCGCCAAGACCGAAGCCGAGATGTCCGAAATGGACGACGAAGACAAGCTGATGTTCCTGCAAGAGATGGGACAGACCGAGCCAGGCCTGAACCGACTCATTCGGGAAGCCTTCAAGCTGCTGGGCCTGCAAACCTACTTCACCGCAGGCGTCAAAGAAGTGCGCGCCTGGACCGTGCCGGTCGGCGCCACAGGGCCTCAAGCAGCGGGCGTGATCCACACCGACTTCGAGAAGGGCTTCATCCGCGCGCAAACCATTGCCTACGCCGACTTCATTCAGTACAAAGGTGAACAAGGCGCCAAAGATGCGGGCAAGATGCGCGCCGAAGGCAAAGAATACATCGTCAAGGATGGCGACGTTTTGAACTTCCTGTTCAGCTCCTAAGCATCTCAATCGGCGAATGCTGATCGGGCTCCTCAATGACTTGGCCTATTGGGATCAAGTCAAGCGGGGGCTCGGCCTCACCCTCGATCACATCCATACCATGCAGTGCTTGGCGTGAAGATGCCGCTCGGCGCTCATCGCGTTGCGCCTTGATCTGAGTACGGCGCTCAGCAAAAAACTGTTTGAGCATCTGGCTGCTGGCCTCAGCCAGCACACCACCGATGATGTCGGTATGGTGATTGAGCTGGCGGTTGGCGAACAGATCGATCACAGAGCCCGCGACGCCCGTCTTGGGGTCCGTCGCAGCAAACACAACACGTTTGAAGCGCGCATGCATCAACGCCATGGCGCACATGGCGCAAGGCTCCAGCGTCACGAACAGCTCACACTCTGGCAATCGGTAATTGCTCAGCAGTTGGGAAGCATGACGCAATGCCACTATTTCAGCATGAGCGGTCGGGTCATGCGTGGTAATGGGCCGGTTGTAGCCCGTCGCAATCACCTGCCCATGCCGCATGATGACGGCGCCCACGGGCACCTCACCGGCCAGCCACGCGTTGTGCGCCTGATCTAACGCAATCCGCATGGCTTGCTCGTCGGCGGCCGTATACAGCTTGACGTCACTCATATTGCCTCTGGACTCCATCCTATTGGCTATCATTATCGCTGCGCCAACACCACAGCGAACCCCGCTGAGTAAACCCATGCTCACTATTGGTCAAGCCTCAGCAGTCACACAGGTTTCATCCAAAGCCATCAGGCACTACGAGTCGCTTGACCTGATCCCACGGGTGCAACGAAGAGGCACCTACCGGGTCTATGACCAAACCCAGATTCAGGCCATCCGTTTGATACGGCAGGCACAGCTGATGGGGTTCACATTGGCCGAGTTACGCGCCTTGGGCAAAGACGACTGCACACCTGATTGGCCCCGTCTGGCTGACGCGATCACACTCAAACGCCAAAACCTGCAGCGCGACATCGCCGCGCTACAACAACGCGACCTCGCGCTCCAAGAGTTGGCTCAAACAATACCTAAACTGATTGATCACATGCAGCAATGCGATGACTTGGCGGCGCATCTGCTGAAAAATAACGCTTGACCTTGCCTGCGGGGGCAAGCTTTATCGTCTGTGTTGTTGATCACTTCAGACCACACCGATGACCCGCCATGTATTGATTATTCTCGGCCACCCTGCTGCTGACAGCTTTGGCGGTGCGATTGCACAGTCTTATCTCAAAGGTGCGCAAGAGGCCGGTCATCAGGCTAAGTTGTTGACCTTGAACCAACTGCAGTTCGATCCTGTGATGCATCAAGGCTACAAGGGATCGCAGACATTGGAGCCTAGCCTCCAAGCGGCCCAAGCAGACCTGCAATGGGCGCAAGAGATCGTCTTCATCTTCCCATTGTGGTGGGGTGGCATGCCCGCCTTACTCAAAGGTTTTCTGGACCGCACGCTGCTACCCGGTTTCGCCTTTAAATATGAGCCCAAGGGCAAAGGCTTGACGCCGATGCTCACTGGCCGCACAGCTCGCCTCATCATCACGATGGACACGCCACGCTGGATCGACCGCTGGCTCTACGGCAGCCCTGTTGTCAGGCAATTCAAATACCCAATCCTCCGCTTTTGCGGGATCAAGCTCAAGCAGGTTCGCTACATGAGCCCCGTTGTGAAGTCCACGGCGAACCAGCGCACCACCTGGTTAAAGCAAATGACAGAACTGGCGCAAAGCTAACTTGATATGCGCCTCATTCAATCGTGAGGATCACACCCAAGTCACTGAGCTTTTTTGCAAACGAATCCCGGCGTTTAGCGGCCTTTGAAGCGGTTTCGACGGCCGTCTGAATGGCTTTTGGTCCTTTGTTTCCAGCGGCTTTGATTAATCCAAATTTGGTAGCAGCAGCAATTTCCGCCTTCCTGAAAGAGGCGACGAGTTCGGGGTGGGCAGTTGATTTATTCACAAGGACTTCATTGTTAAAAATGCCATTGTCGTCTGATTCTTGAGAAGTCGGTATAGGTGATTAGTCAGACTTGGAGCGGTGCCGACACGGATCGGTCTACTTTGAAAAATCAAGCAGCCTAATTCCCAAGAAATTCTGTCAACACTTTGGTGCGCCTTGCTGCAGGGCTTGACGTGGATCATGGTGATTGACCCAGAATCGACGCATGCTAGTAAGTAATCTATTACTTACCGAACTGGATTGCACCGTGCAGACACGCCTTCCAACCGAAGAGCGCCAGGCAGCGATCGTAGCGGCTGCCCTGCGTTTGGCGCGCGAAACCAGCCCGGCGCAGATCACGACGACCGACATTGCTACGGCCATCGGAGTCACGCAGGGCGCCGTGTTCAAGCATTTCGCTACCAAAGATGCGATCTGGGTGGCGGCGGTATTGTGGGTTCGCGAAGCCCTCATGCAGGATTTGGAAGCTGCCGCCGCCGCCGCATCCACGCCAATGGGCGCACTCACAGCCATGTTCCACGCACATGTCGATTTCGTCATCACGCATCCGGGCGTGCCGCGGCTGATCTTCCATGAACTGCAGCAGCCGGGCGATTCCGCAACCAAGCAGGCAGTGCGCGCGTTGCTGCAGCGTTACCGTGAACTGTTGCTTGACATCCTTGGTCAGGCAATGTGCCAGGGCCAGGTTGCCGCCGACCTCGATCAGGAAGCTGCGGCCACCACTTTTGTCGGGCTGATCCAAGGCCTGGTGCTGCAGTCCATGCTGGTCGGCCACAACACGGCGATGCGCCAGCAGGCCGACCGCGTCTTTGCCCTTTATCTGCGCAGCCTCGGGGACGCATCATGAAGCTCTCACCTATCGGGACCCGTCGACTCGCCCTGGCTTTGCTCGGGCTCACCGTGGCTGCGGCGCTGGCCTTCGTCGTCATGCGCTCAGGGCCGCTGGCGCCAACGCGCGTCACGGTTGTGAAGGCCGCCGAAGGCCGCCTCGCCCCAGCGTTGTTTGGGATTGGCACGGTCGAAGCACGGCGAAGTTACCTGATTGGGCCGACAGTGGCAGGCCGCGTGCGTGCAGTGGCTGTCGATGTGGGTGACAGCGTGAAGGCGGGCCAGTTGCTGGCCGAGATGGACCCCGTGGATCTGGACGAACGCTCGGCCGCACTGGACGCTTCGGTGGCACGCGCCGGCAGCGCCATGGCCGCGGCCAACGCGCAACGCCACGACGCACTGGCCAGGAAAGAACTCGCGTCGGTCAATGCGCGCCGCTATGTTGAACTGGGTGCGCAGAACTTCATCAGCAAGAGCGCCGTGGAAGTCCGTCTGCAGGAGCAGTCATCGGCAGAGGCCATCGTCAGTGCCGCCGATGCGAACCTCGCTGCGGCCAGGCAGGATCAGCAGCGTCTGGCGGCCGAACGCGCGGGGCTGCGTCAACAGCGTGCGAACGTTCGCCTGCTGGCGCCGGCCGACGGCATGGTGACCAGCCGTGATGCCGAACCAGGATCGACCGTGGTGGCCGGGCAGGCAGTGCTGCGCGTCATCGAGCCCTCGTCCTTGTGGGTCAAGGTGCGCTTGGATCAGGGCCGTTCGGCTGGGCTTGCCGCCGGCCTGTCTGCGCATGTGGTGCTGCGCTCGAACCCGGGTCAGACCCTGACGGGCAAGGTCGCCCGCGTCGAAGTGGTCAGCGACAGTGTGACTGAGGAGCGCGTGGCACAGGTGAGCTTGGACCACCGGCCAGCAAGCCTGTCAGTGGGCGAGCTCGCCGAGGTGACCCTGACTCTGCCCACCACGGCTCAGGCCGTGTTGCTGCCCAACGCCGCCATCAAGCGCATGCAGGCTCAGACCGGCGTGTGGATGATCGAGGGCAGCAGATTGCGATTTGCACCGGTCCGCATTGGTCAGACTAGCCTGGACGGCCAGGTGCAGGTGCTTGAAGGCGTGAAGCCAGGTGCGACCATCGTTGTGCACAGTGAGAAGGACATCGGCGCCCACAGCCGTATCAAGGTTGTCGACTCGCTCACAGGGGTGGGGCCGTGATCAGTCTGGCTGGCCGCGACATTCTGCATTCCTGGGGCAAGTTCGTGCTCACAGGTTTCGGCCTGGGCTTGCTCATAGGCGTGACCTTGACCATGGCAGGCGTGTACCGCGGCATGGTTGATGACGCGCGAGCGCTGTTGAACAACAGCGGTGCCGACCTGTGGGTGGTGCAGCAAGACACCCAGGGCCCCTATGCGGAGGCGTCGAGCTTGCGTGACGATGCGGTACGCAGTGTGCTGGGCATGCCGGGCGTGTCGCGCGCGGCGAACGTGACCTACCTGACGATGCAGGTGCGGCGCGCCAAGGCGACGGGCGCGGCCACGGTGAACCGCGCTGACGACGACGTGCGTGCCATGGTGGTCGGCTTCGAGCCCGGGCAGCCGGGTGAGCCTGCTTATCTGGTTGCCGGGCGACACATCACGCGCAGCCACTACGAGGCCGTGGCTGACGTGCGCACGGGCTTCGTGCTGGGTGAGCGCATCCGCATCCGGCGCCACGACTATGTGGTCGTCGGCCTGACCCGGCGCATGGTGTCATCGGGAGGCGATCCGATGGTGTTCATCCCGCTCAAGGACGCACAAGAGGCGCAGTTCCTCAAGGACAACGATGCCATCGTCAACGAACGCGTACGCACTGCGGCCAACCCGAGCCTGAATCGCCCAGGCGTACCTGGTTTGCTGGAAGCGATCCAGGCCTCACAGGCAAACAACCGCAATGTCAACGCCATCCTGGTGCAAGTGCAAGCCGGCATCGACGCCGAAAACGTGGCCGAAAACGTGCGCCGGTGGCGACACCTGGAGGCCTTCACACGAGAGCAAATGGAAGAGATCCTCGTCGCCAAGCTCATCGCCACGTCGGCGAAGCAGATCGGCATGTTCCTAGTTATCCTGGCGATCGTCAGTGCGGCCATTGTGGCCTTCATCATCTACACGATGACCTTGGGCAAGATCCGCGAGATCGCGGTGCTCAAGCTGATCGGCACGCGCAACCGAACGATCGCCGGGATGATCCTGCAGCAGGCGCTGGGCCTGGGCCTGATCGGCTTCATCGTCGGCAAGGTGGCCGCCACTTTCTGGGCGCCAGTGTTCCCCAAGTACGTGCTGCTGGAGCCGGGTGATGCCGTGCGTGGCTTGGTGGTCGTCGTGGTGATCTGTGCGCTGGCCAGCACACTGGCGATCCGGGTGGCCCTCAAGGTCGACCCTGCCGCGGCGATCGGGGGCTGACATGAGCACCTTGACCCTTCAGTGCGTTCACGGCCCCAGTGGGTGGGGGCAGCACCGCTGGCATGAGTGGGCGGTACGCACATGAGCGAACTTGGCATCCGCATTGAGCACCTGCGCAAGCGCTTTGGGAAGGGCGACACCGCCGTCGATGCGCTCAAGGACGTGAACATGAGCGTTGCGCCCGGCGAGGTCGTCGGCTTGATCGGCCCGTCAGGCTCGGGCAAGAGCACGCTGCTGAAATGCCTGGGCGCCGTCATTGAACCCAGCGGCGGCAAGATGGTGCTGGGCGGCGAAACGATCTACGACGATGGCTGGAAGATCGCCGATCTGCGCGCACTAAGGCGTGACAGCATCGGTTTCGTCTTCCAGGCACCCTACTTGATCCCATTTCTGGACGTGACAGACAACGTGGCCTTGCTGCCGATGCTGGCAGGCCGCTCCAATGCCGAATCACGTGAACGAGCCCGAGAGTTGCTGCTTGCACTGGACGTCGGCCATCGGGCGAAGGCTCAGCCTTCGGAGTTATCCGGTGGCGAGCAGCAGCGCGTGTCGATTGCCCGGGCGCTTGCCAATCGGCCACCCGTCATACTGGCTGATGAGCCTACCGCACCGCTGGACAGCGAGCGAGCCTTGGCGGTGATGCGCCTCCTCAACCAGATGGCATTGCAGTACCACACAGCCATCATCGTGGTGACGCACGACGAGAAGATCATCCCGACCTTCAAGCGGCTCTATCACATCCGTGATGGCAGCACGCATGAGGAAGCAGGCGAAGGCCGAAGCCTCTGACAGCGCGATCTGGCCTGCGCCATCAGGAACTGATTGGGCTTCACCCCATACTTGTAGTCCGCGCCAGCGAACTATTGGTCCCAAGAACTCATGGCGCGGTCGGCTTGAGCAATGCGCCAGTCACATCACGGACCTCGATGGTGATGGGGATGCCCTGCCCCACACTTTGCGTCACCGTGCAGTAGGCCTCGAACTGGCTCAGGACGCGATCAAGGTGTTCAAGCGTTTCCGCGGCCACCCCCAACTGCAGTTGAGCATGCATCGACAACACCCGTACCCGACCTTCCGGATTGCGTCCCACCACGGCGTCTATGCTGCAACTCAGGGGATCAGGGCGTTGTTTGAATTTTCGCAAAGCGAAGAGCAAAGAATCAGACAGGCAGTTGCCCACTGCGGCCGCCAGAAGTTGCACCGGCGAAGGCCCCAAGCCCTGACCAAGTGGCACAGGTTCGTCGCCCAGGATTGACGGAACAGTTGCACCGAACTCGATCTTGAATTGGTAGTCCTGCTGCTGAGCCAGGGTCACCCTGACGTCTTGGTCTGACATGTTGGATTCCTTAAAGTGTGTCGATCGGAAGCTTGAGATACCGCGTGCCATTGGACTCGGCGGGCGGCAAGTGGCCGGCGCGGATGTTCACCTGGATAGAGGGCAGTATCAAGTTGGGCATGGCCAGCGTAGCGTCTCTGGCTAGACGCTGCTCGACAAACTGCCCCTCTGTCACGCCTTCTCTGATGTGGATGTTGTCTGCACGTTGCAGCGGCAACGGTACTCATCGCTTGGCTTGGGCGGGCCACCGGGGGATAGTCGTGACACATGTACAGGCGCGTGTCGCCCACGAACACCGCATCGCCAACCAGGTACGCCAATTCGGCAGGCGTGTGACCAGGCACATGCCAAGCCGTTGCCACCAAGGTCCCGATGGAAAAGGCCTCTCCATCGCCGAACAAATGATCGAACTGCGAGCCGTCAACCGCGAACTCTGGCTCCAGATTGAACAGCGACTTGAACACCTTCTGCACACGATCAATCGATCGCCCGATGGCGAGTTGCTGCGCCCTCACGAACGCGATCACGGTGTCTGCCGACTCGTGCGACGTGCGGCCACTGCGTGGATCGAAACCAAGAACCGGATCAATGATGGCGCCATGCCCTCCCACACGGTCAAAGACAGCGTGCGTGAAGGTACCAGTGGCATCGTCAAAGAAGGACTGAACCTGAGCTTGGGTGGTATTCATGGAGGCGCGTACCCGATATCCTTTGGATGACGCAATGACTTTATTGACAAACAATATATTTGTCAACATAATAACTTTTATGAATGTGAAAACACCTTCACCGTCAATGCAATGCGTGCCCAAGCCCGACCTGGCAGTTCTGCAAGAGTCCGCAGAAAAGGCCTGTGCACTGCTCAAGGTCCTGGCCAACGTTGATCGCCTGGTGCTCATGTGCCGATTGGCTCAAGGAGAGTTCTGTGTGGGCGAACTGGAAGAGGATTTGGGAATCCGCCAGCCGACCCTGTCACAGCAACTGACCGTCCTTCGAGCTGAAGGGCTGGTCGACACACGCCGCCAAGGGAAAAACATCTACTACAGGCTGATCAGCGAAGACGCCGAAGCAGTGATGCAAGTGCTGCACGGTCGCCTTTGTGGTGCTGCGATGCCCACGAGCATGCCTGCGAGCCCTGCCTCCCCTCAACGTAAAGTAAGGAACAAACCATGACCTTGAGCGTCCCTACCACCGTCTTGTGCCCCGAGTTCACGGCGTGCGGGCAAATCTCGATTGCCGATGTCGCCGTGCTGGCCAAGCAGGGCTACAAGAGCATCATCAACAACCGCCCCGATGGCGAAGGTGGCCCCGGTCAGCCCCTGAGCGCCGACATTGAGGCTGAGGCCAAGGCGAACGGCATGCACTACGTGCACTTTCCGGTCCCCAACCCCATGCTGAGCGCCGTCCAGGTCGAAGCCTATCGGCAGGCTTGCGCCCACTTGCCGCATCCATTGGTGGCATTTTGCCGCTCGGGTGGCCGTGCCAGCGCCTTTTTCCAAGCATGTGACGGCCAAGTCGGCCGTCCTGCTTGAAATCCAAACCTCCTGAAAGAGATCATCATGAAATCCAATGTTGGCGGCATCGACCGCATGGCACGTATCGGCGCAGGTGTTGCTTTGATTGCCTTGGCGGCCACTGGCGTGGTTGGCGTGTGGGGCTGGATCGGCGTGGTCCCACTGGCGACCGGCCTGATCGGCTGGTGCCCAGCTTATCTGCCCTTTGGCATCTCGTCCTGCAAGGTCAAGTGAACGCATGAAGATGGCGGCCCGTCGTGACCCTGCGCGCACGGTTGTTGATCGCGGGCTGGTAGTCGGCCTGCAGTTGTCCGTGCAGCAAGCTGGCCCAGTGGGCTTGGCTGCTGTTGGCATCGCATCGGCGGTGGGCGCCGATCGGTGTTGCTCTGGCGCAGTACCTCCCCAACCGCCCGTTGCTGGCGGCCTTCGCTTTGACCATGTGCTGGGTCGCGTGGCACATGATCAAACCATCCCCGGACAAGGCGGACGCTGACCCAGCGCGGGATCTGCCGTGCAAGGTCGCGCAAGCAGGCTGGCGATTGGTCTGGACCTCCAGTTGCGCCCGGGCTCGGCGCCGAGTTTGTTGCGCAATTCGTAGGTATCGGGCATGCCACCTGTTCCTGCGCCCAATACAACGAATTGCTCCATGGCCCGCCTCCTCAGCCCCACGCTGAAAGGCCACTTGCCCTGGGGTTGGGGCAATTGGCCTGAATCAACCTCTCACGGCAAGCTCTGGTCTGCAAAAAATAGGTTCACGGCGCTCAGCGCTGCCTCGTCCAAGCCCCCGCAAGCGGCAGCCAGGTTCAATCTCCCGAGCAGCACCGCATGGCGGGCTTGCTGCAAGTTCACATCAACTGTCTGCAACGCGCGTTCGGCATCCAGCAGGTCCAGCACCGTGCGGTCACCCACCTCAAAGCCGGTGCGACTCGCATCCAGGCGCTTGCCAGCCGACAAACGCGCCTGCTCCAGTGCTCGCACACGAGCCAATCCCGTGCTCACGGCCAACCACGCAGCGCGGGTCTGCCGACTCACGTCGACCCGAACGGCCTCACTCTGCGACTGCGCCCTGTCGGCCAAGGCCATCGACTCGCGCTCCTGCGAGGACCGCACGCCGCCGGTGAACAAGGGCACATTGAGCTGAAGGCCAACCCAGCGCGTCCCCGAACTGCCTTTGGCGTTGTCTGAGCCATTCGCATAAGGACCACTGCCCACGATGCGGTCATCACTGGCTCTGGCCACCAGGTCCAAGGTGGCGCCAGCCACCGCCCCATGTCGCGCCACATCGGCGCGGGCCAAATCGGCGGCCAAGCGCGCCTGAATCACTTGGGGACTGTCCGACTGTGCGCGTGAAAGCCATTCTTCCAAGGGCGGGAGCGCTTGAACCAAATCGAAGGACATCGGCAGATCGACTGCCTGCTCGGCAGGCAAGCCAGTGATGTCGACGTAGGCCGCGTTGCTCAGCGTCAGTGCGTCTTGAGACGCCAGGACCTGAGTTGCCACCATGTCGTGCCGGGCCTAGGCGTCGTGGACTGCGGTGACTGGCACGCCACCTGTTTGGAAACGCTCTTTCGCTTCGCCCAGTGCCCGCTTGGCCGCGGCCTGTTCGCTCTGTGCGGCTTTCAATGCCACGCGAGCGGCCAGCACGTCGAAATGGGCCTTGCTCACCCTCAGGATCAGTTCTTGCTGAGACTGGTGCCACTGGAGATCTGCCAGCTGGGCTTGCAAGTCCAACTGGCTGGACGATGCGGTGCGATCGGCATTGATCAAAGGTTGTTGCAGCATCAGGCTCCACCCCTGCGCCCTGCCGCTGTCCACATTGGTCTTGAAAGCCACGTCAGACGAGGTGCCAAAGCCAGGCGCTTCAAAGCTCGCGCCGCTGGTACTGGTCTTCTGAGATGCCCAACCCAAGTTGGCGCCAGCTAGGACGGTGGGACGCCACAATGCCTTGGCCTGGTCAGACTTGCTCAGCCCAGCGTCCCGTCCGGCACGGGCTGCGGCATAAGTGGGGTCGTGCGCAGCCGCTGCACGCCAATCGGCCAGCAGGTCCTGACCTGCCTGCGCGCCGCAAGCGATCATCAGCAGACTGGCACTCACGGCCACATGACGAAGACGCATGGTCAAGCTCCCTTGTTGGCCGAAGCCAGTTGTGTGTCCACCCACTGGAGCAATTGAGGCCCCGACATCGCGCCTGATGCGCGAGCGATCTCTTCACCCCCGAGAAACAGGGCAATGGTGGGGATGCTGCGCACGCGATGTCGCATCGAGGCCTTGGGGGAGGCGTCGCTGTCCACCTTGACAAAGCGGACCCCGGGCCGTTGCGCCGCCGCCTGCGCAAAGTGCGGGGCGAATGCTTTGCAAGGGCCACACCATTCGGCCCAGAAGTCCACCAGCACGGGCACTTCGGTCTTGGCCAGATAGCCAGGCAAGCTGTCATCGCCCAGCGCCACGGGCGATGCCGGGGCCACCTCGGCGCCACAACGGCCACACACAGGGTATTCGCTCAGGCGTTCTGTAGGAACGCGATTGGTGGCCCCGCATTGAGGGCAGACGATGTGCATGAGGTGCTCCTTGGGTTCAATCAGCGGCACGCAAGCCCAGCTTGCGCAGGATGCGCTCCATCAGACACCAGCGCGTGAGACCGCTTTGCAGCAGGTTGATGCCAACGAACGCGGTGAACCACAGCCACATCGGACTCTGGAACAGGGGGCTGCCCTGCGCGCCCAAGGCCAGTGACAGGAGGATGAAGGTGCCCGCGATGAGGCGGGTGAGTTGCCAGGAAGTCATGGTGGTTTCCTTTCGAACAAAATGGGGGGACTCAGGCACCGTGGCGATGCCGATAAGTGCGGAAATAGAGCAAGGGAATGACCACCAGGGTCAGCACGGTGGACACCAGAATCCCGAAGATCAGCGAGATGGCCAGGCCATTGAAGATGGGGTCGTCCAAGATGAAAAAAGCGCCCGCCATGGCCGCCAGGGCCGTCAGCGCGATCGGTTGTGCGCGGATCGCGGCCGAGCGGATCACGGCCTCGCCGAAGGCCACGCCCTCACGCAGCTGCAACTCGATGAAGTCGACCAGCAAGATGGAGTTGCGAACGATGATGCCCGCCAAGGCAATCATGCCGATCATCGACGTGGCGGTGAACTGGGCACCCAGCAATGCGTGACCTGGCATGACGCCAATGATGGTCAATGGAATGGGCGCCATGATGACCAGGGGCGTGCGGTAGGAGCCGAACTGGGCGACCACCAGCAGGTAAATCAGAATGAGGCCCACACCATAGGCAGCGCCCATGTCACGGAAAGTCTCATAGGTGATTTGCGATTCACCGTCCCACTTCAAGGACACGGCACGGTAGGGGTCCGTGGGCTGGGTGGTGAAGAATTCCTGAATGTGGCCGCCAGCCACGTCCAGCTTGGCGATGTCGCCACGCATGCCAGCCAGACCGTAGAGGGGGCTGTCCAGGCCCTTCACATGGCCTGTCTTCGCATCAGGCACGCCAGCCATGTCGGCCATCACCATGTTCACCGGCAGCAAGTCCTTGTGCCAGAGCGGCTGATCTTGCGTGGTCTGCACGACACGCACGAGTTCGGCAATCGGCACCAGGGCCCCGCTGTTCGATCGCACAGCCAGCTTCAACATCTCGCTGGTGTCGCCTTGGGTGCTCACCGGCAGGCTCAAGTGCAAAGGAACGGGGTACTTGGACTGGTTATGCAGGTAGGTCACATCCTCGCCGGCCAGGCCAGCTCGCAAGGTCGTGACAATGGCAGACTGCGGCACGCCTAACATGGCCGCCTTTTCACGGTCCACCACCAACAGTTGCTTGGGTGCCGTCGCGATGTCAGACGAGTCCACATCAACGATGCCCGTTGTCTTGTCGAACACGCCACGCACAGCACGTGCAGCGGCCAGGCGAGCTGCGTCACTGGGCCCATAGATCTCGGCCACGATGGGCGACATCACAGGTGGGCCAGGCGGCACTTCCACCACCTTGACACGGCCACCGCTGGCGAGGGCGATTTTGTGCAATGCCGGTCTCACCCGCATGGCGATGGCATGACTTTGCTCGCTGCGATGGTGCTTGTCCACCAGGTTGACCTGGATGTCGCCCACCTCACCGCCTGCTCGCAAATCGTATTGGCGCACCAGGCCATTGAAGTTGATGGGCGCGGCGGTGCCGACATAGACCTGCCAGTCACTGACCTCGGGCACCTTGGCCAACTCGGCCGACATGGCTTGCAAGACACTGGCCGTGCGCTCCAAGGGCGTGCCGGCGGGCATGTCCAGCACCACCTGAAACTCCGACTTATTGTCGAAGGGCAGCATCTTCAGCACCACCAGTTGCCCCACTGGCAACAACACCGACAGGGCAATCAAAGCCAGGATGCCCAGCCACAGCTTGAGGCGGTTGGCATGGCCTTTTTGCTTGTCCAGAAAGGGCCCAAACAAGGTGGTGAAGAACGGCAGCAACTTGCCGGTCAGACCGCCAGTGCCATGACCATCGTGAGAGCCTCCTGGGCTGACCTTCAACCAGCGGTTGGACAGCCACGGCGTCAGGATGAAAGCGATGGCCAGCGAAATCAACATGCCCATGGAGGCATTGATCGGGATGGGGCTCATGTAGGGGCCCATCAGGCCGCTCACGAAGGCCATGGGCAACAAAGCCGCGATCACCGTCAAGGTGGCCAGGATGGTGGGCCCACCCACTTCATCGACAGCGGCAGGGATGATTTCCAGCAAAGGCCGACCTGGCTTGAGCAGCATGTGGCGGTGGATGTTCTCCACCACCACGATGGCGTCATCCACCAGGATGCCAATGGAGAAAATCAGCGCAAACAAGGACACCCGGTTGAGCGTGAAGCCCCAAGCCCAGGACGCGAACAAGGTGGTTGTGAGCGTCAGCGCCACTGCGCTGCCCACGATGGCTGCCTCGCGACGCCCCAGCGCGATGAACACAAGGGCAACCACCGCGGCGGTGGCAAAAAGCAGCTTTTGAATCAGCTTCTTCGCTTTGTCGTTGGCTGTCTCACCATAGTTGCGGGTGACACTGACTTCAACCTCGGCCGGCACGACTGTATTGCGCAACTCAGCGACGCGTGCGATCACGCCTTGCGCCACGTTCACGGCGTTCTCGCCTGACTTCTTGGTGATGGCCATCGTGACCGCATCGGCCTCTAGCGGCTCACCCGCTTCGCTTCGCTGTCCAAACCAAACATGGCGAGCGGGGGGCAAAGCCCCGTCGCTCACGCGAGCCACATCGCGCAGGTAGACGGGATGCCCATTGCGCGCAGCAACCACGAGGCTCGCCACCTCGTCGGCGTTGGACAGGAAAGGGCCCGACTCGATCGAGACAGACTGGTTCTCGGCTATGGTCTCGCCCACGGGCAGACCCATATTCGCCGATTGCAAGACGCCGCGCAGGTCTGCCACTGTGACACCCGACGAGCGCATGCGACCAGCATCCAATTCAACATTGATCGCCCGCCCGGGCCCCCCCAATGTGCTCACGTCACGGGTACCAGGCACCCGCTTGAGTTCGGCCTCCATGGCATGCGCCACGCGCTCCAGGTCGTAGGCACTCGGCGCATGGCCGCCTGGCTTTGTCGTGCCGTGCAAGGTCAAGGAAACGATGGGCACATCATCAATGCCCTTGGGGCGGATGATGGGCTCGCCCACGCCCAACTGCTGCGGCAACCAGTTGCGGTGTGCGGCCACCGTGTCATGCAGGCGGACAATTGCCTCGGTGCGCGACACACCGACCTTGAACTGCACGGTGAGCATGGCCACGCCGGCGCGCGACACCGAGACCACATGCTCCACCCCAGGCATGCGAGAGAACACCTGCTCGGCAGGTCCGGCCACTGACTGCTCGACCTGCTTGGGCGAAGCGCCGGGAAACGGGACAATGACATTGGCCATCGTCACATCGATCTGAGGCTCCTCTTCGCGTGGCGTCACCATCACGGCAAACAGACCCAAAAGCAAGGCCACCAAGGCCAACAAGGGCGTGATGCGTGCCGTCAGAAAAAATGCAGCAATGCGACCTGACACACCCAACCGGGCTGGTGTGCTGTCAAGCTGATCTGGGTTCGAATGTGTCATGGCGATGTCCGTTCTGTCTCTGGCTCAGCGGGCAGCCGCTTGCGCTGCGGCCACCGGATCGACAGCCACTCTTTCACCAAGTTGCAAACCGGAAAGCACCTCGGTTTGATCACCTGAGGAGCGGCCCATGCGGACCTGGCGCAACCGCACTTCGCCCTTGTCCGTCACCACGTACACCGAAGTCAATTCACCCCGTTCCACCACAGAGGCGCTCGGCACCAACAACTTGCCCCTGGGCGCAACGCCTTCAGTTGAGGCTTTGAGCGGCAAGCTCACCTTGGCAAACTGACCAGGCACAACCTGAGGCGGTTGCGCCGCCATGTCAACCCGAACGGTGGCGCTGTGGGTGCTCGCATCCAGGGCAGGCAGCACCGTGGTGCGCACCCCCATCTGTCGACGCGCTGCGCCCACTTCATTGGGCAGGTCGATCTTTGCAGGCTGGAGTACATCAAGTCGCGAGGCGACCGATTCGGGCACCTGCACCGTCAGCCGCAAGGCGGAAGGATCGAACAGGGCCAGCAAGGGCACACCGGGCGAAGCCATGTCACCCACGCTCGCGTTGACCTGAGAAACCCATCCTGCGTAGGGTGCGCGGACTGTGTAATAGGCGGCTTGCACCGAAGTACCCAATGCCTGAGCACTCAAGGCACGGGCTTGGGCCTCAACCGCCTTGTACTGCGCCTCAGCATGCTCCAAAGCAGCCTTGCTGAGGTATTCCTTCTTGAAGAGGTGCTGCGCACGCTCGTAATCGCCCTTGGCCGCCACCAACATGGCTTGAGCCTGAGCGAGCTGGGCCTGACTGCCCATGACTTGCTGGGTGGCCACACTTTGATCCAAGCGCACCAAGACCTGCCCCGCCTGGACGTGATCGCCTGCCTTGATCAGCAGCTCTACGATGCGACCGGGCACCTGGCTGGACAGCCGTGCATCACGCACCGCTTCTATCGTCGCATCGGCCGAGTAGGCCCCCTGCCCCTCCACGGATTGCACCGCAACCGTCTTCAACGCAGGCCGTGGTTCAGCCGCAGCCACCCAGGACGATGCACCCACGGCACACGCCATGGCGCCCACCAGCTGAACCAACGCCAAGCGCGACGAGGAAATTCGGTTTCCGGATGCCTTCATGACTGCTCTCTCCTTGCTTGCCAAGTCCTTTAGCAATAATATAGCCATATAGCTATGAACGCAAGCAAGGATGCGATTATGATTTCCACCAGTTGTACAAACCGGGTTGGAACGAAAATGGAAGCCTTGGACGATCGCGCGCTGGACCATGTTGCGGACTATTTTCGCGCCCTGTCTGAGCCATTGCGGCTGAAGTTGCTCAATGCCTTGCGGGGCGGCCCGTTGAACGTGGGTGAACTCACCTCACTGCTGGGCTGCAGCCAAGCCAATGTGTCCAAGCACTTGGCCTTGCTGGCAAAGCTGGGGCTGGTGTCCCGCGAATCCAGAGGCACCAGCGTCTACTACGAGATCGCAGACCCGCGCACCTACCAACTGTGTGACCTGGTCTGCGGCCAGATTGCACAACGGTTGATTGAGCAGGTTCAGGTCATGGGCGGCTTTGGCGCCAACCTGAGCACGCCCCAGTCGAATGCCCAACCGGCAGCCAAGCAAAAGGCCAAAGTCAAAGTCAACAGATAGGCTCTGTCCTTAGACTTGCCCTTGCAAAGGGCTGACTCGACACAAAAATGTCAGTTTCGGAGCTGCTGCAAGTTTGAAGTAAACCTTGTTAAGGTGTGAAGTCAAACCAGAGGTTGTCGGGGCCGATTCAAATCTGATCACCCTAGGTCAAGTTTTCGGTCGGCGCCAACACCCCAGACACGCACAGTCAACCACACCGGCTCGGCACGCCCAGGCGGCACCCAAGACCAACCGGCGAGGTTTATCCCGTAGGCGGCCAATAAGGCCAACCCGATCCCCGACAGCGCGGCCTACAACACCGACATGACTCCTACATGTCATTGCTCAATAGCGCTTGCCTGCAGTGCCCAATTTTTTGAGGGCAAGACGGCAATCAGTGATGCTGATGGCAACCCAATCGCCCACTTTGACATCAACGTCATTGGGTATCGCCACAATGCGCTGTTCCCTCAGATTGGGATTACCACCAAAGCTGTAAGAGGCCATGGCAAACCGGGTAAAGCCAGCCTCGGCACCCAGTACCGTTCGACAATCCTCCTTGCTTGAACGCACCACCAACTGATCCGTTCCTATGGCAACAACCAGCGCCCGTCGCCAACCTTGCGAGTACGAGGCATCGGTCAACGCGTGCGACCCGGGCGCACAGGAGATGATCACGGTCGCAGCGGCAATGGCACGCATGATTTTCAATTTCAGCATGATGAACTCCTTCTGTATCGGTCAATCAAATCAGGGGGGAATCGTCCGAGCGATGCGCCCACCGGTAAAGCAGTGGCAGCACCAACAGGGTCAGCAACGTTGATGACAAGATGCCGCCGATCACCACCGTAGCCAGAGGCCTTTGAACTTCAGCCCCCGTGCCGATGGCCACCGCCATGGGGACAAAGCCCAGACTGGCCACCAGGGCAGTCATGAGCACCGGGCGCAAACGCGTCAGGGCGCCTTCGCGAATCGCAGGCTCAAGCGCCATACCCTTGTCCCGCAAACCGCGGATGAAAGCGATCATCACCAAGCCGTTGAGCACAGCCACACCCGACAAGGCGATGAAGCCGACGCCCGCCGAGATGGACAAGGGGATGTCGCGCAGCCAAAGCGCGGCCACACCGCCCGTCAGGGCAAAGGGCACACCGGTGAACACCAGCAAGCCATCCTTGACATCGCCAAACATGGCAAACAGCAGCAAAAAGACCAGCACCAAGGCCACAGGCACCACAATAGCCAGACGGCGCGAGGCCGACTGCAGTTGCTCAAAGGTGCCTCCCCAGCTGGTCCAGTAACCGGCTGGTACCGTGACCTTCGTTTCGATCTTGGTGCGCGCTTCGCCCACGAAACTGCCGATGTCCCGCCCGCGCACATTGGCGGTGACCACCACACGACGCTTGCCCTCTTCGCGGCTGATCTGGTTCGGGCCTGGGGTCAGGTCCATCGTGGCCACATCGCCCAGGCGTGCAAAGCCCGCGTGCTCACCCGTCGCGTTGGCGGGCAAGCGGATGGGCAACCGCCCTAAGGCGTCGAGGTCGCTACGCAAGGTTTCGGGCAAACGCACCAAGATGTCGAAACGGCGGTCACCCTCGAACACCGCCCCTGCCTCACGCCCCCCCAGCGCCGTCGACAGCGTGTCCTGGATGTCGCCCACGTTCAAGCCCAGGTGCGCGGCCTTTTCTCGGTCGATCTGCACGGACAGCATGGGCAGGCCAGTGGCTTGCTCCACCTTGACATCCTCGGCCCCAGGCACGGCCTCCAGCACCTTGGATATCTGCTCTGCTGTTTCGTTGAGCGTGTCCATGTCATCGCCAAAAACCTTGACGGCCACATCGCTGCGCACGCCGGATATCAGCTCGTTGAAGCGCATCTGGATGGGCTGAGTGAACTCGTAGTTGTTGCCCGGCACTTTCATCACTGCAATTTGCATGGCTGCGATCAGATTGTCCTTGGGCCGCTTGGGATCAGGCCATTGCTCACGTGGCTTGAGCATCACGAAGGTGTCGGCCACGCTGGGCGGCATCGGGTCGGTGGCGATCTCGGCCGTGCCCATCTTGGCAAAGACCGCATCAACCTCTGGAAAAGTCTTGATGGTGCGCTCCAACTGCGCCTGCATCTCAATGGACTGACTCAGGCTGGTACCCGGGATACGTAATGCATGCAAGGCGATGTCGTGTTCATCTAGGCTAGGGATGAACTCGCTGCCCATGCGGGTGGCCATCAACACGGCCAAGACCACCGCCACGCCCGTGATGGTCAGCACCAGTGGCTGGCGGGACATGGCCTTGTCCAACAGGGGTTCATAGACGCGCTTGGCACAGCCCATCAGGTGGTTCTCTTTTTCGCTGACCGAGCCAGTGAGGAACAGCGCTACTGCCGCAGGAACAAAGGTCATCGACAAGATCATGGCGCCCAACAAGGCAGTCACCACCGTGAAGGCCATGGGGTGGAACATCTTGCCCTCGACACCCGTCAAGGCAAAGATGGGCAGGTAGACCACCATGATGATGAGTTGTCCGAACAACAGAGGGCGGCGCGATTCTTGCGCAGCGGCAAACACCTCATGGAAGCGCTCGCTTCGGGTCAGAGGCCGTCCGTGATGCGCTTGTGCATGCGCCAGTCGCCTCACGCAGTTCTCCACGATCACCACGGCACCGTCGATGATGATGCCGAAGTCCAGCGCGCCCAGGCTCATCAGGTTGGCACTGACCTGCTGGGTCACCATGCCCGTGAACGTGAACAGCATGGCCAGCGGGATCACCATCGCCGTGATCAAGGCCGCACGGAAGTTACCCAGGAAGGCAAACAGGATCACGATGACCAACACAGCCCCTTCGAACAGGTTCTTCTTGACTGTGGCAATCGCTTTGTCCACCAGCACGGTGCGGTCATAGACCGTCTTGGCGATCACGCCAGCGGGCAAGGTCTTGTTGACCTGTTGAAGGCGCACATCGACCGCTTTGGATACATCGCGGCTGTTCTCGCCAATCAGCATGAACACGGTGCCCAGCACCACCTCGCGGCCATCCTCGGTGGCCGCACCCGTGCGCAGCTCTTTGCCCAGTACCACCTGGGCCACATCACGGATGCGAACGCTGACGCCCTGCGCCTGCTTGACAACGATGCTGCCGATGTCAGCCATGCCTTGCAGCTGCCCAGGCGCGCGGATCAGGTACTGCTCGCCCCGCCGCTCGATGTAGCCCGCGCCTACATTGGCGTTGTTGCGCTCTAGGGCCGTGACCAAATCCCCTAGGCTCAGGCCATGGGCCACCAGCTTGGCCGGATCGGGCGCCACCTGAAACGCCTTGGCAAAACCGCCAATGGTGTTGATCTCAGTCACGCCGGGCACATTGCGCAACTGAGGCTTGATGATCCAGTCTTGGATCTCGCGCAGATCCATAGGCGTGTAAGGCTGGCCGTCGGCCTTGAGGGCCCCGGGCTTGGCCTCCACCGTCCACATGTAGATCTCGCCTAGGCCTGTGGCGATCGGCCCCAAGGAGGGCGCCAGGCCTGCAGGCAGCTTGCCTCGTGCCTCTTGGATGCGCTCGTTGACCAGTTGGCGGGCAAAGTAGATGTCGGTGCCGTCCTTGAACACCACCGTCACCTGTGACAGGCCATAGCGTGACAGGGAGCGCACCTCCTTCAAGCCCGGCAAGCCTGCCATCGTCGTTTCGATGGGAAAGGTCACGCGTTGTTCCGCCTCCAGAGGCGAATAGCCTGAGGCCTCGGTGTTGACCTGGACCTGAACGTTGGTGATGTCCGGCACGGCGTCAATTGGCAGATGCTGGTAGCTGAACAGACCGACAGCGGCCATGACCACGGTGGCCAGCAGCACCAGCCAGCGCTGATCCAGCGCAAAGCGCAAGATGCGTTCAAACATGCTCAGGCCTTCAATGGTCATGGCTTGCTCCTGCCTTGCCCAGCTCAGCCTTGATCACAAAGCTGTTCTTAGCGGCGTAACGCTCGCCTGCACTCAAACCACTGAGCACCTCCACCACACGGCCGTCGCTTCGGCCCAGCTCTAGAGGGCGTGCCTCCAATTTCTGGCCGTAGCGGCCAAAGACCACCTGCCAATCGCGCACGCTCTGGATGGCGTCCGCCTGAACAGCCACGCTGACCTCGGCCTCGCTTGAGGTGACCGCCACGCTCACCGGCAAACCCGGGCGCCACAGCCCCTTGGGGTTGGGCAAGACCACCCGCGCCGTGGCGCTTCGGGTCTGCTCGCCCACTAGGGCACTGACATAGGTAATCGTGCCCGCTGCGTGGTCGTCAAAGCCTGACGCCTTGACCTGTACGGCCATGCCTTCTCGGATGGTGCCGAGATCCTTGGTGGCCACAGGCGCTTCCACCCATACCGACGACAGGTCAGAGACAGTGAACACCGGCTCGCTCTCGCCCACCGATTGGCCCACCGTGATGCGCTTGTCGGTCACGATGCCGTCAATGGGCGAGCGCAACTCGAAACGCGTCAGGTTGCCGCCGCTGGTGGCCGTGGCCCCTAGGTTGGCCAACTTCTGGCGGATGTTCTGCTCAGCGATCTCGGCCTCTTGAAGGGCTGCGCGTGCCTGTTGGAAATCCTGCTCGGCAGAGATCTTGTCTTGCCAGAGTTTTTTCTCGCGATCATGGGTGGTGCGCGCCAAGGCCAAGCGCTTCTGAGCCGCAACGCCTTCGGCGCGTTGATCGGCCAGCGCAGGGCTCGACAGCACAGCCAGGACCTGCCCCTTGCGAACGCGCTCACCCGCGCTGACGGGCACGGCCTCGACCAGTCCCGCCAGACGCGGCACCACCTGCACGGTGCGGTCGCCGTTGTAGCGGACCTCGCCCAGCAAGGCCAGTTGGCTGTTGATGCGCGCCGGGCCTGCCACGGCCAGCGTCACCCCGGCTTGCTGCAGTTGGGCATCGCTCATGGTGACTCGGGCCTCTTCCTGCTCATAGCCAAAGCGATGGGTCTGCCCGCCTTGCACGACCTCAATCGCCACCTTGAAGGAGTGGGGCTCGACCACCTCGGCATCGCCTCTCAGGAATTCGCCCTGAGGTTTGAGGTGGATGACTTGCGGCTCACGGCCCAGACGCTCCAGTGTCAACTTGGCCGTGGTCTGGCCTGGGGCCATGGGCTTGCCGTTTTGATAGGTGTAGAGACGGAACTCGGGTGGCACATCGGTCTCGAAGATGGTTACTTCCAAGCCATAAGCACCAGCATTGAACAGGCGGCCACCATGGGGACCTTTGGCCGGCTTGGCCTCTGTGGCGTTTTCATGGGTCTCGTCATCGGCATGGCCGTGCTCATCGTGCGCCTTGGACTTGTCCTTTTGGAGGATCACCCAGCCCAGCAGCGCGCCCAAAACGACGACGACCGCCATGGCCAGCCAGGATTTGTGTTTCATGGGGTTGTTCATGGATCAGTCTTTCGTCGGGGTGGGCTCGCCCAGCAGCTCAAGCAAGCGGGCATCGGCCTGATAGGCCTGGGCGACGGCGCTCAGCGCCAGGGTTTCTGCTTCGAAGAGGGTGCGTTGGGCGTCCAGCACGTCTAGGAATCCGAACTTGCCTAACTCGTAGCCTTTGGTGCTGGCAGCAAAGGCTTGCCGTGCAGCGGGCAGCACCTTCTCGCGCAGGGTCTGGGCCTGCGCCAGCGCGGAGCTCAGTTGCGACAGGGCCTGCATGGCCTGCGATTCGACACTGGCGCGCAAGGCATCCAACTCAGCCCGAGCCTTGTCTTCGCGGCGGCTGGCTTCTAGGATGGCGCCCTGATTGCGATCAAACAGCGGCAGCACCAAGCTCACGCCCACGATGGGTTGATCGCGGCCCAACTGCTGATCGCGTTTGGCACCCAGCGTCAATGTCAGATCCGGGGTGCGACGCGCCCTCTCCAAATCGCTCAGGGCCTGCCTGCGCGTGATTTCTTGCTGTGCCCGCGCGATGGCCGGTGATGCCTCTAGGCGATGCGCCAGAGGCTCCCACGGCGAGGCAGAAGGAAGCCACCCGATGTCAGCGTCGATGCGGTCGAACTTGACGGTTGGATCGCCCAAAGCTTGACGCAATTGGGATACCGCAACACGCCAATCGCTTTGAGCAACGCTGCTTGCCGACAGCGCTTGTGCCTCAGCCACCTGCGCCTTGAGCTCCTCAACAGGAGAGACCTTGCCTGCCAGCACCCGCTTGGATGCCGCCTCACGCGCTTGAGTAGACAAGCGACCCAGCTCATCACACAGCCTCACCCGTTCTTGCGCTACAGCCACGCCGTAAAACGCTGCCATCACCTGCGACCTGATCTGGGCACGTCGCGAGACCACATCCAGTTCAGCCTGGCCTTGGGCCGTCCGTGCAGCGCCGATGCGAGCTGCGCGCTTGCCGCCCAGCTCGATCTGCTGGCTCAACTGGATGGTGGTGGTGCGGGTGGCCTGCCGGGTGTCTTCCACCAAAGTGGACAACTCGGGGTTCTGCCAGGCACCGGCTTGTTGGGTAGCGCCTTCGCTGGCTTCGCGCTCCAGCATCGAGGCGCGCAAATCAGGGTGGTGTGCCAACGCCGTGGCCAGCGCCGCATCCAGGCTCAGGCTTTGAGCCCAAACCGTTTGAAATATGAAGGGAGCACACAGGACCGCACAAGCCGTGCGCGCCGCCCGGGAAACATCAAACCGTCGCATCGAATTCTCCGCAAATCAGCAGGGGACATCCGGCGAACAGGTCAAGATCACATCAGTGTGATGTACAAATACCCGTCTCGCCGACTCAGAGCGAGACAGTCCAATTCGGGCGTTCTATGCGGGTCGCATCGAAGGATGCGTAACTCGCCAATAGCGAGGCCACCCCGTCAACCTCAGGCAAAGGCCCAAGCAATAGCACAGCGGCAGACAGCAACGAAACACCCGAGCAGCAATGGTGATCGTGATCAACCATCGTCGATGCTTTGCTGGGGTCTTGGGCGCCGTCATCATGTTGAGCGCCCTGAGCATCAGCATGGTGCTCATGCTCGTGATGCCCCAGATGCTGCGTTTGGCTCTGCGTACTTTCGTGCAGGCAGTACGGTTCCACGGCAGCCCAGACGGCTTGGAACGGCAACAATACCAGCAGGAAAATGGCGATCAATCGACGCATGGCAGTCAGTATATCGGCAAGCAATTCAAAAACTAAGCTCGATCATCGTGACGCCTTGACGCGCAGCAGCCGCAAACCATTGGCAACCACCAGCAAGCTTGCCCCCACGTCCGCGAACACAGCCATCCACATCGTGCCCAGGCCTGTCAGTGTCAATATCAGAAACACCGTCTTGATCCCAAGGGCCAGCACGATGTTTTGAACCAGCAGTGCATGGGTGCGGCGCGACAGGCGCACAAAGCGCGGCAGTTTGCGCAGGTCGTCGTCCATGAGGGCCACATCTGCGGTCTCGATGGCTGTGCCTGTACCCGCAGCGCCCATTGCAAAACCGATGTCAGCACGTGCCAGCGCGGGTGCGTCGTTGATGCCATCGCCCACCATGCCCACCGAACCGCCCTGCCCGATCTTGCCCTCAATGGCCTTGAGCTTGTCCTCGGGCAGCATGTCACCTTGGGCTTCGTCGATGCCCACTTGCGCCGCGATGGCGCGGGCCGTGTGGGCGTTGTCGCCCGTGAGCATGACCGTCTTGATGCCCAGTTCATGGAGTTCGGCGATGGCCTGACGGCTGCTGTCCTTGACCGTGTCGGCCACGGCAAATAAGCCATGCACGCTTTGTTCATCGCTTAGCAAGATGACGGTTTTGCCTTGTTCTTCCAATGCCGTCAAACGGGCCTCCAATGCGCCGGAGCAACGGCCTTGCTCATGGATCAAGCGGTGATTACCCAAGTAGTAGAGCGTGCCGTCGATGAACCCCTTAACACCCCTTCCCGGCAGAGCCTCGAAGGCGTCCACGTTTCGCAAAACGATGCCTTCTTGTTGCGCTGCCTTTGCCAAGGCGAGTGAGACCGGGTGATCCGAGCGGCTCGCTAGGCTGGCGGCCAGGCTGCGAACATCCGCCTCACCGTGGCCATTCAAGGTAACGAAGTCCGTCTGCACCGGCTTGCCGTGTGTGATCGTGCCCGTCTTATCCAGGGCCAGCCAGGCCAGCGTGCGCCCCTCCTCTAGGTAGGCCCCGCCCTTGATCAAGATGCCTTGGCGTGCCGCCGCAGCCAGACCGCTCACGATGGTCACAGGGGTCGAGATCACCAGCGCGCAGGGGCAAGCGATGACCAGCAGAACGAGCGCTTTGTATACCCAGTCAAACCACGCGCCGCCCATCAACAGCGGCGGCAAGATGGCCACGGCCAGTGCGATGGCAAAAACCACGGGCGTATAGACGCGTGCGAATTGATCGACAAAACGCTGGGTCGGCGCCTTCGCCCCTTGCGCTTCTTCCACAGCATGAATGATGCGCGCCAAGGTGCTGTCGCCCGCAGCTGCCGTCACGACGTATTCGAAAGAGCCCGACTCGTTGATAGTGCCCGCAAAAACGGCATCACCCTCGGCCTTGTCCACCGGCATGCTCTCGCCCGTAATGGGCGCTTGGTTGATCGCCGAGCGCCCCCTGACGATGGTGCCGTCCAATGCGATGCGCTCACCCGGCTTGATACGCACACGCGCTTGGAGGGCAACCGACTTGGCCTCGACCTCTTGCCAGTTGCCATCGTCCTGCAAGACGGTGGCGCGCTCTGGCGCCAGTTGCATCAAGCCCTGGATGGCGTTGCGCGCACGGTCCAGCGATTTGGCCTCGATCAACTCCGCCACAGTGAACAACACCATCACCATGGCCGCTTCGGGCCACTGGCCCAGCACCAGCGCGCCCGTGACAGCAATACTCATCAAGGCATTGATGTTCAGGTTGCCGTTGCGGATGGCTACCCAGCCCTTTTTGTAGGTCGTGATGCCGCAGGCCAGCACAGCCGTGACCGCCAGCAAAGCGGCCAGCCATGTCGGTAAACCGAACCAGTGCACCATCTCGGAAGCGATCGCGGCCACGCCCGCCAGTGCAAGCGGCCACCAGGGTTTGGCTGACTCAGGCGTGATGGCAACATCGGATGTTGTGCCCGTGGCGATTTCCGGTGTGAAGCCCAGCGACCGGACCGCGTCCAAGATAGGTTCGATCGCTTGAGGCGTGTGCGTCACCGTCAGGACGCGCTGCATCAGGTTGAATTCCATGGTCGAGACACCCGCCATGCTCCCCAGCTTCTTGCGCAACAAGGCCTCTTCCGTCGGGCAATCCATCTGCATGATGCGGATAGGGGTTTGTGTGATCGCACCCATCGCCACAGACTTGCCCAACGTCACAGGAGCTGGCTTCACGTCATGAGTATGGTCGTCGTGAGAATGGTGTTCGTGATGCGTGGACATGGGTATTTGAGTAAGCGTTTTGCCCATTACACAAGCTGAAGCTACTATAGAGTCAAGAGGTTTCTGGAGTTTTCATGAAAATCGGTGAATTGGCCCAAGTCACGCAGTGCACGGTCGAGACCATCCGCTACTACGAAAAGGAAGCCCTGCTGCCTGCGCCCTCCCGCACAGCTGGCAACTTCCGCGTGTATGGGCCAGAGCACGTCGAGCGGCTGCGCTTCATCCGCAATTGCCGTGCGCTGGGCATGAGCCACGACGAAATCCACACCTTGCTGGGTCTGGCTGATCAGGCTGAGCAAGGCTGCCGTGCGGTGAATGACGTGTTCGATCAGCACATCGCCCACGTCGATGAGCGCATACGGGAACTCACCCACCTCAAGCTGCAATTGGCCAGCTTGCGCCAGCGATGTCGAAGCGAGCAAGCCGTGCAGTCATGCGGCATCTTGCAAGGGCTGGCAGCCATGGAAGCCGAACCAAAAACAGAGCGACACACCCATTTGGGTTGAACACATCAACGCACCGCATAGCGTCAGCTGATTTCAAGCACATGCCGACATGTTCATAAAGCGGCCATCATCGACATTGGCAGTGCGGCTTGGACGACGGCTACGTCAACGTGACCTTAACCTGCCTTGGAGCCAAGCAACGCTGGATTGGCCGTCGATTAACTCACCTGCCCTCCACAGTCAATCGACATGTACTGGAGTGTCGCTTACTCGCGAGGTCACGAAACGTTCTGGGATTGCGTGAGCCACCTTCAAATCACTCCCACTCAATGGTCGCCGGGGGTTTGGATGACACATCGTAGGCCACGCGGTTGATGCCGCGCACTTCATTGATGATCCGGCCGGACACCTTCTTGAGCAGGCTGTAGGGCAACTCAGCCCAGTCTGCCGTCATGAAGTCACTGGTTTGCACCGCACGCAGGGACACAACGTATTCGTAAGTACGGCCGTCGCCCATCACGCCCACGCTCTTGACGGGCAAGAAAACAGTGAAGGCCTGACTGGTGAGGTCATACCAACTCTTACCTGTCTCAGGGTCAATGGCCTTGCGCAATTCTTCAATAAAAATGTGGTCGGCGCGCTGCAGCAAGTCTACAAACTCAGGCTTGACCTCTCCCAATACACGCACACCCAAGCCTGGGCCAGGGAAGGGGTGACGGTAGACCATGTCAGCAGGCAGGCCCAAAGCCACACCCAACTCACGGACCTCATCCTTAAACAGCTCGCGCAAGGGCTCCAAAAGCTTCAAGCCCAAAGTCTCAGGCAAACCGCCCACATTGTGGTGACTCTTGATCGTGGCTTTCTTGCTCTTGGTGCCACCGGACTCCACCACGTCGGGGTAAATGGTGCCCTGAGCCAGCCACTTGGCCCCCTTGTTGCCCTCGCCTTTGAGCTTGTTGGCTTCCGCTTGGAAGACTTCGACAAACTCACGGCCAATGATCTTGCGCTTTTGCTCTGGGTCAGTCACACCTTTGAGATGCCCCATGAACTGATCTTTGGCCTGCACTTGCACAACCTTGGCATGCAAACGCCCGGCAAACATGTCCATCACCATGGCGCCTTCGTTCAGACGCAGCAGGCCGTGGTCAACGAACACGCATGTCAACTGATCACCAATAGCGCGGTGGATCAATGCGGCCGCCACTGATGAATCAACGCCGCCGGATAAACCCAGAATGACTTCTTCGTCACCGACTTGCTCACGGATCCTGGCGACGGCTTCATCGACGTAGCTCCCCATGATCCAGTCACCCTTGCAACCGCTGATTTCGCGCACGAAGCGGTTCAGCATGGCTTGGCCTTGCACGGTGTGCGTCACCTCCGGGTGAAACTGCACAGCGTAGTAACCCTTCGCTTCATTCGCCATGCCTGCGATCGGGCAACTGGGCGTAGAGGCCATCAATTTGAAGCCTTCGGGCAATACGGTGACCTTATCACCGTGACTCATCCAGACCTTGAGCATGCCATGGCCTTCAGGCGTACTGAAGTCCTCGATGCCTTCTAGCAATTTGGTGTGGCCATGTGCGCGCACCTCTGCATAACCGAACTCACGGTGGTCACTCCACTCAACCTTGCCACCCAACTGCGTGGCCATGGTTTGCATGCCGTAGCAGATACCCAGTACGGGCACACCCAAATCCCAAACAGCTTGCGGCGCGCGCAACTGGTGGTCTTCATAGGTGCTGGCATGGCTACCAGACAGGATGATGCCTTTGGGTGCAAACGAGCGAATGAAGTCGTCCGTCACATCATTGGGATGGATCTCGCAGTAGACGTGAGCTTCACGAACACGGCGACCAATCAGCTGAGTAACTTGTGAGCCGAAGTCGAGGATGAGGATCTTGTCATGCATGGTGAATCTCTTAAATCAACCGCCGAGCTTCAAGCGCTGGCGTTACTTGTTTGGGTCGACGTATCGGGCACGTAGCGTGCCCTGCTGAAGTACTGAAAACCAATGATTGCCGCCACACATTGGATGGCTGCGCACAGATAAAACGGCGCACCAAGGCGCCAATCACCCTGAGGGTAGTGTGATACGGCAGCCAAGATAGGCGTGCCCATCAAAGGGCCCAGCACAGCGGCCACACTGTTGATGGACGACACGGCGCCCATGCTTTCGCCTTGTCGCGTTGGATCGACTGCGTTGGCCACGAGGCTTTGCAAACCTGGTTGCACCATGTAGCCAAAAACGTTGCTGGCAATGACCACGTACATCATCCAGCCCTCGGGCACGGCACCCCAAGCAAAGAAAGCCACGGTAGATGACACCAAGCCGACGCGAACCAGCTTGTGCGTCGGGATGTACTTTTCAACATAGCGCAACAGCCCGCCTTGGACCAAAACAGCCATCATGCCAACGGCAAACAGGGACAGCCCGTTATCCTTAGGTGTCCATCCGAACTTGAACTCGGTGTACAGGAACCAGCTGGTGTGCAAGCAGAACTGGGCCAAGATCGACAAGCCCATGATCCACATCAGCGTCTCAACGCCTTTGAGATTGCGAAGTCTGCCCAAGGCGCTAAACGGGTTCGCCCTAGTCAACTCAAACGGACGACGTTTGGACTCAGGTAAGGACTCAGGCAACACAAAATAGCCATACAAGCAATTGAGCAGCGACAGCCCGCCAGCCAGAAAAAATGGCCAGTGCACGTTGTGATCACCCAGCACGCCACCTAAAACGGGCCCCATGATGAAGCCCAAGCCAAACATGGCACCCAACAGGCCATAATTCTTGGCGCGATTGGCTGGCTCAGTGATGTCGGCCACGTAGGCATTGGCCACGGCGATGTTGGCGCACACCGCCCCGCCCATCAAACGAACAGCCAACAGCATCCAAAACTCGGTGGCCAAGGCCGTCACGAAGAAGTTGACGCCCATACCAAATAAGCCAAGCAGCAAGACCGGCCTACGCCCATAGCGATCAGACAAAGCGCCCAATACGGGTGCGCTGAAAAACTGCGCGATGGCAAAACAAGCTTGCGCCACACCATAAGCCACAGCGGTACTGCCCCCCGAGTCCATGAAGGTCCCGATCAATTTAGGCAGCACAGGCGCGATGATGCCGATCGACATCATGTCGAGCAGCACCGTCATCATGATGAAAGGCATGGCCGCTTGGCGGCCGCTTGGAGAACCCATTGCAATCCTGTCTAGTGGTTCAGTGGGCTCGGACGACAAGGGCATACGCCCTCATCGATCACGACTCCATGCGGTAGTTCGGCGCTTCTTTGGTGATCTGCACGTCATGGACGTGGCTCTCACGGATACCAGCGGACGTGATTTCAACGAACTCTGCGCGGTCACGCATGTCTTCGATGCTGCCGCAACCGCAATAGCCCATAGAGGCACGCAAGCCACCGGCCATCTGATACAAGATCGCCACAACCGAGCCCTTGTAAGGCACTCGACCTTCGATGCCTTCAGGCACGAGTTTGTCGGTATTAGGGTTGGTGGTTTCGTCGTTTTCTTGGAAGTAACGATCCGCTGAACCGTCCTTCATGGCGCCGATAGAGCCCATACCACGGTAGCTCTTGTAGCTGCGTCCTTGGTACAAGATGACTTCGCCAGGTGCCTCTTCGGTACCCGCGAACATGCCGCCCATCATCACCGTACTGGCACCAGCCGCGATGGCCTTGGCGATGTCGCCTGAATAACGCACGCCGCCGTCAGCAATCAGCGGCACACCGGTACCACGCAACGCCGTAGCCACGCTGTCGATGGCCATGATCTGGGGCACGCCCACGCCGGCCACGATACGGGTCGTGCAAATGGAGCCGGGACCAATACCGACCTTGACGCCATCAGCACCGGCCTCGACCAAGGCCAACGCCGCCGAACCGGTGGCGATGTTGCCGCCGATCACGTCAACTTGCGGGAAGTTTTGTTTGACCCAGCGCACGCGCTCAATCACACCATGACTGTGTCCGTGCGCTGTATCGACCACCAGCACATCAACGCCAGCCCTGACAAGCAACTCGACTCGCTCTTCTGTGCCATCACCTACGCCGACGGCAGCACCCACACGCAGTTTGCCGTGCGAGTCACGGGCCGCGTTAGGGAAGCTGGTCTGCTTGGTGATGTCCTTCACGGTGAACACACCGCGCAACTCCCAAGCATCGGTGACCATCAGCACGCGCTCAAGCTTGTGCTTGTGCATCAACGCCTTGGCTTCGGCCAAACTGGCACCATCTTTGACGGTGATCAGGCGGTCTCGGGGCGTCATGATTTCACGCACAGGTGCGTCCATGCGTGTCTCAAAGCGCAGATCGCGCCCCGTCACGATGCCAACGACCTTGCCTTCATCCACGACAGGAAAGCCAGAGATACCGTGCAAACTGGACAGCTCGATCACATCGCGGACTTTGACATCCGACTTGATGGTGATCGGGTCACGCAGAACGCCGGACTCGTAACGCTTGACGCGTGCGACTTCAGCGGCCTGTTGTTTGGCCGATAGATTTTTATGAACGATCCCGATGCCGCCCTCTTGTGCGATCGCGATCGCCAAGCGAGCTTCTGTGACGGTATCCATGGCAGCGGATACCAGCGGCAGATTAAGCTGAATATTTCGGGATAAACGGGTGGCCAGCGAAGTGTCACGAGGCAACACTTGTGAATACGCGGGCACCAACAACACGTCATCAAACGTGAGGGCTTTACCAAGCAGGCGCATGAACAGGCTCCAGACGCAAAAGCGAATTATACGCAGAGTGCGGGCATTCGTTCGATACGGGAAGGTTCTCGGTTTTTTACGCCCATTTCCGGGGGGTGTCGGGCCCGCAGCCCATATAGACTGCACAGCATGAAAAATACGCGCACGCCTTCACTTGTTGCAACCACCTTGCTGCTAGCAGGATGTGTGCTGACCTGCTCTACAGCCTCGGCAGGCAGCCAATGGAAATGGCGAGACGCCACCGGCGCCATCCAATACAGCGACCGCGCGCCCCCACCGGGCACACCGGAGCAAAATATTTTAGCCAAGCCCAGTGCAGCCAAGCTGCCGACAAAGGGGCCGGACTTAGCCGCATCTGCTGCTGCGTTGGTCACAGCTGCACCATCGAGCAAAGCGTCCGACCCCGAACTGGAGCTGCGTCGCCAAAAAGCCGAAGATGACAAGCTGGCTCAAAAGAAGGCGGATGAAGAAAAAGCCGCCAAGCAACGCGCCGACAACTGCCAACGAGCCCGTGGCTACCAGCGATCACTGAAAGAAGGCATGCGGATCGCACGGACAAACGCCAAAGGCGAGCGTGAAATACTGGATGACAAAGCACGCGCGGATGAATCTGCCCGCACCCAAGAAGTGGTGCAGTCCAACTGCAAATGAGCGATCAGCGCACAACAAGATCTGGCGCAGCGTGGGTCAACTTTTTGCGGTGAGCCCGGTAGCGCACTCGGCGTGCCTCCTTTGGATCGACAATGAGCGGCCGCACCAACTCAATGCGATCCTGATCCTGCAAGACATGACCAGGCTGCACTTTGCGCCCCCAAACACCGAGACTCCATAGGCCCGCATCTAAGGCTTGAGGACTCAGGTTATCGGCCTGACCCCAAACACCGGCAGCATCCAGCGCCTGCTTGGCCGTGCTACCAAGCGGCAACACGACGCTCATTCGCCTTAGTGTCCTTGGTGCCAAACCGACCACGATGTCGACAGAGATCGAAGCACCCGACTCAGCGAGCGCCATACACTTGCTCCGCACGCTTGACGAAGGCGTCGATAAATGTGTTGGCAATACGGTCAAAAACCGGGCTGATTACCATCGACAATGCACGGCTGGAAAATGCATAGCTCAGCGAAAACTCAACCTTGCATGCTGGCCAGTCCTGAGGGTCAGCAGCTGGGTCACTTGGTTGCCCCGGTTTTTGCAAAGGCGTGAAGCGCCACACCCCTTCGAGCGCAGAAAATGGGCCATCAATCAGCCTCATTGAAACGCTGCGACCAGCATCGTTGACATTGCGGGTGGTGAAAGTTTGGTGCACGCCTGCGAATGCAATGTGCAAACGTGCGCTGACACCATCATCATGTGTGGAGATCACCTCGGCGCAGTCGCACCAAGGCAGGAATTGGGGGTAGGCTTGAACATCGGTCACCAGCCCATACATTTCACGGGAGGAGTACCAAAGCAAGACGGACTTGTTGACGTGCTTCATAGAATGTTGTTATTTTAGAGACGCCGGCGGCCTGCCGTGCAAAAACATGTCCATCGCTGAAAATAGAAAAGCCCTGTTTAACTACCACATCGAAGAACGCTTTGAAGCGGGTGTGATGCTAGAGGGCTGGGAAGTGAAAGCCATCCGAGCTGGTCAAGTGCAGTTGACAGACGGCTATGTTGTCATCAAAAACGGCGAGTTGTTCCTCATTGGACTGCGCATCAACGCATTGCGCTCTGCGTCAACCCACATCAGCCCAGATGCTGATCGGACAAAAAAATTGCTCATGCACCGGGAGCAAATTCGCAAGCTGATCGGCAAAACAGAGCAAAAAGGCTACACGCTCGTCCCACTGAACCTGCACTTTAAAGGCAGCTACGTGAAAGCCGACATCGCACTGGCCAAAGGCAAAGCGGAACATGACAAACGCAACACCATCAAAGACCGAGATTGGGCGCGAGAGCAAGGTCGTTTGATGAGACACAAAGTCTCATCCCCAAGCAAAGATTAAAATTGACACAAATAAAACGATTTCCATTTAATTAACATCGTTTATCGTACAAACCCTCATAAGTCGCAATAAGTCCCTTTTTGTCGTAAAAGGTGCTGGTCGCGACAATCCGTCTTGCCTAAAGTAGTGGGTATGCTTGACACCACACCTTCTGACTATTCGGCCGGAACAGCAGCCACCAGCAACCCAGGTGATGACCTCATTCCGTTTGTCGGCTTAACCTCTTGGATCAAGGCTGCATCGCAGTGCCATATAGACATCGACCCCTTGCTTGTTAAGGCGGGTGTTGACCTGGGCGCAGGTGTTACGCCTGTCATCAAACTGTCGTCCATGTTGTGGCTGATGAAGCAATGCGTTCAACGTGCGTCGCCTCAACACTACTTTCCGTGGGTGATGGGGGAACTGTTTGTCTTTGACAACCTCCCAGCGTTTGAAACATTTCTCACCACGAGTCCGACACTGAGGCAAGCCTTGCCCGCAATGCAATGGGCTGGCATGGTGTTTCCCCACTTGTCTCTGCGCGTTGAAGAATCAGGCAGTCAATCAGTTTTATTGGTCAACATTGATGCACCGTTCCCCGACCCAGTAGGTCGTGGCTACTTCATCGAGGCCATCTTTGCCGCCTTCAGCAAGGTGGTTCGCCTGTCCATGGTGCCCATCGAGCTGATTCACCACATAGAGGTCAGGCACCAGCCCAACCTCTTACTCACCAAGCTAGACAGCTTGCTGCTTGTGCCTCTGCAGACCAAGCAATTGCGTGATGCTGCCATCTTTGCAAGCAAACTGCTGGACATACCACTGCCCGGTGCGTCGCCTGGATTGCATCAACGTGCGGAGGAACTGGTTAAGCGTCAACTGCCAACCGAGGCTGGCAACTTGATTGAGTTGTTGGCACGCACGTTCAAACAGCACCCTGCTCTACTGGGGCAAGGTTTGCAACGTATGGCAGATCGACTGGGCTTGCACCCCAGGACCTTGCAACGCCGTTTGCGTGAATTGGGGCAGCAATACACCGATATCCAAGCTGCATGTCGACTGGAAACAGCCAAAACAGCATTGGTGACGCGCCAATGCGATATCGAATCGCTGAGTGAACAACTGGGATTCTCAGACCGACATAGCTTCACACGCGCTTTCAAGCGGTGGACAGGATTATCCCCAAGCGCATACCGGGGTCAACAAAAAACGACACGCCAAGCAAGTCCACAGTAAACCAAGACGGCATTGACCGCCGCTGGTCAATAGGCCGCTCCCAGCTAAGCCAGTTTAGACAGGGCTTGGCCTAAATCGGCGATCAGGTCCTGAGGATCTTCTAAGCCGACCGCCAAGCGCACCAAGACACCCTGCTGGGCGCCAGCAAAACGCCCAAACTGACGCATGCCACGCAAGCTGTAGGGCATGACCAAGCTCAAGGGACCGCCCCATGAGTAGCCAATTTTGAACAGTTTGAGCGCATCAACGAAAGCGTCAACTTGGGCCACGTTGTAGCGCTGACCGTCAAATACAACTGACACCAATCCTGCTGCGGACGTACACACCTGAGCCCAATGCGCATGGCCAGGAGATCCCGGCAATGCGGGGTGCAGAACCTGAGCCAACTCACTGCGCTGGGTGAGCCAATGCGCCACCAAGCGAGCAGAGGCATCGTGAGCGGCGTAGCGCAGCTTCATGCTGGGTAGCCCCCTCAAAACACCCTCAGCATCGTTACCACCGACACCAAATCCGAGCCGCATGTGCGTCAGCTTGAGTGTTTGATCCAGCTTGGTATCACGGGTTGTGATGGATCCCATCAGAACATCGCCGCCGCCCGATGGGTATTTGGTTAAAGCGTGCACAGTGATATCCACACCACGCGAGTCACCCTTCAGCGGCAAACCCAAATCGAAAGCATCAAACGCCAGCCCTGCACCCCACGTATTGTCCAAAGCAGTGACAAGGCCGTCATGCTGGCGTGCGACTTGGAGCAACCCGATCAGATCAGGAAATTCCAGCGTGACCGACCCTGCAGCTTCTAGCCACAGCAACTTGGTTTTGGCTGTGATCAAGCCAGACAGTGCGGCAGCGTCAAGCGGGTCGTATACCTTGTGCGTGATGCCCCACTGCGCCAACTCGACTTTGACGAAATCCTTGTTTGGCCCATAACAGTTGTCTGGCAACAGCACCTCGTCACCAGCCTGCAACAAGGCCATGTTGACCAAGCCCAGCGCCGCCAAGCCAGAGGGTGCCAGCAGTGTGTGCAAGCCGCCCTCCAACGTTGCCAAGCGCGCCTCTAAAGTGAAGGTCGTAGGCGTGCCATGCAAGCCATAGGTGTAGCCGCTTTTATCCTGCCACTGCTGAGTCTTGAGCGCCGCCGTGTCTTTGAAGATCACGGTAGACGCCTTGTGGACAGCAGGCAGCACGGCATCAAAACCAGCCGGAGGCCGGTACGGGTGATGGATCAATTTGGTCGACACCTGCAAGCCCTGGCGCTGAGATCAGAATGGTTGGCCAATCAGGTCGTGCCCATCAACTGCCACGATACGGGCCTTGGTGAACTCACCAACCTTGAGTATTTTGCTTGCCTTCTCAGGAGGCAAAAGGCGCACCGTGCCATCGATTTCGGGTGCGTCGGCATAGCACCGACCTGTCCCACCTTTGCGGCCCATGGCTGGCGCACTGTCAATAAGCACCTGCATGGTGTCGCCAATGCGCTTTTGAAGCTTGGCGATCGACACCTGCTCAGCAACGGCCATGAAGCGCGCGCGGCGCTCCTCCCGCACGGCGTCGGGCAAGGCGCCCTCCAGCAAGTTGGCTGGCGCGCCTTCGATCGGTGAGTAGGCAAAGCACCCTGCCCGATCGATTTCGGCTTCTTTCAAAAACTCTAGCAAGTATTCGAACTCTTCTTCTGTCTCGCCCGGAAAGCCCGCAATAAAGGTGCTGCGCACCACGATGTCCGGGCAGATTTCACGCCAGCGGCGCAGTCGGTCGAGATTTTTCTCGCCGTTGGCAGGCCGCTTCATCCGCTTGAGTACATCTGGGTGTGCGTGTTGGAACGGCACATCCAAGTACGGCAGGATCAAGCCTTGCGCCATCAAGGGAATAATTTCATCAACGTGCGGATAAGGGTAGACATAGTGCAAACGAACCCAAGCCCCATGCTCTTGAGCCAAAGCGCCTAACTGCTCAACCAAGTCGTACATGCGCGTCTTGATGGGCTTGCCTTCCCAAAAACCCGTGCGGTATTTCACGTCCACGCCATAGGCACTGGTGTCCTGACTGATCACCAGCAATTCTTTGACGCCAAATTCAAACAAGGCCTTGGCCTCAGCCAGCACATCGCCAATAGGGCGCGAGACCAAGTCACCACGCATGCTGGGGATGATGCAAAAGCTGCAGCGGTGGTTGCAGCCTTCGCTGATTTTCAAGTAGGCATAGTGCCGTGGCGTCAGCTTGATGCCAGCCACGCCACGCGCTTCGGGCACCAAGTCAATAAAGGGGTCGTGCGGCTTGGGCACGTGAATGTGAACGGCATCCATCACCTCTTGCGTGGCGTGTGGGCCTGTCACGGCCAACACCTTAGGGTGCACCTGCCTGATTAAATTTTCACCGTCCGTGCCGGACCGGGCGCCCAGACAGCCGGTCACGATGACCTTGCCGTTCTCGGCCAAGGCCTCACCAATGGTGTCCAGACTCTCTTTGACGGCGTCATCAATGAAGCCGCAGGTGTTGACGATCACCAAATCAGCGCCTTCAAAGGTTTTGCTGGTTTCGTAACCTTCTGCGCGCAACTGTGTGAGGATCAATTCGGAGTCGGTCAAAGCCTTGGGGCAGCCAAGGGAGACGAAACCAATTTTCGGTGCTGAGGCAGCCTTAGTGGCGCCAATGGGGGTTTGTTCTGAACTCATGGGGGTGGATTGTCCGGCAAATCGAGCCTGCCGGGACAACAAGAGGTCATATCCCTCAATCAATGAGCTGACTAAGGCGTGAAAAACCGGCGAATCCCCTAAAGTCAAGCAAACCGCCACATCGAACCAAACAAAGTGCCCCACATTGCATTAATTGACCACCGCGATAGCGTGGTCGCACAACAGATCCATGCCATTTTGATTCGGGCATACGACCAAGAAGTTAGCCTGATCGCAGACGGGCACGCACTGCCTCCAGCCAGAAGCGTCGCGGATATCCAATCCTGCAACGAGTATTTTCTCGGTGCGTTTGTAAAGGGTGATCTTGTGGGCGCTGTCAGCGTGGGGCCAGATGATGAACCGGGACAGATCAGCGTGGAGTCCTTGGTTGTTCGCGCAGATCACCAGCGGCAAAGCATTGGGCGCAAGCTCATGCAAGAGGCGCTCAGGCTAGGCAACAACGCCGCGTTTTCGGTTGTCGCCTCTGAGGCGAACACCCCTGCCCTGGCGTTGTATCAATCGCTGGGCTTTACTGAGTACAGACGAGGCACGCTGGGGGCTGAATCCACACCGATGGTCAAGCTGAGACGTTCAGCAGGAACGCACCCTAAATAGACCTAAACTGCCGCATGCAAATACGATCATCCGCCGCTCTCGGCATGGCTCTCGCCATCACTTTGTCATCCAGCAACGCCTTTGCGGGCAAAACCTTGGATGCCATCCGCCAACGGGGCCAGTTGCAGTGCGGTGTCAGCACTGGCGTGGCAGGTTTTTCAGCGGCAGATGCCAAAGGGCGCTGGTCTGGGTTGGATGTTGATGTGTGCCGGGCCATGGCATCAGCTGTTTTGAATGATCCAGAGAAGGTCGTTTTCTCACCGCTGAACGCACAACAAAGATTTGCCGCGCTGCAATCTGGCCAAGTCGATATTTTGTCTCGGAACACCTCGTGGACACTGACCCGCGACGCCTCACTGGGGATGAGCTTTGCTGCCATCACCTACTTTGATGGTCAAGGCTTTTTAGTCCCCAAAAAAATCAAAGTTACCAGTGCCAAGCAGCTGAAAAATGCACAGGTTTGCGTGCAATCTGGAACGACATCCGAGAAAAACTTGTCGGACTTTTCTCGTGCTAACAAGCTCGCTATAAAGCCGGTCGTGTTCGACAGTTTCGAGGCCGCTTTCAAAGCGCTGTTTGCGGGGCGCTGCCAAGCCTATACCGCCGATGCATCGGGCTTAGCTAGCGTGCGCAACAAGGAGGCGCCCAACCCGAATGACTACGTGATCCTGCCTGAATTGATATCCAAAGAGCCGCTGGGCCCTGCAGTGCGGCGCGGCGATGACGAATGGTTGGCCATCGTGAAATGGACGGTCTTCGCCCTTCAAGAGGCAGAAGAGCTGGGCTTAACGCAAGCCAATATTGACGCACAAAAAACATCACAAGACCCTACCATCCAACGCTTTATTGGCACCGGAGAAGACATGGGGAAGCTGCTGGGCTTGGATAAACAATGGGCCTATCGCGCAGTCAAGGCTGTAGGCAATTACGGTGAAATATTCGAGCGCAATGTGGGCGCGCAATCACCAGTCAAGCTGCCGCGTGGCTTGAACCGTTTGTGGAATCAAGGCGGCTTGATCTACGCACCGCCCATCAGGTAAGCGCAAAACCACCATGCTGTCATTTCTATCCCAACCGGCTGGCTTTGACATCGGCGAAACAGGCTTGCTCGTATACGACGCGGCCCAGCCCATCTGGCGAGCCATGATGGTCGGGCTAGGCAACACCTTGCGTGTTTGCCTGCCCGCGCTGCTGGCATCCACACTTTTGGGTTTGTTGATTGCACTAGGGCGCACGTCCGGGCATCGCATCTGGCGTGGCCTCGCCATCTTCTACGTTGACAGCATCCGCAATACACCCGTGTTGCTGCAGTTGTTGATGTGGTACTTCTTGCTCGTCGAGTGGCTGCCTGAGTCCAATGCGGCCATGCAACTTTTGCCCGGTGTATGGTTAAGCAAAGGGGGCTTGGCCTTTCCTTGGCTGATACAAACCACAGACAGTGCGGCTTGGATCTGGGCTTGGCCCGAACAAGGCACATTCAACATCGTGGGCGGTGCAGCCGTGACGCCAGAGTACTTGGCGCTCTGCTTGGCCTTGAGCATCTACACCAGTGCTTTTCTATCTGAGGTGATACGAAGCGGCATTGAGGCTGTGCCCGCCAGCTTGATAGAGGCGGCCCAAACACTGGGGGCGACCCGACTGCAACAGATCACCCGCGTCTTGCTGCCTCAAGCCTTGCGTGCCATCGTGCCGGCAGCCACCAACCAGTATCTCAATCTCATCAAAAACTCATCGCTGGCGGTTGCCGTAGGCTATCCAGATTTGGTCTCCGTCGGCAATACGGCCATCAACCAAACGGGTCGTGCGCTTGAATGCTTGACCGTGATGATGTCAATTTACTTGGCCTTGTCACTGATCACAGCCTCAGCCATGAACTGGTTCAATGCACGACACGCGCTGAAGGGGCAATCATGAGTCGATCCCCTTTGCGCCTGATTCTGCAGGCCTTGAGTTTGTCACTGCTGGCTTGGTTGGCCTTCAAAGTATTGAACTGGGCTGTGTTCAATGCGGTGTTTGAAGCCAACGCAACCGCTTGCCAAGCGCTTGCTCATCAAGGTGCATGCTGGGGGGTGGTCCCCGAAAAAATCCGCCCCATCTTGCTAGGGCACTATCCTTATGAATCCCAATGGCGTCCGATCAGCGTACTGGCATCCATCGCGGTGCTTTGCTTGTTGGCTTGGCGGGCTGGCTGGCGGCGCATGGGATCAAACTGGTTTTGGCTGATGCTGCTGGCCACATTGTCATTGGACACTGTGCTCATGTCAGGTGGGGTCTGGGGGCTGAGCCACGTACCGATCGACAATTGGGGTGGGCTGCCTCTGACTTTTTGGCTTTTTGGTGTCAGCTTGCTGGGATCAATCCCCTTGGCCATGGCCTTGGCACTGGCTAGGCGCTCAAAACACGTGCTCGTGTCGGCCCCAGCCACGATGCTGATCGAGACCATTCGCGGCGTCCCCTTGGTCACCATCCTGTTCATGGCCGCGTTTATTGTGCCCATACTGTTGCCGCCAGATAGCCAAGTCGGCTTGGTTTGGCGTGCTGCGCTGGCGCTGACGTGCTTTTCGGCCGTATATATGGCAGAGGTGATCCGAGCAGGCTTGCAGACCATCCCGGCTGAACAAAGCGAAGCTGCGGCCGTTTTGGGCCCAACTTGGTGGCAGACCCAACGACAAATCGTCTTGCCTCAAGCCTTGCGTGCCGTCTTGCCAACGCTGGTGGGGCACGCCATTGGCTTGCTCAAAGACAGCTCATTGGTGTTGGTCATTGGCTTGCATGAGTTAACCGGGGGCCTGTCGCTGAGCCTAGGGGGGGACCCCATATGGCGGCCCTTCTACTTGGAAGCCTATATGTTCGTCGGCGCCATCTACATGACGATGTGCCTAGGCTTGTCGCGCGCAGGCAGGTCGCTTGAGCAGCGATGGACCAAAGCCAGCGCCTGAACAATGAAAATGGCCCGTCACAAGGACGGGCCAACACGCATCGCTGCGCCGCAAGAAACCGGTTTAACTGAGGCAAGACTTATTCGTCTTGCATCTCTTCAAATTCGGGTGCGTTATCCACTTCTTGGTCAAAAGCTTGATCGCTGTTGGGAACCAAAGGAATCAGCGGTTTGTCGAGTGGGCGGCAAACCCGACTCTGCAAGTGGTTGAGACGCTCGGAGCGCTCCATGGCCTCCAGCACCGCTTGTGGATCCATCATCAGGGCAAACGGGTTGGAATAAAGACTTTGCTTTTGCATAGGGCCTCCGGGTAGGGAAATTGTCCGTCGTGATGTGTTCACTTTAGGCTTTAAGGCCCTTGGCGGAAAGTCACCGAACAACCAAACCGCCTGTCAGAAATTGTCTGACAAGGGTTTGTCCAGCGGCGTGGGCTAACCCTCAAAGATTGCGCACGAGCGAGAACAATTCCTCGAAGTTGGCAGATGTTATGCGCCCTAATTCTTCGACATCCACGCCCTTGATCTCTGCGAGCTGCTTGGCGACCAAGGACACATAGGCAGGCGAGTTGGTTTTACCGCGATGAGGCATGGGTGCCAGATAAGGGCTATCGGTCTCGATCAAGCAGCGGTCGATCGGCACAAAGCGTGCGACCTCTCGGATGTCCCCTGCTGTCTTAAAAGTCAAAATGCCTGAGAACGAGATGTAGAAACCCAGATCCAGTGCCGCACGTGCGACGGCCTGGGACTCGGTAAAGCAATGGAAAACACCGCCCACCTTGCCCTGCCCCTCTTCTGCCAGGATCGCCAAGGTGTCCTCACTGGCCTGACGGGTATGTATCACCAAGGGCAAGCCAGTCTGCTGCGCTGCACGGATGTGAACGCGAAACCTTTCACGCTGCCAAGCCATGTCCGCCACAGTGCGCTCACCGAGACGGAAGTAATCCAAACCTGTCTCGCCAATGCCGACAACACGAGGCAGTTTTGATCTGCTGACCAAGTCGTCAACGGAAGGCTCCTGCACGCCCTCGTTGTCTGGGTGGACACCGACAGTCGCCCAAAAATTATCAAAGCGCATGGCCAAGTCATGCACTTGCGGGAATTCTTCCAGCGTGGTACTGATGCACAGCGCACGGTCAACGCCGGACTGGGCCATGTCCGCGCGGAGTTGATCCAACACGTCAGCGTATTGCGGGAAATTGAGGTGGCAGTGCGAATCAACAAACATGAGGCGGCTCAACCCGGATCAGTAAACCCGCGATATTGCCCTATTCCTGCCGCAACTACAGCGTTTGTGTAGGCTTGGCAGAGGAAATGTTGGTGCCCAGTATTTGCTCAACCTTCACGCGCAGCAAACGTGTCTTGTCATCGCCTGGGAAGCGCACACCCACACCTTGCGTGCGGCCACCAGAGGCATTGGCTGGCGTGATCCAAGCAATTTTCCCAGCAACGGGATAGCGCTGAGGATCCTCAGGCAAGGTCAACAACAAGTAAATGTCGTCGCCCAGCGTGTATTCGCGGGTTGTCGGGATGAACAAACCACCTTCAGTGAACGCGGGGATATAGGCGGCGTACAAGGCCCCCTTTTCCCGAAAGACCAACTGAAGTACGCTGGTCCGCGTCGAAGAGGGAGCCGGCACCGAGCCAGCCACACTCAATGAGGGTGGAATCCGACCAAGCGCAGAGGGCGCAAAGGCGGAGGGCATATTGGTTGTTTGGAACTCACTCATCGTGCTTGCAGTTTAAGGCCTACCCCAAAGTGGTTGCTGTGAATTTACACGCACCTTTTGACTGCTTTACGTCTTGAAACATCAAGAGCGAGGGTTACCTCGGGTAGGTTTAGGCCGCATCACAGCCCGCGCTTGCAAGAGCAAGGTCTCCACCTTCAAGCCTTGATTCCACGGGTGCTCAGCATGGCGGCTGACTTTGGACAACTCTTGTGCCCAATGGGTCAAGCGATCAATATCCGCGATAACTGGCAGGCTGTCTCTAGGGAAGTACCGAGGTCCAGCACCGACAGCCACACAAGCAAGGTCGTGACACACTTTTTGAAGCGTCTCCACAACCAGCGTCAACGGCCACTGGGTTAGCGCTGTTGCCACGCCGTTGAGCAAGTCTTTGGGTATTTGGGGCCAATACGCTGCATCCAGGCCGAGTTTTTGGCGGTCCCGCGCAGTCAGTGGCTGGCCTCCGGCAGCATCCAGCAAAACACGCGCCTCAGCTGGAGAGATGCGGTCCAGCTGCGTATGCAACCAGCTGCTGGCCACCTCTGCATCAGGCAGGGGCAGGTGCCAAGCCTGACATCGACTGCGCACTGTTGGCAGCAGCTGCTCAAGGGAGGCACCGCTCAACACAAAGCGGACTTGCCCAGGCGGCTCCTCCAGCGTTTTGAGCAGGGTGTTGGCAGCGATCAGGTTCATGCGCTCAGCCGGGTAGACCAGAACCACCTTGGCCCGCCCACGCGACGCCGTGTGTTGCGAGAACTGAACGACAGCCCGTATGGCATCAACCTTGACGTCTTGACTGAGTTTTTTGGTCTTGCTTGTCGATGATTTCTCAGCCGCATCGGCATCATCTGCAGCGGATTGCCACCCTAGGCTAGCTTGCAAAGCCTCCGGCAACACCACCATCAGATCAGGATGAGACCCGGCATCGATCAGGTGGCAACTGACGCAACGCCCACATGCAGGTTGAAAAACTTGCCCAACTGCCGACGCCTCACAAAGCCACGAGCGGGCCAAGGCCAGCGCAAATTCAAACTGACCTACGCCCTCTGGCCCGTGCAACAACACAGCATGGCTGTTGAGCTGGTGCAATGCATCGACCAATGGCTGCTGCAACCAAGGCAGCCAAGCTGGGCGATCGACAGCACTCATGTCAGGCCCTTCTCAGACAAGGCTTGTTGAAGCTGAAGGGCCACGTCAGCTTGCGCCTGATCAGCTTGAATAATGACAAAACGATCGGGCTCGGCCTGTTGTCGAGCCAGGTAGGCTGAGCGGACACGTTCAAAAAATGCTTGATCTTGCGCCTCAAAACGATCCGGCTGGCGGGCCACGCTCAACCGGGCTGCAGCCACAGACGGATCCAAGTCAAACAACAAAGTCAGATCAGGTCGCCGCCCAGCTTGAACCCATTGCTCTAGGCTTTGAAGTATGGCCAGATCGAAACCCCTGCCCCCACCTTGGTAGGCGAAGGTCGCGTCCGTAAATCGGTCGCACAACACCCACGCTCCGCGCGCCAAGGCCGGCTCAATCACGCTGATCAAGTGATCGCGGCGTGCTGCAAATGCCAGCAACACCTCAGTCAACGGGTCCATTGCATCATGCAAAAACAAGCTGCGTAACTTCTCAGCCAAAGGCGTCCCGCCTGGCTCCCGTGTGCGAACAACCTCATGGCCGGCCAGACGCCAAGTTTGCTCCAATGCGTCGATATGCGTGGTTTTGCCAGCACCATCAATGCCCTCGAAGGTGATGAATCGACCCTTGCTGCTCATGGACTCTTTCTAGATTGGCGTTGGAATTGGTTGACGGCCCGATTATGCTCAGCCAATGTCGTACTGAAAGCACTGCTGCCATCACCGCGAGCAACAAAATACACAGCTCGGGTGTCAGCCGGGTTCACTGCCGCCAGCAATGCCGCCTTGCCTGGCATGGCAATGGGCGTGGGAGGCAGCCCCCCTCGCGTGTAGGTGTTAAACGGCGTGTCCGTTTGCAAATGCACCTTGCGCAGGTTGCCGTCAAATTGATCCCCCAAACCGTAGATCACAGTCGGGTCAGTCTGCAAAGGCATGCCGATGCGCAGGCGGTTATTGAACACGCCAGCGATCATGGCGCGGTCAGACTCCCGCCCCGTTTCTTTTTCAACGATGGACGCGAGGATCAAGGCATCCTCAGACCTCATGATGACGCTACTGGGGCTTCGCTGCGCCCACACCGCATCCAACTGCTTTGTCATTGCTTGCATCGCACGACGCATCACAGCCAAGTCTGTGCTGCCTTTGGCGTAAGAGTAGGTGTCAGGGAAGAATCGCCCTTCAGCAGAGACGCCAGGTGCACCCAACTGCGCCATGATGGCCTCGCTGCTCAACTGGGTCGTGGTTTGCTTGAGCCCTTCAGCCGAGGCCAACTCAGCCCGAAACCGTTTGAACGTCCAACCTTCGATCAGTTTCACAACGGCCAAACGCTCGTCACCGCGCACCATCATCTGAAGCAGATCACGCGGCGTAGCGCCTTGAGCCAACTCGTAGCTGCCAGCGCGAATCTTTCGCGACTGCCCTGAGGCACGAAACCATTGGTACAACAACCACTCCGGCGACTGCACCCCGGCAGTCACCCAAGCACGAGCAACCTCCCTAGGTGTGCTGCCAGCTTCAATTGACAAATCAACAACGGGTTCGGTCAGCGTCAAAGGTCGCTGCAACCACCAGCCCCCAGCGCCAAGCACAAGCAGACCGCCCATAGCGAGCATCAGCAACAGTGCGCGAACCATGCCGCCTGTTTGCCGTACAGATAAAGTGGAATACGAACTCATGTTTTTTGAATACATCACGGCGTGATGATAATGACCCCTATGACCAAGATTCAACTTCCTGATCCAACTACTTGGGGCGGCGCCCTGCTTTTGTCCGATCTGGGCATCATTCAAGCGGACGGCCCTGAATCGGCAGCCTTTCTGCACGGGCAACTCAGCCAAGATATCCAGACACAGGCAGCCACCGACGCACGCTTGGCGGCCTATTGTTCAGCCAAAGGTCGCATGTTGGCCAGCATGTTGACACTGAAACCCCAAACCGAACAAATTTGGATGGTGACGGACAAGCAAGTGCTGCCAGGCTTACTCAAGCGCCTGTCGATGTTTGTGATGCGCTCAAAACTCAAGTTAAGCGATGCCAACGACAATTTGTGCGTGATCGGTCTATTGGGTACCCAAGCCAAATTCCTGCTGGGTGACGCAGCACAAGGCGAGGCGTGGCGAGCGCATACACATGAAGGCGGACTCGTGGTGAAACTGCCAGACGTCATGGGCACATCACGTTGGTATTGGGTCGGCCCACGAGGCGCCTCGACGGCTTTACTGGGTGCCCTGCCCGCATTACCTGACTCGCAATGGGCTTGGCTTGACGTCGTCAGCGGCATCCCCCGGATCGAAGCCAGTACGGTCGAACAGTTCGTTCCGCAAATGATCAATTTTGAATTGATCGGGGGCGTGAATTTCAAAAAAGGCTGCTATCCCGGGCAAGAGATCGTGGCACGCAGCCAGTACCGAGGCACCACCAAACGCCGCGCCTTTGTGCTGCATACAGACCACGCCGTCCACGCTGGGCAAGAGGTCTTCAGCGAAGCCGACCCCAGCCAACCAGCTGGCGTGATCATCAACTGCGCCACGACATCAGGTCTGACCAGCGCATTGGCTGAACTCAAGCTCACCGCCTTGGAAACGCCCTTGCATGCAGGCTGCATCGATGGCCCACTGTTAACGCTAGGCGTCTTGCCATATGCCCTGCCGACGGCCGACGATGCCACTTGATCCGCACCTGATCAGTCAGCAAGACACTTCAAAATCAACGAACAGATTTTCACCTTCATGAAACTCGCCACCTGGAACGTCAACTCACTGACGGTTCGATTACCTCAGCTCTTGGACTGGCTTGCGTCCCATCCCGTTGATGCACTGGTTCTGCAAGAAACCAAGATGACTGACGACAAATTTCCCCATGCCGAACTGGCTGCAGCGGGGTATCGAGCTCAATGGTTCGGTCAAAAAACGTACAACGGCGTCGCCCTTCTTACCCGTGTCGACAGCCACGATATCGTCAAAAACATACCCGGTTTTGACGATGAGCAAGCGCGTGTGATTGCAGGGACAGTTACTGACACTGCCCTTGGTCCTGTGCGCGTCATTGGCGCTTACTTCCCAAATGGGCAAGCCCCGGACAGCGACAAGTTCACCTACAAAATGAACTGGTTAAGCGCACTGCACGATTGGGTGAGACAAGAATTAGCTATCCACCCTCAACTGGTTTTAATGGGAGATTACAACATCGCACCAACCGATGCTGACGTGTACGACCCAGTGGCATGGGCTGGGCAAATTCACTGCACCCCCCAGGAGCGTGCGCACTTTGATCAACTCATTGGCTTGGGCATGAGCGACGCATTCCGCCTGTTTGAGCAAGCACCCAAGCTATGGAGCTGGTGGGATTACCGCAACCTTGCGTTCCGAAAAAACCAGGGACTGCGCATAGACCACATTCTGGTCAGTCAAGCACTGAAAGACAAAGTGACTGCCTGCGTGATTGACAAAACACCGCGCAAAAATGAGCGGCCAAGCGATCATGCGCCTGTCATCGTGACAATCAATTGAGCGCCGGACGTCAAGGCGCAAGCATGCGCCGCAAGGGCGCAGGCAAGCCCCAGTTTGCCAAGTCGCTCAAGGCGACCCAACGGCCAGATGCATCCCTCTCAATCAAACCACCGTGGAGTGCCTGAGCGGCGTCATCGTCCAGCACCAACCTACGTGGGTGCAAATACCAATCAAGATGCGTCAACACATGCTTGAGTCTCGGTTGCAGCTCAACATGTGTGGCCAAGTCGACGCCAAGCACGGCCTCAAGGTGAGCCTCGTCGGCCAATAAAGGCAGCGTCCACAAACCAGCCCACACACCCTTGTCAGGCATCTGCTCCAGCCAGACTTGATCGCGCCAGTGCAGCCAAAGCAGCCAGCTTTCGCGCTCACTGCGTTTGATTTTGCGTGTTTTCACAGGGTAGCGCTCGGGCTCACCGCTTGCACGCGCGGCGCACATATCCAACCACGGGCATGTCACACAAGCAGGTTTGCGCTGGGTGCACAAAGTGGCACCCAAATCCATCAAACCTTGCGTGTAAGACGGCATATCCTTGGTGGATAAAGGTAGCACCACTTGCGCCGCATCCCACAAAGCACGTTCATGGGCCTTGACTGATAAGTCCTGATCCCAGCCCAGCACGCGACCTAGCACCCGCTTGACGTTGCCATCCATGATTGACACGCGCTCATCAAAGCAAAAAGCAGCAATAGCCGCAGCAGTGGACGGCCCAATACCGGGCAAGGTCTGCAAACCGACGAACGTGGAGGGGAAGCACCCGTTGTGTAAATTGACCACATCCTGAGCACACCGATGAAGATTGCGCGCGCGGCTGTAGTAACCCAAGCCACTCCAGAGCGTCAGGACATCATCTAAAGGGGCAGCCGCGAGTGCTTGCACATTGGCAAAACGCTGCAAAAATCGGTCGAAATAGGACAGAACCGTACTGACCTGCGTCTGCTGCAGCATGATCTCTGACAACCACACGCGGTAAGGATCACGCTCTCGCTGCCAGGGCAAATGGTGGCGACCTAGGCTGCGCTGCCAAGCAACCAAACGATCAGCCAAATCAGGTGCGGCCTGCTGCGATCGCTGCAACAGACCTGCCAAAGGCGATATCGTCATGCCCCTTGTGTGCTTTGCTCAATCTCTATCGGCAAGACGAGAGATAAATCCAAGGTCAACGCGGGCACAGCAGAGGCGACAGTTGCCGACGCACTTGGTTGAGCCTGCTGAAGTAACTCATCAACCAGACCACCCAAGCGTGTCTGCAACAGCAACACGCGCTCGTCTAGCGCATGCACTTCTTGCAAACGGGTGTCCAGTTCGTTGGACGCAGATTGAATCCGGTCGAGCGATTCATAGCGACGCTTGAAGTTGCGGCGGCGCTCACGCAGTTGGGTGTCAACTTGAGCCGATGCTGTTTTATTCCACAGCTCTATATCGTTGCTCACAGTCTCGAACACCACCCTCAGACGTGAAATCAGCATGCGCCTGAACTGCTCTTGAAACCCAGGTTGCGCTAAACGGAATGCCTGACTCAACCCCAAATACTGCACATAGTTGCGCTCGATCAGATTCAGATCTTCGGCGTATTTACGGACATCGAGAGGCACGTCACCAACCAAACTGAATCCAAATTCGGCGTTCAATTTTGCGAATGAAGCAACCAACATGGCGTGAATCTCATCATTGCGCTGCTGTGCTTGCTCAATCAGCGCACGCAAGCGACCGCACAGCTCTATGAAAGATTTTTTGGCACCCAAGGGCAGCCACGACCCGCCCAACACCTGCTGCAACACATCGACTTCTTGGCGCAGGCGGTCAGCGGTCAAGTCCTGCAATGCGTTGCGCATCATGCGTGCATGGACGCTGCGCATCGCCTGCAGCCGTGCTGTGCACTGCTCAAAGTCTGTTGCCTCCACTTGCACGCGCTGAAGCATCAACTTAACCTTGGTGCCACTTTTTCCACGCACACTGCGCAGCTCGTGCAACTGGTCGGCATACAGGCGGCGTTTCTCGCCAAAACTGCGTGTCAACTGCTGATGAAACTGTTGTGCGCCTTGCGCAGCGGCTTGCCCCAGATTTTCTCGCCGACGCGGCAAAAGGCCTTCCGACAGAGCATGCTCGAACGCCTCCAAACGGCTGTCGGTCAAACCAGATGCGTCGCCGCTGAGTCGCGCGGCCAATGCTTGACGAGCCGATATAGGAAAGACGTGTGAAACAGGAATATCCAAGGTTTGCGCCACGCTGTCACACTGCCTCGTGATCACTTGCTCGACCTGCTCAGCAGTACTAAGTGGATCAAGCAGCGAGTCAATCTTGTTGAGCGCCACGAACCGGGCCAAAGCTGGACCAGACAGGTGGTCTCGCCAAATGGCCAAGTCCGACTTGGTGACGCCTGTATCCGCCCCCAAAATGAACACCGTGGCATGAGCCTGTGGCAGCAAACCCAGCGTCAATTCTGGCTCTGTGCCAATGGCATTCAGACCAGGGGTATCAAGCACCACCAAGCCACGCTTGAGAAGCGGATGCGGCAAATTGATGCGAGCGTGGCGCCAAACTGGCACTTCCACCTGCCCATTGGGTTGCAGCGGCGGATTTTCTTGCGGCCGACTTTCATCCCAGAAACCCAAAAGCGCCGCGTGCTCAGGCGACACCAAACGTGTGCGCATGACCTCACCTAACGATGCGGCCATGCCATCTGGATCAGACAAATCAAGCGCGATCCAAGTCCATGCCTTTGGCTGCTGCCGGTAGTCAGCCAAGGACGCCACCTCAAGACGGGTGTCAATTGGCAGCAACGACAAGCCCACAGGATCTTGCTCGTCGTAACCTAACTCAACCGGGCACATGGTTGTGCGTCCAGCCGAAGCAGGCATCATCCGTCGCCCTTTGTCCGAGAAAAAGATCGCATTGATCAATTCGGACTTGCCGCGAGAAAACTCTGCGACAAAAGCCACCATGAGTTTCTCACCAGACAAGCGGTGGCGCATCGCCTCAAACCACTCTGCAGACGCCTCATCAAGAAGGTCATGTTCGCGGGCGAAACGCGCCAAAGACGCCAATTTGGCGTCCGTGTCGGCGCGCCACTGCCCAAGGGCATCCAGGTGGCTGGCAAAAGTCGGCATCATGGATTTGATCCTATATCAAGCCGGTGTGATCCCAATATGGTTTATCGACCGAGTTGGGACAAAAAGTACAACCATCTAATCAAACAAGCCAAGACCTGTCACTTTTTCTGACACTTGCGGCAAAAAAATGTTGATCGTTGTCCTTGCGTCACACGCACAACGGGCTGTGCACATACCCCGCATGGTTGACCTTCGCGGCCATAAACCTGAGTGGACAGCTGGAAGTGCCCCTGGCTGCCATGTGCATCCTTGAAGTCCTTCAAGCTTGACCCACCCATAGCCACAGCCTGGGCAAGCACAGACTGCACAGCCAGAATCAAGCGATCGCACCGTGGCAGGCTCAAGCGTCCTGCAGGCAAACGAGGATCGATACCTGCACGAAACAAAGCCTCGCAGGCATAAATATTGCCCGCACCCACAACGATGTTTCCAGCCAACAACGCTTGCTTGATCGAAACGCGTCGCCCTTGAAGCCGGTCGCGCAGATACCTACCCGACAGCCGGGAATCAAACGGCTCAAGACCAAGCCCCGCCAGCAACTTGGCTGGCACACCGTCATCCATGGAACAACCCCAGACAACAGCACCAAAGCGACGAGGATCTGTCAGGCGCAGGACACCCTTGGTCGTCACCATATCAAAATGGTCGTGCACGCCAGCAGGCCCTACACCAGACGAAAACGCCAGCGAGCCCGACATACCCAAGTGAATAAGCAACCCGCCACGATCGCCCGAGGCCTCATGCAAGGGCAACCAAAGGTATTTACCCCTGCGTATGACCACGCCAACTTGCCAGCCAATCAGACCACCCACATCACGACCCACCGGCCAGCGCAGGGGTTTACCCATTTGAACGGACAGCACTTGCGCACCCTCAATGCGGTCGGCAAAACTCAAACGCGTGACTTCTACTTCCGGCAATTCAGGCATGAAGGGAATTATCCGTTGCCAATTGACTCTACTTGAGCCGGATACATCGTCACCACATCAATAGAATGGCAACACCAGTTGGAGACCACATGCCCCGTTTGCACCGTTTTGAGCAAGTCATCTCAACCAAGCGCTCCGCCACATCGCCAAACTCTGACACAACTGAGTCAGGGCTGCCTCAGCTGTATCGGCCCGTGAACCGAAACAGGTGGATGATGGCGGCGGCCATGTCCTTTGCCCTCTCCAGCGTGAACTTGGCCGAGGCAGCAGCCAGCACCAGCGTCGATAAGCCCGCAATTCAAAACTCATCGATTGACGGCGCCCTTTTTTACCAAATACTGGTGGCTGAAATACAAGCCAATGCAGGGGACGCGGGGTCTGCCTACCAAATCTACCTCGAAGCAGCTCGCCGCCAGCAAAATGGACTCCTGTACCAGCGTGCAGTTGAAATCGCACTAAAAAACCGCGCTGGAGAGCAAGCATTGGCCGCCGCCAAAGCTTGGAGACAAGCACTGCCAAACTCAAAGGAAGCAGCCGAATTCACGACTCAAATTCTGCTGGCGCTCGGTCGCAGTACCGACTTGGCCGCGCCACTGCGGTCATTGATACAACTCACGCCAGCACCGCAGCAGCCACAGGCCATCTCCACACTGGTACGCACCACCGCGCGCATTGCCGACAAAAAGGCAGCTGCCCAAGTCATCGACGAAGCAACCCAACCTTGGCGCCACCCCCCGCTTGAACTTTCAGAAGCGTGGGTGGTCAGCTCAGAAGCGTGGATGCAGGCCAAGGATGGCAGCACCGCATTGACATCCCTCAAGAGAGCCTTTCGAATCAACCCCATCCACCAGGGTGCAGGCCTGCTCGCCATTGATCTCATGACGCTGGCACCCCAAAGTGAAGACCTCGTCAAGCAGCAACTGACCCACCCAGACGCACCAGAACTGGTCCGATTAACCTACGCTCGCAAGCTGGCTGGAGCCAGGCGCTTTACTGAATCCGCAGCGCAACTGGAAACGCTTCTCAAAGCGCAACCAGAGCAGACAGGCACTTGGCTGACCTTGGCCGCAGTGCGGCTTGAGTTGAAGCAATCAGAAGCAGCAGAAGTCGCCTTGCGCCCCGTTCTAGCGCTAGAGAAGAAGGGCCCTACATCGGCCACAAACGAACCCGGAACACGTACAGCAGCAGAGAGCAACGACCTCACCCAAGCGTACCTGCTGATGTCCCAGATTGCCGAGCAACGCCAGCAATTAGCCCTTGCAGGCACTTGGCTCGAACGCGCCGACCCCAAACATGAAAAACTCGCCATTCAAGGGCAACGCGCCCGACTGCTGTTCCGCCAAGGCAAGCTAAACGATGCACGCAAACTGATTCGTGAGCTGCCTGAGACCGAACCAAGAGACGCCATCACCAAATACCAAGCCGAAGCACAACTGCTGCGCGATGCCAACCAACTGGAAGATGCTTACAAGGTACTGGCTGAGGCAAGCAAGCGCTTCCCTGAAGACAGCGACATCATGTATGACCAGGCCATGCTTGGTGAGAAGCTTTTGAAATTTGAAGCCATGGAAGGCCTGCTACGTAAGGTCATCGAGCTATCCCCAGACAACCCGAACGCGTTCAATGCCTTAGGTTACAGCTTCGCCGATCGCAAAATTCACTTATCTGAAGCACGAGCATTGATCACCAAGGCCCTTGAGTTGCGCCCAGGAGACCCCTTCATCACAGACAGCTTAGGTTGGCTGGAGTTCAGGGCTGGCAACCTCGCAGAGGCCACTCGCCTCCTGCGTGAGGCCCATGAAGCGCGCCCGGATGCGGAAATCGCCGCCCACCTTGGGGAGGTGCTTTGGAGTCAAGGCAAACAAGATGAAGCACGGAAAATCTGGCTCGACACGCTCAAATCTGAAGGTGACAACGAGACCCTCAAAGAGACGCTGAAACGCTTTCATGTCAAACCGTAAGGGGTCTCGTCAGCCAGTGATTCGTGCCTTTTGCTTAAGCCCTATCGCATGTTTATTGATAACTGCCTCGGGGTGCGCCAATTTGCAGCAAACAACATCTGAGCCAACAGCCGCAGAAGCACAAGCTAGCGATCCCGTCACATCGCAGCCCCATGTCGAACTACAAGGTCAGTTGAGCATCAAGCTCGGCGCCCATGGCGAGCAAACTGCGCAAGGTCTGAGTCTTGGTTTCTTTTTTTCTGGCAACGCACAAACTGGTCAACTTGATCTGATGACCTTGATGGGCAGTCAAATGGCACAAATCACTTGGGTGCCAGGGCGATCCATCTTGACCGACAGCAAGGGCAGCCGAACCTTCGCAGACCTTGATGCCCTCAGTCAAGAAATCTTGGCTGAAGCACTGCCTTTGCATGCCCTTGTCCACTGGATGCAAGGCCACGCTGACCCCAGCCTACCAAGCCAGATTGACACGGAATCAGGCACCTTCTTGCAAGCCGGCTGGCAGATCGATACACGCCAACTCAGCCAGAAGAAACTCCAAGCACAAAGACCTGACAGCCCGACACAGCGCGCAGTACAGATCAAAGTCTACTTAGACCGCTGACAAGCCATGCCTCACCTTCACGACCTGCCGGCTCCGGCCAAGATCAATCTGTTTCTGCATGTCACAGGGCGTCGAGCTGATGGCTACCACCTGCTGCAATCAGCCTTCATGCTGATCGATTGGCAAGACACGCTCCACATCGATACGCGCACAGACGGGCTGTTGCGACGACACGACATCAACGTCGCACTGCCCACAGATGACCTGTGCTTGAGAGCGGCCCGACTGCTTCAAGTCGAAAGCAAAACCACACTCGGCTGCGACATCCATATTCAAAAGCAAATCCCATGGGGCGCGGGCTTAGGCGGAGGCAGCTCAGATGCCGCAACCGTTTTGCTTGCGCTCAACCAACTGTGGGACCTGAATTGGTCAAGATCCAAACTGGAGGCGCTGGCCATCAAGCTCGGTGCGGATGTCCCCTTCTTCGTACGTGGGCAAAACGCGTGGGTAGAAGGCATTGGGGAGCGCATCACACCGCTGAGCCTACCCAACGCGGTACTGAATGCGCCACTGGCGCTACTCAAGCCGCCAGTGTCTGTGCCCACTTCAGCCATTTTCAGCAGCAACTTGCTTAAAAGAAACACAAAACCTGCTATAGTCGAAGACCTCAATGCAGCACCTCGGTGTTTTGGAAAAAATGACTTGCAGGCTCCTGCGGAGCAATACAGCAGTCAAATTAGCCAAGCACTGCAGATCATGCAAGACCGCTTCGGCAACAGCCGGATGACGGGCTCAGGCAGTACCGTGTTTTCGTGGATTCCCACCAAAGCCGACGACCAAGCACCATCATTCCAGCCCGCTGACTTGGGATTAATTGATCACGCATGGGTCGGTCGCGTCAGCCACGGTCTGATTCATCATCCTCTGCTTGACTTACTCAACCCGATCGCGTGATCGAACTGACCAAGTTAAGCGAAGATTTTGAAAATCAACCTGAATTAGACGCAAAATCCGGCTATAATGCGAGGCTCTGAACAAGAGAAGTTATTAGGTTGCAGTTTAGAAATAAACTGTGTCCTGTGTAGGGGAGTCGCCAAGCTGGTTAAGGCATCGGATTTTGATTCCGACATGCGAAGGTTCGAATCCTTCTTCCCCTGCCAAATTTTTTGTTCGATCGCATACCACCTGCCCCACACCTTCCGCGAAGGCTGATGCATCCCGACAGTGACGCTAACGGGGTCGCCCTAGGGCCAGGTGTCAGGGCTGATGCTTTTTTGCCATCTCTCACTGCCCATCGATCGGCTTTTTATGATCTCCGATACCGTCCTCTTCACCGGCAACGCCAATCCAGCGCTTGCCCAAGAAATCGCCGCCAATCTCGGCATTCAATTGGGCCAGGCCTCCGTGGGTCGCTTCTCTGACGGAGAAACCACGGTTGAGATCCAACAAAACGTGCGCGGTCGTGAAGTGTTTGTGCTGCAGTCAACATGCGCACCGACAAATGACAACCTGATGGAGTTGCTGATCATGGTTGACGCGCTCAAGCGTGCGTCTGCCCAGCGCATCACAGCAGTCATCCCCTATTTCGGCTACGCCCGCCAAGATCGCCGCCCTCGTTCAACACGGGTGCCAATTTCAGCGCGTGTGGTTGCCAACATGCTCGAAGCAGTCGGCGTCAACCGCATCCTGACGATGGATTTGCACGCAGATCAGATTCAGGGCTTCTTCAACATCCCGGTCGATAACATTTACGCTTCGCCTGTGCTGTTGTCAGATTTGCAAGCCAAGCGCTATGAAGACCTCGTGGTGGTATCGCCCGACGTAGGTGGTGTGGTGCGTGCCCGGGCATTGGCCAAGCAATTAGGATGTGATCTGGCCATCATCGACAAACGCCGCCCCAAGGCCAATGTGTCAGAAGTGATGCACGTTATTGGTGAGATCGATGGCCGCAACTGCGTGATCATGGATGACATGATTGATACCGCAGGCACCTTGGTCAAAGCAGCTGAAGTGCTCAAGGCGCGTGGCGCAAAAAGTGTTTACGCTTACTGTACACATGCGGTGTTCTCTGGCCCGGCCATTGAGCGCATCAAAAACTCGCTGCTCGACGAGGTCGTGATCACCAACACCATTCCGCTGAATGACACGGCCAAGGGTTCGACCAAAATTCGTCAACTGACCACGGCCTTTTTGTTCGCTGAGACCATTCGTCGTATCACAGACGGTGAATCCGTCACCTCACTTTTCTCAGAACAGAACAACAACTTCTGATCTGATTCACCGATCGGGCCGTCGCAGGTTCGATCGTTTTTATAGCGCCTGGTCGCGGGCGCTTTACCAACTTGGAGCATTCCATGAAATTCACCGCTTTTGAGCGCACCCTGCAGGGGACCGGAGCGAGCCGCCGCCTGCGTTTGTCTGGCAAGACCCCTGGCATCGTTTACGGTGCTGGCCTTGCTGTTCAGAACATCGAACTCGATCACAATGCGCTGTACCACGCCATGCGCAAAGAAGCCTTCCACTCATCCATCCTCGAGATGGACATCGGTGGCAAGGTCGAACGCGTTTTGCTGCGTGACTACCAGTCACACCCATTCAAGCAATTGGTGCTGCACGTTGACTTCCAGCGTATTGATGCAACTACAAAGATCCACAAAAAGGTTCCTTTGCACTTCATCAATGAAAACGAGTCACCAGCTGTCAAGCTGGACAAGTGCATCATCAACCACATCGTTTCCGAACTGGAAATCGAGTGCTTTGCTGAGAAGTTGCCTGAGCACCTGACCGTCGACTTGGCTGCCGTGACCAAGGGTCAAACTTTGCACGTCAATGACCTGCAATTGGGCGCTGACATCAAGGTGTTGACGCACGGCCGCAAGAACCCGGTGATCGCCACCGTGGTTGAGCCTGTTGAAGAAGTCATCGCTGCACCAGTGGCTGTGGCCGAACCCGCCAAGGGCAAGGGCAAGGGCAAGAAGTAATTCTTTGCGCCAACAAGTCAAGCCCCGCTTTAGCGGGGCTTTTCTATTTGTGGATCAGGTAGCGATAATCTAAACCATCATGATTCGACTGTTTGTTGGCCTGGGCAACCCAGGAACGCAATACGAAGACACGCGGCACAACGCAGGTTTTCTGTATATAGATGAGCTGGCGGCCCGCCTGGGCGTCCGCTTGCAGCCCGACCGTGCGTATCACGGGTTGGTTGCGCGGGCAAACTTGGCACAAGGCCCCGTCTGGCTGCTCAAGCCCCAGACTTATATGAACCTATCAGGCAAATCAGTTGCGCCACTGGCTCGTTTCTTCAAAATATCACCGGACGAAATACTGGTGGCCCACGACGAACTAGACCTGCTGCCTGGCCAAGTTAAATTGAAAAAAACAGGTGGGCATGGTGGGCACAACGGACTCAGGGACATCCATGCACAACTGGGATCCACTGAATACTGGCGCCTCAGGCTGGGCATAGGGCACCCCGGCGTCAAAAACGAAGTCGCTGACTACGTTTTACGCAAACCACCCCAGTCAGAACGCGATGGCATCCTCAAGTGCATCAACCAATCGATTGATGCCACAGAGGCCTTTCTGGTGGGGGACATGGACAAAGCACTCGCACTGGTTCACGCCCAACCACAGCGGCCCAAACCACCACGCAAGGAGGTGCCAGGCACTCCTGCGTCGTCGCCACCAACAACACCAGACTGACTCATGCCCTCTCAACAGGATCAATTGAACCGACACGCCATGCTGCCACTGCGCATCGCCTCAGCTGCGCTGATCATGTTTGCATGTTTGGTGTCACAAGTCGCCACGGCAGCCCAACAAGCAGACGAACAGGGCGTTAACCAAGTCACGACCCTTAACTTGCACGACAAGGTAACGCCCGCGCAGGTCCGCTTGTCCAAAGCCCGCACCAAGCGAGACATCGCTTTGGCCGATCAAATGGAGCGAGACCGACTGCACGCAGAACACGTCAGCAGCCATGTGCCAGCAAGGCAACTGACCAAGCCGCCTCGCCGCCATCCGACAAAAAAAGCCACGGCTTCAGCACCCATTGAACGATACACAATGGCCTATCGGGTTCGAAATAAGCGTCAATTCCGTGCATTGGTGCCCAAGGACACCCCTGCGGCAGACTCAAGCAGGGTGCCCCGCGACTAAACCAAGCTTGCGTCTCAAGCAGTCAATTCAAAGCGTGGTTTGAGCCTGTAACTTGAAATACTTCCCCAGTAACTGCTCTTTGGTTTCGATGTAATCAGGATTGACCGGTATGCACTCAACCGGGCAGACCTGTATACATTGAGGCTCGTCAAAATGACCCATGCATTCTGTGCACTTGGCGGGATCGATGACGTAGATGCTCTCCCCCATCGATATCGCCTGATTAGGGCATTCTGGTTCGCACACATCGCAATTGATGCATTCGGCGGTGATGATCAGGGCCATAGGTGAGCGGTCAAACAGCTTTTCTGGCCACACGAGCCTGGAGCCGAGCCAGCACGCTGGGGGCAACAAACTTCGATACATCTCCGCCCAGCATCGCTATCTCACGAACAAACGTGCCGGAGACAAACTGATACTGATCAGAGGGTGTCAGGAAAACCGTCTCCACGTCGGGCATCAGGTGGCGGTTCATGCCAGCCATTTGGAATTCGTACTCGAAGTCACTGACGGCGCGCAGTCCGCGCACAACAACCTTACCGCCGTGATCGACAACAAAATCTCGCAACAGTCCGGAAAAAGAGACCACCTCAACGTTGCCATAGCCACGAGCCAATTCTTTGGCCATGTCCAGCCGCTCATCGACCGAAAACATGGTGCGCTTGTGGTGCCCTGTAGCCACAGCCAGAATCAAATGCCCGAAAAGTTGACTCGCTCGGCGCATCAAATCGGCATGCCCTGCGGTCATCGGATCAAAGGTCCCGGGGTATACGGCAGTCAAGGTAGCTGAAGAGCTCAATCCAGTCTCCTAAAAAACGCCCGAACGGGGCTGAGGAAGTGGAAGTGTAAATCTCATCCCACTCTGCGGAGCAGGTGAAAGTGCACGGTTCCGGCCTGTCCGCTGCGATGCACTTGCAAACAAGCCATCACATCCACCTTGGTCTCAGCCTGCGGCAAAGAGGCCAAAGGGGTCGGTGACTCTAGGTAAATCCACCCACCTATGGGCACGCACAACAGCGCCGCTTCGAGCGCTGCCCAAAACAAATTATCGTCAAAGGGCGGGTCCAAAAAGACCAAATCAAAATATCCCAGACGCAAAGGCTGGTGCATCCATGACAAGGCGTCAGTGCGCACGATGTGGACTTGCTCAGCCTTCAAACGAGCTTGTGTTGCCTGCAAGCGACGCACCAGATCAGATTCACGCTCCAGCAGCCAGACCTCTGTGGCTCCGCGGGACGCTGCTTCAAGGCCCAACGCACCACTACCTGCAAAAGCATCAAGCACCTTCCAACCACTCAAATCCTGCCCTAACCAGTTAAACAAGGTTTCGCGTACGCGACTTGGCGTAGGGCGTAAACCAGCAGAAGCAGGCACAGGCAAAGGCGTGCGACGCCATATGCCACCAATAAGTCGAATCTCTTGCGCAGCCGATTTGGCGACTTTTTGAACAGCCTTGTTTTGCTTGTCAAGCACGGTTTGCGGTTTGGGGGTGCGGGTTGAAGTCATGTCATCCTGATCTGGGTGGCTGTATTGTAAAAAGCCGTGGCTCATACAATGGTCATATGTTCAGTTTCATCAAGAAAAAGCTGGGTTGGGGTGATGCCCCCACCGAATCAGCACCCTCACCTGCTGCGCAGCAGGATCCGGCGCAAGCTGGCTCACCTAAAGCGACACAGGCAGCGAGTACGCCACCCTCAGCGATCACAGCCGAACCGCCTGCGTATGTGACACTGGCGCGTCGCTCTTGGCTAGACAAGCTGCGCTCGGGCCTACGCAAGACCGGCTCCAGCATTGCCCAGGTTTTCACGGGAACGAAAATCGATGACGCACTCTATGAAGAACTAGAAGCTGCCTTGTTGATGTCTGATGCAGGTGTCGCAGCCACAGAGCACCTGCTCGCAGACTTGAAGCGCCGTGTCAAAGAAACCAAAGCAGTCGATCCATCCCAGGTCAAAACTTTGCTGATAGATGCCATTACCGAGTTGTTGTCACCTCTTGAAAAACCGCTTGTGGTTGGTCAGCACACACCCACGGTCATCATGGTCACAGGCGTCAATGGCGCAGGCAAGACCACGACCATCGGTAAGTTGACGCGTCACCTATCGGATGCCGGTCAGCGGGTTTTACTGGCGGCAGCAGACACGTTCAGAGCGGCAGCCAGAGAGCAGCTGCTGGCGTGGGCCGATCGCACACATGTCGACATCGTGAGCCAAGAAGGTGGCGACCCAGCTGCAGTGACCTTCGATGCCGTTCAGGCTGGGCGCTCGCGAGGGTGTGACGTGGTGATTGCTGATACTGCGGGTCGTTTGGCGACGCAATTGCATTTGATGGAAGAGTTACGCAAGATCAAACGCGTGATTGGCAAAGCCATGGATGGTGCGCCGCATGAGGTTCTGCTGGTTGTCGACGGGAACACCGGTCAAAACGCACTGTCTCAAGTCAAGGCTTTTGACGCCACACTGGGATTGACCGGTTTGATCATCACCAAGCTCGACGGGACGGCCAAAGGCGGCGTATTGGCCGCCATTGCATTGTGGTCACGTCAAAGGGATTGCGCCGTACCGGTGTATTTCATCGGTGTAGGCGAAAGCTTAGAAGACCTGCAAACATTCAGCGCACGCGAATTCGCGCAGGCTTTGCTGGCCTGATTAGTGGTGGCGAACGTTGCCATCTAATGGCATGGCGCTGGAGTCCAAGTCATCGAACCACGTTGACGGCAAAGGCTCTTTGCGCTCGCGATCGGCCTCATCCTCATCATCCGACCAATTGTCCAAATTGAAGTCGACCGATGCTTCATTGACACTCAAGCCGTTCATTGAGCCTATCGGGCTTTGCATCGACGCAACGACAGCTGCAGCGGCCGCATCTCGTCGAGCCACATTGATGTCCTGATACCCGGAACGCCCGGAGGTGTTGATCGCTGCGCCCAATATGGCCTCACGGGCAACGGCTGGGCCTGGCAATGAGCCCTCTAGCCAAACGTGCACAGGTATACGTGCCGCCTGTAGCACCCTGTCCATGCGGGCATGGCGGCGTTGGCTGCGCTCTTTTTCTTTGGACGCAGGCTGGCGCACATCCACCACGGCAACGACTTGAGAGGCCATGTCGCACACCACCAAATCTGCGCTCAAAGACCCCACCCGCCTTAGCCATTCGCTGTATGGATTTTCTGTGGGTACTTTGATAAAGCGCGCCACCGGCACTTGGGCCAAAATCATGTGATCAGGCAAGGCGCGTCTGAGGACGTGATAAGCCTCACGCTCGCTGCCTGTCAAAACGCGTGTGGCCACGGGCTCCCAGTCAGCCAAGGTATCCAGCACCTCATTGGCTGGCGGCTTGCTTCGTCCAAAAATATTTTTGCTGCGTTGTTGCCGCTGCTTGGTTTTGCCCGTGCCCCGCGAACGGCCCGCCGTCGCCCCATTTTGGGATCTGCTGTACCACCAAGCCCCTGCGATACCTGCAGAGCCCAATATGCTGGCCAGTAATACCGGCCACGTTGACGCCATGTCCATTTTCAGACCTTCCTGCAGATGGGCCGTGCTGGGCACGAGCGACCCAACCTACCAAGGCTCATCGACAACATTAACGCACTACTGAAGCGCTGAACAGCAGATGCAACATAAGTCACATCCGCTCACAAGCTCTGTCAACAGGAAACAGGGCTAATCCGATTTCAATCAGCGCCCCATGCCGGGCATACCCTTCATGCCACCCATGCGCTTCATCATCTTGAACAGCCCGCCACCCTGCATTTTCTTCATCATGGTGCGCATCTGATCGTACTGATTGAGCAGGCGGTTCACTTCTTGAACCTGCACCCCAGAGCCCACTGCAATACGGCGCTTGCGGCTGGCCTTGATTAACTCGGGTTTACGGCGCTCCAACGGGGTCATCGAACGAATGATCCCTTCCATGCGGCGCACATCACGCTCGGCCTTGTCCATGTCTGCATTGCCGGCCTTGGCGGCCATTTCGGCTGGTAACTTGTCGAGCAAACCAGACAGTCCCCCCATTTTCTTCATTTGGCTGATTTGCGCTAAAAAATCCTCCAAATCAAAGCCTGCGCCAGACTTAACCTTGTCGGCCAGCTTTTGAGCCGCCTCAATGTCAACGCCTTTTTGCACTTGCTCGACGAGGGCTGCGATGTCGCCCATGCCCAGCACACGCCCAGCATGGCGCTCAGCATCAAAGACCTCAAGCCCGTCTATTTTCTCGGAGATACCGGCAAACTTGATCGGCACACCAGTGATTTGCCGGACAGACAACGCAGCGCCACCACGTGAGTCACCATCCAGCTTGGTTAGCACCACACCAGTCAAAGGCAGGGCATCTTTGAAAGCCTTGGCCGTGTTGATGGCGTCCTGACCCTGCATGGCGTCCACCACGAACAAAGTCTCAACCGGCTTGAGAAAGGCGTGCAGCGCCTTGATCTCTGCCATCAACACCTCATCAATGGCCAATCGACCCGCGGTATCCACCAGCAGCACATCAAAGTAATGGCGCTTGGCATAGTCCACCGCAGCCACCGCGATGTCATATGGCTTTTGATCAGGAGAAGAAGGGAACCACTCTGCACCTGCTTGACCTGTCACCGTCTTCAACTGCTCAATGGCTGCTGGGCGGTAGACGTCGGCCGAAACGGTCAGTACTTTCTTCTTGCGTGTTTCTATCAGATGCTTGGCCAGCTTGGCCGTTGTGGTCGTCTTGCCAGCACCTTGCAGGCCCGCCATCAAAATAACCGCCGGCGGTTGCGCAGCCAAATTGATATCAGACACACCCTCGCCCATTGTGGCGGCGAGTTCTTTTTGCACGATGCTGACCAAGACCTGACCAGGGGTCAACGAGGACACAACCTCTTGCCCCAAGGCCTTGTCTTTGACTCGTGCGATGAAATCGCGGACAACGGGCAGTGCCACGTCGGCTTCAAGCAACGCCATCCGAACCTCGCGCAACATATCTTGCACGTTGGTTTCGGTGATACGGGACTGCCCGCGCATGGTCTTAACCAGGCGACTTAGTCGTTCAGTGAGGTTTGATGCCATGAAATAGCTGCTAGTGCTCGTAAACTGGAGCCATGATTTTATCGTCCGCCTCGTACACGTCTTTCACATTCTGGCCCACAGGGCTGGCGGTGCTCGCTTATGCGCTGGCCACAATGTGGCCCCAAGCCCAGCCTACCACCGACAGACGCAGTGAACGCCCCATCTGGATCGCCTTGTTTTTGGGTTGGTTGGCTCAAGCCGCCGCTATTGTGCTGGATGCCGTCGATTTGAATGCGCCTATCTCTGGTGCACGCTTTGGCTTTGCTCCAGCCTTGTCTGTCACTTCGTGGCTGGTCCTATCTGTCTATGCGCTCGAAAGCCGACGCTTAGGCTTGCCCAGCATTCGGCGCTCGCTGGCCGTGCTGGCCGCCGTGTCTGTTGTATTGGCATGGTTGTATCCTGGGCAAACCCGGCTGGTGCATGGATCACCTTGGGCTCCCTTGCACTGGTTGACCGGTTTTGCAGCACATGGCTTGTTTGGCGCGGCATTGCTACACGGTGCGTTGCTTGGTCATGCTGAAAAACAGCTCCGGGCCCCTTTAGGGCATGCTTTAGGCATGCCTTTGCTGCAACTTGAGTCACTCACACTCCGATTTGTCGGTGCAGGGTTTGTCATGTTGAGCCTGACGCTTGTTTTAGGTGCTTGGTTTGACGCGCCGTGGCACTGGGACCACAAAACTGTTTTCTCCCTGCTGTCTTGGGTGACATTTGGAACGCTGCTCATCGGTCGAGTTCGTTTTGGTTGGCGTGGTCGCCAAGCTGTTCGATGGATCATGGCTGGCTCCCTCCTGCTGTTGCTGGCCTATGTGGGATCTCGCTTTGTGCTGGAAGTGGTGTTACACCGTTCCGCGGCTTGAAACGAAGTTCAAACCCAACTTAATCCACGCATGCTGAAATACCTGCTACTCGCTCTCGTTGTTGTTTGGCTGTTGTATTCACCAGCACTCAGAGGGCGCATCAACGCTCAACGCAAAACGCCCAAGCCACCCCAGCAGCAGCCAAGCAAACCCCAAGATATGGTGCAATGCACCACTTGCGGCGTCCATTTGCCCGCCCTAGAAGCGACCATTGGCAGCAACGGCAAACCCTATTGCTGCCTCGAACACAAACAAGCTGACCATGCCTGAGCAAGGTCAAACAACCGTACCTCATGACGTCCATGTGTCATGGTTCGGTGCATCAGCCAACGCTGACAACGCGGCCTGGCCTGATTCAGCCATGGCCGATTCAGCGTTCATTGACAACACACACAACAAGCCCACGCAACATGGCAGCAAAGTCCATGAAGCCACTGACACACAAGCGAATCATCACCCATCATTTTTTAGAATCTACAGAGCGTTCCTGACTGCTCGTACCACCTTGGCACTCGTGTTGCTGAGCTTGGTCTCTGGGTCTTGGATGATGGGGGTCCGTCCACCTTGGTGGATTTGGCTGATGACAGGCAGCTACGCTATCGTCACGCTGACTTTGTTGGCAACGACATCTCAGCGCAACCGCAGATCGACTGATCAACAGGTGCTGAGGCCCCGTCAAGCCATGGCCAGCGTTGGCTTGGACTTGTTGTTTTTCGCGCTGATGCACTTCCTCACCGGTAGCACGGTCAACTCACAGGCCCTGCTGGTATTGCCGGTATTGATGGCCTCTGTGCTGATGCCTCGCATCTTGGCCTTAGGCGTGACCGCCGCCGCTGCGCTCACGCTGTTGGCTGCAGCGCTATTGCAATCAACAGAGAGCAACAACATCGCGACCTTGATGACGCAGGCGGGTCTAACTGGTTTTGGTTTGTTTGCCATCGCTGCTTTAGCCAGTGAGCTCTCCACTCGACTGGCCAAAGAGGAGCGCAGCGCCCGCGGCAGCCTCGAGTTCGCTAGGCAACAAGCCCAACTCAACCGCTTGGTGATAGAGGAGATGACCGAAGGCCTGATGGTTGTCGATCGTCAGGGGAGAGTCCGCACAGCCAACCCGGCAGCACGCCGACTTTTGTCCATACAAGGCTTGACCCCACCGCCTCCATTTCAATTACAAGGTGTTCCCGCATGGCAGGATTTGGTCAAAGCTGTTGAACAGGCGCTAGGCAACCCGCAAAGGGCCGAAATTGGTCAAGAAGTGAAGCTCCATTTCGACGATCAAGGGCAGCGCGACCTCCGCCTTCGGGTTCGCTTTACCCGCGGCATAGCCAGCCGCACATCTGAAGACATGTGTGTGATGCTGATCGAAGACCTGCGCACCGTACGTGCGCGCCAACGCACCGACAAACTTGCGGCGATGGGCCGGATGTCAGCCGGTATTGCACACGAAATCCGCAATCCTTTGGCGGCCATAGCCCAAGCCAACGCACTGCTGGCCGAAGACGCGGCCTCAGCCACGCAACAAAAACTGACTCAATTGGTCGCCGACAATGTCGCCCGACTCAAGCACATCATCGACGACGTTCTGGCCGTCGCTCCTGGCGTTCGCCCTCTGGCACCGGCCATCGATCCGATTGAGGCCATCGTGTCCATCTGCCATGACTGGCGAAGCACCCAAGGCATCCCACTAGGCGAAGCTGACTTGATTGACATCGACACAACAGCTTGCCAAGGCGCCCCCACCTACCCACACATCAAGATTCGCTTTGAAGCAGATCACCTACAGCGGGTGCTGGTTAACTTGCTGGATAACGCCCTTCGTTACAACACAGGCGAGGCTGGGGCCATCTCGGTATGCGTGCGATGGCTACCCAGTGTCGATCCGGCTGGCATGCTGATGTTGTCCGTATCAAACGACGGCGCCCCAGTCTCTGGCGACACGGAGCGCTCGCTCTTCGAGCCGTTCTTCTCCACACGCAGCCGAGGCACAGGCTTGGGCCTGTATATTTGCAGAGAGCTGTGTGAGCGCCACGGCGCCAGCATCGACTACAGACTGCACCCGCCCCCAGTACGGCATCGAAACGAATTCTTCATCACCGTACCGATTGTTCCTCTCGGCCCAACGCCCTACTCCGCATGAGTACTCCCGCAAAGCACCATCTGCTTGTCGTTGATGACGAACCTGACCTGCGCACGCTCTATGAGCTCACCTTGTTGCGCGAAGGCTATGACATCGAGACTGCGGGCACCGTTGAAGAAGCGGCACAACTACTGCGGGATCACCACTACAGTGCGGTGATCACTGACATGCGCTTACCAGATGGCACGGGCCTAGACATCATCAAGCAACTTGAAGCTCAGGGGCGACATGAAAAAATCATCGTCATCACAGCCTATGGCTCAGCCGAAAACGCCGTCAGTGCGCTCAAAGCCGGTGCTTACGATTATTTGACAAAGCCTGTTGACCTGAAACAATTCCGCTCCGTTGTGGCTTGCGCGCTCAGCGATGCCGACGCCAGCCGCCGTGATGCCTCGCCAGCCACGAATACCAAATCAGAAGCCAGGCACCCCCCTCAGACTGAGTCAGCCAAACCAGCCACCGCGCTGGCCAGGTTGATCGGCAACAGCGCGGCCATGCAACAAGTGCGCGTCGTCATAGACAAGGTCGCTCGCAGCATGGCACCCGTGTTGCTATGGGGCGAGTCAGGCACCGGCAAAGAGCTTGTGGCTCGGGCGATTCACGATGTGAGCAGCCGGTCTGCCAAGCCCTTTGTGGCCGTGAACTGCGGCGCGATACCGGAGCAGTTACTAGAGGCTGAGTTTTTTGGCTACCGCAAAGGTGCATTCACAGGCGCAACCGAAGAGCGAGAAGGCTTCTTTCAGGCCGCCAATGGCGGAACCTTGTTCCTTGATGAGATTGGTGATCTGCCACTGGCCATGCAATCCAAGCTCTTGCGCGCCATCCAAGAGCGTGCAATTCGTGCCGTTGGCGCAACCACTGAAGTGCCTGTTGATGTTCGCATCCTGAGCGCCACACACAAGGATTTACAGGCAGAGGTACAGTCAGGGCGATTCCGCCAAGACTTGTTTTATCGCCTCAACGTGATCCAAGTCACACTACCCGCCCTGCGAGATCGCCTAGAAGACCTCCCCATACTTTGCCAGCGCATACTGGATCGCATTGGTCATGAATCGGGCCTACCAAACAAACCCGAACTGAGTGCGGAGGCTCAAGTCGCACTGACTCAACACAGCTTCCCGGGCAATGTTCGCGAGCTAGAAAACTTGTTGCACCGTGCTGTTGCCTTGAGCAGCCACCACATCCTAGAAGCTCATGACCTCGGCCTGACAGTTGATGTACGCATACTGACTCAGACACCCCCAGCACGCACCGAGAAAGCCTCTGAACAAGCCGTACATGAGACGCTCCCGACACACCTCACCACGCATCTCGACCAAGTCGAGCGTGACATCCTGGTTCAAGCGCTGGAGCTACACAGGCTGAACCGGACCGCCGCAGGCGCCAGCCTTGGCCTGTCTCTGAGGCAAATTCGCTATCGCATGGCGCGCCTAGGCGTGCAAGTCAGCGAACAAGGCATCATCTTGGGTGAGCGCTTTGACCCAGACACCGAGAACGACCCGAGCTGATACCCATGAGCGCAGCATCGGATTGGCAAGCGGGGTGGTACACACAGGCACGCATGTGTGCCTCACCCAACTTCGGCCCCAGACCGAAGGCAACCACCGTATCGCTCGTCGTCATTCACTCGATCAGCCTGCCGCCCGGTGTCTACGGGGGGGACGAAATTGAGCGCCTGTTCACCAATCGACTGGACTGGGATGCGCACCCCTACTTTGATCAAATTCGAGGTGCAGAGGTCTCCGCACACTTCGTTATCCGAAGAACAGGCGAGTTGATCCAGTTTGTCTCCATATCCGATCGTGCTTGGCATGCTGGCCAATCAAGTTGGCAAGGTCGGGACAATTGCAATGACTTTTCGGTAGGCGTTGAACTTGAAGGTCTAGAAGGCGAGACTTTCGAGCCCGCTCAATACCAAAGCCTTCAAAAATTGTTGGATGCCATTTCACAACAGTGCCCCATTGACCAAATAGTGGGCCACGAACACATTGCCCCCGGTCGAAAAAATGACCCAGGGCTAGGCTTTAACTGGACTGCCCTGAGGACATCACTGGGCTGGCCCAACGCGGCATTCCCCCCCCAGTCAGCATAGGCAATTTCCCTTGTGTTGCCTTCAAAACTCAGGTCGGCAGCAAAAAGCAGCTATAGTTGCCACGCACGCTACATGTAGTGTCACGAGACACAAAAAACACCACATGTAGCGTTTCAAGCAGTTGGCACCTGGCCTCACCAGATGTCAGAATTCAACAGGCCCGACCTCGCTCGTGGCCTGGCGACCCTGAAGGGAATCAAATGCAAACGTCCACGCCCAGCACCTCGCCGTCAACTTCCGCTGCGCCATCTGGCGTAGCTCATCTGGCAGTCGAACCGCGTCAATCCGCCTACGCTGCGTACCAGATCATTCGACGCAATGGTGCTGTCGTTTCGTTTGAACCCAGCAAAATTGCTGTGGCACTGATGAAGGCATTTTTAGCCGTTCACGGCACGCAAGGAGCCGCATCGGCCAGCGTACGAGAAACAGTTGACGGCTTGACCGAGTCTGTTGTGCGTGGTCTGCTTCGCTCACGCCCCAGTGGCGGCACCTTTCACATCGAAGACATCCAGGACCAAGTTGAACTGTCCTTGATGCGCGGCGGCAACCATGAAATTGCACGCGCTTATGTGCTCTACCGAGAACGCCGCACTCAAGAGCGCGTCAAGCAAGTAGAGGCACAACAAGCCGCCACGCTGCCTACACTGACGGTGATCGACCGTGGCCAACGCGTCCCACTGGACTTGGCTCGCCTGCAATGCCTCATTGAAGAGGCCTGCGCAGGCCTTGGCGCCGATGTACAAGCTGGCCCCATCCTGTCAGAGACGCAACGCAACCTCTACGACGGCGTATCGATCGATGAGGTCTATAAAGCGTCCATCTTGGCCGCGCGCACCCGCATTGAGCACGACCCAGCCTATACCCGTGCCACCGCCCGCCTGCTGATGCACACCATCCGCCGTGAAATCCTAGGCGGCGAAGTCACGCACGCCGAGATGGCCACGCGCTACGCAGAATACTTCCCCGCCTATATCAAAAAGGGCGTTGAAGTTGAGTTGTTGGACGAACGCATGCAGCAGTACGACCTGGTTCGACTGGGTGCGGCGCTGAAATACGAACGTGACCTGAACTTCGACTATCTCGGCTTGCAAACCCTGTACGACCGGTACTTCCTGCACAACGACGGTCAACGCATTGAAATGCCGCAGGCCTTCTTCATGCGTGTGGCGATGGGCTTGTCCCTCAATGAGATCGACCGGGAAGCCCGAGCCATCGAGTTCTATGAACTGCTGTCCTCGTTTGACTTCATGAGCAGCACGCCCACGCTGTTTAACTCAGGCACCCGCCGCTCGCAACTGTCTAGTTGCTACTTAACCTCCGTCCCTGATGATCTCGACGGCATCTATGAGGCCATCAAAGAAAATGCACTGCTGTCCAAATTTGCTGGCGGCTTAGGCAACGACTGGACACCCGTGCGCTCGCTCGGCTCACACATCAAGGGAACCAATGGCAAGTCACAAGGCGTCGTTCCATTCTTAAAGGTGGTCAATGACACCGCCGTGGCTGTAAACCAAGGCGGCAAGCGCAAAGGCGCCGTATGCGCATACTTGGAAACATGGCACCTAGACGTTGAAGAGTTCCTGGAGTTGCGCAAAAACACGGGCGATGATCGCCGCCGCACCCATGACATGAACACCGCCAACTGGATCCCCGACTTGTTCATGCGTCGGGTGATGGAAGGTGGCGAATGGACACTGTTCTCACCTTCAAGCTGCCCAGATCTGCATGAAAAGTTTGGCATTGCTTTCGAAGAGGCTTACACCGCCTATGAAGGCAAAGCCGACAGGGGTGAGATCAAACCATTCAAACGCGTCAAAGCAACCGACATGTGGCGTCGCATGTTGTCGATGTTGTTCGAAACCGGCCACCCTTGGATCACCTTCAAAGATGCCTGCAATGTGCGCTCGCCACAGCAGCATGTTGGGGTGGTGCACTCATCCAACCTTTGCACCGAAATCACACTCAACACCAACGCCAGTGAAATTGCGGTGTGCAACCTTGGGTCAGTGAATCTGTCTCAGCACATCAAGGATGGTGGCGTCGACCACGACAAACTGCGCAAGACAATCAAGACGGCCATGCGCATGCTCGATAACGTCATTGACATCAATTACTACGCCGTCAAGAAGGCCCGCGATTCCAACCTGCGTCACCGCCCTGTTGGGCTTGGCATCATGGCCTTCCAGGACGCGCTGTATCAACTGCGTGTGCCCTACGCCAGCGATGCGGCAGTCGAGTTCGCTGACCGCTCGATGGAAGCAGTCTGCTACTACGCATACTGGGCATCGACCGAGTTAGCGCAAGAGCGAGGCCGTTACTCCAGCTTCAAGGGCTCACTGTGGGATCGCGGCATATTGCCTATTGACTCCATCAAACTGCTGGCCGAGCAACGCGGCGGTTACCTCGAAGTCGACAGCTCCACATCCATGGATTGGGATGCACTGCGCGTGCGCATCGCTGAGTTCGGCATGCGCAATTCCAATTGCGTGGCCATTGCCCCAACGGCGACCATCTCCAACATTGTTGGTGTTGATGCGTCGATCGAACCATGCTTCGGCAACTTATCAGTGAAGTCCAATTTGTCTGGCGAGTTCACGATCGTCAATGAATACTTGGTTCGCGACCTCAAAAAGATAGGCCTATGGGATGACGTGATGGTCATGGACCTCAAGCACTTTGATGGCTCACTGCGCCGCATCGATCGCGTACCCGAAGACCTCAAGGCACTTTATGCAACAGCGTTTGAGGTCGAGCCAACTTGGCTGGTTGAAGCTGCATCGCGTCGCCAAAAATGGATCGACCAAGCGCAGTCACTCAATATCTACATGGCAGGAGCATCAGGCAAGAAGCTCGATGAGACCTACAAATTGGCATGGCTCAGAGGCTTGAAGACAACCTACTATCTCCGCACCGTAGGCGCCACGCATGCAGAGAAGTCAACTGTGTCTCGTGGCCAACTGAATGCAGTGAGCAATGAGTCTGCGGCGTCTGTGGCAGCCACATCATCACCAGCAACCGACATCAAGTTTTGTTCGATCGACACGCCTGATTGCGAAGCCTGTCAATAAGACCAACAAGCATTGAACACACGCAAGGCCTCGACACCTCATCTAGGGTGTGAGGCCTTGTCTTCTTGACCTTTTCGATGCACGCCCGCAACAACCAAGGGCCTTTCCTGTCAAGAAGTGCTTGGTGTTTTTAACAACACCCTTTCATAATCCGACTCCATAGGATGTAAACCATGCTGGTCTGGGAAGACGACTCCTCCACATCACCGTCAATGCCACTTGCTTCCGTGCCTACTTCGCTCAGCGATGCACGGAACACTGCCTCGTCGGCTCTAGCTTCAAGCATCAGTGAACCCGCTGTATCAGCTGTTAGCAGTGGCACAAAGCGCCGCGTGAATGCGGCAGACAAACGCATCATCAATGGCCAAACTGACGTCAATCAATTGGTACCGTTCAAATACAAGTGGGCTTGGGAAAAGTACCTTGCCACTTGCGCAAACCATTGGATGCCCCAAGAAGTGAACATGTCGCGCGACATCGCCTTATGGAAAGACCCCAATGGTCTGACAGAGGATGAGCGTCGCATCGTCAAGCGCAACCTTGGCTTCTTCGTTACAGCCGACTCTTTAGCGGCCAACAACATCGTGTTGGGCACATACCGGCACATCACAGCACCTGAGTGTCGCCAGTTCCTGCTACGCCAAGCGTTTGAAGAAGCCATTCACACGCACGCATATCAATACATTGTTGAATCATTGGGATTAGACGAAAGCGAGATCTTCAACGCTTACAACGAAGTCCAATCCATCCGCGACAAAGACGAGTTTCTGATCCCGTTCATTCAGGCGATCATGGATCCGAACTTTCATACAGGTACACAAGAGACTGATCAAACACTGCTCAAATCATTGATTGTCTTTGCCTGCTTGATGGAAGGTTTGTTTTTCTATGTTGGCTTCACGCAGATTTTGGCGTTGGGTCGACAAAACAAAATGACGGGGGCAGCCGAGCAGTATCAGTACATCTTGCGTGATGAATCGATGCACTGTAATTTTGGCATTGACCTCATCAATCAACTCAAACTCGAAAACCCACAACTGTGGACAGCTGAATTTAAGGCTGAAATTAAGGCGCTATTCAACAAAGCGGTTGAGTTGGAGTATCGCTACGCTGAAGACACCATGCCAAGAGGTGTACTGGGCATGAACGCGTCGATGTTCAAAGGTTATCTGCGTTACATCGCCAACCGCCGAGCAACACAAATTGGACTGGAAGAGTTGTTCCCAAATGAAGAGAACCCCTTCCCGTGGATGAGTGAAATGATTGACCTCAAGAAGGAACGAAATTTCTTTGAGACCCGTGTACTTGAATACCAGTCGGGCGGTGCCCTATCTTGGGATTGATCCAAAAAGCCAAAGAGCAGATGGAATAGACCAGGACATGACTACCCGGCCAACCCTATTCATCACACCACGTCCAGATCCTAGGGGACGATGGGTGAGGAATCCCTGCGCTGCATATTGCAGTGCAGTGCTCTTTGCAACTTGATCAAGGAGATCCGTATGGCAACTGCGAAAAAAGTGGCACCTAAGAAGGCTGCCCCGGCCAAAAAGGCCGTTGTGAAAAAAGCTGCACCAGCTAAAAAGGTTGCAGTGAAGAAAGCTGCACCAGCGAAGAAGGCTCCGGCCAAAAAAGCTGTTCCAGCCAAGAAGGCTCCGGCTAAAAAGGCTGCTCCAGCTAAAAAGGCTCCGGCCAAAAAGGCTGCTCCAGCTAAAAAGGCTCCGGCCAAAAAAGCTGCTCCAGCTAAAAAAGCTGCTCCAGCTAAAAAAGCTGCTCCAGCTAAAAAGGCTGCTCCAGCTAAAAAGGCTCCGGCTAAAAAAGCTGCTCCAGCTAAAAAAGCGGCTCCAGCCAAGAAGGCTGCTGCAGCTCCCAAAAAAGCGGCTTCACCAGCGGCAAAGACCACTCTCAGCCCTCAAGCTGCGTGGCCTTTTCCTACAGGCAACAAGCCTTAAGCTGCAACCTTCGGGTTCGCACCTCCACCCGGCTTCGGCCGGGTTTTTTTATTTGCACTAGCAACATAAGCAACAATGGTGAAGACGCCCGACGAACCCGCTGAATCAAACTGGCCATGCATTCGACTGGATGGCAAAGCCGGCAAGCAACGGCTGGTCTTGGACATCAGCGTGTCACCCAACGCCAAAAAAACCGAATTGGTGGGATGGCATGATGGCGCGCTGAGGGTAAGACTCGCTGCACCACCAGTCGATGGCGCGGCCAACGACGCGCTTCGCAAGTGGTTGGCCACTGAAATAGGCATCTCGCAAAGTCAAATCGAGCTATTAAGGGGCGCATCTGGTCGACGTAAACAATGGGCAATTGACACAACACAAACCCATATCGTCGCGTGGTTGGCACAACAGCCCGCACTGCGAAATGAGCACCCAAATACCGAAAACCTCACGACGGACTTGGGGCTCCCCCCCCCCCTAATCGGGCACTAGCCTGCGAGCGCGCTCACCGCTACAGTTTGGCCATAGCAGCAGCGACTCGCCCCAAACTGCCAACGCTATCAGCACAACCAAGAACCACGGGGCCCGGAGTTCTCGCCATGTCCAGCAATCAACCACAAGACGAATCCAACCAAACACAACTGCGTGAAGTTCAGGATGCCCTGTTCAGCCTGCGCGATGGACTGATGAATTTAAAGATGTCGCTTCAGGAATTGAGCTTCATGACAGACGAAGATGCACAACGCCACGCCCTCAATGAAGCAGAAAACCTCTTTCTTCGTTTGCGCGGTTGAGCACAAAAGCCAAAGCTTGCTTTAAGCTACACGGTTTGATGAAAGTAACTCGCTCAAAGCGAGCAAGCCATGGCCCAGTACGTTTTCACAATGAACCGCGTCGGGAAGATCGTTCCCCCTAAGCGGCATATCCTCAAGAACATCACCCTGAGCTTCTTTCCAGGCGCCAAGATCGGTGTACTGGGCGTGAACGGCTCAGGCAAGTCCACCTTCCTCAAGATCATGGCGGGTGTGGACAAGGACATTGAGGGCGAAGCCGTCCCGATGCCCGGCATCAAGATCGGCTACTTGCCCCAAGAGCCTCAAATGAACCCCGACCAAACGGTGCGCGAAGCCGTTGAAGAGGGCATTGGGGGTGTTTTGGCTGCAAAGAAGCGCTTAGATGAGGTCTACGCCGCATACGCCGAACCCGATGCCGACTTTGATGCCCTCGCAGCCGAGCAAGGCGAGATGGAAGCCATCATTGCGGCCGGCGGATCTGAAAACACCGACCTGCAACTTGAACTGGCTGCCGACGCCCTGCGCTTACCGGCTTGGGATGCCATCATCGGACAGCTCTCTGGCGGTGAAAAACGCCGCGTAGCGCTATGCCGCTTGTTGCTATCCAAGCCTGACATGCTGCTACTCGATGAGCCAACCAATCACTTGGATGCCGAATCAGTGGATTGGCTGGAGCAGTTCCTCAGCCGATTCTCCGGCACCGTCGTGGCCATCACCCACGATCGCTACTTCTTGGACAACGCTGCTGAGTGGATCCTTGAGCTGGATCGCGGCTCTGGCATTCCTTACAAAGGCAACTACTCCGATTGGTTAGAGCAAAAAGGCTCGCGTTTGGAGCAGGAGCAAAAAAGCGAAGATGCCCGCGCAAAAGCCCTCAAACAAGAACTCGAATGGGTTCGCAAGAACACCAAGGGTCGACAAGCCAAGAGCAAAGCACGTCTGGCCCGCTTTGAAGAACTGAGCGACGTTGACTACCAAAAGCGCAACGAAACCAACGAAATCTTCATCCCTGTGGCCGAACGCCTAGGTAACGAAGTCATCGAGTTCGATGGCGTCACGAAGAGCTTTGGCGACCGTGTCTTGATCGACAACCTCAGCTTCAAGGTGCCTGCTGGCGCCATCGTCGGCATCATCGGCCCCAATGGCGCCGGTAAGTCAACGCTGTTCCGCATGATCCAAGGTGTAGAGCAACCTGATAGTGGCACAGTCACAACAGGCAAAACGGCCCAGTTGGCTTTTGTCGATCAAAGCCGTGACGGTTTGGCTGCAGACAAGACCGTTTGGCAAGACGTATCAGGCGGCTTGGACAACATCGTTGTTGGTAAATTTGTGATGCCTAGCCGGGCTTATCTGGGACGCTTCAACTTCAAGGGCAACGACCAACAAAAATTGGTTGGTAATCTCTCCGGTGGTGAACGCGGCCGACTGCACTTGGCGAAGACATTGGCACAGGGCGGCAACGTCCTGATGCTTGACGAGCCATCCAATGACTTGGACGTTGAAACCTTGCGTGCGCTTGAAGATGCGCTGCTGGAGTTCGCTGGCAGCGCCATGATCATCTCCCATGATCGCTGGTTCCTTGATCGCATTTGCACGCACATCTTGGCTTGCGAAGGTGACTCGCAATGGAACTTCTTTGACGGCAACTACCAAGAGTATGAAGCTGACAAAAAGAAGCGCCTTGGCGAAGAAGGCGCACGCCCCAAACGAGTGCGTTTTAAGCCTATTCGTTGAAATAAGCCTGACATCGATCAAAGCCCGTCCACGACGGGCTTTTTTATTACAGAAAACGTAGCACATTCGGGGGCTATCCCTAGGGTTTCCGTCAAGGGAAGGCCCCTCCCGTGGGGCTAGAATTTCGAGGATTTTTTGGCATTGGCAGCCGAAAGCAACGCATCCGACTGAAACAGGGTGCACAACTTGTCAGGGCCTTTGACGAGGCTTGCCATAGACCAATACACATACCCAACGACCCTCACGGGCGTCGGCCAAAAAAACACCAGCCCTTAGCCCAGAAGCTGGTGATAACAGATGATTCTTGTTGGAGACTTTTCGATGACCCCTCGGATTAACCGCCTGCTCACCTCAACCGTCTTGGCCATCTCCGCGATGTCCATGGGCGGCTGCGCCCTTATCGAGGCCAACATCAGCGGCACCACGCTGAGCATCTTGGAAGACGGCTTTACCCCCCCCGTCCTGCAAGGTAGCGACGTCGAAATGGCGTGCAACTTCGCGATGGTCAACGGCCCACTGATTGGTGCCGCTCGCAATTTCCACGGTGACCCCTCCTTGATGGAAGCCGTGCTGCTGTCCTCCGCTGGCGTGTGCTCTGAGAACCAGGCACTCACCGAGGAGTTGCGTTACTTGCGTGCAGCTCGCGATAAGCGTGCCGATGAGGCACAAGATGCACGTATCTCACAAAAACGCATCCTCGCCATCGCTGCGGAACGCCAATACACAGCGTTCTTTCGGATGAAGACCAAAATGGAGCAAAAGTACTTCTTCAAGTACGGCACTGACTGCCCACGCTTCAAGCGCGATTTTGATGAGGTCGCCTATCTGCTGGGTTCAGTTGCCGGCCTGCAAGCCATGCAGAACGACATCGCAGCACAGCAATCTGTTGGCGTACCAACGGACACCGCACCTTTGGTTGAAAAAGCCTTGGTTTGCTTGGACAATGCCAAGTGGTGGGGCGTACCTAACGCTGCACGCGCAGTCGTCTGGACCATCATTCCAGGCGGCTCAGACGGCAAGGACGTCAAGGGCACCTTTGATCTGTCCATGCGCATTGGTGAAGCCAGCGGCGTGCGTTTGGCCCACGTTTTGGTCGCTGTCGCTGCACAGTCTTCAGATGACCAAGCGACCATTCGCAAAACCATCAAGCGGTTCAGCAACATCAAGGACTTCAAGCCCAACACACAATATCGCTTGGTCGACGCCATTGCGCAATCGCAGCTGACGAATATCTCCGACCGCCTGTGGACCCAAAATGCAGGCACCCGCACGCCGATCAGCAGCTTGGGTAAATTTTGGGATGACAAGGCAAGTGAAATTGATGCCGACAGCTTCCTTCAGTGATGCTCGTTAAACGATAGGCAACAGAAGGGAAATCCCTTCCCCTCGTATGTGGGAAGGGATTGCCATATGGGGCCGATCAACAGATATAGTTACAACGCTAACAATCCTGATCACATTTGTGGTCAGTTTTGTATGCCGGAAAATACGGCCCAAGGGTACCCGCAGAGGGCCCATGGGTTTTTTGGTTCTGAGGAGACTTCATGACGTTAGTTAAGAGACTGAGCGGGGCCAGCTTGGCCGTTTTATTGGCTATGGGCGCGACGACCTCCGCTCAAGCTTCTCAAAAACTATGCGTTTACGACATTCTGGGCACCTCTGGTGACCTCTTCAACATGGCCAAAGACTATGTCGTGGCGATGCAAAAGTACGGCGCAAGCATCGAACTCAAAGGCTACTCCGACGAGCGTGTTGCATCTGAGGACTTCCGAACAGGTCAATGTGATGGCGTCATCGCGACCGCCTTTCGCACCCGTCAGTTCAATGCTGTAGCCGGGTCTATCGATACCCTCGGTGCCACAACTATCGTGCGTGACGGCAAAATTGACATCGCTGCCAGCTACGACGTCGTCCGCAAAATCATTCAAACCTATGCCTCGCCAGCAGCGAACAAGTTGATGACGGATGGCAATTATGAAATCGGTGGCATCACCCCTCTGGGCGCGGCGTATCCCTTCCTGAACGACCGCAAAATCAACACCGTTGAAGCATTGGCCGGCAAACGTATTGCCTCTTTTGACTACGACAAAGCGCAAGCGGTGATGATCCAGCGCATCGGCGCTCAACCCATTTCCGCCGATATCATGAATTTCTCGACCAAGTTCAATAATGGTGCCGTTGACATGATTGCTGCGCCAACGCTGGCGTACAAACCACTGGAGCTGCATAAGGGGATTGGCAAGAATGGCGCCATCGCCCGCTTCCCAATCATGATCCTGACTTATCAGGTCGTATTCAACAAAACCAAATTCCCTGATGGATTCGGCGAAAAATCACGAGGCTATTGGTCAAGTCAATTTGATCGCTCACTGCAATTGATCAAACAAGCAGACGCCAGCATCCCAGCGACGACATGGATGGAACTGAGTTCAGAGAACTCCTACAAATACACCTTGATGCTGCGTGAGTCACGCATCGACATCGCTCAAAAAGGCTTGTATGACAAACGTGGCCTGAAAATCATCAAAAAGGTACGCTGTAACGTCAATCCATCTGACCCTGAGTGCACCACAAAATCTGAAGAAGACTGGAAGTAACGTTTGATGTGGTGGCGTCATGCCACCACTTTGCTGCCAATGCGCCTGCTAGGGCGTGCCCCACCCTATTGACGGCCGACTGTCGGTCATGCCGTCTCGCGATTGCCCCATGAATACCCCTACTTCCAAAACGATTTTGGGCAGAACCTTTCTCGAATGGTTCTCCAGCCTCCCCGTCTTTGCACTGTTGTTGTTGACCCTGATCCTTGGTACGGGGGAAATGGTGCACGGCCAGTTGTTGAAACTGGGTGAGCATATGTTTGGTGATACGCAAGCACAAGTTCAATACTTCATGCTTCGTGCAGAACCCACCAAGCCAGACTGCAACGCCAACACCAGCGTCGATGCCGAGATAGCTAGGCAAGCCACCGAACCCGCATCCAAGGGTGGTGACAGTGACATTGAAGATTTGTTTGGTGAACAACAAGCCATCAACCCAGCGGTCGTACGCAAATCGATAGAGCAAGCGCTTGCGATTTGCAAAGCCAAACATGAGCTGTACACCAAGGTCGTTGATCATCAAACGCCTCAGGTCAGGGCCTATCGCACATTGGAAACCAGCTTCTTTGGGCTGTTTCAAATCGGGACGGACAACCGGTCGCTGATCTTACTGATGATGGTGGCCATTGCTGCGATCACTACCACACTGGGCTTCCATCACATTGGCATTCGCCCTGGTCACTACACCAAAGACTATCTGCTGCAATCTGCTTCACAAGCGATCGCCGCAGGTTTTTTGCTGTTCTCAACCATCCGGTACTACCAAATCCTGCAAGGATCGGGCGTCCCTATTGAGCACCCAGTCATCCATTACATCTGGATTGCCCTGTTTGCTGTATTGCTGCTGATCAACATCAAGCGCGTTGTCATGCCTGTGAAGTCACCACATGGCGAAGGCGACTGGTCAGGTGCTGCTTGGTCTATTCCGCTGTATGCGCAAATGGCGACGATTGCAGGGATCTATTTTGTATACAAAGGACACCACGCCGGCTTGGCTATCTACATCAACCAGTTGATGGAGTTGCCTAGCATTTTCATGAACCTTGGCCTGTTCATCTGGTCTGGCATGCTGCTCAAACAGAGCCGTGTTGTTGACCTGTTCATGAACGTGCTCCGTCCTTGGAGCCTGTCTCCCCAACTGCTCACCTACATTATTTTGCTGGCAGCGGCCGTGGCAACAGCCTACACAGGGGCATCCGGCGTGTTCGTGATTGCAGCTGGCGGCATCATTTACCACGAGGTGCGCGCATCCGGTGGAACACGCCAGTTCGCATTGGCAGCCACAGCCATGTCTGGCTCGCTCGGCGTGGTACTTCGCCCTTGCCTGCTGGTTGTGATGATTGCTGCACTGAATAAGCAAGTGACGACGAGTGGTCTATACCACTGGGGTTTCTATGTTTTCTTGCTGACCTCGACCTTGTTCTTCTTGGCTTCACAGGTTCTGCGCACACAGCGTGCCAATATTGAGTCGCCAGTTGTAGCGATTCCAGCCATGATCCGTCAGCTCATTCCGACGCTGCCGTATGTTGCAGTTGTCATCGCTGTGGTTGCGCTGTACGAGTTTGCACTGGACACCAAGCTCAACGAAATCACTGCGCCAACAATCATGCCTGTGATCTTGTTGATCATCTTGGTGTTTGACAAGATGTCAAACAAAGGCAAAGCGGCTGTCACGCCTGACTACGCCAGCCACCGCCAAGAGGGTGTCGAAAAGTCAATCCGCTACGCCAGTAACGAAACCATCGGCCACATTGGCGCTTTGCTCAGCCTGATGACCATGTCCTTGGCGATGGGTGGCGTGATTGAGCGCTCCGAAGTCATGGATTTCTTCCCGAAAATCTTCTCTAGCCACTGGACTGCGATGGCCTTCTTGGTTGCCACCAAGGTGGTACTCGGCATGATCATGGATCCGTTCGGCGCGGTGGTTCTGGTGTCCGGCACACTGGCACCTATCGCTTATGCCAACAACATTGATCCGCTGCACTTTTGGATGATGGTGTTGGTTGCGTTTGAACTAGGCTACCTGTTGCCGCCTGTCGCGATCAACCAGCTGCTGACACGCCAAGTGATTGGTGAAGAAGAAGTCACCATTGCGGACAACGAAGTTCGGCACCTCGGGTTCTATCGTCGCTATGAGCGCTGGATCTTGCCCTTGGTCGTGATGACCATCGGTTTATCAATTGTGGCGTTTTTACCCTTGGCCGTACATGACTTCCCAGAGTTGTCTTTCTTGAGGGACTTGCTCCCGATGCCTCCTCATTAAGGCCTTGACACTGACACTTCAAGCCCGCCTGAACGCGATGCGTCAGGCGGGCTTTTTAACGTCCTGATGGTATGGTCAAAGCCATGATCCGACACAGTCACTTCACGCTCATCACCGCGGCATTGGTGCTCAGCGCATGCAATACGGTGCATACACCTGCAGCAGCCCCCCCGCCACCCTCTTCAGTCACTAACGCGGTCAGCCAACCCTCTTTCGATGTCGTCACCAAAGGGGCAGAACGGCAAGATGGCCTGCTGCCCATATGGAAACGCCAGGACAAGCTGTGGATCGAACTGAGCCCGCAAGCGTTTGACAAACCCATGTTCCTGTCACCCAAGTTGTCTTCAGGTATCGGCGAGGCTGGCATCTTTGGCGGTTTGATGCAAAGCCGCTGGGCACAAGTTGGTCGCCCTCAATGGGTAGAGTTTCGCAAGGTGCAGCAACAAGTGCAATTGCTGGCAATCAACGCCGCATACACCGCACAAACTGGTACGCCTCAAGCCAAAGCGGTACAAGCTGCATTTTCGCCCAGTCTATTGAGCAGCGTGCCCCTAGCGAGCGCACCGCAAAGCAAATCAGGCGCTGTGTTGATTGATGCCAGTGCTTTGCTGTTGGGTGACATGCTTGGCATTGCGCAACATCTGCAACGCACTTACCGGCAGAGCTACGCACTAGACGCACGCAACTCTGCCATGGTGCAGTCCAAGTCTCAAAGCAGTGGCGTGGCGTTTGAGGTTTCTCAACATTACGCCACCAGCAGCATAGCCACAGGTGCCAACGCACCGGGCACGCCCAACCCCAGCCTGCCGCTGTCGGTCCCCGACCCGCGCAGCCTCTTCGTCACCGTGCATTACAGCCTGTCCGCGCTGCCTGAAAAGCCCATGCCTACACGGCCTGCCGACCCCCGTGTCGGCTACTTCACCAGTACCGTGGCCGATTTCACCAATGACTTAGCACGCACACCTCGCCAACGCTTCATCAACAAGTGGAGACTTGACAAGAAAGATCCCTTAGCAGCGCTATCCGAGCCTGTTCAGCCCATTGTCTATTGGCTGGACCCCAGTATCCCGCTCGACTACCGGGAGGCAATCACAGAGGGGATTTTGGAATGGAACAAGGCGTTCAATGCTATCGGTTTCAAGCAAGCCATTGAGGTCAAGACGCCCCCTGCAGATCAACCTTTTGACACACTGGCAACAGGTCAAGCCTCCATCCGCTGGATGACCAACAGTCAACCGGCCTTTGGCGCCATTGGCCCAACCCATGTTGACCCACGAACCGGTGAAATTTTGGATGCAGACATTGCATTAGAGAGCCTGTCATCGCGAGCCATTCGTACAGTCAGCAGCCAATTTTTGGCGAACACCACGCAACCAACGGCGGACACATGCCAGCACGGCGACCATGCTACGGAGCAACTAGGCTTGGCACTGGAAGTGATGGCCGCGCAGGATGCACTCGACCCAGACAGCCCAAAGGTCAAAGCGTTCGTGTTGGCCTATTTGAAGGACACCACCATGCATGAAGTGGGGCACACATTGGGTTTGCGCCATAACTTCAGGGCTTCTAGGTGGCACACGGCCAGTGAACTCGCGGACTTGAAGTTGACGCAGGACAAAGGCAACAGTGCCTCTGTCATGGACTATGCCCCGATTAACCTGCCCGCACCGGGTCAGCCAAGCGGCAGCCCATTTCAATCCACACTAGGGCCATACGACTACTGGGCCATCGAGTACGGTTACACGCCTATGCTCGATAACAAAGAGGACGCGCAGCATGCCTTGCAAGACATTGCCAGGCGCAGCGCACGGCCAGACCTCGTGGACACTCTGGCGTTTGGCACAGATGAAGATCAAGCGTCTGGCTTGGACCCGCAGGCGCTGACTTTTGACTTGGGCCGTGACCCAGCCGCATTTGCGCAGACACGTCTGGCCATTGTTCGCGACTTGTTTGAGCGCCAGGCCACACGGGCGCTCAAACCAAACGATGACCCTACTTTGTTGATGCGCAGTGTGCTTTATGGACTGCGAGATCTCGCTCGCACCAGCCAGATCCTCATGAGACAGATCGGTGGCGTCGTTTCACGCAGAGATGCGCCTGGCAGCGGCAGGGATCTCATCGACCCCTTACCTGCGGCCCAACAGCGGGTCGCGCTGGACATCCTCACGCGTGAATTCCTATCGCCCAAAGCCATAGGTTTGAAGCCAGTCTTGCTCAGGCAATTGGCGCCGGACTATATGGATCGGCAAGAACCCAGCGCCATGAGTCAAGGGGCGCCCGCAGATTTCTCGCTAGCCAACCAACAACTGGCCATACAGCGAACCATCTTGGCCACATTGATGAGTGAGCCCTTATCCGAGCGTTTAATGGACAACATCGACAAAACCGGAGATCGAGACGAACAGCCACTGACAGTGAACGAACTGCATCGCCGCTTGCATGACGCCATTTGGTCCACAACACATGCAGGCAGTGAGCCAGCGCAGAGAGATCTACAACGCGAACATGTGAACAGACTGGCTGCTGCGATTGTGCGTGGCGGATCAAACCGTGCGGATGTGCGCGCCATCTTTCGAGCCAACGCCAGCGCATTGCTCAGCGAATTGCGAACCCAACACCATGAAAGCCCAACGAGCACAGCCTATGCCCACCGGCGGGATTGCATCGACACGCTGTCTGCTGCGCTGAGTGCCTCGGTCGTACGATCGGCCCCTTAATAGACCACCCCATCAGAGGGGCGACTAACTTAGCGACTCCCGTTGACAATAGCGGGTTGCCAGCTTGAGATACCCATGGACCTGCCTACGCTATTTTCCGCATCAGGCCCGTTAGCGAGAGCCTTTGATGGTTACCGCGTTCGGACTGAACAAATTGAGATGGCCCAAGCCATTCAAGACGCCATTCGCACAGCCAGCACGGTGGTGCTTGAGGCTGGCACCGGAGTGGGCAAAACGGCTGCATACCTTGTTCCAGCGTTACTTGAAGGCGGCAAGGTCATCGTATCAACAGGGACCAAAGCACTGCAGGATCAATTGTTCCACCGTGACTTACCAGCTGTACGCGATGCCTTGGCTGTGCCGATCAAAGTGGCCTTACTAAAAGGCCGCAGCAACTACCTGTGTTGGTACCACCTTGAGCGCACCAACCAAGATGCGACGATGCTGGGCAGCAAACAAGAGGTGCGTGACCTGAGTTTAATCAACAGGTTCATCCACCTCAGCCCAACAGGCGACAAAGCCGGGTGTGCACAGGTACCTGAGACAGCATCCATTTGGGGCCGCGTGACATCAACCCGTGAGAACTGTCTGGGCACTGACTGCCCACGCTACAACGACTGCTTCGTCATCAAGGCCCGACGTGAAGCGCAAGACGCAGACGTGGTTGTCGTCAACCACCACCTCTTTTTTGCCGACCTGATGCTGCGCGAGGAGGGGGTGCCCGAGCTGCTGCCCAACGCACAAACCATTGTGTTCGACGAAGCGCACCAATTGCCTGACACGGCCACGCTGTTTTTTGGGGAAACCATATCGACCGCTCAGGTGCTAGACCTGCTGCGGGACGCACTGGCAACAGGTCAGGCACAAGCCCGTGACGGTGCGAACTGGAACGATGTGCTAGCACCATTAGAGCGTTGCACACGCGATCTTCGTTTGTGTTTTGGGCCAACGACCCAACGCATGTCCCACGCTCAATTGGGTGCTGATCATCCTTTGCATGCTGCGCTCAATGATTTAAAAGAGGCGTTGTTAGGCGTCCGATCCGTACTAGAGAGTCAATCTGGGCGTGGCCCTGACTTGGCACAACTGCATCGCCGCAGTGACGCGCTGGTTCAATGTCTGACCGCATGGGGCGCACCCGAGCGTGCCGCACAACCGGAATTGTGCTGGATTGATGTGGGCTCTCACGGTGTCCAACTGCACCGCACGCCTATTTCCGTTGCAGACGTATTCACGCGCCAACGGCTGGGCCTTGGAGCAGAACAAACTGAACAAGCCGACGAGGACACACCGGCTGATGATCCAGAAGACATCCAAGCGCTGATGGCAGGAGGTGTTGATGACGTCGTCCCTCAGGCCCCTCGTCGTGCGTGGATTTTCACGTCGGCCACCTTGGCTGTGCGCGATGATTTCAGCCACTTCACGCAGGCATTGGGCTTATCTGATGCTCACTGCCAATCTTGGACCAGCCCGTACGACTACCAGGCGCAAGCCATGTTGTATGTGCCGCAAGGCATACCACTGCCGTCCGACGCAGGCCACACCGACGCTGTGGTTGATGCGGCACTGCCCCTGATCCGTGCAAACCGAGGGCGCGCTTTCATTTTGTGTACCAGCTTGAGGGCTGTGGCCAAGGCTGCGGAGCGACTCAAAAGCATCTTGGCTGAGGCAGGCGATCCATACCCTGTCATGCAGCAAGGTGATGCCCCGCGTCCGACGCTTTTAGAGGACTTCCGCCGTGCTGGCAATGCGGTGCTGGTCGGCAGTCACAGTTTTTGGGAAGGCATCGACGTCAAAGGTGATGCGCTGACCTTGGTCGTGATCGACAAGCTGCCATTTGCCCCACCAGACGATCCAGTACTGGCGAAAAGGCTGGAGCTGCTCTCACAAGCCGGGGGCAACCCATTCATGTCACATCAGGTGCCTCAGGCGATCATCGCCCTCAAGCAAGGCGCTGGCCGATTGATTCGCAGCGAAACCGATCGTGGGGTACTGATGATCTGCGACACCCGTTTGATTGACAAACCCTACGGCAAGCGCATTTGGCAGAGTCTGCCCCCCATGAAACGCTCACGTGTTGAAGATGAGGTCGTGGCATTTTTAGCCTCGCTATGAGATCAAATGCCGTCTAGGTTGATCAGATTTCCAAGTTGTCGATCAGACGGGTCTTGCCGATCTTGGCCGCAGCCAAGGTCACCAGAGGCTCGTTGCCGATCAACTCTGAGGCCGTCGGGGGCAACAAGTCCTTCTGCCGACGCAATGCGACATAGTCAGGCAGCCAACCCCGATCACGCAACTGCGCCGTGGCTTTGGACTCCAACTCCACGAGGATTGGGCTCGTTTGCCCGCCTGCTGAGCGCAAAGCGCTGACCGCTGTTTGAACCGAGCGCAGCACCAACGACAGGTTCACGGCTTCGACGCGCTCAGCGTCTGTCAAATAGCCATTGCGTGACGACAGCGCCAAGCCATCGTTCGCGCGAGCCGTATCGCCAGGGACGATCGTGATCGGCAAGGCCAGTTGCGCCACCATGCGCCGGATCACCATCAGCTGTTGATAGTCTTTTTTACCGAACACAGCGATGCGCGGTTGCACGATATTGAACAGCTTGAGCACCACTGTGCAAACACCGGTGAAGAAGCCGGGGCGAAACTCGCCTTCGAGCAAATTAGCCACGGCATCAGGCGGTTGCACCTGATAGCCCTGAGGCTCCGGGTACAACTCAGCCTCGTCGGGTGCAAAGACGATGTCGCAACCGGCACCGTCTAGCAGCTCGGCATCACGCGCCAAGGTGCGAGGGTAACGGTCGAAGTCTTCGTGAGGACCGAACTGCAAACGGTTGACAAAAATGCTGGCGACCACAGGGCTGCCACTGCCTTGGATCAACAGCCGAGCCTGGCGGATCAGTGCCAGATGCCCTTCATGCAGATTGCCCATGGTCGGCACAAACGCTGGGGCAGATGGATAGGCGGCCAACTCGGCACGCAACTCGGTGATGGTGTGAATGATTTTCATGCGGCGTCGTGCTCAGTAGGCATGCAAGGATTCATCAGGGAAGCTGCCCTCTTTGACGGCGCGAACATAGCGGATCACGGCATCGTCAACTGAGCCACCTTCAGCAGCAAAATTACGCACAAAACGTGGCAACTTGCCTCGCGTGATGTTGAGCATGTCGTGCAAGACCAGAACCTGACCAGCGGTGCCCTGCCCTGCACCGATGCCAATGGTCATCAAGCCGGGGTTGTCTGCCTGGACTTGACGGGCGACCGCTGAAGGCATCAGCTCTAACACCATCATCACGGCACCCGCTTGACTCAGTTCGGTGGCGTGCTTGCGCATGGTTTGTGCACCGGCTTCATCCCGGCCCTGAATGCGGTAGCCGCCGAGGGCGTGGACACTTTGTGGCGTCAAGCCCAAGTGGGCGCACACAGGGATGCCTCGCTCGGTCAAGAACAACACGGTGTCAGCCGTCCAGCCCCCGCCTTCGAGCTTGACCATGTTGGCACCGGCCTGCATCAAGGCGATGCTGGCGTGCAGTGCCTGTTCGCGGCTGGCTTGGTAACTTCCAAACGGCAGATCCCCCACGACCCAAGCGCTGCGGTTGCCACGTACCACACACCGGGTGTGATAGACCATCTCATCCAAGGACACAGGCACCGTGCTGCTTTGCCCCTGCACGATCATGCCGAGCGAGTCGCCCACCAAGATGCAATCGACGCCGGCCTCATCGACCACACGAGCGAAGGTGGCGTCATAGGCTGTCAGCATGGTGATCTTGTCACCTTGCGCATGCATCTCACGCAGGCGGTGCAGTGTCACGGGCTTTCGTGGGGTTACAGCAGGGGTACTCATGATGTCTGGATGTCCTCAGCCAAAAGTGGCGCGATTCTAGGCTGTCTGGTAGGCCAGCCGCACATATATTGGCGCAAATGCCTCGGCTTGTGTGATCTCAAGCAAGCACTCGCGGGCCAGCTCTAGCATGGCAATGAAGGTCACGACCAAAACGGGCATCCCGCGAGTGGTGTCGTACAAATCCTCAAACTCAACAAAACGCCGCCCTTGCAGTGAGCGCAAGATGAAGCCCATGTGTTCGCGCACCGACAGCTCTTCGCGTGTGATGGTGTGGTGGCTGTTGAGCTTGGCCCTCTGGAGGATGTCCATCCAAGCCTCGCGCAAATCCGCCAAAGTCACATCTGGGTGGTTGACCCGCTCAGTCGGGTCGTTGTGGATTTGAACGCGGATGAAATCACGATCAAGTAGAGGCAGCTGATCCAGTTGGGCCGCAGCCCGCTTCATGCGCTCGTATTCGATCAACCGGCGAACCAACTCCGCACGGGGGTCTTCTGCCTCTTCACCGTCGGCCACCCTTTTCGGTGGCAGCAGCATGCGAGATTTGATCTCGATGAGCATGGCAGCCATCAACAGATAGTCGGAAGCCAGCTCCAGATTGGACTTTCGGATCTGCTCGACATAGGCCAGATATTGCCTGGTGACATCGGCAAGCGGTATATCAAGGATATTGAAGCTCTGCTTGCGAATCAGATACAACAACAAGTCCAGCGGCCCCTCGAACGTTTCAAGGAAGACCTCCAGCGCATCCGGCGGGATGTAGAGGTCCGTCGGCATGGCAAACAAAGGCTCGCCATAGAGCCGAGCCAAAGCCACGTGGTCCACGACCTCGGGCAGGCCTAAATCATCTAACTCAGGGGCAGACAAACCACCTTGGTCGACGGCCATGACGTGCTGGGTCACAGGTTATCCCGCTGGCCTAACCCTTGGTCTGATAGACATAAGGTTTTTGAGCTACGCGGGATTCGCGGCTGGCTTGCTGCACATCGCTGCCAACGGGTTGGGTGTCCCACAGTAGAAAACGGCCCTGGCGCTGTCGTGACTCCAGTTGGGGGTCACGCGCTTTCAAGCTGTCGATGAACTGCGTGACATCGGATTTGTAGGGTTTCCAAAAAAGCGGCATACGGGCACCAATCAATGCGGTCAAGTTGCTCATTTTATCGGGCGGAATGGCTTTAAGTTGCTTTAGAAGCGCATGACAATGCCAAGCATGCAGGAAATCGAACTGAAATTTCAAATCCCAGCCACTTCGCTGTCCCATATTCAAGCCGAATTCAAGCAACTCAGCCTAGGACAAGACTGCGACTTGGTGTTGCGTGCTGCTTATTTCGACACCCCTGATCGCCTGCTTGGCGGTGCGCGCATGGCGCTGCGGGTTCGCCAAGAGGGCGCGCTGTGGGTGCAAACGCTCAAAGCCGCTGGCAGCAATACCATGATCCGCGTGGAGGACAACCAACCCGCCACGCCACCGGAGTCGGGTCAACCCATATTGGTCGACCTCAGCAGGCATGCCGGCGGGCCAGCGCAAGACGCACTGATGCGGGTTTTGAACTGGTCACCGAAGCATGACCCCTTAGGTACACAGACGGACTTGATCGAGTTGTATCGGACGGACATCACGCGCACCCGCGTCCAGGTCACCATCGGCGAAGGCACGCCATACCAAGGTGTCGTTGAGCTGGCGTTGGATCTGGGGCACATCCATGCAGGGCAGCTGCAAACTGACGTGTGTGAACTGGAGATCGAGTCGATATCGGGCTCACCCATGGCTGTGATCATGGCTGGTCGCGATTGGGTTGCCCGACACGGCCTTTGGCTGGATACGCAAACCAAGGCACACCGGGGTGACCGCCTAGCACGTCAAATATCAGCGCCTGTAGCGAGCAAAGGCCTGTCTGAGCGCAAAACCAAAAACAAAACCAAGCACGACATCACCCCGGCACAACGTTGGCGAGCCGCAATCGAGAACTGCTTGGAAACCATCACCAGCAACACGAGTGAACTGGCAAGCCTTGAGCCCACCGACACCGCTGCACTGACCTGCGCGTGGCGCCGAGGCTTGCGCCATTTGCGTGCGCTGTGCCGCAACATGGATGCATCGACCGCGCCCTTCAGCCATGAGGCCATGGACAAGGCCTCACAGCTTTTGAGTCAACTCGATTTAATCTGCCAAACCCAATCACGGGCCGATGCCATCAGCTTGGCGCAATCAGAACGATCTACGGGCCTTTGTTTGGACATTTTGTCCGGCCTCAATGGATACGCATACCGGGCTTAGCACCGGCAACAGGCTCCAGCACGTAAATACCGGGATTGGCTTTTTCGTCCGCATGTGATGCCGCCAGCACCATGCCCTCGCTGACGCCAAATTTCATCTTGCGCGGCGCCAAGTTGGCGACCATCACCGTGTGCTTGCCAATCAAGTCTTCAGGCTTGTAGGCATCTTTGATACCGCTAAAGACATTGCGCATACGGCCCTCACCCACGTCCAGTGTCAGACGCAACAACTTGGTGCTGCCCTCGACGTGCTCTGCGTTGACAATCAAGGCGATGCGCAGATCGATCTTGGCAAAATCATCGATGGTGATGACAGGGGCGATGTCTTCACCACCAGGCGAAGGCACTTCAACGACAGGTGCAGCTGGCGCCTCAAACAACGCATCGAGCAATTTGGGGTCAACACGCTGCATGAGGTGCTTGTACTCGCCAATACTGTGCCCACCCTCACGCCCAGCCAAGAGTTGACCGCTGTCAGCAAAAGTCAAAGGCTCAATCTTGAGAAAGGCTTCCACGTTGGCAGACAACACCGGCAGCACTGGTTTGAGATACAAACTCAACAAACGGAAGGCTTCGATGCAGACCGTGCAAACCTCTTGTAACCGTGCATCCTGCCCCTCTTGCTTGGCCAACTCCCAAGGCTTATTGGCGTCGACATATTCGTTGACACGATCGGCTAGCAGCATGATTTCACGCAGCACCTTACCCAGCTCACGCTGCTCGTACAACTCAGCCACACCGGCCGATCCGGTCTGCAAGGTACGCAGCAAAGCTTGCCCATCGCTCCCCAACGAAGAGGTCAACTGACCACCAAATCGTTTACTCAAAAAACCCGCAGCGCGACTGGCAATGTTGATGTACTTGCCGACCAAATCGCTGTTCACGCGAGCCACGAAATCGTCACGGCTGAAGTCCACATCCTCGACACGCGAGTTGAGCTTGGCCGCGATGTAGTAGCGCAACCATTCGGCATTCATCCCCAAGCTGAGGTACTTCAATGGGTCTAGGCCAGTGCCTCGGCTCTTGCTCATTTTCTCGCCGTTGTTCACTGTTAAGAAACCGTGCACATTGACTTGATTAGGCAGTTTGCGGCCACTGAACTTCAGCATAGCGGGCCAGAACAGGGTATGAAAGTAAGTGATGTCCTTGCCAATAAAGTGAATCTGCTCGACAGCAGGGTCAGCCATGTATTCGTCAAAGCTGCGTGTGTCAGCGTAGCGTGCCTTGGGGCCGCCTGCTTCAAAATAGCCCTTGAGTGAGGCAAGGTAACCCACTGGCGCATCCAGCCAAACATAGAAATATTTACGGGGAGAGCCCTCGGGCAGATCAGGGATTTCAATGCCGAAATACGGTGCGTCGCGGCTGATATCCCAGTCGCTCAAGCCACCCACGCCGTTTTCGTCCTTGGTGAACCATTCTTTGATCTTGTTGACCACTTCGGTTTGCAGCTTGCCGTCTTGTGTCCAGTTTTCAAGAAACTCAAAACAACGTGGGTCAGACAGCTTGAAGAAGTAGTGCTCACTGCTCTTCATGATGGGCGTGGCGCCGCTCAACGCGGAATAAGGGCTCTTCAAATCCGTTGGCGCATAAACGGCGCCGCAAGACTCACACGAATCACCGTATTGATCCTTTGCACCGCACTTGGGGCACTCACCTTTGATAAAGCGATCCGGCAGGAACATGCTTTTCTCAGGATCGAAAAACTGATCGATGGTGCGCACTGTGATCAAACCTTGATCACGCAAAGCGCGGTAAATATCTTGGGCCAAGGCGTGGTTATCTGGGCTATCAGTCGATGACCAGTGGTCGAAGCCGATGTGAAACCCCTCGAGATACGGCTTGCGGCCAGCAGCAATGTCAGCCACAAACTGCTGAGGTGTTTTGCCTGCCTTTTCGGCGGCGATCATGATGGGAGCGCCGTGTGCGTCATCTGCCCCCACAAAATGCACCTGATGGCCTTGCATGCGCTGGAACCGCACCCAAATGTCAGCCTGGATGTACTCCATGATGTGACCAATGTGGAAGTGACCATTGGCGTAAGGCAGCGCGGTGGTAACAAAAAGCTGACGTGACATGTTGCGATTCTGGTTGGCGAGCAGCCCTATCCCATCGGATCCGGCCCTGCCCATGTTCTTGGAGGGAGTCCGAGATTTTAGGCCGCGCAGCGTGCCACACTGCAATAGACTGCCCGCCTTGACCGAATTCTTATCCTAGTTTGCCGTATGAACGACCTTTCACCGATTGAGACCCGCATCCAAGAAGCCCTAGGCAGGGTCATTGACCCCTTGACTGGACAGGACTGGATCTCATCACGCCATGTGAAATCCATCAAAATGGCAGGCGGCACGGCGCACATCGCCATCGCGCTGGGTTATCCGGCGCAGTCCCAGTGGCCGGCTTACACCAGCCTGATCGAGGCTGCGCTCGCTGGCATAGACGGCATCAAACAAGTTGATGTCAGTTGGTCCACCCACATACAAACACATGCCGCCACCCGCGGCCAAGCCTTGCTGTCCGGCGTCAAAAACGTGATTGCAGTGGCTTCAGGCAAAGGCGGCGTGGGCAAGAGCACCACGGCGGTGAACTTGGCCTTGGCACTGGCGGCTGAAGGCGCACGCGTTGGCATGCTCGACGCCGACATTTATGGCCCCAGCCAGCCCCTGATGCTCGGGCTCAAAGGCAAGCCCGATAGCCCCGATGGCAAAACCATCACGCCACCCATGAGTCACGGCATCCAAATGATGTCAATGGGCTTGCTGGTAGAGGATCAATCTCCCACCATTTGGCGCGGCCCCATGGCCAGCCAAGCCTTTGACCAGTTGCTGCGATTGAGCAACTGGGGCGAGCCAAACGAGCCGCTTGACTACCTTGTCGTGGACATGCCGCCTGGCACGGGAGACATCCACCTGAGCATCAGCCAGCGCTCTCCGCTGACAGCAGCCATCATTGTCACCACCCCCCAAGACATGGCTTTATTGGATGCGCGCAAGGGCTTAAAGATGTTCGAAAAGGTCAGCGTGCCTGTGCTGGGCGTGGTTGAAAACATGGCTGTTTTTTGCTGCCCGAATTGTGGCCACGAAGCCCACATTTTTGGACAAGACGGCGGCAAAATCATGGCCGAAGAATTCAAGGTGCCCTTGCTGGGCGCCATGCCCTTAGACCTCGACATCCGAGTGCACGCGGACAGCGGGCAACCCACCTTGGTGGCCGCACCGCAAAGCAAGGTTGCTCAACTGTACAAAGGCATGGCCCGTAAACTGGCTGCAGATCTGTCTCGCCTCCCCAAGGACTACTCGGCCAAAATGCCGGGGGTCACCGTACAACCCTTGGCTTAACGCTCAGCGATCATGCCTACTCCCTCGCCTTTGCATGTCGATGATGCCTGGTTTGACCTGGTACCTTTGGCCATGCTTGAATTCAGTGAGCATGGTCGTGTCTTACGTACCAACTCGGCCCTCAGTGCCTTATTGGGCTACGCCATACCAGCAGGCAGTACGCTAGGCGATACGCCCCAGGCCTTGCAGCGCCTTTGCGGTTGGGATTCACCGCTGACTTTGCTGGCACTGGGGCCTGAAGACGGGCCACTGCAAAGCCAAGTCAACCAACTGCGCCCCGACACCGCCGCAGTCAACTTGCTAAGCCACGTCTGGACCCAAGCGCAGTCAAACCAAAACGCAAACAGGCGATTCCTCTGTGCGATCAAAGAAGCACCTCGTGCTGAGGCCACAACAAGCACACCCACCAGCAGCATCACATCCGATGCTGATGCTGCCGCATTGCCAGACCAGACCCAGCTGCTGCATGAACTGAGCACCATCCTTGAAAGCACTCCCGCAGGCATCGCCTATCTGAGGGGCGACTTGCTGGTGCGATGCAACCGGCGCCTTGAGCGCATGTTGGATCAACCGCCAGGCTCAATGGCCGGGCAACATCTCGCCTCACTGCTGGCCAGTGATCCACGCATTGACCGCGTCGTCACCGAAATGGCAACTGAGCTGGTTCGATCGGAGCAGTTCGCCAGCGAATTGGAGATTGTCATGCCTGGGCAAACGCCTCGGTATTACGCCCTGTCGGCCCGGCGTATTGGCGATTCGGTTGATCCGCTTGAAGTCATCGCGGTCCTGTCGGACATCACAGACATCCGCATGCAGCAGGCGCAACTTCAAGCTTTGGGGCGTGACCGGGATTTGATGTTCTCTCTCTCAGGTGTAGGCATCGCTTTCGTCAAGGATGACCTGATTCAAAGCGCCAACCCTGCCTTATCCCATTTGGTTGGCGACGACTCAGCCAATCTCACAGGTCGCTCCTTGTTGAGCATGTATGCACCTCAAGCAAACAGCAATCCAGACCCGGACATCACCGGCATGCTGAGGAGCTTAGGGCACTGGCAAGGTGAACGTGCACTGATCACCCGCGATGGCAGCACGCTCTGGGCCGAGGTCGCGCTGCGCCTGGTCAACCCTCAGCAAGCCAGCGATGGCTTCATTGCCTCGTTTGTCAATGTCGATGACCGCCATCGCGCCGAGCAAAACCTGACGCTGCAATCCGATCGCACCAGAGCCATTCTCGACTCTGTTTTTGTGGGTATCGTCACGCTCGATCCACAAGGTATCGCATGGATGAACCGATCTGCTAGGCGCATGTTTGCTGGCGATTTGGCTGACTTCGTAGGGCAACCGCTGAGCACCGTCGCCACATCAGATCTGGATCACCCATTCAGGTTCACAGACTACCTTGATGACTTGCTAGACGGCCAGTCACATACGTTCGAATGTCAGGTTGTGGGACGCGATGGGCGTGTTTTCTGGGTAGTCGGCAATGCCGTTGTCACCCTAGGCGAATTCAACCAAAGGCACATCACCTACGCGCTGCTAGACATCGATCGCCGTCGTCAGGCTGAGGCCCAATCGGTCGAGGCCCAAGCCACACTACAGCGCATCATCGCCATGGCCCCCATGGCCATCACATTGATTGACTCCAAACAACTCACCCTTGTCCAAGCCAATCAGGCCGCATCTGCCTTCATGAACATGGAGCCAGTCAAAGCATTGGGCAAAACACCAGAAGCCATCTTCAACACCGATCGTGCGCGGATACTGCGCGCCGATATGCAACACGCGCTGGACAGCGGTCAATCTGTTCACCGTGAATACAGCCGAAACCAAAACGGCATCAACCAAGTATGGGATGTCAACTACCTGCCATTGGCGCGTGAGGGCGAATCCGCTGACCAACTGCTGCTGGTGGCGTCTGACATCACCGAGCAGCGTGCTGCAGAGCAAGCGCGGTTGGATGCGGCCATCTCCCAGCGCGAGATGCTCGTCAAGGAAGTACACCATCGCATCAAGAACAATTTGCAAGGTGTAGCGGGCTTGTTGCAACAAATCGCCGCGCGCAAGCCTGAGGTCGCCTCGGCCATTTCAGAAGTTGTTGGACAAGTCCAAGCTATTGCACAGGTTTACGGCCTACAAGTGGGCTCCGGTGGGCCACTCAGACTCAAACTGGTCGTCGAGGCGATTGCCGCATCGGTTCAACGCACCTTCACGCGGCAAATATCCCTTGTTGTCGAAGGACAACATGCTGGGGACTGGCAACTGCCCGAAGCCGAATCGATCCCCATTGCGTTGTGCCTCAATGAACTGCTGACCAACGCACACAAGCACGGCATCGGCAGTGCCCCTGTCATTTGCACCCTACTTTCGGGTGACCAAGGTGTGAGCATCAAAATTCGCGGACTAGGGCAATTGCCCCCCGGATTCAATGTTGAGCGGGTTCCTGGCGGGGTCTCGGGCTTGGGGCTGGTTCGGGCACTGCTGCCTCGGCGTAGCGCCAAATTGACACTCACACAAGAGGGTGATGAGGTAGTTACCTGCGTCAATCTAAGCCCTCCGGGGATAATTTTGATCCAACACCCCCTAGTCTTGGGTGAACCCACTGGTCAGCAGACCACTCTTTGGCCACAATAGGGCCTTGCGTCAAAGCAAGGTCGCTTGTATGCCACGCATTAAACCAATCAAACAGGACGCGTGCGAGTTACCCCAGTCGTTTTGAGTCGGGGTTGGAGCCGGTAGAGGAAACAGTTGTGAATCACAAAGGCAAGATCCTCGTAGTCGACGATGACCGTTTGGTCCTCGCGACTTTGACGCATGGTCTGGCTCAGGCAGGCTACGAAGTCATCGATGCAGACAATGGCGATGACGCCATTCTGTTGGCACGTCAGCACAGACCCGACTTGGCACTGCTAGATATCCGCATGGAGGGCAAATCAGGCTTTGATGTTGCAGCCTACCTGCGTGAGTACTGCCAAATTCCCTTTATGTTCCTCTCGGCTTTTTCGGACGAGGCGACAGTTAAAAAAGTCAAAGAACTGGGCGCATTGACCTCTTTGGTCAAGCCACTGGATATCCAGCAAATCGTATCTGCCGTTGATACTGTCTTTTCCAAACGTGTGACACGCCAGGCAGCCACGGTGGCGGCACCGGAAGCCACAGCCCCTGCAAAACAGGCAGAGAAGCAGGCCGATACCACCGACCCGTTGACGCAATCTGTGGCTGTGGCCATGGGTATCGTCATGCACAGACATTCACTGACTCGCGTCAAAGCTCTAGACAAACTGCGCAACCAAGCTCAGCAAGAAGACTGCGCCCTTGAGGCGTTGTGCGAACGCTTGCTCACCGCGCAAGAAATCATGGCGGGGCTCGGCTCACTTTAACGCTGGTGGCAAAGCTCGCTGCTGTGCATCGAGCGAATCCATCAGGGTGAAGTAAAAACACGCACCAGCACCCGGACTGGCCTCAGCCCAAATTCGCCCGCCATGGCGCCGAATGATGTTGTGTACCCCAGCCAAACCGACACCCGTACCCGGGAATTCTTTGGCGCTGTGTAGCCTCTGAAACATGCCGAACAACTTGTCCGCATGTTGCATATCAAAACCCGCACCGTTGTCTTTCACAAAAAACACAGCAGGGTTCGTGGCGGGCATCACACCAAACTCCACCACCGGGTGAGCTACTTTGGCGCTGTATTTAAGGGCGTTGCCAATCAAATTTTCTAACACACGGCGCACGAGCTGCAGATCTGCCTGAACGTGAAGATCACCCGCAACAATGACTTCTGCTCGGGCAGTGGTTGGTGTCAAGGCGGTCAATTCAGCGCCGATATCCGTCGCCAACGCAGACACATCCACATCCACACGCTGCAACACAGCCCCGGCCAACTGCGCCTGAGCCAAAATGGCATCAATCATCCCGTTCATTCGGGCTGATGCAGCTAGCACGCGCTCTAGATGATCTAGCCCCATCCGATCGAGTGCGCTGCCATAGTCTTCCTTGATGATGCGTGTGAAGCCGTCTACAACACGAAGTGGTGCCCGCAGATCGTGAGACAAGGCATAACGCAAGGCTTCTTGCTCAGCCTCGCGCATCTGTGTGGTCTCTGGCAACACCGACACATCGACACTGGGCTCAGCAACGGGTACAGGCACGGGTGTCAGTACCCCCTCAAAACCCATGAACCGCCCTTGATGATCGAATCGGGGGTGACCTCGCAAAGTACACGACCACGGCTGTGCTTGTGCATGCAAGCCCTTCAAACCATCAGGCCAAGGCAAAGTCAAACTGCCATCCCACGCCTGACGTTGATCCAGGCAATACCTCAGTCGATTTAAATCAGACCCTGCCTCGGTTGCTTCTGGCCAAATTGCAAGCCAAAGAGGTCGCTCGTTTAAGAAATGAGACAAAACCGCCCAATCAACCCCCACCCCATTCGGTAAGTTAACCCCTGGTTTGAAGATTTTTAATTGGTGATCAGCGTCGGTTTGCCAATACCAACCGGAAACCCAGTTATGCCAAGCGTCGACCGCCTGAGGAGGCTCGTCGCGTTGAAACCACACCACGCACCAAAAGCACAAACCGCCTAACGATAAAGCCAGGGCCCAAGCAGGCGAGGCCGTCAACCAAAATAACGCCACGACAAGCAGACCCCAGAGGGCCCAAAGCCATAACCGAGTCTTCACTGGCCGAAAACTTGGATTTTGAGGGCTAGGGGGGGCTATGTCGCGTTGCATTCAAATGCATTGTAAGGAGGGCTGCAAGGGGTTTCTTCTGCTGGTAGAAGTTTTAACGATACCTGTAAAGTCCGCTGAATCACGGAAGAATGTCACGGTATGCCCGGCTATTTTCAAGTGCGGATGCCCTGCCTTCTCAAGGAATCAGCAGTCAATGCAGCAGAAATCGCTTTTGGTGAACAAACCATGGACCGTCATCGCCCTGCTTTTGGCGCTCACGGCCAGCGCCGCTGCGGGCTTGAATTGGGGCATCGGTGGCTTAGGCCTGACCATGACTGCACTGGCGTCAGCCGGCATTGGCTTCATGGCTCGCCAAAGACTGGCGCCCGCAGCTGATCAGCCAAGTAGCACCAACCCGCCTGATTTGGATACGCAGCAAGATGAGCCCATTCGCCACTCACAGCCGCCAATCAAGCCGTCCGTCAAAGCCCCTGAACCACCACCCGAGCGTCCAGATCAACAGCTGCTACTCAGCCGCCGGATAGCTGAAGCGGCCCATGCTGCCCCAACCTTGGCGCAAGCACTTCACCGCGTGGGCGAGGCCCTGCACGAACACCTAGGTTCTCGTGCTTGGGTTTGCTTGCGCGTGGAAGGCTGGAACGGCGAGTCCGCTTTGCTGCGTCCTTGGATGGATACAGGCACCCATGGCGATGACATCATTGATGTGTCTGCGATAGCGGCAACGCACAGGGACGAGCGGCCACTGGGTGAGGCGCTCAGCCGCTTAAGGCCACTGATCGCCACATTACCCTCCCCACCAGCCAACAATTGCCCATGGCGCAATCCAGGTACACGCCGCGTCGTGGCATTGCCGGTTTCCATCGACGGATGGCCTTTGGCCTTGCTGGAGTTCGACGACCCTGATCCAACGCAAGTTGACTGGTCTGCCGTACTGGATATTGCCTCCATTCAATTGGGCTTTGTCGCGCAACGCGATGCCAACTTGGCGCACATGGCCAACAATGCAGAGCACCTGAGTCGCCTGACTTTGGTCGCCACACGCATCAGCAGTGGGGTGGCCATCACCGATCGCCATGGCACCGTCGAGTGGGTCAACACCGCATTCATGGCATTGACAGGCTGGTCAGAAGACCGCGTCATCGGACACAAACTGACAGCACTGCTTGCCACCGAAGTCAGCGACAGCAACACCGTCAAGGAACTGGAAGACCACCTCGCACAAGGCGTGCCGTTTCGCTTGTCTTACGAATCCACTCGAACCAATCATCAAAGCATCACCCGCTATTGGGGAGAGATCGACGCGATTCAGATGTTGGATGAGTCCGGCGTGCGCAGCCAGTACGTTTGCATGTTCAACGACATCACCAAACGCAAGTCGCAAGAGCACATCCGAGAACAAGAACGGGAATTCTTAGAAGCCTTGCTGGGCAACTTGCCAGTCAGCTTGTTTGTACTGGATCCGGTCAACCTCAATGTGGTGGCCATCAACAAGTACACCGAGATTGAGTTCAACCTACAGCGTGACCGTGTGGTTGGCCGCTCAATCGAGCACGCCTTAGGCAAATCGGTGATCGGCATGGCGACCAAGCACATGCAAGAGGCCATTGATTCAGGGCAAACCGTCGAGCATGACTTCAATTGGGAAGGCGCCCAAGGGCCTCGCGTCGTCAACGCACGACACTTTGCCTTGCGCCATAGCAATGGTCGCCCACGGCTGTTGATCTCTCTTGTGAGGGATATCACCTCATCACGTCAGGCCCAAGCCGACCTAGAAGAGTCTGAGCACCGCTTCCGTGAACTGGTCGAATCCATGGACGACTCGGTCTATGTCGCCACAGAAACCCGCGCCAACTTCATTTACCTGAGTCCGCGCACACAAGAAGTGCTGGGCCTGTCGCCTGACGAGATCCGAGCCGACCCGCGCTGTGTCCGCAACATGGTGTTGCCAGATGATCTGACTATCTTGGCTGAGCAAGAGGCACAAGAGCGCGCCAACCAGCCCACAGATGCCTTGCTGCGACTAGACGTACCCGGCAAGGGGCTGCGGTGGGTCAGGCACCGCACCCGCGCCCGCATGATGGCCGATGGCAAGCCGCGCATTTACGGTTTGGTATCAGACGTCACGGACGACCATAACCAAGCCTTAGAGCTGCAGCGCACACGCGATTTGGCTGAGGCAGCGAGCCAGGCCAAGAGCCAATTCATGGCCAATATGAGCCATGAAATCCGCACGCCCATGAACGGCATTTTGGGCATGACGGAGCTGCTGCTAGGCACCCCGCTCAACGACAAGCAGAGGCGGTTCGCACAAGCGGTGTACCGCTCTGGCGAAAGTCTGCTGGAGATCATCAACGACATCTTGGACTTCGCCAAAATAGAGGCTGGCAAGTTGGAGTTAGCTAATTGCGACTTTGTTTTGCGCACTTTGGTTGAGGACACGCTAGAGCTGATGGCACCTCGCGCCCATGAAAAGGGTTTGGAGTTGAGCTTCAGAGAGCAGCCTGGCTTACCCGCAGTGATCCACGGTGACCCACTTCGCCTGCGTCAAATCGTGACCAATTTGGTCGCCAACGCCATCAAATTCACCGAACATGGTGAGGTCGTCGTGGACATTCGACGTGCCATTGGGGGCACGGTGTCACTGCTCACCAGCGGCGGCGACGGGGCCATGGATTTGGAGTTCATGGTACGTGACACCGGCATCGGCATCCCCTCAGATGTATTGCCTCGCCTGTTCAGTGCCTTCATGCAAGGCAATGGCGGTATGGCGCGTCGCTATGGCGGAACGGGCTTGGGTCTGGCCATATCCAAACAATTGGTTGAGTTGATGGGTGGCCAAATCGAAGCCCATAGCGCCGCTGGCGTTGGCTCGGAATTTGTGTTCAGGGTGCCCATGCGTGTGGGTGACACACAGATAGACATGGCGATGCTGGAAGAGCCCAAGATGCCATCGTTCCACGCCTTGGTTGTGGACGACAATGAAACCAACCGCACAGTTCTTGAGAACATGCTGAGCGCTTGGGGCATGAAGGTGACGCTGGCCAACAATGGCCGCGAAGCCATGGCCATTCTCATGTCCCACCCCACAAAGGACCTCGATTTCGAACTGGCCTTGGTCGACATGAACATGCCTGAACTTGACGGCATTGGGATGGCCGAGGCCTTGCAAGCCAGTGGACGCTACCCCCACCTGAAGATGATCTTGCTGTCATCTGTGTCGTCACCAGATGACGTCCGCAGGGCCCAAGAAGTAGGCTATCAACGTTTTGTTCCAAAACCTCTGCGCAAAGCAGAACTGCGTCAGGCCATTTTGGGCATCTCGGCGGAGATGGGCGGCGACCAGACTCAAGACATGGTCAAAATCAACAAGAGCGTGCTTGTGGTGGAAGACAACACCGTCAATCAAGAGGTTTGCAGCCAAATGCTGCGCCGACTAGGTTGCGACGTCAAAGTGGCTAATTCAGCGCTGGAAGGCTTGCGCCGCTTGGGCGAGTCGCGCTTTGACTTGGTGCTGATGGACATCCAGATGCCGGGCATGGATGGGGTGGAGGCCTTGAGCTGGTTCCGCCGTGGCGCATCATCTCGGTTCAGCTTCCTGACGCCGTCAAACACACCCGTGATTGCAGTGACAGCCAACGCGCTTGAAGGCGATGAGCAACGCTTCTTGGATCTAGGTTTTGACGACTACCTGTCCAAGCCCTTCCGTCAAAGCCAGTTGCAAAAGATACTGATAGAGCATACCCATCCCGATTTCGTCGTGGATGACGAGCTGACCACCACGCCCATGGCCTTGCTTGACCTTGCTGCACCCCCGGTGGTTGATCAACCCGCGCCAGCACTGCCCCCAGAGCAGATCACCTCAGCCGCCGAAAACCCCGACCAAAGTGGCGACATTTTTGATGCTGAAGCGCTGCGCCGTCTGCGTGAACTTGATCCACGAGGCGACAACCGCTTGATCGAACGGGTAGCCAAAGCATTTGAAAGCTCGATAGGGCGACTTCTGCCACAACTGGATGAAGCTGCCAAGATGAATGACAGCGCGGCCATCATGCATGTTGCGCATACACTCAAGTCGTCATCAGCGAGCATCGGCGCACTCAAGTTGTCACATTTGTGTGCCGAAATAGAGAACATGATTCGGCGTCAAACAGGAGAAGACTTGAGCTCACGCATTCGCGAAATCCCCATGGAGGCAGATCGCGTCCTAGTAGGGCTCCGCCAATTGCTGGGGGCAGCGTCATGAACCAAGGGTTCCCCGTCGTCGCCAACGACCTAGATGAACAGCCCAAAGTGCTCTTGGTCGATGATGACGAGGTCAACCTGTTGCTTACCTCGATTGCGCTGCGCGAACGTGGTTTTGGTGTCACCGAGGCCAGCTCAGGTGAGCAAGCACTGCAACTCATCAGCGACATGCTGCCCGATGTGGTTGTACTCGATGCTGTCATGCCGGGTTTGGACGGTTTTGCGACCTGCCAGGAGTTGCGGCACTTGCCGGGATTCGAGTCCATCCCTGTTTTGATGCTGACGGGCTTGGACGACGAAGCGTCGATCACACGGGCCTACGAAGTTGGCGCAACAGACTTTTTCGTCAAGTGCACCCAATGGAGCTTGCTGGCCGGTCGATTGCGCTATTTGCTGCGTGCCTCACGCACAAGATACGAGTTGGAGCGCAGCAAGGCCAAACTGGCCCGCGCGCAAGACTTGGCCCGCATGGGCAGTTTTGATTGGCACAGTGGTTTGGGTGACTTGGCCTTCTCAATGGAAGGCCTGCGCGTGTTTGGCATGGGGCCCAACGATCAATTGGGTCTGCGCCACATTGTGCGCATGATGCAAGCCGATGAGCGCAAAGGCTTCACGCGCATCCTGCGCGAAGTCATTGACCACAGCACGGTGCTATGCAATGACATTCAGATCAACCTGCCAGATGGCCGTCAGCGTATTTTGCATATTGAGGCAGAGCCTGAATTCAACGAGCAAGCCAACCTGATTGGGTACACGGGGATCGTGCAGGACGTGACAGATCGCCGGGTTGCTGAAGACAAAATCAAGCATCTGGCTAATTTCGACACCCTCACTGGCTTGCCAAACCGCAGGCAAGTGTTCTGGCGCAGTGAGCGCGCCATCGAGCACGCCAAACGCCTCAACCACAGCGTGGGTATGCTGCAGATTGGCTTGGATCGCTTCAAAATCATCAATGAAAACCTAGGCCACCATGCCGGGGATGAACTGCTGATTGAGGTGTCGCGTCGTTTGCGCACTTGTGTGCGCCACTGCGATCAAGTCATGGAAGGTGGCATGGACATCCACTCCGCACGCGGCCATCGCACGCTGGAGGCTGTTGGGCGATTGGGGGCAGATGAATTCGTTGTGCTGCTACCTGAAATCGCCAACGAACAAGAAGCACTGGACACCGCCGAGCGTATCTTGGAGGCCTTGCGTGAGCCCATGATGGCAGACGGTCAAGAGTGCTTCATCACGGCCAGCGTGGGTGTCGCCATTTTCCCAGCACATGGGCTGAACGTGGCTGACCTGCTGCGCAACGCAGATGTCGCCATGGACTTGGTCAAGATCCATGGCCGCAACACCGCTCAGCTGTATGACCCGCAATTGGCAAGCAAAAGCCGTGTCCGTTTGGATCTGGACACCGCCCTACACAAAGCCTTAGAGCGCAAAGAGTTGGTGCTGTACTACCAACCCAAAATCGATGTGCGAACAAACCGCATGGTGGGCGCAGAAGCGCTGATGCGCTGGCAACGAGGGGACCAATTGGTGCCCCCGGCTGACTTCATCCCTTTGGCCGAAGCCACAGGCCTGATCAATGAGATGAGTCTGTGGGCTATCGAAGAGGCCGCCATGCAGGCCAAAATTTGGCAAAAGAGTTTTGGCTTTGATTCATCGATCGCCGTCAACATGCCAAGCCGCTTGTTTGAGCAGCGCGACTTGGTAGAGAAAATTGAAGCCATCCTGACACGTTTGGCAGTCAACCCTCGCGCCATCGAGCTAGAGATCACCGAGACCGGCCTGATGAAGGATTTACAAGGTGTCGTGCCCTCATTGCTTCGACTCAATCAACTGGGCACCGAGATATCAATCGACGATTTCGGCACAGGCTACTCGTCGCTGTCTTACTTGACCTCGTTGCCAATCAGTGAGCTGAAAATTGACCGCTCGTTTGTTCGCGACTTGGGTGACACGCCGCAAAGCAGCGCCGTCGTATCGGCCATCATCGCGTTGGCCCGTGCACTGGGCCTGAGGGTGATTGCTGAAGGCGTGGAAACCACCACACAAATGGAGGTGCTCTACAACCTAGGTTGTCACATCTGCCAAGGTTTCTTGTATGCGCGGCCCATGCCAGGCCCGCAGGTCGAGCAGTGGTTGTTAGCCACCAAATTTGGAGAGACACTGCCACGCATCACACTGCACTCGGCAGACAACGCAGGCGACGACATCGCCAAAATGAGTTGAGGCAATATGGCCACTCAAAAGGCCACAGCGCCTTCAACTGCCCAGTGGGCCAAGGCCGCACTCAAGCGCCTGGCTGAGAGCAAACAAGAACCCACACCTGAGAACTACCGCAAAGCCTACGAGGCTGAGTCTGGGGTTGTCACGCCACCTGAAAAAGCCACGCCAACAGAAGACCCCAATCAAGGCGCGGACGATGGTGAACGCTGGTCAGCGCTGATCTCACGCATGCTGCGTGGCGCTGAGCGTGGTGGGCGCCAATGGACAGCCGCTCGCAAGAAAGAAAGCCTCACGCGTGTGTTGGCGAGTAGCAAAAGCTCCGCCAAACTCCTGCACCAGCGATTGAACCAACTCGTGACCAGTTGGGACACGGATACGGTGGATAACAGCTTAATCGAAGTCGACGAGACCGAGGGCGCTGCCACTGTCGCTGACGCCCAGCCGCCCACGAGCAGCCCGGCATCGGCATCGGCATCCAACCATGATTGGCCCAAACTGGCCATTGACGCCATTGACATGTTGGCCGAGACCGTCACTGCTGCCCTGCCCGCATCGCAACTGCCGTCGGACGAGGCGGCTGTTGCACTGCGCTCAGCGCTCCAACCTGGCCGCAACATCGCGTTGCCAGTGGATCAACACGAACACGCACGCACTCAAATTAGCCACGCTTGCGAACAAGCACGGCGCATCATCGATCACCGCCACCATTTGATCGACCAGTTGACCGATTTGTGCGTGTCGCTCACGGACAGCTTGGTGGATTTGTCAGAGGATGACAGCTGGGTACAAGGCCAATGCGAGGCCATGCGGCATCAGCTTGACGAAGGGTTGCACAGCCGTGGCGTACGCCATGTGCAGCAATTGCTCAGCGATACGCGTGATCGGCAGCGTGTGCTCAAGCAAGAGCGCGAGGCTGCGCGCAACGCACTCAAGCAACTGATTCATCAGATGCTGAACGAAATTGCCACGCTGGGCAGCACGACCGACCGCTTTCACAGCAGCCTAGGCCGTTACGCTGAGACCATCGGGCAAGCCAACTCACTGGAGAGCCTGACAGGCCTCGTGCGCGAGATGGTCGAAGAGAGCCGCGCCGTGCAGGCCGTGGTGTCGCAAACCCAAACACGCCTGAATGACGAACATGCCCGAGCTGGCGAGTTGACGGAGCGCGTGCGTTTGCTGGAAGACGAAATTCGCAAACTGTCTGATGAGGCATCGACCGATCCGCTCACACAGATCGCCAACCGCAGGGGCATGATGCGCGCTTTCGAGGCCGAACAAGCCAAGATTCAGCGCAACGGCACCTTGTTGTCGATAGGTTTGTTGGACGTTGATAACTTCAAGAAGCTCAACGACACCTTGGGCCATCAAACCGGTGACGAGGCCTTGAAGTTTTTGGCTCGCCGTGTCGGCGAATGTTTGCGGCCCATTGATGTGGTGGCACGCTATGGCGGCGAAGAATTCGTCGTCATGCTGCCAGAGACCGATGTCGATGAAGCCCAGCAGGCGCTGACCCGTCTGCAGCGCACCCTGAGCGCTGAGTTCTTCACGTATGAGGACAAAAAAGTCTTCATCACATTCTCAGCCGGTGTCACGCTGTACCGCCCCGGTGAACCCATTGAAGCAGCCTTAGACAGGGCTGACATGGCCTTGTACGAAGCCAAGCGCACAGGCAAAAACCGCACCTGTTCAGGTTGACTCAGGCCAGAGGCGTCACAGACAGACGCTGCAAGGCGCCGGGGATCAACCTTGGCAAGTCATCCGCAACCAGTCCCGGCCCAAACGCATGGGCCGCATCCCCATGTAGCCAAACGGCAGCACAAGCAGCCTGCCACGCAGGCATGCCCTGAGCGAGTAGCCCTACGACCATACCGGCCAAAACGTCCCCTGCTCCGGCAGTGGCCAATGTGGCGGGTGCATGTCGGTTGACCACAGCACGCCCATCCGGCGCTGCAACCACCGTATCAGCACCCTTGAAAACGATGACAGCACCGCTCACACGGGCCGCAGCCCTGGCTTGCTCTAGTTTGCTGCCAGCACCCATGACCGATGTCCCGCCAAACAAACGCGCAAACTCACCGCCATGAGGCGTCAAGACCACCGGTCGGCTGTGCCCAGCAATCGCCGCAAATAACAAGGCCGGGTCCTCTTGAAAAGCGGAGAGCGCATCGGCATCGAGCACCACAGGCCTGCCGCTGGCCAGCATCGTCAGCACCAACCCACGTATTCCTGCGGGCGTTGACCCACCCAGTGCCCCCGGCCCAATCAACAGGGCTGATACACGGTCATCAGCCAACAAACCGGTCACCCCGGCCTGCCAAGCCAAGGCTGAATCACCTTCCAAGGGGTGCACCATCACGCTCTCTAGTGCTGTGGCGTAAATGGCCCAAGCATTGTGCGGTGTACACACCGTGGTCAACCCTGCCCCCATGCGCCCTGCCGCACGCGCGGACAAACGTGCCGCACCGGTCATCACCGCCCCACCCCAAACCAGCACATGCCCTCGGTGAAACTTATGCCCAGCCATATCGGTGCGTGGCCACATGCCGCGCCACACTGCGGGTTGGTTATCAAATGCATTGACACGCAAAGTGGGCAATACATCGGCTGAGATACCGATATCTGCCACAACCACCTCGCCACACACGGAGCGCCCGGGCATCAGCAAATGCCCCGGCTTCAGTCGGAAAAACGTCACTGTCAAGGCAGACGGTACAGCGCCTTCTGCCTGGCCTGTGTCACCCCATACGCCACTGGGCACATCTACCGCCACGATGGGCAGACCGCGTGTGTAGGCCCTGGCCAGCACGGCGGCAGCTGCGCCCTCTAGCGCGCGTGTCAATCCGGCACCAAACAAGGCATCCACAACCAGCGCAGCGCCATCTAGGCAAGCGCCTGTCAGCGCCACAACGGCGTCACCCGAACCAGCGCAATCCACGGAATCGGTCGGCTCGGTAAACGAGCCCAACCAGCTTTGTGCCGCCGTGGCCGCATCCCCCTTGAGACTGGCCATGTCACCCAGCAGGGCCACGCGCACGGGCCAACCCAATTGCTTGAGCGTGCTTGCGACCACGAACCCATCGCCCCCGTTGTTACCCGGCCCGCACAAGACCACCGTGTCACGTGCTGACCAGCGCTGCACGATGGCATCCACCACGGCATTGCCCGCGGCTTGCATCAAGGTAAAGCCAGCCACGCCGCTGGCGATGGTGGCGGCATCGGCTTGTGCCATTTGCCTGACCGTTAATAGTTCACAAACCATGTTGGTGTACGCCGTATCCGGCTCATCAAGCTCAAACCAGACCCCAGTGTGCCGCCAACTTTCTCACGGTGGGTCAGTTTGTGTGATGCGGGCGCCATAAAAACCCCACATGTGTGCGCTTGGATGCGAGATACTGAATTTGTCGACACGTTGAGGTATTCAACTATCGACAGGGTAGCCGGGTAACGGCGCCATAGGGTGCTCAGTCTGACTTGATCAGGCAGGCAAGGTGGTCTTGCCGCACCACACCGCCAGTGAGGCGGTTCCCCTGTATGGGGGATATGACTTGGGGACCGCCCCACCAAGTCAGGCCCTTCGGTTGAGGGGCCGAGATACAGCCCGTACCGCTCAGGTGGACGGGCTGTTTTATTTGGCGATTAATTTGGCGGTTATTTAGCAGTAGGCATGGCGAACTCAGGCCCTTTGGCCATGCTCGATGCCCAACGCTGCATGATGGATTTTTGGCGCGTATAGAAACGCACACCCTCCTCGCCATACGCATGGCTGTCGCCAAACAAGCTGCGCTTCCAGCCACCAAAGCCGTGCCACGCCATGGGCACAGGAATCGGCACGTTGATGCCAACCATGCCCACTTGGATGTGGCGGCTGAACTCACGCGCAACCTGCCCGTCACTTGTGAAGCAAGCCACGCCGTTACCGAACTCATGCTGATTGACCAGATCGACCGCCTCTGCAAAGTCCTTGACGCGCATGCACGCCAGCACCGGGCCAAATATCTCTTCTTTGTAGATGCGCATGTCGCGCGTCACATGGTCAAACAGCGTACCCCCCGTAAAGAACCCGCCTTCGCGGCCTGGCACTTGATAACCACGCCCGTCCACCAACAGGGACGCACCTTCGTCCACGCCCACGCCCACGTACTGCTCGATGCGATCGCGTGCTTGCTGGCTCACGATGGGGCCCATCTCCGCATCAGGCACCATGCCGTCATTGATCTTCAGGGCTTTCACACGCGCGATCAACGCAGGCATGATGCGCTCGGCCACATCACCAACCAGCACCGCCACCGAGATCGCCATGCAACGCTCGCCTGCTGAGCCATAGGCCGCGCCGATGAGTGCGTCCAGTGCCAACTCAAGATCCGCATCAGGCATGATCACCATGTGGTTTTTTGCCCCGCCCAGCGCCTGCACACGCTTGCCTAACTCAGCACCACGTTGATACAGGCTTTGTGCAATCGGCGTTGAGCCCACAAAGCTGATCGCCTTGACATCAGGATGGTCAACCAAGGCCTGAACGGCCACACGGTCACCTTGCACAACGTTGAACACCCCATCAGGCAGTCCTGCCTGCGTGAATAAATCGGCCATCAAAATAGAGGCTGACGGATCACGCTCGCTGGGTTTGAGGACAAAGGTGTTGCCACAGGCAATCGCAACCGGGAACATCCAACATGGCACCATGCACGGGAAGTTAAACGGCGTGATGCCCGCCACCACACCCAAGGGCTGGCGCATGGTCCAGTTGTCGATGCCCGTGGACACCTGATCGGTGTAATCACCCTTGAGCAGTTGCGGGATGCCGCAAGCGAACTCAACGATGTCGATACCGCGCATGACCTCACCTTGCGCATCACTGAAAACCTTGCCATGCTCACGTGTGATGAGCGCCGCCAAGGCATCCTTGTGCTCATTGAGCAAAGCCAGGAAGCGGTTCATGATGCGAGCGCGCCGAATGGGTGGTGTCTCAGCCCACGCCGGGAAGGCCTTGGCTGCGCTGGCCACTGCCGCATCGACATCATCGTGCGTACCCAAGGGCACTGAGCACACCACCTCACCCGTCGCTGGGTTGAACACATTGAGCGTAGCCGCATCAGCTTGCGTACAGGCCTTGCCATCAATCCAGTGCGGGATCACCGGTTTGGCGTTTTGGTTTGTCGATGATGTCGCAGAGGTAGGTGAAGTCACTTGGGGCCTTTGTTGATGCGAGCCAATCAGATGCCCGTAGTCTAGATTGAAGCCCGCTTCTAATCAGATCCAAATACTTGACTTCATTGTTCTAATTATTGAACAATGACGTCTTCAAAGCAGTTCATGAACATCGATAAGGGGCGACTCACATGAGCGTTGGTCACGTTTTAGAGGATCTGCACCTGCTGGTCATACTGGCCCAGACCAAGAGCTTCACCCAAAGTGCTGTGCGGCTGGGCTTGTCCAAAGCGACGGTCAGCACCCGCATTGCCGAACTTGAAAAAAAGGTCGGCGTGCCCTTGGTGCGCCGCACAACACGGTCTGTAGGTTTAACCGATGCGGGCTTGCGCTTCGTGGCTGAAACCCAATCCGCCTTCGAACGCATCGAGCAGAGTTTTTCAGGCATCCGTGATCTGGCTGACGCCCCACGTGGGCTTTTGCGCGTCACAGCACCCGTTGCCTTGGGCCGGCAATGGCTCGCGTCGGCGATGCCACGTTTTATGAGCAGCTACCCAGAAGTTCGAATTGAGCTCGATCTCAGCGACCGCATCGTGCGGCTGGCGCATGAAGGATTCGATCTGGCTTTGCGCCATACCAGCGCCCCACCTGATACCCACGTCGCGTGGACGCTGCACCGATCCCAAACGTGGCTGGTTGCCAGCCCCGAGTACGTCAGACGCCATGGTCAACCTCTTCAGCCCACTGATCTGGCTGCGCACAACTGCCTGTCCTACCTCCGTGAGACAGGCTCATCCACGTGGACCTTCGAGCAAACGGCTACACGCAAACGGTCTGCCGAACGCCAGGTTGCGTCCATTAATGGCTCATTCAAAGCCAATAACAGCGAGGTGCTTCGCGAGGCTGCCATCGGCGGTGCCGGCATCGCCCTGTTACCCGACTTCAGTGCGGCACAGGCCTTGGCAGATGGCAGCCTGATCCATCTCCTACCAGCGTGGCAGTCTGTCGGTTTTTTTGGTGAGCATATCTATGCGATTCGCCCCTTCGCGGCACAAGTCCCGCAAGCGGTACAGGTGTTCGTCGATTTCTTGCGGTCGGTTTTTGCCCAAGGCCTGCCTCAATCAGGCCACACCATTTTGAGCGCCTGAAACAGCGCTTGAATCTGTCGCTCATGGCTGCGCGCCTTCAAGGCGATCACACTGAGGTCGGTGGTCAAACGATGCTGGCGTGACACAGCCAAACCTGACAGATGTGCATCCTTGATGGCCAGATCCTCGCGGGCCAGTGACAAGCCCACGCCCGCCCGAACCAGCTCCAGCATGGAGGCCTCTTGGTCCACCCGTGCCACGGTGTGCTGCTTGACGCCAAGGTCTTTGAACAAGGGCGCGAGCAAGCGGTGATGAACCGAGTCAGGCGGCGTGCCAATCCAAGGCAAGGTCGCCAACTCAGCCCATGATCGATTGGCAATGTGTCCCCAGCCACGCGGCGCGATGACCACGTAGGTGACCTTCGCCAAGGCCATGCGCTCAAATGTGAGCTCTTCTAAGTCACCTAGGTAAAAGCCGACATCCAAGCGTGCGGCTTTAACCTCACGCTTTACCCAACCCGATATGCCGTGACGCAACTCGGTGCGGCAATGGGGCAAGGTGGACGACGTGATGCGCAAAAACTCACCCAAGCGCAAAAAGGCGGGGTCCAAGATGGTGCCAATCGACACCGGCGTGTAGGCATCGGCCGCTGCACCAGCCAAGATCCCTGCAGCCTGATCAAACATCGCTGCGGCTGAAACGGCCTCTTTCGCGTAAGGCAAGAGCCGTTCACCATCTTCAGTCAACGAGAGCCCTCGGCCTGTTCTGGCCAACAAGGTCACCCCCATGGTCGTTTGCAGATTTTTCAGTTGCAGAGACAGCGCGGCCTGCGTCAAATGCAAGCGCTCTGAGGCGCGCGCCAAACTGCCGGTCTCAGCCACAATCACAAAAGTCATCAATTGACGAAGGTCTGCTCGCATAGATCGCCCTACTTTGAAGGCGCTAATATAGAACAGTCGATTCAAGAATAACTTGAATCACATTCGCAGATATCTCAAGAAACAGGGCGACCAAGCACGCTATCGTCAGGCATTCATCAAGTCATTGTGATCACATGCAAACCTACGACTACATCGTGATTGGCGGCGGCACGGCGGGCTGTGTCATGGCCAATCGCCTGTCAGCTGACCCCCAAGTTCAAGTGCTTTTGCTTGAGGCCGGCGGGCCCGATGACTACATGTGGATCCACATCCCTGTGGGCTACTTGTATTGCATCGACAACCCACGTACAGATTGGCGCTACCGCACCGAGGCTGAGCCAAACTTGAATGGCCGCAGCTTGCTCTACCCGCGCGGTCGCGTCATGGGGGGCTGCTCGTCCATCAACGGGATGATCTACATGCGTGGCCAACGCCAAGACTACGACCAGTGGGCAGCCATGGGTTGTGCTGGCTGGGGCTGGGATGCCGTCCTGCCCTACTTCCTCAAGTCTGAAGACCACCACGCAGGCACCTCGCCACAACATGGTGCGGGGAATGAGCTTCGAGTTGAACGGCAACGTTTGTCATGGGAGATTCTCGACGCCTTCCAGTCCGCGGCCAGTCAGGCTGGCATCCCCTCGGTCAATGACTTCAATACCGGGGACAACTTTGGCTGCAGCTACTTTGAAGTCAACCAAAAACGGGGCGTGCGCTGGAATGCGGCCAAAGCTTTCCTCAAGCCGATCGCACACCGCCGCAATCTGACCATCATCACCGGCGCCGTCGTTCAGCAGCTTGATCTGGATGCCGACATGACTTGCACAGGCGTCACCTGCTTGATCAAGGGCCACACGCAGTCATTCAAAGCGCGCAGCGAGGTCATATTGTCGGCCGGCTCGGTCAACTCACCGGCCATCTTGGAGCGATCAGGCATCGGGCGCGCGGAGGTGCTCGCTCAAGCGGGTGTGGCGTGCAAGGTCGATTCGCGCGGTGTGGGCGAGAACCTGCAAGATCACCTGCAGCTGCGCATGGCCTTTCATGTGCAAGGCGTGCCGACGCTGAACGAGCAAGTGCACTCCGTGATCGGCAAAGGCAAGATGGGCTTGCAATACCTCTTTAACCGCAGCGGGCCACTGTCCATGGCGCCCAGCCAATTGGGCTGTTTTGCCAAAACGGCATCCAGCCCAGATCGCGCCAATGTGCAATACCACGTGCAGCCTTTGTCCTTGGATAAGTTTGGCGAACCACTGCACCGTGCCCCAGCCTTCACCGCTTCGGTGTGCCATTTGCGGCCATCATCGCGTGGCCAAATTCACATCCGCGATGCCGACATCGACAGCGCACCGCGCATTGCGCCCAACTACCTGAGCACCGAGCATGATCGCCAAGTGGCTGTTGAGGCCATTGAACTCACACGGCGAATCGTCTCGCAATCGGCATTGAACCGCTACAAGCCACAAGAGTTCATGCCCGGGCCCAATGCGCAAACCCCTGAGCAACTGGTCGAAGCAGCCAGTCGAATTGGCACCACCATCTTCCACCCAGTGAGCACTTGCCGCATGGGCCCTGAGGGGGATGACGCTGCCGTGGTCGACACCCGTCTGCGTGTTCGCGGCGTGCGTGGTCTGCGGGTGGTTGATGCCTCTATCATGCCCACCATCACGTCGGGCAATACCAATGCGCCCACGGTCATGATTGCAGAGAAAGCCGCAGACATGATCTTGGATGAGCGCACCCGCCAAGTGTCACCCAACCCACACTGAAACCCACCATGCTGTCACTCTTGCAAAACGACTTGCCGCTTGATGCGCTGAAACGCAAATGGGCGCCCGCTCCATCCCAGTTCATGCCGCTGATGGGGATGGATGTGCACTACAGGGACGAGGGTGTCCGTGACGATCCCTTCCCTATCGTGCTGATACACGGCACCTCCGCCAGCCTGCACACATGGGCCGGCTGGGTGTCCTTCTTCAAAGCCACAAGACGCGTCATCACCGTCGACATCCCCGGCTTTGGCCTGACTGGCCCCGATCCCAAAGCCGATTACACGTCCACGCACTACGCCGAATTCGTGCTGGCCTTGCTGGATAAATTGAAGGTCGACCGTTTCGTCATTGGCGGCAATTCGCTGGGCGGCGAGGTGGCGTGGCATGTGGGCGTCAAGGCCCCCGAGCGCATCAAGGCAATGGTCTTGGTCGACAGCGCAGGCATCAAGGCCGAGACCGGCTTCCCCATTGGCTTCACACTGGCTGCCATCCCTCAATTGACCTGGCTGACCACCCGATCAACGCCCAAAGTGCTCGTCGCCGCCAGCGTACATTTTGTGTACGGCGACAAAGCACGTATCCAACCTGGCGTGATCGACCGGTATTACGATTTGCTGCTGCGCCCAGGCAACCGCTTGGCACTGGGGCAACGCCTGCAAGAGCACCGCAAGGGTTGTGACACCAGCTTGTTGTCACGACTGACCATGCCCGTGATGATTTTGTGGGGCGCCAAGGACCGCTTGTTTGGCTTGGATCACGCCAAGGATTGGCATGAGGCCCTGCCCGGTAGCCGCTTGGTTGTGCTGGACGAGTGTGGACACATACCTCACGAAGAAGACCCTGCCTTGTCTGCAGCAGCCGTGCAGCAGTTTTTGCATGACGTACGCTAGTCGCCGCAGGACTGACGGGGAAGCTGATGGGTTGACGTCAAGGCGGCAGCGGTCGGTGCAAGGCCATCGTGCCAGCGATCAAAATGGCCAGCAACGCTTCCGATTCAAGTAGCAAGGCGTCTCGTTGCTCCGCACCTTCCAGATACCGGATCACCAGCGCATAGACAGCACGCCCATAGACACCAAGCGCGAGCAACCAAGCAGCGTCGTGCCCTTCCGGCAGCAGCTTCATGGCACGCTGCTCAAGCAGCATGTCTTGGCGCATTTCGTCTAGGCATCTCTCCAGGCCCATACGGCCCTCGCTCGGCGGCCCATGAAGCGTTCGGTAAGCCACCACAAAAAGATCGCGGTGTGCCATCGCGAAGTCAAACAGCCAGCCCACCACACGGTGAACCACCGATGAGTCAGATTCCACGTCTGCTCGGGCTGCACTGGCGCCTTGCCGCAACTGCACGGTGAACTCGTCCATCAGCGCCATCTGAAGCTGACCTAGATTGTCAAAGTGGCGATAGAAGGTGTTGTGGTTAAGTCCTGCCTCCCGAGACAACTCACGCAACGAGAGTGTTTCAACAGACTGCTGTCGCGCCAGCATGCGCAAGGCAGCATCCATCAGTTGGCGCTTGCCAGCAGCCATCGGTTGTGTGTTCATATTTGACAGGAAGTATCCAAGTGACTACATTGTATCCAATTGGATACCAAGGAGGGCAAATGCGCTGGCGTCGTGTGATAGCACCGGAAACGAGAGAAGCGGTTTGGCACGTTGAAGAGTCTGGCGCATGGCGCATGGCCACACCTGAAGAAGTCGCATCGAGGTCATGGCTACCCGAACCCATTGATGGTGCGACCTTACCATTTCAACCTCGGTCCTTCAGAGACTGCAGCCTCTATGAGCAGCATTGGATACAGTCTTCGCGAGGTTATGCACGGCGCTTTTTGCCTGCAATCAGTGGCGTCACCTCTCTGTATGAGCGTGTGCTGCGCAGACCATTTCCTGCGTTCAAACCTCACCCACTGGCCTACCAGCAACCGGTCTACTACTTTGGCAACCACATGAGCTTCGTGCCCAGTGGCACACCCATACAAGCCCCCCGCTTCACTAAGGCCCTAGACTATGAGTTGGAGTTAGGCGCGGTGCTGCGCAAACCCTTGCGCAACGCCTCAAAGCAAGAAGCGCTCGACGCGATTGGTGGCTTTGTTGTCATCAACGACTGGAGTGCGCGAGACATCCAGAGACGAGAGATGGCCACGGGGCTGGGGCCGCAGAAATGCAAGCACTTTTGTAGCTCAATGTCCGACGAGATGGTGGATGCACGAGATGTGCTGCATTGCATCGATCAACTCAAGGCGCACGTCGAGATCAATGGTCAAATCATCGCCACTACGAGCACAGCCAACATGCTGCATGACTGGGCCAGCACAGTGTGCTACCTGTCGATGGACGAGCCTTTGTGGCCAGGCGAGCTCATCGCTTCAGGCACGCTGCCCTTTGGCTCATCAATGGAGAACGGCCATTGGCTCAAGCCGGGTGACATGCTGCGCCTGGTGATCGATGGCGTGGGCGAGATCAAGCATGAATTGCTGACATGAACAAAACACGATTGATCGCCAGCACAGGTCGCGAGCGAACCCGCATGGGCGACATACCGCACTTTGCAGAAGGCCTTTACGAACTGATGCCAAACACATTTGCATGGATGGTGCCCAATGGCAGCTGGGGCGAAACCAACTTGGGCTTGGTGCGATGCGGCGATCAGTCCGTGCTGATCGATACCTGCTGGGATCTGCACTTCATGCGTGAGATGCTGTCTCATGCAGCACCTGTACTGGATGGCGCACCGATACGCCATGTGATCAACACGCATGCCGATGGCGACCATTGCTGGGGCAATCAGTTGTTCGCGGATCAGACCATCACATCGACGCATGCCAGCGCGGCGCAAATACACCAGCATCGACCTGCCCAGTTGCGAGCCTTGCAATGGGGGGCATCTTTGTTTCAGCGCTTGCCCATTGGCAACGTGGATACCCTAGGACGCTACATGGGAGACATGTTGCGCCCTTATCGGTTTAACGGTGTGAATGTACTGGCCGCCAACCAAACCTTCTCCGGAACAAGCTCGATTGAGGTCAACGGGGTGATGCTGCGGCTCATTGAAGTGGGGCCGGCACATACCAACGGCGACTGCATCGTGCATGTACCTGATCGCCACGTGGTCTACACCGGAGACATCCTTTTCGTAGGTGTCACGCCAGTGGCTTGGGCGGGTCCAGTTTCTCGCATTGTGTCGGCGTTGCAGCAGGTGCAAACCATGCAAGCCAAGGTCATCGTGCCGGGGCACGGACCACTGGCCACCTTGACCGATGTGCAGTTGCAGATTGACTACTGGGATTGGCTACAGACAAGCTTGCAACCTATGGCCCAGACTGGCCTCAGTCCTCACCAGGCCAGCCAACAATGCCTGCAGTCAACGAGGTTCAAACATTCTGCCTTTGCCAGCTGGCTTGCACCAGAGCGTCTGTTCACATCAGCATGCACCTTGTATCGTGAGTGGGGCGTGAACACACAAGAGATGAAAGGCCCCCTGGGTACCTTAGATCACTTCCGCAAGCAAGCGAGCCTTGCCCCTAGTCCATCACAGTCATGGAGTGCGGCGCCATGAAGATGAAGCACATATCCGGCTGATAACCGTGTCATCCAGGGCTGATGCAACTCGGTGTGGTGATGCCCATCTCGCCGGAGCTGGTTTGACGTCAAGGCTTGATCCTTTGTGTGAATTCCCCTGAACATGCGGTACTGATACTAGCTAGTCGTGCCGCGGGCGAGCACCCCTTCATGGGGGCATTGAATCAAGTCAGCACCTTTGTCACGACGTGGACTGGAACATGGGCAACTTACTTCAGGCAATAAAAAACCCCAAGTGAATCAATCACTTGGGGTCATTATTTGGCGGAAGCGGTGAGATTCGAACTCACAAATCCCAGCTGGCAGTGTCAATAAAATCAACAACTTAGAACGACACCAGACCGAGAAGTAGCACTTGAAAGTGTCACATCACTTTAACCAGTCTACACCGCCTGAGGAGTGGGCAGAAATTGAGATCAACACCTGGTGTCAGAGGAAGGCTTAAGGTGCCTTGCTGGTGTCTTCTGGAGGTGTTCCGAACAGTGGTGGGAATCGGTCTTTGGGGCCTGAACGCATCTTAGGAAGTGGCGGCAAGTGATCATCAGGACCCGGCTTGGTCATCAATCGTGCCCCTAGCATGCCCGCACTGATCATCAAGAACAGCCAACCACTGCCCCTAAGCCGCACGCCAAGCCATGCGCCTAGCAATGCCATCAAAAAGAGTGTCCCACCAAAACCAGCAATAAAACCTGCGACCTTGCGCCCCATTTAGTTCTCCCTTATTTATTCCATTATTACCTTGAACCGCATATACCCGCAACCCTCTATTGAGGGATATGGGCAAGACCTCAAATAACCGAGACTCATGCACCCAATCAAACAGGAATAAACATGGAATACCTAAGCAAATCAGACAGAGAATTGCACCTCTCAATGGGCTGGACTGGTGCCAAGATTAGAGTAGTTCTCGGACCTGAGGAGATATCACTGGTGGCCGCTGACGTATGCAATGCACTGGATATAACCATGCATGCTGTGCGGACGATGCCCTCAGGCTTGAGGGGCAAATGTAGTCAACCGGACACCCGCCGAAGGCTAGACACGGTGTCTATCTATGGGGCGTTATGGTTGATCATGAAAAGCCGCGTGTTTTATGCACTCACTATGGGGGAACGTATCCCCTTGACCTACATAGACACCCAAGGGAACGACCTTGGCAGGGAGTTCATTACGAACACCCATGAGGGCGTCTTAAGGGGCCTTAGTGAGGCTCTAGCCGCTACCCACAAGGTCAACAGGGCACATAAGATTGCAGAGCGTGCAGCGTTTTACGCGGCCATACAGGTGCCCTGTGAAGAACCTCAGGAACATAACGACCAAAATTTGTCTGAGGGTATCTGATAGTCAGGGGTAGAGGTTTCCCCCCGTACCCCCCTCACTCGCTCAGGAAGTGAGGGTGAATGAATAATCCCCCTTGGGTAATAATCCCCTCAAAGGGATATATGGCATATTCGAACAGCTCAGCCATGATACTGCACATTGACAATTGGGGCATGTGCTCTGCACTAAATGAGTCAGACAATGCACCATTAGGGCTTCAGCAATTACAAACCCCTACGCAGCACCATGAATGCCATCACCACCACACCTGTCCGCGTCATCACCCAGACAGCAGTCCAAGCTCTAGACCTTGCAGCACAGGCCACCGCCTGGGCCCTGAGCAAGTTCACCAGCATCACAGATGCCGGGGCCTTCTGGGTCACGGGCGGGCAATCCTTTTGGGATGCCTGGACCGAGGAGGGCCAAAGCGGGCGCGGGTCTCTGATCATCCGCTTGGGGCGTCTGGAGCTGGGGGCTGACTGGAAAGGCTGAGTAGACCAGCACACCTACATCCACACTGGGGCCACGAGTGCCCCTTGTGCAGTTTGGTTGTCACCTGCGTTGACGGACAACAAAGGCCACGAGCGCAAACGCTGACAGGCATATCAGCACAACTGCACCTATAGGGCTGTCATTCAGTGCTTTCAGAAACATAGGCACGAGGGGTGCAATCTCATTCAAGGTACGCATGGCGCTGGGCTCCGTGGTCAAACATGCGTTGAGGTTCACCCCGAGTTCCCAGAAGTCAACCCCTGTCAACAAACGAAGGTTTCCGACACCCTTCCATTCAGCTCCACCAGCATGTTAGAAAACTAGCCATTGACTATTTCCAACACATCAGACATACTGACACCCATTTCCAACAGGGGTGATCAATGCGAGTCTTCGGATACGGTCGAGTCAGCACAGCAGACCAAACCACAGAGAACCAACGTCAAGAGCTGGAAGCCTTCGGGCATGCCATCCAAGATCAACGGTGGTTCTCTGACACCATCTCAGGCAAGGTGCCAGCCAGTGAACGACCTGAGTTCTCCCGCATGGTTGAACGCATGGAGGCCGGGGACATGCTGGTGGTGTCCAAGCTGGACCGCTTAGGCCGCGACATGATCGACGTTGTGCAGACCATCCGGGGGCTGACAGGTCGAGGGGTGAAGGTCAAGGTCTTGGCCTTGGGTGACGTGGACCTGACCAGCACCGCAGGCAAGGCCGTTCTAGGCATCCTGGCTACGGTCGCAGAGATGGAGCGGGACTTGCTGATTGAGAGAACACACGCGGGGCTTGCTAGGGCAAAGGCCGAAGGTAAGCAACTGGGTAGGCCCTCCAAGACCACAGAGGCGAACAAGGAGACCATTAGGGTGCGCCTGGGTGCAGGGGATACGGTGTCACAAGTAGCCCGTGACTTTGAGATATCGCGTGCATCAGTCATCAGCATCAGGGATGCCGTCACAGCCTGAACTACCTTGAAGCTATGCGCTTACCCCTTAGGTCTTCTTGCTTTGTGGGTGCACTGACCTAGTCCTTGACCAGCATGGTCCCCCGTGCGGTGATGATGAGCCAGCAATTCTTCAGCAAGCCTGACTCCCGTGTGACTTGAACATCAGTGACGGCATCGGCTCCACGCCCATAAGCCACCACCTTCATGTCAGTCAGCACCATGTCATCTAATGGAACCGCATCAAGGGTATTTCGATGGCACCGTGAAGCATCCACAACGCCCGTGGACTTATACCCAGGCGGGATAACGTCAAGAACCTTGACCGCCCGCACGGCCTCTCGCTGATCCTTGAGGCTGGAATAGGACTGAGATGTCCCTACCTGCATGGTCCCTGATTGACTTGCACACCCGGCAAGAACCAGTGCGGGAAAGACTATGGACAGCTTCATTGAACTCCCTCTTATTTGATTTATCTAGGCGTCATTCTGCATGCATCGCCAAGTAGGTACTGAGCCCCGTTGAAAGCCAGTCCCAGATAGTGATTCTGAGGCCGTGGGTGTCTGACATTCGCTAAGCCTTAAGCAGACCTACCCCTAGGCTGCCCGAAGAGCGCGAAAAGGGGGGCCAAATCAGCCGCGAAAAGCTGCCTCAATGCCTGAATGTCTGAACGGTCGTAAATCAGGGCTGCAACCCGCATGGATACTGAATGTGACCCCCAAAAGCCCGTCTATACCCCACCCCTAGCCCCCACCCCACCTGATCCCCTTAAGGAGTCTTTAAGGGGCCTCTTCAAAGACATCGCTGAGATTGCACATGAAACCGACACCACTGCAAATTCGTCAAGAAGCTCAAGGGCACAACCTGTGTCCTGTAGGTCCCTTGTCGATTGCCTCAAGGTTGTGACCACCACAGAGACAAACACCCCAAGTCACACCTCAGTCAATGACTCCTTTTGGTTGTCCTGGCTGAGTGCTGCTGCGTGTCCATGGCCGTTCCTGTTTGTTGATGGGGACTCGACAAGACCCAGTAAGTGCCCCTTGCGCTGACTTGGTGCTTCTTTGTCGTTGCCTTGTTCCTGGAAGTCTTGGGTCCCCCGTCCCTAGATAACCCAAAAAGGACCCCTCATGCCCTCAATCTCCTCCCCTAGCTGCCAACTGGTCCCCATCCAATACGCAGCACTAATCCGTGGTCAGCGCGCCTGGCTCAAGATCAAATCCACTGCCTCAGAACAACGCCAACTATGGAGGGACATCGGTGAAGCCCTCTGGCATGGCCGAAGACTGCATAAGGCTGACCGTGCGTTTTCCCAATGGGTGAAGGACGTGGGGTTTGATGACATAGGCAACCGTGTCCGCTCCGATGCCATGTGGCTGGCTATGTACTGGGACGAGGTTTCCAACGATTGGAACCCTGCGCTGACCCACCCCACGGCTATCCGTGCGGAATTCAAGGCCAAGCAGGCGGACACCCCTCCGTCCCCCGACCTGACCATCACGTCCCCTTCACGCCTCACTGCGTCCATCGAACAGGTTGCCCCTCAGGCCCACAAGATCAACAAGCTGGCCTCCATGGCTGAACGTGGTGAAGGTCAAGAACAGAAGACAGCTCAGAAGTACCTAGCCAAGAAGGCCAAGGACATGGGCATGGAGCCTGAAGAGCTGGTGAATCAACAAGGACTCACCAAGGCCCCCACACGCCCACGCAAGCCGCTTATTCAGCCAATCAATGGCAACCCACACGGACGCCATTTATTGCACTGAATGGCCCCTATAGAGCCCTTGCTGAGCCTCCCCAATACCCCGGCCCTAGCTAAAGCAAAAGTCAAGCAGATCAACGCAGCTTGACCAGCCTTGAACGCTTCCCGTCAAGCACCCTCCCACCCCATCAATGCCCCCTTAGTTGCCCCTTGAGGCAGCTTTGCCACGAGCCCTATTTTTTGCTGAACACACCTCCTCACCAACAAGGCACCCACTCCATGCACACCAATCCTTGCCCCCTACTTCAGGGGCACACCACGTTGCACCTCAAGGCCACCGCCTCCAAAGCCGTTGCATCCCTGGACTTTGATTCACTCCTTGGTCTTGACTATGCCCAAGCGTGGGCACTTCATAACTTTGCAGTCAAGGTGCCTGCCTCAGGTGTCATGCGTCGAGCACTGGCCGTGTATGTCCGGCACCTTGAGGACATCTCAAAGAGCACCACGGCTGCCACCAGCACCAGCACCACCGAAGCCACAGCCCAAGCCCTTAAGGAGCTGACCGCCTTAAGAAGGTGCTGTGACGCTAGACAGACTGATGCAGCTGACCAAGAACAAGCCTTTGAACGAGTCAAGGCCGCCACCACCACACAGCATCTCCCCTCCTTCGCTGAGGTTCGACACGGGCCACAGCAAGCCGCCCAAGCGCTGGCCTTTGAGGAAGCACATACGCGCCTTGTCGAGCAAGTCGTGTCCTCCCGAATTGGTGGATACAGCGCCAAGCCAAAACAGCGAATCACCACCACAGACAAGGAGCCTCAGAAATGAGCACCGAACAACAACCGCCAACCCAGCCCAAGCGAATCAAAGAAGACAAGCTCCCTTGGATCAAATACAACCCGATGGAGGTCTGTGGCAGTTATTCCGAACTGACTGATGCTGAGTTTGGACTCCTTCACCGCGTCATCTCCAAACTGTGGGCAGCCCCAGGGAATCGGCTATCCCGTGAAGACCTGATGACTTCACTTCGTGCTAAGCCGGGCAGTGAACGGGACCAGCTCCTAGAAGGGCTCATGGGCTATGCGCTCAAGACCTCAGAAGATGGGCTTCTGTTCGTCCCGTTGCTGGATGAAGCCTTCAGCGCTGCCGTGCAACGTGGTCAAGCCGCAAGGTCTGGAGCTGCCGGTCGTTGGAAGGCCAAGACCCCTTCACAAACTGAAGGACAACCAGTCACAGGAAGGGACGAGGACTTCTAAATCTATGCGCCTGTAATGCGTCCGCAATACAACCGAATGCGGCACCAATGCCAACTAGAACTAGAACTAGACCCAGAACCAGAACCATATCTAGAACCAGACAAAGACACCAGACAAAGACCACCCACATAGAGGTCTTTCTCCTTGGTGTTTGTGTTCCTGGAGGTCTACCCCCCAGCAAGGAACCTTGAAGACCCATTTGGCTAATCAACTTCGTTGGGTGCCTCAAATGCTCACCTTCAAGACGCCCTATCTCCTCCCATCCAACTGACGGACACGGCGTCCGAATCCGAAGGCCAGCGGGGAGTCTCCTTTTTTAATTTACTTCCAAGAATGAATCATGAAAAATATTGTCGTTAGCTTATTTGATGTCACAGGGGCGATGGTCCAGCCTTGGCTTGATGCGGGGCATGAGTGCTGGATTGTTGACATTCAACACCCTACGGCCTATGAAACCGAAGGCATCACCAAAGATGGGCGACTCCATAAGGTGCATTGGGACCTAACAAGACCGTGGCTTCCGCCTTTTGACCGGGACCAAATTGCGGCTGTGTTTAGCTTCCCTCCCTGTGACCACCTTGCAGTGTCGGGGGCGCGTTGGTTCAAGGGGAAAGGACTGCGCAGGCTTGCTGTGTCCGTGGAGATGTTCGCAACTGCTGCGGAGTTCTGTGAATGGTCCCAAGCGCCTTACTTCATTGAGAACCCAGTGAGCAACATCTCCAGCCACTGGCGCAAGGCAGACCATTACTTCAGCCCACACCACTTTACCGGCTACAACCTGGACGACAACTACACCAAGAAAACCTGTCTGTGGACTGGTAACGGCTTTCAGATGCCTGCCTCCTTCATGGTGGAAGGACTCGGTGAACCCGATGACCGCATCCACAAATGCCCCCCCGGACCAGAACGTCACAACATCCGAAGTGCAACCCCGCGCGGGTTCGCTGAAGCCGTCTATCAGGCCAACACCGCAACCACCCCATCCAACAGAGAACCACGGCTACACAACCCGAAGGCAAGCGACAGCCTGCCTCCCTCTCAACTTTCAGACATCAACAAACCATGATCCATCTACCAAGAATCAAAGCCCGCCTTACTGCCACCGTCCAACGGGTGAGGGTCTGCCTTGACTTCCCGTCCCTCCTCGCCATCCAGTACGCCAAGGAAGCCTTGAGCAAAGCAGGAGCCACCGAAGCTCCCTCATCCTTGGTCATTCGATTGGCACTCATGCACTACGCCGAACACCTTTCTGACCCGACCACTCACCTAGATTCTGCTGCCCTCATTGCCTTCACTTCATCGAAGTTTGAGCACATGCCGCAGCAAGCCCAACAGGAGGCCCTACAGCGCCTTAACGCACACCAGGAAAGCCAAGCCCTCCCCCCGTTTGCTGATGTGCTCTCAGGGCCCGGATTCGCCGCAGCCGTGGCAGCTATCCGCCTTCAGAACGCTCAAGACCTTCACACCATTTAACAAAGCAAACAAGCACCATGCCCCAAGACATCCAAATCACAGGACGCCCCCAGCTGAACACCCAGAGGAAGGCTCCTCAAACCCCTCAAGTCCTCGCTCAGGTATCGAACCACTCAGGTGGGAACATCCCAACAATGAGCCTTGAGACCTCAACGCTCCTCCAAGGACTGGCGACACTGAACCCAGCCATTCAGGATCACTTCAAGATTCAAGACACGGTTCAACGTAATGAAGGTGCAGAGCAAGCAGCCTTGACGGTACAGCGCATTGCAGACCCCAGGACGGCCCTCAGTGGGTCTCTTGAAGCCCCCGGCGATGCCTCCCCTGCTTTCTCTTACGGATACCGTGAAGAGCTCAAGAAGGGCCTTGCCTTTCGTGCTGCCTCAGAGATCAAGACTGAGACCCTATCAGCCTACGCACAGGACAGCCAGAAGCCCGACTTCAACGCTGAATCATGGCTGGCTGAACACCGCGCCAAGGCCATGTCTGGGGTTCAAGACCCAATGGCCGAAGCCACCATCGGTGCCCACTTCGGGGTCCTTGAAGAGCAGATACGCATGGAGGACTCCCGCAAGAACATGCAGAGGCTCCAAGAGGTCAACAACACGACAGCCGCTTCGTATGCTGCGGAGTCCTTCTCGGGTGCCATGAGGCCCCAAGAGCTGGGCGCAGCCTACCCGTTGTATTTGGAGAAGATCAAGGGTCTAGGTTTCACCCCCAAGGAGGGGAACCAGATCATGCTCAACCAGATACAGCATGAGTCCCAGAAGGCCGGTGGTGTCCCTGAGCTCTTCGACGTGTTCGACCAGCCTGGCGCTGATGGGAAGCCCATTCGGTTCTATCACCCTGAGCTCTCCGCACACATCGACCAAGCACGGAAGGTGGCAACACAGGAGCGCGACAAGGCCATCGTTCAGGGTGCCGAAAAGGGCAACGCATTGTCCTTGATGGAGTACGAAAGAGACATCCTCTTCAATCCAGAAAAGGTTACCCCTGAGCGTGTGCTGGCAGACATGGGAGCAGCCTCCCCCTTCAAGTCTGACAATGAAGCAGCCGCCATGGTGACCAAGGCGTGGAATGCGCAGCTCAAGAAGAAGGAAGAAGGTCAAGCCGCTGGGTTTGCAGCCAGTGGTGAGCTATGGCGTGTTGATCCGAAGGTACAAGACAAGGCCCTGACAACCATCCTCGCCCCGCACATTGAGGCGCTTGCACAGGCCACCAAGTCTGGTGACACCCACGCAGCCGAACTCTTAGGGGCTCGGATCATGCAGGACCAGTCCCGTACAGGCTCCACCATTCCCTCGGACCAACTGGCACGGTACGTCAAGACACTTGTGTCCAACCTACCAAGCGCCGAAGGGGCCTCCCCTGCCTTCATGACGGGGGCTGCCCTGTACAAGTCAATGTCTGCAAACCCCGCATTCAGGGACATGTACTTTGACGAGAAGTCAGCCAAGTTACTGGAGTCCTTCAATTCAGGGACAGCCAACGGGAGTGACCCTAAGGCAGCCTACACGCAGGCTTACCAGTCAGTCAGCCCTGAAGCACAGGCAGCCGCTGAGTCTTTCGTGAAGACACCTGAGTTCCAGGCGCTCCTCAAAGGGGACTCCATGAAGTGGGCTGAAGGTTCCTCAATGTGGCCTCAGTGGCTTGGAGGTAATGGCCGTCCACAGAACACCAGTACCTTGTCAATGTCGGTGTCTGCTGAAATGAAGTCTTGGCGTGGGCGCAATCCCTTCGCCACTGACCAGCAGGCTATGGACTATGCCGAGTCGTGGACAAAGAAGAACTTTGTCCTAGACCCTGAAGGACGTTCCGCTGTGAAGATACCCCCAGGGTTCTCAGGTCCAGCAGCTCAAGAGGCCCTAGCAGGTTACTCCAAGAGCCTTGCAGCAGCTTACAAGTTGAATGAGCGCTCTGATGGGAACTGGTCTGTCCAGTACGCTCCTGACGGGGACCAAGGTTATTACACGGTCCATGCCTTCAACGGCGCACAGGTCGAACACCTAGGGCGGGTATCGCTTGAGCAGCTGATTAACAACCAGTATGCAAGGACCCACCTGAGTCCTGAAGAGCTGGCCACCGTAGGTAGGGCACGTCAATCGTTCGCCTCAGGGAATCTCATTGACATCCCTGATGACCTCCTGGTCAAAGCTATGTCTACCAAGGCGCTGTCCCAAGATCAAGTGAACGCATACCGGGCTGCCACTTTGAAGAAGGTAACCCAACGGATCAATGACATCCCAGTCATGACCTTTGGGAATCCCTCCACGGATCGTCTTCAGTTTGACCGGCAAGGCTCCGTAGTGGACAACCAGCAAACCGCAAGGTCCGCGCTGGACTTCATGAGGAACCCCACGTTTGATCAAAACACCAAGCACGCTGCCTTAGCCGCCTCCCTCATCACGATGGGTGAAGGCGTGTCCTCACGTCGATATATGGACCCCGCAAAGGGTGCAGGGGCAAACATCGGGATGGGCTACAACTTGAATGCAAACAAGGACAACGCCGTGGGTGATCTACGCACAGCCGGTGTCCCCCCTGAGCGCATTCAAGATGTCATTGATGGGAAGGCTTCCCTCACTCCCAAGCAGAGTGAGCGCCTCCTCTTAACGGCCATGCCCCGCTATGAAAAGCAAGTGAAGCAAACAGCTGAGGCCACAAGCCCCGGACTGTGGGCACGCATGACCCCAGCTCAGAAGGCTGTGATGATTGATGTGGCCTGGCAAGTAGGGGATGCCGGTAAGTTCAAAGAGGCATGGAAGCATCTCGCTTCAGGGGATCAGAAAGGGTTCGCTGCCGAAACCAAGGTCACCTATGTGAACCAAGCCGGTGCCCATGTTGAGGACACACGCCGGAACAACCTCCGTGCATCTCTCCTTGCTGGGTATTCCAACTGGGAGTCCACAGTTCAAACCTTCGGGAAGCTGCCTAGCTCCAAGCTGCAAGCATCCCTTTTAACAGCCAACACATCCAAACCAACTAGGTGATAAACAACCATGAACACCCCTTGCTTGAACCCCAAGGGGCTCTTCCCTGACCTCTTTGCAACGAGAGAGCTGGCAAGGGCCGCTGGTCACAGGAGCTACTTCCCTGGTGAAACCTGCCGCAAAGGACATGTAGCGCCCCGCATGGTCCTTGTGGGGACTTGCTGCGAGTGCATGCGTATTGACGATGAGAAACGAGCAGCCAAAGCAGCACTGGAACGGAAGCGCAAACGCATACTGACCAGCAGCAACACCTTCACCACTGAGACAGTGCGCGATAAGGAGCGGATAGCCAAGCTGGAGGCCCGAGACAAACTGAAGAAGGAGAAAGCCAAACAGAAGGGATTGGAAAAGCGCAGGGAGACTCTGGCACGCAAGAAGGCCGACAAGGAAGCGGAATTGGCAGCGGCAATGGTTCCCCAGCCGGTGCCTAGCTGGCCTGGTGCGGGCTCATTGGGAAGCTCTGTTGATGATGGCAGTGCGCCTTGGGATTGAGTTTGCCAAAATGGCGTACCGCTCATGCTGAATAATGTTGTCACCATAACCGGGGCAACTATGAACACTGCAGGACGCTTACTTTCAATCTATGACAAGCTGACAGAACGAGGCGGGGAGCCAAGTAAAAATGTTGCTAGGCTTTGGGCTGAGGTCTTTGAACTTGAGCAAGATACGCCACACACCGAAGATGATGTAGTGACATGCCTTCAAGCCTTGCGTTCGGAAATGGACTTACTTCAATCGAAGTTTCTTTCAATTGGCGGCGTGCCTGAGTTGTTGCAACCTGGATTGAGCCGCTTCCGGGAGACCGCATCACCCATACGCCTAAACCAGCAATGGCTGAATCTTCGGGACGAGTTTGGCCGTCAAGAGAACCGGGTAATGCTTGCATGGGCTGGCTGGGCGCTTCGTGATGAGAATGAAGAAGACGTGGCCTCAGAAGACCTTGCAAATTTACAAAAGGAACTCGACGCGTTGGGAGCGACCTTAGGCGAAACGGAAATGTCCCCATACCTGCGTGAGTTTGTGCAGCGGCAAATGAATTCGATCCGCTCAGCCCTGCGCGTCTATCGAGTTCAAGGAATCAAACCCATTGAACAGGCCCTACACCAAGTGGTAGGGGCGTTTACTTTAGAGAAGAACAGAGTGGAAGCCGAGCAAGGTAAAGCTACTGAACCGGCGAAAGGTGTTCTCAGGCGTCTTGGGGTAGCGCTGGAAAGTACCGCCAAGGTGGCCGACCAAGTGGACAAGATTCGAAAAGCGGGGGAAGGCGGGGTCAAACTAGCCGCAGCTGTCGCTCCCTTTCTTATCAACTTTTGACGCCAACCACTCGGCTAAGCGGCACCCACAACCCTGAGAGAAGGCAGCGGATTAACAGTCCGACGCTCTTAATCAGGGAAGTACACCCTGACCAGGTTCAGCTCTGGATACTTCAGCAGCTCCATGGCTGGCCTTATTTCCTGCATCGCTTTGTAATTCCTAGCTGACCCCCTACCGCCCCCGCTGTGCCCCGTAAGGTAATCGGCCACGCTGTCCGGGATACCCGCATCGGTCAGCCTTGACGCTGCCGTGTGCCTGAGTGCGTGAAAGTCCACCCAGCGCTTCTTGATCCCTTGCTGCCGCCGATAGGTCAAGAACCAATCTGAGAAATACTCGCCCGCAGCCTTATCCACAACCCGCTTGATGTCGGGGAAAATGACCTTGTTGCCCTTGGCTTTCATATCCAACCAGTAATCCTTGAACCCTAAAGACACGAGGTCCGGGTGGACAGGGATTCTTCGGTTTGAAGATTCTGTCTTGAGTGTGGTTCCTGGCGTCCCATCGTCTGCATCACCGCTATCACTCATTAAGGACAGGGAGAGACCTTCGGGGGAATCCTCAAGGTCCCCCACCCGGATTTGGCACAACTCAGACTGCCGCGCCCCTGTATAGAGACCCAGCAAGGGTACCCAATAGGCCGCAGCGCCGCCCGCTGTCATGGCTTGAGGTAGGGTGTAGGACTTGAACAAATCAGAATCCACCAAGCGCCTCAAGTCCTCCACGGGCCACGGCCTGCGCTGATTGCGTAACTTCACCTTCACGCTGTGGTTCTCCCATGGATTGGCCTTGAGCCAGCCCAGCTTGTCCCTTGCAAAGTTCAATAGCGACTTGACCCCATCTAGGTGATCCTTCGCTGTTTTTTGCATGACACACACCCCAAGTAGGTAGGCCGTGAACTCAACCCCCAGTCCGGTTGTCAGTGACTCAATGGGTGCGTCCTTGCTGAATTTCGCATAGAACGCCAGAGAGGCCTTCTTCTTTCTGATGGTTGCAGCGCTTGGGTTATCGCCGCTGGCCTTCCACACATCGAACACTTCCACCATTCGATGTGTGGTCAGAGGCTGGGCATCTACTCCCCTGACAACCTCCACGGGTGTGGGGATCAAGTCCCCAGCATCACGCCTTGAGCAATCGGCACGGGCACGCCTGTACTCCTCAAGGGACCGCCTGAGTACATCGCGGGCACCTGGGGTGCTCCAGTCAATAGACACCCCAACCGCTGCCGTGGCTTTTTGTGCCAGTGGCTGAACAGAGATGAGGTGTCGGCGTGCAAGTGCAATGGCTGCACTCATGTCTGCCGAACTATTGAGACCCTCAAGGGCGCGCGCCTCCAGCATTGAGCGCTCTTCTGAAGGTGCCTTACTGAGCGTCAAGGCGCTGCCTGGCACTGTCAGAGTGGCAAGCTCACCTAAGGCTGCCTTGACCTCTGGCAGCTCCCGCGCGTCATCGTCCATGCGCAGGACCATCATGTAGACCTGAGCACCCACAGCATTCACCAATGCAGGGGTGATGTGTTCAATGGCTGGAGGATTGAGCAAACAACGCTGTGAAGCGAACTCAGCTTCCTTCTCAGCCCGCAGACGATGCGCCCTTAGCTGAGCCGTTGGCTTGTCTACAACACCGAGGGAGATTCGGAAGTCTTCACGACCTCCGTACGCGGCTCTAAGTTCCTCAGGAACTCCTATGCGCACCTGATACGCACCACCGCGCCGTGTCAAACCGAGGGCCTTGGCCATTTTGTCCTTCATGCATTGAAGATACCAAAATGTCACACCCAAGTGTCACACCACGCCCTCTAAGTGTCTGTCACACAACAATTTTCTTTGCTGACAACAAGTTATTTGGCGGAAGCGGTGAGATTCGAACTCACGGTAAGGTCGCCCCTACGCTAGTTTTCAAGACTAGAGCCTTAAACCACTCGGCCACACTTCCTTAAGCTCGACATTATAGGGGCTCAATGGCACCCGGCTTGCGCGACTGTGGACAATCTATCTGAATGACCTCACGCGTGGCGCCGTCGACACGCACAGCCGTGAGTTGACCACCCCAAACACAACCCGTGTCCAGCGACAACAGATCATCCCGATTGATCAAGCCCAGCGTGGACCAATGCCCGAACGCCACAGACACATCGGCCGTGCGCCTGCCGGGCACATCAAACCACGGCATGAAGCCTTCAGGGGCAGACTCAAGTCCCTCTTTGGCGCCAAACTCCATCACGCCCTCTTTTGAGCAAAAACGCAAACGAGTCAGGCTGTTGACCACACAACGCCAGCGCTCAACGCCTTGCAGGCTGTCATCCCATCGGTCAGGCTGGCTGCCATACATGGTGGTTAAAAACTCACCCACATCCGGGCCTGCCAGCATCACCTCGACCTCGTGCGCCAAGGCCATTGTCTGCGCCGCATCCCATTGCGGCACGATGCCAGCGTGCACCATCAGCCAGCCATATGCATGCGCCGCCAAGGGTCGCTGACGCAACCAGTTCAGCCAATCGTCCCGGTCACTGGCATGAAGGATCTCGTCAAGCGTGTCACTGCGATGGGGTTTGCGCACGCCATGCGCCACAGCCAACAGATGCAGGTCGTGGTTACCCAGCAAACAAGTCGCTGAATTCTCTAGGCCACGCAAACGCCTCAACACCCCCATGGAGTTCGGCCCGCGGTTAACCAAGTCACCCAACACGAACAAGTGGTCTCTCGACGGAGAGAAGTCAAGGGTCAGCAAAAGCTGCTCTAAGGGGTTGCAACACCCCTGTAAATCGCCAACTAAATAGATCATGGTCGGATTCTGCTACGCTTCACCCTTCTTTACACGTGGCCCGAGCACTGTCGGCGCCATCTATGGACTTAGCTCTACTTATTTTTCTGGTTCTGATCAATGGCCTTTTTGCCATGTCTGAGATGGCACTGGCCGCCAGCCGCAAGGCCAGGCTGCAAGTCATGGCCGAGACCGGCGATGCGGGCGCCCAGGTGGCGATGGTCCTGCACGACAACCCCACACAGTTTTTGTCTACCGTCCAAATCGGCATCACATCAATTGGTGTCCTGAACGGTATCGTGGGTGAGGCGGCATTCTCGCCCCCACTGGCTGACTGGATTCAAACCCAATTCCCGCTGACAGACCGCGTCGCCAGCATCACAGCCACCGGTTTTGTGGTGTTGATCATCACCTTCATATCGATCATTTTTGGTGAACTGGTGCCCAAGCGCATTGGGCAGATGTACCCCGAGCCGGTTGCCCGCTTGGTAGCCAAACCGATGATGTGGTTGTCGCGCCTAGCAGGCCCGTTCGTTCGTTTGCTGGCCGCCTGTACGAATGCCATTCTCAATCTGCTTGGCATCCGCGACAACGGCAACCGCAGCGTCACGGAAGAAGAAATCGCCGCACAGCTTGAAGAAGGCTTGGACGCTGGTGTGATCGAGGCACATGAACACCAAATGGTGCGCAATGTATTCCGCCTAGACGACCGCCAGATCGGCTCCATGATGATCCCGCGAAGCGACATCGCTTGGTTAGACATTGATGCCCCGATAACAGAGAACTTGGCAACCATCGCTGAGCATGGCTTCTCGCGCTACCCCGTATGCCGTGGCGGCTTGGATGACGTCATCGGTGTGGCAACGGCACAGTGCCTGCTGCATCAACTCACACAACATCAAGACAACGATTTGAACCAGGGCTTGCTGGCGCCTGTTTTTGTACCCGAAACGCTGTCAGGCATGGAGTTGCTTGAGCACTTTCGAGCCTGCGATACGCAGATGGTTTTTGTTGTCGACGAATATGGTGAGGTACAAGGCGTGATCACACTTCGTGACGTCTTGGAGGCCATCACCGGCGAGTTCACGCCTCAAGAGGCATCCGAAGCTTGGGCTATCCAGCGTGAAGATGGATCGTGGCTGATTGACGGCCTGATCCCTATGCCAGAGTTAAAAGACCGCTTGGTGATGAAAGTCTTGCCCGATGAAGACCGAGGCCGCTACAACACCTTGGCCGGCATGGTGATGCTGCTATTGGGCCATCTGCCCAAAACCACCGACACCGTTGAGTGGGATGGTTGGCGTTTTGAGGTGGTGGACATGGATGGCAAACGCATCGACAAAATACTGGCAAGCCGTTTAGTCGGACACGGCAACTGAGGCCGAAGCCTCATCCCAGTAATGCTTGTGGGTGCCTCGCCAACAAGACCCGACCATATCCGAACTGCGCCATAAGTAGGCGCCACACAGCGGCGTCGCCACGGTGTTCAGCCCCATCGCGTCATAGCGTGCCAAAACGGTTGGAGACGGGTGTCGATATGGGTTGCGCACCCCGACTTGAATCACCGACTGTGTGGGTGCCACAGCCTGCAAGAAAGCCGCCGTTGACGAGGTTTTACTGCCATGGTGAGGCACCATCAACACGGTGCTGCGCAAATGAGCCTCCGCAGGCTCAGCCTCGCTTTGGCGCGAGAGGATAGCGGCCTCTTGCGCAGACTCAATGTCCCCCGTGAGGAGCACGCTGGCCACCACCGCCCCAGGTCGACTGACACGCAAGACGCATGACAAGGCGTTGGGCGGCAAGGTACTGCGACGCGCATAGTCCTCGGCCGTGGGGTGAAGCACCACAAAATCAACCCCATCCCAGACCCAGTGCTGGCCGGCCACACAAGCCTCATGCTTGGACGGTCGCCCTGATACACCTGGTTGGTGCCGCAAGGGATGTGCCTCATCCAAGGAAGTCAACAACTGCCCAATCGGCAAGGCTCTGACAATGGCTGCTGCACCGCCCACATGATCGGTATCTTGGTGGCTGATCATCAAGGTATCCAGACGTGGTACACCCATCGCTTGCAGCAAGGGCAACAAGATGCGTTGACCTGCATCACTTTGGGTACCTATACGTGGCCCTGAGTCAAACAACAATTGGTGGTGCGCCGTCCTGACCAGCACCCCCGTGCCTTGCCCAATATCGACAGCCACGACTGCGAATTCACCCGGGTGAGGTGCCGGTATCAGCCTCAGAGATTGAGGCTGATAGATCAAGGGCATGAACAAAGGCAAAACGGCCATGCGCCAAGTCCAGTGTGCCGGTATCGTCATAGAAAAGCCTGCCACAACGACGGCCACAGCAGCCCAGCCTGGCAGCGCGGGTGAGGTGACCACGGCCCAAGACCACGCTGACATGTCACTCAACACCTGCATGGCTTGCTGGATCAACCACGCCCCTGCATCCCATCCTGGCGACCACACGATGCCGAGCAAGGACAGTGGCGTGATGCCAATCGTGAACAAGGGAATGGCCACCATATTGGCCAAAAAACTGACGACAGACATTTGCTGAAAGCACACGGCAGCCAACGGTGTCAGCGCGATGGTCACCAGCCCCTGCGTCCGGACGACATCCCACACCACGTGACGCGTTGAGGCCACCACACGCACACCCATGTCACGCACAGCGCCCCACCACGGCGTGTCAATCGTGTCACCCGTGGGTGGCCGACGTGCTTGTGCCCGCACGGTCTGACCAGAGGACATCAAAACGGCCACCGCCACATAGGATAGCCAGAACCCCGCTTGCCGCAGTGCCCACGGGTCCCAAGCGGTCACCACCACGGCACTGATCAGCCAAACCAAGGGCTGCGGCCATCGCCGACCACCCGTCGTCAAGAGCGTCATCACAAGCATCATCAAGACTGTGCGCTGAGCGGGCACGCCCCAACCCGCCAGCATCGCGTACAGGCCACTGAGCACCACAGATGCCCAGCGTGCCGCATCGGCTGCAGTAAACCTGTGCGTCAACACTGGAAAACGTGCCCACACGGCCCTGATCAACACTGCGAACAACCAACCCACCATCGCAATGTGTGAGCCGCTGATGCTGACCAAGTGCGCGACCCCGGTGCGTCTGAATACATCCCAATCAGCCTGATCAATCGCAGACTGATCGCCTACGGACAAACCAGCCAAAACGCCTGCTGCTTGCTTATCAGTGACACGGGCCAAAATGGCCGATCGGATGCGCCCCCGCAAGCGGTCAATGGCACCTTGCCAAGGGTACGCGGGTTGATCGCTTAACTTTTCAGGCGGTGTACCGCGATCGCGCACCTGCCCAATTGCGCGGATACCACGCTCGAACATCGGCAGGGTGACGTCAAACCCTGCGGGATTGGCGTGGCCATCCGGAGGGTGCAGCCGCACGAACAAACGCCACTGTTGCCCTGCCATAGGCAAAACACCAGCGGGTGTATTCATGCGCAAGCTGATGTGCTGAGGCAAGCTGTCGGCGCCACTGGCTTGGGGCCACGACACCACCCGCGCATCAAAGTACGCGCCGCCGGATACGGCTTTCGGCAAGCCTTCAATTTGAACGACCACAGGCACGTCTCGGCCAAGCCAGTCGCTGGGCAGCTGCTGCGCCATCTGCGACGAGGCCCGCCATCCTGTGCTGCCCCACGCCAACAACGCCACGGCCATCAAACCCAGCGCTGATCGCAAGCCCAATCGCAGCCAACGACCGGATTGATATCTGCGCCAAGTCAGCCCCAGCCCCAGTGACAGCATCAAACCTGCCACATAGACCGGCCACGGCCACAGCGCGGCTTCTTGCAATTGCCACGCTATACCAATCAACCAAGCCAAGCAAGTCAGCAGCCACGCAGCAGTCCCCATTACTGAATCAAACCAATCTGAATGTCTAATGGATTTCAATGACACGCATATTGACCGGCTCACACGAGGTAATCAAGCCCACCAAAGAGGGTGGCGCCAAGCCGTCTGTTCAACCTAGGACAAGCACTGGGTGTAGGATTCCGAGACTCGTTCCATCTTCAAAAAAGCCACCATGTCCATCGAACAAAGACTGCAAGCCCTTGGTATCACTTTGCCGCCTGTATCCGTGCCTGCTGCGGCTTACGTGCCATTTGTCCGCACAGGCAAGCTCATTTTCCTGTCCGGGCACATCGCCAAAAAGGATGGGCAAGTCTGGGTCGGTCAACTGGGCAAGACATTGACGACAGAGCAAGGCAAGCAGGCCGCACGCCTTGTCGCCATTGATCTGATGGGCACGCTGAGCGTCGCAGCAGGTGGTCTGGACAACGTTGTACGCATCGTCAAGGTCATGAGCTTGGTTAACAGCAGTCCTGAGTTCACAGAACACCACTTGGTCACCAACGGCTGCTCAGAACTGCTTGGCGAGGTTTTTGGCGAGGCTGGCGTGCATGCTCGCAGCGCATTTGGCGTGGCCCAAATACCGCTTGGCGCCTGCGTTGAAATTGAGCTGATTGCAGAAGTAGGCTGAAGCGCCATGGCCATGCTCTCTCCACGTGTCATCTTGGCGGGCCTAGGCCTAGGCTGCGCCGCATCCGTGGCTGCCGCCTTGCTGGCCCAACACCATTTTGGTATGCAGCCCTGCCCTTGGTGCATCTTGCAGCGCTTCTTGCTCATGGTGATCGCAGCCTTGAGCCTGACCGCAGCCGCCCTGCCCCACGCCTTGCCAAGGCGAATACTGTCTGCGTTGATCTTGCCGCTGGCCCTCAGCGGTGGTGCAGCCGCACTCTGGCAGCACTTTGTTGCAGCCAAATCAGACTCGTGCGCGTTGACCTTGGCTGACAAGGTCATCACCTTCTTGGCGATAGACACGCGCTGGCCGGAGATTTTCGAGGTGCGAGCCTCATGCGCGGATGCCGCCGCCAGCATCATGGGCGTGCCCTTTGAATTTTGGAGCTTGGCCTTGTTTGCGCTGGCGAGCCTTGTGCTGATCTACAGCGCAGCAAGTACTGACAGCCGTGCTTGATCAAGATCCGGCCCTGCCCACGGCCCTGATTGACTTCCCTGGTCATGGCCCCAATCAGCCACGTCAGCGCTGGCGCTTTGACCACGCGGCGCAATGGCTCGTGGCACACGACCCCAGCCAAGTAGCGGGCTTGCTAGATGCTGCGCACCAGCTAGCCAAAGGGGGGCAATGGTGCGTGGGTTGGGTCGCGTATGAAGCTGCGCCAGGCTTAGACGCTCACTTGCCGGTCAAAGCGCTGCCGCCTGGGCAGCCCTATGCCGTGGTCGCCGTGTTTGACCAAGCACAACCATGGTCGGGTGATGACGTTATGGAGACGCCAACGCCCTGGTCCTGTGGCCCTTGGCATGCGGACCTCAATGCGCATCAGGCACACGCACACGTGACTCAAATCCACGAACTCATCCGTGCAGGCGAGGTCTACCAAATCAACCTGACCACCCAGATGCACAGCGCCTACGAAGGCGATCCATCATCACTGTGGTCCTATTTCATGGCCTTGCGCCGCAGCCAACCCCAAGGCTACAGCGTGATGCTCGATGCGCGTGCAGCTTGCCGCGCACCCGGTGCCGTCCTGAGCGTATCGCCTGAGTTATTTTTTGACTGGGATGGCGAGGCCCTCACCACCAAACCGATGAAGGGCACCGCTGCACGAGGGTTGGATGAGCAAGCAGACCAAGCTGCGGCCACACACCTGCAAGCCAGCCCCAAAGAGCGAGCAGAAAACCTGATGATCGTGGACCTGTTGCGCAACGACCTGTCCCGGATCGCCGAGCTTGGCAGTGTGAAGGTGCCCTCGCTGTTTGATGTACAAGCGCTCCCCACGGTCTGGCAAATGACGTCCACCGTGACAGCACGCAGCAGGCCCAACTTGAAGCTCAGCGAGGCCTTCGCCGCCCTGTTCCCATGCGGGTCCGTCACCGGCGCACCCAAGCGCCAAGCCATGCACCACATTGCCACACTGGAGCGCAGCCCCCGTGGCGTCTACTGCGGCGCAGTCGGTTTGATGGCACCCGGTGGCCGCGTGACCTTCAACGTCCCCATCCGCACCGTGTGCGTTCACACACCACCACCGCCTGCGCCATGGTCTGCACATTGCGGCATCGGCAGCGGCATCACCCTGGATGCCAGCGCTGAAGGCGAAGCAGCTGAATGGCGTGCCAAACAGGCCTTCCTCAAGCGTGCTGACCAGCCATTTCGTTTGCTTGAGTCACTGAGGCTGGACCAAGGTGACATCCCCAGACGCGCACTGCATCTACAAAGACTGGCCGCCAGTGCACAACACTTTGGCTGGCGCTGGGACGAGGCCAGTGGGGTTGAGGTCAACGCGGCATTAAACCAGTTGCAAATTCAGCACCCAAAAGGTGTCCACAAGATCAGACTATTGCTTGATGTGCATGGTCAGGTTCAAGCCCACGCCAGCGTATTGACCGGGCCCGATGGCGATGCAAGTTCCTTGCTGGATGTGGTGCTGGCCGACCACCCCATGCCTGAGGCCGATGACTTCATTCGACACAAAACCACACAGCGGCAAGCCTACGCGCCCTTCGCCCCCACGGGTGGTGTGTTCGACACGCTGATGTTCAACACACGTGGAGAGTTAACCGAATTCACCATTGGCAACTTGGCGCTCAAAATAGATGGTCTCTGGTACACCCCCCCGCTTTCAGCGGGCCTGCTACCGGGTGTGATGCGTCGCAGCCTGCTTGAGCAAGCCACACTGCATGAACGCACCCTGACCGTGTCAGACTTGGCCCTGGCCCAAGGTATGGCCTTGCTCAACAGCGTGCGCGGTTGGCTGCCAGTCCGGCTGCACAAAAACACGCCCTGAAACCCATTTCATCCATTCATTGACCGAGACCTCTATGCGACTGCTTCACACCATGCTGCGCGTTGGCAACCTCCAGCGATCCATCGACTTCTACACGCAAGTACTGGGCATGACCTTGCTGCGCACCACCGACCGCCCAGATCAACAATACACACTGGCCTTCTTGGGCTATGGACGCAACCCAGAGCACGCCGAAATCGAGTTGACTTACAACTATGGCGTCGAACAATACGAGTTGGGCACCGCCTTTGGCCACATCGCCATTGGCCTACCTGATGTCGCGGGCACCTGTGCGGCGGTTCGAGACAAGGCCGCCAGCCTAGGTGGCGCCATCACGCGCGAAGCCGGCCCCATTAAAGGCGGCACCACCGTCATCGCCTTCATCACCGATCCTGACGGCTACAAAATCGAGCTGATTGAGCGCCCAGAAGACGCGGTAGAACTCAACTAATCAGGCCTGACGCAAGCGGTACGCACTGGGTGTGATGCCCTTCCAGCGTTTGAAGGCGCGCGTCAATGATGGTGGCTCGGTGTAGCCAAGTCGCGTGGAACCTGTCCCGCAAAGCCGCTGCCTGACAGCCCTTGATTGAGCAAACGCTGACAGGTTTCTTCGCAATATCGCAGCGGCAACCAATCATTCAGGCAAACGGAATGCAGACACAGCCCGTGCCAGTGAAACCGCCTGCTCTTTGAGCGACGCTGCTGCAGCAGCGGTTTCCTCAACCAAAGCGGCATTACCTTGCGTGCTTCTGTCCAACTCTTGAATCGAATGCCCAACTTGACTCACGCCCGTGCTTTGCTCACGTGCGGCGGTGGCTATCTCCGATAGCAAGCCATTCATACGCTGTGCATTGCCCACAATATCCGCCATGGTTTGGCCAGCAGATTGCACCACCTTGGTACCGGATGACACCTTCTCAACACTGTCATTGATCAGCGCTTTGATCTCATGCGCCGCGGAGGCGCTGCGCTTGGCCAGCGCACGCACCTCTGAGGCCACAACAGCAAACCCGCGCCCCTGCTCCCCTGCCCGAGCGGCTTCAACTGCTGCATTCAAGGCCAGGATATTGGTCTGGAAAGCAATGCCATCAATGACCGAGATGATGTCGGCAATTTTGCTGGACGACTCATGGATACCATGCATGGTATCCACAACCTGAGCAATCACGTGGCCACCCTGAATCGCCACATCTGCGTTACCGCTCGCCAGCAAGGCCGTTTGCCCAGCTTGATCAGATGTTTGCGTCACGGTTGAAGCGATCTGGTCCATGGCTGAGGCCGCTTGCTCCAAACTAGATGCGGTGCGTTCCGTTCGATTGGACAAATCCGTAGAGCCTGACGCGATCTCGGAGCTCGAATGAACAATGGCATCTGAGGCGTCCCGAACTTCACGAACCACGGCCCTCAAGGCACCCTGCATGTCACTCAGTGACAGCATCAAACTGGCCGCTTCATCCTGCCCCCACGGCTGTGGATGCGTGGTCAGATCTCCCTCCGTCATGGCGACGAGGTGCTGCCTTACCTCCTCCATGCCGCCTCGTGTCACGAAGTAGAAACAAAGCAGCAAATACAAGGCAAGCGCCAAACAAACCAATGTCAACGTGTTAACAAGTAGGCGTCTGAGCGTCAACTGCTGCTGACGCTCTTTTAACAAGCTATCAAGGATGGGGAGCGCATGTGTCATGTAAACGTCAACGGCTTGCAAGGCACGGTCGGCAACACGGGCGATCTCTTGTGAGTCGACCAGCAAGGGTTTGCCTTGCACCACACCGCCGGACAGTTCAGTGAGCGCAAACAAAGCAGATTGCGCCTCGGCCACCGGCACACTTTTTTGCAAGGCGACTTGTTCTTTAGTGGCCTTATCAGTGGACACGCCAAGCTGATCAGCCAAACGCACAACGGTATCACTCTCACGTTGCAACGCAACCAAGGTCAGAGGACTATCCACACCTTGATCGCGCACCTTAATCAATTTGGCTCGCAACTTGGCAACGCCATGAGCCAACCGTGGTGCAGCTATGACGGATGCATCCATCAAGTAATAGCTGCTGATATCAGGGTCAAGCGCCAAATTTGACGTATCGACCACATGATCCAACAAAGCCATTTGCGCATTGGCATCGATCGCACTGCTACCGGCACCAGCAGCCTGAGTGAGCCGCTGAAACGGCGCAGCAGCATCCAATACAGAACCGTGCTGACCATGTATCACCTGCATGGTCTTCCATGCTTGCTCAGTAGCTGCGTCATCCTTGTTAGACAGTGTCGCTGTGAGCAGCCGAATCAAGGCGTCTGAGTAAGCCACACCATGCCGCTCAAGCGAAACGAAAGCCAAATGCGTCCGCTTGTCAGCGTCAAACGACCAACCCAATACAGCCAAAGGAATCAAAAACGCAATCACAACAATCAGCGCTTTAGCCTGAAAATTCAATTGCCTGAACAACCTGACGCCTGGAGCCCATACCCCATGATGGTGAAAAAATGCGCTTAAATGCCGTCGACGAGCCAACTTCGCGTCGTCAACGACGTGACACTGGCTCTCGCGCTTGCGCAGTGCTGCTATCTTTAACCCCATTCTTACCCCCGTTGACTGAGACACTCATATCCGACCAAGCATCGGTCGCATGTCAAATCCGTCAAGCATTTCAGCATGCTCAGACAGGGGGGGGGTATATCAATAACAGCTCAAAATCCGGACACTAAAATGTCTGCTGCGTGATAAATTAACCCCGATATGCGGGGATGATCGGCGTATCCACCTGCACATCACCACACTGGGCACGATGGCGCAAGGCGTGATCAATCAACACCAACGCCAGCATGGCTTCGGCAATCGGCGTGGCGCGTATCCCAACACAGGGGTCGTGGCGCCCAAAAGTCTCCACAGTTGCCGGCAAACCATTCAAATCGATAGACTGTTTGGGTGACCTGATGGAGCTGGTAGGCTTGATCGCCATCGACACACGAACATCCTGCCCAGTCGAAATACCGCCCAACACCCCACCAGCATGGTTGGTGCCGAAACCACTTGGCAACAACTCATCGCCGTGTTCGGTACCCCGCTGCGTCACACACCCAAAACCTGCACCGATTTCTACACCCTTGACCGCATTGATGCCCATCATCGCGTAAGCAATGTCTGCATCTAGCTTGTCAAACAAAGGGTCACCTAAGCCCACAGGCACGCCAGAAGCCTCCACCGTCAGACGCGCACCGCAAGAGTCACCGTCCTTGCGCAGGGCGTCCATATAGTCTTCAAGTGATTGAATCTGACTGACGTTGGCCGCAAAGAACGGGTTATTGTGCACATGCTCCCAGCCCTCGAAAGCCACAGGGATCGCGCCAAGTTGCGTCATGTGCCCTCGTATTTCAGTACCGAATTGCTCACGCAACCACTTTTTAGCCACCGCACCAGCCGCCACCATGGGCGCGGTCATGCGTGCAGAAGAGCGCCCACCACCACGCGGATCGCGGATGCCGTATTTGTGCCAGTAGGTGTAATCTGCATGACCTGGCCGAAAGGTCTGCAAAATATTGCCGTAGTCCTTGCTGCGTTGATCCGTATTGCGGATCAAGAGCGCTATCGGCGTTCCTGTCGTCTTGCCCTCGTAGACCCCACTGAGGATCTCCACTGCATCGGGTTCATTGCGCTGTGTCACATGGCGCGACGTACCTGGCCTGCGTCGATCCAAGTCGGGCTGGATATCAGCCTCAGACAAAGTCAGACCCGGAGGGCAACCGTCAATCACACAACCAATCGCAGGGCCATGTGATTCACCAAAATTGGTGACGGTGAACAAAAGACCAAGTGTGCTGCCAGCCATAGCGCCAATCAGAAAGTCAAAATCGGGAAACCGATATTGTCCCCTATCGCGCAAGCAATCACAGCAAAGCGGGTCGCTCCTCGCTGGCATTCTCTTCAACCGGCCAATCCCGGATATAGGCCTTGAGCATGCGGTTCTCGAAATCCTGCCCATCAACCACAGCCTTGGCCACGTCGTAGAAAGAAACAACGCCCATCAGGGTTTTTTGTGTCAAAACAGGCATGTACCGTGCATGGCGACTGAGCATCATCCGCCTGACTTCATCTATCTCGGTATCTGGCGTACAGGTCAAAGGGTGATCGTCCATCACGGCACGTACGCCGAGCGTGCCAAATGCGCCACCATTGCGCACAGTGCCCTGAATCACCTCACGGAATGTGAGCATGCCCACCACATCGCCATGCTCCATCACAACCAATGAGCCAATGTCATATTCGGCCATCGTGTTCGCAGCCTCAGACAAAGGCTGCTCTGGGGAAACTGTGAAAAGCGTGCTGCCTTTAACGCGCAGAATGTCGCTGACTTTCATGGTTTATCTCCTCGATCCGGGTTGCCCAACAATGCCTAAAAGACACCAGCCAATATAGCCCGATCAGACCCCGATCGCCAAGAGGAAAATGACCACGAGGGTTAACGCTTAATGCCAAATCAACAAGTCAACCAAGCACATCCAACAAAGTCATCTCATCTAACTTGGCCTTGCCCCAAAACCCCTCGGTAAAGCCATCCGGACGCAGCAACACCTCGCCAACGAGCGGCGCGATCAAGGTCAGAGCTGGATCACATAGCAAAATAAAACGGCCACCGCAGTCCGATTGCGGCTCATCAAGCAGACCAATCCAGTCCATCCCCTGCAACGTTTCTAGCAAAGGCTCAATCTGCAAAGGATCCGTGCGCAAACTGTGCGCTATTTGTTCTGCCGTGAGGCCTCGTGGCACACCCACTCGAGCGTCGGCCAAGGCTTTCAAAATAGCGACCACTAAAGCAAAACGGTGGCCGGGCGAATCGGGCCAACGCTTCACCTGGGACAATAAACTGGGTGTATAGGCGGTCACGACTGCGCCCATCAACACGATCAACCAACTCAAATAAATCCAAATCAAAAATATCGGCACTGCAGCAAACGCACCGTAAATGGTCGAGTAAACAGGCACCTTGGATAAATACAAAGCCAAGCCTTTTTGGCTCACTTCCAGCGCAACAGACACAAATGCAGCACCACCCCACGCATGATCCCAGCGCACGAAGGTATTCGGCACGAAACGGTACAACGCAGCAAAACCGGCCGTTTGCAATATGAAGACGATCAGGCTGAGAGAAAAACCAATGCCGCCCGGCAACTCATCCACGAACCCACTTGAGGCTGACAAAATGTAAGAGGTCACCGACAAACTGGCCCCCACAACCAAGGGCCCCAAAGTCAACGCGGCCCAATACACAAGCACACGCTGCGCAATCGGGCGGGCAGTCCGGACGCGCCAGATACCGTTGAGTGTGTGGTCGATCGTCAACATCAAAGCGATGGCCGTAAAGCCAAGTGCAATCATGCCAAGGCCACCCAACTGACTGGCTTTGCCCGCAAATTTGGTGAGCGACAACAAAACAGGCTTGGCGATGACATCGGGCACCAAGCCCTGCAACACCTGCTGCTCCAGTACTTTTCTAAACCGCGCAAACACGGGGAAGGCACTGAACAAGGCCAGCATCACCGTGAATAAAGGCACCAACGCGATCGTCGTCGTGAAAGTCAGGCTCCCAGCCGTCACGCCTAGCCGATCCTCCCTGAACCGTTGCCGCAAAGTTTGATATGTCTGTGTCCAGGGCCACTCCTGCAAGGTCGAGACCAGCAGCACCCAACGTTGATGGGCTTTTGCCCAAAGTGTCCAATTCGATGTCATGGTGGCTATGATGCCAGCCATACGCGCCCGTACCGACATGACCCACCCCGAATCCCCCGACTCCAACATCCCCTTCACGGGCCGACTCCCCAAGAGTGAATTCCCGCAAGCGCGTGATAACACCGTCATTGGAGAACACCCGCCAGAGCGTCTGGCCCAAATCAACCGACTCAGGCTGATCAACGTGGCGCTGCTGATCGCTTTGATCGTTTTGGGCCTGGCTTGGGAGCTTTGGCTCGCCCCCCTGAAAGGCGGCACCGGCTATTTGGCGCTCAAGGTGCTGCCTCTGACACTGGCCGTGGCCGGCACGATCAAGAACAGGCTCTATACCTATCGGTGGATGTCGTTGTTGATCTGGCTTTACTTCACAGAAGGTGTGGTCCGAGCCAGCAATGACAGCGGCACATCACAAGCATTGGCTGGCATCGAAGTGGCCCTGAGCACGGCGCTGTTCATAGCAGGCACCTTGTATGTGCGACTGCGCTTGCGCATCCTGCCACCCAAAGCAAAAACCAAATGACCGAGCGCTGCGCCGCATTGCTGAAGGCCCTGCAGGCACTGCTGGGTGATGCCGCCGTGCTGGTGCCTTGTGGGCCCGATGACCCCACATTTGTTCGTCAACAAACCGACTGGCGAGGCCGTTACAAGGGCCATGCGCTGGCCATTGTTCGCCCGAACTCAACGCAAGAGCTTGCCGCCACGGTCTCTCTGTGTGCTCAATTTGGGGTGAGCATCGTTGCGCAAGGCGGCCATACAGGCTTGGTGGGTGGCGGGGTGCCAGATGCCAGCGGCGAGCAAATCGTCCTGAGCCTACAAAGACTCAACCGCATTTTGTCAATTGACACCATCAACCTGTCCATGACTGTGCAAGCCGGCTGCCTGCTGTCGACGGTTCAAGAAGCTGCGGATGCGGCAGGTTTGCTGTTCCCCCTCAGTCTGGCATCTGAAGGCAGTTGCACCATTGGGGGCAACTTAGCAACAAACGCAGGCGGCACCCAAGTTTTGCGCTACGGGACGGCCCGTGAACTGTGCTTGGGTCTTGAAGCCGTGACAGCGCAAGGTGAGGTGTGGCCTCAACTCAAAAGTCTGCGCAAAGACAACACAGGCTACGACCTGCGTGACTTGCTGATTGGCAGCGAGGGCACCTTAGCCATCATCACGGCAGCCAGCCTGCGGCTGTTCCCAAAACCGAACAGCCGCTTGGCTGCCCTGATCGCTTGCGACACCATCGAGCAAGCGCTTGAATTGCTGGCAAACGCCAGAGCAACATTAGATGCCAGCCTCACCGGGTTTGAAATCATGCACCGCTACCCGGTAGAGCTGACGCTCAAGCACCACCCAGATCAAGCCGTAGCCGCCAGTCAACTGATCGCATCGAACCCGGCCACAACACGACCAAATCAAGTACCTGAATGGATTGTTCTGTTGGACGCCGCCAGCCCAGCTGCACTTGAGCATCTGCAAGCGAGAGTTGAGGCCCTGCTAGAGCAGGCCATTCAAACCGGAGTCGTCCACCATGTTTGCGTGTCGCAAACACAAACCCAATACAAGGCCATGTGGGCGCTAAGGGAAGCCATTCCCCTTTCGGAAAAGGCCGAAGCACAAATGGTCAAACACGACGTTGGCGTGCCCACATCTCAAATCGCAGCGTTCATCAACTTGGCACATGCCAAGCTGACAGCCACATTCCCAAGCTGTCGCATCGTCTGCTTTGGGCACTTAGGGGACGGCAACCTGCACTACAACGTGCAGGCGCCGCCTGAGATCACCGGCTTTGATTTTCTAGCCAAGCATGAACACGATGTCAACCAAATCGTCTACGACATCACACAACAACTAGGCGGCACCATTTCTGCTGAACACGGCATTGGTCAACTCCGAAAAGATGAACTAGGTCAACGCCAGTCCAGCGTCAGCACCAACTGGATGCGAGCCATCAAGAAAGCGCTGGATCCAATGAACACCTTGAACCCCGGGCGCCTTGTACCCTGAGCACCCTGATACGTGAGCGCCATATAAAAAGCATTGCGCGGCGTGGCGCTTACAGCGTCAACCAATCCAAGGGCCACCGACCAATACGTGATTGCAGTAACCACATCATGCCGACAACGGTCTTGGCGTCAGTCAACAGGCCACCGCGCATCCAGTCTTCCAGCTCTTGCTGACTGGCGGCAAAGACGTCCAAAAACTCACCCTCGTCCAAGTGACGCTCACCCAGGGTCAAGCCATCAGCAAACCAAATCTCAATGACCTCGGTCGCATAACCAATGACGGGGTGCATGACGCCAGCCTTGGCCCACCGTTTTGCACGGTAGCCTGTTTCCTCCCACAACTCGCGCTGTGCGCAAGCCAAGCCACCCTCGCCTTCGTCGAGCTTGCCGGCTGGAAACTCAATCATAGTCTGGCGCACCGGATAGCGGTACTGCCGCTCCATGACCAAGCGGCCATCCGGCAGCGTTGCCACGATCATCACCGCACCGGGATGCACCACGTATTCACGGACAGCGTGACCACCATCAGGCAGACTGACTTGGTCACGTCGCAACTCGATGAAGTGCCCTTGATAGACGGTCGATGACGAGATCGTCTCCTCCCGCAGATGCACGTCGTTCAAGCTTGTGTTGAGCTGATCAGTGAAACTCATGGTGGTTGCAAAATGAAAATGGCCGCGATGAACGCGGCCAATGAGAATGATTCAACTTAACAGTCAATAACTGGCCAACGACCGTGTAATCACCTGCGCGCACAAGGTCATCAAACCACTTGGCAAGATACCCAAGGCCAACACAGTCAATGCGTTGAAGGACAACAGCAAACGTGCGCTACCACCGTCCACGATGGGGGTAAGGTCCTTTGGCTCATCAAAGTACATCACTTTGATGATCCGCAAGTAGTAGAACGCACCGACCAAGGACAGCAACACAGCAACGATAGAGATCTGCAACAACAACGGTGAGTTGGTGGTGATCAGAGACTGCAGCACAGCCAGCTTGGCGTAAAAGCCAACCGTTGGCGGGATGCCCGCCAATGAGAACATGAACACAGCCATCACACCGGCCAGCATCGGACTGCGTTTATTGAGCCCAGCCAAATCAGATATCTGCTCTGACTCGAAGCCTGGCCTCGACAGCAACATCACCATGCCGAACGTGCCCAAGGTGGTCAACACATAGGTCAACACATAGAACAACGCGGACGAATAGCCATTGCCTGCAGAAACGGTATTGCCTGCAATCACGGTGGGCACGAAGCCCAGCAACATGAAGCCAAGTTGAGCGATACCGGAGTAGGCCAACATGCGCTTGAGGTTGGTTTGCGCGATGGCCGCCAAGTTACCCAACGCCATTGACGCGACAGATAAGATCAGCAGCATTTGCTGCCAATCATTGGCTGTGTTGATCAGCCCCTCAACCAACAGGCGAATCGTGATGGCAAACGCAGCCAACTTAGGCGCCCCCGCAACCATCAAGGTCACAGCTGTCGGTGCGCCTTGATAAACGTCTGGCACCCACATGTGAAAAGGCACCACGCCCAGCTTGAAAGCGAGGCCCGACACAATGAACACCAAGCCAAAAGCCATGACTTGGGGATTCGCAGCCCCTGACAAGGTGACTTTGTAAACTTGAGCCAAGTCCAAAGAACCTGTCGCCCCATACATCATCGACATGCCGTACAGCAAAAACCCTGAAGCCAGTGCGCCGAGCACAAAGTACTTCATGGCCGCCTCAGTCGACTGTGCATGATCACGGCGCAAAGCCACCAACGCATACAGCGACAGCGACATCAACTCCAAGCCTAAATAGATGCTCAAGAAATTGTGCGCAATGATCATGATCGAGATGCCGAGCAACGCGAACAAGCTGAGCGTGAATAACTCGCCAACCAGCAACTCACGATCGCCAGCATAGACCTGTGCGTAGACCAAACTCGCTGCAACGGCGATCGTCGCACTGAGCGCCAGCAAATGCCCCATCGGATCGGTCATCACCATTTTTTGCATGGCGTAGACAGGCGTGGCATTGTCCAATGCACACAAATGCAAGCCACCCACCACCGCTAACGTCAACAGCGTTAAGAGGTAGGTCGCAGTGCGCCGTTTAGAGGTGACAAACAAGTCGAGTAGCGCCACCAAGCAAGCCATGCCCAGCAACACAATCTCGGGGGTCACCGCGACCCAGTTCAAATCATTCATATTCTGTCTAGCCTCAGTTCAACTTGCTTTGTGCAACGTGCTTGAGCAATTCGGTCACCGACACCTGCATCACATCGGTAAACGGCTTGGGCTGAATCCCCATCCACAGCACGGCTGCGGCCAAGATGGCCAACATCAAAAACTCCCGTGCATTGATGTCTTTCAGTTCGCGCACATGGTCATTGGCCACTGCGCCAAAGTACACCCGCTTGTACATCCACAATGTGTAGGCAGCGCCAAAAATCAGTGCAGTCGAAGCCAAGGCGCCGATCGCAAAGTCGTACTGCACAGCACCGAGAATAACCAGCCATTCACCTACAAAACCAGCTGTACCCGGCAAGCCGCAATTGGCCATCGAGAACAACAATGCAAACGCCGCGAACTTGGGCATGGTGTTCACGACGCCGCCATAGCTCGCGATGTCACGTGAGTGAACGCGGTCGTACAGCACACCAATGGATAAGAACATGGCACCTGATACAAACCCGTGCGCAATCATCTGAACCAAACCGCCTGTGACACCCAGTTCGTTGAAGATGAAAAAGCCCAATGTCACAAAACCCATGTGCGCAATACTGGAATAAGCCACCAGCTTCTTCATGTCCTGCTGAACCAGAGCCACCAGACCGATGTAGATCACACCGATCAGCGACAAGGTAATCACAACGGGCGCAAACTCATGTGATGCATCCGGAACGATGGGCAGGACAAAGCGCAGGAAGCCATAGCATCCCAACTTCAGCATGATCGCCGCCAACACGATAGAGCCACCGGTAGGTGCCTCGACGTGGGCATCAGGCAACCATGTGTGCACTGGCCACATGGGAACCTTGACTGCAAAGGCAGCAAAAAAGGCGCCGAACAACAAGGCTTGGGGCATCGCTCCCAGCGGCAGCTTGTGCCAAACCAAGATGTCAAATGTGCCGCCAGATTTGTAGTAAAGAAAAATCAAGGCGACCAGCATCAACAGCGAGCCGAGCAATGTGTACAAGAAAAACTTGAACGCTGCGTACACCCTGCGCGGACCACCCCAAACACCGATGATGATGTACATCGGGATCAAGGTAGCCTCGAAGAACACATAGAACAGCAAACCGTCCATGGCGCAGAAAACGCCAATCATGAGCCCAGACAAGATCAGAAACGATCCGAAATACTGATGCGGTCGATCTTCAATCGATTCCCAGCCAGCCAGCACCACGATGATGGTGATGAATGCTGTCAGTGGGACAAACCACATCGAGATGCCGTCTACACCCAAGTGATAAAACGCATTGAAGCGCTCGATCCAAGCGGTGTTTTCAACGAACTGGGCTGCTGCTGTGCTGTTATCAAAATGACTGATCACCGGCAAGGTCACCAAGAAACCAATGACCGCACCAATCAGCGCCACCCAACGACTCACAACGGCGTTTTCTTGGCGTCCAGTGGCCAACAACAGGACGCCAAACGCCACGGGAATCCAAATGGCCAAGGAAAGGATATGAGGTAATGTTTGCATCTACTGACCTCGCGCTCAAGCGTGCAAAAACACGAACCAAGTCATGAGGGCAAAAACCCCCAAGATCATGACCAGCGCATAGTGATAAAGGTAACCCGTCTGGAACAAGCGAACCAGTGAGCCGATAACGCCGACCAACTTGGCAGAGCCGTTGACAGCCAAACCGTCAATGATGGCCACATCGCCCACTTGCCACAATGTGCGGCCCATCAGGCGCGCACCAGCTGCAAGCACTTTCTCGTTGAACCAGTCCAGAAAATACTTGTTCTCGCCGACCACGATCAGCGGCCGCAGCACCTTGGCAAAGAACGCCGGGATTTGCGGCGCGACCATGTAGAACACGAATGCCGTCACCACGCCACCTAGAGCCAAGTAGAAGGGCAAGGTTGTAAAGCCATGCGTGGCCATCTCATAGGCACCGTGGAACTCATGAGCCAACTCTTCCATCGCAGGGTGCTTTTCCAGATTGACGAAAACCGCACTCTTGAGGAAGTCGCCAAACAACTCAGCCTCAATCGTGAAGTAACCGATCAGTACCGAGGGAATGGCCAACAGGACCAATGGTAGCCAGACCACCATCGGCGATTCATGAGGTACATGCACATGGGCGTGACCGTGGTCATCATCATGGTGGTCGTGCTCACCTGGGAAAGGCTTGTGACGGAAGTTTTCTTTGCCATGGAAGACTAAAAAATACATCCGAAAACTGTAGAAGGCCGTCACGAAGACACCCAGCAGCACCGCAAAATAAGCAAATTCAGCTGCAGGCAAGTTACTCGCGTGAACCGCCTCAATGATGGAGTCTTTGGAGTAAAAACCCGAGAAAAACGGTGTACCAATCAGCGCCAAAGAACCAATCAAAGAGGTGATCCAAGTGATTGGCATGTACTTGCGCAGACCACCCATGTTGCGGATATCCTGATCATGGTGCATGCCCATGATCACCGAACCAGCACCCAAGAACAGCAAGGCTTTGAAGAAGGCATGGGTCATCAGATGGAATACAGCCACGTTGTAGGCCGACACGCCCAACGCCACGGTCATGTAACCTAGTTGGGACAGCGTTGAGTAAGCCACGACGCGCTTGATGTCATTTTGGATGATGCCCAGAAAGCCCATGAACAGCGCGGTAATCGAACCAATCACCAAAATGAAGTTCAAGGCCACATCAGACAACTCAAACAGGGGTGACATGCGTGTCACCATGAAGATACCCGCAGTCACCATGGTGGCAGCGTGAATCAATGCAGAAATCGGAGTCGGACCTTCCATGGAGTCAGGCAACCAGACATGTAGAGGGAACTGGGCTGATTTACCCATCGCACCGATGAACAAACAGATACAGATCACGGTAATGAGCGACCAATCTGTTTTGGGCAAGGTCATCGCAGCCAACTCACTCCCCTTGGCAAACACCTCGCTGTAATTCAAACTGCCAGTGAAGGCAACGATCAAGCCGATGCCCAAGATGAAACCAAAATCGCCGACGCGGTTGACCAAGAAGGCCTTCATGTTCGCGAATGTTGCAGTTGGCTTTTTGAACCAGAAGCCGATCAGCAGATAGGACACCAAGCCTACGGCCTCCCATCCAAAGAACAACTGCAGCAGGTTGTTGCTCATCACCAGCATCAGCATGGCAAAGGTAAACAGCGAGATATAGCTGAAGAAGCGCTGATAGCCATCGTCCTCTTCCATGTAGCCGATGGTATAGATATGCACCATCAAAGACACGAAGGTGACCACACACATCATCATGGCGGTCAAACCGTCAATCAAAAAGCCGACCTCCATCTTGAGTGACCCCACACTCATCCACTCATAAACAGTGGCATTGAAGTGTGCGCCTTCATTGGCTACAGCCGACAGTGTCATAACAGAAATGATGAACGAGATCAGCACACCCAAGATGGTGAGCATGTCTGCGCCCCGACGGCCGATCACATTGCCGAACAAGCCGGCAACAATCGAGCCGACCAGTGGCGCCAAAGGCACCACCAGCAGCGTATTGAGAGAGAGTTCTGACATGATTGTGTTGCTCCTGCTCAACCCTTGAGGGTGTCCATCTCGTCGACATTGATCGACGAGCGATTGCGGAACAACACCACCAAGATGGCCAAACCAATGGCCGATTCAGCAGCCGCCACGGTAAGGATGAAGAAAACGAATACCTGCCCGTCCATGTCTCCCAAATAATGGGAGAAGGCAACGAAGTTGGTGTTGACCGCCAGCAGCATCAGCTCAATGGCCATCAGCAACACGATCAGGTTTTTACGGTTCAGAAAAATCCCAATAACCGACATGGCGAACAAAATCGCGCCAAGCGACAGGAAGTGACCAAGGGTAACGGTTGTTGTCATGATTGACCTCCTGTCGGTGCTGGAGCTTCGGTTGCCGCAGGCACCTCCATGACCGGGGACACCTTGACCACGCGCAAGCGGTCTGCCTTCTTGGCACGAACCTGGTCTGCTGGATTCTGATAATGTGAGTCTTTGCGCTTGCGCAGCGTCAACGCAATCGCCGCGATGATGGCCACCAATAAAATCACAGCGGCAACTTGAACCGGAAACAGGTAGTGTGAGAACAACTCAACGCCAAGCGCCTTGGCATTGGGCATTTTGGCAATATCAGCAGGAAATGGCTTGGGGGATGCCACGTCAAAGCCGCGCTTGAGCACGAAGGCCATTTCGACTGCAATGAGCGCGCCGATCAGTCCAGCCATTGGAAAATGCTTCCAAAAACCTTGCCTGATCGAATCGATGTTGATGTCGAGCATCATCACAACGAAGAGGAACAGCACCATCACCGCCCCCACGTAAACAAGCACAAGTGCGATAGACAGGAACTCAGCTTGTAGCAGCATCCAGACGCACGAGGCACTGAAAAAGGCCAACACAAGGTGGAGCGCTGCGCTCACGGGACTCTTCGCAGTGATCACGCGGAAAGCCGCAAAAACCAGCACGGAGGCGAAGGTGTAAAAAAGTAGGCTAAAGGTGTCCATATGGGGTCAGCGGTATTTCGCGTCCGCCTCCTTGTTTGCGGCAATTTCCTTTTCGTAGCGATCACCCACAGCCAAGAGCATGTCCTTGGTGAAGTAGAGGTCGCCGCGCTTTTCACCGTGGTACTCAAAAATATGCGTCTCCACGATTGAATCTACAGGGCAGCTTTCTTCGCAGAAGCCGCAGAAGATGCACTTTGTCAGGTCAATGTCATAGCGCGTGGTACGGCGACTGCCGTCGTCACGCACATCAGACTCGATCGTGATGGCCATGGCGGGGCAAACTGCCTCGCATAACTTACAAGCGATACATCGCTCTTCACCATTGTCATAGCGCCGCAAGGCGTGCAGCCCACGGAACCGCGGTGACAGGGGCGTCTTTTCTTCAGGGAACTGAACCGTGAAGGTTGGCCTAAAGACATGACGACCTGTCAGGGCCATGCCTTTTAACAGCTCCAGCAAGAAAAAACTGGAGATGAATGCTTTGAGGGACGATACAGACATATTGGTTGCCCCTTACTTCCAGATGTTCCAAGGAGACATCATCCAGCCCCCGACAAGGACCAGCCACACCAAGGTGACAGGGATGAATATCTTCCAGCCGAGACGCATGATTTGGTCATAGCGGAAGCGTGGGAACGACGCCCGCACCCACAAGAACAAGGTGACGACAACGAAGGCTTTGGTGAACAACCACAACCAATTCCAGAACCAAATGGATTGATCAATCCATTCGGGCGTCGCCATACCGATCAACTTAAATGACACGGGAGCCGCCCAGCCACCAAAGAACATGATCACAGCCAGCGTGGACACCAAAATCATGTTGGCGTATTCAGCCAAGAAGAACATGGCGAACGACATGCCGGAGTACTCGATCATGTGACCAGCCACGATCTCAGACTCACCTTCCACCACGTCAAATGGGTGACGGTTGGTTTCAGCCAAGCCGGAGATGAAATACACCACCGTGATCGGCAACAAAGGCAGCCAATTCCACGACATAAAGGCGATGCCCATGTCAGCGAACTGCCCCTTATTTTGACTCATCACAATGTCGGTCATGTTCAGTGAACCGGATGTCATCAGCACGATAACAAGGCAAAACCCCATGGCGATTTCGTAGGAAACCATCTGAGCCGAAGCGCGGATGGCCCCGAGGAACGCGTATTTAGAGTTCGACGCCCAACCGGCAATGATCACGCCATAAACCTCCATAGAGGTGATGGCCATCAGAAACAGCAAGCCGGCATTGACGTTGGCCAAGGCCATATCTGGGCCAAATGGAATCACCGCCCAAGCTGCCAGCGCAGGCATGATCGTCATGACAGGGCCCAGCAAGAACAGCCCTTTGTGCGCGGCCGAGGGCAAAATGATTTCTTTGAAAATCAGTTTGACGGCGTCGGCAATGGGTTGCAGTAAACCGTAAGGCCCCACACGGTTCGGGCCCACACGTATTTGACTCCAACCGATCGCCTTGCGCTCCCACAGCGTCAAATAGGCCACGCAGCCTAGCAAGGGCAGCACCAAGACCACAATCTTGATCAGCGTCCAGATCACTGGCCACGAAGCGCCCAAGTTGGCCGCTCCAGCGTTGTAAAGGGTGTCAATCATGTCTTGTCTCCCCTCAAGCTTTTTCGACGCGGATCGCGCCGAAGGAAGCACCCAAGGTGGCCGTCGCTGAATGCCCAGCAGGCACGCGAACAACATTAGCAGGCAAGCTGGCATCCAGTACAGCAGCCAAGGTCACCGCGCACCCATCTTGCGAAACCTTGACTTGTGCACCCTCAGCCAAACCCAACTCAAACCACAGCGCTTGAGGCAAACTGGCAACGGGCGCCTTGGCGTCGGCTGTGGCTTGCAGTGCCGGTGAACGGCGAACCAATGCGTCAGCACTGTAAATAGGCACATCGGCCAAACGCTCCAAGCCCCCGTTTGTCGCGGTCACTTTGATTGCTGCCAATGTGGCGTTGGACAACTTAGCAGGCAGTGCAGCCAAATCACCCAAAGCGCGGGCTTTGACTTCTTCAGAAGTCTCAAATTCGAAACTGGGTAAACCAAGCATCGTCCCTAGTACGCGCAAAACCTTCCAAGCTGGGCGTGCATCGCCAGATGGTTTGACCACACCATGAAAACTCTGTGGTCGACCTTCGGCATTCACAAACGTGCCCGAGGTCTCTGAGAATGGTGCGATAGGCAGCAGCACATCCGCGTACTCACTTGCTGTCGATTTGAAAGATGACAAGGACACGACCATCTCTGCGCCTTGAACAGCGGCCATCGCCGCAGCAGGATTGGCCGCGTCGAACTCAGGCTCGACACCTAGCAAGACCACCGCTTTGAGCCCCTTACCTGACAGCATCTGACCTGCATTGAGGCCTCCTTGCTGCGGTTGAGCATGAACCAACTGCGCACCGACAGAGTTGGCCGACTCTCCGAGGAAACCAACTTGTGCACCAGTTTGCTCGGCGATCCATTGCGCCAATGCTTGCAAGGTTGACGCATCAGGATGTTGTACCGCAGCGTTACCCAGCAAAATAGCTTTGTTCTGGCCCGACAACAATGAGGCGGCAATGTTTGATGCTTGATCGGTCGCTGTCCCAGCACAAGGGGCCTCGATGCCAGCTTGCTTAGCAACAGCCGTCGCAATGTCAGCCAAGGACTGGCTCCACGCGCTGGGTGCCACCGTGACACGCTGAGCCAAAGGCAAGAGCCAATCATCATTGACTGCGCCAATCGCAGAGACCTGAGCCCCGCATTTGACCGCATGTCGCAAACGGGTAGCGAACAGTGGATGATCCTTACGCAGGAAGGCGCCCACAACCAAAACACGATCCAAGGTGGACAGCGCTGCGATAGGCAAACCCAGCCAACGTGCACCAACGCCCGTGGTGAAATCGCTTTGGCGCAAACGGGTATCGATGTTGTCGCTGCCCAAGCCGCGCATCAACTGAGCCAGCAAAAACAGCTCTTCAACTGTGCTGTGCTCCGTTGCCAAAGCGCCCATGGCCGCGGCGCCGTGCTCTGCCTTTACACCTTTGAGGCCGTTGGCGACGTATTCAAGCGCCGTAGTCCAATCGACTTCGCGCCATTGACCACCCTGCTTGAGCATGGGCTTGGTCAACCTGTCGGCGCTATGGAGTGCTTCATAGCTGAAACGATCGCGGTCAGCTATCCAACATTCATTGACATCCTCGTTCTCAAGAGGCACCACGCGCAGCACTTTACCGTTCTTGACTTGAACGATCAGATTCGAGCCCGTCGAGTCATGTGGACTGACACTCTTGCGACGTGACAACTCCCATGTCCGAGCGCTATAGCGAAATGGCTTGCTGGTCAGGGCACCAACTGGGCACAAATCAATCATGTTGCCCGACAACTCTGAGTCAACCGTGTTGCCAACGAAGGTCACGATTTCTGCATGCTCACCGCGGTGCACCATGCCAAGCTCCATCGCACCGGCAATCTCTTGACCGAATCGGACGCAACGGGTGCACTGAATGCAACGGCTCATCTCGTCCATCGAGATCAGAGGGCCGACGTCCTTCTTGAGGACGACGCGTTTTTCCTCTTCATAGCGCGATGCAGACCCACCGTAGCCCACGGCCAAATCTTGCAACTGGCACTCACCGCCTTGGTCGCAGATAGGGCAATCCAGCGGATGATTGATCAACAAAAACTCCATCACGCCTTGCTGGGCTTTGATGGCTTTCTCGCTCCGTGTACGCACGATCATGCCTTGCGTAACAGGGGTCGCGCAGGCAGGCATGGGCTTGGGCGCCTTCTCAATGTCCACAAGGCACATGCGGCAATTGGCCGCAATAGACAGCTTCCGGTGATAGCAGAAGTGTGGAATGAATGTCCCGTTTTCCTCAGCCGCACGGATCACCATGCTGCCTTCTTGGGCCTGGACCTTGCGGCCGTCAATTTCGATTTCAACCATATATGTCAAGCCGATCAAATGTAGGCCGGGACCATGCAGGTCTTGTGTTCGATGTGGTGCACGAACTCATCACGGTAGTGTTTGATGAAAGCGCGTACCGGCATGGCAGCCGCATCACCCAAAGCGCAAATCGTGCGGCCCTGGATGTTGTCAGCAACGGAGTTAAGCAAGTCAATGTCCTCAGGACGTCCCTTGCCATGTTCGATGCGTTCCATCACCCGCCATAACCAACCCGTACCTTCACGGCACGGTGTGCACTGGCCACAAGATTCATGCATGTAGAAATAAGACAGACGCAGCAAACTCTTCACCATGCAACGCGTCTCGTCCATCACGATGACAGCGCCCGAACCCAACATCGAACCAGCCTTGGCGATCGAGTCATAGTCCATCGTGCACTCCATCATGATGTGAGCGGGCAGCACAGGCATGGATGATCCGCCTGGGATCACCGCCTTGAGCTTGCGGCCACCACGCACACCACCAGCAAGTTCCAGCAACTTGGCAAACGGCGTCCCCATCGGGATTTCATAATTACCAGGACGCTCGACATCACCTGAAATGGAGAACAGCTTGGTTCCACCGTTGTTAGGTTTACCAACGTTCAGGAAGGCCTCACCGCCATGACGGATGATCCAAGGAACCGCCGCAAACGTTTCGGTGTTGTTGATCGTGGTGGGCTTGCCGTACAGGCCGAAGCTGGCTGGGAACGGCGGCTTGAAACGAGGCTGGCCCTTCTTGCCTTCAAGAGACTCCAGCAAGGCAGTTTCTTCACCGCAAATATAAGCACCAAACCCATGGAAAGCATGGAGCTGGAAGCTGAAATTGCTGCCCGCTATGTTGTTGCCCAACAGCCCTGCCGCACGAGCTTCTTCCAGTGCGGCTTCAAAGCGATCGTAGACCTCGAAGATTTCACCGTGGATGTAGTTGTAGCCTACGGTGATACCCATGGCATAGGCCGCAATGGCCATGCCTTCAATCACGGTGTGCGGGTTAAACCGCAGTATCTCGCGGTCCTTGCATGTCCCAGGCTCACCTTCATCAGAATTGCAGACTAAGTATTTTTGCCCTGGGAAAGCGCGGGGCATGAAGCTCCACTTCAGTCCGGTTGGAAAGCCTGCGCCGCCACGACCACGAAGAGCCGATGCCTTAACCTCGGCGATGACCTGATCAGGCGTCATGCCCTCCCCGCCATCCTTGCCGAGGATTTTGCGCAAAGCGGCATAACCACCACGCGCTTCGTAGTCTTTCAAACCCCAGTTTTCGCCATCAAGTCCGGCGTAAATCTGAGGTTCAATGTGGCGGCCGTGGAAAGCCGTTTCCTTACCGGTCGATTGGAATTTCGAGAGATCAAGCATCTTGTTCTCGCCTCACTTAGCTTGCGCTTTGAGCGTGGACAACAACTCGTCCAAACGATCATTGCTCATGTAGCTGACCATGTGACGGTCGTTCACCAATGCCACCGGCGCGTCAGCACAGGCGCCAAGGCATTCTGACTGCTGCACAGTGAACACCCCATCGGACGTCGTGCCACCAACCTCAACACCCAAACGCTCGCATACATGAAGCAACGCTTTTTGGCCATCACGCAACTGACAAGGCAAATTGGTGCACACATTCAACTTGAACTGACCAACGGGCTGTTGGTTGTACATGTTGTAGAAGGTCGTGACCTCGTGCACAGCAATAGCAGGCATGCCAATGTAGTCAGCAATAGCCTTTTCGCTGTCGGGTGAGACCCAACCACGCTCTTGCTGGATGATGGACAGGCACGCCATGACAGCTGATACACGCTGGTCAGATGGGTACTTGGCTAGTTCGCGATCAAAGCGCGTTTTGGTTTGTTCGCTAAGCATGATTTTGTCGGTCATTGGGCTGTCGCTCTCAACGGTCGATCTCACCGAACACGATATCCATCGTGCCGATGATAGCTACGGCATCCGCCAACATGTGACCACGGGACATCTCGTCCAATGCAGCCAAATGCGGGAATCCAGGAGCGCGGATCTTCAAGCGATAAGGCTTATTTGCACCATCAGATGCCAAATAAATGCCGAACTCGCCCTTAGGGTGCTCGACAGCAGCATAAGCCTCGCCTTCGGGCACATGGAAACCTTCGGTGAACAGCTTGAAGTGGTGGATCAACTCCTCCATCGAGCTCTTCATTTCAATGCGTGAAGGGGGGGCCACCTTATGGTTGCTGGTGATGACAGGGCCTGGATTGGCTCGCAACCAATCTACGCACTGCTTGATGATGCGATTGGACTGGCGCATCTCTTCAACCCGAACAACATAGCGGTCGTAGCAATCGCCATTGGTGCCGATAGGGATATCAAAGTCGAGCTTGTCGTAGACCTCATATGGTTGGTGCTTGCGCAAATCCCAAACGATGCCAGAGCCTCTGAGCATAGCGCCAGTCAAACCAAGGTTCAGTGCGCGCGCGGGCTCCAGTACGCCAATGCCAACCGTACGCTGCTTCCAAATGCGGTTATCAGTGAGCAACGTTTCATACTCGTCCACGCAATTTGGGAAGCGCTTGGTGAAGTCCTCAATGAAATCCAACACCGAACCTTGGCGGTTCTCGTTCATGCGCGAGATGGTCTTCGCGTTTTTGATCTTGCTGGCCTTGTATTGCGGCATCGTGTCTGGCAGATCACGATAAACACCACCTGGACGGAAATAAGCTGCGTGCATGCGAGCACCAGACACGGCCTCATACATGTCGAACAGGTCTTCACGTTCGCGGAAGCAATAGATGAAAATATTCATCGCGCCGCAATCTAGCCCGTGCGCGCCCAACCACATCAAGTGATTGAGTATCCGCGTGATCTCGGAGAACATCACACGGATGTACTGCGCACGCACAGGCACGTCAACGCCAGTCAATTTCTCGATGGCCATGCAATAGGCATGCTCGTTGCACATCATCGAAACGTAATCGAGCCGATCCATATAAGGCAAGGACTGGATAAATGTCTTCGACTCAGCCAACTTTTCAGTGGCACGGTGCAGCAGGCCAATGTGCGGATCCGCACGTTGAATAACCTCGCCGTCCAACTCCAGAACCAAGCGCAGCACACCATGCGCTGCTGGGTGCTGTGGACCGAAATTCAGTGTGTAATTCTTAATGTCTGCCATGACTCAACCTTCCAGCATCAGTGGAGACCACCGTAGTTGTCTTCGCGAATGATGCGCGGGGTAATCTCACGCGGCTCGATGGTGACGGGCTGGTAAATCACGCGCTTTTGTTCTTCGTCATAGCGCATCTCAACATAGCCTGTCGTTGGGAAGTCTTTGCGGAACGGATGACCGATGAATCCGTAATCCGTGAGGATGCGGCGCAGGTCCACGTGACCATCAAAAACGATGCCATACAGGTCAAAAGCTTCACGCTCAAACCAATTGGCGCCACTCCAAAGGTCAGTCAATGAAGCAACGACAGGAAAGTCGTCGTCGATCGCAAACACTTTCAGACGCAAACGCCAATTCTTACTGACAGACAACAGATGATTGACGACGCCATACCTCGGGCCGTCCGAATAGATACTCGGTGCACCGTCCCTGTAGGTCGAATAGTCGATGCCGCAGAGATCCATCAATTGCTCAAAGGCAAAATCAACGTGATCGCGCAAAGTACGGGCCACATCGAGATAATCAGCAGCGGACACAGTCAAGGTCAACTCACCCTTGAGGTTATCCAATCGCTTGATCTTGTCGCCCAGCACGTTTTGCAGGGCAACTTCCAAGTTGGCAAGTTTTTGACTCATTGCTTAAGGCTCCTGCTCAACGGGCAATGGTGTTTTCGCGGCGGATCTTGGCCTGCAACTGCAGCACGCCATAGAGCAGCGCCTCAGCGGTCGGTGGGCAACCAGGCACATACACATCAACCGGCACAATGCGATCACAACCACGCACCACAGAGTAGCTGTAATGGTAGTAGCCCCCACCGTTGGCGCAGGACCCCATTGACAGCACCCATCGAGGCTCTGCCATCTGGTCATACACCTTGCGCAAGGCTGGTGCCATTTTGTTGCACAGGGTGCCGGCTACGATCATCAAATCAGACTGTCGAGGGCTGGGACGAAACACCATGCCAAATCGGTCGATGTCATAGCGTGCTGCACCGGCATGCATCATTTCAACCGCACAACAAGCCAATCCAAACGTCATAGGCCAGAGAGAGCCAGTTTTGGACCAGTTGATCAGTGTGTCAGCCGATGTCGTGATGAAGCCTTCTTTGAAGACGCCCTCGATACCCATGTGAATTACCTCTTGAAGATTCCTGTGGATGCAGCACTAACCGAGATCACTCCCAGTCCAATGCGCCTTTTTTCCACTCGTAGGCAAAACCCACGACCAAAATACCCAGGAACAACATGACAGCCAAGAAACCAGTCATCCCGACCTCCTTGAGCGCCACGGCCCAAGGAAACAGAAATGCGATTTCAAGGTCGAACAAAATGAACAGGATGGCGACAAGGTAGTAGCGCACATCAAATTTCATGCGCGCATCTTCAAACGCCTCGAACCCACACTCATAGGGTGAGTTCTTGGCCTCATCAGGGCGGCGAGGGCCAAATAAAAAGCCCAAGGCCTGCGGCGCAACACCGACGCCAACGCCAACAAGCACGAAAAGAATGACAGGGAGATATTGCTCAATGTTCATGACCAAGGGCTTTCAGATCGAACAAGACGGGTGATTGAACCACACAGGCAAAAGAAAAAGCGCGCTAGGCCTGCCGAATATCTGATTTAAAACAGACTTGACATGAACCAGAAGCGCGCTTACCGAATGTCTTCATACCTCAACAAGGCCCAATAGAAGGCGACTGCCACACAATGTGCGATCAGGCCGATGAATTAAGCCAGCGCCAACCACTTGCACTGGCACAAAGACTCGTTTTAATCTATGGTGCCGACGGCGAGACTCGAACTCGCACAGCTTTCGCCACTACCCCCTCAAGATAGCGTGTCTACCAATTTCACCACGTCGGCAAGTGAGCCATATTGGCCCGCTAGTTTGTTGCTTCGGATTGCTTGAGGCTTGCTCACCGAAGAGTTAGATTCTAAACCGAAAAATCAGTGTTTCTGATTCACTTGGTTGGAATCAATGCTGAGCCTGATGCTGGCGCTGCCACTGCCGATGCGGCAGACGCACTCGCTGCCGCAGCCTGATCCAAAATACTAGCCTGATCCGACGGGCCAGCACGGTGACTACCGAAGTAAGCCAGCCCGAGCGTAGATGCAAAGAAAATGGCTGCGGCGACGGCCGTAGAACGCGACAAGAAGTTGGCACTACCGGTTGCACCAAACAAGCTACCAGAAGCACCGCTTCCGAACGACGCACCCATATCTGCGCCCTTGCCATGCTGAACCAACACCAAGCCAATCATGGCCAGCGCAGACACAACTTGCAGCAAGAGCACTACTGTCAACAATGCTTGCATGAATAAAAACTCCTAAACCTTGAATTCGGGATGATCACATCAAGCCGCGCGGGCAATAGCGACAAAATCAGCCGCCTTGAGTGCCGCACCACCAATGAGACCACCATCAATGTCGGGCTGAGCAAACAGCTCGACTGCGTTATCCGGCTTGACACTGCCCCCGTACAACAAGGGGACAGCTGCAGCCTGAGGCATGGCCGCCTTCAATTGAGCCCGCAGCAGCGCATGCACTGCCTGAGCTTGCTCGGGTGACGCGGTTTTGCCGGTCCCGATTGCCCAGACAGGCTCATACGCCACAACAATCTGCACCAACTGATCACCAAGCGTATCGATCACAGCCTTGAGCTGACGTGCAACAACCACCTCGGTCTGAGATGACTCACGCTCCGCCAGCGTTTCGCCCACACACACAATGGGCACCAGCCCGTGCGACAAAGCCGATTTGGCTTTCTCTGCCACGAGTTGATCGCTCTCCGCATGGTAGCTGCGCCTCTCTGAGTGCCCCACGATGGCGTACTTGACACCCAACTCGCGGATCATCAGACCAGAGACTTCACCAGTGAAAGCACCTTGAGCCTGAGCTGATATATCTTGTGAACCGACCGATATAGCCACGCCCTTAAGCGCAGCAGCCACATCAGACAGGAACACAAAAGGTGGGCACACCACCACATCAGCCCTGGGCGCCGTGACGGTCAAATCAGCCGAGACAAGGCCCTGAAGCAGCTCTGCGTTAGATGCACGGCTACCATGCATCTTCCAGTTGCCAACAACCAGTTTTTTCATGACGCTTATTGCTGCTGTTGGGCTTGACCAGAAGCATCGCTGCTGCCATCAGCAGCTTGTTGCTCCGCACGAGGTGCGCGATCACGGCCACCGCGATCTCCACCACGGCCACCGCGATCACCACGTGGGCCACGGCTATCGCCACGGTCACCACGGTCTTCACGCTCAGGCATGCCTTCAGGACGCTCCATCAAGGCCTTCATAGACAACTTGACGCGGCCCTTTTCATCCGTTTCCATGACCTTGACTTTGACGATTTGGCCTTCTGTCAGATAGTCAGCGACCTTTTCAACACGCTCATGGGCAATCTGACTGATGTGCAGCAAGCCATCCTTGCCTGGCATCAAATTAACCAACGCACCAAAGTCAAACAGCTTGGTCACAGCGCCTTCATAGACCTTGCCGATTTCAACTTCAGCTGTGATTTCGTTGATGCGCTTGATAGCAAAGTCAGCCTTCTCGCCATCGGTAGATGCGATGGTGATCATGCCGTCTTCAGCGATGCTGATCTGGCAACCTGTCTCTTCACACAGGCCGCGGATTGTTGCGCCGCCCTTGCCAATCACGTCACGGATTTTTTCAGGATTGATCTTCAGTGTGTACAGACGGGGTGCGAACTCAGAGACTTCGGTATTGGCCGTACCCATGGCTTCAACCATCTTGCCCAAAATATGCAAGCGCGCTTCCTTGGCCTGAGCCAATGCAACTTGCATGATTTCCTTGGTAATGCCTTGGATTTTGATGTCCATTTGCAACGCAGTCACACCAGCTGTGGTGCCCGCAACCTTGAAGTCCATATCACCAAGGTGATCTTCGTCACCCAAGATGTCAGTCAAAACAGCAAACTTGTTGCCATCTTTGATCAAACCCATGGCGATACCAGCAACGTGAGCCTTCATCGGCACACCGGCATCCATCAGAGCCAAGCAACCACCACACACCGATGCCATCGACGATGAGCCATTTGACTCCGTGATTTCAGACACCACACGCACGGTGTAGGCGAACTCTTCTTTCGGGGGCAACAAGGGCACGAGTGCCCGCTTAGCCAAACGGCCGTGGCCAATTTCGCGGCGCTTAGGTGTACCCACGCGGCCTGTCTCGCCTGTGGCGAACGGAGGCATGTTGTAGTGGAACAAGAAGGTGTCGCGGAAGTCACCAGCCAGTGCATCAATGCGCTGCGCATCTTGCTCGGTACCCAAGGTAGCAACCACCAAAGCTTGGGTTTCACCACGTGTGAACAAGGCTGAACCGTGCACTCGCGGCAACACGCCCGTACGGATTTCGATAGGGCGAACGGTGCGTGTATCGCGGCCGTCAATGCGGGGCTCACCAGCCAAAATCTGGCTGCGCACGATCTTGGCTTCAATGTCGAACAACATGTTGTCGACTTTGACGCCATCAAAGGCCAAGCCTTCGGCGGCCAAGGCTGCCTTGACACCAGCGTAAGCGGCGCGCGTAGCTTGTGTACGGGCTTGCTTGGAGCGGATCTGGTATGCAGCACGGAGGGCTTCTTCAGCCAAGCCATTGACCTTGCCAATGAAGTCTTCGTCTTTGGCTGGAGGCTGCCAATCCCATGCAGGCTTGCCAGCATCGCGAACCAACTCGTGGATGGCAGCGATGGCCACTGCACTTTGTGCGTGACCGAAGACGATACCGCCCAACATCACCTCTTCCGACAGTTGGTCAGCTTCGGACTCCACCATCAACACAGCAGCCTCCGTACCGGCCACAATCAGGTCCATCGTGGACCCAACCAACTCTGCTGGACCAGGGTTCAGGATGTACTCACCGTTGACGTAGCCCACACGAGCTGCGCCAACAGGGCCATTGAACGGAATGCCGGAGATGGACAACGCTGCGCTGGAGGCGATCAAAGCTGCAATGTCGGCAGACACAGCAGGATTCAACGACAGCACATGGATGACCAGCTGAACTTCGTTGAAGAAGCCTTCAGGGAACAGCGGACGCATCGGACGATCGATCAAGCGCGATGTCAGCGTTTCGAGTTCGCTGGGCTTGGCTTCGCGCTTGAAGAAGCTGCCGGGAATCTTGCCAGCTGCGTATGTTTTCTCAAGGTAGTCTACGGTCAGGGGAAAGAAGTCTTGGCCAGGCTTGGCATTCTTTGCAGCGACAACAGTAGCCAGCACCACGGTGCCTTCGATGTCAACAACAACGGCGCCGGATGCTTGACGGGCGATTTCGCCTGTCTCCATGGTGACCGTGTGGTTGCCCCATTGGAACGTCTTGGTAATTTTATTGAAGATAGTCATGAAGTGATCTCCGATTTAATTGGGGCAGCACATGCCGCCCGCAGTTTGCCGTCACCCTGTCGCGATGCCATTCCAGCGAACCTGAACCTTCAGGCTCGTTGGAATGACACAGCGTTCGCTCGTCGAGTGGCTGGCGTTAAAAAACAAAAAGCCTGTGCTGGAAGAGACCAGACAGGCTTTTTGTCATCATGCCTTGCTTACTTACGCAGGCCCAATTTCTGGATCAGTGCAGCATAACGTGCAAAGTCGGTACCCTTGAGGTAGTCCAACAGTTTACGGCGGCTGCTGACCATGCTCAACAGACCACGGCGACCGTGATGGTCCTTCTTGTTGGCCTTGAAGTGAGGTGTCAGCGCATTGATGCGAGCAGTCAACAAAGCCACTTGCACTTCGGATGAACCGGTATCAGCTGGGCCACGGGCATGGGCCTTAACGACCTCTGCGGTATTGATATTGGACATGGTGTTTCCTAATTAAGCAGGCCGGGCGATGACGATTAAAGCCAAGCGCCAACGGTTTCTGCGTTGAACTTGCGACTCCGGGTGAAACCTACCCAGGTCGTGCGACGCGTAAATATCCGCCACTGCAAAGCAGCGAATCCGAGAGTATATCAACAACTCAGAGTGTCGACAAATCCCAGCGGGGTTTAACGTCAAAGGTGGGCTCCATGCTCAATGTCGCTCGCCCCGCCTGGATCCTCATGGCTGCGGCCAGTGCAATCATCGCGCCGTTGTCAGTGCACAAATGCAACTCTGGGTAATGCACCCTGATGCCTCGTCGTGCGCACGCTTGATCCAACTGCTCGCGCAAGAGTTTATTGGCCCCCACCCCTCCGGCAACCACCACACGCTTGAGTCCTGTGACCTTCAAGGCTGCCAGCGACTTTTTTATCAACACCTCGACAATCGCAGCCTGAGTGGCCGCAGCCAAGTCGGCCAACAAGGCTTGCGTACTTTGCTCGACCAACAAGGCCGGCTGATCGAGCAACCCTTGGCGCACCAAATGAGTGCGGACTGCCGTTTTCAAGCCCGCGAAAGAGAAATCCAAATTCCCGGAATGCAGCATAGGCCGGGGCAGATCAAACACATCAGGGCGCCCCTGCATGGCCAATTTGGCCAAATGCGGGCCACCAGGATAGGGCAAGCCCATCAGCTTGGCTGATTTATCAAATGCCTCGCCTGCGGCGTCGTCCACCGTCTCACCAAGCAATTCATAACGCCCCACCCCATCAACCCGCATCAACTGGGTGTGTCCGCCGGACACCAGCAAAGCCACGAAAGGGAACTCAGGGGGATCCTCTGATAGGAAAGGCGACAACAAGTGCCCCTCTAGATGGTGAACACCCAGCAAGGGCTTACCCAAAGCGGCACCCAAAGCACAAGCGACGCCCGCACCGACCAACAGCGCACCGGCCAAACCGGGCCCACGCGTGTAGGCAATCACATCCACATCAGACATCAGCCGACCAGATTCGCTCAATACTTGGCGGGCCAAGGGCACCACACGACGAATGTGGTCGCGTGAAGCCAACTCGGGGACCACGCCACCGTAGGCTTGATGCATGTCGATTTGGCTGTGCAGGGCATGGGACAGCAGTCGCGGCGCCCCAAACTTGGGCAAGGCGATCAAAGCCAAGCCGGTTTCATCACATGAGGATTCCACGCCCAGTATCAAGCGTTCACATGCCGCACCATTTGCGGGCGATTGAGCAGTTTCAAACATGCGTCAAGTGTAGGGCCACCATGGCTTAAGCGAGCCCCAATGAGCCCAAAGCTGGTGGCTCAATTTTTGCATGATCACAGGCATGAGCATCGAATCGCAAAAACTCCGCCTGGTGATCGTTCTACCTGTGACTTCGTCCTCCGATCTGGATGCCGCTGAAGTAGCGGAGGTGGAACGCACCCGCATCTTGCGCATTGCCCTCTTGCAAGCTGGCTACAACGTCGTGGCGACACTGCCGGGAGACCGATTCCTGCCTGTGCGCCTTGCTCAAATCCAGCCCGACATGATTGTGGTTGATGCCGAATCGCAAGGTCGCGACATCTTGGAGCATGTGGTGATGGCCACACGCGACGAGCGCCGCCCGATTGTGATGTTCTCCGACGATGAGGACACCAGTTATGTGCGCAAAGCCATCGCGGCAGGTGTGTCTGCCTATGTCGTCGCAGGTACACCCAACGCCCACACCAAGCCGGTCATTGATGTGGCCATGGCCCGCTTTGGCCATGAAGAGAAGTTACGCAGCGAACTGGCCGATGCACGCAACCAGCTAGAGGAGCGCAAAGTCATCGACCGCGCCAAAGGCTTGCTGATGACCCGACAAGGCCTATCTGAGCCCGATGCCTATGCCAAGTTACGCAAAGCAGCCATGGACAAAGGCATCAAGCTGGCCGAGGTTTCGCAAAGATTAATCGACGCAGCGGATTTACTTGGCTAAATCTGGCACGTCTATTGCTTAAACAAACACAAGCAAAGTCAACGGCGATTTTGCTTCCCTTCGGCACCCGAGTTTGGGCACCGAAAACCGACAAAGGTGTCTTCAAAGCGTGAGTCTGTCTCTAGACAGGTCTTCGCCGCGACGACACCTTTTTTTGTTTTTCAAACAGGAAAGCTTTGCACCATGAACGCACAGGATCTGAACATGAGCCGACGCTCCATATTGAAAACAGCCGCAGCGGTCAGCGCCGTCGGCGTGGTACCCGGACTCCAATCAAGCGCCTGGGCTGCTGGCTCGGACAAGCCTGAATTAGAAGAGGTCAAAATTGGCTTCATTCCACTGACGGATTGCGCATCCATCGTGATGGCATCGGTCTTGGGCTTCGACAAGAAATACGGCATCAAGATCATCCCTTCCAAGGAAGCATCGTGGGCGGGCGTGCGCGACAAGCTTGTCAACGGCGATCTGCACATGGCCCATGTGTTGTACGGCCTGATCTATGGCGTTCAACTCGGTATTGGTGGACCCAAGAAGGACATGGCCGTGTTGATGAACCTGAACCACAACGGCCAGGCCATCACGCTGTCCAAAAAGCTGGCCGATGCCGGTGCTGTCGATGGTGCATCGCTGGCGACGCTGATGAACAAAGAAAAGCGCGAATACACCTTCGCTCAGACCTTCCCCACCGGCACACACGCCATGTGGCTGTACTACTGGCTGGCAACCTATGGCATCAATCCAATGAAGGATGCCAAAGTCATCACCGTACCACCGCCCCAAATGGTGGCCAATATGCGTGTAGGAAACATGGACGGCTACTGCGTGGGAGAGCCATGGGGCCACCGCGCCATCGTGGACGGCATTGGCATCACGGGCGCCACCACACAGGAAATCTGGCAAGACCACCCTGAGAAGGTACTGGGCTGCACGGACGAGTTCACCAAGAAGTACCCCAATACCGCACGCGCCGTGATCATGGCTGTGCTTGAGGCCAGCAGGTGGATTGATGCAGGCTTGCAAAACAAACTCAAGATGGCAGAAACCATTGCGGCTAAATCGTATGTCAACACAGGCGTCGATGCCATCAACCAACGCATCTTGGGTCGCTACCAAAATGGTCTGGGCAAGACATGGGATGACCCTAACCACATGAAGTTCTTCAACGATGGCAAGGTCAATTTCCCGTACCTGTCTGACGGCATGTGGTTCCTCACGCAGCAAAAGCGCTGGGGCTTGCTCAAAGACCACCCGGACTACCTGGCCACGGCCAAACAAGTCAACAAAATTGATTTGTACAAACAAGCAGCCAGCGCCATGGGCATCAGCGTGCCAAAGGATGTGATCAGAACCAGCAAGCTGATCGACGGCACCGTCTGGGATGGCAAAGACCCCAAGAAGTACGCCGACAGCTTCAAGATCAAGGCCTAAAAAGGACAAGCACCATGGTCAGCGCAGTTTTTCACAGCCCATCCGATGCCAGCGACGCCGCGCGCGCCGAGAAGGCTTCAACCCAAACCAGTCCCATCACCATGTCAACGACCCTACCAAGCAAAACGAAAATTGACTGTGGTGGCATGGCGCTGCAAATGCTGGCGCCCCTAGCTGGCATTGCTTTGTTGATTGCCATTTGGGCCTTGTTGACGTTCAAGAGCACGACATTCCCGACGCCCTTGGCAACATGGACTGAGGCGGTTAAGTTGTTCTCTGATCCGTTTTACAACAATGGCCCGAACGATCAAGGCATAGGTTGGAACATTCTGTTCTCGCTCAAGCGTGTCGCCATCGGTTTTGGTTTGGCTGCCATGGTGGGCATCCCTATGGGTTTTTTGATCGGTCGATCCACGATCGTCGCCAGCATGCTCAACCCCATCATCAGCTTGCTGCGGCCGGTCTCGCCACTGGCTTGGCTACCCATTGGGTTGATGGTGTTCAAGTCTGCTGACCCGGCTGCGATTTGGACGATTTTCATCTGTTCTATCTGGCCCATGATCATCAATACAGCCGTGGGTGTACAGCGCGTGCCTGAGGACTATTTGAACGTCGCCAAGGTTTTGAATTTGAGCGAATGGAAAATCGTGACGAAGATTTTGCTCCCGTCCGTATTGCCTTATATGTTGACCGGGGTGCGGTTATCCGTTGGCACAGCGTGGCTGGTGATCGTCGCCGCAGAAATGCTAACTGGCGGCGTAGGGATTGGTTTTTGGGTATGGGATGAGTGGAACAACCTCAATGTCACCCACATCCTTATCGCCATTTTCGTGATCGGCATCGTCGGCTTGTTGCTAGAGAACCTGCTGATCGCCATCGCCAACCGTTTCAGCTACGAATAACCCCATTTCACTTTAAGGAGCTCGCCATGTCTCACTTCATCGACATCCAAGACGCCGAGATGGTGTTCAGCACCAAAAAGGGGCCCTTCCACGCACTTCGCGAGATCAACATGAGCATCGACAAGGGTGAGTTCATTGCCCTGATCGGTCACTCCGGTTGCGGCAAGTCCACCCTGCTCAATTTGATCGCTGGCCTGCTGATACCTTCTGGTGGCGGCTTGATCTGCGATAACAAAGAGATCGCAGGCCCAGGCCCTGAGCGAGCGGTGGTGTTTCAAAATCACTCACTGCTACCGTGGTTGACTTGCTTTCAGAATGTGTATTTGGCGGTGGAGCGGGTCTTCGCTGCAACCGAAAACAAGGCGCAGCTCAAACAACGAACCCTTGACGCGCTCGAACTGGTGGGCATGAGCCACGCGACACACAAACGGCCTCAGGAAATATCAGGCGGGATGAAGCAGCGTGTGGGCATTGCCCGTGCGCTGGCCATGGAGCCCAAAGTGCTGTTGCTGGACGAACCGTTTGGGGCGCTCGATGCACTGACCCGCGCACACCTTCAGGACGAGCTGCTCAAGATCGTTGCACGAACAAAAAGCACAGTGGTCATGGTGACCCATGACGTAGACGAAGCAGTCCTGTTATCAGACCGCATCGTGATGATGACCAACGGCCCAGCAGCGACCATTGGCGAGATTTTGACCGTGCCTTTGGCCCGCCCACGCAACCGTGTTGAGCTGGCTGAAGACCCAAGCTACATCCGTTGTCGCAAAGCGGTGCTGGACTTTCTGTACACACGACACGGCGTCGCTGATAAAAAAGCTGCGTAACCAAAAAGCTGGCACGCCTTTCGCTTAGATAAGCACGGGCAGCTCGATTCGCCAGAGCCAGGCTGCCCTTCTCAGCGGGATACGGCGGGTTTGCGAAAACTCACCGTTCTTTTCACGCCTTCCGACCTTTGGGTTGGAAGGCGTTTTTTTGCGCCATGCCCCAAAACGTGGCACCAAGGATGATCATGGGCACGCATAACCACTGCCCCATGCTCAAATTCAGTGCGAGCGACCCGAGGAAGCTATCGGGCTCGCGGAAGTATTCTGCTACGAAGCGAAGCACGCCATATCCAAACAGGAACGCACTGGCAACTGACCCTTGCTTGCGAGGCACTCGCGCATACCACCACAACAGCGCAAACAAGAGCATGCCTTCAAGGGCGAATTGATAGAGCTGCGATGGGTGCCGAGGAAAATCAGTGCCTGATTGAGGAAAGACCATGGCCCACGGCAAACTGGCGTCGGCAACGCGCCCCCACAACTCGCCGTTGATGAAGTTACCGATACGCCCAAACGCCAACGCCAACGGCACACAAGGCACGACCAGATCGGCGACCTCAAAAAATCCATAGCCCTGCCTTTTGGCAAACACGGCGCCCGCCGTGAGCACGCCTAAAAGCCCCCCATGAAAGGCCATCCCTCCCTGCCAGACCGCCAAGATATCTTCAGGGTGCTGGAAGTAATAAGTCGGCTTATAGAACAGCACATAACCTAATCGCCCTCCCAACACCACCCCTAGTACACAGAAAAAAAGCAAGTCTTCCACCATCTGCCGATCCCATCCCCGCGCGGCAAACGGCGCGCGGTGAGCGCGGTAGTTGGTCAATAGGTAAGCGCAAGCAAAGGCAACCAAGTAGGTCAAGCCATACCAATGCACTTTAAGCGGGCCCAGTGCAATCGCGATTGGATCAAATTGAGGATGTATCAGCATGGCGCGAACGATAACCGATGTGGAGCACACTGAGATGCCAATGAGCCACCTCAAGCCCACCTGATAGGATGTCCCCATGAATCCAACGAACATGGAAATGATCGGCGCAGTGCTGTTTGCTGTGGCGCTTGTGCATACGTTTTCAACCAAATATTTTGAACGCTTGGCACACACACGCCCAGCCCATGCTGGGCTTTGGCACCTGCTGGGTGAAGTAGAGGTTGTTTTCGGGTTTTGGGCCCTCGTGCTCGTGCTGGCGATGTTTGCCCTACAGGGTCAAGACGCAGCCACGCACTACCTAGAGACTCGGAACTACGCCGAGCCTTTGTTTGTATTTGCCATCATGGTGGCAGCTGCCAGCAAGCCCGTTCTGCAACTGGCTGCCGCTTTAACTCGATTTTTGGCTCATCTGTTGCCGCTTCCGCCTGGCTGGGCATTCATGCTGGTTGTCATGAGCTTGGTTCCTTTATTGGGTTCACTTATCACCGAACCTGCGGCAATGACATTGGCCGCGCTGCTGCTGCGTGATGGCCTGTATAGCCACGCGGTGTCGACACGCCTCAAATACGCCACCTTGGGTGTGTTGTTCGTCAACGTATCCATTGGTGGCACGCTCACACCATATGCAGCCCCACCTGTGCTGATGGTGGCCAAAGCTTGGGGCTGGGATTTGAGTTTCATGCTCACCCATTTTGGATACAAGGCGGCTTTGGCTATCGCCATCAATGCGATCGGTTTGATGCTGATGTTCGGTCGTGAACTCAAAGCACTGCCGCCGATGAGCAAACCAAGTGACACGCAGGCGCCACTGCTGGTCACGGCCATCCACTTGCTGTTTCTATCGGGCATTGTGGTGTTCGCCCACCACCCACCGGTCTTCTTGGGCTTATTCATGTTCTTCCTCGGCTTCACAGCCGCATACGAACGCTACCAGTCCCCATTGATCCTTCGTGAAGGGTTATTGGTCGCTTTTTTTCTAGCGGGATTGGTTGTGCTGGGAGGTCAACAGCAATGGTGGCTTGAGCCCTTGCTGCTAAAAATGGACGCCAACGCGGTGTTCTTTGGTGCCACCGCACTGACTGCCATCACAGACAACGCTGCGCTGACCTACCTAGGGTCACTGGTACCGGGCTTAAGCGACGAGTTCAAATACGCACTCGTAGCGGGCGCTGTGTCAGGTGGGGGCCTGACCATCATCGCCAACGCACCGAACCCAGCAGGCGCCTCCATTTTGAAGAAGCACTTTGCGGATGAGTCGATTGCCGCTGGCGGATTATTTTTGGCAGCGTTGGCACCTACCGCGGTGGCGTCAATGTGTTTCTACCTGCTGTAAATGCAGGTAGAAAATCAAAGATCAGCGCTGAACTTGCGTGACGTCACGCACAGCGCCTGTATCAGCTGAGGTGGTGAGCGCCGCATAGGCTTGCAAAGCCGCAGACACATAACGCTCTCGCTTCACAGGTTTCCATGCTTGATTGCCCTTGGCCTCCATGGCGGCACGGCGTGCAGCCATTTCCGCATCACTGATCGCCAAGTTGATGCTGCGGTTCGGGATGTCGATCTCGATCGTGTCACCTGTCTCAACCAACGCGATGGCACCACCACACGCGGCTTCAGGAGAAGCATGACCAATCGACAAGCCTGATGTGCCGCCAGAGAAACGGCCATCTGTTAACAACGCGCACTCCTTACCTAGGCCTCGGCTCTTCAGGTAGGACGTTGGATAGAGCATTTCTTGCATCCCTGGGCCACCCTTGGGGCCTTCGTAGCGAATGATGACCACGTCGCCAGGCTGCACACCTTCTTCATTGAGGATGCCCTCGACAGCGTCCTCTTGACTCTCAAACACACAGGCTTTGCCAGTGAACTTCCAGATCGATTCGTCAACACCCGCTGTCTTGACTATGCAGCCCTTTTCGGCAATGTTGCCGTAGAGCACAGCCAAGCCACCATCGACCGTGAAGGCGTGTTCGGTACTGCGGATGACGCCCTTAGCGCGATCCAGATCCAAAGCCTTCCAGCGGCTATCTTGCGAAAATGCAACCTGTGTAGGTATGCCGCCGGGCGCCGCACGGAAAAACTCGTGTACGGCTGGGTCTTGAGAGACCGTCACATCCCACTGCGCAATGGCATCACCCATGGTTTTACTGTGAACGGTAGGCAAGTCTGTGTGCAGCAAGCCACCACGACTTAACTCACCCAAAATGGCCATGATGCCACCGGCACGGTGCACGTCTTCGATATGCACATCAGGCACGGCTGGCGCAACTTTACTCAGGCACGGCACGCGGCGGGAAATGCGATCGATGTCTTTCAAGGTGAAGTCGATCTCGCCCTCATGGGCCGCAGCAAGCAAGTGCAACACCGTATTGGTCGATCCGCCCATCGCCACATCCAAGCTGATGGCGTTCTCAAAAGCCTTGAAATTAGCGATGTTGCGTGGCAGTGCGGACTCGTCATCGCCCTCGTAATAGCGTTTAGCCAGATCGACAATGGTGCGACCAGCACGGCGGAATAAGCGCTCACGGTCGGCGTGAGTGGCCAACGTGGTGCCGTTACCCGGCAAAGCCAAGCCCAAGGCCTCGGTCAGGCAATTCATCGAGTTAGCGGTGAACATGCCTGAGCAGGAGCCACAAGTTGGACAAGCAGCGCGCTCGATCACGGCTACTTCTTCGTCCGAACAATTTTTGTCCGCGGCTTTCACCATGGCGTCAACCAAGTCCAGAGAAATGACCTTGCCCTCGATTTTGGCTTTACCCGCTTCCATGGGGCCGCCCGACACGAAAACCACAGGAATGTTCAAGCGCATGGCGGCCATCAGCATGCCGGGTGTGATTTTGTCGCAATTAGAAATACAAACCAGCGCATCGGCCGTATGGGCGTTGCACATGTACTCGACGCTGTCAGCGATCAAATCACGAGAAGGCAGCGAATAGAGCATGCCACCATGACCCATGGCGATCCCGTCGTCCACCGCAATGGTGTTGAACTCTTTGGCCACGCCGCCTGCCGCTTCGATCTCGCGGGCAACCAGTTGACCCAAGTCCTTTAAGTGCACATGCCCAGGAACAAACTGAGTGAAACTGTTAGCGATGGCGATGATCGGCTTTTCAAAGTCGCCGTCCTTCATCCCTGTAGCACGCCACAATGCGCGGGCGCCCGCCATATTGCGGCCGGCGGTAGAAGTGCGTGAACGGTACTGAGGCATTAAGAAACTCCGGGGCTGTATCTGGGTGGGATGGTGATTTTATCCTGAGCCGACCCATGTCAGCGACGGGGTTTTTTGGCATCATTCAAACCTAGGTTATCCAAGTTTTTTTGACGGCGAGCATCTCTCTTGGCATCGGCCGCCTTCATGACTGTGCGCTGCGTAAAACCAGACCAATCCGCCCAAGCCCACCACACCACTGCCAAGGCGAACGGCATCAACAATGCCCACCAGTGGTCTCCCCAAGTCCACGCACCAACAGGGCCAATACCCGCCGTATTCAAAAGTAGCAACACAACACCGATCGCAATGAACCACATGATCTGAACCCTTTCTTGGGTTGCCCCGTCACAAAAAAACCAACGCTTGTCAACGCCAATGGGGGCGCGCAGCGTTTATAAAACATACCTCAACTGTAATTGACTCAAACGGAAGGCTTTGCCCATGAAATTCTTGCCCTCAATGGTGGCTACCGTCACCCTGACGCTGGCGGCCGCGGCCCCTGCCATGGCCAACTTAGAACTGGCCCAGAAGAAGGTTTGCCTTGCATGCCACAGCGTGGACAATAAAATTGTCGGCCCTGCATTCAAGGATGTGGCCAAGAAATACAAGGGTCAAAAAGGCATCGAAGCCCAACTGGCAGAAAAGGTTCTGAAGGGCGGCAAAGGTTCATGGGGTGAAATCACCATGCCAGCCAACCCTCAGGTCAGTGCTGCAGAAGCCAAACAGCTTGTAGGGTGGATTTTGTCCTTGAAGTAATCACCTTGCACCATGAAAAAAGCCCCGCATTCAGCGGGGCTTTTTGCTTGTGGCCAGCGCACTCGTTGCGCTGACCAGCCACACATCAATCTTTGGCGTAGATATCAACGTCTTTGGTTTCTTTGATGAACAGCAAGCCAATGACGAAGGTGCACCCAGCCACAATGATCGGATACCACAAACCGTTGTAGATGTTGCCGGTCTGCGCCACGATGGCAAAGGCGGTGGTTGGCAGCAAACCACCAAACCAGCCGTTACCAATGTGATAAGGCAAGCTCATGGATGTGTAACGGATGCGAGTTGGGAACATTTCCACCAGCATCGCGGCGATAGGGCCATACACCATGGTCACGTAGATCACCAACAAGGTCAGGATGGCCACGATCAAGGGTTTATTCATCTTGGCCGGGTCAGCCTTAGGTGGGTAGCCTGCAGCCTTGACAGCGGCAACAACGGCCTTCTTGAACTGACCCTCCATGACCTTGGCTGCAGCAGCCTTCGGATCCTTGTCGAAAGCAGCCAATGCAGCCGTTGCCTCTTTCAGACCCTTCTCGGCGTCTTTGAGCTTGGTCTCAGCCTCCGCACCGACCACACCGGCAGCCTTCATGTCGGCCACTTTCTTGGTGGCGCCCTCTTTGGCCTTGGTTGCAGCTTCTTGCGCTGCGGGAACATCAGCCTCGGTCACTTTGGCTGGCGAGAAGCTCTTGATGACGGTGTCGCCCACCTTCACAACGGCGTCTGTACCAACTGGTGCTGACTCGTTCTCGTAGTTCACAGAGTTAGATGCCAGCAATTGCTTGGCCAAATCACACGAGCTGGTGAACTTGGCTGTGCCTGTTGGATTGAACTGGAACGAGCACTCCGATGCATCAGCAGTCAACGTGACTGGCGCAGTGGCTTGCGCACGGGCCAAATCAGGGTTGGCAGCCTCAGTCAAGGCCTTGAACAGAGGGAAGTAGGTCAACGCGGCGACCAAGCAACCTGCCAAGATGATGGGCTTGCGACCAATCTTGTCTGACAAGCTACCGAACACCACAAAAAATGGTGTGCCGATAAGCAGCGATATCGCCACCATGATGTTGGCAGTGGCGCCATCAACCTTCAACGCCTGCGTCAGGAAGAACAGTGCATAGAACTGCCCTGTGTACCAAACAACAGCTTGACCGGCGACCAAGCCAAACAGCGCCAAGATCACGATCTTCAAGTTACCCCACTGACCGAAAGATTCAGACAGCGGCGCCTTGGAGGTCTTGCCTTCAGACTTCATTTTGGCAAAGGCAGGACTCTCATTCATGCTCATGCGAATCCACACGCTGACAGCCAGCAGCGCGATCGACACGAGGAACGGCACGCGCCAGCCCCAATCAGCGAAGGCCTCTTCACCAATGGCTGTGCGAACACCCAGAATCACCATCAATGACAGGAACAAACCCATCGTTGCGGTTGTCTGAATCCAAGCGGTGTAGGCGCCTCTGCGACCGTGCGGTGCGTGCTCAGCCACATAGGTCGCTGCGCCGCCATACTCACCGCCCAAAGCCAAACCCTGCAACAGGCGCAGGACAATCAATATCACTGGCGCTGCCACCCCAATACTGGCGTAGTTTGGCAATATACCTACAATGAATGTAGACATGCCCATGAGCAAAATGGTGACCAGGAAGGTGTATTTGCGACCAATCATGTCGCCCAAACGCCCGAATACCAAGGCGCCAAACGGCCTCACGATGAATCCAGCAGCAAATGCCAGCAAAGCAAAAATAAAGGCTGATGTGGCGTCAAGGCCAGAGAAAAACTGCTTGGCGATGATGGCCGCCAATGAGCCATACAAATAGAAGTCGTACCACTCAAAAACCGTACCGAGACTGGAGGCGAAGATGACTTTCTTCTCCTCGGATGTCATCGCTGGGGGCGAAATAGTGTTACTTGCCATGATGGGGGTCCTCTGAATGACAGAATTGACAACAGCTGTGTCGACGAACCCCCCTAATCTAGGGGTCATGCACGCATTTGTAATGAGGGTGAATGCCTATAAACACCATCAATTGCGCGGATGCAACTAAGGGCTTTCACTTACCCATTCAATTCAACTGTGATAGCTGATCCAAAATGGCCGGATTTTCTAGCGTACTGGTATCCTGCGTCACTACTTCACCCTTGGCAACGACTCTTAATAAACGCCGCATGATTTTGCCGGATCGCGTTTTAGGTAGGTTATCGCCAAAGCGGATATCCTTGGGTTTGGCGATGGGGCCGATTTGCTGCCCCACGTGGTTGCGCAAGACGTTCGCGATCTGCTTGGCGTCCTCTCCCGTAGGGCGTTCGCCCTTGAGCACCACAAACGCACAAATGGCCTCACCAGTCAGGTCGTCGGGCCGCCCAACAACAGCAGCCTCGGCCACCAAGGGATGAGAAACCAAGGCGGATTCAATTTCCATCGTACCCATCCTGTGCCCGGAGATATTCAACACATCGTCTATGCGACCTGTGATGGTGAAATACCCCGTAACAGCATCCCGAATTGCACCATCGCCAGCCAAATAGTATTTACCATTAAAATCAGCTGGGTAGTAACTGGTCTGGAATCGGGCTGGATCGCCCCAAATGGTTCTGATCATCGCCGGCCAAGGCTTGCGCACGACCAGTACGCCACCCTGCCCCCAAGGCATCTCCTTGCCTGTGTCGTCGACAACAGCAGCATCAATCCCCGGGAAGGGCAAAGCGCACGAGCCTGGTGTCATGGCATGAGCACCAGGCAAGGGCGTGATCATGTGCCCCCCTGTCTCCGTCTGCCAGAACGTGTCGACGACAGGACAACGGCTGCCGCCAATTTCGCGGTAATACCACTCCCACGCGGCCGGGTTGATTGGCTCACCAACGGTGCCCAGCAGCCTCAAGCTGCTCAAGTCAAACTGACGGGGATGCACCACGGCATTGGATTCAGCCGCCTTGATCAAGGCGCGGATGGCCGTAGGCGCGGTGTAGAAAATCGTGACTTTATGCGCTTGAATCATGCGCCAAAAACGTGCTGCGTCAGGATAGGTCGGCACGCCCTCAAACACCAGTTGTGTCCCACCTAAGGCCAACGGGCCGTAGGCCACATAGGTGTGCCCCGTTACCCAACCGATGTCGGCTGTACACCAAAACACATCGTCAGGCTTGAGGTCAAACGTCCACTTGGTGGTCGCTGCCGCATGCAGCAAATAGCCGCCGGTGGCGTGCTGGACACCTTTTGGCTTGCCGGTTGATCCTGATGTGTACAGCAAGAACAAGGGGTGCTCAGCTGAGACCCACTCTGGCTCGCACACCTCTGACTGAGCCGCCATGAGCTCGTGCAGCCACGCATCACGCCCAGGCACAAACGGCACCTTGCCGCCGGTGCGCTTGAACACGATCACTTGGCGCACGCTGTCGCAACCGCCAAGGCTCAACGCGTCATCAACGATTGTTTTGAGCGGCAAGGCTTTGCCGCCACGCAATTGCTCATCCGCGGTGATCACGAGGACAGCACCGGCATCCTCGATGCGGTCCCGCAAGCTTTGGGCGGAAAACCCGCCGAAAACCACAGAATGGGTTGCGCCGATGCGGGCGCAGGCTTGCATCGCAACGACGCCTTCGACCGACATGGGCAGATACAAGACAACGCGGTCGCCTTTTTTGACGCCTTGCGCTTTGAGCGCGTTGGCCAAGCGTGCGACACGTGCCAGCAATTCGGCATAGCTAACGTGGCTAACTTGCCCGTCATCTGCCTCGAAAATAATGGCCGTTTTATGGCCTAGGCCTGCTTCAATGTGCCGATCAAGGCAGTTGTAGGATGCATTGAGCTCGCCGTCTTCAAACCACTTGTAAAACGGGGCGCCTGAATCATCAAGTGTGCGAGTGAAGGGTTTGTGCCATGACACAAATTCGCGTGCCAAACGGGCCCAGTAAGCTTCGTAATCTGTTTGAGCCTCAGTACAGAGTTGGTCATAGGCCTCGCGGCTGCCGATATGGGCTGTGCGCGCGAAGGACTCGGGAACGGGGTAAAGCGTACTGGGTGCCACGGTCGGGTTCGAATTTATTTGGGTCATGCTGAAGACTCCTTGTATCGGAATGATGCCACCAAGTGACGCGCTCTTAGCTCGGACACCGAGGTGCGACCCTCAAAGAACCCCCAATTGGCAACACTTGAAAGTCGTGCTCAGACAAGCCTTTTGCTGACAAGGCCCTGCTGAGGGCACGCGGAGGCTCATCCAAGGGCTCATCCGTCAACTGAAAAGTACCCCAGTGCACGGCGATGGCTTGCTTGCAACCCAGATCACTGAATATTTGAACCGCCTCTTGTGGGTTCACATGCTGATCTTGCATAAACCACCTTGGCTCGTAGGCGCCTATTGGCAGCAATGCAATATCAAACCCGCCGCCAGCAGCGCTGGATTGTTCTGATGCGAAGTGGTGCCTGATGTCAGCAAAGTCTTTCGAATAGGCGGTATCCCCAGCAAAGAACAAGTGGCATTGAGGCGACATCACCGCAAAACCACCCCATAGACTCAATAGCGCATCGCTCGCCGTGCGCGCCGACCAGTGCTGCGCGGGCGTCAAGGTCACGGGGGTTCGCTCAGAATGCGCGGTCGCAGCGAGCACGTGCGTATCCCACCAGTCCAACTCAATCACGTGGTGGATACCGCGTCGTGCAAACCACCGCTTGTGCCCCAATGGCGTGATGAACAAAGGGCAACCACCAACCTGTTTTGACAAGGCCAACAAAGAGGCCTCGTCCATGTGGTCATAGTGGTTGTGAGACAACAACACCACGTCGATATGAGGCAATTGCGACAGCGTCAAGCCAGGCGGCGTCTGGCGCTTGGGGCCAGCCCATTGCACCGGAAAGCAGCGATCCGAGAACACCGGGTCCGTCAGGATGTTGAGCCCACCCAATTGCGCCAACACCGTGATGTGACCAATCCATGTCACAGCAGGCTGCATCTGCAAGCCAGCCTTGGCATTGCTGTGAATGAAGTCGAGATCGGGATGAACAACCGCGATAGGCGTACCCATTGCCTTTGGGTGCCCTGCCCGCCAAGCTTGCCACCGCCAGCGCAAGATTTCATGCCAGCGCTTGCCTCTGAACGACATGTAGTTGTTCTGAAAGCCGTCTGGGCGGTGGTGCTTTTTGAGGGGATTGAAGTATCGGTTCTTCATGCCCCTAATGTAATCAAGCCATCAGCATGGCCAGCTAGTCTATGCAGAGATCGGGATGATTTTGCTGCCCATTTTGGCCTGCCAGAGCTTAGGGCCTTCGATGTGAACGCTGGTGCCCCCGGCGTCAACCGCGACAGTCACAGGCATGTCAACCACGTCGAACTCATAGATGGCCTCCATGCCCAGATCCTCAAACCCTACAACCTTGGCTGCCTTGATGGCCTTGGATACCAAGTAGGCGGAGCCACCTACTGCCATCAAATAAGCCGACTTGTGCTTCTTGATGGCTTCAATGGCGCCGGGGCCACGTTCGGCCTTGCCAACCATCGATATCAAGCCCGTTTGCGCCAACATCATTTCAGTAAAGCTGTCCATGCGTGTGGCGGTAGTGGGGCCTGCGGGGCCGACCACTTCATCGCGCACAGGATCAACGGGGCCGACGTAGTAGATCACGCGGTTGGTGAAGTCAACAGGTAGTTTTTCGCCCTTGGACAACATGTCTTGGATGCGCTTGTGAGCGGCATCACGCCCCGTCAGCATCTTGCCGTTGAGCAGCAAGGTGTCGCCAGGCTTCCAACTTGCCACTTCCGTCTTGGTCAGCGTATTGAGATCGACACGCTTGCTCTTGTTGTAGTCAGGCGCCCAATGCACGTCTGGCCACAGGTCCAAGCTAGGCGGCGTCATGTAGACAGGGCCCGAGCCGTCCAGCACAAAGTGACCATGCCGCGTGGCAGCACAATTTGGGATCATGGCAATCGGCTTGGATGCTGCATGCGTCGGGAAGGTCTTGATCTTCACATCCAGCACGGTGGTCAGGCCACCTAAGCCTTGTGCGCCGATACCCAGCGCATTGACTTTTTCGTACAGCTCAATGCGCAGCTCTTCGAGCTTGTTTTGCGGGCCACGATCAAGCAACTCATACATGTCGATGTCTTCCATCAACACCTCTTTGGCCATCATCACCGCTTTTTCTGCGGTGCCGCCCACGCCAATACCCAACATGCCAGGAGGACACCAACCTGCACCCATCGTTGGGACGGTTTTAAGCACCCAATCAACAATGCTGTCGTTCGGGTTGAGCATGTACATCTTGGACTTATTCTCTGAACCGCCACCTTTGGCTGCGACGATCACATCCACCTTGTTACCAGGGACCACTTCCATGTGGACGACAGCAGGGGTGTTGTCCTTGGTGTTTTTGCGACCAAAAATGGGGTCGTCCAGCACAGAGGCCCGTAGAACGTTGTCAGGATTCAGATAGCCCTTGCGCACGCCAGCGTTGACTGCGTCAGCAATGCTGCCTTTGAAACCTTCCCATTTCACGTCCATCCCGATTTTCAGGAAGACGTTGACGATGCCGGTATCTTGGCAAATGGGGCGCTTGCCTTCAGCGCACATGCGACTGTTGGTCAAAATTTGCGCAATGGCGTCTTTGGCTGCTGGGCTTTCCTCGCGCGCATAGGCACGAGCCAAGTGGGCGATGTAGTCGGCCGGGTGGTAGTAGCTGATGTATTGCAGCGCAGCTGCGACGCTTTCAACGAGATCGTCGTGGCGAATGGTCGTCATGGCAAGGCCTTCGTGGGGCGGTAAAGAGGTCGGAAATTTAAAACTGAAGGATACGAACCTCGGCATTGTGCCAAGGTCGCGACTCAACGGACAAAAATTTAGATAGCCTTCAAAGATCGGCCATAGTGGTAGCTGGTCTGGTCTTCACTGTAGCGATGTCCGGCGCCAATCGGGCAACTATTGCGCGCCACGCAGCGATCTTGACATGCGGAGTCGGGCTGCTTGCGGTAAGCCAAGCAAGCCGCCAGATCGTAGCCATCGCTTAACGCATTGACCGGACACGAGCGCACACAAACGCGAGAGGCGCAAGCGTTGCAAGGTGATGCGCTGTTTAATTTGGGTGGCAGCACCAATTGAGTGTCGGCCAACACCACGGCCCGGTATGCAAACCAGCTACCCCACAGGTCGTTTATACCCACCATGAACGGCGACGGGTGATGCCAACCAGCCAACTCTCCCAATCGTTGAAGCCCGATATGCGATGAGCTTGGGTAGACGAAACGATAGGCCAAACCAGGCCGCTCGCGCTCGAACCATGCAGCAAGATGCTCACATGCAAACGCATCTACGGGGTTGTCACCAACCAAGCCGCGCACGGTCAATTGCTGCCACATTAACGGGCCAAGATGCCCGATCAACAGCAACTGCTTATCAGTTTGAGGATCATGCACCGGCAGTGTCGCCAACACATCTTGCGGCAGATCTCGGACGTTGAAAACGGCCTGCAAGTTCAAACCTTGTGCGTCAAGCGAAGCAAAAGGGCTTGAATAGGCGAGAGACGCATCAAGAGGCAAGTGAGCTGTCATTTGATCCAACAAATAAGTCCCCAAGCTTAGACAGGCTCCAACTCGACATGCACGCGCTGGCCGATGGCCGTGGCGATGTTCACCAAAGCGTCCAAAGAAAAACGCGACACGCGGCCTCTCAGCAAGTCGTTCATGCGGGGTTGCGTGACGCCGCACTGCTTGGCCGCATCGGCCTGCGTCCAGTCACTGGCTTGCACGATGGCAGCGATCTTCTGCATGAGTTCAGCGCGGGCACGCAGGTTGGCAGCTTGTTCGGGCGTGTCCGCCAGGGCATCCCATACGCTGGCGTAGGTTTCGGTCTTGCTCATTTCCGGCCTTTCGTGAGTTGGGCAAAGCGTTCCTTGGCAGTGTCGATGTCGCGCTTGGACGTGGCCTGTGTCTTCTTCTGGAACGCATGAAGGACATAGACAGCGTCAGCTAGGCGCGCCGTGTAGATCACCCTGTAGGTGCCCGAGTCGTCCCAGATCCTGATCTCTTCCACGCCCTTGCCAATCGACGGCATAGGCTTGAAGTCATCAGGCTGCTCGCCACGCTGAACCTTGTCGAGCTGGTAGCCCGCGTCCTGTTTGGCATCTTCTGGAAAGTCTCGCAGGGACTTGAGGGCGTCACCCAGGAATCGCACTGGTTTCATGGCAAAATTATATCCAAATGGATATGAATTGCAAGCTGAGCCAGAACAGCGCCCTCACCTGCCAAGATACTACGCCGTAACCTGCTCGCGCTCATGCCCAAGCTCGCGCGAAATCGTCAGGCGTGCCTCCCTATCGATTCGCTTCTGTTCCGGGCTCAACTGCTTGGCCATCGGCCCGCCAGCCGGTCAGCTCGGCATAGCGCGCTTGCGCATAGTGGTGCCGCAGTGCGCAGGCCTTGCGCCCGCAAGTTCCTGAAGCCGTCTTCGTGAAGCTGGTTCGCTATCATGGTCAGCAGCCGTTCACGGTCATGCTGCGTGGCGAAGGAGCCATCGCGGTTGCGCTGGCACATGAGCTTGAAGTCGCGGTTGAGGGTGCGAATGGCCGAGCCTTTCAGAAACTGTTCATCGATCCGTTTGCCTTGCCTCGTGTCAGTGAAGGCGCAGGCATGTGCATGGTGTGGAGAGGTCTGGTAAGTGTTTCTGTCCGCCCTTCGCGCCGCAGCGCGATAGGGACTACAAGGGACGCGGGACACCATTCCCGGTTTGTGCAAGGTGTTGACTGCTCGCCTGCGTTGTACATCGCTGTGGCGTTGCGCTGGCCTGCTTGTTGGCATAGCGCGATGCGCAAGGACCATTGACCCAGGGTCCAAGGGGTGTGCGTCTCACACACGTCCAGGGGGCGGCCATCTGACGGGTGGCCTAGCGGTGCTATGCGGACGGGCCGCAAAGGCACACACAGTCATTCGCTGCGGGTTTGAAACTCGCGGCGAATGTGCTGTGGGAGAACATGGGCTCGGGGCCCATCGGATCGGCAAAGGTGGTCTGGCGATTCAGTCGACGACTGGATCCTGAAAAAGGCTCGGGGCCCATCGGATCGGCAAAGGTGGTCTGGCCATCCTTCGATCCACTTCGATCAACACGCCTTGACGTGGCCTGTTTGCTGGCATCACTGCGCAGCATCACGGGTCCATGCCACGGTGGTTGACAAGGCGCTCGGTCGTGCTACTTGCGTCGTCACTGTCAGTAAGCTGCCAGTGACGACGCTGGCGATGAATCTGCTCTATGGCCGTTCAACGGCTGCTCCGCTTTGCTGCATGCGAACACTGCAAGTGATCGATGCCATCAAGCGGGCAACAGTTGCTGCGCTTCCACGATCAAGCATGTTGGTGCGGCATGCGATGAGGTGCCCCGTTGGTTTAGCCAACTGTGGCGCTTAGGAACGAGATGCGGCAGGACCGCATGGGTAGCTCTGACTGCCCTTGGTGGGCTGCTCTGGTGCCGTCGCGGCGCCTTCTTTCAGGGCGGGTAACGACCGCAACGCCTTTTCATCCAGATGGATGGGGCAAGGAGCCCTCGGACACATCTCAGTTGACATCGACCACCAAGTTACGTCAAGACGGATTGCTTGCACTTCTGCGACATATGCCCCGAATCAAGGCCTGTTTCGGGTGGATTTTGGATACTGCTTCGATGAGACGCCTTGTTCACGTCAGGCAACAATCGATCACACCTATGCGAATATGCAGCGCCTTATTTTGTTTCGCGCCAATCTTCGGTGTAAAGCAAGTCATCATGGCTCAATCTTAATACAGTTAATCTTTTAATCAAATTTTCAACATGAGCCCCGAATTTTTGGGCCTCATCGAAGGACAAGAAAATTTGCTTCGCTTTAACTGAGGAAATAATTCTTAAGATACGTTTTATCGCCGCTATTTCAATATTTTTGTAAATTACTGAATCATGAATAATAAAGGGCAAATAAGTTAAAGATAGAACAGCCAAATCAAAACCAATTACTCCTGCAAAGGACTTGCCTGTGCCTGTATCGTCTGGTGATGAGAACAGATATGAATTTGCGCTCTTTATACGAATTTCAGAACTATTACGTTGCGCCCCATAAACCACTCTATTAAATGACTTCAAACGAGAATTCAGCTTTACTTCTATGTCAAGAAAAATGGAACTATAGATAACATCAAGTCGCTGGACAGACAATTTTGTTGCATCATCCAAATTCTTTTTCTGATCAAAAAAACCATTCTCCAAAACGGCCCGATCTGTTTTTTCTTTAATTTCAAACATTCGTGCAAAAAGATCATCAGGTGTGCCTTTTGATGCGAGGGCGCCTTGAATACTCTTGTCAAGAAACAGGATTTCATTCTCAATAGAAGTGTTTTGTTCCAGCGCAACCACCAACTCATCTTTGAGTTGTTTCTTTACGATGCCACCTATTTTGTGATGAAATGTCTCAACCTGCTCCAACTTTTCAATGTTGACGTTTGGAAAAAACTCTGCCACTAATGATATGTTGGCAACCAACCTAGGGGTTATGCCAGAAATCTCACGTTCTAGCCGCCTAATCTTGTTCTGAACCTCATTTCTGGATAGGGAAAGCTCATTCTTCTTAAGCTGCAATGCTTTAAGTTGTTCATCGAAAAGCGCCTCATACGCAGTCAATGCCCCGGTAAAATCTCTTTTTAAGTTTTCTATTTGCTGACTATTTGATTCAATCGTGACGGCATTTTCTTTATATTTCGTTTTATTAATTCCAGGAATGATGTTCGCGTTCATCGAGCTACTAATCAGTTTCTTCCTCTCCCTTTGGGCCTCCAGAGCTTTTTTCTCAGCGGCGACAGTTACACTATGACCAAACAAATCAACTAACCGTCCAACAGCAACCCCTGCGGACTCCTTGATCGATGCAACAAAGGGATGGTCCGAATCGATACTTCCTTTGCCCCAAATACGAGAAAAAGGGCTGACAAGAAATCGAAATGAACTCTCGCATTGATCAAGCTTGTAAAAGTCCTTGAGCATTTTGCGAAAATCATCGACGCTAATCTCGCTTGCTTTCTCATAAGTAGCATCACATATATCCACCACACCTGAGACATCTGTTGATCTTGAAAAATAATGACGCTTATTATCAAAAACAAATGAGAAATCGTAACGATGATGCCCCATTACCCTTATTGCACCCGACTTATCTTCTAAGAGGCTGTCGCCGCCGTGTGCAAAATCAATGACCATCAATGCAGACGACTTGCCAATTGAATTTTTTGCGTCATCATCCCCTAAAATTATATTTAGGCCCTCATGAAAGTTGATAGATTGTTTTTTAAATAATGAGCATTTAATTTCTTTAAGCATACTCAACTTCCCCGGATTGGAATTCGACCTCAATCATATCCAGAACAAAAACGATATCCATAGCATGCAGAAATTCGCTCGCATCATGGAAGTTATCTTTCGTTCTGCTGTATATATCCAAAATAGATTCGCCTTGCCTGGCTTCAGCTACAATGCACCTCATCTTGAAGATCGTTGACTCTTCAAGTTTTGTAAATTTAGTTGGAACCAACATCAAAAACCTCGCAATTCTGAACAAAAAATGAAGTGAGGATTTTTGATGCCAACAAGGATTTATTTGTTTTTACCCCGATCCACTTGGCAACATAATTAAAAACCAGATCCTTATTATCAGGATGATGTTGCTGCATTGCCAGATAATATGTTTTTATTTGACTTTGCAAAACCCTTACAGCATATTGATCTTGTTGCTCTAAGCGCTTTATGTGATCCCTAATGCGAACATAATAATCCACTGCATGTGTTTTAATTTCTCTCTTTTGAAGAGGGCTCATTCCATGTTTTAGCTTTTCGTCAACCGTGGCGAGATCAAAGTTAAGCCCGCTTAGATCATCGCGATCTACCTCGTAAGTAGCAATAGCATCTAAAATGTCGTAAACTTCTTCTTGTAATGCATACTTTGATACAGTGAGCTTGGCTTGCGCCTCATTCAAAAATCCTTCCTTGATTTTTTGAAGCATTATTAACTCTGCCAGTTGAAAGTCCTTGTCATATTTTGTGTGACATGATGGACAAAGCGCGATTACATTTTCCAAAGCATTTATATCGGCAGGAACTGGGTATCCGGCCAGTATTTTTACTTGTGCAGGCGTGGCATTGAGTGGGTAGATGTGCGCAACTTCATAACCCTTGACTGGCTTGGATCCCGGTTTAGTGAAGAGAATTGGCTGGGTGCACAGTGGACAAATTCCGCCAGTTTCTCCATAAAGAATGCTGTGCTGGTTGTCGGTATATTTATCCCTCTTCCCGGTCATTTTCTTCCTTCACTTTGCAATTCAAAATAAGGCGCTGGGCTGCACCTCTTCTTTTATCTCGATAGACGGTCAGCTCGCAGCTGTGAGTGCAGACCGAAGTGCAAGAGCCCAACGATATCGCGCCCGATTGAACGGGAAGAGAACTTGTTACGGTGTGTTGCCAGTTTCCAACTAAGAGCCTGTCCCGACTCTTGGAACTTTTATCTACATCAGGTTTCTAGTGCTACTCGGGAGTCTTGAGGTAGGGGAGCCCCACACCAGCGACGACCAGGGAGGATCTTCAAGCCTTCCAGCCGGGGTGCCACGTGTGCGCCTTGTACACCTTGGGGAGGCTCAGAAAGGGAAAGCTGATGGTCTTGGCTATGGGAAGTAGGTCCGCTGGTTTCAGCTTGTTTGACCGTTAAGGGGTTCACCTGCCGAAGGTCGATAGCCCATTGGCTTTCAAGCTCCACCAGCTTGGCAGCAGCCTTTAGGTTTGCCTCTCTGAGGTCTGCTGTACCAAGGGAGCCACGAAAGGCCCACTGCTTGCCCTTGTGGGCCGGGTGCTCTGAGAGGTTCTTGGGGGTCTTCTTCCAGTAGTGCCACTGGGTGGAGTTGGACACACGCCTAACGCATGGGAATGGCTTCACTTCGGGGGTCTCTTTGGTCATCCCGAACCCTCAAAGTACATATCAAAAGTACATAGTAGCAAAGAAAAATCCCCTAGGAGAACGGGTCTCATAGGGGAGTTCTGTACTTTGGCGGAGAGGGCGGGATTCGAACCCGCGGTGGGGATAAACCCACACACGCTTTCCAGGCGTGCGACTTAAACCGCTCATCCACCTCTCCGAAGCCTTTAATTATAGCTTGGTTTTGGATCAGTTCAGTGCCACTTTTTTACCATCGCGGTAGACATACAGGGTCATCGCTGGGTTTTTCAAGTCGCCTTTGGCGTCAAACACCACTTTGGTCGTGACACCTTGATAGGCTGTATCAAGCAGCTTGGCGCCGTACACCTTTGGGTCCGTTGATCCGGCTCTCTTCATGGCATCGACAAGCACCATTGTCGCGTCATAGGTGTAGGGTGAATAGACTTGGAACTGCCCGGGGAACTTGGCTTCGTAGCGCGCACGCCAAGCCTTGCCACTGGGTAATTTATCCAGCGAAGCGCCGCCCACAGCACACACCACATTGGCCAATGTCTTGGCGCCGCTGGATAAATCCATCAACTTATCGGTGCAGATGCCATCTCCGCCAAACAAGTAAGCTTTATTGAGCCCCAGTTGCTGCATCTGACGCAACATCGGCCCGGCTTGTGGGTCCATGCCGCCGAAGAAGATGCCATCAGGCTTCTTGCTCTTGATTGAGGTGAGGATAGACATGAAGTCCACTGCTTTGTCATTGGTGTACTGCTGGCTGACAATCTCAATGCCTTGCTCTTTGGCCACCTTGGCGAACACGTCAGAGACGCCTTTACCATAAGCCGTGCGGTCATCAATGATGGCGACCTTTTTAAGCTTGAGCGGGCCCGCTGCGTACTTGGCCAAACCGGCACCCAGCTCATTGTCATTGGCCAATAGGCGGAACACGTTCTTGTAGCCCAGCTGTGTCAAATCAGGGTTGGTGGCAGAGGGCGACACCATGGGCAAGCCGCATTGGTTGTAAACCTTGGCAGCCGGGATCGATGTGCCAGAGTTCAAATGCCCCACCACGCCGTTGACTTTGGCATCACACAATTTTTGCGCTGCGGCGGTGCCTTGCTTGGGGTCGGCTGCGTCGTCTTCGGCCATCAACTCAAAGGTGATTTTTTTGCCGGCAATGACGATGCCTTGGGTGTTGAGTTCATCCACCGCCATGCGTGCGCCGTTTTCATTGTCCCGCCCGTAGTGCGCTTGAGCCCCCGAAACCGGAGCCACGTGGCCAATTCTCACCAGTGTTTGCGCATGTGCACCCACGGCACCCACCAAGCAGCAAACGGACGTTGCGGCCATGGCAACTTGACGAGCACCCCAACCATATCCAACCATTTTGATTACCTTCCAAGCTAATTAAATGTCATTAAAACCGCGTCAACGCTGGCGCAGCTTGGCCAACTCTTGCGACACAGATCGGGCCACCACATCGCGCATGGTGCGGCTGAGTTCTTCATGCAACTCGCGCACCAGCACATCAGCGTGTTTTGCCAAAATGGGGCCAATGGCCTCTCGCAGCCTGTAGTCAAGCATACCGTCGAGTTGACGCTGCACGTCACTCAGCACGCGCTGCGCCAGTTGAGCCTCGTTGATCTGTGGTTGATCCACCTCGGGCAGCACAACCGTGCTCATCGGCGTCCAATTCGATGCAGCTTGCATGGCAGGCAAGCCGCTGGTCACAAAGGCTGGCGCATCGACCGACTCAATCAAGGCTGGCGGCGCTGGCAAATCAGCCACAGGGATGGGGCTCAGCAACTCAACGACCTCGGTCAAGGTCGGCACATGCGATGGCTGAGGTCGAAGCAGCTGGTTCATTCTGTGACCTCATGGGGTTGAACTTGCCAGCCTGCAGCAGCATAGGCTTTCCAGCGTTGACGGCCCAACTGGCGGTCCGTGGGTTCGTTACTCACAATGTCAAACAACCTGTCGAAACGGCCCATGGCCGCGGGCATATCTTGCCCTATGTTGATCAAAATACTGCGCTCACCTGGGGCTGTTGTCGGATCAACAGCAAGCCAAATGGGCGTGTCACTCATGCGCTCAGGCAAGGGCTCGTTGCTGGATGCAAAAACATGCGGCAAAAACGCTTGCTCATCGAACACCCACAACTGCTTGTCCAGCATGCGCAGGCTGGCAGCGTCACCCGTCACCACGACACGTGCGCCAGCTTTATAAGCCTTGCGCAGGAGCCGACAGGCATAAGCCAGCTTGTCACCCACGCCATGGTGGAACTCAACTCTAGCCACGGCGCACCGTCTTGCGTGCAACCGGCTTCACCAACTTGGCCGGCAATGGGGCGATAGCGTCCTTGCCAGCACCAGCCTGATCAAGAATAAACCGCGTCAATAAGCCAACTGGACGCCCAGTACCACCCTTGGCGCCACCCGACTTCCATGCCGATCCGGCGATGTCCAAATGAGCCCACCGATAGGCTTTCGTGAACTTACTCAAAAACACCGCTGCTGTGTTGGCGCCGCCTTCACGCCCGCCCACATTACCCATATCGGCAAAATTACTCTTGAGAGACTCACCGTATTCTTCGTCCATTGGCATGCGCCACGCTGTGTCTTGGGTGTGCATCCCAGCGTTCAAAAGAGCTTGAGCCAAAGGCTCGTCGGCACAATACAAGCCGCTGTGAACATGTCCCAGCGCAACCACACAGGCACCCGTTAGCGTGGCGACATTGACGACGGCTGCTGGTTTGAAACGCTCCGCATAAGTCAAGGCATCACACAGAATCAATCGGCCTTCGGCGTCGGTATTGAGCACCTCGATCGTTTGCCCGGACATGCTCGTCACCACATCACCTGGCTTGGTTGAGGCACCGCTGGGCATGTTCTCGCAAGTAGGCACCAAACCAATCAAATTGATTTTAGGCTTGAGCTCAGCCACAGCGCGGAAGGTGCCGAGCACGCTGGCAGCCCCACCCATGTCGAACTTCATCTCGTCCATGCCGGCACCAGGCTTGAGCGAAATGCCACCTGTATCAAAGGTGATGCCCTTGCCCACCAGCACCAGTGGCGCTTGACTGGCAGCAGCGCCGTTGTAGCGCAGGATGATGAATTTAGGCGGCTGAACCGAGCCATTGGTCACCGACAGGAAAGAGCCCATACCCAGCTTTTCTAGCGCAGGGCGGTCCAGCACTTCGGTCTTGATATGCGGGAATTCTTTGGCAAGACGCTTGGCTTCGCTGGCGAGATACGTTGGCGTGCAGTAATTTGCTGGGCGATTACCCAATTCACGCGCCAAAGTCACCCCTTCAGCGACGGCTTGCCCTTGGGCCAAACCCGTCTTCACCGTTGATGCGGCGTCTTGGGGCACGACCAAGCTCATCTTTTTCAACATACCGGGTTTGGCTGCAGTGGGCTTGGTGTGGCGGTAGATATACGTCGCATCAGACACCCCTAATACCAGTGACTGAGCGTGATCCGCCGTCAAGCCCAAGCCTGCTGCGCCAGCAACAGCCACGTGGGCCGCGCCAAGATCTTTGATTTGAGCCAAACCTTTGACCACCGCCGCCTTGAAAGCCTTGGGGCTGGCGTCAGCGGCCACAAGCAGCACCAAACGTGCAGCCTTGACGCCTACGGGGCGGTGCACGTACAAGCACCGACCGCCTTTGAGCTCAAAGTCGCCATTGACAATGGCATCCCTGATCAGTTGATCCAGTACCGGATCGGCCGTCTTGGAGAGATCCCCCGTGAGCACGAGCATCAAGGCGTCGGCTGTGAGCTGAGACAAAGAGGGCCCTTGGGCCACAGTTGAGCGATAGTCCATGCGGTGCAAGTCCATAATGGCAGGATTGATTTGATCCAACCCATGTTATTCGATTCCTCCGTGCGCCGCGAACTCTGGCGCAGCTTTATCGGCATGCTCGTGGTGCTGCTGACCGTGGTCCTGACCATGGTGCTTATCCGCATCCTCAGTCAAGCGACCAAGGGGGCCTTCGCGCCTGCCGATGTTGGCCTGATCCTGAGCTATACCGTTGTGGGCTATCTGCCTGTTTTGCTGGCCATGTCTCTTTTTGGTGCTGTGGTGTCGGTACTAAGCCGTTTGTGGCGAGATAGCGAGATGGTTGTCTGGCAAGTCAGTGGCGCCAACCAATTCAGTTTTTTACCCTCTTTACTGCGCATGGCTTGGCCTGTATTGGCCGTCGTCGCGCTGTCTACCTTGGTGGCCAGGCCTTGGGCACAAGGCCAGACCCAAGTACTGAAGTACCGCTTTGAGAAGCGCTCAGACATGGCACGTGTGGCGCCAGGCCAATTCCAAACGTCTGCTGATGGCAAACGTGTGTTTTTCATTGACAGCCAAAGCGCCAGCCAACAAACGGGCAAAAACGTCTTCATGGTATTGACAGACAAGGGGCAAGAATCCGTCATCACAGCACTGGAAGGTCAAATCCACATTGACGAAGGACTGCGCTATTTGGTCCTCAGCCATGGCGAACGCACGCAAACCGACTTGGTAACGGGCGATAAGACCCTGTCTCGCTTTGACACCGCCCGTATCAGAGTTGGCGAAGTGGTCGACCCGCAAAAAGTGGCGCCCGATGTCCGATCGCTGTCCACGCCAGCCCTGATCACACTGAACAGCCTGAACGCAAAGGGTGAACTGGTTTGGCGGCTGGGACTGATCTGGGCCGCCTTCAACATGGTGATCGCCGGCTTGAGTTTGGCTGCTGGCAATGCACGTCGCAACAGCAGTTGGAACCTTGTCTACGCCGTACTGGTCTTTGTCGTGTATTTCAACCTATTGAGCCTCAGCCAAACTTGGGTCACACAAGGCCAACTGAGTTGGCTGTCCGCCTTGCTGCTGCTACACGGCAGCTTGACACTGGGTGCCATGCTGGTGGTTTGGTGGCGTGATGGAGGCGTGCTACCAGGGCGAGCTGTGGCCAGACACAAGGGGCAAGCAGCCCTTTCAACCGCCAAAGCAGGACCGCCATGAACACTGTTCGCCGGCTGATATTCAGAACCATCCTCAACCATGTCGGCATGGTGGCGCTGGGGTTCTCGGCGCTGTTTTTCTTCATCGACTTTGTCGAAGAATTACAGGACTTGGGTGAACACAACTACGGTTTACTCGATGCCCTGTGGACCTGTGTACTGCTGCAAGGCGCACACACCTACGACCTGTTCCCGATCGCCTTGCTGATCGGCAGCATCTTGGCGTTGGCACGCATGGCACAAACATCCGAGTTCACCATCTTGCGCACAGGCGGCCTTGGCCCTGGTCGGGCACTCGGCCTGCTCGGGATGCTGGGTGTATCAGCCGCCTTGGTGATGGTACTCATTGGCAATTGGTATGTACCTTGGTCAGAGCAGCAACTCACACTGCACAAAGCACAATTCAGCAAACGCCAAGGCATCAACCTAGGGCGTGGCGGGACGTGGCTGCGTGAGCAACGCGACGTACCGGGTCAGAGCGGGCGCCACGTCACAGTCAATGTCGGCATCGCCAACAACCAAGGTGAATTCGAGCTGGTTCGCATTTTCGAATTTGATTCAAAAGGCCACCTGTTGCGCAGGTTGGAGGCCAAGCAAGCAAGCGTTGAACCGCTGGATAAAGCCAATGCGTCGAAGGGCTCCATTTGGCATTTAAAGGATGTGATCGACACGCAATGGCTGTCTCGCGATCTGCTCGGAGAGCAAGCTGCACTACAAGGCAAACAAATCATTGATGAACACAAAGTTGCGACCCTCGACTGGCACAGCAGCCTGACGCCACTGGTGGTCTCGGCCTCTGTCTTGCCGCCAGAGACCATGTCAACCGCAGCCCTGTGGCGCTACACCCAACATTTAGCCACCAATGCGCAGGCAGCCCAGCGCTACGAAATCGAATTCTGGAAGAAAACGTTCTACCCCTTGGTTTGCTTGGTGATGGTGGCGCTGGCCCTGCCCTTTGCCTACCTACATGCACGCAGTGGTGGCATGAGCCTTAAGGTATTCGGCGGCATCATGCTGGGCATCAGCTTTGTCCTGATCAACCACATCTCAAGCCACCTCGGGTTATTGCACCAATGGCAACCTTGGTTGGCTGCTGCGGCGCCCAGCATGATCTACCTGTTCCTGTCCATGAGTGCCTTTATCTGGCTGGTACGTTACCAATGAATCCCATGAAAAAGACTGGCATTTTATTGTTCGCACACGGTGCACGCGACCCAGCATGGGCCAAGCCCTTCGAGGCGGTGGCGCACGTCTTAAAGCAGCGCGCGCAAGGTCAAGAAATCAGATTGGCGTTTTTGGAGTTCATGTCACCCAGCATCATGGAGGCAGGGCTCGACCTGATCGACCAAGGTTGCAACCACATCACCGTGGTTCCCTTGTTTTTGGGTGCTGGGGGACACGTTCGCAAAGACCTCCCCCGTTTGATCGATGAACTCAAGGCCAAAAACCCCGAAGTAACATGGACATTGAGTCCTGCTGTCGGCGAAACCGATATCCTGATCCAAGCCTTAGCGGACGCCGCTTGGGCACTAGCCCAGCCTGATACTGCTGGCCAAGGTTAAGCACCACCCTGCCCTGACGCTGCCATGAACCTGCACCAGTTCCGGTTTGTCTACGAAGCGACCCGACGAAACCTCAATCTGACGGAAACAGCCAAAGCGCTGCACACCTCTCAGCCCGGCATATCCAAGGCTATTTTGGAGCTGGAAGAGGAGCTCGGTGTGGACATCTTTGTTCGCCATGGCAAACGACTCAAGCGCATCACAGAGCCTGGCCAGCACGTACTCAAATCCATTGATGTGATCTTGCGGGAGTTAGGCAACCTCAAGCGCATCGGAGATGAATATGCACTGCAAGACGCAGGCACGTTGTCCATCGCAACCACCCACACGCAAGCACGCTATGTGCTGCCAGAACCCGTCGCGGCGCTGCGCAAGAAATTCCCTAAGGTGTCTATCAGCCTGCACCAAGGCACACCGGAGCAAGTGGCGCAAATGGTGTTAGATGAAACGGCTGATATGGGCCTTGCCACAGAGTCCCTCAGTGACTTTGCGGATCTGGTGACCTTGCCTTGCTACGAGTGGCAGCACGTCGCGGTGATGCCGGCTGGCCACCCCTTGGCTCAGGTGCCTAGGCTGACACTGGAGCATTTGGCTGCGGAACCGTTGATCTCGTACCACCCCTCTTTCACGGGCCGCAAGCGCATTGATTCGGCCTTTACTCAGCGTGGGCTGACCACCAATGTGGTGCTCGAAGCCATTGATGCTGACGTCATCAAAACCTACACAAGACTGGGCTTAGGCATTGGTTTGGTGGCTGAGATGGCGGTCAAGGATGACCCGACAATGAGCACCCCTGGCAGCGAGTTGGTATGGCGCCCCGTAGGCCACTTATTTGGCCCCAATATGGCCAGACTGGCCTTCAAACGCGGAGCCTACCTCCGGCAGTTTGTCATGACCTTTGCTGAGCTGATCTCCGACCGGCTAACCCGCGCGTTGATCCTGCAAGCCATAGGCACGCCGAGCAACAGCCAGACAGGCATCGACTACAGCTTGTGACTTTGTACGGGCGCCTCAAGGTCGTCCAGATGCAAATCCAAGCTCATACTGGCGCGAGCCTCTGGCATGGATTTAATGGGACGTGTTGCCATCAAGGGGCCATCACTGTCGCCGTGAACTGACGGTGCAGGTTCATCGCCAGAGATATCGAACACAGGCAGCAACAGATCCACGCTGGTGCGGTCAACCACTTCGCGCTCAGACAAGTCCCGTGCTATCGCGTAGAGAAACAGCAATTCGCGATAGGCAGGCAAATCAAAAGTATCGGCACCCGCATCATGGCGTGTCAGTGATTTTTCGAGCACCTCCATCGCTTTGATCGGTGATGACCACAAGGCCTGGACCCGCTCGACTACACCGGGATAGTCGCCCAAACTGTGACCATGCTGAAAGTCAGTATCCCACCCTGGTGCGTGGGCATTGAAGCGTTCATCGAATTTCGCCTGCACGCCCTCATAAGCAGAGCGCTTGCCTAGTCGTCGGTAAATCTCAAGTAACTTCAAAAATGGCAGCGGACTGGCGCCATGGGTGCCTTGTACGTAGCTGTCCAAAAGGTCAATGGCTGCACCGTCTTGGCCCAACACCACAAAAAAATCCGCTTGCTGCTCTAGGTCGATGAGTTCTTCGACAGAGACCTCACGAGGCGGCTCGCTGTGACTCACGGTGATGGCTGCCGCAGGTTTTTCAGGCGCGACAACAACCGACGTGGCACGTGTGTCTGGCACGAGATCGTGGATGCTACGCGGCACAGCAACGGTCACATGCGCAGGCTGGGAAGCAGGAGCAGGCCGCACAGTATCAGGCTCATCAACGTCAACAGGCTCTTGTGCTTGTACCTCAGCCTGCTGCGATTGCCACCACGATTGAGACTGTTGCTTTTGCTCACGCAGTTGTTTAACCAAGTAGAGCACAGCCAACAAGGCGCCGAACGCAAATAACATCAACAGCTTGCTCGATCCTTTCTGGGTTTCGGCTTGTGTCAAGCGCGTCTGCAAGGCTGCGACAGCCCCGCTGGCCTGCTCGCCCTCTTGCTTTAGTTGCGCTACACGTTGCTCTAATTCTTGCAGCCGCCCGCGGTCCCGTGCGAGTTGTTCGGGCGAGGCATTCATGGCCAACCAAAGCGCACTGGCAGCTTGCCTGCGCTGAAGCAATTCGGGCGATTGATCGTCGGCCTGAGCTGCTGCTGCCAAGGTTGCGGCCATGCGCAAGCTAGGAATGACCATGGCGTCAGACTCAACCGGATCCAATGCCAAATGTGCACCATCAGCCATGGCTGAACTTGGTTTATTGGGCTGTGAGGCTGCTTTGGTAGCGCGCTTGCCCACAACCAAGCCAGCGCCGGGCTTGCTATTTGTTTGCTTGATGCGACTGGGGCGGCTTTGAGTCAGCGCGCCAGACAACTCACTAGGACGACCCAAAACAGCCTGCTCGGGCATCGTGGCGAGATCAATGGCATGACTGATATCAGCTGACTCCCGCGTCAAGTCTGTGCTTGCAGCCACAAAGCTTGGCGGATCAGCAAAAGCCACAAATTTGCGTGTTATCTTGGCCTTGCAGCCTGCAGCCAGGTAGACAGTGATGACGGGCTCGGTTATCAAGGCGATCGTACTGACCTTGACGCTGAAATCACTGCCATTGCGTGACGAGACAAGGGCTGACACAGCTGAACTGGTGACCTTGTCGTCCCCAAAATAAACGTCTGCAGCCACGCACTCGTTGCTTATTTCTTCGCCTGTTTCAAGGCGAAGAGGCACGCTCACCACAAGGGTTTCGCCTAGGATAGGTGTTGCAATAGGTCGACCGAAACCCAAGCCATGAGATGACCCGGACGCCAAGAGCATCGTCATCCCAGCAAGGACTGCAGCCGATACCCGCTTAAAGTTATTCATGTCGGTGCATCATGAGGCCAAGTTTTGACTCTAGCATGAAGCCCCCCGCTACCATGTGGTGGAATGCCATAAAGAACCCACCCAATTGATCGCCCCATGACCACAGAACTCAAAACAGAACGCCACGGCACCACCTTGGTGATGACACTGTCAGGTCCAGCCTCACGCAATGCCCTGTCACCACAGGTATACGCCGCGGGCATTGAAACGCTGAACATAGCGGAATCGGATCCCGATGTTCGTGTGATTATCCTCACGGGTGAAGGGGGGCATTTTTGTGCCGGAGGAGATTTGCAAAGACTGTCTCACAACCGCAAGCACAACCTGCAAGAACAAGGTGAGGCTCTGGATGCGTTTCACCAATGGATTGAGGCTTTGCGTAGCTTCCCAAAACCAGTGTTGGCTGCGGTAGAGGGGGTGGCTGCTGGTGCGGGGGTGTCACTTGCCTTGGCTTGCGACTTGATTGTCGCCGCGGAAAGTGCGCGCTTTGTGATGGCTTATGGCCAGGTTGGTTTGTCACCTGATGGCGGCGCCAGCTGGCACCTGAGCCGGGCGCTAGGCCGCACCAAAGCGACAGCATTACTGTGGCTGGGTGAGCAACAATCAGCGCAACAGTGGCAAGGTTTGGGCTTGATACACAGCTTGGTTTCAGCTGGCTCAGCGTTGATGCAAACCTTGGATTTGGCGCAGCAACTCGCCGCTGTGGCGCCAGGCGTGCTGGCCAGTGTGAAGGAGTTGGTCAGCGAATCAGACCGTTCGTTGAGAACGCAACTGGACGCTGAAAAACAACATTTCTTGGTGAACCTGAGTCAACCGCAGGCAGGTTTGGTCATCGAGGCATTTCTTCGAGCGCGGAGCCAATAAGCTCGCCAACGGGTTCAAGCCGCCGCTTGTGAGACTGCCCGCAAGCGGCTCGCTATTTTGGCAAACAACTCACTGACGAGCTTGAGTTGAGCCTGCTCCAAGGACTGGCCAGACATGCGCATGGTCACGATGCCACGGTTCAGCGTCAACACCAACATCAAGCCATCCATCCACCAACTGATAGCGGCGCGCTCGATCACCTGAGACATCTCACTATCCAACCATTGGTCGGCGACCGCTTGTGCATTGCAAAACAAGGCGAACCGCTTGGACAAAACCGCACTATGGCTCATGACCACACGCGGGTGCATGGCCAACCAACGCATTTCGTCAGGCAAGGTGTTGTCTATCTGGGTCTGCATGGCATTGGTGTACCGCGCAAACACATCAGACTCCAGAGCCTGCGCCAGCACTTTGGTGATCATAATCAACTGCACATCGCCTGAGACACCTGTGTCGCAGCGAAAGCGCAGCTCTTTACCCTGGATATAAGGACGCTGAGATGCGCCCCACTCAACACGCCAGCCCTGATTGGACTCGACCACAAAGCCACCACCAGCTTTGTCCTGAACACGTTTGAAAGCGTGCCCCTCAGCCTTGGCCCAGGTAGATAGGGCATGCCCTTCATCTCGGACAGACGATGCCGAGCCAAACAGTCGCTTGATCGATGCAAACATGCGGAGACGGTGCCCCTTATGAGGGTAGCTGGGATAATTCGGACTTCCAGTCTACCCGAGCACCTGCCTTGAACAGCCATCGATATACATGGCGAAATCCCTCAAACAGACTCAACACTCGGTGGCAAAGCGGTCGTGGAGCTCATCAGCCCAGTTATCCACATCCGTTTGAGAGATGGCCAACACATTCATGGCCATGGCGCCTCCTTTGAGCCACTCAATGTGCGATTTCAACCCTTGAAATCGCTGAATGATGTGATCCGCAACCAAACACAGCGCCACGAGCTCCTGCACAAAGTGGCTGTGTCTTGTGTGCCCAATATCGTAATCATGGTGTGCGCGCACGGCTTGGGCCACATCCGCTGACAAACCCCATGCCTTGGCCAGCAGGGAGCCGATCACGGTGTGGTCGGTGCCGTGCCTGTCTTGCTCGACTTGGGTGAAGGCCAACTCACTTTGGGCCGCCTCTCCCAATGTATCGATATAGGAAGGCAACTCAAAACGCTGCGCCAGCAACGGGATACCAACATCGGCAAAGAGGCCCATGGTTTGAGCGCTGGCCGAGTCCATCCCCACTCGGCTGGCAAGCAGCCCCATAGCTTGACTGCGCTTAGACGAGACATCCCAAAAGCGATACAACGTGGGACCTTTTGTCGGCAAAACCTTACGCAAGGCGATCTCAGTCAAGACATGCTGACAGCGCTTGAACCCCAAGATGCTGAAAGACTCAGACACCGTATTCACACTTCGGCTCAAACCGACCCACGGGGAATTGGCAATCTTGAGCAGTGCCGCCGACATCGCCACATCTGAGTTCACGATGCCCTCCAGTTTGTCGATGCGTGGGTCATCACGCTCCAACTCTCTTTGTAAATCCACCAGTGAACTGGGCCGAGGAGGGATGCTGATGTCCTTCAGCAGATCCTTTAACTCGGGCGGTTGGGCGTGTTGGTCTGCGTGCAGATGGTCATACGACATAGAGGCTCCCTATTTATGTCCTAGGGATATCGACATGCCCAAACTGGACTGAATCGGGGCACGCCGATATTCAGAAACGTTTAAGGAGAGCCGATCTACGCCGCACACCTGAAAGTCAATGAACAGCAATCACACCGCAAGCGATACGGGCACCTGAGTTGCCCGTTGGCTGTGTTTTGTAGTCGTCTGCGGCTGCGTGCAAAATCACGCTGCGACCATTGATGCTGGTGGGACCGTCTTTAACCGTGACGCCCATGAGCATGATTTTTTGATTGATAACGCCATCTGCGTTGGCTGTCAGGCTGGGCATGTCGCCTGCATGGTGTTCCCCCTCTTGGGGACCGTGTGCGACGCGACCGGGGTTGAAGTGCCCTCCCGCACTGGTGCCGTCGACGCTGGCGCAACTGCCCTGCTCATGCAGATGAAAGCCATGCTCCGAATTGGCAACCAAGCCGCTGATTTGAGCGTGTGCCATCAGGTGACCATCCATTTCGTGAAACATCACCAAGCCGCGAACCGCGTTACCTTGCGTTGGCGACAGGGAAGCAACAGCCATGCTGCCGCGCATTTTGTCGTGCATGTTGCTCATGGCTTGAGCGTGGCCGTGGCCGTGGCCGTGGCCAGCGTGCTCACTTTGAACAGCACAACCGGCAAATGAGGCGATCAAAGCCGCTGTGACGAGCAATTTAACAGGTGTCATGAAGCACTCCAATAAAGGTTGTATCCGCACACTGTATAGGCGAGCGCCTGATTGACCCGGTGTCGGAGGTCATTTCTCAGCCTAGCTGCGCAGAAGCAGAGGGCATGATCCCCGTATTGATATGGCTACAAGCAGGATATCTCATGGTGAACAACAGTATGAGCCTGTCTCGTGCGCTATCTGCGTACGGCTCAAGCACGTCTTCTAGTCAAACGCAAAAGTCAGAATCAACCGCAACGAGCGACGCCTCATTGAAAGCCGCAACGGCGAAAGCGGCTGCGCCTGTACAAAACAGCAAGTCAGCGCTCGCCCGACAGCAACTCAACAAAGTGCAGTTGGGCCTAGCCAAGGATATCAATGCGGCCCTCAGCAAGGCTGGCAAACCGCTGACAGGCGCTGTGGAGTTCAATGTGGATGCCCATGGCGCACTGACTATGACGGGCAGCGACAAAGACAAGGCTAATGTGGCCGCTGTACTGAAGGCGGATAAATCAACGCCATCGCTGACTGCCCGCTTGACCGCGATGGACAAACAAGCAGAAGCCTTTGATCGCCAGAATATGCAAGCCAGCGCACTGGCCACTGCTGCAAAATACACCGGCAATCATGCTCAAAACATGATGTCAACCTACCAAGCCTTGATGAGCCATCAATCAGCCGCTTCAGCGGTGTTTTCGGTCTCAGCTACCAGCAGTCAACTCACCTTCAAAGGTGCGGTTGACACCAAGGCTTGAACCCATGGCATCAGGCTGGCATCTTGGCATTGACCAAATCTGGAATGCCACTGATTGAGTTGGCCTTGGCCGCTAGGATGCGCTCTTCTGCTGTTGCGTAATCCCGGTCCCAAGCCAAGACTTTGGGCGTCATCAGCTTGTGCCACAGCGGCGGGATCAGGGCCACAACAATGGTTGTCAGGTAGCCGTTGATCATCATTGGCGCATCAGGGAATGGCTTGAGATCTTGGAAGGGCACTTCACCTTGCGCATGGTGATGGGAGTGGCGCGTCAGGTTGAACATCATCCAAGAGCTCACACGCTTGTTTGTGTTCCATGAGTGGCGTGGCTGCACCGGCGTCAGTGGATTGCGCACCATGCCATAGTGCTCCATGTAGTTGACGATTTCCAGCAGTGACTTGCCCCACAAAGCGCAGAGCACAAAAAAGCCTGCTGCCTGCCAACCACCGAGCGCCCAAGCCGCAGCGACCAAGATGACACTCATCAAGTGACCACGAATGACCTCATTACCCACCGAGAATGCGCCTTTGCCAGCACGCTTCAGGCGCTTCTTTTCAATCTCCCACGCACTGATGTTGCCCTTGATGGTTGATGCAACGATATGGAAGTACACGTTGCGGCCACGTGGTGCGGTCGCCGGGTCATCAATGGTTGAAACGTAACGATGATGGCCGTACACGTGCTCAATGGCAAAAATCGTGTCAAAGCTGAAGGCCAACAACCAACGTCCCACAAACATCGAAATGGGATCCCAAGTGCGGTGAGTCAACTCATGCGCGGGAATGGTACCAACCATGCCGATCATCAAGCCTGTCACCAACACCGTGGCCACGTGGTCACCAAACGTGGTGGCATCACGTGCAGCCAACAGATCGTAGCCTGTCAATTGCGTAACCCATGCGCCAAACCCAAGAGGGTCGCCTGCGCAGACACTCCACACAGCCGCAAACACAATCATGGCCAGCAAAGGCAAGGCGAACCACAGCTGTACAGTCAATATCCCGGGGTACTTGAATGCAGGCGTCGAGGTGTCATCCCCGAAAACGGCATCACCCAGCATGTAGATGACCAGTATGGCAACCAAGCCGATCGCAATTTGGTGTCCACCTGTCAGGATCGTCATGAGCGCCAAAAGCCCCATGGCGTGAAACAGAAAATACTTGAGGTAGTGCAGTAGTTTCATGGTGATCTCTCTTGTAGTGAGGAGGGTTTAAATATCGGGGTGGTGGTCGGTCAGGCCACAACTGCCATGGTGTCGTGCAGCGTGGTGAAACGGTCTGCGTGAATGTGCTCACGTTGAATGCCGTTATCACGCAGCAAGGCTGTACAAATATCAATCATCACGGGTGGGCCACACAGGTAGGCGTGTGAGCCAGGCTCTAGCAAGGCGGGGATTTTGTCGGAGACCAAACCACGCTCGCCGCGCCAAGGAGCGTCGTCCGCGGCCGCTGACAGAACGGGCATGAACACGAACTTACCTTGCCACTTGCTGGCAATTTGGTCAATCACATCCAGTGCATACAGGTCCCGCTCTTCACGGGCGCCAAACAGCAAGGTAACGGGGCGAGAGACGCCTGCGTTCAAGGCCTCTTGCAACAACGCCACGACCGGTGCCAAGCCACTGCCGCCAGCGATCAATAACAAGGGCGCATCGGCTGGACGCAACCAGAAGTCACCTGCAGGCCCCTCCACGCTCACGGGTTGACCGATCACAGACTGGTCATTGATCAGTGAAGAGAACACGCCGCCCGGTATTTTTCTGACAAAAAAGCTGACTTTGGAGTCTGGCTGCGGTGGTGTCGCAAAGGAGTAGCTGCGACTGATGTCGCTTTGAGCGCCCACGCTGATGTTGGCGAACTGACCCGCTTTATAAGGCAAGCTTTCATCCAATTGAACACGCAGACGGGTGATGTCGTGCGTGAGCTTGTCCTGCCCGATCACCTTACCGGTAACGCGGCGCATGGCTTGCTGGCTTGACATGTCAACCTGTATCGAGACATCGCTCTGTGGCACGCTCTGACACGCCAAGATATAGCCTTGGTCCAATTCATCATCGGACAGCACATAAGCGGCCTTGGTCAACTCTTTGACTTTACCCTCAACCAGCTTGCACTTGCACGAGGCGCAACCACCCACGCGGCAGCTGTGCGGGAAATCAATCCCCTCGCGCAAAGCGGCTTGCAGCAAGGTCTCTTTCGGATGGACCGTGATCGCCACGTCGTTGATGCGTGCTGTGGTCGGTTTCTTTTTGGCAAGGAACGAAAACATACGCTCTCCGGAAAAGTCAAATCTAGATCAAGGAATACCGTCATGGTAGAGATCTCACATTCAAGTGGACAGGTTTACGGTTGACATTCACAGGTCATTTATTGACAATCCTGCACCCACCGTTGCGCACAAAGTCATGCCCGTCACAAATTTCACGCTCCCAGCACAGTACATACGACAGGTCGCCGACCAGATTGAGAGCATGGGTGGTGATGTGGCGCTGTGGCTCAAACAAGTCGATCAAACGGCGACGCCAGCAGGTGATCCCCTGCAAAGCCTGTCTTACCCAGCATTCCATCGACTGATTGAAAGCGCATTGACCATCACCAACGAGCCCGCCTTTGGCTTGCTTGTGGGTGAACGCTTGCAAGTCAACAGCCACGGCATCTTGGGCTATGCCGCCATGAACAGCGGCACACTGAGGCAACTGCTCGATTTATTCGAAAAATTCATCAAGGTGCGAACCACCTTGGTCTCAGCCAGCCATGAAGTTCATGGCGCGTCGCTGCGCATCATCTTCCATGAGGCCTGCCCGCTCGGAACCATCCGAGGCCCTGTACTAGAAACAATCATCCTGACCATCAAAAACCTGCTCGACTTCATCACCATGGGCGCCCACCACATTGACTGTGTGTACTTCCCATTTGATGAACCGGACTACGCTGATCTGGCGCACGACTTGTTCAAGTGCGAGGTGCGCTATGGTCAAACTTGGGCAGGCTTCACCTTGCCAGTAGCGGCTATCGATGAGCCGCTCAAAATGGCCGACCCGACCACCTTCAATGAAGCCAGTCAGATCTGCCAACGTGAACTGGATCAAATCACCCAGCCACGGTCTTTGAGTGCGCGGATTAAGCGAGTTATGTTGGAAAAGCAGAGCGGCTTCCCCACGCTCAACGTCACTGCGCGGCTTTTCCACCTCACCCCTCGCACACTCCACCGCCGCTTGCAAGACGAGGGCACGTCCTACAAAGAGATTCTGGAATCTGTGCGGCATATGCTCGCACTGGAGCACCTCAAATCAGACAGGCTGAGCATCCAAGAAGTGGCTTATTTACTAGGCTATACAGACTTGGCCAACTTCCGCAGGGCGTTCAAACGGTGGGAAGCCGTTGCCCCATCGACGTACAGAGAGCATAACCATTAAGGGTTATCAAGGACCCATTTTGGCGCCAATCTAGCCTTGCTGGCGCAAAAACCCCTCGACATCTGATTGTCCTGAAAACTATGCTTTGAACCTATGCGCTGAAACCAAACGGGGGTTTTAGCGAGTTCAAAGTCGTCCCACCAACAGGATCAGTGATGTCAACTGTACTTCGTTTAAAGATAATGCCTATTGCTCTTGCTGCGCTCATGAGCGCATCAGCTTTTGCAGCAACGAATAATTTACCCAAAAACCTAGAACCATTCAATACAGTAGGACGCTGGATCGTCGACGCCCAAGGTCGCGTCGTGATTCAGCATGGGCTGAACTCCATCAACAAGTTTGAACCTCACACGCCTTTTATCAGACCTGAAGATGCAGACCTTCTGGCCAAAGAGGGTTTGACCCAAATCAGACTTGGCATCAAGTGGGCCAAAGTTGAGCCCGAGCCGGGCAAATATGACGACGCGTTCATCGACCAATACATCAACCACATCAAGATGCTCCACGCTAGGGGCATCTACACCGCGCTGACGTTCTTCCAGGACAACTATTCAGAAGAATTTGCCGGTCACGGCGCGCCGAAATGGGCTGTCTTCACAGATGGCATTCCGAACATCAACATCAACTATTACGCCAACCCGACCTTCAATCCGGCTCTGCAACGGGCGTTCGACAACTTCTACGCCAATCGCCACGCACCAGACGGCATCGGCATTCAGGATCACTACGCCAACGCGTGGGCTTACGTTGCCAAGAAATTTATTGGCGTCCCTGGCGTCATCGGCTTTGATCTGATGAATGAGCCACAGTCAGGCTCGTACACCCAGCTTTGCTGGCTAACGGGCTTCACAGGGTGCGCACCTCATGATGTCAGGGTCACTGCCTTCAACAATAAAATGCAAAAGGCGATCCACAAGGTTGACCCCAATCGGTTGATCATCTGGGAGCCTGGCTACCACCACAGCATGGGCTATGCCTCTGGCGCCACGCTCAAGGCACCCAGAGCTGTCTATTCGTTCCACCAATACTGTCCCACCATGCCTGCACGGCAGCTGTCGCTGCCCTATACCCCCCCAAGCAAGACCCTCGGTTTATGCCAGTCATTGGAGAGTTACAACATCAACAGTCACGTGAGCAAAGGTATCCGTGAGAACACGCCACCACTCATGGGCGAGTTCGGAGCCACAGAAGATGTCAAGGACATTGGCCATGTTGTAGATGTCGCCGACAAGCACATGCTGCCGTGGACACACTGGGCATGGTTCGCGAAAGACCCCGCTGGCACAGGCGACTCCGGCGAACGGCCTTGGGAGGGCGTTATCAAGGACCCTACTTTGCCTCCAAGCGGTGACAACCTCGTTCACGACAAGCTGAACGTGTTGGTCCGGCCTTATCCCTTGGCTGTTGCCGGCACCCCGCAGTCCTACGGTTTTAACCGCACGACGAAGGCATTCAAACTGAGCTACTCAGCCACCAACCCACAAGGCAAGATCGACAGACAAGCCCATACTGAAGTCTTTGTTCCCGCACGCCAATACCCCAACGGCTACACAGCCATCGTGCTGGGAGGCAGCGTGACATCGGCACCCAACGCCGATGTGCTGCTGATCAAGACGAACGCAAACGCAAACAAGGTTGACGTGCAGGTGATCCCTAAGATTGCTGGCACGGCAAGCAATGCCGTGAGCACCGTTCAGACTGTTTTAAGTGGGTTTAAGTTCTAAGCAAAACCATCAGTGCACGGTTCGTTCAAAACGAAACTCCCCGGTCTTGGCATCTACCTTGACCGGGATCACATCATTCGGCCCGAACTGACCTTGCAAAATCAACTTGGACAAGGGGTTCTCGATCCGCTGCTGGATGGCACGCTTCAAAGGCCGTGCACCAAACACAGGGTCGAAGCCCACCTTGGCCAACTCGATCAAGGCTTCTGGCGTGACCTCCAGCTTCATATCCAACAGAGCCAAGCGCCCCTCCAAACCCTTGAGCTGGATCTTGGCAATCGACTGGATGTTGGCCATGTCCAAAGCGTGGAACACCACCACCTCGTCAATGCGGTTCAGGAACTCGGGGCGGAAGTGCTGTTTCACCTCAACCCACACAGCATCCTTGATCTCTGATGACGGCTGCCCCGCCATCTGCATGATCTGGTGAGAGCCTAAATTCGAGGTCATCACAATCACGGTATTTTTGAAGTCCACAGTGCGCCCTTGGCCATCGGTCAGGCGACCATCATCCAGCACCTGCAGCAGCACGTTGAACACATCCGGGTGGGCCTTCTCGACCTCATCGAGCAACACCACGCTGTAAGGCTTGCGGCGCACGGCCTCGGTCAAGGCGCCGCCCTCTTCGTAGCCCACATAGCCTGGGGGCGCACCGATCATCCGGCTCACAGAGTGCTTCTCCATGAACTCGCTCATGTCGATGCGAATCAAGTGCTCTTCGCTGTCGAACAAGAAACCGGCCAAGGCCTTACACAGTTCAGTTTTACCCACGCCAGTTGGCCCCAAAAACAGGAACGAACCATAGGGCCTACCAGGGTCTGACAAGCCTGCGCGCGAGCGTCGTATGGCATCAGAGACCGCCACGATGGCCTCTTGCTGGCCGACGACACGGTCATGCAACTTGTCCTCCATGGTCAGCAGTTTGTCACGCTCACCTTGCAGCAGCTTGGACACAGGGATGCCCGTGGCGCGTGCCACGACTTCGGCGATTTCTTCAGCACCCACTTGTGTACGCAACAGTGTGGGCTTGCCACTGAGCTTGGTTTTGGCTGTTTCTTTATCCTGCGCATCCTTCAGGCGTTGCTCCAATTCGGGCAATTTGCCGTATTGCAGTTCGGCGACCTTGTTGAAGTCACCTTTGCGCGTGAACTCCTCAATCTGGAAGCGGATCTTGTCGATGTCTTCCTTGACTGTGGCCGAGCCTTGGGCTTGGGCCTTCTCAGCCTTCCAGATGTCTTCAAGGTCGGCGTACTCACGCTGCAACTTGACGATTTCCTCTTCGATCAAACCCAGCCGCTTGATCGAGGCCTCATCCTTTTCACGCTTGACGGCCTCGCGCTCGATTTTGAGCTGTATCAATCGGCGGTCCAAACGATCCAACGCCTCAGGCTTGGAGTCGATCTCGATCTTGACCTTGGCTGCGGCCTCATCAATGAGGTCAATGGCCTTGTCGGGCAAGAACCGATCGGTGATGTAGCGGTGAGACAACTCGGCAGCGGCGACGATGGCCGGGTCGGTGATCTCGACGCCATGGTGAACTTCGTACTTTTCTTTCAAGCCGCGCAGGATGGCAACGGTGGCCTCAACGGTGGGCTCGCCAACGATGATCTTCTGGAAGCGGCGCTCAAGGGCTGCGTCTTTCTCTATGTACTTGCGGTACTCGTCCAAGGTGGTCGCGCCAATACAGTGCAGCTCGCCTCGGGCCAGCGCAGGCTTGAGCATGTTGCCTGCATCCATGGCACCTTCGGCCTTGCCAGCGCCCACCATTGTGTGGATTTCATCAATGAAAACAATGGTCTGGCCTTCATCCTTGGCCACTTCTTTGAGAACACCTTTGAGACGCTCCTCGAAGTCACCGCGGTACTTGGCACCAGCCAGCAAGGCAGCCATGTCCAGCACCAGTACGCGCTTGTTGCGCAAGGTATCGGGCACCTCACCGGCCACAATGCGTTGAGCCAGGCCTTCGACGATGGCCGTTTTACCCACGCCTGGTTCGCCAATCAGCACGGGGTTGTTCTTGGTGCGACGTTGCAGAACTTGGATCGCACGACGGATTTCTTCATCACGTCCGATGACCGGATCGAGCTTGCCTGCACGGGCACGCTCAGTCAGATCCATGGTGTATTTTTTGAGCGCCTCGCGCTGGCCTTCGGCTTCTGGGTTGTCCACTTTTTGGTCTCCACGAACGGCTTGAACGGCGGCTTCAAGCGACTTGCGGTTCATACCGAAATCGCGCGCCAAGATGGCGGTCTCGCCTTTGTGATCTGCCAAGGCAAGCAGAAACATCTCACTGGCGATATAGGGGTCGCCTTGCTTGTGCGCTTCCTTTTCAGCCCCCTGCAGCAGACTGACCGTATCACGGCCTGCTTGAACCTGATCGGCGCCTTGAACCTGGGGCAGCTTCTCGATTTGCTTTTCCAGTGCAGGCGCAAGCGCATTGACAGACACGCCCGCACGCTCCAGCAAGGCCTTCGGGCCCTCATCTTGGCGCAACATGGCGAGCAAGATGTGCGCGGGCTCAATGTAGGGGTTGTCGCGTGTCACAGCCAAGCTTTGAGCTTCTGTCAACGCTTCTTGGAATTTGGTGGTGAGTTTGTCGAGTCGCATGAACACTCCAGTGCCCTGTCAATCAGGGTTGATTGTTCATGAAGATGAGGCGATTGAGGGGCATTTCAAGGTCTGGCAAACCTTCAAATATTGAGCCAGATCAACGCCAACCATCAACAAGTCAACGTTCTCTGTCGCCTGCGACCACGCGATTGCGCCCCATCCGCTTGGCTTCATCAAGACACACTTCAGCACGAGCCAAATCATCTTGCAAGGTTGTGGCGGCACCATGGAAACTGATGCCCACACTGATCGTGACCCGAACCGTGCCACTGCGTGCCTCCCAAGGGCTGAACTCCACTGACTCCCGCAAACGCTCGGCAACCGCTTGAGCTTCTGCACGGGATCTCACTGGCAGCAAGACCGACAACTCCTCACCGCCGTAGCGCGCCAGCAGGGCATCCTCTCGCAAGTGCTCGCGCAAAACCTGTGTGACATGACGCAGCACGTCATCACCAACGGTGTGTCCATATCGATCGTTCACGCTGCTGAAAAAATCAAGGTCGATCATCAAAACAGCCAATACGCTGGCCTGACTGGTGTGCAAGGCGACCATGCGCTCACCAAGCTCGCGCAACCCTCGGCGTGACAAGGCACCAGTCAAGTCATCGGAAAGCGCCCTGGCCCGCAACTGCTGACTCAGCCGATCATTGATCGTCACCAGCACAGCAGCAGCGACGGTGAGCGGCAACAGCGCAAAACTCAGGCCGGTCACAGGCATCAGCCACTCAGGCATGTGTAACCAATGTGCGTGATATGGGCCTGGTACCGCGAAGGCCCAGACCGCCACGATGACCCAATTCAGTGCGAACTCAGCCGCTGCAACCAGCAGTGCCAAATCGCTGCCTTTGAGCTTGCTGCTGCTTATCGTGATCAAGCCTTGGTCTATCGCCAGCCCTAGGCTAAGCAAGCAAAACAAAACGCCGATGGTTTGTACGTACTGTTGATCGGAGCCAAACGCCCCGACCAGCCACAGCGTCAACCCGACACTGGCGGTCACAACAAAACCCAAAACAGGTGGGGTTCTCCGGCCGTTGAGTTGCCTGAATGACCACCCCAATAACGCCACACCGGATCCAGCAAAGCCAATGACCAACTTGAGTATTTCAGGTCGCAGGCGGCTCGGGCTGAACTGGACCAACAGCATCACCGCAAAGCACATAAGCGACCAACGAAAGAGCGTCAACGCGTAAGTCACGCGAGGCTGATCCGTACGGATCATGCCGATCAAACCCAAACCAATCAGCGCACCCAAACCCGCGACCGAGTAACAGGTATATATGTCAATCGACAACATGCCCAAAGCCCATCTTCCGAACGATGGTGTTATATCGGCAGATTGGGAAGCGAATTAACTGCAGCCGAGCCGCCCCAGCGTGCGGCGGCTTGATCGTCACTGTGTCGGGCATCAACCCAACGGCTTTCGCCACCTGAGGACTCTTTTTTCCAGAACGGCGCTTGGGTTTTGAGCCAATCCATCAAAAATTCAGCGCACTGAAATGCCTGACCTCGGTGTGCAGAGGTCACGGCCACCAAGACAATTTGATCTGAAACTGCCAGTGGCCCAACGCGGTGAATCACTCTGACGCCCCTGACATCAAAGCGCTGCCAAGCCTGCACAATCAGCTGGGCGATGCTGCGCTCGGTCATGCCCGGATAGTGTTCTAACTCCATCTCGGATGCGCCAGCAAGCTCCCCATTGTGCTGCTCAGCAACCCACTCCCGCACTGTGCCGACAAAGCTGACCACGGCGCCTACGCCGGCATCACCCGCCCGCAAAGCGTGCACCTCGGCCGATAAATCGAAATCCTCAGAGCTGACACGCACACACGCCAGTGCGCCTTCAATGGTGATGGCTGTCGGCAAGATCGGCGCGGGCATCGCCATGTCAACCGCCGGTTACCGGAGGGAAGAACGCGATTTCCGCGCCGTCACTGAGTGCTTGATCATCCGAGCACAGGGTCTGATTGAAGGCCGTACGCAAGCCCTTGCTCTCGTCCAACGCGTCGGCATGCAAGGGCGAGCGCTTGACAAGCCAGCTATGGAGCTCGCCCACCGTGCAGGGCAAAGGCTCATCCAGCGCAGCGTCTAAAACGAGCGATTCACCTGCGCCTAATTTTTCACGCACGGAAGCGAAGTACCGTACAGATATCCTCATGAACCAGCGCCCTCACCTTGCGATGTCGCAAAGGCCGGTTGAAGCAACTCGCGCATAGGGACGTAAGAGACCATGTCACCAGGCTGCACCGTCATGCCAGGCGCCAAGTCAACCACACCATCTGCCCAAGCTGCCGATGTCAGCACGCCAGAGCCCTGATTGGGGTAGATCTGAACACGCCCTTCAGGCGTCAGCCGAGCACGCACAAACTCACGGCGCTTGTCGGCCTTGGGCCACGTAAAGTCAGCAGGCAGTTGAATCGACTGAGGCAAGGACCAAGCCTCCCCAGCCAAGACGCCCAACACAGGCCTGACAAGCAACAAGTAGGTCATGAAGCTGGCAACGGGGTTGCCGGGCAAACCCATGTACAAGGCGCGGCTGCCATCGTCTCGACGGAGCCAACCAAAAACAAAGGGCTTGCCAGGCTTGATCGCCAGTGCCCAAAACGCCAAGCCACCTTCGGCCTCGACGGCTGCACGCAGATGATCCTCCTCACCAACGGACACGCCACCGCTGCTGATAACCAAGTCAGCGTGTTGAGCCGCTTGGCGCAATGCTGCCCGAGTAGCCTCAAGGTGGTCCGGCACGATGCCCGCATCCTGCGCTACAGCGCCCACAGCCTCAACCAACCCGCGCAAAGTGTGGCGATTGCTGTTGTAGATGGCGCCTGCAGGCAAAGTCTGCCCTGGCATCACCAGTTCATTGCCTGTGGTTAAAACGGCCACACGTGGTCGCTTAAATACCGATAAGTCAGCAGCGCCGACCGAAGCGGCCACACCCAACGCGGCCGGCCCTAGACGCAAACCAGCGCTGAGCACCGACTGCCCTTGGCGGATGTCTTCCCCACGCAAGCGGATGTTTTGGCCCGCCTTGACGATGTGATTGAACTGCACGCGCCCATCGGCAGCGCCCGCCTCTGTGTGCTCTTGCATGACCACCGCATCCGCACCGTCAGGAACGGGTGCGCCAGTGAATATCCGAGCACAGGCACCAGCTTGCAAAGCCACCCCCATTTGCCCAGCTGCAATACGTTGAGCCAGCGGCAAAGCGACCGCGGCAGATGAGCCTGCCAAGCTCAGGTCTGCCGCGCGAACGGCATAACCGTCCATCGCACTGTTGTCCAACGGAGGCACATCAACAGGCGAGACGAGATCCGCAGCCAGCACGCGCCCCAAGGCATCCAAACTGGACACCATCTCGGTACCCCGCATGCCTGCGGGCGTCGCGACATGTTGCTCAACCGCAGACCGAAGATGCGCCCAAGCATCATCAAGCGGCATCAAGGGCTTAAAGACTGCAGTCATGACTTACTTGGAGGCCGAATCGTTGCAATGCTGGACGATGTAGTCCTTGATGAACTGCGCTTGCTTAGGCACCACCACAAAACGTTTAGGTCGATCCTCTAGGCCTTCTAGCCCCTCGATCCAGTGCGGCCGCTCGGGCTGCTGGCCCGTTGCCTCCACAATCGTTTCGGCAAATTTAGCTGGCAGCGCAGTCTCCAGCACCAACATCGTGATGCCCGGCTTGACATGCTCGCGCGCGACCTTCAAACCATCGGCCGTATGGGTGTCAATCAACACGCCAAAACGATCAAAGGTGTCCTTGATGGTTGACAAGCGATCGCTGTGCTTGCTGGCGCCTGACACGAAGCCGTATTGCGCCACTTTCGCGAACTCTGTTGCACTGATGTGGAACTCACCGCGCTGATCGATCTCATCCTTGAACAAGGACTTCACGCGTGCGCCATCACGGCCTAACAAGTCAAAGACAAAGCGCTCGAAATTGGACGCCTTAGAGATGTCCATCGATGGCGATGAGGTCTCATACGTTTCGGCACTGCCGCGCACACGGTAGCTGCCCGTTCTGAAGAACTCATCGAGCACATTGTTCTCGTTGGTCGCAACAACCAACTGATCAATAGGCAAGCCCATGGACCGGGCGACATGGCCCGCGCACACGTTGCCAAAATTACCGGAAGGCACGGTGAAACTGACCTTCTCGGCGTTCGACTTGGTGGCGTAAAAATAGCCAGCAAAGTAGTAAACGACCTGAGCCAACAAACGTGCCCAGTTGATCGAATTGACTGTACCAATCTTGTACTGACGCTTGAACGCCAAGTCGTTGGAGACCGCCTTGACGATATCTTGCGCATCGTCGAAGACGCCCTCAACCGCCAGGTTAAAGATGTTGGGGTCTTGCAGGCTGAACATCTGCGCCTGCTGGAACGGGCTCATGCGGCCATGAGGCGACAACATGAAAACACGCACGCCCTTCTTGCCGCGCATGGCGTATTCAGCTGCACTGCCCGTGTCGCCCGAGGTCGCGCCCAAGATATTAAGTGACTCGCCACGGCGCCCCAACTCGTACTCAAACAAGTTACCCAACAACTGCATGGCCATGTCTTTGAAGGCCAAAGTCGGGCCATTTGACAAGGCTTGCAGCGCCAGACCTGGCTCCAAAGGCTTCAGGGGGGTGATCTCATCAAAGCCATAAACTGCCTTGGTGTAGGTGCGTGTCGCGATGTCCTTCAGGTCAGCAGCGGGGATATCGTCGATGTACAGAGACAATATCTCATTGGCCAAAGCCGCGTAACTCAAACCACGCCATTTGGTCAGCGTGGCATCGTCGATCTGCGGGTAGGACGTGGGCAGGTACAAGCCGCCATCGGGGGCCAGCCCCTCAAGCAAAATCTCCGAGAAACCACGCTCGGTTTTGTCCCCCCGGGTGCTGACGTACTTCATGCCAACTCTTCCTTGCGCAGACGCACCACAGGTGCCAGCACGCTAGGCAAGGCTTGGATTTGACCCAATACCTTGTTCATGCGCCCCTCGGTTGTGTCATGGGTCAGGATGATCAAATCAGTCTGATTGCCACCCTCGCCGCTCACCTCATCGGCCTCCCGCTGGATCACGGCATCGATCGAGATTTCTTGCTCGGCCAAAATACCCGTGATTTTGGCCAACACACCCGCTTGGTCAGCGACACGCAAACGCAAATAGAAGGATGTGATCACGTCCTCAATTGGCAGAATCGGCAAGGTCGACAACTCATCATGCTGGAAAGCCAGAGATGGCACGCGCGAGGCAGGCGCGGCATCGAGCAAACGCCCAATGTCGACCAGATCAGCGATCACAGCAGAGGCCGTCGGCTCAGAGCCTGCGCCCTTGCCGTAGTAAAGCGTCGTACCCACGGCATCGGCTTGCACCACCACCGCGTTCATGGCCCCCTCGACGTTGGCGATCAAGCGCTTGGTCGGGATCAACGTGGGGTGCACACGCAACTCAATACCCGAGTCACGCCGTTTGGTGATACCCAGCAGTTTGATGCGGTAACCCAGTTGCTCGGCGTAAGTGATATCGGTGGCCGACAGCTTGGCAATACCCTCGACATAAGCTTTATCAAACTGAACAGGTACGCCAAAAGCGATGGCACTGATCAGCGTGGCTTTGTGAGCCGCATCCACGCCTTCGATGTCGAACGTCGGGTCAGCTTCGGCGTAACCCAAACGCTGCGCTTCTTTCAGCACCACGTCAAAATCCAAACCCTTGTCTCGCATCTCGGACAGGATGAAGTTGGTCGTGCCATTGATGATGCCTGCAACCCACTGAATGTGGTTGGCCGTCAGGCCCTCACGCAGCGCCTTGATGATGGGGATGCCACCAGCTACGGCGGCCTCAAAGGCCACAACAACACCCTTGGCACGCGCAGCGGCGAATATCTCAGTGCCGTGCACGGCGAGCAAGGCCTTATTGGCCGTGACCACGTGTTTACCCGCCGCGATCGCCTCCAGCACCAAAGCCTTGGCAATGCCATATCCACCAATCAACTCAACCACCACGTCGATCTCAGGGTTGGCGATGATCTGACGGGCATCTGCAACCACTTGGGCTGCATCGCCCACGATCTCTTTGGCACGCTCGGTATTGAGATCGGCCACCATGGTGACCTCAATGCCACGGCCAGCGCGACGACGAATCTCATCTTGGTTGCGACTCAGTACGGTGAACGTACCAGCACCGACAGTACCAATACCCATCAGGCCGACCTTCAAAGGGCGGAGTTGTTGTTGACTCATAGGGAAGCTTTCAAAATACAGATCTGCGAGGCGACTCAACACGCCTCGCTGGGTTCATCAAAATCAGGCGTGGCGTTTGCGATAGCCATCCAAGAAGCGGGCGATACGACCAATGGCATCGGTCAAGTCATCGCTATTGGGCAGGAACACCAATCGGAAGTGATCCGGGTGCGCCCAGTTAAAACCGGTGCCCTGCACGATCAACACTTTTTCTTCGGCCAACAACTCGTAAGCGAATTGCTGGTCATCGGCGATGGGGTACATCTTCGGGTCAAGCTTGGGGAACATGTAGAGCGCGCCCTTGGGCTTGACCACACTGACACCCGGTATCTGATTGAGCAGGTCATAGGCCAGATCGCGTTGCCTGCACAAACGCCCTGTTGGTGCGACCAACTCTTTGATGCTCTGTGTGCCACCCAAAGCCGTCTGGATGGCCAATTGGCCTGGCGTGTTGGCGCACAAGCGCATCGAGGCCAGCATGTTCAGGCCTTCGATGTAGTCCTTGGCGTGGCGTTTTTCGCCCGACACCACCATCCAGCCCGCACGGTAGCCACATGAGCGGTAGTTTTTGCTCAGGCCATTGAAGGTGAGGAACAAAACATCATCAGCCAACGAAGCGATGCTGGTGTGGCTGTGGCCGTCGTACAGCGTTTTGTCGTAGATCTCGTCAGCCAAGACGATCAGGCTGTGCTCGCGTGCGACCTGAACGATCTCGCGCAGCAAACTCTCAGGGTAGAGCGCACCGGTTGGGTTGTTCGGGTTGATGACCACGATCGCACGGGTACGCGGCGAAATTTTGGCGCGGATATCAGCTATATCCGGGAACCAGTCCGACTGCTCATCACAAACATAGTGAACGGGGCGACCACCAGACAATGACACCGCTGCCGTATAGAGCGGGTAATCAGGCGAAGGTATCAAGACTTCGTCATCTTCATTGAGCAAGGCATTGAGCGACATCACGATCAACTCAGAAGCCCCGTTACCCAAGTAGACGTCATCGACCGTCACGCCTTGAATCTGCTTTTCTTGGCAGTAGTGCACCACAGACTTACGCGGCGCAAACAAGCCCTTTGAGTCTGTATAGCCTGCTGCCCCGGACAAGTTCCGGATCATGTCCTGCACGATTTCGTCAGGCGGCTCCAACCCGAACACGGCCAAGTTACCGATGTTGAGCTTGATGATTTTGTGCCCTTCTTCCTCCATCTGACGCGCCTTTTCCAGCACGGGCCCACGGATGTCGTAACAGACGTTGGCGAGTTTGCTGGACTTGGCTATGGGCTTCAAAACGGTCTCCGAATCAGGCTTGTGGCCTTTTTGCACCTGCAGCCTCGCCTTTGACAGGCAAGCGCGGGCAAAAAAGGTGAGTTTGCAAGTTTCTCACAGCTTGGTCCTCCCTTCGCATGACAAGCGGCAAAGCCTCTACCAATAACGCGCAATAAAGCGCACGAGCAAGCCTGCACCAGACTGCGCTACAGTCCGGCCATTGAGGCCGCTGACCAAGAGCCGTCATGGCCTAAATTGAAGCCACTGATACATCGAATTTCATATCATGAAGCTGATTGCAGACCGCGCCGAAGGCGTCAACATCATCAATGCCCACACGGCCGATACCGTCACCGTCAATGGCCAAACGCACCAAGGCAGTATCTTGGTTCCATGCACAGGCCCAGTGATGGCTTGGCCAGTGACAGGACTGTCTGACCTGACCGAAGCCCATTTTGCCGCCATCGCCCAACTGCGACCTGAACTCGTTGTATTTGGCAGCGGCAAGATATTGCGTTTCGTATCGCCGGCCTTGCTTCGCCCGCTGATGGCGGCCCGCATTGGCATCGAAACCATGGACACCGCTGCGGCATGCCGCACCTACAACATCCTTGTCGGAGAAGGACGGCACGTCATGGCAGCCCTGCTGGGGCCCTTGATCTGAAAAATGGAATCCCTCCATTTGGGGGCCGTGCTCGTCAGATGAATGGATGAATGAAGAAGCACTTATAATGGGCTAATCTTCACGTAGGCTGCTGATCACTACAATATGACACCCGCCCTTAACAAAATTTTGCCGGAATTCGAAGCTGTCGCCACCGGAGGTGTGAAATTCACACCTCAGGGATATGTGGGGCAAGCTGTTGTACTGTACTTTTACCCGAAGGATCACACCCCGGGCTGCACCACTGAGGCCATGCAGTTTCGCGATGCCCACAGTGAGTTCGTCAAGGCGGGGGCTGTTGTTTTCGGCGTTTCACGCGACAACCTCACCTCACATGACAAGTTCAAAGAGAACCTCGAGTTACCCTTTGAACTGATCGCCGACACCGAAGAAAAGCTTTGCCACATGTTCGGTGTGGTGAAGAACAAAATCATGTACGGAAAAAAAGTCAAAGGCATCGAACGCTCAACCTTCCTCGTTGGCCCTGATGGTGTGCTGCGCGAAGAGTGGCGTGGCATCAAAGTGGCCGGTCACGTCGAAGATGTGCTGAACGCTGTCAAAGCCATCAAAGAACCCAAGCAAGAAGCAGCTTGATCGAGAGATCAGACTGGTAAACGGTTCGCCGTCGAAAAAGCGCCTACATGGCGCTTTTTTCTTGCTCAACACACAAGATGGCTTATCAAAAGCGTGAAACACGCCCTGTTGACGTACAGCAACAGCGCATCGACAAGGGCATCGTGTGTGCATAATCAAACCATGGTTCTGCGTTTTTCTCGACTTAGCCCACCTTCAGATCACCGATCAACCAAGCGTCAACTCGACGCCCGATTGATCGATCCGCCCGAGGCCGCACATCGTTCTGTGCGGCCTTTTTGTTTGTGCCACTCTTGCCACGGACTTCAACATGCCATTGCCTAAGCCGCCAACCAAACGTGCTGACATGCTGAGCACTGACGACTTCTTGTCGCAACCCAAACCGGTTAAGCCGGCCAAAAGCACGACACGCGTCTCGTCAGTGAAATCAGTATCCATCGCCAGCCACGAGCCAACCCACGATCTACCCAAACTGATCCCTTCCATCGCTAAAACAGCGCGCAACGTATCGCCTGTCGTGATGGAAAGACCGATGGCGCCGACCATGGCCAGCAAAGCCAACACGCCACCTGCGCACGTCAGCATGGCCCCTACCGCAACCCGCCGAGGTCGCGTCAGCGAGGGCCCGCCCAAACTGTTCGTGTTGGACACCAATGTGTTGCTGCACGATCCGATGTCGCTGTTCCGTTTTCAAGAGCACGACATCTATCTGCCCATGATCACGCTCGAAGAGCTTGATGGCCACAAAAAGGGCATGACTGAGGTGGCGCGTAATGCCCGTCAAGTCAGCCGGGACTTGGATGGTTTGGCTGCAGATCTGAGTTGCGGTCAACGTGTCGACCCGTCCTCAGGCATCGCACTGGGCAAAACGGGGCACGTTGAAGCAGGCGGCAAGCTTTACTTCCAAACTGGCGGCATTGATGTCACGCTGCCTGCAGGCCTGCCACAAGGCAAAGCTGACAATCAAATTTTGGGTGTCGTGCACGCCTTGCGTAACCAGCACACAGGCCGTGATGTCGTTTTGGTGTCCAAAGACATCAACATGCGGATCAAGGCGCGTGCCTTGGGTTTGCAGGCTGAGGATTACTTCAACGACAAGACACTTGATGACGGTGACTTGCTCTACACAGGCATGCAGCCCTTGCCTGCTGACTTCTGGGAGCGCCACGCCAAGGGCATGGAAAGCTGGCAACAAATCGGTGTGACCTTCTACCGAGTGAGCGGCCCCATGGTGGCGTCCTTCATGGTCAATCAGTTCGTCTTCCTTGATGGCCCAGGTGTCACACCTTGGTATGGCAAAGTCACTGAGATCACGGGCAAGACGGCCGTACTCAAGACACTGAAGGACTACACACACCAGAAACATTCAGTTTGGGGTGTGGCCGCACGCAACCGCGAGCAGAACTTCGCGCTGAACCTGCTGATGGACCCTGAATGCGACTTTGTGACACTGTCTGGCTCAGCCGGTACGGGCAAAACACTGATGACCTTGGCTGCTGCATTGAGTCAGGTGCTTGATGACCGCCGCTATACGGAGATCATCGTCACCCGTGTGACCGTGCCCGTAGGCGAAGACATTGGTTTCTTGCCCGGTACGGAAGAAGAGAAAATGTCGCCGTGGATGGGTGCGCTAGACGACAACTTGGAAGTGCTGGCGCGCGGCGACAGCAGTGCGGGCGAATGGGGTCGCTCGGCAACCAACGAACTCGTGCGCAGCAAGATCAAGATCAAGAGCATGAACTTCATGCGTGGTCGCACGTTCTTGAACAAATTCGTCATCATCGACGAGGCACAGAACCTGACGCCCAAGCAAATGAAGACCTTGATCACACGCGCAGGCCCTGGCACCAAAATCATCTGCCTAGGCAACTTGGCACAGATCGACACGCCGTACCTGACTGAAGGCAGCTCTGGCCTGACATATGCCGTAGACAAGTTCAAAGGTTGGCCACACAGCGGGCATATCACGCTGGCTCGTGGCGAGCGTTCACGTTTGGCTGACTTCGCCTCTGAGGTACTTTGAAACCGTCAAATCATGCGGCCTGGTTTAAACCAAAGCCGCATCAAAAATGAGATAGCAAATGGACTCTTGATTGAGTCCATTTTTTTTGTATGACGAAAAAATAACGCGCCACATCCACCCAAATCGGGGGGATGGGGGCAACATCCCTTGGCCAGCCAAGACTACATCTGGTCACAATGGTTTCAGCACCACCACAACTCAAATGCTGTGAACCACCCTGCTGCCTTTGTCTCAGTTCAGCCTGATATCAGCGCCATCCAATATGCTGTGCTGCTGACCTTGCTGCTGCCTTTGCTGCTAGCGGGCACCATGGCCTTGATGCAAGCGCGGCTGCCACGCTTATACGAGAGATTGCACCTCGACTGGTTCAGCGATCAAGTCCTGTCCACCGATGCGAACCGCAGAACAATGTGCCAACGCTTCACGGTGGCTGCGGCCAATTGCGTTGCTGGGCTCGCTGCGTTGAACTACGGCGCAATTCGTGGCATCGTCGATTCGGACAGCACCCGCATACTGACCATCGCTGCCGTCATATCTACCGCAGTCTTCTATGGCCTCTTGCGTTCAGGCCTGAGTCAGCGGCTGAAAGACCCGACCATGACGGCGGCCCAAATGAGCACGGCCATGTCTTTTTTGGCCTGGGGCTACTTGCTTGGGGGGCCAGGCCGAAGCATTGCCCTGATGCTCGCATTTGTGATCTTGATCTTTGGCATTTTCAATGCCACCTCAGTCATCTTGATCAAATCCTGCGTATTCGCTGCCGTAATCTTTGGTGCAGCCATACTCAAGGTAGCCAACGAACCAGGCACCACCGCAGCACAAGTTGATTTGCAACTGGTCAACTTCATCGTGCTGCTGATCGTCTTGGTCAGCGTGTGCATGCTCGTGACACAACTTAATACCTTGCGAGACAAGTCAAAAACACGAAAATCAGAACTGACCCATGCGCTCGCAAGGATTGGTGAGTTGGCCACGCGCGATGAGCTGACTGGCTTATTCAACCGCAGGCACATGCTGGAGCAACTCAACACAGAGAGCCAGCGCAGCAACCGTTCGAACCGTGTCTTTTGCATTGGCGTGATCGATGTTGACCACTTTAAATCGGTCAATGATTTGCATGGGCACGGCGTCGGTGATCAGGTGTTGACTGGGATCACCACAGCCATCACAGCAGGTCTGCGAGAAACGGACGTGATCGCTCGATGGGGCGGTGAGGAATTTCTGGTGATGTTCACGGACACCGACAGCGAGACGGCCGCTGCCGTGCTGTCACGCATCCAGCAAGCGCTGAGGCACACGGTGGTGAGTGCATCGACACCTAACTTGAGAGTGTCTTTTTCAGCTGGCGTGACACTATACGAAAAGGGCGAGCGCCTCTCTGAGGCCATTGACCGCGCCGACCGCGCGCTCTACCTTGCCAAGACAAACGGGCGCAACCGCACAGTGCGCTTGCCCCCCGATCAGCCAATGGGATTGGCTGCCTGATTCAGAGCCGCTCAAACACAGCCATGCTCTCCACATGTCCTGTGTGGGGAAACATGTTCACAGCACCAGCGGATACCATCTTGTAGCCTGCCTGCTGAACCAGCAAACCGGCATCGCGCGCCAGTGTCGATGGGCTACAACTGACATAGACGATGCGTTTGGGAGGCAACCAGCCAGGCGCCAAAGTGGGGTCTTGGTGCAACTCGACCAAGGCCTTGATCAAGGCGAAAGCGCCGTCCCTTGGGGGGTCGACCAACCACTTGTCGGCATACCCATAGGCGGCCAGATTTTCTGGCGTGATTTCAAATAAATTACACGCAACAAAGCTGGTTTTGTCAGACAGGCCATTGATCGCAGCGTTCTCGCGTGACCGCGCAACCAGTGTTTCGCTGCCCTCAATGCCGAGCACCTCGCGCACTTGAGTAGCCAATGGCAAAGTGAAGTTGCCCAAGCCACAAAACCAGTCAATGACCCGCTCTTGAGGTTGCAGCAGCAACATGCGCACGGCACGGCCAACCAATACCTGGTTGATCGCGTGGTTCACTTGCGTGAAGTCAGTCGGCAGAAAAGGCATGGTGATGCCGAATTCAGGCAAGGTGTAATCGAGCGTTGGCAGTGACTCATCCAGAGGGTGGACCGTCTCGGGCCCTTTGGGTTGCAACCACCACGAAATGGTGTGCTTGCCACCATCGTGGGCGCTGTGCTCTTGTGCAAACACCTTGAGCCGACGGGCATCAGCCACCGACAATGCGGCCAGGTGACGCAAAACGAGAACAGTGACGCGGGTGCCCACTGCGAGCTCAATTTGCGGCAAGCGATCACGCTGATCCATGCTGGTCAACAAGTCGCGCAAAGGCAGCAATAGGCGGCTGACATGTGGCGGCAGGATTTCACAGGTCTCCATGTTGGCCACATAGCGAGACTTACGCTCATTAAAGCCAACCAGCACCGTTTTTTTCTTGGCCACATACCGAACCGATAATCGGGCACGAAAGCGGTAGCCCCAAGCCGGGCCTTCAATGGCAGGCAACAAAATATCAGGCTTGACCTTACCGATATGCCACAGGTTGTCCTCCAAAACGCGCTGCTTGACGGCGATCTGAGCTGAGGCATGCAAATGCTGCATTTTGCAGCCGCCACACAATCCAAAGTAGGTGCATTTGGGGACGACGCGCTGCGAACTTTCGCCTCGCATGTCGGTCATGACGCCTTGTTCCCAGTTGTTTTTGCGCTGGGATACGCTCACGCGCACCTCCTCGCCTGGCAACGCATCCTCCACAAACACAACCTTGCCATCAGCACGGTGCGCCACGCCTTGGGCTTCAAGGTCGAGCGATTCGATCTTAAGCCACTCGAGCGCAGGAGAAATAGGAGTATCTGTGACGAGCACAGCAGAAACAGAATCGGGGAATGAATCACTCATCCCCAGATTGTCTCAGGACTCTGGGCCAGTTAGAGCCGGTGGTTGATCAACGTGCAGGCAGCTGCTTGGCTGGATCGATGGGTTTGCCTTGTTTGCGGATCTCAAAGTGCAACTCAACGCGGTCTGCATCTGTGGAGCCCATCTCGGCGATTTTCTGTCCTTTGCGCACCAGTTGATCTTCTTTGACCAACAAAGTTTGATTGTGCGCATAGGCGGTCAGGTAGTCCCCGGTGTGTTTGACGATGATAAGGTTGCCGTAGCCACGCAACCCAGAGCCGGCATAGACCACACGGCCATCACCTGCCGCAAAGATGGGGTCACCGGCCTTGCCTCCAATAGCCAAACCTTTGCGCTTGCCTTCTTCGAAGCTGCCGATCATGGGGCCATTTGCAGGCCAAGCCCAAGTAGGCTCATCTGCCTCTCGTGGCTCTTTGGCATCAACGGCACTGCTTGCTGCGCTGGCCGCCGCCACGGCAGATGCAGATGCAGAAGACGCCGCTGGGGTGGCTGTTGTTTTAGCCGTTCCGCCCTTTGCGTCCAAACCACGCGCCTCGATCTTGGGGCTGCTAACGGGTTTGGCCGACACGTTCGCTGTACCGGGTTCGACACCCGGTGGGGAGACGCGCAATACCTGTCCAACCTCAATCAAGTTGGGGTTTTCAAGGCTGTTCCAGCTGGCGATATCACGCCAGTTTTGGCCCGACTCTAAGCTGATTCGGATCAGCGTATCGTTGGGTTTGACTGTGTAATACCCGGGTTTACCAGCATTTTCTGCCCCAGGCATCACACGCTGCGTAACAGGAGAGGACGATGAACCGCTGCCCCCTGTGGCACCACGCCCGCGATCTTCAACCGGCGCACGGTGCGTCGGGGATGCGCAACCAACGATGACCAGCAGCAAGGATGCTGCGGTCGTTAACCTGAATATGGATGTCATGTGCATGTGAACGCTCGTGTCGGTTGACGCTTTCAACGCCAAGCCTTTGAACATCATGTGGTTCCTGATTTTAGAGGGACAAACCGCACAGCCCCTGCACGGTTGTGCTGCAAGCTGCCATCGGCAAGACGGTCCAAAATGGTCAAAACTTGCCCACCTCGGCCATCCTCCATGGGGGCCACCAAACGCCCACCTGGGGCCAATTGATCGATCCAAGCTTGAGGCAACGTGGCGCCCCCTGCCGCAGCGATGATGGTGTCGTACGGCGCCGAGGGTACATGGCCGATCATGCCATCTCCGTAGACAAGTTGAACAACGGGCGATTCCGGCAGATGTTGACGCAAGGTGGCGAGGTTGCCGCGCGCTTTGTCGTGCAGATCGCGCAAGCGCTCGATGGAGACGACACGCCTAGCAAGGTAGCCCAACAAAGCCGCTTGGTAGCCGCAGCCCGTCCCGATCTCAAGGCATGTACCCAAGGGGCGATTGACTTGCAAGCTGCCCACGAGAAGCAAGCCTGGGCGAACGCACAGCAGTTGCATCATCGCCGCAACAACCGACGGTTTTGAGATGGTTTGGTCCAAGCCGATGGGCAGACTGGTGTCTTCGTAGGCTTGATTGACCAGCGCCGTATCCACAAACAGATGACGAGGCACTTTAGCAAAAGCGTCAAGCACGTAGGGATGGTCAATGCCATCACCCATCAAGCGATCAACCATGCGGCGTCGCATGTGAACAGAGTCCAAACCCACGCCCTGCGGGATAGTCTGCCGCAGACGATCTTGTTCAGCTTGTTGGAAGTGCGCCTGAGGGCGCAACAGCTCGCGACCAACAGGGGGTGCGGTCCGTGCCCCTACAGACTTGCCTGCCGATACCTGATCCAACTGCAAGGGAAACCTACGCGGCTTGCTATCTGGCTGGCTGGCGCTCATCGTGTGGCCACCCAGCCTGACCATGCTGGCAATTTCTTGTGATCGGTCATGTCTACCTGCAAGGGCGTGATAGAGACGTGACCTTGCCGAACAGCATGGAAGTCAGTGCCTTCACCGTCCTCGCGTGCCTCGCCGGCCGGGCCAATCCAGTAGAACAAATCGCCCCGCGGGTTGGTCTGCTCCACGGCAGGGAAGCTGGCATGGCGGCGACCAAGGCGTGTCACCATCCAAGCTGCTTTTTCAGCATCGGCAGACGCAGGGATATTCACATTGAGCAACCAAGGACGCTCAGCAGGTGCCTGGGCCAAGACGTGCTCTACCACCAGACGGGCCACACGAGCAGCCACGTCCAAATGCAGCCAGCCCTTGTCGGCCAAAGAAAAAGCAATCGAGGGCACCCCGAACAAGTAACCCTCTGTCGCTGCAGCCACCGTACCGGAATACAAAGTATCGTCGCCCATGTTGGCGCCGTTGTTGATACCCGACAAAACCAGATCAGGCTTGGGGATCAAACCGGATGTCAAAGCCAAGTGAACAGCATCAGAGGGTGTACCTGTCACGTATCTGTAACCATTGCTGGCTGTGTGCAGGCTCAAGGGTTGATGGAGTGACAACGCATTGGACGTGCCGCTGGCATTGCGCTCGGGCGCAAAAACATCGATATGGCCCAGCCCAGCACACGCCTGCACCAAGGCAGTGATGCCAGGGGCCAGGTAACCATCGTCGTTGGCAATCAATATTCGCATACCCCGATTGTAGAAGCGCAACGGATGGAAACATCAAACCGTTTAAGCAGATGGTATGTACGTGACGTATGACCCCGCGGGCCTGATAATCTGCATTGCGAACGATCTGGAGGATTGCCATGGCGGTCAAGGTTTTGATTCTCGAAGACAACCCGGTTGCTCGGGGGTTTTTGTGCCGTGTGGCGCAGGAGAGTTTCAGTGACATCAGCAGCATCACAGAAGCAGGAGATCTAGAGGCGGCTCGTCGACTGCTCGGGCATGCCGCTGGTGGACGTGCGGCAGCCTGCCCCGACCCCTATCAGCTGATTTTGGTCGATCTGGAACTTCCGGACGGCAGTGGGTTGGAGCTGTTAGCGGAGTTAACTGACTACCCTGCCACCCGCATTGTGACCACGCTGTACTCGGACGATGACCACCTATTCCCTGCCCTGCAATGCGGTGCGGATGGTTATTTGCTGAAGGAAGATCGCTTCGAAGTGTTGGTGGAGGAGTTGCAGAAAATCGTCCGTGGGCAACCACCGCTGTCGCCAGCTATTGCGCGCAGACTGCTGACCCACTTCCGCACAGGAGACGGCCATGGCACGAACGGCAACCACACCCAGCACGCCGCACCCATAGCCGACACGGCGCCAGCCCAGCTGGATCATGAGCGACTGACACCTCGTGAAACAGAAGTGCTGACCTACCTCAGCAAGGGTTTCACGATCAAAGAGATTGCAGCGTTGATGGGCATCAAGTGGTTCACTGTCAACGACCACATCAAATCGATCTACAAAAAATTAAACGTATCCAGCCGGGCTGAAGCCGCTGTACTAGCAAGCAAGCAGGGGCTGGTTTGATGCTTGGCTCACGTGTCTAAGCCGCCACTTCTTGATTTGGATGAGTTGCTACAAGGCGCTCACACCTTACCAAGGTGGATAGGCTGGCGCTTGAAATCCTTGACTGCCATGATCATGATCAGTGGCGTCATGGTTTTCGCGCTGGCTCACTGGCTGACCCAGCAACCCAAGCTGCCCTTTGGCGTCAAAGCCTCACCTGAGGGCTGGGTCAAAATCCAGTCTACAGAGCTGCCAAATTGGCATCATCTAGATGGTGCCGTGCTATTAGGTCTTCAACGCGATCCGTCGTTGACTGCGCCGGTCAATGTATTGATGCTGCGTGGTTCGACCAGGTGGATAAGCGCGCCAGAGCAAAAACAGCAACACCTTGATGCGCACCGGCGCATGAACGCCCTGCTGGAGGGCTGGGACCCGGATAAGGGCTTACACCTTCAACTGGTGTTGCTCCACGAGACTATCGACTCGGCGATCATCTCAGCGATTGGCTGGTCCGGCCTGACACCTCTGTTTTGGCTCTTGACCTTGTTGGCCCTGATGGCCATGGTCGCCGGATCGATGGCCTTGCTGACGGGCATCACGTGGGTGAACGTCGCCTTTGCTTTGCTCGCATGGTCACAAGCGGGGCAATTGATTTTCATCGGCACAGAAACACAACTCAATGTGTTCGCGCCTGACTGGTTCTTGCTGCTAGACGCGTACTGGCGTCCAGTCCTTGATTTGGTCGGAGCCAGCGCTGTGGTGCAAATTGCCGCGCTGCTCCCTGCGCCGTTACCAAAAGCAAAATGGTATGGCAGCGCGGCGGGCCTGCTGGCCATCGGCTTGTGCTTGGGCATGAACACATTGAGCACGGCATTCAATTGGTGGACGATGCAGCTTGCCTGCATGCTGCTGATCGCCTTGGCCGTGGGCTTGATGACAGCCTCTTATCGTTTGAGGCCGCACCCCTTCACCTTGGTGACTCGCCGCTTTTTGGTCCTCGCCGTGTTGACGTGGGCCTTACTCAGCGTCGCCGTTTGGGGTGGCATCACGCGCCCGGACATGCAATTCAACCTCACAAATTATGGCGGCATGGCCTGGCAAGTCTTTGCGGCCATGACCGTGCTGCTGCTGCCCTACCTGTCTCATTCAAGGCCCATCCTGCAGGAGTTCTCTCTGCTGGCGGCCTCCAGTACGGTTGCCGCTTCGTTAGATGTCTTGTTTGTGGCTGCATTTTCACTGGGGCAATTCACCTCCATGACGCTGGCCCTTTTCTGCTCGCTTGGCCTGTACCTGATTATCAGACGGTGGTTGATGACCCACATGCCAGGCAGGGATACGCTGACCATGGAACGGCTTTTTCAACGCCTCTACCGCATCGCCAGAGAAGTCGCCAGGCGCCCGGACACACTGGATGGCTCGGTCATGAGTTTGATGAGAGAGATGTTTGACCCACTTGCTGTGACGCTGGTGCCAGGTGAGGTTGCTCACGCCTCGCTGCGCGGCAATGGCTCCGTCTTGCTGGTGCCTCTCCCCACATGGCAAGGCCGCGTGTCTGTTGACAAGCAAGTGCTGATACTCACGCATGCCCACAAAGGGCAACGCCTGTTCACAGCCGAAGATGCTCGACTGGCCGAACGGGTGATGGATCAACTTCACCGCGCATTGAGCTTTGATCACGCTGTAGAGCAAGGTCGCAGCGAAGAGCGTTTGCGCATTGCCCAAGATCTGCATGACGACATTGGCGCACGTTTATTAACCTTGATGTACCAAGCACCCAATGCCGAAATTGAAGAGTACATCCGACACACGATTCAAGATCTGAAAACGCTGACGCGAGGCCTTGCGGCCCAGTCGCACAGCTTGAGCGCAGCTGCCAGTGAATGGAAGCGCGACCTGAGCCATCGCCTGTCTGCCGCACATTGCGAACTGGACTGGCAAATGAGTGCTGATGTGGATGTCACCTTGACCATGGTGCAGTGGTCTGGTCTGACACGCATCATCCGCGAGTTGGTGAGCAACGCCATCAGCCACGCCAAGGCCGGCCGTGTGCAGGTGCTCGTCAAACTGGAAAATGACCAGTTGACCTTATCGGTTCAAGACAATGGTGCGAGCAGCCAGCCTAGTAAGTGGTCACATGGACTGGGTCTAGGGGGCATCCGCAAGCGAGCCAAACAATTGGGCGGCACGGTGCAATGGCTAGAAGTCGCGCCACACGGCATCCGTTGCGAGGTGCTCATCGAGTCTTTCTCGGGGTCAGCTAACCCGGCCAACCCAACCCATCACGCTTCCCACTGAGGCGTATTGCGCAGCACTTCGTCCATGGTGGTCACGCCCTCTGCCACCTTCATGACACCGGATAAGCGCAGTGGCCTCAGGCCATCCTTGGCCGCTGTTTTGCGGATACGTGCCATGTCGATCACAGGGTGCATGGCCGCGCGCATGGCCTCAGACACTGGCAGCAACTCATACAAACCCACGCGACCTTTGAAGCCGGTCATGCGGCACTCGATACACCCCACAGGCTTATAGGGTTGCAGTTTGCCGTTGAGCCGCCAAGGTTTAATGGCCTGCGCCAAGGCCTCTGGGTCGAGTTCATCGTCCGGCTGCTTGCAACTTGGACACAGGGTGCGCACCAGTCGCTGCGCCAAGACGCCAATCACTGTGGCGCTGATCAGGTAAGGCGCCACGCCCAAATCTGTCAGCCGTGTGATCGCGGAAGCTGCGTCATTGGTGTGCAGCGTCGAAAAGACCAAATGCCCCGTCAAGGAGGACTGGATGGCCATTTCGGCTGTTTCCAAGTCGCGGATTTCACCCACCATGATGATGTCCGGATCTTGACGCATGAGGGCGCGCACGCCCTCCGCGAAGCCCAGATCAATCGCTGGCTGAACCTGTGTTTGATTGAACGAGGCTTCGATCATTTCGATCGGATCCTCGATGGTGCACACATTGACCTCGTCCGTGGCCACCCGCTTGAGCGTGGAGTACAGCGTCGTGGTCTTGCCCGACCCCGTTGGCCCCGTGACCAAGATGATGCCGTGCGGGCGGGTCACCAGTTGCTCCCATATCTGGGTCTCACCGGGGGCAAAGCCCAAGGCTTCGAAGGACTTGACAGTGTTGTCGGGATCAAATATCCGCATCACCATTTTTTCACCAAATGCTGTCGGCATGGTCGACAAGCGCATTTCGACTTCGTCCCCACTGGGGTTGCGTGTCTTGATGCGCCCATCCAATGGGCGGCGGCGCTCGACCACGTCCATGCGGCCCAACAGCTTGATGCGCGCTGTCATGGCCTGCATCACCGACAGTGGCACTTGATAGACCGTGTGCAAGACACCATCAATACGGAAACGGATGGCGCCCATCTCACGACGTGGCTCTAGGTGAATGTCCGAGGAGCGCTGGTCGAAGGCGTATTGCCACAACCAATCGACCACTTGGATGATGCCTTGGTCATTGGCATCGAGTTGGCGATTGCTTTTACCCAGCTCAACCAGTTGCTCGAAGTTGTGGCTGACGCTGTCACCCGTCTTTTTGTTGGCATCGCGAACCGACTTGGCCAGCGTGTAAAACTCTGTGCGGTACCTTTGCAAATCCAAGGGACTGGACACCACCAGCTTGATGGTCTTTTTGGTGTGCGCCAATATCTCATCGACCCAGCCAATGTCCAGCGGCTCACTGGTGGCGATCGTGATCTCGCTCAGGCTGACCTGCACTGGCAGCGACTTGCGACGCTCTGCATAGTTGATGGACATGACCTCTGCCACACGGGCAACATCGACCTTGAGCGGGTCAATGCGCAAGTAAGGCAGGCCTACGCGTTTGGCCAACCACTCGGTGAGCGGCTCCAATTCGAGCGCGCTGCCGTTGTCCGCGCGCTTCAGACTCAAACCCGCCAGCCGCACCAGCGGGTGCTGCGCGCTGTCACCGGCACCAAAACGCTGTGCCACGGTTTCAGCGTCTTTGCTTGTCAACAAATTGTCTTCGGTTAACCACGTCAGCAGCATGCGCCACTCCAGCGGCCCCTTGTGCTTACTGTGGTGGCGCGCGGCGACGCCTTGAGGGGCACCGGAAGACGAGGCTGAGGCGGTCATGTCTGCTTGGACTTGGTTTGCGAGATGGGTTGTGGCTTATAGGCGGACAAAAGCTTGACCCATTTTCGCGCGGGCAGCGACCATTTGGTCTGTATATTTTCGGCACGTTGTGCCAGCACTTCCCGCTCTGGCATGTCAAAACCCTTCCAAGCCAGCACAATGGCATTGCCTTCGGTTGTCGGCTTGAGCATGGCAACACGGTTTGCGCCAAAGGCCGCGCTGATGCGCAAAGCACTGCGGTCAAAACTGGCTTCGCGGCCAAACAGGTTGACGGTCATGATGCCGCCATCATCCAACACCCGCCAACAGGCTTTGTAAAAAGCCTCATCGTCTAGTACGGGGCTGGCGGCCTCGTGGTCATAAAGGTCAACACACAGCGCATCGGCGCTCGCCACGTGCTCATCACTGGCAACGTAAGCAGCGGCATCGCCCAGGACCACCTGCAGTCGCTCATCGTCTTCTGGCAAGTGAAACCAGCTTCGGCAAATCTGGATGACCTGCGGGTTGATCTCAACGGCGACGGTAGGCAAGCGCAACACGCTGTGGCAATACTTGGTGATGGATGCCGCACCCAAGCCCAGTTGCAGGCAGCGGGCGCCTGGCACATCAACGGGATCACGCAGCAGCAACCAAGCCATCATGCGTTGGATGTAGTCAAGCTCCAACTTTTGGGGTTGACGGATGCGCATGGCACCCTGTATCCACGGCGTCTCTAGGTGGAGGTATCGAAGGCCACCGCCCTCAGAGATGGTGGCGTCGGGCAGAAGGACGGCTTTGGTTCGTTTCACCTCGCCAGTGTGTCACAAGCTTTTTGAAGGGCAAGGTCGTCTTGTCGTGATTTGTCAATATTTGACGCGTGAGGTCAAGCTGTTTGTAGCCTAAAAGGCCATCATCAGCAGATCAGGCACCAATAGGCAACAGACATGACGCGACGCTGGAACGGCTGGGGTAACGAGGGTAGCAACTTTCCTCTGCGAGAAGCAGGTTTAGCCTATATACAGAGCCAAATAGGCCACGGCAGACTGTTGGCTGATGCCACCCTTGAAGCTGTTGCCGCCACGGTGCCCCCAAGCCGTCTACCGGCTCACCCGATGGTGTCTCAGGATATTGACAAGCGGATCAGGCATGCACGCGGTCAAAGCTTGCCGGACTGGTACGCCATGAGATCAGGGCGATTCGACGTGTTCCCCGATGGCGTCGCCGAACCCACACAGTCCAGTGAGGTTCAAACACTGTTGCATTGGGCCCAGCAAAACCAGATCAACGTGATCCCCTATGGCGGCGGCACGTCTGTGGCTGGCCACATCACACCACAAGCGTGTGAGCGGCCCGTCCTGACCGTGTCAATGGCACGCATGAACAAGCTGATATCGTTGGACCCAGTCAGTCAGATTGCGCGTTTTGGCGCAGGCACCCCCGGCCCTGAGTTGGAGCGCCAGTTGTCTGAAAAGGGCTATGTTCTGGGGCACTTCCCACAGTCTTTTGAACTGTCAACCGTCGGCGGTTGGGTGGCCAGTCGATCATCCGGGCAGCAATCCATCCGCTACGGCCGCATTGAGCAGCTGTTCGCTGGTGGGCGCATCGAGACGCTGCGTGGCACCTTGTCCATCGCAACCATTCCCGCGTCCTCAGCAGGCCCCGATCTGCGCGAAATCTTCATGGGGACGGAAGGTCGCATGGGCATCATCACCGAGGTTGATGTGCGTGTGCAGCGGCTACCAGAGCACGAGTCCTTCCATGTGGCCTTCATCCCGACGTGGGATGCCGCCATCAAAGTGGTTCGCGATCTGGCTCAGTCCAAAGTGCAGGTGTCGATGCTGCGACTGTCCAACCCTGAAGAAACCCGTACGCACTTGCTGCTGGGCGCGGGTGGCTGGCAAGCCAATTTACTGAACCGCTACGCAGCACTGCGCGGCAGCCCTGATGGCAAATGCATGGTGACGTTTGGCACCACAGGCAGCCAACGGCAAACCCAGTTTGTGTTGAGTGAAGTCAAGCGGTTCGTGAAAATGGGTGGCGGTTTTTATGGTGGCACTTACATGGGCAAAAAATGGGCGCATGCCCGCTTCCGCTCGCCGCACTTGCGGCAAGGCTTTTGGACACACGGCTACTCGATCGATACGCTGGAGACATGCGTGAACTGGTCCAAGGTCACCGAGACCATGAGCAAACTAGAGCAAGCCATTCAGGCCCATTGTGGCGACCAGGAGCGTGCCCACGTGTTCAGCCATTTATCGCATGTGTACACGCAGGGCTCCAGCATTTACACGACCTATTTCTTTCGCAACTCCGACACCTATGACGCCACGCTGGCCCGCTGGCGTGCCATGAAAAATGCCGCATCCAACGTCATCCAAGAGATGGGGGGCACGATCAGCCATCAGCATGGCGTAGGTCGCGACCACGCGCCATGGTTGGGTGCAGAGAAAGGCCCGTTGGGCATGGCGGCCATCGGTCAGGTATTGCAGTATTTCGACAAGGATCAGCTGCTGAACAAGGGTTGCCTTGGAGACTTCCATGTCTGACGCCAGCACGCCTGCGCTACTAGGTCAGCGCCCTGCCCTGCAAACGCTGTCAACAAACTCGGCGCCTTGGGATGCCATCGTCATTGGCGGCGGCATCACCGGGGCAGGCATCTTGCTTGAGTGCGCTCGCCGCGGGCTCAAGGTACTGCTTGTCGAGCAAAAGGACTACTCGTGGGGCACCTCAAGCCGCTCTTCCAAGATGGTTCATGGCGGCCTGCGCTACATCGCCCAAGGTGAGGTGGCACTGACTCGCCATGCTTTACAAGAGCGTGAACGGTTGCTCACAGAGCTACCAGATTTGGTCGTGCGCATGCCCTATATATTCCCCATCCGACAGGGGCGTTTTCCGGGCCGCCTGCCGATGACCATCGTGCTCAAACTCTACGACGCATTGGCAGGCATCCGCGATCACCGCTGGATGAGCCGTGGTGAGTTGCTGCAAGCCTACCCCGACCTCTATGCTGAAGGCCTACGGGGCGCCATGCGCTATACCGACGCCTTGACCGACGACTGCCGACTGGTCATGCGGGTACTCCAAGAGGCTGTCCTAGAAGGGGCCAAGGCACGCAACTACACAGAGGTGATGGGTATCCAACCATCAGCGACTGGATCGACTCTGACCTTGCGTGACACAGATACTGGCGCAGTGATCGAGCTTCAAGCCAAGCAGGTTTTCAATGCCACAGGCTCATGGGCTGACCGCTTATCAGGTGCACCAGCTGTCGTGCGGCCTCAACGCGGCACGCATCTGTTCGTATCCAAGCTGCGCCTGCCGATGCGTGATTGCCTGACGATCAAGCACCCCACTGATGGTCGACCAGTGTTTATTTTCCCGTGGAAGGGGCAAACCTGCATTGGCACGACCGATCTGGATCACAAAGGAGGCCTCAACCAAGAGCCTCATTGCACACAAGCCGAGATCGACTACCTGCTCACTGTGGTCAACAGTGAAATGCCAAGCATCCGACTCACCCGTCAAGACATCCTATCGACCATGGCCGGGGTGCGTCCGATCATCTCATCAGGCAAAGGCAACGACCCATCCAAGGAGCGACGTGACCACCTTGTTTGGCAAGCGCATGGTGTGACGTCTGTCTCTGGCGGCAAGCTGACCACATTCAGGCAGATCGCGTTGGATGCACTCAAGACGGCTAGCGTGATCGGCAAGACCAGACACCGTCATGCGCTGATGAGCCGCAAAAAACGCTGTTTCAATCACACAGTGATCTCACCACATGGGCTGAACAGCCCCGTGGAAGGCATGGCACAAGGTGCCGCCCTGAAAGATCAGATTGAATGGATTTTGCGCAACGAGATGGTTGAGCACTTGGACGACCTCATGCTGCGCAGGCTGCGTGCTGGCGTGCTGCTGGCCGATGCGGGCGAATCATTGCTGAACGAGATTGAACCGCTTTGCCAACTCCACTTGGGGTGGGACAGCGCGCGCTGGAAGGTGGAATGTTTGCGCTATCGCCACGTGATCGCCCAAAGCTACAGGCTGGGGTAGCCCATGCAGCACCAAGACTTAGTCCTCGCGCTGGATCAAGGCACACAAAGTGTGCGGGCCATGCTGTTTGACCTGACTGGTCAAGTTGTGGCCAAGGCACAGCAACACATCACCCCTTACTTTTCAACGCACCCCAATTGGGCGGAACAAAATGGCGACTATCTGTGGCACCACCTGACCTTGGCCTGCCAAGCCTTGTGGACGCAGCATCCGCATTTGCGTGACAGGGTTGCGGCGGCGGCTATCACCTGCCAACGGGCATCCATGATCTGCTTGGACGAAGACATGAAGCCCCTGCGCCCGGCCACCATCTGGCTGGACTCCCGACGCACGGACAATTACCCACGGCTGCCTTGGTGGATCAAGGCCGGCGTAGGGGTTGCTGGGCAGTCACACATGCTCTATCAGTTGCAATCCAAAGCTGAATGCAACTGGCTGGCTGTCGACCACCCAGCCATCTGGGCCCAGACGCGGCATTTTGTACAGGTCTCAGCCTATCTCAACCTCAAACTGACCGGCCAACTGCGTGATGCAGTGTCATCGCAAGTTGGCTATGTGCCGTTTGATTACAAGCAGCAACGCTGGGCAGATGAAGGTGACCTCAAGTGGCGTGCCCTGCGCGTCAAACGCGACCAATTGCCACCACTGGTGCAAGCTGCCGAAGCGCTCGGCGTCATCTCGGCGCAAGCATCGCTTGAGACAGGCATCCCTCAGGGTTTGACCCTGTATGCAGCAGGATCAGACAAAGCCTGCGAAGTCTTGGCCTGTGGCGGCATCAGCCCCGATGTAGGTTGCATCAGCTATGGCACCACAGCCACGATCAACACGGGTAACGCGCGGTATGTGCCACCCATGCCCTTCCTGCCAGCTTACCCGGCCGCGATACCTCACAGCTACACATCCGAAGTCATCGTGCAGCGTGGCTACTGGATGGTGAACTGGTTCAAGCGTGAATTTGCAGCCAAAGAAGTACAGCAAGCTCAAGAGCGTGGCGTGGCGCCTGAGTTGCTTTTTGATGAGCTACTTGACGAATCCCCGCCAGGTGCGATGGGCTTGGTGCTGCAGCCATTCTGGAACCCTGGGGTGAAGTTCCCCGGCCCCGAGGCCAAAGGCGCTGTGATCGGTTTTGGCGATGTCCACACACGCGCGCACCTGTACCGCGCCATCATTGAAGGCTTGGCCTATGCCTTGCGCAACGGTAAGGAACAACTGGAGCGGCGCAACCACGCACCCATACAGTGTCTGCGCGTCGCAGGCGGTGGCTCACAAAGCGACCGCATCATGCAGATCACCGCCAATGTATTTGGCCTGCGCGCAGAGCGCATCCACACATACGAGGCGTCTGGCCTGGGGGCTGCCATCAACGCAGCAGTAGGCGCAGGCTATTTTGCTGATCACGCTTTGGCTGTGGCAGCCATGTCGCACAAAGGGCAGGTCTTTCATCCACAAGAGGACCATGCCAACACCTACGACCGCATCTACCGCGAGGTCTACTCACGCATGTACGACAGGTTGGCGCCACTGTACAAGTCCATCAGACACATCACACACTATCCGAAGTACTGACCGCGTTAAGCTCACGGGTATGGTTATCCGACACAACATCACACCCCGCCAGCTGCTCCCCTTTTTATGGCTCTGCCTTGCCACATGGGGATTCTTGGAAATCGCCGGAGAAGTGCAAGAAGGCAAGGTGCACGCATTTGACTTGCTGATCCTGCAAGCCTGCCGTGTAGACGGCCTTGCCACACAACTGATTGGCCCGATCTGGTTTCACGAGGCCATGCGGGATATCACCGCGCTGGGCAGTCCGGCTGTGCTTGTGCTGACGGTGCTGGCCGTGTGGGGCTACTTGCTGATGGCCAAGCAGCGCACCATGGCATGGCTTGCGGTGTTGTCCTCGACCACCGGTTGGGCTGCGTCTTGGGCGCTAAAGAGCTTGTTTTTACGCGCCAGACCGGATCTAGCCTATCAGGCCACTGTCGCCTCTGGCTACAGCTTCCCAAGCGGGCACGCGATGATGTCGGCCGTGGTATTTCTGACCTTGGCTGCGCTGGTGGCGCGCTTGACGCCACGCACAACGCTGCGACTCTATGCGCTTGGCGCAGCTGGTGCTTTGACGGGCTTGGTTGGCCTGTCGCGCATCTACCTGGGTGTGCACTGGGCCTCTGATGTGGCTGCGGGTTGGGCAGCCGGAGCCGCATGGGCCACCTTGTGCTGGTTGGTTGCCGACATGGCCTTTGCACGCAAATAACATGTCGGCTACCCATTCAGTTATGGCGCAGCCCCCACTGCCACTTTGGATGATGGAAGTGAACTTGGTGGTCGCAGCCATCTGCAGCAGCGTCTTTCTTGACTTCAATGAAGCCTACTTTGGTCCACGTCTTTTGAAAGCCAATGAGACCGTCTGAGTTCACAAAGATGTCGAGCTTGTATGCACCGCCGTTAGACGAGACACGCAGATCATCCCGAAAGTCATCGAACTGACTGCGCACGCCACCAAGCTGCCCTTGGATCTTGATGTATTTGGGCGTGATGATGGTGGCGTATGGCGCTTCGCCCAAAGACGAAATCTCATACAACTGACGCACAGTCAACACAGCCAAGGGTTGCTCGGCAAACCCGAACGCTTTGACCGCCGCGCCCAACAACCCCACCTTGTCGAAGTCATCGAGCTTGAAGTCGATGGCCGTGATGTCATTGGTCAGTGCCGAATCAAGGAAATTGGGCGTCAGGGTGCCGCCCAAGTTGTCGATGACAAAGAAGTTGGCAGTATGAAGGGGCTGCGCATGCCCTTCATTGGTCGTCGGGAAAATCTTACCCGCGATGCCAAAAGCGCGCTTCTCACCGCGGTGGATGGCGGTCAAAGCGGATGAGGCACGCATGATGATCAGGCCACGTGAGTTCTGTTTGAAATAGCCTGTGTAGGGTGTCGACTCGGTGATGTTCCATGTGCCACTCAGGCAAATGCCATTGCGGTGCAGCAACTTTTGGAACCGTGGCAACACGTCAGACCGATCGGATAGGGTCCGCGATGAGGCTTGCTGCAACAGATCAGTCGCGCCGCTGTAGAAGCTGCCGACAGTGACTTGCTCTTCGGGCAACTGCGCATAGCGACCGCTTTGAGCCGCGCCCCAAACCTGCTGAAAGGTTGAGCCTTGGTAAGTTTGTGCCTGAACAGGCGCATGAAACAGCGAAGCGGCTAACGCCAAGCTTGCAAAGGAACGAATAGGCATGATTTCTCCGGGTATGGCCATACAGCGCCAACTGAACGCTTGGCGGGATTTTGCTTAAATCAAATCCAACATGCTTGCCCCAAAGGTGGCCCTAACTTGACCGAACGTGGTGCTCTGGGTTGGTCCTCGGCAGATGCGTTTACGATCCGAGCATGAAATCAGCCCTTTTCGTCGACTTCGACAACGTGTACTCAGGCCTGCGCCGCTTGGATTTTGCTTACGCCGATGCTTTTGCCAGCGACCCCATGCGCTGGATGAACTGGATCACCACCCAGTTGCCGATGCCGCTGGAGCCTGACGCAGCCGTCAAGCGCCGCATCTTGGTTCGAAGGTGTTACCTCAACCCTGTGATGTACCAGCGGTTTCGCTTCGGCTTCAGCAAGGCCGGTTTTGAGATCGTGGACTGCCCGCCGATGACCACCGCAGGCAAAACCAGCACCGACATCCACATGGTGCTCGACATCGTTGATGTCCTTCAAAGTGAGACCCGCTACGACGAGTTCATCGTGTTTTCGGCTGATGCAGACTTCACACCTGTGTTGCGCAAACTGCGTCGTGACGACCGCAGAACAACCATCTTCGCAGCGGGCGCGACATCGGCTTCGTACGATGCATCGTCAGACCTGATCATCGATCCAGAGGCCTTCATCACCCAAGCACTCGGCTTCAAAGACCAAGATCAACTCAGTGAGACTGCACCGGACCACGATGGCCTGATGGCCCAAGCCGAAGCACTCACTTGGGAAGTAGTCGAAAAGGCCCCCGGCCCCCTGCTGCTGACCTCGCTGACCAAAATCTTGGCGACCCAGGTTCACGGCCTGACCGACAGCAATTGGGCTGGACGCGGCTCCTTCACGGCTTTGCTGAGAGAGCTGCCCCTTGGCTCACTTCGTATCGACCGTGAGACGAACTGCATCCTTGACCCGCGTCGCATGAAAGCCGAGCTGCAAGAGCCCGCACCCACACCAGCACAGATCAAAAACCCCGTGGACGTGCGGCAGCAAATAGAGACCATTTTGGCGCAAGAGGTGGCCGCATCGGCCCGGCCTGTTGCTGTCGCCCGCTTGGCGCACCTGGTACGACAACGCTGCCCCGGCATCGACATCGACTGGAATGGGTGTGGCACATTCAAGCGCTTGTTAGAGACACTGAACCCAGCCAACGTGGAGATCTCCTGGGCGCACATATGCGGTTACGCGTTCGACCCAAGCCGCCATTCGCTGGACTTCATTGCCCAAGCGGACAGCACGGAAGATACCGATCTATCTCAAGACGATCGGTGGGGCACGGTGGCCCCGCTTCTGCAGGTTGCCAACTTCCCGGCAATGTCTGCAAGCCAATACGGCATGTTTTTGACAGGCTTGTCCGGCGCCTTACAAGCCCGACAGCCCTCACTGGTTGCCGCCACCAAATTCATCCGGGACACAAGCCTTGACCGCAAGGTGCCTATTCCGCGCGCACATGTCAACACATTGCTGCGCGCCATGCTGTTCAATGGCTTCGATTTAGGCTCGTCGCAAGCGGCCAGAGAGGATCTGGTTGCGATGATTTGCGGGATCGCTTTGGCCGCGTGTGAACGCGAGGGCATGAAAGTCAGCGAGCCTGATCGACAAGTTTTGATCAACTGGATGACGGCATCCACGTAAGCAAGCCTGCCAAGCGCGGCAATGCGGCCATTGCATTGGCCGTGGTTTTCGCCTGCGTTTGCTCCAATGTCCACCCCCGCAGCGCAGCCAAGGTTTCAGCGATGCGGGGTAGCTCACATGGCTCATTGCGGCTGCTTGCCCCTTGAGCACGTGCTTCGGCTGTGTGATACAGCCAGTGCGGCGGGATGTCAGGGGCATCGGTCTCCAGCACGATGGCGTCGTCGGGCAGCTCTGAGGCCAATCGGCGTATCTGCAAGGCGCGCGCAAAGGTCATGGCACCACCAAAACCGAGCTTGAAACCCAAGTCGACAAAGGCCTGCGCCTGCTGAGCACTGCCATTGAAGGCGTGCGCGATGCCGCCTGCCACAGGTCGCCCGGCATCACGCAGGCGCCGCAGGTGCTTGAGCAGCCTGTCTGCACTGCGGCGCACGTGCAAAATCACGGGCAAGCCGTGGGCCACGGCCAAATCCAACTGGGCTGCGTAAAGGCGATCTTGCAAGGCAAGGCTGACGTCATCCTGCAAATGAGGCACGAAGTAGTCCAAGCCAATCTCGCCGACAGCAACCAAGCGAGAATCATCTTGAAAAGCAACGAGCGCCTTGGCCAAATCGCCCAGCGCCTGCTGCTCGGGTACAGCATGCACATACAGCGGGTGGATACCCAGCGCATAGGCCCCATGACATTGCTCTGCGGCCTGTTTCGCTGTAGCGAAGGTGGCGGGCGTGACAGAGGGAACCACCATCAAACCCACACCGGCCTGGATGGCCCGTTGGATCACATCTGAGCGATCGGCGTCAAACTCTGGTGCATCAAGATGGCAGTGCGTGTCCAACCACATGGTGCGCCGCCTGAGCCTGCGTCAATCCGTGAACAGACCATTAACCAGGTTGTGCCGCTGGCTACAACGTGCGGCGAGACTGGCGTCATGGGTCACCATGATCACGGCAGTGCCCTGATCGGCCGCCAATTGCAGCATCAACTCGAACACGGTATCGGCCGTGGTGCGGTCGAGGTTGCCCGTTGGCTCATCAGCCAGCACACATGCGGGTTGCGTGACCAAGGCACGTGCCACGGCCACACGTTGGCGCTCACCGCCGGACAACTCGGACGGCCGGTGCTCAACTCGGTTAAGCAAACCCACGCGGTCAAGCCACAGGCGCGCTTGCTCACGCGCTTGCGTCTGCGGCATGCGCCTGATCATCAGCGGCATCGCCACGTTGTCCAGCGCCGTGAATTCAGGCAGCAGGTGATGGAACTGGTAGATAAAGCCTAGGTGCTTGTTTCGCCAAACGCCCTGCTCTGTGGGGGTCATCGCGGCCATATCGCGGCCCATCAATTTAACTTGACCCCGAGTGGGGGCATCCAAGCCGCCCAGCAAATGCAGCAAGGTGCTTTTGCCTGAGCCCGATGCACCGACCACGGCCACCGTTTCGCCACGCGCCACGCTGACATCGACGCCTTGCAATATGGTGACGTCAATCGGCCCCTCATGGAATCGTTTGACCAGCCCACGGGCTTCGAGAATGAAAGAGTCAATCATGCGGAATCAGATGTTGAGCAACCAGACGAGCACGTTCTTGGCAATGAAACCCAGCATGCCAAAGCCCAACACCACGAACAACATGAAGGTGCCGAACTTACCCGCTTTGGACTCGCGGGCCAGCTGGAAGATGATGAAAAACATATAGAGAATGAAGCCGCCAACACCGAAGGTCAGCCCCAGTTGAGCAATCTGCTCCTCAGTCAAACCAAACATATCAAACCGTTTCCCGAACCACCAAGTCGCGGTACGCATGCCACGTGGCATGACCCAGCACAGGAATGACCAAGATCAAACCAAACATCAACGTGCCCAGCCCCAACAAGCTCAGCGACATCACAATGGCACCCCACAGGCTGAGGCAAACAGGGTTGGCCATGACCGCGCGCCAACTGGTCAACACGGCGCGCTGAACACTGACCTGACGGTCAACCAACAAGGGAATGGCCACCACACTGGAGGCGAAAACAGGCGCAGCCATCAAGCCACCGATCAGCAACCAGATTTCAAAAAAACCAGGGTTCGGCGCCAGCACCACACGCTGCAAGAAGTCAGCGGGCGTGGTGATCATGGGCTTGACACCCAAAGTGATCAAGGCAGCCGAGGTCATGACCCACCCCGTACCCAAGGCAGTGAGCAACAGGCCAAACTTGATCAACCGTCGGTCCAGCGACGACCACACCGCCCACACAGCCGAAAAGCCAGCGGGCTCGCCGCGCAACAGGGCTCGGCTGACCGCATACAGACCGGTCGACAACACAGGGGCCACCATCAAAAAGCCCGACATGGCACCGGCCAGAACCCAAAACCGATCCCAAGCGACCATGAGCAGCATCCCACCGAATGCGCCCATCAACAGGCCATGCAGCAGGCCGATCACAGGCTCTTCCATGAAGTCGGCCCACCCACGTGCAAGCCAAATGAAGGTGCGCAAAGAATGCACCTTGCGCACGCGCAGCGGGCGGTTGATATCAGATAGTGCGTCACTCATACCGCAGCGCCTCAGCAGGTTGAACACGGCTGGCACGCCACGAAGGGTACAGCGTCGCCGCGAGCGACAGCACCAGAGAAATCACCGCAATGGGCACGATGTCTGACGCGCGGGGGTCCGACGGCATCTGGCTGATCAGGTACATGCTGGCGGGCAAAAAGTGCACGCCCAACAAGCGCTCGATACCGGGCACGATGACATCGATGTTGAAGGCCACAAGCAAGCCCAAGCCAACCCCGCTCAAGGTGCCCATGACGCCAGACAGTGAACCCTGCACCATGAAAATCGCCATGATGGACCTGGGGCTGGCGCCCAAGGTGCGCAAAATGGCAATGTCAGCTCGTTTATCGGTCACGGTCATCACCAAGGTCGACACCAAATTGAATGCAGCCACCGCCACGATCATCGTCAGGATGATGAACATCATGCGCTTTTCAACCTGAACGGCGTCAAACCAATTGCGGTTGGTGTGCGTCCAGTCTCGCACGACCACATCAGGCCCCAAGGTTTCAGACAACTCATAGCCCACACGGCGGGCTGATTGGGCATCTTTCAACTTGAGCTGGATACCCGTGACACCATCTGTGCGGAACAACTTGGCCGCGTCATCTGCGTGCATCAGCACCAAGCCGCTGTCGTACTCGTAGTGGCCGGCATTGAAGATACCCACGACGGTGACCTGCTTGAGTCGGGGCACGATGCCCGCTGGCGTCATCTGACCGCTGGGCGCGACAACGGTCAACATGTCGCCTTCGCGCACGTTCAAACTGTGTGCCAATTCGATGCCGATCACCACGCCCCAGCCCCCACCGTGCAGCTTGGCAAAGGTACTTTGCATGCTGGCGGCCAAGGGGGTGACATTCACTTCTTCCTCGGGGACGATGCCGCGGATCAAGGTGCCCCGCATGTCTTCACCCCGTGCGATCAAGGCTTGGGCAGGCAAAAATGGCGCTGCAGCGATGACCTCGGGGTTGCGACGCGCTTGGGCGGCCAGCGCCCGCCAATCGGGCAAGGCACCGCCACGCGAGTCAAAAACCTCAACGTGGGCCACAACAGACAACATCCGGTCACGCACTTCTTTCTGAAAACCGTTCATCACCGACAACACGATGATCAAGGTCGCCACACCCAGCGCAATGCCCAAAACGGACACGCCGGATATGAAAGAAATGAAACCGTTGCGACTCGCAGAGCGGCCTGCACGGGTGTAGCGCCAACCGACGCGCCATTCAAAAGGTAGATTCATGGTGCGGGGAGTGTACCCACTAGATAATCCCCCCCATGCCCCAAGCCGTCATTTCACCAATCACCTCGCACTGGATCATTCCTTTTGCCGCCAGCCTCTCTGCGCCTTGCCTGCACGCTTTACCCCAACTGGATGCTCTGGGCGCTTTGCCCAACTTACGCGCCCTGCTCAGCGCCTTGAGCGTATCGGCCCGCACAGAGGGCGACGAATTTGACCTGTCCATGCCGCATGAACAGGTTTTGGCCGCTCAAATGGGCTGGCCCACCACCGACGGCTTGCTGCCATGGGCCACTTATTGGGCCGACCAAGATGGCGTCGTGCTAAGCAAGGAGATGAGCGTTGATCGCACTTGGGGCCTGCTGAGCCCAGGCCACTGGCTGATGGGCCGCGACCACCTGACTTTGCTTGACCCGCAAGCGCTCAACCTGAGCGAGGCCCAATCACGCAGCCTGTTTGATGCCGTCAAACCTTTGTTCGAAACAGATGGATGGGACTTGATATGGGGCGGTTGCAACCGTTGGTACGCCTCACATGCATCCTTGCAGGACTTGCCCACGGCATCCCTTGACCGTGTCATTGGGCGCAACCCAGACGTGTGGCTGACAGGGCATCCACAAGCACGACTGGTACGTCGCCTGCAAAGTGAGGTGCAGATGCTGCTGTACCAGCACCCCATCAACGACGAACGAGAGGCCGCCGGTTTGCCCAGCGTGAACTCGTTTTGGCTGAGTGGCTGTGGACCAACGCCCCACAACATGACGCTGCCGACGACCACACAACTGGTCACAGATCTGCGATCCCCTTTGTTAGCCGATGACATGGCCGCGTGGCTGCAAGCGTGGCATCACCTCGACAGCACCGTTTTTAAGCAGGCATGCGACGCGTTGGATGCGGGGCAAGACATCCACATCACCCTGTGCGGCGAATGCCATGCCGTCACCTTGTCCCGGCCATCGAACAGCAGCCTCAGCGGCAAGCTGTGGCAATCTGTCAAGCGGCTAGCAGGGGCAAGCAAAGTCCCCCAACCGTCCGTCTTTCTTGCCAGCCTGAGTTAACACGCACACCGCCATGAACATCATCGCCAGAGACGTACCGCCCCGCACAGCATGGGCTTTAGAGCAAGCAGGCGTGCACCCCTTGCTGTCCAAACTGTTTGCGGCCCGAGGCGTGCGCCACGTTGACGAACTCGATGACAGCCCTGCCCGCCTGCTGTCGCCAAGCACCCTCCTTGGCGCCACCCAAGCGGCCACCTTGCTGGCCGACGCCATTCAAGCTGGCAAGACGATTTGCATCGTGGCCGACTACGACTGCGACGGTGCCACCGCCTGCGCCGTGGGCATGCGGGGCCTGAGGATGCTGGGTGCACGGGCAGACCAAGTCACCTATGTGGTGCCAGACCGCGCCATTCATGGCTATGGCTTGACCCCGCCCATCGTGGACATGGTGCGAGCCAAGCAGGCCCAGGTTCTGATGACCGTTGACAACGGCATGGCCAGCCATGAGGCCGTCAAGCATGCCCGTGCGCTGGGCATGACGGTGATCATCACAGACCACCACTTGCCCGTCGTCGACAGCGAGGGCGCCGTGAGCCTGCCTGAGGCTGACGTGATCGTGAACCCAAACCAGCCGGCCTGCGCCTTTACCAGCAAGGCCTTGGTGGGTGTCGGTGTGATGTTTTACGTGCTGCTGGCCTTGCGTGCCGAGCTGCGTCAACGTGGCATGTTTGATGCCGCCAGCCAACCCCGGATAGACAACTTGCTCGACTTGGTGGCCTTGGGCACCATTGCCGACGTCGGGCGACTAGACGACAACAACCGCCGACTGGTCTCGCTTGGACTCAAACGCATCCGCGCAGGACGGATGCAGCCCGGCATCGCCTCGCTGTTTATCGCAGCCGGACGCGATCCCAACAAAGCCAGCAGCCAGGATTTTGGCTTCGCCTTGGGCCCCCGTGTCAACGCCGCGGGGCGCCTGGCTGAAATGGGCTTGGGCATCGAATGCCTGAGCACAGATGACCCAAGCCGTGCAGATGAGCTAGCGCGCCAGCTCGACACCATCAACCGAGAGCGCCGCGTGGTCGAATCCGGCATGCGTGAGCAGGCCGAACAGTTACTCGAATCGCTCATGCCCGAAGGAGAAGCGCCGCCCGCCGTGGCCATCTTCGACCCCGACTTTCATGAAGGTGTGGTGGGTATCGTCGCCTCACGCCTCAAAGACCGTCTGCACAGGCCGGCTTTTGTGTTCGCACTGGGGCAAGATGGCTTGCTCAAAGGCTCAGGCAGGTCGATCCCTGGCTTTCACTTGCGCGATGCGCTGGACCTCATCAGCAAGCGACACCCCGGCATCCTCAAACGTTTTGGGGGGCACGCCATGGCCGCAGGCTGCACCATGGCCGAGGACGATTTCGACACCTTCGAGGCCGCGCTCACATGCGTCGCACAGGAGGGGCTAGACCCCAGCCTGCTGTTGCGCCAGATCAGCACGGACGGCTCACTGGACGCGCAATGGTTCACGGTCGAGACGGTGGCGAAGCTTGACGGCGAAGTCTGGGGGCCGGGCTTTGAAGCACCCATATTCAGCGACACGGCTGAGGTGATAGGGCAAAGGCTGGTGGGAGAACGCCACCTCAAGCTCACCCTGCGTGTGCAAGGTCAAGTCAGGGATGGCATCTGGTTTGGCAGGACAGAACCGTTACCTGCGCAAACGACATTGGCCTACCGGGTCGGTTTAAACGAGTACCAAGGCCGTCAGAGCGTGCAAATTGTGGTCGAAGGCGCAGACACAGACATTGCCGCCTGATCCCATCAACGATAAGCGTTGACTGCTTTGGCTGCCGGAGACAGCCCCAAGTTGCCATAGGTGGCGCTGCCCTCACGAGGCAACAGCGCACCCAAGGTTCGGTCAACGCACGCATGAGCGCGGTGCACCGCACCTTGTTGAGCCAAAACACGGGCTTGAGCCCAAGTCAGGCGCAGTTTCAAATCGTCGGACAGCGGGTGCTGCCCAGCTTGCCCGGCGCGGCGAAAAACCACAACAGAGTCGGCCAAACTGCTTTGCAGCTGCTGACATTGCCGCTCAACCAGTTGCGGATCACCAGAGGCGAAAGCTGCATCCAGCTCAGACAGGCAGGCCTCAATGCCAGCCACATGGGCTGACATCAAAGCTGGCCCATCCAAGCCATGTGGTGCTATGTACGCCATGGCTCAGTCAACCTTGCTTGCCTTGCAGCAAATCTTTGGCATTACTGATCAATTTGTCAGCAATGGCCTCAGGATTGATCTTGTAAGTGCCGTTATCAATGGCTTGTTTGACGCTGCTTACTTTCGCCACGTCAAAATCGCCATCGTTGCTGGTCAATAGGCCTGCAGCAGCGGACGACAGTGTTACTTTTGAGCTGTCGCTGGCGCTGCCTTTGGTCGAGGATGTTTTGCCCGACTTATCAGCCGAGCTGGCACCCTCGGTGCGTGCATTAACGCCGCCTACCGCTTTGTCTAGGGGGTTGCCGATCTTCATGATGTACTCCTTATTCCCGGCACAAACCGAGTGGTCACATCCGCGATATCGACGCGGGGCCGACCGACTTTAATACCAAACCCCCTAAACCCCCTATGCAGGGGGGAGGATTTGGCATAAATCTGTTTCATAGAGACAACTCCACCAGTCTGTCGCCTATGGGCTGACCACAAACCACACGGCCATTGTCAGTCCTGATTTTGGCGCAACGCCCCTCGTCACCGGGGGTCAGGGCCGTGCCATCAGATGCCACTTGGAAGCCATCACCCCGGACCGTTAAGCGCACAGGGTCACCTGCTGCAAACCACCGACGGGCTTTGACATCGTCATGCCTGAGGCTTTGTCCTGCCTCCATGTTTTTCACCACAGAGCGCCCGATGACATCGGCCATGCGTGTCACTGCGGGTGATGCTTGACTGGCCAAATCGACTTCGCCAAGTATCAAATCTGCCGAATTGATCACAATACCAGGGCGCAAAGGTGAAGCTGTCACCAAAGCCATCCCCCACACCTTGACGGTGACGGGCCAAAATACGTTCCAGTGCACAGCGCCTTGTTCGCAGCGCAAGCCCACACGTGTGCGGCCCCACATTTGCATGCCGACAGGCATGTATGTGCGCACTTTGTCGCACGGCGCGAGCTTGAGCCGGGGGTCCAGCTGCCCCAGCACCACCTCCACGCGCCAAGGCTTTTGCTTGGCACCGGCGTCTGAGTCCATCGCTTTGGGCATGCCTTGTTGTTTGATCAAACCTTCGACCTGCCCTTGCAATGCGCTGTTGGCACCCGCACCCGCAGCCACAACCTGAGCTTGCGCAGCAGGGGCAAACAAGGCGGCCAGCGTACACAGACCAATCCAAAAAGCGGCACTACCAAAGGCCAGCAAAAACTGAACCAACGCATAGCCGAGATCCTGCCCTGCAGGTTTGCGGTGCGCAGCCAGTGCCTTGAATTTGGAGTGGGTGTACGTTTTCATCTGACTTGACTGTACGGATCTGGCCACGTAGTCAAGGCCACGATATGCGGGCCAAAACCCGTTCTATTTCGGCTCATGTTTGACGCCCAACGGATTCATATTTCCAACAAGCTGCCACAAGTGGTGATCCCGATCCGGAGGGCCCAGACCATGTTGAACCGATTGACTGACTCTTTGAATTTCCACGCTCAAGCCTTGTCGCTTAGGTCTGAGCGCCAGCGGCTGATCGCCAGCAACATCGCCAACGCAGACACACCGGGCTATGTCTCGCGGGATTTCGATTTCGCAACAGCCTTACGGCAAGCAACTGGCCAGTCGTCAATGGGTCAATCCACCGTGCAGATGCCCAAAATGACACTCCATACAGCCAACAGTGGCCACATGAATAAGCAAGGACTGCCAGCTGGCAGCCGAGCACAACCCGACATGAACTACGCCACCCCGTCGCAAACCAACTTGGACCGCAACACGGTGGACATGGACAGAGAGCGTGCGAACTTCGCCGACAACACCATCCATTACGAGGCCACGCTGCGCTTTATCAACGGCCAAGTGCGAACGCTGAACACAGCGATCACCGGACAGTAGGCTGAAACAAGCCGAGGCGATCACAGGAGACCATCATGTCGATGTTCAAGATTTTCAATGTAGCCGGTAGCGCAGTCAGCGCGCAGTCTCAACGCCTTAATGTGGTGGCATCCAACTTGGCCAATGCCGACACGGTTGCCGGGCCAGATCGCGCAGCCTACAAGGCACGCCAAGTGGTCTTCACCACCACACCCATGGGCGAAGTGGGCACAGCAGGCGTCACCGTGAGCCAGGTCACAGAAGACGCCACACCAGGGCGTCGGGTTCACGACCCCAAACACCCACAGGCCGACACCGAGGGCTACGTGACCTACAGCAACGTCAACACAGTCGAAGAGATGGTCAACATGATCTCGGCCTCGCGCTCGTACCAGAACAACATCGAAGTCATGAACACGGCCAAAACCTTGTTGATGAAAACACTGCAAATGGGCCAAGGCGGCTAAGCGCAGCCTATCTGACAAGGACACACCATGACAACGACATCCGGAACCAGCGCGACCAGCGCCGCAAACCCAGTTGCTGCAGCCGCGAACAAGAAGAACAGCAACAGCACAACCGAAGCGTCTGACCGCTTTTTGAAGCTGCTGGTCACGCAGATGAAAAACCAAGACCCGCTCAATCCGATGGACAACGCGCAGGTCACCAGTCAAATGGCGCAGATCAACACGGTCACGGGCATCGACAAGCTCAACACCACGATCACAACCATGAGCAACAACATGTCGCAGATGCAGATGATGCAAGGCGCCGTCTTGGTAGGCCATGCGGTGATGATCGAAGGCAATAAGCTGGCCGTCGATGCAAGCACAGGCAAGGCCAGCGGCGGCTATGAGCTTGCCGCCAACGCAGCCAGCGTCAACATTGACATCTTGGATGCAGCAGGCAACAAGGTCGGCAATGTGACCGCAGCAGGCAAAGGCGCAGGCCGCCAAGATTTTGAGTGGACTGCGCCCAAAGGCACATCAACAAGCGGCTTGACATTCAAAGTCACAGCCACCAGCAAGGGCAAGTCGAGCGAAGCCACGCCGCTGATGACCGACATGGTTGATGCCGTCAGCACGGCCAACGGCTCGTTGACGCTGGAGCTCAGAAACAGCGGCAGCACGGCTTACAGCAAGGTCTTGGCAGTTTCTTAAAGCAGAAGTCAAAAGCAAAAACGTCACAAGCAATAACGTCATAAGGACATCATCATGGGCTTCCAACAAGGTTTATCCGGTTTGAACATTTCCAGCAAAAATCTGGAAGTGATCGGCAACAACGTGGCCAACGCCAACACCTTTGGTGCCAAAGCATCTCGGGCTGAGTTTGCAGACATGTATGCAGCCTCACTGGGCGGGGGCGGCAGCAATGGCATTGGCATTGGCGCACGCTTGGCTTCGGTGGCTCAGCAATTCACACAAGGCAACATCACGGCCACGTCCAATGCCATGGACTTGGCGATCAATGGCCGAGGCTTTTTCGCGCTGCAGACGCCGCAAGGTGAAACGGTATATTCACGCAACGGCCAATTCAAGCGCGACGAAAAAGGCTACGTGATCAACAACGATAAACATCAACTGTTGGGTCAGGCACTCGATGAGACAGGGGTCGCTTCAGGCCCCGGCGGCACGCCCATTATATTGAGCAATGATGGCTCGGCGCCATTGAAGGCATCGGAGGTCAAGATGACCGCCAACTTGGACGTGCGTGGGGCGCCCAAAACCCTTGCACTGGACATCAGTGACTCCAAGACATACAACTTCGTGACATCGCAAACGGCCTATGGTGACAATGGTGCCCCCATCGCCTTGAACTACTACTTTCGCAAAACAACCGAGGCCACACCGGGTGACCCCAGCGCTGCCCCACCTGTTGCAGGAACAGGTGGTGTCTGGGACGTCTACATGACGGCTGACGGCAATAGCAATGCAGCTTCTGTCAACAAAGACGGCGCAGGCAACCCGGCACCCATTGGCACGCTCAGCTTCAACCCGGATGGCTCGCTACCGGTCGGCACGGTGCTCACCGTGCCGTCTATCCCCGGCGGCAAGAATGGACAGCCCTTAACCGGTGTGACGGTGGACCTCAGCACAACAACCGAGTACTCGGGCGCCTACTCCGTCACTGACCTCAGCGGCGGCGGCTATGCACAGGGCAATTTGTCAGACTTTTTGATCGAAAACGACGGCACGATCAAGGCGCGCTACACCAATGGCCAATCCAAATCGATTGCGCGGGTGCAGTTGTCCGACTTCAAAAACCTCAACGGCATGCAACCTGTGGGCTCCAACGAATGGAAGGCCACCAGCGCATCTGGTGACCCACTGCCATTAGGCACACCTGGCACAGGTATCTATGGTTTGCTGCAAGCGGGCGCACTCGAAGAGTCCAACGTCGACATGACGGCTGAACTGGTCAACATGATCGTGGCGCAGCGCTCATACCAAGCCAATGCGCAGACCATCAAAGCAGAAGACCAAGTTCTGCAAACGCTGGTTAATCTGCGTTGATGCCACCGGTATCTGCAACCTGCACTAGGAGTACCGCATGGACCGCATGATTTACCTCAGCATGGCTGGCGCCAAAATGAACATGCAGCGCCAAGACGTGTTGTCAAACAACTTGGCCAACGTCAGCACAACAGGCTTTCGGGCCGAAATGGAGGCCACGCGGGCCGTGCCTGTGCTTGGCGATGGTGCCTCAACACGTGTGTACGCACTGGAAACAACGGTGGGCTACAACGACAGCACAGGGCCGATCAACTTCACAGGTCGATCACTGGACGTGGCTGCGCAGGGCAAAACATGGATGACGGTACAAGGCTTGGATGGCACGGAAGCCTATACGCGCTTTGGGTCATTCACGGTCAACACCGAGGGCAATTTGGTCACGCAAAGTGGGCTGCCCGTGATGGGTGATGGTGGCCCGATTGCCATCCCCGCCAACTCAGAACCCAGCATCGCAGCCGACGGCACGGTGAGCGCGCGCCTGCCCAATGGCAAATCCACTGATGTGGGCAAGCTCAAACTGGTCACCGCGCAAGACAAGCTGATCCGAGGTGAGGATGGCTTGTTTCGTGGCGCCGACGGCGAACTGCCAGCAGACCCCAACGCACGTGTCCAAGACGGCGCATTGGAGGGGTCGAACGTGAACCCTATCGAAACCATGGTGGCGATGATCGCGGCCGCACGGCAGTTCGAGACACAGATAAAGATGATGCAGACCGCGGAGGCTAACGAGAAAGCTGCCGCACAGTTGCTGTCCGGCAGCTGATCACTTGATTGACAGGCCACAAGCCTAAAGGAGTCCGACCATGATGCGTTCTTTGTGGGTCTCAAAATCCGGCATGGAAGCCCAGCAAACTCAGCTGGACCACATCGCCAATAATCTGGCCAACAGCGGCACCAATGGCTACAAGCAGTCACACGCCGTTTTTGAAGATTTGATGTACCAAAACCTGCGCCAAAGTGGCGCGAACAGCTCGGAGCAAACCGTGCTGCCTACAGGCCTGCAAGTGGGCTTGGGTGTGCGCGCAGTGGCGACCTCGCGGCAGTTCTCGCAGGGCAACTTGGCCCAGACATCGAACAACATGGATGTGGCCATTCAAGGCAAAGGTTTCTTCCAAATCGCCATGCCCGATGGCACAACAGGTTACACGCGAGATGGCTCTTTTCAGATCGACTCGCAAGGCCAGATCGTCACCAACAACGGTTATTTGGTTCAGCCTGGCATCACTTTGCCGCCCACGGCCTCGGGCGTGACCATCGGCAATGACGGCACGATCACGGCCATGCTGCCAGGACAGGTGGCACCGCAAAATCTCGGGCAGATACAGTTGGCGAACTTCATTAATCCGGCCGGCATGGAGCCTAAAGGACAAAACATCTTCACGGAAACCGCCTCGTCTGGGGCGCCTCAAACCGGGGCACCAGCCTCCGCCGGCATGGGCTCCTTGTCACAGGGTTTTGTTGAAACGTCGAATGTGAACGTGGTGCAAGAGCTTGTCACCATGATCCAAACGCAGCGGGCTTATGAGTTGAACTCCAAGGCCATCCAGACCTCCGATCAGATGCTGCAAAAGTTGGGGCAGATGTGATGCGTGTGTGGCGTAAGTTGAAGACATTGGCGTGGTTGCCCGCAGCCCTGCTCACTGGGTGTGTGTCAATGGCGCCCAAAGTGGACGTGGCCGAGCCGACCCAAGCCCGGCCATCGGCGGCCGTCTATGCCCCAGTCAATAGCGGCGCTATTTTTCAGGCCGGGGGCTACCGTCCGCTTTATGAAACCCACCGTGCACGCATGGTGGGCGACATCATCACGGTCAACATCAGCGAGGCCATCTCAGCCAAACAAGAAAGCACCAGCACCTTGGCCAAAACTGGCACGGTGAGCAGCGGCATATCCGCCGTGCCACTGCTACGGGTTGACCAGCTGGCCAAGCTCAGTGCAGCGGGCACCTCATCGAATACGTTCAACGGCAAGGGCAGCACGGAGAGCACCAACGATTTCACGGGCACGATCACGGCGACAGTCATTGAGGTTTTGCCCAATGGGCATCTGATCATCTCAGGTGAAAAACAGATCGGCGTGGCGCACAACGTGGATGTGCTTCGGTTCTCGGGGCAAATTGATCCGGCCACCATTCTGCCGGGCAACAGCGTGGCCTCCAGCCAGATTGCGAACGTGCGCATCGCGCAAATAGGACGAGGCGCGCAACAAGAAGCCCAAGGAATAGGCTGGCTTGCCCGCTTCTTTTTGAGCATTTCACCGTTCTAAAGTTCACCACAATGAAGCCGAACCCCCTCAGGAATTCGGCCAAATGGACACCTCAGAGCGCTTTATCAAACTGTTGATCGGTCTGGCCTTTTTGGCGGCCTCAGCAGCACTTTGGTGGCCCATCGAAGCCAAGGCTGTGCGACTCAAAGAGATCGCCACAGTGCAAGGCGTGCGCAGCAACCAATTGATGGGCTATGGTTTGGTGGTCGGCCTAGATGGCACGGGCGACCAAACGACCCAAACACCCTTCACGGCACAAAGTCTGAACGCGATGCTGCAGCAAATGGGCATCACGGTGCCCGCTGGCGTGTCCATGCAGGTCAAGAACGTCGCTGCGGTGATTGTGACCACCACATTGCCCGCTTTCGCACAACCCGGTCAGTCGCTTGATGTGAACGTGTCCTCGCTGGGCAACTCCAAGTCACTGCGTGGCGGCACCTTGATTGCCACCCCACTCAAGGGTGCCGATGGGCAAATCTATGCGATGGCACAAGGCAACTTGGTGATCAGCGGTGCGGGTGCTTCAGCCGGTGGCGCCAAGGTACAAGTCAACCAACTCAGCGCAGGACGCATCCCCTCTGGCGCCATGGTCGAGCGTGCAGTACCCACGCCTTGGCTGCAAGGCAGCTCGATGCAGTACGACTTGCAGTCTGATGATTTCAACACAGCACGGGATGTTGCCAACGCCATTAATAATGCCAAAGGGCCTGGCACAGCTGAAGCCATCAATGGCCGCATGGTTAACGTCAAACTGCCAGCCCAAGCCGGAGAACGCGTGGCCTTTGTGGCTGATCTGGAGAATATCTCTGTTGAGCGCGCCATCCCTGCTGCCCGCATCGTGATCAACGCACGCACAGGCTCCATCGTCGTGAACCAAGCCGTCACGATTGGCCCTTGCGCCGTGGCACATGGCAATTTATCGGTCACGATCAGCGCCACACCGGTGATCAGCCAACCCAACGCCTTATCGCAAGGTCAAACCGTATCGACAGAGAAAAATGACATCCGCATCAACCAAGAACCTGGCGCGCTGATACAGCTGCCTTCAGGCACGAGGTTGACGGATGTCGTCAAGGCACTGAACTCCCTTGGTGCCAATCCGCAGGACCTGTTGGCCATCCTGCAAGCCATGAAGGCGGCCGGCGCGCTCCAAGCGGAGCTGGAGGTTATCTGATGAGCCTGAATCCCCCCTCAAACCGGCCCAATGGGTTGACGATGGACTTGCGGTCTTTGGACCGCTTGAAATCTGCCGCTGGGCAAGGCGCCAAATCAAGTGTGCATGACGCAGCCAAGCAGCTTGAAGGCCTGTTCATGCAAGAGCTGGTCAAAAGCATGCGCTCGACCACCATGAACAGCGGCATGCTGGACAATTCAGCCACGGAGATGGGCACCAACATGCTTGATACCCAATTGGCTGGCCAGATGACGGGCCTACCTGGCGGGCTTGGCGAGCTGATCGCCCGCCAGCTGGAACGCCAGATGGGCATCGCGGCCAGCAAGGATGGCGCCAAAGGTGGCGCAAGCAACCCGTTCGCAGGTTTGGGTGACATGTCCTTGAGCCGATCGCCTGAGAGCGGCATGACGCTGCCGCTCAACGCCAAACTGAACACACCGAGCGTAGATGCGAAACGTCTGAGCGCGTCTGAGCGCTTCGTCAACAAGCACAAAGAGGCAGCCAAAGCGGCAGAAACAGCGACCGGCATCCCCGCATCCAACATCCTCGGGCAAGCGGCGCTGGAGTCAGGCTGGGGCAAGCACGAAATCCGTTTAAAGGACGGCACGCCGAGTCACAACCTGTTTGGCATCAAGGCCAACGCCAGCTGGAAGGGCAAGGTGGCTGAGGTCACCACCACAGAGTACATGGGCGGCGTGGCGCACAAAGTCACAGCCAAGTTCCGTGCGTATGACTCGTATGAAGACGCCTTCAAAGATCACGCCAAGTTGCTGACCCAAAGCCCCCGCTACAGTCAAACCGTTGCGAAAGCGGACACGGCGAAGGACTTTGCCCGTGGCTTGCAAAACGCAGGCTACGCCACGGACCCTGCCTACGCAGACAAGCTCACCAAGGTGATCAACACCACCTTGCGTTTGCAAAGAACCGTCACTTGACGGTTTGACAGGAGTACGCCATGGGTTCAGGTATCTTCTCAGTCGGGGCTTCGGCGATGTTCGCTGCTCAGGCCAAGCTTGACACAATCTCGCACAACATCAGCAACGCCAACACACCGGGGTACTCACGCCAAGATGTCGTCCTCGTCACAGAAGGTGGGCTCTATACCGGCGCGGGCTTTTTTGGGCGAGGCGTCAAGGTATCCTCGGTCTCACGCACCACCAACGAGTTCTTAGTCAAAGAGAGCAACGTCAACACCGCATCGGCGGCTCAGGATCAGACCCGGCTTGAAAAGCTCAAACAGCTCGAAACCGTCCTACCCACGGGCGAGGCTGGCCTCGGTTATGCCGCAGGACTGGTGCTGAACTCTTTTGTTGACGTGGCCAACCAGCCTCAAGACATGTCTGCCAGACAAGTCACGCTGGCCCGAGCACAGGATTGGGTTAGCCGCATGAATACGGCGGGCAGGCAGATCAATTCGCTGCAGTCTGGTGTGGTGTCAGACATGAAAACCACCGTGCAGCAAATCAATTCACTCACCGCTCAGGTTGCAGAGGTCAACCAGAGCATCGCCAAATTCACGGGTTCAGGCCACTCACCAAACGACCTGCTTGATAAGCGTGACAACCTCATCAAACAGTTGAGCCAGAAGGTATCCATCACCACCGTGCCTGCTGATGACGGCACACTGAGCGTGTTCATGGGCGGCGGGCAGATGCTCGTATTGAGTAACCGCGCGGAGACCTTATCCGTCACGCGTGATCCGCTTGACGCCAGCCAAGGCCGTGTCGCACTGCTCATCAACGGTACCGAACGCATCATTGATGGCGAGCAAATCACCGGGGGTGCGTTAAATGGGCTGCTGCAGTTTCAAGACCAGGACATCACATCGACACGCGACCAACTGAACCGATTCAGCGCCAATTTCGCAGATGCGGTCAATGCGCAGCAGGCCTTAGGTGTCGACGCCGATGGCAACTTGCAAACCAGTTTTGACAGCGCAGGGGCGCCAGTCAGCAACCCCTTGTTCATCAACACCGCAGACGCCACCAACTTAAAGCTATCGCTGACCGCCCCCAAAGGCTTGGCGGCTGCATCACCTTTGGTGGCTGTGCCCAGTTCCAAAAACAAGGGCACAGCCACCATCGACAATATAGCCATGGCGCGTGCCTTGCCCACCACCAATGCCTTGGATGCGGCGACATCCAAACCCGCCACAGGCTCGCCTCTGACGGTGGTTTTTGAAGTCGATGCCGCAGACGCCACCAAGCTGACCTATCGTTTCACGGACAGCACGGGGGCGCCCTATAAAGACACCGTACCGCCGCGCAGCTGGTCAGCCAGCACCCCCATCAATGACCAAGACCCCGCCAGCACACCCACAGGCGCCTTGTTCAACTTGACCATCAGCGGCGTCCCCAAAGCGGGCGACACCATCCAGATCGCCCGAACGACCTACCCCACCAGCAACAATGGCAATGCCTTGTCGATGCTGAATTTGCGTGACAAAACCATGGTGTCTATCGATGGTGTCTCACAGGCCACCGTCACGGACGCTTACTCACAAATGATCGGCAGCCTAGGCGTGATCGTGCAAGGTGGCGCCACGGCTGCGGACATATCCAAAGCGCTGCAAACCAGCTCAGAGCAGACCCTCAGCAGCATCAGCGGCGTCAACTTAGATGAAGAGGCCGCCAGGCTGATTCAATTTCAGCAAAGCTACCAAGCAGCAGCCAAGGTATTGCAGATCGCTCAGTCGCTGTTTACCACGCTGCTTCAAACCGCCGGCGGCTAAGGAGCCTGATCATGCGCATTGCCACAGCCCATACCTACGACCAGACCATCACCAACTTGCAAGATCGGCAGCAAAAACTCAGCTTCACGCAACAGCAGCTGACATCGGGCAAGCGTGTCAATTACGCGAGCGACGATCCCACGGCAGCAGCCAGAGCCGAGCGAGCACTGTCCGGCATAGCCCGAAGCGATGCCAACAAGCGCACCTTGGACGCCAGCCGCAACGTGATGAACATCGCCGAATCGGCCTTAGGCGGCGCAACCGATTTGCTGCAAACGGCACGAGAAACGCTGGTCGCAGCAGGCAACGGCAGCTACACCGACAGCGAACGCAAGAGCTTGGCCATCAAGCTGCGTGACATCCGCACCCAATTGCTGTCCGTGGCCAACCGCCCAGATGGCGGTGGCGGCTACGTTTTTGGCGGCCAAGGGTCGTCATCCCCCCCATTTATCGACACCACCACAGGCGTCACCTTCCAAGGCCAAGGCGGTGAATCACTGGCATCGACTGGTGAGCGCTTGAGTTTGACCGTAGACGGCGAGCAGGCTTGGCTCAAAGGCAAATCGGGCAACGGCATGTTCAACACGGCGCCGGGCGTCAATGCCAACACCACACTAGCCAACACAGGCACTGCGTGGATCAGCAGCGGTGCAGTGAACACTCCCAGTGAGTTGCCCTACCCTGCAGCCACATCGCCCTCACCTGTTTACTCGATCACGTTCCACGTGTCGGCAGGCGCCAACACCTATGACGTGCTAGAGGACGGCGTCCCACTGGCATCAGGTGTTGCCTACACCAGCACCAAAAACATCGCCATACCAGGTCGTGGCATGTCCGTGGCGATCTCAGGCAAACCAGCAGACGGCGACAGCTTCAGCGTGACAGAGGCCCAAAACAACCTCAATATATTCAGCAGTTTGGACCGCACCATAGCCGGACTAGAGACCATCAACCAATCAGGTGGTGTCATTCAACAGACGGTCAATACCGGCATGACCCAAATTGATGCAGCCATGATCAGCCTACAAAACGCACGGTCAGCGGTGGGTGAGCAACTCAACCGCATGGACGGCATTGAGACGCGCAACAGCGACCTCAAGCTGGCCGCGCAAACAGAGAAGTCCAACGCAGAAGATCTGGACATGGTCTCGGCGATATCCAACTTCCAGAATATACAAACAGGCTATCAGGCCGCACTTCAAACGTATGCGGCAGTGCAAAAGCTGTCACTGTTCCAATACATCAACGGCTAAGCCGACAAAGTCGGACAATAAAAACATGGACCACCCCATCCTCAGTCAAATCGCGTTGTCTTACTGCCCGGTCATTGACCGCAGCAGAAGCGTCATTGCCACACGATTGACGGTTTTCCCGCTCAACCCCAGCGCGAGCCTTGATCCCCAAGCGTTGCTGGAGGCCTTGGCGCAAGCGTGGCCCATCGATGGCCCCAAGCTCTGGCTCAACGTGGCCAATGAAGGCCTGTTGCGCGACCTGATCAATGCCCAACCAGGCACGCACATCGCCATCGAAGTGCCCGCCTTCATGGCGACCGATCCGGAGAGCATGGCCGCCATCGACACCCTGCATGAGAATGGCAACGTCTTGCTGCTCAAAGGCCGTCCTTTGCAGGATCTGACCAAGCTGATCTTGCCGTGCTTCAACTACGCCATTGTCGACTTTGAAGACGATCGCCGCATCGACCAAGCCACAGGCGGCGTCGGCATCGCGCCTGAAGGCGTGACGCGCCACATAGAACATGTCCAAGCCGGCATTTGCAACGTGCCGGACATGGAGACCAGCTTCCGCAGGGGTGCGGCTGCGGTGCTCGGCTGGCCTATTGACGACGTCATCAAGGCCAACAGCAAACCGGCTGATCAGCCTGCCTTGCAAGTGATCGTGCTGCTGATTGACCAACTGCACCGGCAAGCCGATATTGAGGATCTTGAAAACACCCTCAAGCGCGACCCGCCCTTGGCCTATAAATTGATGCGCTACATCAACTCACCGGCTTTTGGGCTATCGGTTGAGATCAGCTCATTCAGGCACGCCATCATGATTTTGGGCTACCAGCGGCTCAAGCGCTGGCTGGCCCTGCTGCTGGCCACCGCCAGCAAAGACCCCAATATGCGACCGGTGATGTATGCCGCCGTGCGCCGTGGCCTGTTGATGGAAGAGATCGCCCGCATCAGCGGTGACGAGGAAATGCGCAACGAGCTGTTCATCTGCGGCGTGTTCTCGCTGCTGGACCGCATGTTCCAACAACCCTTCAGCGAGTTGCTCAAAACCATCCCCGTGCCCGAGCGCGTGTACCAAGCCTTGGCCGAGAACACGGGGCCCTATGAGCCGTATTTCGCGCTGATCAAGGCCATTGAAGGCGGCAGCCTCTACGACATCAAAGAATCAGCTGAGACCATGATGACCAGCTTGGGCGATGTCAACACGGCCTTGATCAAGGCTTTGGCATCGGCCACGCAATTGGAGTGAAGCGTAAAATGGCGCATGCATGCCGACACCCCCTACGACGACCTCACGCCTGATCTTGTTCTTGATGCGCTAGAGGCCGTCGGCCAAGAGGTCGATGGGCGGCTGCTGCAGCTCAATTCTTACGAAAACCGCGTTTTCCAAGTTGGTTTAGAAGACGGCCAATTTGTGGTCGCCAAGTTCTACCGTCCGGGCCGCTGGAGCGATGCCCAAATCTTAGAAGAACACGCCTTTGCCAACGAGCTGGTCGCCGCCGAGGTGCCCGCCGTGCCCCCATTGACGCTGCAATTGGCGCAGGGGCGCGAAGCCAGCTTACAGGGCACGCCGCCCACGCTCGGTTTTTTCAAAGGCCACCGCGTGGCCGTCAGCCCCCGACGTGGAGGCCGATCCCCCGAATTAGAAGACCCCGAAGTGCTGACATGGTTGGGCCGCTTTTTGGCACGCATGCACGCAGTCGGCGCGCAACGGCCTTTTGCGCACCGGCTGACGCTGGATGTGGACCACACCGGACGCAGCGCCCGCCAATGGCTGAGCGACAGCGACAGCCTGCCCATGGAGACACGCAACAGCTGGCTGGCCGTCACCGACCAAGCTTTGGATTTGTGCCAGCAAGCATTCGATCGGGTGAGTGGCCTGCAAATGCGCCGCTTGCATGGTGACTGCCATCCCGGCAACATCTTATGGACACCACAAGGCCCCCACTTTGTTGACTTGGACGACGCCTGCATGGGCCCTGCCGTGCAAGATTTTTGGATGATGCTGAGCGGTGACCCGCGCGACAGGCAGATCCAACTCAATGCCTTGCTTGATGGCTATGAGTCGATTGGTGAGTTCGATTGGCGAGAGCTCAAGCTGATTGAGCCGCTGCGCACACTGCGCATCATCCACCACAGCGCTTGGTTGGCCCGACGCTGGGATGACCCCGCCTTCCCGGCTGCCTTCCCTTGGTTCGGCAGCGGCAACTACTGGCAGCAACAAATCGACCTGCTGCGCCAGCAAATCGAGATCATGCAAACACCGGATGATCAACCGGCTTGGATGCAGGGCTGACAGCCCCGCCATCTTGGCTGCACGACATGCCTTGTACGTGCGGACTCGCGAGGTCAATCCGGCTCGCTGGTCGAGTTCCACTCGTGATTGGTCACCGATAGTGACCGTCACGCTGAACCCCGAACGGGATTGCGTTGTCACCAACCACTCGCCTGAAATGAACAGACCACTTCTGGCTGCGTGAATGACGCGACAACTACATTGACACGCGCCGGATAGGCATTGAGGCTACGGGGATCATGCCGGCTCGGGCTTGCCCAAGATTTATCACAACTGGGCCGGACAGCATTGGCGCAGGCCCGTTCTATACGAACTGCGCGAACCTGAACAAACACTGATGGAGCTGCGCATGAGCAGCTTGGTTCCCGAAGATGTCCTGGTCGATTTGCAAGCGCGCTTGGGTGAGCGCTTCATGGTTTTGCCTGAACTGGCGCGGTTGGCGCTGATTACAGCGAGCGCGGAAGGCATGCTGAACCATGCCCGCTTGCGCGAAATTTCAACCGAGCACCCGGCCGATATCACTAAGATGCTGGCAAGCCTTGTCCGAGATCACTTATTGACAACGCAAGGTACTGGCCGGGGCATGGTGTACTTTCTGCCATGGCAAGGCCAGATAGCAGCCATGTCGTTCGAGTCGGGAGACGAACCAGGCTCGTCGCCCAATGTTGGCTTAACACCGGAGCTAAGCGCCTTAACACCTGAGCTCGGCGGCTTAACACCGGAGCTAAGCACTTTAACTTCCGGGCAGCCAAGCCAAAGCGATACCGAGCCAGATGAGCCCGAGGTGATCTCCGATCTGGGTCAGATCGCGCCGGATGAGCTGGCTCGTCTGCAATCTCTGGCCGCGCCAGTGGCGGATCGGGAGCGAGCAAGCCCTGAATTAGTGCGGCAAACGGTACTGGCCCTTTGCAGTGGCCGCTATCTGGGTTTGCGCGCATTGGCCCAATTGCTGGGCCGGAATTCAGACGGCGTTGATTTGCGTAAACGGATTCTCAATCCTCTGGTCGCCAACAAAACCTTGCTGCGTGCGTATCCAAACCCGAACGATCCACGCCAAGCCTATACCGCCAGTACGACCACCACGACACGAATTTCGAACTGATGAATACATCCTCTTTAGTCCAAAAAGTCTGGAACTTCTGCCACACCCTGCGAGATGACGGTGTGGGCTATGGCGATTACCTTGAACAGCTGCCAGCCGTCAGCCAACATTTGAAGCGCATCTATGCCGACAACGAGCTGGAGCGCGAGGCAACTGTTAAGCAGTACTTAATGGTTCAGCGCAAGGTGGATCACTACAGCTTGCAGGCCATCATTGCCGTCGGCTTCAAGATCGAAAACGAGCGCGCGGTGCAGTTCCGTAAATGGGCCAACCAGATCGTCAAGGATTACACGATTCAGGGCTGGGTCATGGATGCGGATCGCCTGAAGAGTGGAGGCAGCGTGCTGACCGAAGACTTCTTCGAGCGGCAGTTGGAGAAGATCCGGGAAATCCGGCACCCTGAGCGCAAGTTCTACCAAAAGATCACCGACATCTACGCAACGGCGCTGGATTACGACACGTCGGCAACGGCGACCAAGGGTGGAGTGCCTCACGGGGTATGAGCGCGCCCCTCTTTCATTGCTGCGATTCAAATTAAAGAATGGTTTAATACTATCCCTGCAATTAAAGTGTGCTTTCAATGAACCGTGCGACTGGTACCTACGCGATTTCGACGACTCTGGGCGAGTCGGTGCGTGCGTTTGTGCCTCATCCTTTGCCGCCGACCGACCCAACTTTGGAGCCCGCTGTTTTCACCGACCTCAATCGCCAGGCCGAACTTGCGCTCGCGCGTCTGGCCGGGGTGTCGGGGTTGGTGCCGTCAGTGGACTGGCTGCTATACAGCGCCATCCGCAAGGAAGCCCTGCTCACCTCACAGATTGAGGGCACTCAGGCTACGCTGACCGACTTGTTTGATGAAGAAGCCGGTTTCAAGGTCAGCAACACCGACGACGTAGAGGAGGTAACCAACTACCTCCGCGCCTTCCGCTGGGTTCAAGAACAATTACGTGATCCCACTGGGCTTCCCCTCAGCGTGCGGCTGCTGTGCGATGCCCATCGCTTGCTGCTTGACGGTGCCAGGGGCGCTGGCAAACAGCCCGGAGAACTGCGTCGATCGCAAAATTGGATTGGCGGCACACGGCCCGGCAATGCCGTATTTGTGCCACCACCGCCAGAGCGCGTAGCCGAATTGCTGGCCGATATGGAGCAGTTCATTCACGACACCGCGACGGATTTGCCACCCATGGTCAAGGTGGCGCTGATCCACGCACAGTTTGAAACCATCCATCCTTTCCTTGATGGCAATGGACGAATCGGCCGCTTGCTGATCGCGGCTCTGTTCGAGCACTGGGGCTTGCTGGCAGAGCCGTTGATGTACCTGAGCGGCTACCTGAAACAGTACCAATCGGAGTACTACCGCCGCCTGTCGGCCATTCGCACCGACGGCGACTGGGAGTCTTGGGTGACTTTCTTTCTGGAGGGGGTGGCGACCGCCGCGAGTGATGCGGAGAAGAACATCATTGAAGTTGCCAGCCTTGTTACCGGTGACCGCAAACGCTTATTGCAATCATCCAAGGCAGGCCCGGCAAGCTACCGCCTTTTCGAGATGCTGCCAATGATGCCGCGCTTCACCATCGAACGCGTCCGCCAGCAACTCGATACCAGCTTCCCGACCGCGGCGGCTGCCGTGAAAGTGCTGGAAGATTTGGGCATCGTGACGGAGATGACCGGGCAAAAAAAGAACCGCAGCTACAGTTATCAGGCGTATATCGAACTGCTGAGTCGCTGATCTGTGCCCGCAAACCCGCAGCAAACCGCAGCTGTTCAAGGTCGAAAACGTCCGCATCGTGATAGCGGACGTGATGAAAAGTGCGCTGACAACCGCAGGGGCGCTGTTCGGCATGTGGGCTGCGAGTCTGATAGGCGTGTCTATGCCCAGTCAGCGCCTGAGCCGCTTCGATTCGGCGATCAGGCGCGGAGAAATCCTGCTCATCGCGGATATCCCATGGCGTCGGGTTGCTGAACTCGAAGCCCAGCTGCACACCAGCAACCCGGATGCCCAATGGAGAGGCGAAGAACACCATGTGCCAGCCTTTCCGTGACCACACATGATTGCATATGACATAAAAATACATATTTAGCTTTACATGGAAACATGTCATCGTTTATCATTTCTTATCAAACGATGTAATACCCATGTCACCCACGCCCAAAAATCTCATACTCAACTTGCTGCTGGCTGCCGATCGTGCGCCGCTTATCGCCGCCGATGCCGTTAATTCATGTGCCCTGTTCGGCATCCGCGAAAACAGTGTGCGAGTGGCCTTGGTTCGTCTGACCACGTCCGGCCTGATTGAATCGGCTGGCAGGGGCGCTTACCGACTCGGCCCACAAGCGGCCGGTTTGGCTGAAGAACTTGCGCACTGGCGAAGCAGCGAAGCCCGTGTCTGTGAATGGACGGGCGCGTGGGTCATGGTCAGCACAGGCAACCTAGGCCGAAGCGACCGCAGCGCCCTGCGCGAACGCCAGCGTGCTTTGTCCTTGCTGGGCTTCAAAGAGCTCAATGCGACCTTGTACGTGCGCCCCGACAACCTACAAGGTCATGCCGATGGCGTCCGAGAGCGGCTGTACAAACTGGGTTTAGAGGCCGACGCGCCTGTATTTATCGCCACAGCGCTCCCCCCTGCCCTTGAGGCCCGCGCGCAAACACTGTGGCAGGGTGCGGACTTGACCAAGGCTTACGTGCAGACACGTCACAAGCTAGAAGCTTGGCTGGCACACGCCCACGATTTAGAGCCCGAGGTAGCCGCCCGCGAATGCTACTTATTAGGCAATGAAGCCATCCGGCAGCTGGTGTTTGACCCCCTGCTGCCCGAGCCACTGGTTGACGTTGCCGAGCGCCGCGCCTTCACCAACGCGGTCATCGCCTTTGATGAAGCCGGCCACCAGATCTGGCGCAACTTATGGCCAACAACATCCACACCAACACCGGCCACACCAACATGAACCACATCTTGAGCGCCACCCCCACCGACTTGCCCGCCGTCACCAAGCGTCGGCTTAAAGACCTGTTTACCCGTGAGCAACTCAATTCACTCACCGCACGCTCTGACCTATGGGGTGCATGGGCCGTGGCCTCCACTTGGGGCGTGATCGCCCTGTGCTTTGCCGCTTTGGCAATGTGGCCGAATCCCCTGACCTTTGTGGTGGTGACACTCGTTCTGGGTGGGCGCCAACTGGCATTGGCCATCTTGCAGCATGAGGGGTCGCATGGCACTTTGTTCAAAACACGCTGGCTCAATGACGTGTTGACCGACTGGCTCTGCGCACGCCCGATTTGGCAAAATCTGGGCAAGTACAAAGTGCACCATCTGGGCCACCACACCAAGACGGGCACGAACTTGGACCCAGACATCTCGCTCCATGAGGACTACCCCATCACGCGCTTGTCATTGATGCGCAAAATGCTGCGCGACGCCGTGGGCTTAACCGGGCTGAAACTGGTGTTTGGTCTGCTGATGATGGATGCAGGCGTCTTCAAGTGGACGGTGGCCAACCACATTGAACGCTTACCCCAAGAGGGCCGCACAACAGGCGAGCGCATCACCACCTTGGTCCGCAACATCACGCCCATGCTGGTCACCAATGGTTTGCTGTGGGGCATCTTGGCCGCAACCGGTCATGCCTGGCTTTACAGCGCTTGGGTGCTGGCTTTTTTGACGGCCTTGCCTCTGTTCGTCCGCATCAGATCGATTGCTGAACATGGCTGCTTGGATCGCTCGCCAGACATGTTCCGCAACACACGCACCACCCGTGCTGGCTGGCTGGCCCGCATGACGGTGGCCCCCGTGAATGTGAACTTCCACATGGAGCACCACCTGATGGCCTCGGTGCCCTACCACCGCTTGCCGCAGATGCACGCTTGGCTGAAAGCGCGCACCGAGGTGCCTGAGCCACCCGGCTATCTGGCCGTGCTGAAACTGGCCAGCAGTGGGCAGATCAGGAGGCCATGATCACGGGACCGCCCTTGGCCAGCGCACGCTGGTAGGCAGGCCACGATCGTGAGCTGATCACCTGCAAACCAAGTGTGTTGACCCAAATGCGCCTCCATGAAGGCTGTCGAGCCAGCCAAATCGAGGCCGTTAAGAACCACGATGCGAGGGGTTTAACGGCGACAGCGCACCACATCAGTGGGTCGACGGGCAGCTTGTCTGCCAAGGCTTTGCACCACATCAGTCGACAACTGGATGAAGCGGGCAAGGCCGGGCAGTTTGACGAGGCGGCCTTGCACTTGCCGCCCTGATGTCCGAACTGACCATAAGCTGACAGGACCACGACGCGCACCGTTACTGTCAGAGGGCATCTCTAGATTGCCGGGTTTGACACACCCATAAGCCATCAGGAGACCACCATGAGTTCGACCGACCGTCGCCGCTTCCTGCGCAGCGTGCTACAGACCGCAGGCGCTGCCACCGCGTTGAACGCCCTGCCTCCTGCCATCCAGCGTGCTTTGGCCATCCCGGCCAACAGGCGCACGGGCACCATTGAAGACGTGGAGCACATCGTCGTGCTGACGCAAGAGAACCGGTCTTTCGACCACTACTTTGGCGCGCTCAACGGCGTGCGTGGCTTCGCAGACCCCTTCCCCATTCCTGTGCCGTCGACACCGGTGGTGTGGAACAAGTCGGTGTGGACACAGCCGAACCAATGGGTGGTCACACAGCCCGCGAGCGTGATGCCTTTTCACCTCAACACCGAACAGAACTTCGAGTACATGCGCGTGGAAGGCACGCCGCATTCCTGGGCTGATGCGCAACTGGCCTGGGATCACGGCCGCATGAACAACTGGACCTTCGTCAAGGGCAACCATGCGATGGGCTACTTCAAGGAAGAGGACATTCCTTTCCAGTACGCACTGGCCAACGCCTTCACGATCTGCGATGCCTACCACTGCGCCACGCAAACGGGCACCAACACCAACCGCCTGTTTATCTTCACGGGCACCAATGACCCCAAAGGCATGGGCAATGGGCCAGCCACGTACAACGACTACGACTCGTTTGACGCCAACCCCGGCAACGATGGCGGCTACACCTGGCCCACCTACCCGGAAAGCCTGCAAGCCGCCGGCATCAGCTGGCAAGTCTATGAAAACATGGACGACAACTTCACCGACAACCCGCTGGCGGGCTTCCATGCCTTCCGCGATGCGTGGTTCGAACGCCCAGGCTATTCGCAGGCCCTGCGTGATCGTGGCGTGACCACGCGTGACCTGGACAAGCTCAAGGAAGATGTCCTGTCCAACAAGCTGCCGCAGGTGTCCTGGGTCGTGGCCACGGCTGAAGGCTCCGAGCACCCTGGCCCATCCAGCCCCGCTCAAGGCGCGGACTATATCGCCAAGGTGCTGGACGCGCTCACGGCCAACCCCGAGGTCTGGAGCAAGACCGTCCTCATCATCAACTTCGATGAGAACGATGGCTTCTTCGATCACATGCCGCCGCCTGCGCCACCGTCCTACACCTGGTGGGATGCAGACAGCAGCAAGGCCCGTCTGGCCGGCGCCAGCACAGTTGATGCCCGTGATGAATACCACCACATCATCAAGCCGTATCACAACCAGTTGACCGAATCCCTGTTCAAGCATCGGCCTTACGGCCTGGGCCCTCGCGTGCCTTTGTATGTGGTGTCGCCATGGAGCAAGGGCGGTTGGGTCAACTCGCAGGTCTTTGACCACACCTCGGTCATCCGCTTCATTGAAAAGCGCTTTGGTGTGCCCTCGCCCAACGTGTCGGCCTGGCGTCGTGCCGTGAGCGGCGATCTGAGCACGGCGTTCAACTTTGCCGACCCCGATGACACGGCCTTCTTCGGTAACCTGCCGCAAACGGAAGCCTTGGCTGAACGCACTCGTGCACTGGGTGGCCGGACCACGCCAACGGTGCCGGTCAACACGGCCTTGCCTTCGCAGCCCAGGGGTGCGCGGCCATCACGTGCCCTGCCCTATCTCCTCACGGTGCAGGCCGAGGTGCTGCCGCTGACCACGCAAGTGCAGCTGAGCTTCGGAAATGTGGGGCAGGCCGCTGCCGTGTTCCATGTTTACGACCGCAACAACCTGCTGGCCATGCCACGGCGCTACACCGTCGAGCCCGGCAAGTCACTACAAGACAAGTGGGGTCCAACCGTCATCGGTATCTACGACGTGTGGGTGCTGGGTCCCAACGGCTTCCACCGCCATGTCAAGGGCAACTCCTGGACGGTGGCGACCACGCAAACCATGCCTGAGGTGCGCGTGAGTGAAGACCCGGCTCGTGGCGAGCTGGTGCTCACCTTGAAAAACGGCGGCTTGCTGCCCTGCACATTCCAGGTGCGCCGCAATCGCTATGACGAGGCCACGGTGGGCGAGTTCAAGGTGGGCGGTCGCAGCCAGAAGGTCTTGCGCTTTGACCTGCAAGCCTGGGGCAACTGGTATGACTACAGCGTGCGTGTGAGGGGGCAGGCTGATTACTTGCGGCGCTTTGCGGGCCGCATGGAAGACGGTCAACCGTCGATCACCGACCCCGCCATGCACGGCGAGGCCCGTATCGAGCGCTAACGCCCTCGTCAGGGCATGGCGTTAGAGAGCTTCCTGGTGGCGCCCTGCCATCAGGATGTTGGCGTGCAATTGGCCGATGCCGTCTGGTGCTTTGCCCTTGCCGTGATTGGTCAACAAAGTCCAGATCAGGTCGTCGTCCACACGCATGCGGCACACTAGGGTGTTGCTGGAGGCGATCGCCAGTTGGCTCACCAATTCACGCGCTGATCGACCTCAAAGTCCGGGACCGCCTGCGCCGTATCGTCCCAGCCTGCAGTCCAATCTGGCTCGACTTGGTCTGACTCGATTTGCGGCTCCATCTGCACGGCGTCATCGATCTGTGCATCACACGCATCCCACAGCGGTGGCTCTGCCTCCACCCCTATGTGGTCCAGAATTTTCCGGATATCAGCGCTATGGGTGATGCACGCAATGATGCGCATCTGCCCACCACAGATCGGGCACACGAGCGGGAACACCTCTTAGATGCGGGCGATCAGCACTGCCCACAGGTAGTGCCCTGCACGCTTGGGGGGCTCTGTCTCTGGCTTTGGCTCTGGCCCAGCAGCAATTGCGTTACCCTGCGTGCTGAAATTAGCCAGCAGCGGGCAGATCAGGAGGCCATGATCACGGGGCCGCCCTTGGCCAGCGCACGCTGGTAGGCAGGCCGCGACTCAATGCGCTTGGCATAAGCGGCCAACTTAGGGCAGCGTTTGGCATCATCGGCACGTGACATCAGCGCCGACACGGCAAAGCTCATCTGGAAGTCCGCGATCGTGAGTTGATCACCCGCAAACCACGTGTGCTGACCCAAATGCGCCTCCATGAAGGCTGTCGAGCCAGCCAAATTCGGGTCAATCAGCTTTTGCTGCACTTGCGCGCACAACTGGCGCGCAATGGGCCTGACAAAAAAGGGCATGGGCTGTGTGGGGATGGTCATGAACACCAGCTTCATGACCAGCCAGTTCATCAGTGAGCCTTCAGCAAAGTGCATCCAAAAGCGCACTTGCATGTGCTCAGGTGTGCCGGGCTGCGCCAACAAATGCGCGGCATCACCGTGGGCCTGTGCGCCATAACGGTCTACCAAATACTCGATGATCGCACCTGATTCGGCCACGACCAAGTCACCATCGGTGATCACCGGAGACTTCCCCAAAGGGTGAACTTTTTTCAACTCTGGCGGTGCCAAACGTGTCCGTGGATCACGCTTGTAATGCTTGATTTCGTAGGGCACGCCCAGTTCTTCAAGCAACCACAGCACGCGCTGCGAACGGGATGTCTCAAGGTGGTGTACTGTAATCATGGGCGCAGCATACAACGTGCTGCGTTTCAACGCATAGAGGACACAAAATGGCCCGATCATCTGCTGCGATTAGCCCGACAGCCCATTACACCGGCTATACATGGTACGAACACGGCCTGTCACACCCCGCCTTGGTGACGCCTCAGGGGCGCTTGATGCATGGTGCGCTCAAGCCCCTGCACATGCTGGCCAATATGGCAGGTGCGCCCACGCTTCAGGCGTTTTTGCTAGCGCGACACCGGATGATCGACATGGCCCTGACGCATGCCATCGAAGAGGGCCGTGTCAGCCAAGTGATCGAGGTCGCGGCAGGCTTATCCCCCCGTGGCTGGCGCTTCAAACAGCGCCACGGCGACCGCCTGCGCTATATCGAGGCTGACTTGCCCGATATGGCCCAACGCAAAAGCCAGTTGCTGAGGCAGGCCGGGTTGCTGACACCGGGGCATGAGGTCGTGCCGCTTGACGCGCTGGCCGATGAGGGCCCGCTATCCCTGTCCGCCTTGGCTGGCACATTAGACCCCGCGCAAGGCACGGCCATCATCACCGAGGGCCTGGTGAACTACTTTGACACGCCCACCGTCATGGGGATGTGGGGGCGCTTTGCCAAGGTGCTTGGCGGCTTCCCGCATGGTCTTTATTTGTCTGACATCCACCTGATTCAGGGCAACCAGCATGCAGGCATCACGGGCTTCAAAGCCTTATTGTCGACCTTTGTCAAAGGGCGTGTGCACCTGCACTTTGACACTGAAGATCAAGCCATACAAGCCTTGCGTCAAGCCGGGTTGGAGCACGCGGTGTTGCGTGCGCCCAAGGCAGTCGCCAACGAGTTGGGGCTGGCACTGCAACCCGGCGCCAATGCGGTTCGGGTGATTGAAGCGCGCACCCCAAACTGATCCTCAAGGCTCAGCCGCGTTGCCGCCCAAAGCTTGGTACAAAACCACCAGCGCATTGAGCCTGCTCAGGCGGTTCTGGGCCAAGCTGTTTTCAACTTGGCGCCGCGCCTCCTGCGCATCCAGCCAAATCTTCAAAGTCACCGAGCCCGCTCGATAGCGGGCTTCGCTCAATCGCTCAGCCGTCTGCGCGGCTGACAAGGCCTGCGCCAAGCGCACGCCCTGCGCTTCGTATTGCATGCGCGCAGACAAGGCGATTTCGACCTCGCTGAGGGCCTGATACCAGCTCTGACGAAAGCCCAATACCGCCACCTCGTCATCGGCTTGGGCGATCGCCACGCTGCGTTGCATGTCACGCCATTGCACAAAAGGCAGCACCAAGCCCGCACCCAATGTGCCGACCGGGTCACTCAGCACATGAGACAAAGCGGTGCTGCTGCCACCTATGCTGCTGGTGAGGGTCAAGGCGGGGTAATAGCTGCTGCGCGAGGCGTCCACCGTGGCTGCACTTTGGCGCAAGCGCAACTCAGCGGCACGCAGATCTGGCCGACGGGTCAACAAAGAAGCAGGCAAACCTGCAGGCACGTCAGGTAAAACACCATCTGGCAAGCGCAAAGCTTCATTGACCGCCAAGCTAGGGGGCGCATCAAACAAGATCGCCAAGGCGCTGCGGGCCTGTACCCGCTGGTGCAGCCACTGCGTGTGGTTGGCCTCTTGGCTGGCCAGCGATTGCGTTGCCTGCGCCACTTCCAAGCCTGACAAACCGCCCGCACGGTATTGCGCCTCAACCAGCTTGAGGGTTTGACGTGCAAAATCAATGCTCTGCGCGCTGGCCTCCACGCGCTGATTAAGGTACGCCACCTGCCAATATAGATTGGCCACCGTGCCAGACAGAGACAAGGCCGCGGCTTGCTGATCAGCTTGGCTGGCCTGCGCCCCCAAATCGGCGGCGTTGTGCAAGGCAGCTAAACGCCCCCACAGGTCAAGCTCCCACGTCACAGCACCACTGACCGCGCTTTGCCGTGTGGTGCCATCACCATCAAGCTGGCGTGACGCACTGCTGCTGCCCGTGACGCGCACAGAGGGCAGCTGCTCGCTGGCGGCCTGCCCCGCCACCAGCTGCGCGCGCCGCACCCTGACGGCCGCCTGCGCCAAGTTGTTGTTGCGAGCCAAGGCGTCAGCAATCAATTGCTGGAGCACCTTGTCATCCAAAACCAACCACCACGGCGGTGACGACGACAAAGCGGCCTCGCCCTGCGCTGCACCCTGCTGCCATTGTGCAGGCACCTGTACATCAGGCCGCTGATAGCCGGTCGGCGAAGCACAGCCAACCAATGCGGCCACGCCCAGCAATACAGCCGTTTTACTGAAAGTCCAATGGGTCAAGCTGATCACGCTGCGTTCTTTCTCAACTGCTGCTTCATTGTCTGGACAAGGCATCAACCGGATCAAGCCGAGCGGCACTGCGCGCTGGCAAAAACCCAAACACCACGCCGATCAGGGACGACACACCAAACGCGGCCACGATGGATGACATCGAATAAATCATGCTAAAGCTGCCACCGATTTTGTCAAAAATGACCCCTACCCCTAATGCCAGGCCGATGCCCAACACGCCACCGATCAAGCAAACCAGAACGGCCTCGATCAAGAACTGTCTGAGGATGTCGCCCTGACGCGCCCCGACCGCCATGCGTACACCGATCTCCTGCGTGCGCTCGGTCACCGATACCAGCATGATGTTCATCACGCCGATGCCGCCCACGATCAGCGAAATCACCGCAATCGATGAGATCAACAAGGTCATCGTCTGCGTGGTGCTTTCAATCGTCTGGCGGATGCTGTCACTGTTGCGCACAAAGAAATCCTGCACACCATGGCGCTGGGTCAACAGCTTGACGATGCCCTGCTCCGCCGCTGCGGAAGACACGTCGTCGCTGATGCGCACGGTGATGCTGCGCAAAAACGGCTGTCCCAATATTCTGCGCATCACCGTGGTGTAGGGCACCCACACATTGAGCGTCTCTGAGAAGCTGAAGCTGCTCTCTTGCGGTGCGGTCACGCCCACGACGCGCACAGGTACGCGACCCAAAAAAATCACCTGACCGATCGGGTTTTCGTCGGGCAGGAACAAGGCCTTGCGGGTGGCCGGGTCAATCACCGCCTCTTGACTCTGGCGGCGCACGCTCTCGGCATCAAAGACGATGCCCTGATCCAGCTTGTAACCCTTGACCCTGAAAAACTGCTCACCGACGCCATTGATGTTGGCCGTCACCTCGGTGTTACCGCGCCGCAAAGTCACACTGGTGCTCACACCCGGCGAGACCGTGTCCACGTAGTTCAGTTGCGCCAGCGTGTCGGCATCACGGGGCACGAGCGAGCGGATGCGCCCGGCCTGCCTGTCGCCAAAACTCTTACCCGGGAAGATGTCGATGGTGTTGGTGCCCATCGCCGAGATGTCTTTGAGGACGCGCTGGCGTGAGCCCTCGCCCAAGGCCACCATGGACACCACAGAGGCAATGCCGATGATGATGCCCAGCATGGTCAACAGGGTGCGCAAACGGTGCCCTGCCATCGCCCGCAACGCCATGGTGAAGGCCTCGGTGAAGCGATCCCAGGCGGCGCGCCAAGGGTGTGGTTCGGGTGTGGCATCCTCGTGTTTGATGGCGCGTTGATCACTGCCACCCTCGCGGCGCTTGTCTGACACGATCAAGCCATCAGCCACCTCGATGATGCGCTGCGCATGCTGCGCCACCTTGGGGTCGTGCGTCACGATGATCACGGTGTGGCCTTCGGCATGCAGCTCTTTGAGGATGCGCATGACCTCCTCGCCGCTGACGCTGTCCAAGGCCCCCGTGGGCTCGTCGGCCAGAATCACATCGCCGCCATTCATCAAAGCCCGCGCAATGCTGACGCGCTGCTGCTGCCCACCCGAGAGCTGCCCAGGCCGGTGCCCCATGCGGTCACCCAAACCCAAACGACCCAAAATGGCCGCCGCCCTGATCCGCCTATCGTGCTGACCATAACCGGCGTAGATCGCTGGGATCTCGACATTGCCCATTGCTGTCAAATCACCCAGCAAGTGGTAGCGCTGGAAAATAAAACCGAAGTGCTCGCGGCGCAGACGGGCCAGCTCATCGGGCGCGAGTTGCGCTGTAGCTTGACCAGCCACCTGATAAACGCCACGCGTGGGCCTATCCAAGCAACCCAAAATATTCATCAAGGTGGATTTACCCGAGCCTGATGCCCCTATGACGGCCACCATCTCACCGGCGTGGATGGCCAAGCTGATGCCTTTGAGCACCGCCACCGTCCCTTCGCCCGATGGGAACTCGCGCCAAAGATCGCGTACCTCTAACAATGCTGGCGTGGGCGCCAAGGATGACTGCACGGTGCTCATGACCTTAGAACATCCCCGGCGGGCGACGGCTACCACCACCAGCACCACCGGCGCCACCAGCGGTAGCCTCACCCAGCACCACGAGTTCGCCCTCTTTCAACCCATCCAGAACCTGAGCTTGGACACGGTTGTTGAGGCCGATTTTCACCTGCTTGGTCACCACCTTTTGGTCGGGCTTGCTGCCCTCTAACACCCGCACCTCATAGGTCTGGGTTTTGCGATCACGCTGACCCAAAGCGGCGGATGGGATCATCAGCGCCCGCTCAACCTTATTGAGCACAACAAACACCTGTGTGGTCATCGCCACGCGCAGTTTGCCTTCGGGGTTGGGTACATCAAACAGGCCGTTGTAGTAGATCGCTGCCGTGGTGGATGTGGTGGTGCGCGCATCCGTTTGACTGGACTCAGGCACAGGCTCAATCGCCCTCAGGCGCGCTTCAAAGCGGTGTGATGGCTCGCCCAAAATGGTGAAATAGACCGGCAAACCGGGTTTGACCCGGACCACATCAGCCTCAGATATCTGCGCCTTAATCAGCACCTGATCCAACTTGGCCAGCTTGATGATGGACGGCGCTGACTGGATCGCGTTGACCGTGCGGCCCTCTTCAGCCAGCACGGCAATCACCACGCCGTCTATCGGTGCGACGATCCGCGTGTAACCCAGGTTCACGCGGGCTGTATCGGCCGATGTGGTGGCCTGGCGAATTTGGGCATCAACCGCCCCGATATCAGCGGTGATGGTGGCCTGACTGGCCTCAGCGTCTTCCAAATCGGCACGCGAGGCGGCATCCTGCGCAAGCAAAGCCTGTTTGCGTTTGAGCGTCAAATCAGCCTGCTTGAGCAAGGCCAGCTTGGCACGCCGCTGCGCATTGAGCAAAGCCACTTGCGCCTCTGCGTTGTGCAAGGTATTGGTCTGCGTGGTGGAGTCGATCTCAGCCACCAATTGGCCTTTGCTGACCTTCTGACCCAGCTCGACATACAAACGCTTGATTTGCCCGGAGACCTGCGCACCGACACTGACTTCTTTTTGAGCCTGAATGGCACCGCTGGCCAGCACGGTGTCCTCAATGTCATCAACGGTGACCTTGGCTGTGATCACCTGAGGCGCGGGTGGTGTCGCAAAGTAAACATACTTGATCGCCACCCCAACACCAGCCAACGCCACCAAAACGGCCATCAAACGCCAACCGGACAACCATCTTTTTTGCTTAATTGTGTTCATCTCACCAGTGTCGTAGGCTGCGGCGTACAAAAAACGTTGCGCAGGTTAAGGGAATGTAAAGTCGCATCATGAATCATGTCACGCTCATCACAGGCGCCAGCCAAGGCATCGGTGCGGCCACCGCCCGACTGCTGGCCACCCAAGGCCATGCCCTGCTCATCACCTACGCCCATCAAAGCGACGCCGCACAAGCTGTTGCAAACGAATGCCTGCGCCTAGGCGCGCCACAGGCGATCATCGCCCATGCCGACATCGCCTTTGAAGAAGACGTGCTCAGGCTGTTTGATTTGGCCGACAAAGCCTTGCCCCCTTTGACCGGATTAGTGAACAACGCGGGCATCGTGGACACCACGGCCCGTTTGGACGAGATGAGCGCAGAACGACTGCAACGCATGCTCAGCGTCAACGTGCTGGGCTCGATGCTGTGCGCGCGTGAAGCGATCAAACGCATGTCAACGCGCCATGCAGGCCATGGCGGCGTGATTGTCAATGTATCGAGCAGTGCGGTGCGCACAGGCTCACCCAGCATGTACGTGGACTATGCAACCAGCAAGGGCGCCATCGACGTGTTCACCAGCGGCTTGGCCAAAGAGGTGGCAGCCGAAGGCGTGCGGGTGGTGGCCGTGCGACCGGGCATCACCGACACGGGCATCCATGCCACAGGAGGCGAGCCCGATCGTGTCGCCCGACTAGGGCCCACCCTGCCGATGGGGCGCGCGGCGAATCCAGATGAGGTGGCACAGGCCATCGTCTGGCTGCTGTCCGATAAAGCAAGCTACACCGCTGGCGCCATCGTGGATGTGACTGGCGGGCGTTGAAATAAGTGGCGCACTTGCACGGGTTTCATGCCGTGGCTGATCGGCTGGCCAACGCCGCTGCGGCCGTTCGGGTTTCAACACCGAGCTTTTCAAATATGTGCTCAAGGTGTTTGTTAACCGTACGGTGGCTCATGCCCAAGATCTCTGCAATATCACGGTTGGTTTTCCCCTTGGCCAACCATGAAAGCACCTCAGTTTCACGCGGCGTCAGTGCAGCAACGTCCAATCGTGTCGGTGTGGGTGTGGGCGTGGGCCTGTGCGTCACCTCGTTCCCTGCACTGAGCAACACCATGGTTTCACCCAATCCCGCTGGCCCCAGACTCTTGGCCATCAAGGCCCAGCCATCGGGCCTCAATGGCAGATCCCCTCTTCGTGGCGTGCAAAGCTCGTGCCCTATGGGGCTCTGTGCCAGTTGATGGAGCCAATCCAAAGGCGCATCGCCATGGAGATCCGGAAAGCACGCTCGCAACCACCGTTCTGCTTGAGGCGAGCGCCAAGCGATGCGCTGGCGTGCATCCAGCAGCAACACACCGTGACCACCCACATCCACGGCTTCACGCGCCAACCGCGCAACCCGTGCATTGCGAACATGGGTTGCCAAACGCGCCAACACTTCTTCAACCCTCACGGGCTTGACCACGTAGTCCACACCACCGGATTCAAATCCCGTCACAATGTCCGCCGTCTCGGACAAGCCCGTCATGAACACCACCGGCACATGAGACCAACTTGCGTGAGCTTTGATGCGTTGGCAGGTTTCAAAGCCTGACAGACCAGGCATCACAGCATCAAGCAAGATGGCATCGGGCACAACCAACTCTAGGCGCTCCAGCGCTTGCTGCCCACTGCGTGCCACCAACACGGTATAGCGTTCCGCCGCTAGGGCATCGCACAGCATGCGAAGGGTGTCAGGTGCATCATCCACCACCAAGATAGTGCCCCGATGCGGATCATGATTCGGGCTCATCTGCCATCTCCTTGTTCAGTGCAGGCGCAAGGTACTCGACCATGCGATCAAAATCAAAGGCCTCGGCCAGGGCCAACAAAACCACCCAATCGGCTTGACAATCAGGGCGCAGTAAGGCCCATCGGCCCAATGTCTCACTGATGCCTTGCACATGTCCTAATCGAGCCAAGCGGATCAGTTCAGCAGCGCAATCGGCTGGCAGCAAAGCCTTGGGCAAGGATTCGTGAGGCAAGGCAACGTTGGCTGGGATACAGGGTGCATTGGGCTGCTCTGTCAACCACACCAGACTCAAGTGTCGGCCCAACATATCGAGCAGTTCGGACTCGATCACCGGCTTGGCCACAAAGCCTTGACATTGAGCTGCATCGATGTTGTCAGGCCGATTTTCAAAGACATTGGCCGAAACCATGATGATGGGCACCTGACTCAAGCCCATGCGCCTGATCGCCAACGAGGTCTCCCAGCCATCCATGTCGTCCATGCTGACATCCAACAACACAGCATCAGGACAGGCATCGCGGACGCTCTCCAAGCACTCGCTCCCGCTGGCCGCCTCACGAATCAAGAAGCCCAATGGCATCAACATGCCTGCCAACATTTGACGCTGGATGGGTTGATCGTCGACCACCAGCAGGGTCTTGGGCAGGCCAGCGTAGCCCACCACAGGGCGGTAGCTGATGCCCACAACAGGGTCACCAAACGGCACCACGGGTGCGGTGATCTCCCGCAGGTAGAGTCGTGTGGTGAAGGTACTGCCCTCTCCCTCGACGCTCTTGACACTCAAATGCCCCCCCATCAACTCCGTGAGCAGGTGGGTGATTGTCAAGCCTAGACCTGTGCCCGGCTCACTGATGCGGCGCCCACCGCTGCCGCGCTCGAAGGGCAGAAAGATGCGCTCCAGATCCTGCGGGGCAATGCCAATACCCGTGTCGACCACTTCAAAACGCAACACTTGGCGACGTGCATCAATGACCAGTATCACCACGCCTTTTTCAGTAAAGCGAACCGCATTGCTCAACAAGTTCAAGAGAATTTGCCTCAACCTTTTGGCGTCGGCATGCACCCATTGAGGCACGCGGCCACGTGTCTCCAAACGAAAGCTCAATCCTTTGAAGTGAGCTTGGGGTTCAACCATGCGCACCACGTCGTCCAAGAACTCGTGCAAGGGGATCGGGCTAAGGTCAAGACGCAAACGCCCCGCTTCGATGCGCGCCAAATCCAACAAACCATCGATCAGACCAATGAGGTGCTCGCCACTGCGATGAATCGTGGTGAGGGCGCCGCGCTTGGTGCCGCTTAGGGGCTCGTCTTTGAGCAATATCTGGGCATAGCCCATGATGCTGTTAAGTGGTGTGCGCAACTCGTGCGTCATGCCGGCCACATAGCGCGTCTTGGCCTGATTGGCCGCCTCGGCCAGCTCCTTGGCTTGCTGCAACGCCACATCGGTGCGGCGATGCGCGTCAATCTCTCGTTGCAACAACTGGTTTTGGTGGTTGGAGTCATCCTGCGCCATTCGCCTGCTCTCGGATGCCAGCACCACCCACCAAGAACACACGGCAGCAGCCAAGAGCAGCAGGGCATAGACCTTCACGAACGGCCCATCAAGCAGGCCGTGTGGTGCGCTGTCATGCTCACCCAGCATGGGGTCAACCACGCCCTCTTGGTAGTAAACAACGCCCAACACAAAGGCCAGCATCACCGCCAATGACAAAAATATCACCAAGTAGTGCCCTACCCTGAAGTTGATGCGGCTGGACCACCTCAGCGGCAACACGGCCGTCAGCGTGTCAGAGACTTGCTCAGCCGCGCGCGAGCGGGTCTTGCAACGGTCATGACAGCGTGACTCCAGCGTGCAACACAGGGAACAAATGGGCGCGTCATAGGCCGGGCATGTGGCCATGTCTTCGGATTCAAAATGGTTGTCACACACGGTGCACTGCACCACTTGTCCGGGCGACCAAACCGCTTTGGGTTGGCGAGCTAGGTAATAGCGCCCCTGTGTGGCCCATGCCATCAAGGGCGACACCACTACCGCAATACCCAGCGCAATAAAGGGCGACCATGCAGCAGCCATGGGCCCCATGAAACCTGCATGTGCCACGATCGCCATAACGGCCGCCAGCAAGGTCGCGACCAAGCCCACAGGGTTGAGATCGAACAAGTATGCCCGCTTGAACTCAATGCCCTTTGGCGACCAACCCAGCGGCTTGTTGATGACCAGATCAGCCACCAATGCACCCACCCAAGCAATGGCCACATTGCTGTAGAGCCCCAGCACATGCTCCAGCGCACCGAACACGCCCAGCGTCATCAGCAGCACGGCAATCAGCACATTAAAAACCAGCCAGACCACCCGCCCCGGATGGCTGTGCGTCAAGCGCGCAAAGAAGTTGGACCACGCCAGCGAGCCTGCATAGGCATTGGTCACGTTGATCTTGACTTGGGAGACGACGACAAACAACACGGTCGCGCCCAGGGCCCACTGCGGCGATGAGAACACCTCGCTGAACCCCGCCAAGTACATCTGCGTGGGCTCAACCGCTTTGTCGACAGGCACTTCGTGCTGCAATGCCAAAAAGGCGAGGAAGGCGCCCGCCAACATTTTGAGCATCCCGGGGACGATCCAACCTGGGCCGGCCACCAATACGGCACCCCACCAACGCCAGCGATTTTCTGCTGTTTTTTCAGGCATGAAGCGCAAAAAATCCACCTGCTCGCCTACCTGCACAATCAACGAAAACGCCACCGTAGCCGCCATACCAAAAGCCATTGGATCGAACTCAGACTGCCCCGAGCTGCGCCCCGTCAAAGAAGTGAAAGCCACATAGGCGTGCGGATCTTTGATGGCCACGGCAATGAAAGGGCAGACCCACAGCGCCAACCACAAAGGCTGCGTCCACAGCTGTAATCGTGAAATCAGGGTGATGCCGTGTGTGACCAAGGGAATGATGGCCAGAGAAGCCACAACATAACAAACGGGTAGCGGCCAGCCCAGCAGCATCTGCAAGGCCAAACCCATGATGGCAGCCTCCAGTGCAAAGAAAATGAAAGTGAAGCTGGCATAAATCAGCGAGGTCACCGTGGAGCCTAAGTAGCCAAAACCCGCACCGCGCGTGAGCAGGTCCATGTCCACCCCGTATTTGGCGGCGTAGTAGCTGATAGGCAGGCCCGTCATGAAGGTGATCAATCCCACCACCAAGATCGCCCACATCGCATTGGCAAAACCGTAGTTCAGCGCAATGGCACCACCAATGGCCTCCAGAGCCAAAAAAGACACCGCACCGAACGCCGTGTTGGCCACGCGGAACTCGCTCCACTTGCGGAAGGTACGCGGTGTGTAGCGAAGCGCGTAGTCCTCCATGGTCTCGTTGGCGACCCAGGAGTTGTACTCACGTCTGATGCGAAAAATCTTCTGCCGGGCAACGGACACGAAACGAGCTCCGCAAGTGACAACACCAACAAGCACGCAAGAAGCGATCCATTCATTTAAGGGGGCCTGCGCACGAAGCCTCTACGTTGAATGACGTATTCAAGGAAAACCCTGAGCTCCTTAAGGTAGCGACAAGCCTGCAAAACAAACCGCACCACTTTGCAGCGTTGGTTTATCCCTTTTTTGTGCAAGGAGCCCTTTCATGTCGCATGAGCAAAATGATCCTACCCACATTCCAACCGAAATGGCCCTCAAACGCCGTCGCATGTTGCAAGGCTTGGGCGCCCTGCCCCTGATCGGCCTACCCAGTTTGGGGAACGCGGCTGCACCAGCTACCGCGGTCGTCAACACCACCAAGCTGGCGGTGACCGACACCGAAGTGACTGTGGGTCAATTGCACTCGGCCACCGGCACGATGGCCATCTCCGAAACCGGCTCGATCCAAGCAGAGCAACTGGCCATCGACCAAATCAATGCCATGGGCGGCATCCTCGGCCGCAAGATCAAAGTCATCAAGGAAGACGGCGCCTCGGACTGGCCGACGTTTGCGGAAAAAGCCAAAAAGCTACTGGTCAACGACAAGGTCGCCACCGTGTTTGGTTGCTGGACTTCAGCATCGCGCAAGGCCGTTTTGCCCGTGTTTGAGAAAGAAAACGGCCTGCTCTACTACCCCACCTTCTACGAAGGCTTGGAGCAATCCAAGAACGTGATCTACACCGGCCAAGAGGCCACGCAACAGATCATCTGGAGCCTCGATTGGGGCAAGAAAGAGAAAAAGGCCAAAACCTTCTTCTTGGTCGGTTCAGACTACATCTGGCCACGAACCTCGATGAAGATTGCGCGCAAACACATAGAGAACTTTCAAAAGGGCTCCGTGGTAGGCGAGGAGTACTACCCGCTGGGCAACACGAACTTCAACTCCCTGATCAACAAGATCAAGGTGGCCAAGCCCGATTGCATCTTCGCCGCCGTGGTCGGTGGCTCCAACGTGGCCTTCTACAAGCAACTCAAAGCCGCAGGCATCACGGGCGCCAAGCAGTTCCTGCTGACCCTGGCCGTGACCGAGGATGAAATGCTGGGCGTGGGTGGTGAAAACTTCGCGGGCTTTTACTCGTCCATGAAGTACTTCCAATCACTGACCAACGACAACAATAAGAAGTTTGTCGCGGCGTTCAAAGCGGCCTATGGTCCCAAATCTGTGATCGGCGATGTGACCCAGGCAGGCTACCTCGGCCCATGGCTTTGGAAGGCTGCGGTCGAGAAGGCTGGCAGCTTCGATGTCGACAAAGTGGTGGCCGCATCACCGGGTATCGAACTGAAGACAGCACCCGAAGGGTACGTCAAAGTGCACGCCAACCACCACTTGTGGAGCAAGGCACGCATCGGACAGGGACAAGCCGATGGCACCTTCAAACTGGTCGCTGAGTCAACCGATCTGATCGAGCCCAACCCCTTCCCCAAGGGCTATCAATAGCCCCCGGCTTGATTGGCCCGTGTACCGCAAGCAGGAGCAACGATGACGATTTCTGAAATGATGAACATTGGCCTGATGCAAGGCTTTGCTGGCCTAAGCCTGTTTTCTGTGCTCTTGCTCATGGGCCTAGGCTTAGCCGTGATTTTTGGACAAATGGGTGTGATCAACATGGCCCATGGCGAGTTCATGACCATTGGTGCCTACACGACCTTTCTAGGCTCGACGATGGCCGAGAAATACGCGCCCAACCTCATTGCCTACTACTTCCCCGTGGCGATCTTGCTGGCCTTTTGCTTGGCGTTCATCGTGGGCTGGATCACGGAGTGGGCACTCATTCGTCACCTCTACAAGCGGCCCCTAGACACCTTGCTCGCCACGTGGGGACTGAGCCTGGGCATGCAACAGTTTTTCCGAACCGCGATTGGCCCCAAGGAGGTCAGCCCCACTCTGCCCGATTGGCTGATGGGCTCTTGGTCACCACATGAAGGTCTGGACATCCCCATTAACGGCATGTTCGTGATGGGGCTAACCACCATCGTCACAGCCTTGTTGCTCTTGGCCTTGTACCGCGCTCGATGGGGTCTGCGTGTGCGGGCCACCGTGAGCAACCGCGTGATGGCCAACGCCATCGGCATCAATACCCAAAAAACAGACCGTCTGACCTTCGCCATTGGCTGCGGCATCGCAGGCATTGCTGGCGCAGCCTTTACCACCATCGGCTCGACTGGCCCTACCAGCGGCTCGCTCTACATCGTAGATTCATTCTTGGTGGTGACCTTCGGTGGTGCAGCCAGCCTACTCGGCACCGTAGCTTCGGCCTTTGGCATCGCTCAGACGCAGTCGATTGCCGAGTTTTTCCTGTCGGGCTCGAACGCGAAGGTGCTCACATTGATGCTCGTCATCACCATTTTGATGATCCGTCCTCAAGGCCTGTTCGCCGCCAAAGTGCGCCGCTGAACAACGCGCTGATCCACCAGTTTCCAAAGGAATTTTTCGATGCATCAAATCACAGACTGGATCACGCAGCGCAAGCTAGGCAGCATCTTGTTATTGGCCCTGCTTTTGATCGTGGTCTTTCCTCTCGCGCTGGAGCCCTTTCGGCTTAACCTGGTCGGCAAGTACCTCAGCTATGCATTCGTGGCACTGGGGCTGGTGATGCTGTGGGGGCACGCTGGCATCCTGAGCCTTGGCCAAGGCGTCTTCTTCGGACTGGGCGGCTACATGATGGCCATGTTCCTCAAGCTCGAAGCGTCCGACCCCATCAGCACCAAGATCCAATCCACCCCCGGCATCCCAGACTTCATGGACTGGAACCAGTTGCATGAGCTGCCGTTTTGGTGGCTTCCCTTCAAGAGCTTGCCACTGGCACTGATCGCGGTCATCGTGGTGCCCATGCTGCTGGCCTTCATCATCAGCTACGCCATGTTCAAACGACGTGTGGGCGGGGTTTACTTCGCCATCATCACGCAGGCTGTAGCGTTGGTGCTGACCGTACTGATCATTGGGCAGCAAGGCTTCACAGGTGGCGTCAACGGCATCACCGACTTGAAGACCATGTTGGGTTGGGACATCCGCACAGACTCGGCCAGATTGACCCTCTATTTTGTTTGCGTCGCTCTGTTGTTCGCCTCCGTATTTTTGTGTCGCTGGATCCAAGCCAGCAAGCTGGGCACGCTGCTGCTGGCCATGCGCGACAAAGAGGACCGGGTGCGCTTCTCGGGCTACGACGTGGCCATGTTCAAGGTCTTTGCCTTCATGTTAGCGGCCATGTTGTCAGCCGTTGGTGGCGCCATGTTCACCTTACAAGTGGGGTTCATGTCACCGTCCTTTGTAGGCATCGTGCCGTCCATCGAGATGGTGATCTTTGCCGCCGTAGGTGGGCGCATGAGCTTGATCGGAGCCATCTATGGTGCGCTGCTCGTGAATTTCGGCAAGACCTATTTTTCAGAGAGCGCGCCTGATCTGTGGCTCTTCTTGATGTCGGCCCTTTTCATCGGCGTGACCATGGCCTTCCCCGACGGTTTGGCTGGCCTGTGGGCGCAAAAAGTCCAGCCCTGGTTGACGACCCATCGACGACCAACAGGCCTGAGCCCCAGGAGTCAAACATGAGCAAGAAAGAATTTGCCCTTTACATCGAAGACCTCACGGTGTCTTTTGACGGCTTCAAGGCGATCGACAGCTTGAACCTTTACGTCGACAAAGATGAGCTTCGCGTGATCATCGGCCCCAATGGCGCGGGCAAAACCACGCTGCTGGACCTGATCTGCGGCAAGACACGAGCCAGCCACGGCAGCATCAGATTCAAAAATGAAGAGCTGACCAAAAAACCAGAACACCAGATCGTTCGGGCAGGTGTCGGGCGCAAATTTCAGACCCCCTCAATTTACGAGAACCTTTCCGTGTTCCAAAACCTCGAAGTGTCCTTCCCACGAGGACGATCGGTGCTGGGCGCACTGGGATTCAAGTGCACCCATGAGGTCAAAGCACGCGTGCAAGCCGTAGCCGAAGAAATCGGTCTGGCCGACAAACTCGACAGCGAAGCGGGCCTGCTTTCGCACGGCCAAAAGCAATGGCTGGAGATTGGCATGCTGTTGATGCAAGAGCCAGAACTGTTGATGCTGGACGAGCCCATCGCTGGGATGAGCGCCCGCGAGCGCGAAGTCACCGCCGAGTTGCTCAAGCGCATCTGCAAGAACCGTTCGATGATCGTGATTGAACACGATATGGCTTTTGTTGCGCAGATCGCGTCAAAGGTCACTGTGATGCACCAAGGAAAGATCCTCGCCGAAGGCTCCATGGACGAAGTTCAAAACGACCCACAAGTGATTGACGTTTACCTAGGCCATTGAGCCATGGCAACAAGGAGAACCCCATGCTGGATGTGAAAGACCTGTACGTGAGCTATGGCCAGAGCGAGGCGCTGCACGGCATCTCGTTTGAGGCCAACAAAAATGAAACCGTGGCCATCATGGGGCGCAATGGCATGGGCAAAACCACCCTGTTCAAGAGCTTGATGGGGGTGCTTCCCACCAAGTCTGGCCAAATCAAGGTGGCAGGCAACGATGTCAGCAAGATGGAGAGCTTCCAGCGTGTGGCACGAGGCATCGCCTATGTGCCGCAAGGCCGCATGATTTTCCCGACATTGACTGTCGAAGAGAACATCCAGACCGGACTGGAGAACAGCAAACACAAGCGCATCCCAGACGAAATTTATGCGCTCTTCCCTGTGCTCTTTGACATGAAGAACCGCAAGGGTGGCAACCTTTCAGGTGGGCAGCAACAGCAATTGGCCATCGCCCGCGCACTGGTCACCAACCCTCAGGTTCTACTGCTAGACGAGCCAACAGAAGGCATCCAGCCTTCCATCATCAAAGACATCGCCAAGGCGCTCAACGAGATCCGCAAGCTGCGCGAAATCACGATCGTGGTGTCGGAACAAGTGCTGTCATTTGCAATGGATGTCGCCGATCGCCTGTTCGTGATCGAAGGCGGCCGTCTGGTCCATGAAACCAAACGCAACGACACCGACATCGCGCACATCAAGCAATACCTATCCGTCTGACCCAAAGGAGCATCTCATGGCTGAAACCCTGATCAAAGTTGACCTCGCTCAATCTGCATACGACAACGAAAACGTCCACAACCGTTGGCACCCTGATGTGCCCATGGCCTGCTGGGTCAACCCAGGCGATGACTTCATCTTGGAGACCTACGACTGGACAGGCGGCTTCATCAAAAACAATGACAGCGCTGACGATGTGCGCGACATCGACCTGTCCATCGTCCACTTCCTATCAGGCCCGGTGGGCGTCAAGGGTGCCGAGCCCGGCGACCTGCTGGTAGTTGACCTGCTCGACATCGGCGCCATGCCCGACAGTCAATGGGGCTTCAACGGCTTCTTCAGCAAGAAAAACGGCGGCGGCTTTCTGACCGATCACTTCCCGCTGGCTCAGAAATCCATCTGGGATTTCAACGGCATGTTCACCAAAAGCCGCCACGTACCCGGCGTTGAATATGCAGGCTTGATCCACCCTGGACTGATCGGTTGCCTGCCCGACCAGAAAATGTTGGAGGCTTGGAACGCCCGCGAACAAGAACTCATCGACACCGACCCGACCCGCGTACCCGGTCTGGCCAACCCCCCCTTCGCGGCCACAGCCCACTTGGGCAAGGCGCAAGGCGCAGCCAAGGCCAAAGCAGCCGCCGAGGGCGCCCGCACCGTGCCACCGAGAGAGCACGGCGGCAACTGTGACATCAAGGATTTGTCGCGTGGCTCAAAAGTATTTTTCCCCGTCTACGTGGATGGTGCTGGCCTGAGCGTGGGAGATTTGCACTTCAGCCAAGGTGATGGTGAAATCACTTTTTGCGGCGCCATTGAAATGGCTGGCTGGGTGCACATGCGCGTCAGCCTCATCAAAGGCGGCATGGCCAAATACGGCATCAAGAACCCCATATTCAAACCCAGCCCCATCACCCCCAACTACAAGGACTACCTGATCTTTGAAGGCATCTCGGTGGATGAAGGCGGCAAGCAGCACTACCTAGACGTGAACGTGGCCTACCGCCAAGCTTGCCTCAACGCCATCGAATACCTCAAAAAATTTGGTTACAGCGGTGCGCAGGCGTACTCCATCTTGGGAACGGCACCTGTGCAAGGCCACATCAGCGGCGTCGTAGACGTGCCTAACGCCTGTGCCACCTTGTGGTTGCCCACCGAGATCTTCGAGTTCGACATCAACCCGACGGCGACTGGGCCCATCGTGATGCTCGATGGCAGCATCCAAATGCCCATTTCTCAAGACATCAAGTGAGCAGGGAGCACGCGCATGCCCACTTATGACTACGCATGTCCAGACTGCGGAGGCTTTGACGCCTTTCGCAGCGTGGCACAACGAAACGATCCAGCCCTTTGTCCTGACTGTGGCGCAGGCGCACCCCGTGTGTTCGTGACTGCGCCACGGCTGGCGCTGCTGAGCAGGGACAAACGAACAGCGATGGACACCAACGAGCGTGCTCAGCACGAACCTCAGTCGTCACGCGATCAGGGCAGCTACAGCCGACTCAAGCACCCATCCGGATGTGGTTGCTGTTCGACAAGCAGTGGCAAGCGTAGCGCCACGGTGGTCGCGGCCAATGGGGCAAAAGGTTTTCCAAGCAAACGACCTTGGATGATCAGCCATTAACGGAAGGCGTGCACAAAAACTCAATCTCATGAGGTACTCAGCTGCATTAATAAGTCATGCTTACACACCAGTTGTCTATGGATAAAGCCAAGCTCATCACACGCCATGATCGTCAGCAACTTATTCGCCAGCATACCAAGCCACTTGCCCGCTGAACTATCGCAAACACTGGTGAGCTCGAACAACATCAGAATAGAGCGCATCGTTTCAGCAGGTCATGTCTCTGCTGATGGCCATTGGTACGATCAATCTGAAAATGAATGGGTTATCGTCTTAAAGGGCGAAGCCAAACTAGAAACAGAAACTGGCTCGCACCATTTAAATTCAGGTGATTACGTCAACATCCCGGCGCACACCAAGCACCGCGTCGCGTGGACCACGCCAACCGAAGAAACTATTTGGTTGGCTATTTTCTATTGAATGCGCATTTTTCGCCAAAAAGTGCCACCGCTTCCTCAAGTCGTTGTGTCAAGGGTCGAAACCCAAACTGAGCGCATCAACAGTGCAGCGCGCCAGTCACACAGCGACAAGCAAGGAACACGTCATGCGATATTTGATTTCTAAGGCACAGAGCACCCGCGCTTTGTTGGCTGCACCCTTGCTGACGCTAAGCTGCCTGACCGCCCATGCCGGACGGCCTTTGGCCACCGAAGACGCTGGCACCAATGCACAGGCCCAATGCCAGGTTGAAGCTTGGGTTGACAGCAGCAGCACCGCTCGCAGCAGCCACCTTGCACCGGCTTGCGGCCTGATCGATGGGCTGGAACTGGGTTTTGAGCTGATCAAGGCATCACCTAAGGACGAACAAGCACAAGGGCGAGCAGCCGCTTTGAAGTGGGCGCCAGAATGGCTGGCTTGGCAGGGTATGCGGTTCGGCCTGAAGGGCAGCACAGCCAGTCAAAAAGACCCAAGCGAGACGCGTTGGCGTCAAGCTAATTTGGCTGTTTTGGCCATCTCCAGCCTGCCCATCAACCCGCAATGGACAGCGCATTTCAACATCGGTCGTCAACGTGACAAGTTGGTCGGCGTCAACAGCACGACCTACGGCGCTGCACTGGTCTGGACGCCCCATGAGCGCTGGATGGTATTTGGCGAATTGACAGGCACCGACAAAACGCCCGCGACCGAAACACTTGGCGTGCGCTGGTGGCTCTTGCCTGACACATTGGGCTTGGATGTGACCACCAGCAGAGGCAATGCCACACCAGACAGTGCAGCATGGGGCCTTGGTCTGGGTTGGTATGGCATCCACTTTTAAAGAACCGGCAAATTTACCTGTTTTCGAGCTTTAGTCCGCCTGAAACTGGCCGATATTCAGGGTGCACGACCCCAATAGCGCTCAAACTCAACACGACAAGGACGAGCATGGAAACCCTGCAAGCCGCCCCTCAGACACAACCCGCCGCACGCAGCGATGCGGCCCACCCTTCGGCTGGCTTTGGCTTGCGTAACAGTCCAGCGCGCCAGGTTCGCCATGTACCGCCTGGCCGTGAGTACCTGACATTCCGCTTGGGCAGCGAAGAGTACGGCATCGACATCTTGAAGGTTCAGGAGATCCGATCCTACGAGCCGCCAACCAAAATCGCCAACGCACCGTCCTACCTCAAGGGCGTCGTCAATTTGCGTGGTGTGATCGTCCCCATTGTTGACCTGCGCGTGAAGTTCAACTGCTTCAACGAAGACGGTCAAACCGAAATCAACAGCTTCACGGTTGTGATTGTCTTGAACGTGCGTGGCCGTGTGGTCGGCGCTGTGGTGGACTCGGTCAGTGACGTGATGCAGTTGGCTGAGTCATCTATCCAGCCTGCCCCAGAAATGAGCACATCGGTTGTGGACACCACCTACATCACTGGCATCGCCAACGTGAATGACCGTTTGCTGATTTTGATGGACATCGAATCCCTCATGGGCAGCGCCGAGATGGGCCTGATCAACAGTCTGGCGACAAACTGAACACCACGGGGCGGTTCAGTACGCCCCGCAAGGTCCACCAGCCTGCCAGCCAGGCCAGCAATGCCCCGATGATGGCGCCTAGCAAGGGCCACCATAACGGGGCGTGCCACTCGAACTCAAACACCTTGGTCGCCAAGGCCCAGCCTATACCCAAGGCGGCTGTAGAGGCCATGCCACCGGCCAATGCGCCCATACCCAGCAACTCAACCCGCTGAATGGCCGCCAACAACCGCTGCGTGGCGCCCAGCGAGCGCAGCACAGCCCACTCCCTCGCACGCCGCTCGCGCGATGTCATCAAGCCAGCCATCAGCACGATAAGACCCGTGGCCAGGGTAAAGATGAACAAGAACTCCACCGCTGTGATCACCTGCCCCAATACGCTTTGGATTTGCGCCAGCGTCGCTGACACGTCAACCACAGTCAGATTGGGAAACTGCTGAACCAAGATGCGATCCAGCCGACCTTGCGGTGGCATGCGAAACGCCGTGATGTAGGTCACAGGCCATTCAGGCATGGCCGCTTTGGGCGCCATCACAAAGAAGTTGACCCGCATGGATGACCAATCCACCTTGCGCAGGCTGGTCAAACGCCCTTCGTGCAAGCTACCTGCTAAGTCAAAACGCAAACGGTCACCCAGTTTCAAGCCCAGTGTCTTGGCTAAACCAGCCTCGACACTGAAGGCGTCAGGCTCTTCACTGATGTAATGCCCCGCCACCACCGGGTTGTAATCAGGCGCATGGGCCGCAAAGCTGAGATTGAACTCACGGTCAACCAGCCGCTGAGCGCGCTCTTCGGTGTAATCCTGGACGCTAACAGCACGGCCATTCACGGCCACCAAACGGGCTCGCACCATGGGATACCAGTCAAATTTCTGGACGCCGGATGCTTTCAATACAGCTTGAAAAGCGGCCACCTGATCAGGCTGGATATTGATGACGAATCGATCTGGCGCGTCCGCTGGTGTAGCCGCACGCCAACTGGCCACCAGATCGGTGCGAATCAAAATCAGCAGCATCAAGGCCAGCAGACCCACGGCCAAGGCGCACACCTGAACCACCGTCTGAACAGGTTGCGCTGTCAGTTGACGCGTACCCAAAGTCCACCATGTGGGCACATGGCCAGCCAAGCGGTCGGCCAAAGTGCGCAACAAGCGCACCGCTATCAGGCTGATCAAAGCAAATGCCAACATGGCGCCGACGAAACCACCCAAAGCAATGGCGCCCATTTTGGGGTCGCGTGCAACCACCATGAGCATACCGGCTAGAGCCCCCCCGCCCAAAACCCATACTGCGGTTGACATGGGCCGCAACTGCCCAGTGTCTCGGCGTAACACACGCAAAGGCGGCACCTGAGCCAACTGCAATACCGGAGGCAGGCCAAAGCCAATCGTCAACAAAACACCGACCCCCAAGCCCAGCGCAATCGGTTGCCAGCCAGCCGCAGGCAGTGCCACGCCGACCAAATCAGCCAACAAGGCCACAAACACCAAGTGAAACAGCCACCCTAGCAGCAGGCCTATGACGCTGGCCAACAGCCCCACGGCCAAAAATTGCAAGCCGTAGGCCCACGCCATCACGCTTTGCGGCACACCCAGCACACGCAACAAGGCACAGTCGTCAAGTCGCTTTTGGGCAAAATCGCGTGAGACCAAAGCCACGGCAACGGCCGACAACAAGGCTGCCAGCAAGGCCACCAAGCGCAAAAACAAACCAGCCCGATCCAGCGTAGCGCGCATCTCAGGGCGGCCTTGCTCTAGGGTTTCAACGCGCAGACCCCGCTGGGTTTGAGTCCATGTTTGAGCCGCGTCCACAAATTGCCCCACCTTGAGCGGCAAGCCTGCAACCAAGAGGCGGTAGGTCACACGGCTGGCTGGCTGGACCAACTGGGTTGCGCCCAAGTCCACGGCGCGGAGCATCACCCGGGGGGCGAAGCTGGCAAAACCGGCCCCACGATCAGGCTCTCGTACGATCACAGCCGCGATACGAAACTGGGCCTCACCCAACCACAGGCCATCACCAACCTGGAGGTTCATTGCCAGCAAGAGTGCAGGGTCGACCCACACCTGCCCAGGCGGCGGGCCACCCACAGGCGCCTTGCCAGCACTCAGCACGCGGCCATCGGCCCCCATGCTACCCAAGGTCAATTGCCCACGCAGTGGGTAGTTGGGGCTGACAACTTTGAGCGACACCAGCCGTGTATCGCCGCCTCGGTCATCGGGCGCACGCGCCATGCTGGACAGCACCGAAGTTTGGGCCACTTGCAGGCCCATGCCCGCCGCCTGCGCCGTCAAACCACCGGGCACAGGCTGGTCGGCCACGACCACCGCATCGGCCCCTAGCAATTGAGCAGCATCCCTCGTCAGACCACGTTCAATGCGGTCTGAGAAAAAAGCCACTGCGGTCAAGGCGGCTACTGCCAAGACCACCGCCAACAACAAAAAACGCATGCTGCTGGCACGGAAATCGCGTCGAGTCTGGATCAGCGCCCATCGCCAAGCTGGAATGGTCATACGCAAAGGGGTGCTCATGTTTTTGAAGGCTCACGTCCGAGTTTGCGCGATGATGTCAGCTAAATCCACTGTTCGCACCACACACACTGCATGCCCGTTGATTATTTGAGGACGCTGACCTCGCTGGAGCGTACCAGCCGTGCCAATTTACACTTGGGCGTGTCCCTCGCCTTTGTGGCTGGGGCCACCAACGCAGGCGGGTTTCTCGCTGTGAGGGAATACACATCGCACATGACGGGTGTGCTCTCCAGCATGGCCGATGATTTGGCTTTGGGCCGATTCGATTTGGTATGGGACTGGCTGTCATCGCTGGTGGCGTTCTTATTGGGCGCGGTCACATCGACTGTTCTGGTCAACTGGGGGCGCCGACGTGGCTCACACCATGTGTTTGCGTTGCCCTTGCTGATCGAGGCCGGCTTGCTGCTTGCCTTTGGCGTACTGGGCGCCATGCACCATTTGATTGGCACATCCATGGGCATCACAGTGGGGCTGCTGTGCTTTGTCATGGGCTTGCAAAACGCCATGATCACCAAGATATCGAACGCCGAGATCCGCACCACCCACATCACCGGTCTGGTCACCGATATTGGCATCGAGCTTGGTAAATTGCTGTATTGGAATCAAAGCGACCACCCAAGCCAGCCTCGGGTACAGGCCAACTTGGCGCGCCTGAGCACACACTTGCAGTTGGTGGTGGCGTTTTTTATCGGGGGCGTCATCGGCGCGCTGGGCTTTAAGCACGTCGGTTATGTCTCCACGGTACCTCTGGCCATCGTACTGGCACTGCTGGCTGCAGTGCAATTCATACCAGCACGCCGCTGATTTACAAGGCGGCCAAACGGGCCGTCAGCTTATCGCGTACAGCAGGCCAGTCCAAGTCCGTGATGGCATACAAGACGCTGTCGCGGATGTGTCCCGTCCAGGTGATCCGTTCACGGCGCATCACGCCCTCGCGCACCGCGCCCAGCTTGGCGATGGCCGCTTGGCTGCGTACGTTGCGCGCATCAGTGAGCAAAGTCACCCGCCGTGCTCCGCTGTTAAAAGCATGTTGCAGCATCAACAACTTTGATTCGGGGTTGACATGGCTGGCGCGCACATCGGGATGCAAAAACGTGGCCCCGATCTCAGCGCATTGTTGCTCTGACTTGATGTTCAAAAAGCTGGTGGTGCCCACGATACGCTCACTTGCCAGATCGCGGATGGCGTAAGCGACCCACGTACCAGCATCAGAGGCCCGTTTGATGTTAGCCCACCAAGTCTCAAAGTGCGCACCTTGCCCGCTGATGGCAAACAAATCCCAAGCGGACGCATCACAGTCCAAAGCCTGTTGCACTTCTGCCTTCAATGCCTCACTGTAGGGCTCCAGCCTGATGTGTGTCCCGAGCAAGGGCGTGCATGGCAAAGCCATCGGTGGCGTGATCATGTTGGCGCCCTTCAGGAGGCAAACGGCGCAAAAGCACTGTCCAGTTGCGCAATCCAAACTTGCTTGACGGTATCAGGCACAAAACTGGCCTCAAAGCTGTTGCGCGCCAAGGTATAGGCATCACTCGCATCCAGATCAAGCCCGGCAAAAGTGGCCAAGAAGTTCTGATTGATGTAACCACCAAAATACGCAGGGTCGTCTGAATTGATGGTGACTTTGATGCCGTGATCCAGCAAGGTCTTGAGGTTGTGCTCAGGCATGGTCTTGAACACGCACAGCTTGATATTGGACAAGGGGCACACGGTCAAGGCTGTGCCTTGCTGCGCCAATCGCTCAACCAGCTTAAGGTCTTCTAGGCAGCGCACGCCATGGTCAATGCGCTCAACATGAAGCACATCCAAGGCCGCCAGGATGTAGGCCGGGGGGCCTTCTTCTCCGGCGTGCGCGACCAGGTGCAGGCCCAGCGCCTTGCACTGCGCAAACACACGAGCGAACTTCTCAGGCGGGTGCCCGCTCTCGCTTGAATCCAAACCCACACCAATGAAGTACTGCCGATAGGGCAGCGCCTCAGCGAGGGTCTTCAATGCGGCATCTTCAGACAGGTGCCTCAAGAAGCACATGATCAACGAAGCGCTGACCCCCAACTCCGCTTGAGCCCGATCACAAGCCCGACTCAGTCCCTTGATCACGACCTCAAACGGCACGCCACGTTCGGTGTGCGTCTGAGGGTCAAAGAACATCTCTGTGTGCACCACGTTGTCAGCTTTGGCCTTCAACAAGTAGGCCCACGCCATGTCGTCAAAATCCTGCTCTGTGAGCAGCACCGATGCCCCCGCATAGTAGATATCAAGGAAGCTTTGCAGATCAGTAAAAGCGTAAGCGGCCCGCAAGGCCTCCACACTGGGGTAGCGCAAGGCCACCCCGTTGCGTTGAGCCAAGGCAAAGATCAACTCAGGCTCAAGCGAGCCCTCGATGTGCATGTGCAGCTCAGCCTTGGGCATGGCCTGCAATAAAGCGGGCAACTGATCCTTGGGGACTTCAAAACGTTGGGGCATCATGAGGCTCAGTTACCAGAAGGGACGGCCCCGTCCACGCCTTTGACGTAGAACTTGATGCCGCCCAAGAAATTGTCATCCGCAACGGCATCCTTGGCCAGCACTTCTTTGCCATCCTGACCCAGGATAGGTCCCTTCCAAATGACAAAGCTGCCATCCTTCAGGCCAGCCTTGACGGTGTCGACCTTGGCCTTGATCGCTGCGGGCACCTTATCCGAGATGGCCACAATGTCGATCGCACCTTCCTTGACGCCCCACCACACGCCACCCGTAGACCAAGTCCCCTCTAGCGCATCCTTGGTCGCCTTGATGTAGTAAGGCGCCCAATTGATGATGGCTGACGCCAAGTGCGCCTTGGGCCCGTACTGGGTCATGTCCGAGTCCCAACCAAAGGCGTACTTACCGGCCTTCTCAGCCGTTTGCAAAACCGCAGGCGAGTCTGTGTTTTGGAACAAAACGTCGGCACCTTGGTTGAGCAGGCTTTGCGCAGCTTCGGTTTCTTTAGGGGGATCAAACCAGCCGTTGACCCAAACCACTTTGGTCTTGATTTTGGGGTTGACGCTTTGGGCGCCCATCGTGAAGGTGTTGATGTTGCGGATCACCTCAGGGATGGGGATCGATCCCACCACACCAATGATGCCCGACTTGCTCATGCCGCCCGCGATGACGCCAGCCATGTAGGCCCCCTCGTAGGTGCGAGAGTCGTAGGTGCGCATATTGGCTGCCGTTTTGTAGCCCGTCGCGTGCTCAAACTTCACGCTCTTGTGGTCAGCGGCCACTTTGAGCATGGGCTCCATATAGCCAAAGGTCGTCCCGAAAATCAAGGTGTTACCTTGATCGACCAGATCGCGGATCACGCGTTCGGCCTCAGGGCCTTCAGGCACCTTCTCGACGAACATGGTTTTGACCTTGTCGCCAAACTCTTTTTCAATGGCCACACGCCCATTGTTGTGGGCAAATGTCCAACCTGCGTCACCCACAGGGCCGACATAGGCAAAAGCAATTTTCAAAGGCGCAACAGGTGCAGCCGCGACAGAAGCGGCTGAAGCAGGCTCAGATGCCGCACCGGCCGCGTCTGGCGCGGGGTCCTTTTTACCGCACCCTAGGAGTGCCGCTGTCGCCGCCAAAGAGGCCCAGCCCACTATTTTCAGCATCGTTCGCTTAGACGTTGTCGAGCTCATGTCATCTCCAAGATTGAGTACGGAAATTAGCCAGCAATGATCATGCCGCTTTAGGCATCAGGATGGAAGGGTTTGCCAAGCGATGTGGGCATGTTGATGCGTATCCACATCGGATGACGCGAGATCAGCACCAACACCACAATGGTGGCCAAATAAGGCAGCATCGCCAGCCATTGGCTAGGAATCTGAACGCCCTGCCCCTGCAACTGAAACTGCAACATGGTTACGCCGCCAAATAAATAGGCGCCCAGCAGCACGCGGACAGGTCGCCATGTTGCAAATGTGGTCAGTGCCAAGGCGATCCAACCTTTGCCAGCGACCAAGCCATCCACCCACAGCGGTGTGTATACCAGCGAGATATAGGCACCAGCCAAGCCGCACAAAGCGCCTCCAGCCAGGACCGCCAAAAAACGAATCTGGCGCACGGGATAGCCCAAGGCATGGGCTGATTCTGGGGACTCACCCACAGCCCTCAAAACCAAGCCGGAGCGCGACCGGTTCAACATCCAAGTCAGACCGAGGGCTAGCAGGATGGTCACGTAAACCAGAGGGTGGTGTTTGAAAAAGGCGGGGCCGATGAAGGGCACATCGGCCAGCCAAGGGATGTCAAAGTGCGGCCGATCCGACAATCGTTGCTGCGTGTAGCTGATCCCAGCAAATGCGCTTAAGCCGCCGCCAAACAAACTCAGTGCCAAACCGGTTGCGTACTGGTTGGTGTTAAGCCAAATAACCAAAACGCCAAACAGCGCTGCCATGGCCGCGCCAGCCCCGGCCCCAGCCATGAAAGCCAACACATCGCTGCCGGTGTGCACACACGCGGCATAACCCGCTATAGCAGCCACCAGCATCATGCCTTCGGCACCCAAATTAACCACGCCAGCCCGCTCATTGAGCAACAAGCCCAGTGAGGCCAAGGCCAACACCGTACCCGCGTTGAGCGTGGCAGCGATCAGCAGCGCCAAAGTGTCGGCAGTCAAACCTGTCATGCACGCACCCATCGCAGTTTTTGGTGAATGAAGGTGTCACACGCCAACAGTGCAAACAACAACAAGCCTTGAAAAACACCCGTCAAGGCCTTAGGCAAGCCCAACCGAGACTGAGCCAACTCGCCCCCAATGTAGAACATGCTCATGAGCACAGCGGAGAACACAATCCCCACAGGATGAAGGCGCCCTACAAAGGCCACGATGATGGCCCCAAAGCCATAACCCATCGGGATAAAGGGTGTCAACTGACCTTGTGGGCCAACCGCATCCAAGCCCCCTGCCAAACCCGCCAAACCGCCGGACAACAACATGGCCATCCACAAGGCTTGGCGTGATGAAAAGCCAGCATAACGCGCAGCAGCAGGTGCCAAGCCCCCCACCAACAATTGAAACCCGGCATAGGTGCGCGCCAAAAAGACGGCACAGCACAGCACCGCCACGCCTGCGATATAGATACCCACGTTCATGCGCAAACCCGGCATCAACTTGGGCACACGCACCGCATCCACGAAGGTGATGGATTGTGGAAAGTTATAGCCGTGCGGGTCCTTCCAGGGGCCGTAGACCAAGTAGCTCAAAACCATCTCGGCCACGTAGACCAGCATCAAGCTGACCAAGATTTCATTGGCATGAAAACGGTCACGCAACAGGGCCACGATAGCCGCCCAAAACATCCCGCCAAGCACCCCTGCAGCCAACGCGGCTACCACCAACCAGTGGCTGCTGCCCGGTGCCACCTGCATGGCCACACCACCAGCAAACACGGCACCCATGATGAACTGCCCCTCTGCACCGATGTTCCAGATATTGGCCCTGAAGCAAACGGCCAAGCCCAATGCAATCAGAATCAAAGGCGTCGCTTTGAGGCTCAACTCGGACAAGGCATAGCTGCCCATGAGTGGGGCGACAAAGAACATGTGCAAACCAGCCACAGGATCACGCCCTAGGGCGATAAACAGCAAAACGCCTACCAGCACCGTGGTGGCAAGTGCCAGCACCGGCGATGCCAGCATCATCATGGTGGACGGCGCCGTGCGAGGCTCAAGCTTGAACATGATCACCCCACAGCCCGCTCATCCATGCACCTATTTGCTCAATGGTGGCATGGGCCACCGGGATGTCAGGCGACAGACGCCCTTGCGCCATGACCATCAGGCGGTCACTGATTTCAAACAACTCGTCCAACTCCTCACTGACCACGAGCACGGCGCATCCCTCATCGCGCAGCTTCAATAGTGCGCTGCGAATTTGCGCCGCCGCGCCCACATCGACACCCCATGTGGGCTGCGACACCAGCAGCACTTTGGGCGCCGCTGATATCTCGCGCCCCATGATGAACTTCTGCAAATTGCCACCTGACAAGCTTTTGGCCAAGGCATGAGGGCCGCTGGCCTTGACGTTAAAGCGTTCGATCAACTCAGTAGCCATGCCGACCACGCCACGCATCTGTAACCACCCACCGGGGCCGACAGCATCGGTGCGTGTCAACAATGTATTGTGAGCCAAGGACATCGCTGGCACGGCGCCTCGACCCAAGCGCTCCTCGGGCACGCTGTGCAAGCCGCGTTGACGCCGCTGCTGGGGTGATGCATGGCTGATGTCATGACCAAAAAGGTGGACGCTGCCAGCCGCAGCACGCCTGTCCTCGCCACTAAGGACGGCCATCAAGGCCTGCTGCCCATTGCCTGATACACCGGCAATGCCCAAAATCTCGCCTGCACGCAAACACAAATCCAGCTGCTGAAGGTCAACGCCAAATGGCTCTGAGCTGGGCAAGCTCAGGCGGTGAACAGACAACGCTGTGTCACCCAGTACCGGGGCACTGCGCCGCAACTCAGGCGGGGCAGCACCAATCATCATTCGAGACAAGCTGGCGTTACTTTCCTGACGCGGATCGACCTCACCGACGACTTTACCCCCACGCAGCACCGTGCACTGGTGGCACAGGGCGCGAATCTCGTCCAGCTTGTGGCTGATGTAAAGGATGGCGCAGCCCTTATCCGCCAGTTGACGCAAGGTCACGAACAACTTGCTCACGGCCGCAGGGGTCAACACCGAGGTCGGCTCATCCAGTATCAACAGTTGTGGGTGTGTCATCAGCGCCCGCACGATTTCGACCCGTTGGCGCTCGCCCACTGTCAGAGAATGCACATAGCGTGCAGGGTCCACATCCAAACCATATTCGACAGAAACCTTTTGGATACGCGACGTGACCTCGGCCAAGCTCAAGCTCTTGTCCAAACCGAGCCACACGTTCTCGGCCGCTGTGAGCGTCTCAAAGAGCGAAAAATGCTGGAACACCATGCTGATGCCCAATGCCCGCGCAGCCTGCGGTGACTTGATATGCACCCGCTCGCCATTGAAGCGCATCTCGCCCGCATCGGGCTTGACCGCACCGAATACCGTCTTCATGAGGGTGGATTTACCCGCGCCGTTTTCACCCAACACAGCATGGATCTCGCCGGGGCGCACTTTCAAATGCACCGCATCATTGGCGCAGACTTGGCCATAGTGTTTGGTGATGCCGCGCAGCTCTAGTCTCAGGCTCATGCGGCCTCACACGCACTGAACACGACCTGCCCGGCTACCAAGGTCGCCCGCAAGTTGCGGTCATCACCCAGCGTCATCCAACAAAAAACACGTTCATGCAAATCACCTGAGGCCACAGCCAAGCTGTCACGGTGGCAAGCAAGTGGACCATGAGCCCAATCCCACACAGTCAAATCGGCCATCAAGCCTGGCTCGACTTGACCGATTTCTTGCGCCAAACCCAAGTGCTGCGCCGCGCCGAGTGTGGCGGTAAAGAGCGCCTTCCAAGCAGTCAAGCGGTTGCCCTGTAGCGCCTGAATTTTGTAGGCATCAGACATGTTGTGCAGCATGGATAAACCTGTGCCGCCGCCCACATCACTGGCCAGGCTCACATTGACGCCGTCTCGCTGCGCCTGAACCCAATCAAACAAGCCACTGCCCAAAAACAAATTGGACGAGGGGCTGTGGGCGATCTGTGCACCATGGTCACGCAACACGGCACGATCGCGCTCATCTAACCAGATGCCATGCGCCAAAATAGAACGCGGGCCGATCAAACCCTCGCGGTCATACACATCCAGATAGCTGCGCGCATCCGGGAACAAGTCGGCCACCAAACGAACCTCATCGCGGCTTTCCGCCACATGGGTCTGCATGTAAGTGTCAGCATAGGTCCGACACAACTGGCCGGCCATGGTCAATTGATCCCTCGTACTGGTCACGGCAAAACGCACCGTCACAGCAAAAGCTTGCCTGCCTTGACCATGCCAGTGATCGATCAGGTCGACGCAATCGCGCTCAGCCTGGGCTACGTCGTCCAGCAAGCCATCTGGTGCATGCCTGTTCATCAAAACCTTGCCCGTGATCATGCGCATGTCATGCGCATGGGCGACCTCAAAGAGAGCCTCGGCGCTGACCTTGTGCACCGTGGGGAACACCACCGCACTGGTGGTGCCATGCGCCCAAAGCGCCGCCACAAAACGCTGAGCACCCATTCTAGAGACCTCAGGGTCCGCATAGCGGCGCTCGGCGGGGAAGGTATAGGTATGAAGCCAGTCTAGCAACTCAGTCCCGAAACTGGCGATCACATCCAGTTGGGGGCAGTGCACATGCGTGTCAATGAAGCCAGGCATGATCAAGCGGCCTGTATGGTCTTGCACCTTGGCATCCAACCAACCAGTCGGCATCGCCACGTTGCGTGCTTGCACTGCCACGATGCGCCCGTGTTCAATCAGCACGGCGTGATCTGGCCGCCAACGCACACCCTGCTGATCTCTAGGATGAGAGAAACTTGGATCAGCCGTGAAGTCCAGCACATCACCAAACAGAACCAGCCTACCCACAGGCTGCACGCCATAGGGCAAGGCCTCGGGTGAATGGATCGGCATCGGGTAGGCTGCTGTCATGTCAGCATTGATGGTAGTGCATCAACAAGAAATGTGTTGTGGCAAAAATGCATTAACGCAGGCATACACTGACATGCAACACCTTCAGGAGCGCCTTACATGAATCCCGCCGCCCCCCGTCCAATCCGCTTCTTGCATCAGGGGTTGATTCAGGAGGTCAGCAACCTGCCCCCTACCACCACCGTATTGCAATGGCTGCGTGAGCAGGCCCACTGCACAGGCACCAAAGAGGGGTGCGCTGAGGGCGATTGTGGTGCATGCACCGTCGTCGTTGGCGAGCGCGATGCAAACGGCCAATGGCAGCAGCAAACGGTCAATGCCTGCATCCAGTTTTTACCCACCTTGGACGGCAAAGCATTGCTCACCGTTGAGGACCTGCAACAAGCACATCAAGGCCACTTGCACCCCTGCCAACAAGCCTTGGTAGATTGCCATGGCTCGCAATGCGGGTTCTGCACGCCGGGGTTTGCGATGTCACTGTGGGATGTTTACCAGCGACATGATCAAGCCCCCAGCCGCAGCGACTTGGCTGATGCTTTGTCTGGCAATTTGTGTCGCTGTACGGGATACAGGCCGATCTTGGATGCGGGCGTGCGCATGTTCGACGCACCGCGTTCAGCCTTTGACCCAAGCCTCACATTAGATGCCCTGTCCGGTCTGGCGAAACAACATCCCCTTGGTCTGGTCTATGAAGGCCCGGATGGCCAGCACACAGGTCAAACGCAGCGTTTTTTGACCCCTGTCAGCCTCACCGAACTGGCCACCCTGCGCATGGCTTTACCCCGAGCCACCTTGCTCGCCGGCAGCACCGACATTGGCTTGTGGGTCAACAAGCAGTTTCAAACCTTGGGTGACATCATCTACTTGGCTCGCGTGCCGGATCTACAGCACATCACCGTACACCCAGCCAACCAAGACGCACCCGGTCACATTGACATTGGCGCAGCCGTCACACTGGACAACGCTTGGGGCACATTGACGGCCTATCTGCCCACCTTGCGTGAAATCTGGTTGCGCTTTGCATCCCCGCCTGTGCGCCACGCAGGCACCTTGGTTGGCAACTTGGCCAACGGCTCGCCTATTGGAGACAGCGCCCCCATCCTGCTCGCGCTAGATGCCACCTTGGTTCTGCGCCAAGGCAACCTGACCCGTGAACTGCCCTTATCCAGCTTCTACCTGGACTACATGAAGAATGCCTTGCAAGCCGGAGAGTTCATCCAGTCTGTGCGTGTGCCCCTACCCCACTTGGCATCAGGCGATACCTTGCGGGCCTACAAGGTTGCCAAACGGCGCGACAGCGATATATCAGCCCTGTGCGCCGGGCTGATGATCAAGCTGTCAGGAGACACCATCACCGAGGCCCGTTTAGCGTGGGGCGGGATGGCAGCTACTGCAAAGCGGGCCACACATACCGAGACTGCACTGATCGGTCAACCGTGGACACAAGCCACGCTGCGGCACGCTCAGGCCGCCTTGACACAAGATTTCAAGCCCATGACCGACCTGCGCGCCACCAGTGCCTACCGTCTGAAAGTCGCCGCCAACCTGCTGGAGCGATTTTGGCTAGAGACACGTCCAGTCAACCCGCTTGCGGCTGAGCAAGTGCAAATTTGGCCCGCCACCACATGACAGTCTCAGGCAACTCACTACCGCATGAATCCGCACACCTGCATGTGGCGGGGCAAGCAACCTACATCGACGACTTGCCCGAGCTGGCTGGCACACTGCATGCTGCCTTGGGCTTATCACCTGTGGCACACGGCAAGTTGCTGTCCATTGATGTAGCGGGTTTGCTGGCACTACCGGGCGTAAGCGCCATCTTGGTCGCTGCAGACATCCCCGGCATCAACGACTGCGGCGCCATCATCCACGATGACCCTATCTTGGCTGATGGCACGGTGCACTACCTAGGGCAGCCCATGTTTGCGGTGCTGTCCACTCACCGGGAAACCGCCAGACGGGTTGCAGCCCGAGCAAAGCAGTTCGTCCAGATTGAGCCCTTACCTGCCGTGCTCACCCCCGAGGCCGCGCATGCTAGCGGCCACCATGTGGTGCCGCCCATGCATTTGCAGCGAGGGGACGTTGATCAGGCCATGCGTGAGGCTAAGCACCTGTTAAATGGCCAACTCCACATAGGCGGACAAGAGCAGTTTTATCTAGAGGGCCAGATCTCCTACGCCATCCCCAAAGAGAACAAAGGCATGCTGGTGCATTGCTCAACGCAGCATCCCAGTGAAATGCAACACGCGGTCGCCCATGCATTGGGCCTGCCCGCTCACAATGTGCTGATTGAGTGCAGAAGAATGGGTGGCGGCTTTGGTGGCAAAGAATCCCAGTCCGCCCTGTTTGCTTGCATCGCAGCGGTAGCCGCCAACAAACTGCAACGCCCGGTCAAACTGCGGCCTGATCGTGATGATGACTTCATGATCACCGGGCGCAGGCATTGCTTCGTGCATGACTACGAAGTGGGCTACGACGAGCAAGGCCGGTTAATGGGCGCACGCGTCAGCATGATCTCGCGAGCCGGGTTCTCTGCCGATCTGTCAGCGCCAGTGATGACCCGGGCCTTGTGCCATTTCGATAATGCCTACTACCTCCCTGCTGCATCGCTGCAGGGCTACTGCGCCCGCACCAACACCCAAAGCAATACGGCATTTCGGGGTTTTGGCGGCCCACAAGGGGCGCTCGCTATCGAAGTGATACTGGACACCATCGCACGCAAAACGGGTCAAGACCCACTGGATGTCAGGCTGATCAATCTGTACGGCACCACCGACCGCAACACCACACCCTACGGCCAAGTGGTTGAGCAAAACGTGTTGCGCCCACTGATCGACCAACTGGTTCAAAGCAGCGACTACCGCGCACGCCGCAAAGCCATCAGTGCCTACAACGCCAGCAGCCCGGTACTCAAAAAAGGCTTGGCGTTGACGCCTTTGAAATTCGGCATATCGTTCAACGTCGTGCACCTCAACCAAGCTGGCGCCTTGGTCCACATCTACAGCGACGGTAGCATCTTGGTCAACCATGGCGGCACAGAAATGGGCCAAGGTCTGAACACCAAAGTTGCGCAAATGGTGGCTCACACATTGGGCGTGCATGTGCAGCGTGTGCGTGTCTGCGCAACAGACACCAGCAAGGTCGCGAACACATCGGCCACAGCCGCATCAACCGGGTTTGACCTCAATGGCCAAGCCGCAGCCGATGCCGCCCAACACATCAAAGACCGGTTGATCGCGCACCTGGCACAACGCGACAACGTAGCAGCCGCATCCATCGTCATACAAGATGACTGCGTCTTGGTCGGTGGGCAAGCGCAGAGTTTTGACGCGCTGGTCATGGACGCCTACTTGGCACGCGTGCAACTGTGGTCTGACGGTTTTTATGCCACACCCAAATTGCACTGGGATGGCGCCAAACTACAAGGGCGCCCCTTCTACTATTTCGCCTATGGTGCGGCGGCCAGCGAAGTGTTGCTTGACACACTCACGGGCGAATGCAAGGTGCTGCGCGCTGATGTGCTGCACGATGTCGGGCAATCCATCAACCCGGCGCTGGACATGGGGCAAATAGAAGGCGCCTTCATTCAGGGTATGGGTTGGCTCACCAACGAAGAGCTTTGGTGGCACCCCGACAGCGGCAAACTGATGACGCATGCGCCCTCAACCTACAAAATCCCCACGGCCAGCGACTGCCCGGCTGACTTCCGCGTCCACCTGTTTGACAACGTCAACATGGAGGACACAGCCTATCGGTCTAAAGCCGTTGGTGAACCCCCTTTGTTGCTGCCCTTCTCTGTGTTCTTGGCCATACGCGACGCGATATCGTCAACAGGCGATCATTTGATTGACCCACCCTTGCGCGCACCGGCCACACCTGAGGCCATTCTCAACGCCCTTGACGCGGTCAAAGCCGCACGACCATGAGCAGCCTGAGTACACAGGCACTGCACCGGAGGGCACAACAGTGGCTCACCGAGGGGCGGCGTGCGATGCTGGTCACCGTGATCAGCAGCAAAGGCTCCACACCCCGCGATGTGGGCACACACATGCTGGTTGCCGTGGATGAAGTCCAGGGTACGGTTGGTGGAGGGCATCTAGAGTGGCTGGCTATCGACTTGGCTCAGCAGGCCATGACTGAATCACTGCCTGCCATGCCCGCCAACTGGCAGCGCACATTCCCTCTGGGCCCCGCCTTAGGTCAGTGCTGCGGGGGCATCGTCACCCTGCACTTTGCTGCGCTCAGCGATACAGCCATGTCAGCTTGGCCTCAGCCGCACAGTGATTTCCACATAGAGCTACACGGCGCGGGGCATGTCGGCCAAGCCATCATCAAATTGCTGCGTGACTTAGACTGCACCGTGCGGTGGATTGACATGCGAGAAAGCGCACGGCGTGATCTGCCGCCACACATCACTTGGCTGCCAAGCGACACCCCGGAGTACGAGGTCAAACAAGCCCCGCCCGACGCATACCACCTGGTACTGACACACAGGCATGACCTAGACCTGCGCATCATCGAGGCCGTGTTACGCAGAGGAGATGCCGCCTTCGCTGGCTTGATTGGATCGCAAACCAAACGAGCGAGTTTTTTGCACAAACTAGAGCGCAAAGGACTGTCGCCAACTCAGCTTGATCAGCTTACCTGCCCGATCGGCATACCCGGCTTGAGTGACAAAGCCCCGGCAGTGATTGCCATCGCCACAGTGGCCCAGTTACTGCAACACCATCTCAACAAGCCAACGCCGACGTCCGCCTGAACACAGCGTTGGGTTGTATCAAGCCCTGCGATTGCGACTTGTTCTGAAACAGGCCACACCCAGACCAGCCAACATCAAGGTGACCGTTTCAGGCTCAGGCACCGCTGTTGTTTGGACATTCACGCTGTATTTATTGGCAGAAACGAAAGCCACCCCGTCACCGGTTGTTTTCGCAAAAGAAGCCAATGAAATCGCAGACAAGGATGCCAGCTGCGTAGGAGACGCGAAGCTAAACGCGCTGCTGGCGGCGTAATCACCGTTGACGCTGGCACTGGTCGTGTCGGCCAACAATTTAGAGCCGCTGTTGCCCTGAACCACGCCGCCGGAAACCCAGTAAGACACAAACCCTGCGCCAGACTGGACACTACCGACACTCACGTCCACATCGTATGACCCGGACAGGGTTTCGCTCAAGCCAGCAATCTTGTAACCCGCTTTAGCAGACAAGAAGATGGGAAAGGGATTGCCGTTGTAGCTGTCCAGCGCAAATGACGCAGACTGGTCATCGTTGCCAACGGCATTCACACTCATGGTGCCACCGGAAAACGAAACGGCATCGCCAGACACGGAAACCGTTGGGGCGAAGCCTAAGAAACTGCTGTCATAAGTCAGCGTGTACGTACCCGCATCAACGACGACAGGCGCAGCGTGCGCTAAGGACACGGCACCCAAGATAAGCAGCGACAGTGCTGTGGTGGCAAATTTCTTCATGACAAACTCCCGATTTATAGCAATATCTTCCAATATAGCTGCCCTAAGCACTTGGCGGTAGGTGTTCTTACCCCCTATGTTAGGGGTGAAACTCGCCCGAATTCATGGGGCACGACCGAGATCAAACCACCGCCGGATCATGACTCGCTCATCCTCTGTGATGCCGGTCGCGTTGTTCATGGGCATGGCTTTCAATACGACCACCTGTTGATAGATCTGCTGCGCATGCGTCTGGATCATCTCCGGTGACGTCAGCACCACGCCCTTGTTGGCCAACTGAGGGTTGTGACACACCACACACCGCTGATTAACGATCGCACTCACTTGCGCCATCGTCGGCGCGACTCGCGCATCAGGGGATGAAGCCGAGCCATCCACGGCGCCAGTCGGTGCCAGCCAAACAGCCACACCCAACAAAATGGCGCCGCCTGCTGCGGCCCAGCCCCAAGGCGATCGCTCCCCCGCTAATTTTGTCTTGTGCCGGGCCACAAAAAAGTGGCGAATCAGGGCGCCGGACAACATGATCAGTGTCAGCACCAACCAGTTATGACCGTGCCCATAAGCCCAACCATAGTGGTTGCTCAACATGGCAAACAGCACAGGCAGCACAAAATAGGTGTTGTGCACACTGCGCTGCTTACCCCGCTTACCGTGAACAGCGTCCACGACTTGACCAGCTTGGATCGCCGCCACCACCTTGCGCTGGCCCGGAATAATCCAAAAAAAGACATTGGCACTCATGGCGGTAGCCAGCATCGCTCCCACCAGCAGAAAAGCCGCCCGGCCAGCAAACAACTGACAAGCCAGCCATGACGCCAGCACCACCAAACACAACACACTGGCCCCCACCAAGGCATCACCCTTAGATCGGTGCCCCCAAACTCGACAGAGCCCGTCATACAACAGCCAAAATCCGACCAAGAAGCCCAGTGCCGTCATCACAGCGGCCCCAGGCGACCAAACGTGCACCGATTGGTCAATCAAAAAGGCGCCTGCGTTAAACAAATACAGCACAGTGAACAAGGCAAAGCCGCTCAACCACGTTGAATAGCTCTCCCAATAGAACCAATGCAGGTGGTTGGGCAAGGTGCGGGGCGCACCCAGGTACTTTTGAGGGTTGTAAAAGCCGCCGCCATGCACAGCCCACAGCTCACCGCCTACCCCCTTATCCTTCAAAGCGGGCTCGCTTGGCGGGGTCAGGCTGTTATCCAGCCATACAAAGTAAAACGATGACCCGACCCAAGCAATCGCCACAATCACATGCGTCCAGCGCAGCAACAGGTTGAGCCAATCCAATGCATAGGCCAGCAACGGGGACATCTCAGTCATGCGCGCATCTCAGCTGCCTCGGTAGGTTGAATAGGCCCAAGGACTCACCAACAGGGGCACGTGGTAGTGCAACTGTGCGTCGGCCACACCAAAATCCAAAGGTACACGTCCTAAAAATGCAGGCTCAGGCAAGATCTGACCACGTGCTTTGAAATAGGCGGCCACATCAAAAATCAGCCGATAAGACCCGGCCTTAAAATCGTCTCCAGATAACAAGGGCCGATCCAGTCGCCCCTCGGCATTGGTCTTGACGCTTCGCAAAAACAGCCAAGCACCTTCGCTGCCGCCATCCAAGGGCGGCTCCAGCATATAGAGCTCAATCGCCATACCCTCAGCAGGCACGCCGCTGACGGTGTCCAGCACATGTGTGGTCAGGTAGCCCAAAGTAGAGGCTTCTTGTTGGTGAATGGAGGTGTTAATCATGATGAACGTGTATACACTTTACCCATGATGAGCGCGTCACGCAAGACAGCACCATGAGCTTGGACACACCCTACCCTCGCGACCTGCATGGCTACGGCCTCACGCCGCCTCACGCACAATGGCCACAGGGTGCGCGCATCGCGGTTCAGTTTGTCTTGAACTACGAAGAAGGGGGTGAAAACTGCGTCCTGCATGGTGATGCGGGCAGTGAGCAGTTCCTCAGTGAGATGGCCAACCCGCCAGCCTTCGACAACCGCCACCTCAGCATGGAGTCCATCTACGAATACGGCTCTCGGGTGGGCGTGTGGCGAATCTTGCGGGAGTTTGAAAAACGCCAACTGCCGCTGACCGTCTTTGGCGTAGGCATGGCATTGCAGCGCCACCCCGAGCTCACACGCGCGTTCATTGAACTGGGTCACGAGATCGCATGCCATGGCTGGCGTTGGATCAGCTACCAATATATTGACGAAGCCACCGAGCGCGAACACATGCGCATCGGCATGCAAGCCATTCAAGACCTGACGGGCCAGCGTGCCTTGGGTTGGTACACAGGCCGAGACAGCCCTAATACACGGCGCTTGGTTGCCGACTATGGCGGTTTCGAGTACGACAGCGACTACTACGGCGATGACCTGCCTTTTTGGACACCTGTGCGCAAAACAAATGGCGATGTGGTTCCTCACTTGGTGGTGCCCTATACGCTGGATGTCAACGACATGCGTTTTTGCTTGCCTCAGGGCTACTCGCAGGCCGATGACTTTTATACCTACTTGCGCGACACCTTTGATGTGCTCTATGCCGAGGGCGACCCCAACGGGCTCCATGCACCCAAGATGATGAGTGTCGGCATGCACTGTCGTTTACTCGGGCGACCAGGCAGGCTGCGGGCCTTGCAACGTTTCTTGGATTACCTAGAGCAGCACGACAAGGTCTGGGTATGCCGCCGCATCGACATCGCCCGACACTGGAAGGCGCAACACCCATGGCAAGCACCGTGCACACCTTGACACTCGCACAACTCAATGCCGCCACTCCAGCAGATGTGGTGACCCTGCTTGAGGGTGTGTACGAGCACTCGCCGTGGATCGCAGAAGGTGCGGCAACTGCGCGCCCCTTCAAGAGTCTGGCCCACCTGAAGTACGCCCTTGCACAGGTGGTGCGTCAAGCCAAGCCTCAGCAGCAAATTGATCTGATCCGCGCGCACCCAGAGCTGGCTGGCAAGGCGGCATTGGCGGGGCACATCACAGCTGAATCCACCGTTGAGCAAAACACCTCAGGGCTGACACACTGCACAGCGGCCGAACTTGCACAACTACAACAGCTCAACCGCGACTACAACGCCCGCTTTGGCTGGCCATTTGTCTTGGCTGTGCGTGGCCCTCGAGGCACAGGCTTGAGCCGCACACTGATTATCGAGACCTTCACGCGTCGACTGCAACACGCCCCGCACGATGAACAAGCCGAGTGCTTGAGGCAGATCCACCGCATTGCCGAGATCAGGCTCAACGACAAATTCGGCATCGACCCGACCTTGGGCAACCAGATACTGGACTGGGCCGATGCCTTGGCCCTGCACACCGAAGTCAGCGGCGGCCTGACGGTGACCTACCTCACACCAGCACACCAAGCCTGCGCAGCCCAGCTGGCCACATGGATGAAGGATTGCGGCTTTGACGAAGTCACCATGGACGCCGTCGGCAATGTGGTCGGGGTTTATCACGGTACAGATCGCACGGCACCCCGTTTGTTGACCGGATCACACTACGACACCGTGCGCAACGGCGGCAAATACGACGGGCGCTTGGGCATCTTCGCACCCATGGTTTGCGTGCGCGAATGGCATCACCAAGGCAAACGTTGGAAGCACGGCCTAGAGGTCGTGGCGTTTGCTGAAGAAGAAGGCCAACGCTACAAGGCCACATTCATGGGCTCCAGCGCACTGGTGGGTGACTACAACCCAGATTGGCTGGATTTGGCCGACGCCGATGGCGTCACCGTCAGGCAAGCCATGCAACTGGCCAGCTTGCCCGCATCAGCACAAGCCATCTTGGCGCTCAAACGCGACCCAGCCCACTATGTGGCCTTTGTCGAAATACACATAGAACAAGGCCCCGTGTTGAATGACATGGACATGCCATTGGGTGTCGTCACGGCGATCAATGGCAGCCTGCGCTACACGGGTGACATCATCGGCATGGCCAGCCACGCGGGCACCACCCCCATGGATCGCCGCAAAGATGCGGCGGCGGCGGCGGCCAAGCTACTGCTGTTTGTCGAACGACGCGCGGGTCTGGACCATGACAAGCCCGCAGGCCCGTCCGTTGGTACCGTCGGGGTTTTGAACGTGGCGCAAGGTTCGATCAACGTGGTGCCAGGCCGCTGCCAGTTCACACTGGACCTTCGCGCCCCCAACGATGCCCAGCGCGATGCTTTGGCGCAAGACGTGATAGCCGCGCTGCAAAGCATCTGTGCACGCCGTGGTGTTCAATATCATCTGGAGATGACCTTGGCTGCGGCTGCGGCACCCAGTGACCCAACATGGCAAGCGCGCTGGGGCAATGCTGTACAGGCGCTCGGTTTGCCGGTGTTTGCACTACCCAGTGGGGCTGGGCACGATGCCATGAAGCTGTCTCACCTATTGCCTCAAGCGATGCTTTTTGTACGCGGAGGCCATGCTGGCATCAGCCACAACCCGCTTGAGGTCGTCACCAACGACGACGCCCAATTGGCAGCGGCCGCCTTTACACAATTGTTTACCCACTTATAAAGCTCGCTATGAACCCCAACGAGCAAGCTCAAAACTACCAAGCCTTGGATGCGTGGATTGATGCCCACTTTGCAGAAGAAGTGCGTTTTCTACAAGCACTGGTGCAGGTACCCACTGACACCCCACCTGGCAACAACACGCCTCATGCACAACGAACCGCAGCGCTGCTTTCAGACTTTGGCTGGGAGGTGGAGCAGCACGCCGTGCCTGAAGCTCAAGTCCACGCGTATGGCCTGCAAAGCCTGACCAACCTGATCGTGCGACGCCGTTTCTCTGAAAGCGGCCGCACCATCGCTTTGAACGCCCATGGTGATGTGGTTCCCCCTGGGGAAGGTTGGACACACCCCCCTTATGGCGGTGAAGTCGTCGACGGCAAGCTCTATGGCCGTGCCGCAGCGGTCAGCAAAAGCGACTTCGCGACATACAGCTTTGCATTGCGTGCACTCGAAGCGATCACCACACAAGCCTTGGCCCCGACGCTTCACGGCGCGGTCGAGCTGCACTTCACCTATGACGAAGAGTTTGGCGGCGAGTTGGGCCCAGGCTGGCTCCTTGAGCAAGGTCTGAGCAAACCCGACTTGGTGATCGCTGCGGGCTTTGGTCACGAAGTGGTGACGGCTCACAACGGATGCCTACAACTGGAGTTGACTGTGCATGGCGTGATGGCGCATGCGGCGATCCCACACACAGGCGTTGATGCCTTGCAAGGCGCGGTCACCATCCTCCATGCTTTGTATGCACAGAACACGCACTATCAAGGTGTCACATCACATATACCGGGCATCACGCACCCGTATCTGAACGTGGGCCGAATAGAAGGTGGCACCAACACCAATGTGGTGCCTGGCACGGTGGTGCTCAAACTAGACCGCCGCATGATCCCTGAAGAAAATGCGGCTGAGGTTGAGGCAGATCTTCGCCGCGTGATTGCAGATGCGGCAGCCACCTACCCCGGCATCACCGTCGACATCAAAAGGTTGTTGCTGGCGCATGCGCTCCACGCTTTGCCAGGCAATGCACCCTTGGTCTGTGCCTTACAGAAACACGGCGAAATCGTGTTTGGCAAACCGCTGCCCACAAGTGGCACACCGCTGTACACCGATGCACGCCTGTACTGTGCACAAGGCATTCCGGCCGTGATTTATGGTGCAGGGCCATGCACCGTTTTTGAATCAAACGCAAAAAGGGCCGATGAGCACTTGGACCTCATCGACCTGCTGCGTGCCACCAAAGTGGTCGCACGCTGTTTGTTGGATTTGCTTACCGAAGAATGACCGCAGCCATACTCAGGTGAGCAATAGCCTGAAAGACGAGACGATCAAAGCAAATATCAGAATCTGACGCAGTGTTTTGACTGGCAGCACCCTTGATAAACGCACCCCAGCAGGCGCACTGGCCATGCCCGCAGCAATCAATACTGCCATCCCAACGGCGGTCAATGACCCTGCCCCAGCCGCCGATTCATGAAATGCGAGTAAAGATAACAAATACCCGGTTACTGACAAGGCGCCAATGGTCAAACCCGTCAAATTGGCGGTAGCAATGGCATCGCGGAATTTCGTCCCGGTTCCATATACGAAATAAGCGATGGTATAGGTACCACCACCGACGCCGATCAAAGTAGACACCCCACCAATCACGCCACCAAATGACGCATCCATTAAACGACGACGTGGTGCTTTATTTTCAGGCTGCTCGCTTATTGGCCACAACATCACCGCAGCCAAGCACAATTGCAGAATAGCCACCAATGCAGGCGTGACAAAATGTTTCGCCTCAGAGGCCAGCAGCGCTACCAATGGCGTGATGACCACGGCACCTAAAAGAAAAAATCTGGCGCCACGCCATAACTGAATGCGCTCATTTGCATTGCGCATTTTGAGTTGCTTGGTCGCTGCGCCGATAGAATTAAACAAAACAGCAAACCAAGACACCACAATGGCATCGTGCAATACAACAGGTCCATACAACCATATCAAGGCAGGCACGACCACAATACCGCCAGCCAACCCCACCAAACCAGCAATCAAACCAGAAACCGCGCCAATCAGCGCCAATATAAAAATTTCCATACGCCACCCGAGTTATTCTTATTAAGAATCAAACACTTGTGAAACAAGCCGCAACGCAGCAAATATTCACAAGGTATGATCCTATCCTCGGTATATGGCATTTACATGGCAGCGTCAGGTAAGCAAATGTTCTTTGCAAAAACCCAACGCAACCCATTTAATCCAGCGTCAATACAGCCTTCACTGAGCTGTCCAACGCGGCTTTGTCAATGTACCCAATCGCCTTAGGATCAGATGCAACGGCCTTCTTCATGGCTGCCGCGTCGCTCACTTCCCTTGGGGGGCTACCACGCCCAGTGAACATGATGCGTGCCCACGTTGCTTTAATCTGCGCTGGGCCACGAGACGTAGCACTTTTGTAAAAACCATCACGCAGAGGGCTACCCTCAGTCAAATCAAAAGGATTCAACTCGTTGCTGCGTCCTAGGTAGATATTGGCCAATTGATCCTTGCTGATCACCGCACTATTAGGGGACACGATCACCACAGTCTGAGCAGATGCGCTGATTGCTGTGATGCACAGAGCGGTAGCAGTCAAGACGTAAAAAGAGAATTTTTTCATGACCACCTCCACTTAAAAGACAAAATCAACACCGACCGTCAACACCCGGATTTTCCGGTAGTCATCGGCCACGGGCGTAACGAAAGCAACATCATCGTTTCGTTGATATTGTCCCAACTGGGCTTTCAGCGCCACGCCAGTTTTAAGGTCATAGCGCACACTGGCGTTGACATTGCGTGTGACAACACCTGTTTTTTGGTCTTTTTGAGCACCCACAGACAGCATTGGCAAAATGGTGCCGAATCGCCATCCACCAGCCACGTACCACGATCGTGACTTGGCCAATGGTTGCCCTGAGAATTGCTGCGCGTATACATCGGCCCAGGTGGTGCCTGCGTCATCCACCGGTATGCCAGCGTAACTCGCCGGAGAATCAATTGGCATGTCATTTTGACGGCGCTGCGCCATTTCAGCCATGACCACAGCACTGCCATTATCAAACTGGGCACCGATACTGGTGAACATGTCCTTCATCTTGTAGGGGGCAGGCTCATCCGCAAAGGGGATTTCCAAATTAGAGGTGTTTTTTACCTGTCCATATCTGAACAACCAATCCCCTGACTCAAAAATCAAATTCAAACTACTCACCTTCTTGGCTTTGGCCGCCAAAGGCAAATTCAAAGCGGAGATATTGAACTCACTTTGACCATAGCTGGGCTGGATCGTGAAAATAGATGCCCCGATTGGGATGCGCCACAGCGCCTGAACGCCATCAAGGTGAGTCAAAGGCATGACTGCATAGACCTCAAGCGGCGCACGCAACCAAGGTTGTGCATAGCTCACGTTGCGAGAGTCAGACACCATGAACGCTGGCAAGACGACCCGACCGACCCGGAAATCAAGCTGCCTCGAAGGCGAATATTGTGCAAACAACCATTCCGCACCGATGTCGAATTCGTCACCCGTCGCAGACTTTTTATCGATACGCAGGCGCTGTCCCAGCAACTGGCCTGTGACGCTAAAACCTGATCCAAAATCTGCAACGCCTTGCACACCAATGCGTGAGTCCACACCCAAATCCAGCTTTGACTTCGCACCAATCGACTGATTCAAGGAGGATCGAAACTCCATATCGCTTGGGCCAGTGTGTGCTGCCCCCGCAAGCGTGCCATAACCACTGAAGGCATAGCGAACCCCGTGCTCTTGCTCTTGCGCGAGCGCCAAACTACAGCTGAGCGAAGTCAAACTCACAGCACAAGCCAAAACGTGCCGCCTAGGCGACGTCGTGCGATTTTTCATGCACACCTCCAGTGATTGAACATATCCACTGTTTATCGAACAAGCGTGGCTATTCTTGAGCACCACGTTTGGCCTTGATGCGATCAACCTCATAGACCTGATGCTGGAACGCTTCTATCGCGTCCTTATCTTGAGGCGTCAGCACACTGGGGTCGATGTGTTTGAGTAAGACACTCAATGCATCGCTCATTTGGCCTATTTGACGCCCGTAGCTGCCCACGTCCTGCAGGATCTGATCTTCTAGTTCTGGATCAGACGATTTACCAAGGTTGATGTTGATGAGCCCGAACTGCCCGCCAACAGATTTGATGAACCATGTCCACGGGTTGATGGTTTGGGTGACATCACCAGACAGTGGCAGTTTAAAATTAGGCATAGGGCTCTCTCACAGTCAATGTGCCTTTGATGCATCAGGCGGTATGTCGATCGTATGGGCTTGGCATCAAGTTGAACAGCGCACAATACCTAACAAACTAGGGGGTCACCACCCATGCCTTGGCACGCCAAACTCTCCATTGATTACACACTTGAAGGTGGCAAAACACTGGCGCGGCACAGCCACGTCGGGCCCTTGCGGATATTGAAAAGTTTGTATCCGGAGCAAGCCGCCATCTGCCACAACGTCTTGGTGCATCCGCCCGGCGGCTTGGTCGGTGGCGACACGCTTGAGATCGCCGTACAAGTAGGCTCTGGCGCCCACGGCTTGATCACCACACCTGGCGCCACACGGTTTTATCGATCTGAGGGGGGGCACGCCCTGCAAAGCACCCACCTCACGCTGGCCGCTGATTCACGCTTGGAATGGCTCCCGCTTGAGGCCCTGTGCTTTAGCGCATGCATCGCAACAAACCGACTGACCATGGACTTGGCCCCGGGCGCTGATTTGATGGCGTGGGATATCACGGCGTTGGGCCTGCCCCATGCTGGACAGCCCTTCTTACAGGGTCAGTTTCAACAGCACATTGAGATGCCCGGCGTGTGGCTTGAGCGCGGCACCATTGATGCTGAAGACCTGCGTCTGCTGGATGGTCCGACAGGACTCCATGGCCATCGCTGCATGGCCTCCCTGATTTTTGCCACCGGCACGCCGATGTCACGTCAACGCCGAGATATGGCACTGGACAGCGTTCGAGAGGTGATCGCACAACACGAACTTGCCAGCACAGCGGGCGTCACCAGCCCACATCCTCAAATCGTCATCGTGCGTGTGCTGGCGCCAGTCGTGGAGCCTGCGATGGATCTGTTGCGCATGCTGCGTAACACTTGGCGAGCGCAGCTGTGGGACGCAGCGCCATCACATCCACGCATCTGGGCAACCTAGTTAGATCGCCACCAAGCTGCGCACACCATCACTGTTCATGTTGGCGCCTAGGCCTTTGGCCACGACCGCACCACGATCCATCACAAGGTAGTCGTCGGCCAGTTCACGCGCAAAATCGTAGTACTGCTCAACAAGCACGATCGCCATATCGCCTCGGTCTGCCAACATGCGAATCACGCGACCAATGTCTTTGATGATGCTGGGTTGAATGCCCTCGGTGGGCTCATCCAAGATCAAGACTCTAGGGCGTGCAGCCAAGGCGCGTGCGATGGCCAACTGCTGCTGCTGCCCACCAGACAGATCACCGCCCCTGCGGCCGAGCATTTGCTTTAACACCGGGAACAACTCGAACAGCTCAGAGGGGATCGGCGTGCTGGCTCGTTTGTAAGCCAAACCCATGCGCAGGTTTTCTTCCACGGTCAAGCGTCCGAATATCTCGCGCCCTTGTGGCACAAAGCCAATACCTGCACGGGCCCGATCGCAGGGGTCAGCTTGCGAGATGTTCTGGCCATCGAGTTCAATCACACCGGTTTTGATCGGCACCAGGCCCATCAAAGAGCGCAGCAATGTGGTTTTGCCCACACCGTTTCGACCCAAGATGACGGTGACATGGCCCACCTTGGCCTCCATGCTGACGTCACGCAAGATGTGCGACCCGCCGTAGTACTGGTTGATGTTTTTAGCTTGCAACATAGACAGGTGACCTCAGCGACCTAAATAGACTTCAATCACCCGCTCATCGGACTGCACTTGGTCGAGCGTGCCTTGGGCCAACACGGCACCATCGCACAGCACAGTGACGATGTCACTGATGGCACGAATGAAGCTCATGTCGTGCTCTACGACCATCAGCGAATGCTTGCCTTTGAGGGAGAGAAACAGCTCTGCTGTGCGCTCAGTTTCTTCATCCGTCATACCGGCGACAGGCTCATCCAATAGCAGCAGCTTGGGCTCTTGCATCAGCAGCATGCCAATCTCAAGCCACTGCTTTTGACCATGACTGAGCTTACCCGCCGTACGGCCAACGCTGTCAGCCAGATGGATCGTGTGGAGCATGTCTGCCAAACGATCGCTTTGAGCCGAGTCCAGCTTGAACAGCAAAGAGTGCGCCACGCTTTTGTTCGCATTCAAGGTCAGCTCTAGGTTCTCGAACACCGTGAGTTGCTCGAAAACAGTGGGCTTTTGAAACTTGCGGCCAATGCCCATCTGCGCGATATCGGGCTCTTTGTAGCGCAACAAATCAATGGTGCTTCCGAAAAAAACAGTGCCTGAATCAGGTTTTGTTTTACCCGTGATGATGTCCATCATGGTTGTTTTGCCAGCCCCATTGGGACCAATGATGCAGCGCAACTCACCTGGTGCGATGTCAAGCGACAGCTTGTTGATGGCCTTGAAACCATCAAAGCTCACGCACACATCCTCTAGGTACAGGATGCGCCCGTGGGTCACATCAACATCATTTGAGGTGATTCGCCTTGCAAAACCCGCATCCCGACCACCGGACATCGTCTGCCCAGATTGCGCCGTCTTGTGCACCTCAGCTCGCTGGGCGCCTTGATCCATCAGGTCTGGCGTCATGGCGTGCTCCTCTTGATTTTCTTGATCAAACCGACGACACCATCAGGTAAATACAAGGTGACGCCGATGAACAATGCACCTAAAAAATACAACCAGAATTCGGGGTAAGCCACCGTCAACCAGCTCTTGGCGCCATTGACCAAAATGGCGCCAAGGATGGGGCCAATCAAAGTGGCGCGACCACCGACTGCGGCCCAAATGGCCATCTCGATGGAGTTCGCGGGGCTCATTTCGCTGGGATTGATGATGCCCACTTGTGTGACATACAAGGCACCGGCGACGCCGCACATCATGGCTGAGATCACCCAAATCGTCAGCTTGTAGCCGACCGGGTTGTAGCCACTGAACATGACGCGCGTTTCTGCGTCGCGCACAGCCTGCAAGACCCGACCAAACTTGCTGCTGACCAACCACCGCGCCAAGACGAAGCACGCCAACAGTGTGATGGCCGTCAGCACAAAGAGCGTCATGCGCATGCCAGGGGTGGCCAAAGGCATGTCCAAAATGCGTTTGAAATCGGTGAAGCCGTTGTTGCCGCCAAAGCCCGTTTCATTTCTGAAAAACAAGAGCATGGCCGCGTAGGTCATCGCTTGGGTGATGATTGAAAAGTACACACCTTTGATGCGCGATCGGAACGCAAAAAAACCAAAGATCAACGCCACCAAACCGGGGGCTAAAACAACCAACAATGCCGTTGCGAGGAAGCTGCCCGAAAACGTCCAATGCCAAGGCAGCGTCTTCCAGTCCAGAAAAACCATGAAGTCTGGAAGCTCGCTTTTGTAGTTGCCATCTAGCCCAATTTGCCGCATCAAGTACATGCCCATGGCATAGCCACCCAATGCGAAAAAGACGCCATGCCCCAAACTCAATATACCGGTGTAACCCCAGATCAAATCCATGGCCAGCGCGCAAATGGCGTAGCACATGATCTTGCCCATCAAGGCGACCGCGAAGTCGCTCATGTGCAGGGCACTGTCTTGTGGCACCCATAGATTGAGCGCAGGCAATACAGCGCACAAAACAATCAGGGCGATCAACCACGCGCCCCATCCACGACGGCTCAGCACAGGCTGCTTGGAAGGAAGGATCAGATGACTCATGCTTCGGCACTCCTGCCCTTCATAGCGAAGATCCCTTGTGGCCGCTTCTGGATAAAGATGATGATGAAAAGCAGTAAGGCAATTTTGGCAAGCACCGCACCCAACCACCCTTCGAGCAATTTATTCAAGATACCCAAGCCCATCGCGGCGTAAACGGTACCGGCCAACTGTCCCACTCCGCCCAGTACAACGACCAGGAATGAGTCAACGATGTAGCCTTGCCCTAGGTCAGGCCCCACGTTGCCGACTTGGCTTAACGCACAACCTGCCAAGCCAGCAATACCAGATCCCAAAGCAAAAGCATAAGTATCAACACGCGCTGTGTTGACGCCCATGCAACTGGCAATCGGACGGTTCTGTGTCACAGCACGCACAAACAGACCGAAGCGGGTTTTTTCAATCAAGAGCCATACGCCTATCAACACCGCTACGGCGAAGCCTAATATGACCAAGCGGTTGTAGGGCAAAGACAAGTTACCCATGACTTGAACCCCACCGCTCATCCAACTGGGGTTCTCGACGCCTACGTTCTGAGCGCCAAAGACCGTGCGCACCAATTGCATCAGCATCAAACTGATCCCCCAAGTCGCCAGCAATGTTTCTAATGGACGGCCATATAAAAAGCGGATGACGCTGCGCTCCAAGGCGGCACCAACCAAGGCCGCAGATGCAAAAGCCACGGGCACAGACGCCAACAAATACCAATCAAATGCCCCTGGAAAATACGTGCGAAATACGCCCTGAACCACGTAGGTGGCATACGCGCCAATCATCATCAACTCACCATGGGCCATGTTGATGACACCCATCAAGCCATAGGTGATAGCCAGCCCCAACGCGACCAGCAGCAAAATGGAACCTAAGCTCAGGCCGCTGAACACAGCGCCCAAACGGTCACCCCAGGCCAGCCGAGACTCCACCGCGCTAAGGGACTGACGTATGGCGGCTTTGACCTCTGCGTCGGTTTCAATTTGCAAACGATCAATCAACAAGGTCTTGGTCGCGGCCTGTGAGCTGGTGCGCAATTGCTTGGCCGCATCCAAGCGTTGAACCTTGTCGGGCAAGTTGAGCATCGTGGCTGCGCGCAGCATACCAATGCGGTCTTTGATGTCAGCCACCACTTCAGCTGCATAGGCCTTATTCAATAAGACCAGTTTGCTCTCGTCAACGTCACCTTGCAGCGTATTCACGGCTTGAAGCCGCACTGCGGGGTCTTTGGAGAGTATCTTCACAGCCGCCAAGGCGGCATCCAGCTCACCACGCATGCGGTTGTTGCTCATGACGTCTTCGGCGGTATCGGGCACGACCACAGCCACGCCGGTAACAGGATCAACCCCCGTTGTACCCACAAGCACAACCGGTCTGTCTTGCACTATTTTGACCGCCTCATCCGACAGTGCTTGTATGAAAGCAATCGTCTTGTCATCCGCCGATACCAAGGCGGCACGCAAAGCAGCAACACGCTGGTCAGTCTCCCCAACGGCCATGCTGGTGGCCTCTAGTGGGGTCAATGCAAAGGCAGGGTTGGCCAGCAACATGGCTGCCAACAGGCACTGAAATAATATTTTCAACATCCGCCAAGTTCCCTTGATAGAACAAACAGACCGCGCCTCGTCACCTGAGGTCGCGGCCTTCTCACTTGGCGTTAACGCCCTGACGAGGTCTTATTTTTTGACTGGTTGATCAGGCTTTTTGTCATTGCCTTCTATGTATGGCGACCATGGCTTGGCCTTGACTGGGCCTGGCGTCTTCCACACCACATTGAACTGGCCATCGGCCTTGACTTCACCGATGAACACAGATTTATGCAAGTGGTGGTTCTTCTCGTCCATCTTGCTCACGATGCCACTGGGTGCTTTGAATGTTTGACCCGCCATCGCGGCAATCACCTTGTCAACATCTGTAGATTTTGCTTTTTCAACAGCTTGCTTCCACATGTAGATGCCGATATAGGTTGCCTCCATCGGGTCGTTGGTCAATGGCTTGTCCTTGTGTCCCGCAATGTTCTTGGCTTTGGCATAGTCCGACCACTTCTTGATGAACTCGGTGTTCGTCGGGTTCTTGATGCTCATGAAATAGTTCCAAGCAGCCAAATGTCCCACCAGTGGCTTGGTATCGACACCGCGCAGCTCTTCCTCACCCACAGAGAAAGCGACAACAGGTACATCCTTGGCCTTCAAGCCTGCATTACCCAACTCTTTGTAGAACGGCACGTTAGAGTCGCCATTGATCGTAGACACCACGGCGGTCTTGCCGCCCGCAGCGAACTTCTTCACATCGGCGACGATGGTCTGGTAATCGGAGTGGCCAAATGGGGTGTATTTCTCATCAATGTCGGCGTCCTTGACACCCTTGCTCTTGAGGTAAGCGCGCAAGATTTTGTTGGTGGTCCGTGGGTACACATAGTCAGTGCCCAGCAAGACCCAACGTTTGGCGCCGCCACCATCCTTGCTCATCAAGTAGTCAACAGCAGGTATGGCTTGCTGATTCGGCGCGGCCCCGGTGTAGAACACGTTTTTAGACAGCTCTTCACCTTCGTATTGAACAGGGTAGAACAGCAGGCCATTCAACTCTTCAAGCACGGGCAGTGCCGATTTACGTGACACCGACGTCCAGCATCCAAAAATCACGGAGACCTTATCCTGAGTCAGCAACTGCTTGGTCTTCTCAGCGAACAAAGGCCAGTTTGAGGCTGGGTCAACAACCACGGGCTCCAGCTTCTGCCCCAACACGCCACCCTTGGCGTTGATCTCTTCGATGGCCATCAAGACGGTGTCCTTCAACACTGTCTCTGAAATCGCCATGGTGCCTGACAAGCTGTGCAACACGCCCACCTTGATCGTGCCTGCCGCAAGCACTTGCCCCATGAGTGTCAAGCTGCCAACTGCTATAGCTGCAGCTGTGGCAATGCTCTTTAGATGTCCGCGACGATGCATGATGAATCTCCAGTACAAGGTTGATAAAAGGCAGTTCGAAATCAAACAGCCTGGAACACATCGCAAGCGCCGTGCCACACCCACGCCCATTAACAGGCCACAGCAAGGTCAATGAGGGCACACATATTGCGTCGGATAAGGTCGCTTCATCCACCAGCATCCGGTTTGGTGCAAACCGATTGCATTGCGCACCAACATGGACAATAAACTCACCAAAACGGAGCAAGCACAAGCATGGAACTGACGCCCAGAGAAAAAGACAAGCTTTTGATTTTCACCGCTGCGTTGTTGGCTGAGAGGCGCAAAGCGCGCGGCTTGAAGCTCAATTACCCGGAAAGCATCGCACTCATCAGCATGGCGATCATGGAAGGTGCGCGCGATGGCAGGACGGTGGCTGAACTGATGAGCGAAGGCCGCACCGTGTTAGGTCGTGCTGACGTCATGGATGGCATTGCCGAGATGATTCCCGATATTCAGGTTGAAGCGACATTCCCAGACGGCACCAAATTGGTGACGGTTCATCAACCCATCGTGTAAAACTCTTTTGGAGAGCACCCTGTGAACCACAAACTCAAGATCGCCCTTGTTTTCCTCGTGACCAATGCCTTGTCTGCGACGGTCATGGCCCACACTGGTGCAGATGTCCATGCGCACCTCGGGTTTATCTCAGGCTTGGTCCACCCCATCCTTGGCATTGACCACCTCGCGGCCATGCTGGCTGTCGGCTTGTGGACGGCATTGACGGCACGCCGGGCAAGCGTCGATTTATTGTGGGCGCCAGCAGGCTTTGCAGGTGCGTTGCTTGTCGGTGCGACGGTGGGCCTAAGCGGCTTGAACCTGCCTGCCACAGAACCCATGATTGCGGCATCTCTGTTGATGCTGGGTTTACTCGTGATCAGTCGATTGCGCCTATCAGGCGGAGCCGCAGCATCACTGGTGGGCGGTTTTGCTTTCTTCCATGGTTTGAGCCATGGACATGAATTGGCAGGCCAAGCGAGCGCCACGTCCGTCCTAGCAGGCATGCTCTGCGCCACACTGTTGCTACACGCCTGCGGGTTGGCGCTGGGCTGGACCTTGCGCAGCGCGCCCGCATGGGCAGCCCGTATCGTTGGCACAAGCACCGCCTTGTTGGGCGCTGGGCTACTGACGCAACTGGCTTGAAGGAGTTCATCATGATCCCAGGCGAGCTGATACCAGCAGAAGGCGAACACGTACTCAACGCGGGCCGCCGCACCATCACCATCTTGGTCAAGAACACCTCAGATCGGCCCATTCAAGTAGGCTCGCATTACCATTTCAGCGAGACCAATGAGACGCTGGGCTTTGACAGAGAAGCATCATTGGGCATGCGCTTGAACATCGCGTCAGGCTCAGCCGTGAGGTTCGAGCCTGGGCAACAACGCACAGTAGAGCTGGTGGATCTTTCGGGTGACCGGATCGTCTATGGCTTTCGTGGACTCACGCAAGGGAAACTCTGATGGCGACGATCGGGCGACGTGCTTACGCAGAAATATTCGGCCCCACAACAGGTGACAAGCTTCGCTTGGCCGATACAGATCTGATCATTGAGGTGGAAAAAGACTACACGCTGGCAGCGGGCAGTTATGGCGAAGAGGTTAAGTTTGGTGGTGGCAAAACCATCCGTGATGGCATGGCGCAAAGCCAGCGCACACGCGCCGAGGGCGCTGTGGACTGCGTCATGACCAATGCACTTATTTTGGACCACTGGGGCATCGTCAAGGCTGACATCGGTCTGAAAGATGGCCGCATTGTGGGTATCGGTAAAGCGGGCAACCCCGACACACAACCGGGCGTGGACATCATCATTGGACCGGGCACGGAGATCATCAGCTGCGAAGGCAACATCGTCACCGCAGGCGGCATTGACAGCCACATCCATTTCATTTGCCCGCAGCAAATTGAAGAGGCACTGTCCAGTGGCGTGACGACCATGTTAGGTGGCGGCACGGGCCCCGCAACTGGCACCTTCGCCACAACATGTACGCCCGGCCCTTGGAACATCGAACGCATGCTGCAAGCGGCGGACGCCTTCCCCATGAACCTGGGCTTTTTAGGCAAGGGCAACGCCTCGCTGCCAGCCGCACTGCATGAGCAAATCAACGCCGGCGTCATTGGCCTGAAGCTGCACGAAGATTGGGGCACCACGCCTTCGGCCATCAGCAACTGCCTTGATGTGGCGGACGCCTGTGATGTGCAAGTGGCCATCCATTCGGATACGCTCAATGAAAGTGGTTTTGTTGAGAACACCATTGCAGCCACCAAGGGACGGGGGCTATGCGCCTTTCACACAGAAGGCGCAGGTGGCGGCCATGCGCCTGACATTTTGAAGGTGGTCGGTCAGGCCAATTTTTTACCCAGCTCAACCAACCCCACGATGCCTTACACGGTCAACACCTTGGATGAGCACGTGGACATGCTGATGGTCTGCCATCACCTCGATGCCGGTATTGCAGAAGACTTGGCCTTTGCCGAGAGCCGTATCCGCAAGGAAACCATCGCTGCTGAAGACATCCTGCACGACATGGGCGCGATATCCATGATGAGCAGTGACAGCCAAGCCATGGGCCGCGTCGGTGAGGTGATCATCCGCACATGGCAAACGGCTGACAAAATGAAAGCCCAACGTGGCGCTTTGAGCCCAGACAGTGCACGCAACGACAACTTCCGCGTCAAACGGTACATTGCCAAATACACCATCAACCCAGCCATTGCGCATGGCATCAGCCACGAAGTGGGCAGCGTAGAGGTAGGCAAATGGGCAGACTTGGTGATCTACAAACCTGCATTTTTTGGCGTGAAGCCAGCCTTGATTCTCAAAGGCGGCTTCATCGCCCATGCCGCCATGGGTGACCCGAATGCGAGCATCCCAACCCCACAGCCCGTGCACTACCGACCGATGTTCGGGTCATATGGGGGGGCACTCAGCCGAGGTTCGTTCACGTTTGTCTCTCAAGCGGCCATGGGTGCAGGCGTGAAAGAGCGCTTCGGTTTGGCCAAAAACGTCACCGCCGTCAAGAACATCAGGGCGATACGAAAGCAGCACATGGTGCACAACAACTACCTGCCACACATGGAGATTGACGCGCAGACTTACAGTGTGCGCGCTGATGGTCAACTCTTAAGCTGTGAGCCTGCTGTCAAGCTGCCTTTGGCTCAACGCTATTTTCTATTTTGATGCTTCAAATCTCCAAACTGCTACAGCAAGGCGCGGGCTTGGCCTCGGTCATCATCAACCGCGCGACAACGGTTGAACTCAGCTGGGATGTGCGACAGAAGAGCCGTTTTAGTGCGGTTGACGCACAAGGCACAGCGCTGGGCGTGTTCCTGCCACGTGGCACCGTGGTGCGTGGTGGCGACATCTTGGTCGCCGCAGACGGCACGCTGATCAGGGTCATTGCCGCGCCACAGGCTGTGCTGAAAATCACCCACTGCACCGCACATGGCACACCGTACGATCTGATTCGCGCGGCTTACCATCTTGGCAACCGCCATGTCCCAATTGAGCTCAAACCTGATCACCTGAAAATTGAACCTGACCATGTCTTGGCTGACATGCTGCGTGCGATGCATTTGACGGTGACTTCGGTAGATGAAGCCTTTGAACCTGAAGCAGGCGCCTACGCATCAGGCGGTCACGGGCACGGGCATCAGCACGGCCATGGTCATGGCCATGGTCATGGCGAACACACTCACACCTGACATCGACATGCGCGATCACAGCCTGATGCAGTTGATGTGGCTGGCCTCTCCGGCTTTGCCTATTGGGGGCTTTGCGTACTCAGATGGCTTTGAATCGGCTGTCGCCACGGGACATGTCACCACAGAGCAGCATGCAGCGACTTGGCTGGCCAGCCAGCTCCATTTGAACCTGGCTCGCTCGGAGCTGCCTGTCATCACGCAAGGGGTGCGGGCGTGGCGCACGCACGACCACGCTCAAATCAAAGCGCTCAATGCATGGGTGCTGGCGACCAGAGAAAGCAGCGAACTGCGCGCGCAAACCGAACAAATGGGCAAAAGCTTACTGGGCTGGCTGCGCAACCACACCACAGCAACGCCTTTGCAAATTGACCTGCTTGCCGAGCAAACCCCTTCTTACCCCATGGCATTTGCCTTGGCAGCCAGCGCCACACAAGCTGATATACGCGACTGCCTCTTGGCCTTTGCCTTTGCTTGGGCAGAGAACATGACGCAAGCCGCCATCAAAGCTGTCCCACTAGGTCAAAGCAGTGGTCAACGCATTTTGTCTGCGCTGACATCAGAAATACCGCAGGCCATAGACCACGCCTTGTCCTTAGGTGACGACGCACGTCAGGCTTTTTCTCCCATGCTGGCCATATTGAGCAGCCAGCATGAAGTCCAATACTCCCGCCTTTTTAGATCATAGACAACACCATGTCGGCCATGCATCACATCCCCCATAGAACCAAAACCTTGCCCCCTTTGCGCGTCGGGATTGGTGGGCCTGTCGGGTCCGGCAAGACCACGCTGCTGGAGATGCTTTGCAAGGCCATGCGATCTCAGTACGACCTTGTGGTCATCACCAACGACATTTACACCAAAGAAGACCAGCGCTTGCTCACCGTGAGTGGTGCACTGCCTGCGGACAGGATCATGGGGGTGGAGACAGGCGGGTGCCCACACACGGCCATCCGCGAAGATTGCTCCATCAACCTCGAAGCCATAGACCGCATGCTGGCCGATCACCCGGATGCCGATATCGTGTTTGTGGAGAGCGGCGGAGACAACCTCGCGGCCACCTTCAGCCCTGAGCTGAGCGACCTCACGATCTACGTGATTGATGTCGCCGCAGGCGAGAAAATTCCGCGTAAAGGCGGCCCAGGCATCACCAAAAGCGATTTGTTTGTCATCAACAAAACGGACTTGGCACCCCATGTTGGCGCCAATCTGGACGTGATGGCGCAAGACACCGTCCGCATGCGCACGACCAAAAATGGCCTGATGCCCTATGTGATGACGAATTTAAAGACGCAAGCTGGTTTGCAAACCGTGATTGACTTCATCATCGCCAAAGGCATGCTGCCGATTTCTTGAGACAATCGGGGCACCATGCAAACACCCCAACCGACCACGCTCAGCAGCACGACGCCGCTCATCCACACCTCGTTCTACCAGTTTGTGCCGCTGGCTGACCCAGACGCTGTGGTCGAGGTTATCCGCGATCTGGTCACCCCACTGACCGGCAACGTGCTGGTTGCCGAGGAAGGCATCAGTGGCGCCTTGGCGGCCTCCAGCAGCCTGCTCGATGCGTTTGAGCATGCGCTGCGGCACGATCCGCGGCTCAACGGGCTGTTCAGCAACATCACCTTCAAGCGCAGCGCCTGCACCACCCGCCCTTTTTGGAAGGTTCGGGTGCACCGCAAAAGTGAGATCGTGGCGCTGGGGTTGGATGGCGTGACCGGTGCCATCCCTGACCGAAGCAGTGGCCAGCACCTCAACCCGCAAGCTTGGCGTGAGCTGATCGCGCAAGACAACGTGGTCGTCATCGACAACCGCAACAGCTTTGAGTACCGCCTAGGCCGGTTCGCCAACGCCATTGACCCCAGCGTAGACAACTTCCGCGACTTCCCAGACTACGTTCAAGCACACGCTGAACAATGGAAAGACGAGGGCAAACGTGTCGCCATGTACTGCACAGGCGGCATACGCTGCGAAAAAACAAGCGCGTGGATGCAGCAGTTTGGACTGGATGTGTACCAACTTGATGGCGGCATCCTGAACTACTTCCAAAGCTTGCCGGATGCGGACAAGGACTGGCAAGGCGAATGCTTCGTCTTCGATAACCGCATCGCCATCGACACCCATCTTCAAGAGACCAAAACCACAGCAGATGAGGTCTACAACGACAGTGATGATGAGGCATGGCGACTGGAGCGAGCGCACAGGCTGGACTCCGTCACACCGAAATCAGACACGCCATAAGCTGACCTGAGCACCGCCAACCATGCTGCAAACCAAGGATGGCGTCAGCCCCAGTTGCGTGGCCCTGCCTGATGGGCCATGGCGCACTGTGCTGGATTTTTTGACGCACCGCTTGCCTGGCATCAACCGGGATGAATGGGCTGAACGCATGCAAGGCGGCTTGGTCGTTGATGCCCATGGCAGCCAGGTGCCTGCTGATGCGGCTTATCGCCCCCAGACCAAGCTGTATTACTGGCGAAGCCTCGCCTTTGAGCATGCGATCCCGTTTGAAGCACGGGTGGTCTTCCAGGACGACTATCTGGTCGTGGCAGACAAACCGCATTTTTTGCCGGTGACACCGTCAGGGCGTTACCTGAATGAAACCCTGCTGGTACGGCTCAAGCGCCAACTGGGCATCGACACGCTGACCCCCATGCACCGGATCGACCGTGAAACAGCCGGTTTGGTCGCGTTCACGGTGCAGCCTCACACGCGCCATGCTTACCAAGCCTTGTTCAAGGACAAGGCCGTGCGCAAATCCTATGAGGCCATCGCCCCTTTGAACCCGACGTTGAGCCTGCCCATGTGGCGGCGCTCTAGGCTGGCTGAGAGTGCGCACTTCATGGCCATGCATGAAGTTGACGGCCCCAGCAACGCAGAGACTCACATCACCCTGATTGAATCCGCCGAAGGCTGGGGGCGTTATCAACTGCAACCCACAACAGGCCAAAAGCACCAATTGCGTGTGCACATGATGGCGCTGGGCATGCCCATCTTGAATGACCAAATCTACCCGGTCTTGCAACCCAGCCAGCCAGCCAACGTAGCGCCCGACTACAGCCATCCCTTGCAATTATTGGCGCAGTCACTGTCATTCACCGACCCGATCACAGGCCAAGCTAGGCAGTTTCACTGCGGCCATGGCCTGAACCTGCGGCTGGCGCTCAACGCTGGCCCATCGCCTCACCAAGCCGAATAGGTTTGGCTGCGCCCCATTCTGGGTTGAACGCCAACGGCCCTTGTGGGAAGAGCATCACCACGGTGGAACCCAGCAAAAATCGCCCCATCTCATCACCTTTTTTGAAGGTGATGGCGCTGTCGTCATAGCACCACTCAGACACCTGTTTAAGACGCGGCGGGTTGACCACGCCATGCCACACCGTCGCCATGCTGCCCACGATGGTTGCCCCCACCAGCGTCAGCACAAATGGCCCGTTAGCACCTTCAAACACACACACAACACGTTCATTGCGTGCAAACAAGCCCGGCACACCGCGTGCCGTGGCAGGGTTCACTGAAAACAGATCGCCAGGCACATAGATCATGCGTGTCAAGCGGCCATCGCAAGGCATGTGGATGCGGTGGTAGTCCTTGGGACTCAAATACAGGGTGGCGAAATGGCCATTTTCAAAACGAGCCGCCAAAGCGCCGTCACCGCCAACCAGTGCCGTGGTCGAGTAATCATGGCCTTTGGCCTGAAAGATCTGATCTTTGCGGATCGTGCCGAACTGGCTGATCGCGCCATCAACCGGGCAAATCAAATCAGCCTTGGCAAGCGGACGGGCGCCCGGCTTCAAAGGCCGAGAGAAAAACTCATTGAAGGTGGCGTAACTGGCGATATCGCTGTTGGCCGCCTCGGTCATGTTGACGCCATAGCGCCCCACAAACCAGCCAATGAAACGGGTGGTCAAAACGCCAGCACGCAGCGAGGCCAAGGTGCCGGCCAACGCCGTCAAGGCCTTCTTAGGCAAAACATACTGCGACAACACAAAAAGACGATCAGACACCGGGCCCCCAAACTGGGTTGAAAGACCGCCATTTTATCGTTGCGATTTCAACCCTGTCGCCAGCCTCTTGTCCGGTCTGAGGCACACTCGCCAAGCACCCCACCCTAACTGGAGCCTGCGCCATGATCCGTCGCCCGTTTGCCTTGCCCGCCATGATGCTGATTTCAGCGCTCACGGCCATGATCTACACCCCATTGGCATGCGCCGCAGACAAGTTCACCTACATCACCAATTGGTACGCCCAAGCTGAGCATGGCGGCTTTTATCAGGCCCAAGCAACGGGCCTGTATGCCAAAGCTGGCTTGGATGTGACGATCAAAATGGGCGGCCCTCAAGTCAACCTCATGCAATTGATGTTGGCGGGCCAAGCCGATTGCATCATGGGCTACGACGTCCAAACCATCCAAGCGTGGGAAAAAGGCATCCAAGCGGTGACCGTGGCAGCCGCGTTTCAAAAAGACCCTGTCGTGTTGATTGCACACCCTGACGTCACCAAGTTCGAGCAACTCAAAAGCAAGACCTTGCTGATCGGCAGCGCAGGCTTGGTCAGCTACTGGCCTTGGCTCAAAACCAAATACGGTTTCACAGATGCGCAAACGCGTCCCTACAACTTCAGCATCCAGCCTTTTTTGGCCGACAGGAACATCGCGCAGCAAGGCTACTTGGCCTCTGAGCCCTATTCGATCGAGAAAGAAACCAAGATCAAGCCCACGGTGTTCTTGCTGCCAGACTTAGGCTGGCCGCCCTATGCCACCACCATTGTGTGCAGCACCAAAACAGTCCAGAACAGACCCAAGCAAGTGGCCGCGTTCGTCAAGGCGTCCATGGAGGGCTGGAAGAGCTATCTGGGCGCGGACCCCAGCCCAGCCAACAAGCTGATCAAACTGGACAACCCAAACATGACCGATGACCTGATCGCCAACGGCATCGGCAAGCTCAAGGCCTACGGTGTGGTGACCGGTGGTGATGCGGCCAAACTGGGCATCGGCGTGATCACCGACGAGCGCATGAAGCAGACCTTTGACGTCTTGGTGCAGCACAAGCTGCTAGACCCGAGCAAGGTTGACATCAAGAAGACCTACACCACACAGTTCATCAAAGACCTGAAGGTGCTGCCCTGAAAGACATGCCCGCCACACCACCCGCCATCGACATCCAAGGCGCCCAACAGGTCTACCCCAATGGGACACGTGCGCTGGCACCCGTATCCCTGAAGGTGCAGCCCGGCGAGTTCATCAGCTTGCTGGGGCCATCGGGATGCGGCAAAAGCACCTTGCTCAAGATGATGGCGGGGCTACTACCCCACACCGAGGGTTGCATCCTGCTGTCTGGTCGCCCTGTGCAAGACAAGCAAACGGGCCATGACTTGTCCTTCGTCTTCCAAGAGGCCACCTTGATGCCTTGGGCCGATGTGCAATCGAACGTGCGCTTGCCTTTGGACTTGATCGGCACGCCCCGTGCACACGCCACTGAACAAGTCCATCAAGCCTTGAAACTGGTTGGCTTGACACATGTTGCGGGTCAACGCCCCAAAGAGCTATCCGGTGGGATGCAGATGCGTGTGTCGATCGCACGCGGGCTGGTCACACAACCCAAATTGCTTTTGATGGACGAGCCCTTTGGTGCGCTGGACGAGATCACGCGCAACAGGTTAGATGCCGACCTGCTGGAGTTGTGGCGCAGACAGGGCCTCACCGTGGTGTTTGTGACCCACAGCATCACCGAGGCGGTTTTTTTGTCGACACGGGTGCTGGTCATGGCCGCAGGGCCTGGGCGCATCGTTGAGGATGTGGCCATACACAACCCTTGGCCACGTGATGACGACTACCGCACATCGCCCGCATTCAACGAACAAGTGCGCCATCTTCAACGCAGCTTAAGCCGGGCCAGCGCATGATGATCATCGACAAGCTCAAGCAGTCCGTGCTGCCCATCTTGGTTGCCGTGGCACTGCTGGGTATCTGGCAGGTTTGGACGGTCACACAAGAAGTGCCTGAGTATCTGGTGCCCTCGCCTTGGGTGATTGCCCAAACGCTGATCAATGACTGGACGTTATTAAGCGCCGCCCTGCTGGTCACGGTCAAAATCACGCTGCTGGCGTTCATCAGCGCGACCGTACTGGGGGTGTTGATCGCCTTTGCGTTTGTGCAAAGCCGTTGGATCGAGGCGGCGTTCTTCCCGTATGCGGTGCTGCTACAGGTGACGCCCATTGTGGCCATTGCCCCGCTGATCATCATCTGGGTCAAAGACCCAACGGCCTCGTTGGTGGTCTGCGCATCGGTGGTGGCCTTGTTCCCTGTGATATCCAACACCACCATCGGCCTGCGCAGCGTCAACCCCGGTTTGGCCGCGTACTTCCAGCTGCAAGGTGCCAGCCGCTGGCAGACTTTGCTGCGTCTGCGTATCCCCTCAGCCCTGCCCTATTTTTTTGCTGGGCTGCGCATAGCCGGTGGGCTGTCGCTGATCGGCGCGGTGGTAGCCGAGTTTGTTGCGGGCACAGGTGGCACGGGGGCTGGGCTGGCCTATCAAATACTGCAGTCGGGCTACCAGCTCAATATTGCACGCTTGTTTGCGGCCTTGGTCTTGATATCGGTCACAGGCGTGGCGGTGTTCACATCACTGGCGATGCTGTCACAGTGGGTGCTGGGCGGCTGGCACGAAAGCGAGCAAGGCTGAACAAAATCAAGCGCCAGCCTCGATCAAGTCATGCAAGCGTGTCGATAACAGTTTGACGCCCTCCCCAGACGGGATCAAGTGATCAAAATCACCGAAATACGAATCATCGAAATCACCGGCATTGAAACAATTCAGCACATCTACTTTGTAGTCAAATTTATAATTATGGATGATGTCATATAGACCCGCAAAGGGCTTAACCCCTTGGGCGTCTATGGCATTTTTATAGTCAGAACGACCCGGGGGGATCACCACATACACTTTATGACCAACATGCTTAGCCAGCAGAATGATTCTAATCAGATACAAATTAGCGTCATCCCTGGCAGCCAACTTCAAATGGTCGTTTGCACGGGCAACAGCACCGTAGGATTCGCGCATGAACGAGTCCTCTGATTTTGGCATGAACCCATTGAATCCACCCAAATCAAGCGCCACGCGATCCAATCGGCCTTTGATATTGTCAGACAACATCTTCAGCGTGCCATCTTGGTATTCAAGATTGAGATTAAATAGCTCATTGATTGCGGGACATATCTCCTTCTCAGTTGAGCTTCTCTCCATGACATTCCCACTAGAGAAAACAGAGTAGAAAATCACCACATTTTTCAGCAAAGGGGTTGATTTCAACAATTTCTCATAGAGAAAATAGGAATGCTTTAAATCTTGAGACTGACAGCACATATTGAACGAGTCGGGGCAATATGCAGGATCAAACCCAAATTCACCATGCGATGAACCTAAAACCAATGTCTTTATGTCATCCTGACAACGCTGCAGCATGGTTCGCTTGGCTGCCAGCATGATGATCGTATCCTTTAACAGTTCCGTGACGTGGATTTGCATGCTCTCGGCCCAAAAGGATAGATGACCATTGTGGCGCGCCTAAACATGGATGCTCTGACGAAAAGATGTCCACACTGGAGCTTGTTCCCTCGGCCATCATTCACCATGTCCAAAAAATGGTTATAGACGTAAGCCATGCATCATTTAAGACGACTGGTCATATTATCCAGGGTATGCCACGCACAGCCCACAAAACAGACACCCCTCACCGCCTGACCGAGGCGGGCTACAGCTTGTTCAGTCTGCAGGGCTACAACGCCACGGGCATCCAGCAGATCACCGACTTGGCCGGCGTCCCAAAAGGCTCGTTTTACAACCACTTTGAAAGCAAAGAGGTGTTTGCCGAGCAGATCATCCGCAACTACGCCACCTTGGTTGATTCGGTCTGGTTGTCCAGCATGCAAGAGGCCCCCAACGACGCGCTGCTTGCGATCCGCCAATTGTTCAAGAACTTCACCCAGCATCATGAAGACGCTGGCTGCCAAGGCTGTTTGGTGGGCAATTTTGCGGCTGAGGTATCTGAGTCCAGTCCCGCCTGCCGGGCAGCGCTGGCATCGGTTTTATGCGCTTGGCACCATCGCTTGGCTGACTTGATCTCCCAAGCCCAAACCGCGGGCAGCGTGCGCGCAGACATCAGCGCGCAGACGCTGTCGGCCTTTTTCTGGGATGCGTGGCAAGGCGCGCTGCTGCGCACAAAAATCGAGCACAGCACGCGGCCATTGAAAGACGTTGTCGCCACGATGCTCAACACACTGTTTGCTACCCCCTCCCCCAACCGAACCACGGTTGACAACCTTTAAAACGACTTGGAGCACCTCACATGACGTCTCAGAACCAACCAGCCTCAGGCGAAGCCCTTTTCCAGCCCATCAAACTGGGCGGCATCACCTTGGCCAATCGCATCGTGATGGCCCCGCTGACACGCAACCGCGCAGAACCCGGCAACGTGCCCGGCCCCTTGACGGTCGAGTACTACGCGCAACGCGCCACGGTGGGCCTGATCATTGCGGAGGCCACACAGGTGTCGGCACAAGCTCAAGGTTACATCGCCACGCCCGGCGTGCACACGCCCGAGCAAATCGCTGGCTGGCGCAAAGTCACCGACGAAGTGCATGCACGCGGCGGTCGCATCTACGTGCAACTGTGGCACACAGGCCGCATGTCACACAGCGCCTTCCAACCGGGTGAGCAGGCACCTGTCGCGCCATCGGCCATCGCGGCCAAGGCCAAGACCTACATCCCGGGTGCAGGCTACGTTGACACGTCCACACCCCGCGCGCTTGAAACCAATGAGATCGCAGGCATCGTGAACGACTTCCGCATCGCCGCACGCAACGCAATCGAAGCAGGTTTTGATGGCGTTGAAATCCACGGCGCCCATGGCTATTTGTTGGACGCCTTCTTGCGCGATGGCTCAAACAAGCGCACCGACATGTATGGCGGCAGCATCGAGAACCGTGCCCGCTTTTTGGTTGAAGTGATGGCAGCTGTCACTGCTGAAATTGGCGCAGACAAGGTCGGCGTGCGCCTGTCGCCAGTGTCCCCCGTCAACGACTCCAGTGAGAGCCAGCCACAAGCCTTGTTTGAACATGTGGTGCGTGAGATCAACAAGCTCAAGCCCGTCTACATCCACGTGGTGGAAGGCGCCACAGGCGGCCCGCGCGACAACGCCCCCTTTGACTATGCCGCTTTGCATCGCCTGTATGACGGCGTTTGGATGGCCAACAACGGCTACAGCCAAGACATGGCCGAAGAGGCCGTCTCATCAGGCAAGGCCGATTTGGTGTCCTTCGGTCGTTTGCTGATCTCCAACCCTGATTTGCCGCGCCGCTTCAAGGAAAAAGCACCCTTGAACGAGTTGTTCGCAGACGCACCGCTTTACGGCGGCACCGGGCCCCACGGCTACGTTGACTACCCTGCCCTTGCTGGCTAAGTACTTGGGCTTCACCATTATTTGACATGCTATATTGTCAGATTAAGGTGAAGCCATTTTTCTGTTGCCCATCCCATTAGGAGATCACATGACCATTGCCAATACCGCCGTCCTCATTGCTGCCATCATGCCGGGCGTGACGATGGGCCTCGCCAAAGTCGCCATGGCAGGTAAAAGCCGCCGCGACGGTGGTTACGACAACAACAACCCACGCGCGTTTGCAGCAGCACAAGAAGGCTGGCGTGCCCGTGCCGTAGCAGCCCAAAACAACGGCTTCGAAGCCCTGCCGCTGTTTGCGTTTGCGGTGCTGGCTGCGCAATTTGCTGGCGTCGATCAGGCCCGTACCGATCACCTGGCCTTGGCCTTCATCGGTGTGCGCGTGTTGTACACAGCGATTTATCTGGCCAACTTTGCGGCCCTGCGCACCTTGGTGTGGACAGTCGGCATGGGTTTGGTCATCGCGATCTTCTCGCCAACGCTGTCGGCCCTGTTCTAAGCTGATTGGGGCTTAAGCAGCCCACGCTCAATGGCTGCGTAAGGCTTGAGCATGCTTTTTCAAGGCAATCAGCGTTGAACGATGGGCTTTAGCCGCCTCTTGCTCGTAGACCGCAACGGCGGCGGCCCGCATTTCAACGCTCTTGGCTACGGCGCTGTAGTACTTCTCCACCGTGTACGTATTTTCACTGCCGATGTGAACCGTTTTAACTGCGGCTGTCTTACCAAACCGAGGCAACAAAACAGACAGGATCGCAGTCTGAACTCGCCCTGTTCGTTGCCGAACAATCGGGCCAGATATCCCAGGCGGCAAGTCAGACGTCTTGTTGGCGTTAGGGCTCAGCTTGAGGCCATGGGTGGCAGGCATCGTTGAGGCACGCGCCAACAGTTCATGGGTTGCATTAGCCAGAGAAAGTTGGGCACCCGCACCGTCGCCATCGCCATCGGAGAAAAATTTAGTACCTTGGCATCGCACCTGCCACCCGTGGGTTGACTTCGAATCGATGCGCTGAATGCCTTTGGGGACTTGGAAGCTTTGACCGGTTGGCAAGGTGACTTCGCGAAGTTTCATGGTTGAGCCTAGCTGGTTTTGAATACCGACTCCCCTGGCACTTTTTGGCTGATTATGCGACAGAAGCAAACCCCGTATATGCTTACAGCACATCCCACTTGGAGCACACAGCTTGAACACACGTCATCTGACTGCTGAAGAAGCCCGTGTTTTGGCCGTTTTGGTCGAAAAGCAATTTACCGTTCCTGACAGCTACCCTTTGTCGCTCAACGCGTTGACACTGGGTTGCAATCAAAAGACAGCCCGAGACCCGGTGATGCAACTGAGCGAGTCTGATGTGCTGCAAGCCATCAATGGACTCAAAACCATGAGCATGGTCAATGAAGTGAGCGGCAACCGGGTTGTGCGTTTTGCACAAAATGCCGCCAGCGGCTTGGGTGTTCCCAGTCAATCGGTCGCCGTGCTGACCATGCTGACGCTGCGCGGTGCCCAAACATCGGCTGAGCTGCGCCTGCACACGGAGCGCCTGCACCGTTTCATCGATGTATCGTCTGTTGAAGGCTTCTTAGAAGAGATGGCCGAACGCACACCCAACCGCGTCATCAAGCTGCCCAAAGCCCCCGGTGAGCGCGAAGCCCGGTGGGCCCACTTGCTCTGCGGCGAGGCACACGCCAGCGCGCAAGCTGCCCAACCAGCACACCACAGTGCGTCCACGAGCAGCCGCATTCAAGAAGACGAACTGAACGCTATGAAGGCACAGCAAGCCAGCATGGCCGCTGAACTGGTGTCCTTGCGCGCTTTGGTCCTGCGCATGGCCACCGAATTAGGCATGTCAGCCGATCTGGATTGACTCAGGCCACGGCCCAGAGCTTTTTCCAACCATCGGGCCCAAGGCGCCGCAAAGTCGCCATATTGGTCTCGTAGATGTCCTCGGCATCGGGGAAGGCCTCGACAGCCTGCTCGATGCTGCTCTCTCGGATCAGGTGGAGCGTGGGGTAAGGTGAGCGGTTGCTGTAGTTCTCAATGTCATCCGGCCCGGCATCCCCAAACTGGTAATCCGGGTGAAAGCTCGCCACCTGGATGACACCCTCCAAATCCAAATCGGCCACGGCTGCGTCCACCACGTCCAAAAAATCGTTGTAGTCCAAGAAATCAGTCAAAACCTGTGGATGGATCAGCAGGGTCGTGTCTATCTCAGCAGGGTCGGCATCGCGCAACAAAGTCAACTCTGCAAGCAGGTCTTCTAGTAAGCCGTCTGCTTTGGTGGCGTCCGATACCTTGTAGCGAATCTGGTTCTTGACGTGCACCGCCTTGGCAAAGGGGCACAAATTCAGGCCGATCACGGCCCGAGTCAGCCACGTGCGCGTGTCATCAATGATGGTGTCGTGGTCTTTTTTCATGGCCGCATTGTGCTTGCGCGTGCTTCAATACGCAAAATATTTTCAGCACAAACGCACACCTTTTGACATGGTCACACTTCGCCAGCTCGCTCAGCAATTTGCACACCCAGGAAGACTTGATGCGATCTACCTGCGCCCCGCCCGCCGTGAGCCCGTCATTCAGGTTGACTCAGCAAGCGCTTGGGTAGACCGTGGGCTGGAAGGTGACCGGGCAGCACACCCATCCATCAGGCGCACAGGCATCAACAAACGCCAAATCACCCTGATACAAGCTGAGCACCTGCCCGCTGTCGCCGCCTTCACCCAACTGGGCAAAGTCGATGCTGCGTGGCTTCGGCGCAATCTGGTGGTGTCTGGTCTGAACCTGCTGGCCACCAAGGCTTTGTTCAAAGACACACCGTTGGTGCTGCATGTTGGCCAAGAGATCGTGCTGGAGATCACTGGGCTGTGCGAGCCATGCTCTCACATGGAGACGCTGCTGGGGCCTGGCGGCTACAACGCGATGCGCGGCCATGGTGGGCTCAATGCGCGCGTGCTGGTGGGTGGCACGCTGCGCGTTGGCGACACCGTGACGCCTCAATGTGTTTGACCCGCCCAGTCAATGCACTGCACCTGATTGCGCCCTGCCTCTTTGGCGGCGTACAAGCCTTGGTCAGCCCGTTCAATCAACTGCAAAATGGTGCTGACCTGACCTGCACCAAGCTGTGCAACGCCAAAGCTAGATGTCACGCGCATATTGGGCACCGACTCCACAGAGGGGCCCACTTCACGCTCTAAAACCGCGCGAATGCGGTCTGCCACGCGGCCCGCCTCATCCTGATCTAGGCCGGGCATCAAGGCGCAGAACTCCTCGCCGCCATATCGACACAGCACATCCTCAGGCCGCATGGCCTCTTTGAGGATGGCGGCAACCTTCTTGATGACCACGTCGCCTATGGCGTGACCATGGGTGTCATTGACCAGCTTGAACTTATCGATGTCCGTCATGAAGCAGCTCAAAGGCTCGCCCGTCTTGAGTGCGTGCGCCAACATGGGCTCAGATTTCGCAAAAAATGCTCGCCGGTTGAAGCACCCCGTCATCGGGTCGCAATTGGCCAGCATTTGCAACTCGGCCATGGCGATGCGCAGTTGGCTGTTGGCATGATCCAGTGCAGTGACATCAGCCAGTGTCACCAAGCACCCCCGCGCATGACCGGACACATCACGTACAGCAGAACAGTTCACCAACGCACGGCGCGACTCTCCGCCGGCTTGTGTCAAATCAAGCTCTATGCCCAAAATGGGCTCCGTCATGGACAGCGCCCTCGTCCAGGGCGGCGCCAAGTCAGGTGCCTCACGCAGCCCCTTTATCAACCAGTCAAGCTCATTGACAGACCGACCCAGCAACACACCTTCAGCCAATGGGTGACAGGTTCTGAATGCAGAATTGGCCATCAGGATTTTTCCCTCCACATCCAGTACCAATAAGCCCTCAGTCAAGGTATCAAAGGCCACGCGAACGCGCTCTGGAATGGCTTTAGAGGGGTCAAGATGCTGCAAGACACGTCTGAGGTACAAGTAAAAGGCGACAAATGAGGCCGAGCTCAAGGTGATCACCAACTGCACCGTGGGCTGCTTTAACCAGCCAGCCAAAGTCGCAGGCCATGGCGACCGGAAGGCCACTTCAAGCTGCCCCCATCGCAAGGCCCCTGCATTGAGCGGCACGACAATGGCATTGATCGTTGATGCACCCAGAGGAGGCGTCTCCCACGTTTGAGCATGCAGCGGTGTTTGCGCAAAAATCGCCCCACTGTCCCGTCGAATGGCCACAGACACGATGTCTTTTGACTGCGCAATCATGTCCGCCAAACGCTGATCAAGATGGGGGTCGCGTTGATTCTCATTGAGCGCCCTGCGCACATCCATGGCCAAAAATACAGAGACCTGCTCACGCAGCTCCATGGTCATGGCACGCTGATCAGGTAGGATTTTGAGCACCAAGTCCAAAATCATCAACAGGCCAATCAGCAAAGAGACCAAGCCCATGCTGATGCGCATGGTGGGGCTGAGCGTCCACCACTTGCCAGTAGCGGCTGCCTTCGCTTGCGCTTCTGTCATGCCTGCGGCTCCTGATGTGGTGATCTCAGCGTGCGCTGGCCAAGCGCTGGCCACTCAATATGGGCGGCGACAGCACAGGGGCCCTAGCCATCACCTTAGGCCGATCAACCGTCGGCTGATGAATGACCATATCAGTGTCAGGCAGCTTGCCCAAATCGGCCATCCGAGCCCCCGGCGAGGTGCGCGCCAGTATGGCCATGGCGATCTTCAAGGTCGAGGACAAATAGCGTTTAGGTCGCAAAGGCTCGCGTTGCGGCATGCTTGCCGAGACCACCATGACAGGCTGCTGTGTTTGTGGCTGTGGGTGTGGTTGCAGCTGCTGAACAGCAGGCGTCACCACAGCGGGCTTCAGCGCCGCAGGTGGCGGCACACTGTCAAACGCCAAGCGGCAGCGCAAGCCCGATGGAATGCGGTTGCCTGGATTGGGCATACTCAAGCGGACACGAAAACTATTGGATGCCGGGTCAACCACTTTATCCACCAACATCACTGTCGCGCTGAGTACAGGATAGTTGGGTAGATCTGTTTTAATCGTAGCCAACTGACCCGCTTTGATCAAACCAAATTGTGGCGCAGGCACGATGGCCTCAATGCGCAAGGGATCAATGCGAGCGACACGTACCAGTGGCTCGTGCTCAATCCGCTCACCCTCCGTGCGATAGCGCTCTACCACCAGACCTGCAAAGGGGCTGCGCACATCACGTTGCCCAAGTTGGATACTGGATAGATTAAGTTCACGCCGCAAAACGCGTTGACTCTCCCGCGCCTGCTCAATGCGATGCAAGGCCACACGTGCCTCAGCCTCTGCTTGATCCAAGGCCTGATCGGATACGAATTCGCGCTTAACCAGATCGCGCGTGCGCTCCAGCTTGCGCTGAGCGAGGTCATACGCCGCTTGTGCTTGCAGCGTCTCGGCTTCGGCTTTGGATTTGGCTTCTGAAATGGACTGCGATGCTCTCTCGACTTGCGCGCCCAAACGGGCAACGATCTGACCGGCAGTCACGCTGTCGCCACGCTCAACGGTGAACTTCTCGATCACGCCCGGCGTGTAGCTACCGACATCGGCAACACGATCAGGCTCAATAAGGCAGCCTAACAATTCTGCATGGCTACAGCCCCACCAAGCCATTGTGGAAGCAGCGATCACGCTCAAAGATTTTTTATTCACTTGAGGACTCCTGCATCGCGTGTAGCAGGCTTGGCCCAACCACGCACACACGACATGAGCACCATGATGTCCGGTTCAACAGCAAGCCATCGCGCGAAAAGAAAGGTGACTCAATCCCAATCTTCGCGCCCAGCCAACGCCAATTGGCGCGCCATCTGCGCATCGGTCTGGAGCATCATCCAGCGGTTTCTTCGTGCACGCGCCTCAGCCGACATCTGCACGTGCCTGCACAACCACTCGGCAAGCACACGCCCGCCCATGCCAGCACGAGCAAAATGCTTGAGCACTTTCAGCAAGCCGTTGGGCGTGTGCTCTAACCATGAAGCGTCCTCCCAGCTCAATATCGTCTCGCAACTGCCCGCGGTGCCTTGGCGTGCACAACGCCCGATCAGCTGACGGTCGATTCGGCGTGATCGATTGAGGTTGGTATTGATGACATGCAGGCCACCATTGGACAAGGCCTCGTCAGACAAATGGACATCGGTGCCGCGCCCGGCCATGTGCGTGGCCACCGTGATGCGCCCCGCTGTGCCAGCCTGTGCCACCACATCAGTCTCTTGTTGGCCCTGCGCTTCGTCCTGCCGGGCATTGAGCATTTGGTAAGTGAGCCCTAAGGCACTTAAAACAGCTGCCACAGCGTCAGAGTCAGCCACCGTGTCTGTCCCGATCAGAACAGGTCGACCGCACAAGGACTCAGCTTGCGCCCGCTCAGCCACCCTCGCCCATTTTTGCGCTGCGGTGCTGCACACATGGATCGGCTTGATGACGCGCTGAGAGGGGTTGCGCAATGGCACACGACACATGGGCAGGTGATAGACACGAAGCATCTCATCACGGTCTTCATAGAGCGTGCCGCTCAAACCAGCCAAGCGCAAGTAACGCGGAAAGAGCAACTGGTAACTGGTCTGTGTCAGCGTTTCATTCTCAGGCTGAGGCGGCACGGATTCTTTGATCGCGATCATCTGGTGCAAGCCCCTTGACCACGAACGCCCTACGGCCAACCGGCCTGTGGTCGCATCAATGATGTGGATGGCCTCATCACGCACCAGATAGTGCACATCACGCTGGAATACATGCAGTGCTTCCAGCGCGCACATCACCTGCCCGTGCCGGTATCGCTGCCAGCGCCACTCACCCTTCATGGTGCTGGTTAAGGTCTCCAGTTTGTCTTTGCCATCTTGCGTGAGCATGAGCTGCAGCCCGTCTGTGCGGACATAGTCCTTGGGTGCGGTCAATTGACGCGCCAAAAACAGGGCAACACGATATCGCTGATCGGCCAAACGCAGATCGGCTGCGCCAGCCAAGACCAAAGGAGTGCAGGCTTCGTCAATCAAAATGCCGTCGGCCTCGTCCACCACGGCCATGCACAAGCCACGCAACACCACGTTGGCTGCATCACCAACAGAGCAGGCGGCACGATCGCGCAAGTGATCGAAGGCGACCTCTTTAGCCGTGACATGGACCACATCGGCGCGGTAGGCGATTTGGCGTTCCGCAGGCGTACTGGCTGCGGTGACATAGGCCACACTCAAGCCCAGTGCGGCATAGATCGGGCGCAATTGTTCTGCATCTCTGCGGGCTAAATAGTCATTGGCTGTCATCACATGCACGGGCACACCGGCCATGGCAGCGGTCGCAGCGGTCAACAGCACGGTCAAGGTCTTGCCCTCACCTGTAGCCATCTCAACCAAGCGCTGACCAAGCATCCACGAAGCTGCCTGCAATTGCACATCGTGCAGCTCAAAGCCCAAATGCTGCTGCACAACCCAGGTCACGAGGCCAAAGCTCTGTGCAGTCAAGAAGGGGTCAAAGCCTTGGGTTGCCAACTGCACCCTCAGTGACACCCTGTGATGGGCACGTGCTTCGATATCGTGCTGAGCCCACTGCGCTTGCGCCTGACGCACGCTTTCAACAAATAGGCGATCTTGCTTTGCAGAAGGCCTAGGGGGTACTGACCACCATGCCTGTAGCCACGCCAACATAGGACTGCTTGAAAGGCGCGTCAGCTCTTTCAGCGGATACATGCCATAGACAGGACCTGGCCGTGGGACCTGTGTACCCTGTGCCAAACGATCAGGCCAAGCGCTTGCAGTCGATGAGTCGAATGGTTGCTTCACGCTGTCTCTTTGACATCAGAGAAATGCTTCAGCAGCAACTGCCTCACGCGCAAGGCCCACGTCTGCAACAAGGGGCGGGGTGCCATATCTAAGCGCACTTTGGCCCCGCCACCTGTACGTGGGATGCGCTCTTGCAGTACCACATCCATCACAAACATAGGCTCGATGAGCTTGAGCCCCGATGCATCTGTTGGATCCACTGCCATGCTGCCGCCTGCCTTGTTGCTCAGTGCCATAGCAGGCAAATGGGTCACCGCAGCCGGGGCCTGATCAGACTGTCTTGCAGACAAGGACTTGCCCATGCGCTCCGCAAGCATCACAGAGGCCGTCTGAACCCGGTGGCGTACGTCACCAACATCCCTTTGCGATATCACGGCCCGCACCACGCTGGGCGCATCAGACAAGACATAAGCCAGTAACTGCCCACGGCTCACCTGGCGCTGTGCCATGTCCTCTTGCCGAGACAAAACAAACTCACCCGACGTCGTGGCACGCAAAACTTGATTGGCCAAATCCGAATCAACTTGGGCCAGTTGGGCTTGGTCTCTGATCAGCGCCTGTTGCGCATTCCCCGCCTTCAGCGCATCCACACCGAGTGCGGCATTCAATTCTGTTTGAGCACCCGCTATCTGCGCCAATAGCACCATGCGCTCTGTCAACAAGGCTGGATCACGCAATTTGATCAATGCTTGTCCGGCCTGTACGCGCTGGCCGCTTTGAACCAACATCGCTTCGATCTCACCATCGCTGGTCGCACGCACTTGCGCATCCATCGGCAGCCAGACCACTCCGTCCGCCACAATAAATGAAGGCACGGGCACCAAAGCCAGCAAGGCCGTTGCACCACAGACAGCCAGTACGCCAAACCAACTGGCCCTTTGACGAGCTGCCTCGAAGCCCGGTGCATTCAGCAAATTCTCAGCCCAATTTTTGCAAGGTGCCAGAACCAGCCCCCACATCATCCAAGCCACGATACCCAGCCCCAACCACGAAGATCTTTCAGAGGCCCAACTCACCATCAACCCGCTCACGGTCAATCTGTACAACCATGACAACGGAGCATACAAACGCAAGGCCCAGCGCTCAAGGGCATCGTCATCAATTTGATCTACAGGAACAGGGGGCATGCGCAACAACCACACCACTACACGCTGCCATGCACGGTCATTGAATCGGGCGCTGCGGTGTGCCAAGTTGGGGAGATCCAACAGATCACAGGCCACAAAATAGCCATCAAACTTCATCAAAGGGTTGCCGTTGAACAAGATGGTTGACAGGCCGCCAACGGTCATGACAACAAAGGCCAACTCACGCAGCAAGCCCTCTTCAACCGATAACCACACCCCTAGGCCGATGGCTGCCAGTGTCAACTCGATCATGATGCCAGCCGCACTGATCAGTGCCCGCTGCATGCGGTTGGTCAAGCGATTGGCCGCGCTGGCATCCACATAAGGCATGGGCACAAACAAGAAGAAGTTCACACCGACCTCGGGTACCTCACACCCAAAGCGCCGCATCATCATGGCGTGCCCCAGTTCGTGAAGGGCTTTCATCACCGGGTAGAGCAACCACGCCATCGTCAGAAAGCTGGGGGTCATGAAATGACCCGTTGCAAACGCACTGATGTCATGCCAGTTAAGTGCCACACCCAATGTGGAAACCACCATCAACAGACACCACGCAGTGAACGCCTGAGGGGTCAATAGCCCCTTCAATCTCGGGTAGAGCAGCGTCAGCACTGCAGAGGGATTGAACAAACCCAAGCGAAACGACAATGGGTTGAGCCTGGCGCGTTTTTCCTTTCGACCACGCTCCTCATTGACAGTCTGCATTTGCCTGATGTCAGGCGACACCTCTGCCTGCACCAGACCAGCGTCGGTCAACTGTCCAATGATGCGGATGACATCGTGTTGTGTCGGGGCTTCATCACCTTGAATCTGGAGAACGGTCTGCCAGATCTCATCGACGCTCGCACGGCCATCTAGGCGCCCGACCAGCTCAAAGGCCTGAGCATTGATGCGGTGGTGGCGCCCCGTCGATTGGTTATGTAGGACGTACCACGCTTGTCCGCGTGTGCTTTGCATGCGCACCGTGACATGTGCACGCAGCCGAGGATGCAGGCGTGCGATGCGGTACCAATAGGGCGAAAGCAAATTGTCGTCCATGATGCGCGCTCACAACCACGTCCAAACCAGCATCCGAAGCCACTGCCAGCACCGGTCTGCAGTACGCCACAAAATGGGGTTTGGCGGCATGTCGATGCGTGCCACACCTTGCAAGCCTGGCCGCAGGCCGCGTGCCCCCGCACCAGCACCGGTCGGTATGGCTTCAATTTCGTACTTCAGTCCGGTTGGCGTGCTCTTAGCGACAGGTGTCACACGGCTGAGAATCAAACCGATGGTTTGATCCGGCATAGCCGCCAAACGCAACTGGGCCACCTGCCCCTTGCTCAGTGCTGCAATGTCAGCCTCGTCCACATCCATCACCACGCGCCAATCCAGACCTGGTGCCAGGGTGAGCAAGCTGTCGCCCCGTTTGACAGGTGCGCCGAGCTGTTGCCGCAAATCACCGGCGATGACCACGCCATCAAAAGGTGATGTGATCTTCAAACGGCTGATTTGCTGATCCAGCAAGGCCAATTGCGCCTTGGCCTGGTCGGCCTTGGATTGGGCCACCACAGCCTGAGCACGGTCGCCTCGGGCAAACGCCTCACCAAAGGCGTTTTCATGCTGATTGACTTCAGACATGCGACTGCGCCTGGCCCCCTGCAATTCATCATCGGACATGGTCGCCATCACCTGCCCGGTGGTGACCGTATCGCCTGGGTGAACATGAACCTCGCGCAGATAACCGTCTTGGGGCGCGCTCATGATCCGTTGAACCGAGCCCTCCAAACGTGCTGTCGCTGTCACTTGATAGGGCAAGGGCAAGCCAATCCCAAATGACACGATGCCAAAAAAGGCCAGTGATGACCAACGCAGCACACGCTCCCTCGGGTCAGACATCCTAAGCCGCATAGACTCCAGCCAGCTGTGTCCACGCTCGTACCACGGCTGCTCAAGTCGGTAGCGAAGAAGCAAGGCCGGCGCCAGCAGCACCGCCACACGACTGACCCAACGCACGTCATCAGCCGAAAAGCCGTGGCTGGCCTGACGCTCTTGTAGCGACAAGGGTTGCAATGGATCGACATGGATGACGCGCTCCAAAGTCAGCGCACCGATCACCACATCGTCGTGCGCCAGCGGCACAGTCATCAAGCCGGACAAGCCTTGTATCCGGTAAAGCGTTTGATGCGCCAAGGTGATGCAGCTACCGTGCATGTCAGCTTCACCTTGCTGGGGCCAAGTCAGCGCAACTTGCTGATGGGCAGACTCCAGCATGACTTGGTGCAGCTCTGGCAGCGCGGACCCTTCATCGAGCATCACGCCATCGGACAACACCCTTATCCGCAGCGACCGCCCGCTGACCCACCCGAGTGACACCCGGTGACACGTCAGCATGCTGTTGAGCTGGGTCACCAAGGCAGCCACGCCCTGCGCCCAATCCTTGCCAGACAGGCACGTTTGCAGGCAAGCCAAGGCCTGCGTGTCATCGTGGACTGGCATGTCTGCCGGGTCATCCGGCTGGGGCGGTATGGGAGCCATGTTGCTCAACGCAGCATTCCTTCATCACAAGCGAGGGTGAAGCAGGCTTTTCCAGCCGGCTACCCCTATGATCTCGGTATACCAAGCGATAAATGCGTTGAATTGGTGCGTTAATTCACACCTATTCGGGCATTCAAACGCCAATAGTCAGCCCGACAAAATCAAATCAGGAGCGTATTCCCATGAAAGTATTGCTGATCGATGACCACCCCTTGATACTCGCCGCACTGCAATCGGTGATTCAAGGCTTGGGCGACAACGTCACCGTGGCCGCAGCAGACAGTGCCCGAGCGGCCCGCGAGACACTGCGCACAGACCCCAGTTACGACCTGGTCCTGCTGGACCTGCACCTCGGTGATGCCGATGGGTTTGACTTGCTGGGCGAGCTGCGCACCAAGTACCCTGCCCTGCCCGTGGTCGTGATTTCTGCGTCAGACCGCACCAGTGACGTGATCCGTGCGATCGACATGGGTGCGATGGGTTTTGTTCCCAAACGCGCGGCAAACTCAACCCTGTTTGAAGCACTCAAGCAAGTGATGTCCGGTGGCGTCTATGTGCCGCCCATGAGCATGGGTGCGGACCGCAAAACACAATTGCGCGACTCCCCACACATCCAACTGGTCAGTCGCGAGGCCGAGCAAAGCGACTTCCAAACCATGCCGTCTCTGGTCCAGATGGGGCTCACGCCTCGCCAGACCGATGTACTCACCTTGCTGCTCAAGGGGCAGCCAAACAAGCTGATCGCCCGTGAATTGGGCTTATCGGTAGAAACGGTCAAAGACCACGTGGCAGCCGTACTGCGTGCCTTGGGCGTCAGCTCACGCACCCAAGCTGTGATCGCGGTCAGCCAGATTTTGCAAAGGCAAAGTGCGGCTGCTGGATTCGCGGCTGACATGAGCAACCAAGCCTTGCGGGCCACCCGCTAAGCTTGGTTGGCGGCTTATATCAAGGCGCTGCGTGCGGCGTCGTACTCCGCCTTGAAACGTGCCACCAACTCGGCGACGGGGACGATTTTCTTGATCGCGCTGATGCCTTGACCGCAGCCCCAAATATCCTTCCAGACCTTGCCGCCACTTTCGCTGCTGCCAAAGCTCATCTGGCTGGGGTCACCATTGCCGAGGGTCTCTGGGTCCATGCCCGCAGCCACAATCGAGGGACGCAGGTAGTTGCCATGCACACCGGTGAACTTGCTTGAGTAGATGATGTCCTCGCTGCTGCAGTCCACGAGCATTTGCTTGTAAGCATCAACCGCGCGAGCCTCTTCGGTGGCGATGAAGGCCGAGCCGATGTAAGCAAAGTCAGCCCCCATGGCCCGTGCGGCCAAGATAGAGCGGCCGTTCGCGATTGAGCCAGACAGCGCTACTGGGCCATCAAACCATTCACGTATTTCTTGGATAAGCGCAAAAGCACATGTGGTGCCCGCATGGCCACCAGCACCTGAGGCCACAGCGACCAACCCGTCCGCACCCTTTTCAATGGCTTTGTGTGCAAACTTATTGTTGATGACATCGTGCATGACGATGCCACCGTAGCTGTGCACAGCCTCATTCACATCAGCGCGTGCACCCAGAGAGGTGATGATCAGCGGCACCTTGTACTTCACGCACATGGCCAAGTCGTGATCCAAGCGGTCATTGCTCTTGTGCACAATCTGATTGATGGCAAAAGGCGCAGACGGCTTATCCGGATTGGCTGCGTCATACGCGGCCAAGGTCTCGGTGATCTCAGCCAGCCAATCTTCAAGTTGTGCAGCAGGACGTGCGTTGAGTGCGGGCATGGAACCCACCACGCCAGCCTTGCACTGCGCAATCACCAACTGGGGCGTGCTGATGATGAACATGGGCGACGCGATCACCGGAAAGGGAACGCGCTTGAGTACGTCAGGCAAAGCCATAAGGCCTCCTTGTTAAAGATCGTGCTGTTGACTAAAGCTTTAGAAGGCGTGCTTTAGAAGGCATCAAGGTCCAAACCACTGACACTGTCACCACCGTCCAAAACGGTGTCACGCAGCGACGTGATACGGGCCAAGATGTGGTCACCGTAAAACCGTGCAGTCGCGATCTTGGCTTTCATGAATGGCACATCTTCACCTGCTGCCAACTTATCCTCGGCCACCATCAGTGCACGTGCCATTTGCCAGCCAGCAACCAAATTGGCAGTCAGCATCAAGTAGGCCACGGAACCGGCGAACACGGCGTTCGGGTTGGTCTTGACGTTACCCACAACAAAGTCAACGACCTGCAAGAAGGACTCGCGTGAGGCCTTCAACTGGGTTGCCAACTTCTGGCCGGCTGCACTGCTGCGTGCGATCAGCTGGCCTTCTGTATCGGCGATTTGGGCGGCGATGGCCTTGGCAAAGGCACCACCGTCACGAGAGGTTTTGCGACCGATCAAGTCATTGGCTTGAATGGCCGTTGTGCCTTCATAGATAGGCAAAATCCGGGCATCACGGTAGTACTGCGCAGCACCGGTTTCTTCGATGAAGCCCATACCGCCATGGACTTGAACGCCCAATGACGCGATTTCAACGCTGTTCTCTGTGCTGAAGCCTTTGATCAATGGCACAAAAAAGTCATACAGCGTTTGCGCTTGTTTAGCGACGGCTGCATCTGGGTGATGGTGTGCCGTGTCATACGCAGCGGCGCCGACCAAGGCCATGGCGCGGGCACCTTCTGTCAGGGCACGCATGGTCAACAACATGCGTTTGACATCAGGGTGATGGATGATCGCAGCCGAACCAGGCTGAGAGCCGTCCACAGGGCGCGATTGCACACGGTCTTTAGCATAGGCCGCGGCGTGCTGATAGGCGCGCTCGGACAAGCCGATCCCTTGCATGCCAACGTCAAAGCGAGCCGCGTTCATCATGATGAACATGTACTCAAGGCCGCGGTTTTCTTCGCCCACGATGTAACCAATGGCACCTTCGCCGACTTCACCTTTGCCATCACCAAAAACCAAGACGGCTGTCGGCGAGGCCTTGATGCCCAGCTTCTCTTCAATCGAAGCGCAATACACGTCATTGCGTTTACCCAGAGAGCCGTCCTCGTTAACCATGAATTTGGGCACCACGAACAAGCTGATGCCCTTGACACCTTCAGGTGCGTCAGGGGTGCGTGCCAGCACCAAATGCACGATGTTCTCAGACATGTCGTGCTCACCAAAGGTGATGAATATCTTTTGACCCGAGACCCGATATGTGCCATCGCCTTGAGGGACAGCTTTAGAGCGCACCAAGGCCAAGTCAGAGCCTGCTTGTGGCTCGGTCAGGTTCATGGTCCCTGTCCAAGCGCCTTCGATCATTTTAGGAATATAGCGAGACTTGAGGTCCTCGCTGCCGCCCGTGAGCAAGGCCTCGATGGCGCCGCCCGTCAGAATCGAGCACAGTGAAAAACTCAAGTTGGCTGCTGTCATTTGCTCAATGCAAGCCGCGCCGATTGTTTTGGGCAAGCCTTGGCCGCCATATTCAACGGGCTGCTGCAAGCCTTGCCAGCCAGCTTCTGCCAAGGCGTGATAGGCCTCTTTGAAGCCAGGCGAAGCATGCACCACACCGTTGTCCCACGATCCGTGATCTTGATCACCAGACCAGTTCAACGGTGCGACCACACCCTCATTGAATTTGGCAGACTCTTCCAGCACCGCTTGTGCCGTGTCAAAACCAGCGTCCTCAAAACAAGGAATCTGTGCGATCTTGTCCAATCCAGCCAATTCTTTGATACAGAAGAGCTGGTCTTTCACGGGGGCGCGGAATGTCATCGATGTTCTCCGATAAATGACAAGGGGGCGCCTTGAGAGACGCCCCCGTTTGGGTCTTTAGTCCGACAGACTGGCTGCGGTCTACACCCAAAAAGTTACAAAGCTTTGATCAGTTCTGGCACAGCAACAAACAAATCGGCCTCGAGACCAAAGTCAGCCACTTGGAAGATCGGTGCTTCTGGATCTTTGTTGATGGCGACGATGACCTTAGAGTCCTTCATGCCAGCCAAATGCTGAATGGCGCCAGAGATACCGCAAGCGATATACAACTGAGGGGCCACGATCTTGCCGGTTTGGCCAACTTGCCAGTCATTAGGCGCATAGCCCGCGTCGACCGCAGCGCGCGAAGCACCCAAGCCAGCATTGAGCTTGTCAGCCAATGGCGACATGACTTCTTGGAACTTCTCAGCAGAGCCCAGTGCACGACCACCAGACACGATGATCTTGGCAGCGGTCAATTCAGGACGCTCAGACTTGGCCACTTCACGGCTAACAAAAGCCGATGTACCAGAGTCAGCCACAGCAGCAACGGTCTCAACCGCAGCCGAACCACCTGTCGTGGCAGCTGGATCAAACGCGGTACCGCGAACGGTCAGCACTTTGACAGCATCAGCCGATTGCACGGTGGCAATGGCGTTACCGGCGTAGATGGGGCGCTCAAACGTGTCGGGACTGATCACTTTGGTGATCTCAGACACTTGAGCAACGTCCAACTTGGCAGACACGCGTGGTGACACGTTTTTGCCTGAAGGCGTGGCTGGGAACACGATGTGGCTGTAGCCAGAGGCCACGGCCAACACCTGAGCGGCGATGTTCTCAGCCAATGCATCACCCAGATGGGCTGCGTCAGCATGGAGAACCTTGGTCACGCCAGCGATTTGTGCAGCAGCAGCAGCAGCGGCGCCAGCATTAGAGCCAGCAACCAGCACGTGCACGTCGCCACCAGCTTGCTTGGCAGCAGTGATGGTGTTGAGCGTGGCGGACTTGATGCTGATGTTGTCGTGGTCAGCAATAACGAGTGCAGTCATGATTGGTCAGTTCCTCAGATCACTTTGGCGACGTTCTTGAGCTTATCGACCAGGGTAGCCACATCGGGCACCTTGATACCAGCAGAGCGCTTGGCAGGCTCAGCGACACTCAGCGTCTTGACGCGGGGCGTCACGTCTACACCCAAGTCAGCCGGCTTAACGACTTCCAGGGGCTTCTTCTTGGCCTTCATGATGTTAGGCAAAGTGACGTAGCGAGGCTCGTTCAGACGCAGGTCAGTGGTGACCACGGCTGGCAGCTTCAGCTTAACAGTCTCCAGACCGCCGTCCACTTCACGGGTCACGATGGCGTAACCGTCAGCCACTTCAACCTTGTTGGCGAACGTGCCTTGTGGCAAGCCAGCCAACGCAGCCAGAGCCTGGCCGGTTTGGTTGCTGTCGTCATCAATGGCTTGCTTGCCCAAGATGATCAAATCAGGCTTTTCTTTGTCGATCAAGGCCTTGAGCACCTTGGCCACGGCCAAAGGTTGCACATCGACGTCAGTCTCAACCAAGATGGCGCGGTCTGCACCAATGGCCAAAGCTGTGCGCAGCGTTTCCTGACATTGCGTCACGCCAACGGATACAGCGATGATTTCCGTGACGATGCCTTTTTCTTTCAAGCGAGTGGCCTCTTCGACGGCGATTTCGTCAAAGGGGTTCATGCTCATCTTGACATTAGCGGTGTCTACACCGGAGCCGTCAGACTTAACGCGCACTTTCACGTTGTAGTCCACAACCCGCTTGACTGGTACCAGAACCTTCATCCGTTGTTCTCCTGCGTCACGAGGAAGCATTAGTTGAAAATAGCCGCGCATTAAAAAGCACGATCGTTCGATTCTACAGCGAACTTTCGGGTTTGCACCACTGCGTTTGAAAGCGGACGCGCGACAATACGCGATTTCCACGCTTCTCTTGCAATATAGAGTGGCTCGCTTCGTAATTTATTGACCCACATCCAGTGACCTTGCCTGTGGCGCCGGGGCCTGACCCGTCTCAAACGACTGCTGCAAGCTATCTGGGCCAAGGTGCGCGCATCGGCGTCTTTGACTCCGGTCTGGGTGGTTTATCCGTGTTGCGTGCGATCCGTCAGCATCTGCCTCAAGCATGGCTGGGTTACGTCGCCGATTCAGCCTACGCACCCTACGGTGAACAAGATGAGGGCTACATCGCGGCCCGCTGCGACGTCATCAGCCGTTTTTTATTGGCTCAGGGCGTAGACACCATCGTTGTGGCCTGCAATACGGCAACGGCTGCGGCTGTCCATATTTTGCGAGCACAGTACCCTCACCTGCCCATCATCGGCGTCGAGCCTGGCGTCAAACCGGCCGTGGCCTTATCAGTCAACAAAAGGGTTGGCGTGCTGGCTACACCCGGCACGTTGAGCAGCGACAAATTCAAACACTTGATCACCACGCACGGCCAACAGGCCCTGATCGTGACGCAAGGCTGCCCAGGCTTGGCCAAAGAGATAGAGCAAGGACAACTTGACACGCCCCGCCTGCGTGCCTTGGTTGATGGCTTTTGCCAAAATCTGAAGCTGGCCGATGTCGATACCGCTGTCCTAGGCTGCACACACTACCCTTTTGTGGCGCCCTTGTTTCAATCAGCGTTAGGCGCAGGTGTGATCATCGTGGACACATCCGACGCGGTGGCGCGCCATACTGCTGACTCATGCAGAATTCGACATGCACGCTTGGTCCACCACGCTCAAGCAACGAGCGCGGCTGCCCTCTCAGGGCCTGTATCGACCCAACTCTGGACATCCGGTGACCCCGAGCACCTGACGGATGTAGCCAGAAACTGGCTGGCACTGGATGCCCACGCCGGCCTGCTGACCTGATCCAGCAGAAGTTGCAAATCTGATTTATAGCGCGCCAAAAGCTGCGCCGTCTATGGCTGCGTGCGAAGTTCACTCCCCCCACCTCTTAAGTTCTACCGGTAGACCACCGATACAACCGATCAAGAAGGTATATCCCGCGGGCTGAAATCAGCTTTGATTCGCCCGCCTTATTCCTTCATCAGGGGGGAGGCTTCAAACGTAGCCTCAATTCGATCAAGTTTTGTGGTTTGGCCAGACGCCATGTGCGTGACCAAACAGCATCCTTCCCATCAGATTCAAGGGCAGCTCCATGGCGATCAAAAGACCCACCACATTGCGCGCGCGTGTGCTTTTATCGGTCGGCGCTGTGGTGTTTGCCGCCTTTGCAATCACCATAGCTGTGCTCACCGCACAGGCCACGGCACTGCAAAGAGACGTCTCATTTCAGTACGCTGAGCAACTTGCTACTTCTAACGCCAGGCAGGTTGCTGCCCGGGTGGACAAGGCCATGGACGCAGCGCGGGTGGTCTCGCAGTCCCTGCGCGGCCTGAAGGTGGCAGGTGCCACCGACCGCGCCGCAGCGGACAGTCTGCTGAAAGGCGTACTCGAAGGCAACCCTGAGTTCCTCGGTGTTTGGACCTGCTGGGAGCCCAACGCCTTTGACGGCAAAGATGCGGATTTTGTTGGCAAGCCCGCCCACGATGCCACGGGGCGCTACGTACCCTACTGGAACCGGGGCGCAGGTGCGGCAGCGGTCGAGCCCCTAACGGACTATGACAAACCCGGCGCAGGGGATTACTACCAGCTGGCCAAAAACTCAGGCAATGAAACTTTGCTGGAACCCTATATGTACAAAGTGGCTGGCAAGGATGTGCTTATGACCACGGTCGTGGTCCCCATCAAAATAAATGGCAAATTTGTTGGCGTGGCCGGCGTGGATTTAGCCCTGTCCAACTTTCAGGACCAAGTAGGAAAAATTCGCCTTTTTGATACCGGTTTTGCCAGTTTAATTTCCAACGCAGGTGTGTTTGTGGCCGACATAGATGCCAAAAACGTGGCGAAGGACATTGGCACATCCGAGTCTGCCATAGCCGTCAAAGCTGCAGTCAAGGCAGGCCAGAAGTACGACACGCGGGGGTTTAGCGAGCAATTGAAAACCCAGGCCACCAGCATCTATGTGCCTGTACAAATTGGTGCTGCCAAAACGCCATGGTCCTTCATGACCACCATGGCCGATGACAAAGTGCTTGCCAGTGCCAACCGCCTACGCAACATGGCCATTGCCATTGCAGTGGTGAGTATTCTGGTCGTATCCATTGGCCTGAATACGTTGCTCAACAAAATGGTGCTGCGCCCTATTGGTGGTGAGCCCAGCACCGCCACCGACATTGCGGGGCGTGTGGCCCAGGGCGACCTCACGGGCCATATTGAGACTGCACCGGGTGATCAGTTCAGCATGCTGTCGCAACTCAAAACCATGCAGGCAGGATTGTCGGAAGTAGTGGCAGCGGTTCGACGCGGCTCTGAAGGTGTTGCCACTGCCAGCGCCGAAATCGCGCAAGGCAATCACGATCTGTCTGCCCGTACCGAAAGCCAAGCCAGTGCACTGGAGGAAACAGCGGCATCGATGGAAGAACTGGGCTCTACTGTCAAACAAAACGCAGACGCTGCCCGCCAAGCCAACCTGTTGGCCATGAACGCCTCTACTGTGGCGGTGCGCGGCGGTGCAGTGGTCGGTCAAGTAGTGGAGACCATGAAGGGCATCAACGAATCCAGCCGCAAGATCAGCGACATCATCAGCGTAATTGATGGCATCGCATTCCAGACCAACATCCTAGCCTTGAACGCTGCGGTTGAAGCCGCCCGTGCCGGCGAACAGGGTCGTGGCTTTGCGGTGGTAGCCAGCGAGGTGCGCAGTCTGGCAGGACGCAGCGCAGATGCGGCTAAGGAGATTAAAACCCTCATCAACGACAGCGTGGATCGGGTGGAGCGAGGCTCCACATTGGTGGATGAAGCTGGTACTACCATGTCCGAAGTAGTGAGCAGTATTCGTCGTGTGACCGACATCATGGGCGAGATTAGCTCCGCCAGCAGTGAACAGTCTGCTGGTGTGGCGCAAGTGGTTGAGGCTGTTAACCAAATCGATCAGTCCACGCAACAAAACGCGGCCCTTGTGGAACAAATGGCCGCAGCCGCAAGCAGCCTGCAAAGCCAGGCGGATGAGCTAGTGAAAACGGTGGCGGTGTTCAAATTGAACACCTGATGCGCATCCGTTCCGGGATCAGCGTGCGCGCCAAACTTACCCTGACTACTGCAAATCCTCGCGCTGCATAGAAGCTGCCACGCTACCCCGTGAGCGTGTTAACCGGCTGGGAGCCTAATGCATTTGATGCGCAGGACGCCAAATACTCAGGCAACGAGGTCATGGGCACCCAGCAAGATTCAGCCGCTGATGGGCGTTGGCACGGTTCATCTGTATTTCACAAGTCGGCGAATTGTCAGCTCTGCCCGGGCATGGGGCGACGATTTCGGACACGACTCCATATCTACGGGCGCGCCAGTGGGTAACCCTGTGCGCTAGTCTGGTGCAGCCAGAAACTGGCTTGCACTGGATGCCCACGCCGGGCTGCTGACCTGATCCAGCAGAAGTTGCAAATCTGATTTATAGCGCACCAACAGCTGCGCAGTCTATGACTGTGTGCGAAGTTCACTCCCCCCACCTCTTAAGTTCTACCGGCAGACCACCGATACAACCGATCAAGAAGGTATTTCCCGCGGGCTGAAATCAGATTTGATTCGCCTGCTTTATTCCTTCATCAGGGGGGAGGCTTCAAACGTAGCCTCAATTCAATCAAGTTTTTTGTGGTTTGGCCAGACGCCATGTGCGCGACCAAATCGAACTTTTTGAGGTTACCAAATGGCTGCTTTATCACTGATTCCGTCACTGACCACAACTTATATCTCGACGCTGTCTACGACAGCCATCAGCAAGTTGTCCACGACGGATTGGTCGATGTTCAATACAGCGCAGCTGATTTCTTTGACCACCGAGCAGATTCAGGCCATTGAGACCACCGACATGCCGGGGTTGACCACCACCTCGATGGCGGCCTTCCAAACCACCCAGATCGCAGCATTCACCTCCTTGCAGTTGGGTGCATTCAGCACCACGCAGATCGCGGCGCTGACGACCACCCAGCTATCTGCCATTGAAACGACCGATATACCCGGGCTGACAACGGCCGAGATCCGGGCACTGAGCACGGCAGGCATCGCGTCCTTGACGACCGACCAGATCGCCGCGTTGTCAACCGCGCAAATGGCCGGATTCAGCACCACACAAATGAGTGCGCTGACGACAAACCAAGTCACGAACATCGAAACAACAGATCTGGTCGCCCTGACTTCAACTCAGTTTGCGTCGTTCAATACGTCGCAAGTACAGGCGTTGAACACCGCCCAAATTGGCTCACTGACATCAACGGCGATCCGCTCATTCAATACCGCCAGCATTGCAGCGTTGACGACCGAGCAAATCGACGCGATGAGCACGACGCAAATTGGCGCGCTGGACACCCGCCAGATATCGGCTTTGAACACAGCCCAAATCACCGCCATTGACACCGTCGCCATCAGCGCGATGACGACCGACGGCATCCGTGCACTGAACACCGCCACGCTGGCGGTCATGGGTACGGACCAAATTGCGGCATTGAGCAGCCTGCAAGTGACGTCCATGACGACATCCCAAGTGTCAGCCCTGAGCACAAATCAGATCCCGGCTATTGAATCGACCGACTTGGCCGCGATGACCAGCGCCCAAATCGCCGTATTCAACACCAAGCAAGTCGCTGTGCTGACGACGGATCAAATCGGGGCCATGAAGACCGGCCAGATTGTGGCGCTCAATACGGCGAACGTCGCAGCACTCAGCACCGACCAGATTGCGGCATTGAACTCGGCAGACGTCAGTGTCTTGAATTCGAACCAAGTTGCAGCGCTCAACACGTCTCAGGTTGCAGCGCTTGAAACCACGGATATCTCTGCGCTCAGTACCGCTGGCGTTCGCGCACTGACCTCCGCCGCAATCAATGTGCTGAGTACAGATCAGGTATCTGTGCTCACAACGGCACAAACAGCCGCACTCAGTACGGGTCAGTTTGCCGCAATGCGGACCGATCAAATTGCCGCCATGACGACAGCACAAGCTGCTGCAGTGAACTCTGCTCAGGCTGCCATACTGAATACAGCACAAGCCGCAGCCATCGAGACAACGGATATCAGCGCGATCAGCACGGCAGGTATACGGGCTTTGTCCACAAGCGCCATTGCAACACTGAGCACGGACCAACTGGCCGCACTCAATACCGCACAAGTGGCTGCACTGTCTACTTCGCAGATCAGCGCCATCAACTCCACACAGATCGTGGGTATCGAGACAACGGACTTACAGGCACTCAATAGCGCCAGCATCCGTGCGCTGAGCACGTCGGCCATCGCGGCCATGGGCACCGATCAGCTTGCCGCTCTCACCACCACGCAAGTTGCTGCACTGGGCACCACGCAAGTTGCTGCACTGCGGACAGATCAGATCGCTGGACTGACATCGGCAGAAGTCGGCGCACTGAGCTCTGCACAGGTCGCTGCGTTCAATACAGCGCAAGCACTGGCCATCGAAACAACCGACATTGGCGCAATCAGCACAACTGGCATCAAGGCCCTGTCTACTGCGGCCATCGCCGTGCTAGGGACCGATCAGATCGCTGCCTTAACTTCCGCTCAAATTGGCGCACTGAGCACCACGCAAGTCGGCGCATTGACAACGGCACAAGTATCGGCGATTGAAACAGGCGACATCAGCGCGCTCAATACGGCAGCCGTGCGCTCTTTAAGTACCTTGGCCATTTCAGCACTGACGACCGACCAAATCGCCGTGCTGTCGACGCTCCAAGTAGCCGCACTGTCGTCTGCCCAAATTGGCAACTTGAACACCGATCAGGTCGCCGCACTGAACACGGCCGATGCCGCCGTTCTCAATTCCAGCCAGGTTGGCGCATTCAATACCGCCCAAGCTGCAGCCATTGAAACCACGGACATTAGTCAGATCAATACCGCGGGCATCCGCGCTTTGTCGACGGCTGCGATCAATGTGCTGAGCACAGATCAGGTCGCCAACCTGAACACCAGCCAGGTGGCATCGCTGAGCACGGTGCAAGTCGCTTCACTGAGAACAGATCAAGTCGCAGGCCTGACAACGGCTCAAGTCGCTAATTTGAATTCAGCCCAAGTAGGTGTGCTCAATACAGCTCAAACGGCTGCGATTGAGACGACGGATATCAGCGCGATATCCACAGCAGGCATCAAGGCCTTATCGACGGCGGCCATCGCCTCTTTGGGTTCTGACCAGCTCACAGCGTTGACGACCGCACAAGTGGCCGCTTTGGTCACCAGTCAAATCGCGTCTTTGACTTCAACTCAAATCGCGGGCATGGAGACCACCGACCTGGCCTCGATCAATACGGCTGGCATCCGCGCACTGAGCACATCCACACTCAACGCGATGGGAACCGACCTGATCGCGGTACTCAGCACTGTGCAAGTAGCCGCGCTGAGCACCAGCCAAATCGCAACGATGCGGTCGGATCAGATTGCTGGCATGACATCAGCACAGATTGGTGCACTGAGTTCCGCTCAAACTGCGATACTCAACACAGCACAAGCACTCGCGATAGAGACAACAGACATTGGCGCCATATCGACATCGGGTGTGCGTGCGTTGTCTACCGCTGCGGTTGCAGCCTTGGGCACCGACCAAATTGCCGCTTTGAACTCTGCGCAAATAGGCGCCTTGACAACGACTCAAATTGGCGTTGTCACAACCACCCAGATTTCAGCCATCGAGACTACAGATGTCGGCGCGTTAAGCACAGCATCCGTTCGGGCGCTGAGCACTGCTGCCGTCGCTGCACTGACAAGCGATCAAATTGGTGTACTGACGACCAGCCAAGTGGCTGCACTGTCATCAGCTCAAACGGCCAGCTTGACCACAGATCAGGTGGCCTCACTGAGTTCAACCAATGTGGCGGTTTTGAATTCGACTCAAGTGGGCGCATTCAATACAGCCCAGGCAGCAGCCATCGAAACAACGGACATGGGATCGCTCAGCACAGCAGCCATCCGCGCGCTGTCGACAGCTGCAGTCAATGCGATGAGCACCGACCAGATCGCCGTCATGAACACGGCGCAGGTGACATCGCTCAATACAAACCAAGTCGCGGCCATGCGCAGCGACCAAATCGCTGGCTTGACCACAACGCAGGTGAGCGCACTGAGCTCAGCGCAAGTCGGCGCACTCAACACCGCACAAGCGGCCGCCATTGAAACCACCGACATCGGCTTGATTTCAACATCGGGCATCAAGGCACTGTCTACGGCTGCAGTGGCCGTTTTGGGCACCGATCAGCTTGCTGCAATGACCTCGGCACAAGTTGGCGCGCTCAGCACCAATCAAGTGTCAGCATTAACGACAAACCAAGTATCGGCGATTGAGACAACGGACATCGGCGCACTCAACACCGCGTCTATCAGAGCCTTGAGCACGGCCGCTGTAGGTGTCTTGACGACAGACCAGATTCTGGTTTTAAGCACCAGCCAAGTCGCTGCGCTCTCGTCTACTCAAATTGCCAGCCTCAATACCGAGCAAGTCGCCGCACTGACGTCAGCTGACGTCGGCGTTTTGAGCTCGAATCAAGCAGGTGCGCTGACCAGCACACAAGCCGCTTCGATTGAGACCACGGATATCGGCGCCATCTCGACATCCGCCTTCCGTGCATTGAGCACCGCTGCGGTCAATGCACTGGGGACGGATCAGGTATCGGTACTCAATACTGCCCAATTGAGCTCACTGAGCACAACGCAGGTGCAGTCTCTGCGCACAGATCAAATTGCCGCACTGACATCCGCACAGACTGCAGCGTTGAGCTCCGCACAAGTTGGATCACTCAATACGGCACAAGCCGCTGCGATCGAGACGACGGACATCAGTACGATTTCGACTTCCGGCATCAAGGCCTTGTCCACCGCCGCTGTTGCCGCGCTAGGTACTGACCAGTTGGCCGCATTGAATACAGCGCAGGTTAATGCGCTAACTACGACGCAAGTCGCTGCCATCACGTCCACCCAGATAACAGGCATTGAGACAACGGACTTGCAGGCCCTCAGCACTGCCAGCATCCGCGCTTTGAGCACGAGCGCCATAGCCGCAATGGGGACCGATCAAGTAGCCGCC
>JAURXM010000032.1 GCA_030654395.1 Aquabacterium sp.
CGGTCAGTTGGCTGGGTCGAGTGTGAGCCTGGCTGAGAAGGCCGGCGACTTGCTCAAACACATGGTGCCATCGATCAATAAAACCAGTGAGCTGGTGCAAGAGATTGCAGCGGCATCGGGTGAACAGTCAGACGGTGTGGCGCAAATCACCAGTGCCATGGAGCACCTGAACGGCGCGACGCAGCAAAACGCGTCAGCGGCAGAGCAGTTGTCCGCGACGTCTGAAGAGTTGTCAGCCCAAGCCACGCAGCTGCAAAACCTGATGGGCTACTTCCGCCTGTTAGAGGGCGGGCGTGCGGCGTCAAGCACATCACAGGCATCGGCCGCCAGCCCTAAGTCCAAGCAAAGCACATCTGCAGCAGGGCCGCACAGCCAGACTACGGTCATGGCGCAGCCTACTCGCTCATAACGCTTCATTCATCGAGGATTCAACATGAACCAATTTTTATCTCGATTGATGATGTGGCAGAAATTTGCCATCCTCGGGGCGATCGGGGCGATTTTGTGTGCCCTGCCCTTAGGGCTTTTCCTCAGGCAGAGTCTGGCCTCAATCAGCGCGACACACCAAGAAATAGTGGGTGTGGAGGTGATCACGGCGATCGTGGCACTGCCTGACGCTATACAGCGGACCAGAATATTACCGGAGACCCATCCTGACCATAAGGCGTCGTGGACCAAGTTGGCGAGTGACATTGACAAGGCCCAGGCCGTCGTCAATCAGTACAAAGCTGAGTTGGATATGACGCCGGAGTTCACTCAGGTCAAAGAACACTATGCCACCTTGATCGCTGATATGCAGCGCGCGGGGACGTCCTCTGATAAGGCTGAAGACGCCTTGACTGAGAGTGTGGCAGGGTTGATGTCGGCCACTTTAGACCGAAGTGGCTTGACCTTGGACCCAGAGGGGGATACCTACTACCTGATTAGTTTGACCAGCGACATCATGTTGCAGGTCGGTGACTACCTGTCGCGTCTGAACGCGAAAAGCGACAGGCTAGCCAGTACGGAACACGGTAATGTTTTGCTAGCCAAAAACGCCTTCGCGGACCACTACTTCGCTGAGGTTCATGCCGGCGAGATCAATGAGTTGGCTAGCAAAATCGTGCGTTTCAATCCCTCTCTCAAAGCAGAGGTGGACGTCAGCAAGCTGGAGGTGGTGTTGACATCCACCTTGGATAAGGCTGAGGCCATTTTGAGTACAGATAAACCCGATGTGTCTACGCTGCAGGCCTTGTCTGGAGATCTGAAAAACGCTGTGTCAGAGATCGTGAAGAACCGTGATCCGACCATCGCTGTCCTGCATCGTTTGCTGCAAGAGCGCCAGTCTAGGTTGTCACAATCTACATTGATGTTGAGCGGTTCTGTCGTCGCTTTGCTTGCCATTGCTTTCATGTTTGGCGCGGCTGTTATTCGTTCCGTGACCACACCGGTACGCCGCGCCGTCGATGCCGCCAACGCTGTGAAAAACGGGCAGTTGGATCATGTCATTGAGGTGCAGGGTACCGATGAAACGGCCCAGTTGCTTTTGGCCATCAAGGGCATGCAAAAGAGCTTGCGTGAAAGCGGTGAGCGTGAGGCCAAAATACTGGTGGACAGCACCCGAATCAAGCAAGCCTTGGACGTGGCTGAGACCAATGTGATGGTGGCTGATGACAACTACAACATCGTGTATGCCAATGCAGCCTTGAACAACATGCTGCGCACCGCTGAAAGCGATTTGCGCAAAGACCTGCCACGGTTTGATGCCAGCACGGTGATCGGCACCAACATCGACACCTTCCATAAAAACCCTGCGCACCAACGCGGCTTGCTGGATCGTTTGACCGGTGGACA
>JAURXM010000039.1 GCA_030654395.1 Aquabacterium sp.
GCTCCGGGAGCCACACCGGTTACTCGGCGTCAATCCCGTGTCAACCGCTCATAGTCGGAGCGCGCCAGCACATAAACAGGGCTGGCGGAGATCGGGATGTTCGCATATCCTGCCGCATCTATCGCCAGCTCCCGGAGGCCGCCTACGACATCCACCAGCACCCAGGGTTTGCCGGGATCAAGACGCTGCCGCCAATTGCCGACGGCCTCATCGGTACGCCAAATCATCAAGGTTGACCCGAAGTAAGCCGCCTGGATATTGGCATCCTTCGCGTCGACGGTTTGGTAAGGCAAGCCGTCGATTAAGGCGCCTGCAGTATACAATGCTGCCTCGCCGGGCTTGTGGCCCATCGAATAGTCCCAGATCCTGCCATAAGCCAAGTCGTATTCGTGGCCTATGCAGAAAGCCAGCCCTAAATAGTCGCTACGGCTGTTGACCCAGGCGATCATTTTCGCGACCTGCTCCGCCTGCCAACGGCGCCCGGTCAAACCGTGCATCGCCTTGGCGCCGGTCTCGCCCAGCCAGAACGGCAGGCTGTTCTTCCTGCCCAGGCTGGCGTATGCGGCCAGCACGCCCTGCTCATCCTCGCTTCCGCCGTTGCCGCTGTTACCAATAACCCCGCCGAAACGCGGCGCTTGCTGCGGATAGGCGTGAACATCCCAGGCGTCCTGGTAACGGTCCAGGCCTAACTGCAACACCTGCTTGAACCACGGCCCTGCCCCCTCCTTGTCGCCCGGCCGCACCAGACTGCCGCCGACGTAATGGGCGTCGCCGCGCTGCTTATGCGCCTGCTCGTATTCCCACTGGGCGCGTTGCACCCAATGGGCGGGATCGCGCAGCTTTTGCCACTCGGCATCGGGGCGAATATCGATCTCGTTGGTCGACTTAAAGAAACGGGTAAAGGCCGCAGCCGTGTTAATGAAGTTTTGGCCGTCTGCCGGATTGTCATTAAGCCAGTTGCTATCGCCCGAGGAGTCGGCGAACAACACCAAACCCAGTTGTTTCGCGCGCTCCCACTGGGCCCGATACTGCGGGTCAAAGCCCGGATAGCTGCCGTAGCTTTGGTAGATCCCCATCCGTGCCAGCCAGAAGAAATACCCGCCTTCCTGCATAAAACTGTTATCGCCGTCGGCCAACGCGTAATAATCGTTATTCCATAGTTTTTTCTTGTCCAGCCGCCGCTTTTGCTCGGCGGCTCCGCGCACGACAGAAAAGCCATCGGCGGGATAATTCATGATCAACTTACCGTCAGGCGTATGCAACGACGAGTAAACCGCGTAGTAGCCGGACTCGCTGAGCTTGCCGAAGTCTGCCTCGACCTGGCCGGGAAACTGATCGCTTATTTCCCTGACCGCGACCTCGTTACCGCCATAGTCAACCAGACGCAGACGCAGTTTTGCCCGGAAACGCGGTAACGGTTCCGGCAAGCCGGTTTCCTCCAGAACCGGATGCCAGCGCATATCCACCCGCAGCTTGAGCGCATCGCCCGGATGGGGCAGATTGGCCGGGGCGTCCGCGAAGACCAGAGGCCGCAGTCTCGCTGCGATCCGGTTAAGCGCAAGATCGGCGGTGGGATCGGTCAGCTGCGTCTTGATCGAATCCAGCGGCTGGTTGGCCGGATCGGTGAATAAGCCTGCAAAGTAAAACCGCTGGTTTTTATCATGCTGCATCACCAGCTTGACCAGCAAACTGTGCCAACCTTGCGACAGATTCAGCGTGGCAAGCTGCGGCGCCTCGGACCGATCCGGCAAGGCGGTTACCGGCAATCCTTCGGTAGTCAGCCCCTTTAGCCGTTTTTTTACCTGCTCGCCGGGAGATGACGAGAACCCGGACGGCGGATTCGGATCATCGGCCAAATTGAAAGGCTGTCCATCCAGCCAGATTAAGGTTTTGATGCCGGATTGTTTAAGATGCAACAGCGCCTGGGTAGCCTTATCGACATGCAGGTACAACTGCGCATAGCCGCTGCCACGCGACCAACCGTAGGAGTGTTGGGTGTTGGCCTCAATATCTGCGACGCCGTTGGCTGCGGTAGCCGCACTATGCCAGTCCCGCATTTCCCCGCCCATCATTTGCAGACTGAGATAAGGTTGGCCTGGATTCGGACGCAACACGGTTTCGTTATCCAGCCCGAAAACGGAAACGCCCGCTAAACCGTCCTGCACACCGCCCGCCAGCCAGGCATCCGGCACGCCGCCCTT